>JAEUHI010000012.1 GCA_016795385.1 Verrucomicrobiales bacterium | reverse complement strand
CGCCGGTGATCCGGATCTTGGCCAGAGCAGTCGTCGCGGTTTGCCGGAGGCGGAAGTGGAGGCGGTGCTGGAACAAGGCGGCAAAATGTCGCTGCCGGAGGCGCTGCGCCACCGGGTGCGCTACTTCTGCGACGGTGCGGTGCTGGGCACGGCGACCTTCGTTGATGCGGTCTTCGAGCGCGAGCAGGCTTTGCGTCGTCGATTCGGCGAAAAGCGCACGAGCGGTGCACGAAAGATGCGTGGTGCGGACTGGGGCGAGCTGCGCGTAATGCGGGATTTGCGAAAGGACGTGATGGGAGCGTAGCTGGCTGCGTTCGGCCAGCCCTTTCCCTCGTGATGAAGGTCCTTCGCTCAATTTTTTTTCTCTCCCTGACATTCCTCCAAAGCCAAGGCGCGGAAAAGCCGAACGTGCTCTTCATCGCCGCGGATGATCTCGCCGGCACACTCGGTTGCTACGGCGATCCCGTCGCCCGGACCCCGCATCTGGACCGGCTTGCCGCCTCGGGGGTTTGCTTCGCCCGGGCCTTCCATCAAATCCCGCTCTGCAATCCGGCCCGCGCCAGCCTGATGACCGGACGCCGCCCCGACACAACGGAGGTGTATGATCTCGAGCGCCATTTCCGCGAGGCGCTGCCTGAAGCCGTCACCTTGCCCCAGCACTTCGCGGCAGCCGGTTACCTTGCGGCGCGCGTGGGCAAAATCTATCATTACGATGTGCCGGCCGATATCGGCACGGATGGCTTTGATGATCCGCCTTCGTGGCGGATCACGGTGAATCCCAGGGGCCGCGACAAGACCGACGAAGCTCTCGTCTTCAACGCGGAACCACACCGCAAGATCAGCGCGGCACTCAGTTGGCTCGCTGCCGAGGGCACGGACGAGGAACAGACCGACGGGATGGTCGCGACCGAAGCGATCCGCTTGATGCACGAACATCGGGAAAAGCCCTTCTTTCTTGGCGTGGGATTCTTCCGCCCCCACACTCCCTTCGTCGCCCCGAAGAAATACTTCGACCTCCATCCGCTCGAGACCATGCGACTCCCCTACGCGCCGGAGCATGACCGCGACGACATCCCCGCCGCGGCTTTCGCCCACAACAATCCCGTGCCTCACTATGGCCTGGACGAGGCAACGCTGCTCCGAGCGCGGCAGGCTTATTATGCGAGCGTCTCATTTGTCGATGCCCAGGTCGGCCGTCTGCTCGCCGCGCTCGATGAGCTGAACCTCTCGGAGAACACGATCGTCGTTTTCTGGAGTGACAACGGCTTTCACTTGGGCGAGCACGGCGGGATCTGGCAAAAGCGCACCCTTTTCGACGAAGCCGCCGGCGCTCCCCTGCTGATCCGTTGGCCGCGGGCAAAAGGCAACGGACAAGCCTGCCATCGCGTCGTCGAATTTGTCGATCTCTACCCGACCTTGGCGGAAGCGGCGGGCCTGCCCGTCCCCTTGGATCTTGAGGGCCGCAGTCTTGTTCCACTGCTCCAGGATCCACTTGCTGAATGGAAGGGAAGTGCCGTGACGCAGATCCTGCGTCCCGCCGACGAACGTCTTTCCACCCCGGTCATGGGCCGCAGCGTGCGCACGGAGCGCTGGCGGTATACGGAGTGGAACGGCGGCAAAGACGGGGTGGAGCTCTACGATCACGCGGCCGATCCCGGGGCGTTTCAAAATCTCGCCATGGATCCCACACCGGAGGTTCAGACGATGATCGAGACCCTGCGGCCTCTCCTCGAAAAGAAGGCGCGCGGCCTGCCGCCGACGACGCCTTTCGATCCCGATCGGCTGTGAGCCATGCCCGCGTCGCCTTACTTCGGGGACGTCGGCGAAGCGGACTCGGGACGGATGATGAGCGCCGGCGGGGCCGAGTCACCATTTTCGAGATCGATCGTCGACTCGTAGCCGCCCGCTGCCGGCGGGATGTAGTAGACTCTGGAGCGGGGCAGGAGAGGACGCTTCGGCAGGCCGATCGATCCCGCCGGCGACATCGCCTTCACCTTGGCTTCGAGCGGGGAGGTGGAAGCCTCCTTGCTACCGGTTGCGAATTTGGACTCATCAAGACGGATCGACTCCGAGGGCCGCCACGAGTCGTCGATCTTCACGAGGCCGGGAGCGATTTCGCGTTCATCGACGCGGTCGAGCGGGAGATGGTTGAAGAGACTCGACTCATCGGCTTGCCGTGACTTCCGTGGGATACGCACCTCGTCGGGTTTCTTGAAATGCACGGGTGCCTCAGCCACCTGTTGTTCCGGCCAGGCTTTTCCGGCGGTCTTTGCGGTGACCCGGGCGATGGCGTCCCTGATTTCTTCATCCATCGCCGCCGGTTCGGCCGCGAAATCGTGGGAAGGCGCCATCTCCGCGACTGGTCCCGCGTTTTCCAATCCGGATCCCCCTTCGATGACATCGACGGAGTCACCCGGCGTGTGGGTCGACGACAAGGCCGCCAACATCTCATCTTGTGATGCGGCAAAAGCATTTCGGAGTTCACCCGCGAGTTCGGGCAAGGTTCCGAGGACGACTTCGGCAAAGACCGAATCTTCATCAGGAAACTCGAGACGCGCCGCATAGATCAGTGGTGTCACGGATTCGACATCGTCGCCGAAGGTATCGAGCGCGGCGGCAAGAAGCTCGCGGCGGGCATCCGGATTCGTCTGGAGAGAATCCTGAAACAAGACCACCGCTTGGTCCGGATGCACCTCGAGTCCGGCTCGAAGGGTCTCCACCGCCAAACGAGAGTCGGACGCCGACTCGGAGCCCCGGCTGGAGGAGACTGGCAGGGTCGCAAAAACAGCGACAAAAGAGAAAATTGCGAACTTCATGATCACCGCCGAAGTGGAGCGGGTAGTGGGAATCGAACCCACATAACTAGCTTGGAAGGCTAGGGCTTTACCACTAAGCTATACCCGCATTTCGCAATAACTTTGCCGAGATTTATAAAGTTTCAATTAATTTTTATAATTTCTAAAAACTAACCAGACTTTGAAATCGGCTTCCCCCGGCGGTGGTGACCGAGTGGGGAAGGCGAATGTATCCGTCCGCGGAAGATTGCCAACTCTCTTTTTTCAATTTTCTGATGCAGCGGAACGTGTCCAGAACCCGATCCCCCTCGCGAGCGACCCGCGCACTGATGTGGCTCACCCGCGCGACCCGTCGGGGTCCTCTGGTGCTGGCGGCCTGCAGCGGGATCGCAGGCATTGTCCTAATGGATCAAGGTCGAACGGCGGGGTTGGTGATCGGAGCGATCCTTCAGGCAGCGTGGATCATCTGGTTGAGAATTCGTCGCCGCGAAATGTTCGTCATTGCCGCAGGTGCGCTTGCCGCCTACCTCCTCCTCGCGTGGCGGCATGCGGAACGCTTGGACGACATCCATGCTTTCCCCCTCGCCCGGACCCTGGCGGAGGGAAAAACCACCCGCATCGAAGGCGAAGGCTGGATTGCCGACTCGGTTGACCAAGGAGCTCGCTCGCTCTCGACCACCTTGCAACTCGAGCGCATCCGTATCGGCGGACGCGAGTTTCCCTGCGATCATCGGGTGCCTCTCTGGGTGCAAAAGCTGCCGGGTGATTTCGCCTATGGCAGCCCCGTGAAATTCTCCGGCCGCCTGCTGCCTCTGGAAGGTCCGGAGGTACCCGGCGGCTTCGATGCGAGGAGTTTTTACTTCCGCCAATCGGGATCCCTCGGCAAACTCGAGACTGGCGAGGGCGATCTCTTCGTGCGGCTCGAGGGCGAACGCGGGACCCGCCTCGTGCGCTTCGCCTTGCACCTCCGCCATCGACTCGAGGGCGCCCTCCTCCTGGGCGTGCCCCGCGAGCAAGAGCCCTACGCCCGGCTCATCGCCGCGATGGCCCTCGGCGCGCGCGAGCATTCGCCGGAAGAACTCGAGGAGTATTTCCGGATCAGCGGCACCATGCACCTCTTCGCCGTCTCGGGGCTGAATGTCGCGATCCTGGCGGGAATGCTCACGTGGTTGGCCGCTGCGGTCGGCCTGCCACGGGCGCGGGCCATCCCTTTCATCATCCCTCTCGTTCTCTTCTACGCGGTGCTCACCGGGCTGAGCCCTTCGGCGGTGCGTGCCGCCCTGATGGCCGCCGCTTTTCTCGCGGGCTATTCCTTGCGGGAAAAGCCACGCCTGCTCAATAGTCTCGGATTTGCCGCGATCCTCCTGCTCGCCTGGGATACCCAGCCTCTCTTCCTTCCGGGCTTCCAGCTCTCCTTCGCCGTGCTGGTTTTCATCGCCCTGTTTGCTCCGGTCCTGAGCGACCGACTCGCAAAGCCGTTTCTCGTCGATCCCTTCGTGCCACAGAGCCTCATCCGTCCCGCTCGTCGCCTGACCGATCGCCTCACCGCCGCCGTCGCGGCGCTTCTGGCCGTATCGATCGCTTCCTGGCTCGGTTCCCTCGGACTCCTCGCCTGGCATTTTCAGAGCGTGTCACCCGTCGGTATTCTGGCCAATGTCTTCATGGTGCCGATCGCGGGTCTCGTCATGGGACTGGCCGCGGCTTCGCTGGTGACTTATGGGCTGCACCTCACGTGGATCACCCTCGTAACCAACCGGCTCAACGTGCTGGTCTCGATCACCATGACTTCGATGGCCCAGTTCTTCTCCGGTCTGCCCGGAGCCATGGTCCATACGGGAATGGAACGGCATCATCCTGGCGAAGAAAAAATCCTGCGTCTCGACCTCGTGGGCGAGCGCGGCGAGGGCGCCTCGCTCCTCGAGATCCCTTCCCGCGGCACCGCCGCGCCGCTCCATTGGATGATCGACACGGGCGGCGAACGCACCTATCAGGGACGCGTCCTCCCTTTGATGCGCAGCCGTGGCCTGAACCGGCTCGATGCCCTCGTCCTCACCCACGGGGACGAAGGCCACCTCGGAGCCGCCGAAGCCGTGATCCATCAATTCCGCCCCGGACTCCTCTTTGAATCGAGCGTGGAAAACCGCTCTCCCGCCCATCGCGGGATCACCGACGCCGCACAACGTTTCGGGATGGAGTCGCTCAAGGTCGACCGAGGCCACCGCGTCGTCCTCGGCGACGGGGCGGTCCTCACCGTTCTCCATCCCTCCAGCCTTCGCCCCGGCCGTCTCGCCGATGACCGCGCCCTCGTTTTCCGGATCGAATACGCGGGGCGATCCCTCCTCCTCACCTCCGACAGTGGATTTGAGACGGAGCGACACCTCCTCGAGACCGGGGCCAAACTGAAATCCGACGTCTGGATCCGGGGTCAACACGCCGATTCCCCTTCCGGCCTCGCCTCCTTCGTCGATGCCATCGCTCCGGCCGCCGTCATTTCGACCCATTCCGAATTCCCCGAAGCCGAGCGCATCCCGCAGACCCTGCGCGACCACCTCTCGACCCGCGGGATCCCTCTCTATGATTTGGAAAGCGCCGGCACCGTGGCTGTCGAAATCTCTCCCGAAGGCGAGGTGCGCATCGTGCCCTACGCCGGACCCGAGCCCGCCCGCGAGCTGCCATGAGCCGTTTCGCAGAAGCTTTTTAAATTTTCCTAAGAACTTTGCCGTCCATCCCGTTCACTCTCGGGCAGAGCAACCGCGGACGGAAAATCTTTGAGAAATTCATCTCTTCGCTCTCATTATTTCTAGTAATTATAAACTATTTGGTGTAGAGTTGGATCAGGTTCGGGTTGCCCGACATTGACTTTGCGCCGGAAACGGTTAAAAAATGACGAGATTCGCGCTCATGCAATCCTCTGACTTCATCCAACGGCTCGCCGCCTTTTCCCTCGTCTCCGCGGGGGCTCTGACGCTCGCCAGTTGCACGAGCACCACGTCCAACCTCACCGCGCTCTCGAAACAGAACGTGCAGGCCGTGGCGCAGATCGCCGAAGAACAGGCCGCCACCGAAACCCTCACCGTTGGGGCCGCTCCGGCGTCCCCCGCTGCTACGGCCGCCGTCGGGGCGACCACGCCCGGTCAAGCCGCCCCCCTTTCCCCTGTCTCCTCCGATCAGATCGTCGGCTTGCCCGCTTCCGCGACGCCGGCTCCCGATCCCGTGGCCATCCCGAAACCCGCGCCCACGGCTCCGCCCACCACGCTTGCTTCCGTTCCGCGCACCCCGGTGTCCAATCGTCCCACCAATCAGATCATGATGGTCCGGACCACCGCCTACACCCACACGGAATCCGACCACGTCCAATACGGACGAAAGAGCGCCGCCGGGAACACGCTCCAGTATGGTTCAAAGGTCCGCAGCGCCGCCGCCGACTGGTCGAAATACCCCCTCGGCACCCGTTTCATGATCGAGGGACTGCCCTACGAGTACGTCGTGGATGATTACGGCAGCGCCCTCGTCGGTACCGAGACCATCGACATCTACAAGCCCGAGAAAGGCACGATGAACCACTGGGGCGTGCGCAATGTCCCGATCCGCGTGCTCGAGTGGGGCTCCTTTGAGGAGAGCCGCAAGATTCTCGACGAACGAAAGAACGTCCGTCACGCCGACCACGTCCGCGAGATGCTGCACGAAATCGAGAAGAAGGGCCGCAACGGTTCCATCTCCCTCTCGCCGACCGGCACCAGCGCCTGATCCGCCGCCCGGATTCCGATTCCCCGCGCGATGACCAAGGCCGAGCGCTCCGCCTACATCGCCGATCGCCTCGAGGAACTTTATCCCGAGACTCCCATCCCTCTCGATCACCGGGATCCCTACACCCTTCTCATCGCCGTGCTCCTTTCGGCACAGTGCACCGACGCCCGCGTCAACACCGTCACGCCCGCTCTTTTCGCCCTCGCCGACCACCCCGCCGCGATGGCCACGGTGCCCGTCGAATCCATCCGCGAGATCATCAAACCCTGTGGTCTTTCCCCGCGCAAGTCGGCCGCCATTTCCGAACTCTCGAAAATCCTCGTCGCTCGGCATGGTGGCGAGGTGCCCGCCGATTTCGAGGCGCTCGAAGCTCTCCCGGGCGTCGGACACAAGACCGCCTCGGTCGTGATGAGCCAAGCCTTCGGTGTGCCCGCCTTTCCTGTCGACACCCACATCCACCGGCTTGCCCAGCGTTGGAAACTGACCCGCGGCAAAAACGTCGAAGAGACCGAAAGGGATTTGAAAAGAGCCTTCCCCGAAAGGCTCTGGAACAAGCTCCACCTCCAGATCATCTTCTACGGCCGCGAACACTGCACCGCCCGCGGCTGTGACGGCACCGTCTGCGAAATCTGCCGCACTTTGTTTCCCGATAGGGCAAAGGCGGTGAAGACGAGGAAGTGAGGGGGGTGTAGGAGCGGACACCTGTCGTCGAGCGAAGAAGAGGCCGCCTACGGAATACGCAGAAAACGCGGAAATGAAGGAGGCCGGGAGCGATCGCCGTGCATCAACGATCGCGGCAACCTCTGCATTCCTCCCCTTCCGTGTTTTCTGCGTATTCCGTAGGCCGCTTGTATCGTATTCGAGGTTGCGCCAACCTCTCCAACTCTCCCCAAATCCCGTTGCAAGCACGTCTTCGGGACGTAGAATGCCGCCCGGCCGAGAACCCGGCACCTCCCACTTTCTCCATGAGCGAAAACGTCAAAAAAATCCTCGTCGCCTACTCCGGCGGTCTCGACACTTCCGTCCTTCTCACCTGGCTGAAGGACACTTACCAGGCCGAGGTCATCGCCTATTGCGCCGATGTCGGCCAAGCCGAGGAGCTCGACGGCCTCGAAGAGAAAGCCCTCAAGACCGGTGCGTCCAAGTGCATCATCGGCGATCTCAAGGAGACCTTCGCCGCCGACTACATCTTCCCCATGCTCCAGGCGAACGCCATCTATGAGGGACAATACCTCCTCGGCACCTCCATCGCCCGTCCCTGCATCTCCGAGGGCATGGTGAAAGCAGCCCTCGAGCACGGAGCCGACGCCATCGCCCACGGCGCTACCGGCAAAGGGAACGACCAGGTCCGCTTCGAGCTTTCCGCCGCCTCCCTCGCCCCCGGCGTGCAGATCATCGCCCCCTGGCGCCAGAAGCGCTTCCGCGACCAATTTCCCGGCCGCGCCGAGATGATCGCCTACGCCGCCGAGCACAACATCCCCGTGCAGGCCTCCATCAAGAAATCCTACTCAATGGACCGCAATCTCCTCCACATCAGCTTCGAAAGTGGAGTCCTCGAAGACCCCTGGTACGATCCCTCCGGCGAAGACGACCGCGACATGTATGTCCTCAGCGTTTCCCCCGAGGAGGCCCCCGACCGAGCCGAATACGTCCAGCTTCTTTTTGAAAAGGGCAACTGCATCGGCATCCAGCACGAGGGCCTCGCGGAGATCCTCACCCAGCTCGGCGATGTGAAAGCACAGGGTCAGTCCGGTGACTACACCCTCTTCACTCCCTACGGCGTCATGCGCGTGCTCAACCTCCTCGGCGGTCGCAACGGCATCGGTCGTGTCGACATGGTCGAGAACCGCTTCGTCGGCATGAAGAGCCGCGGGGTCTACGAAACCCCGGGCGGTTACATCCTCCTCCGCGCCCACCGCCAGATGGAAAGCCTCACGATGGATCGCGAGGTCATGCAATTGCGCGATTCGCTCATCCCCAAATACGCGCAGCTCGTCTACAACGGTTTCTGGTTCGCCCCCGAACGCGAGACCCTCCAGGCCCTCGTCACCGAGTCGCAGAAGTATGTCAGCGGCGAAGTGCGCCTGAAGCTCTACAAAGGCAACGTCATCGCCGCCGGCGTCCGCTCGCCCAACAGTCTCTACAACGAAGCCGTCGCGACGATGGAAGGTGGAGCCGAGCACGCCTACAACCAGGACGACGCCACCGGCTTCATCCGTCTCAATGCCCTCCGTCTCAAGACCCAGGCCAGCCGTGCCCTGAAAACGCAAAACTGAACACTCGAAACTTTTTCATGAACTTCGAAAACGTCACCGCCGTCGCCAAAGCCAACGTTTACTTCGACGGCAAAGTCGTCAGTCACTCCATCCTCTTCGGGGACGGCAGCAAGAAGACCCTCGGACTGATCTATCCGGGCGAATACCACTTCGGCACCGACGCCGCCGAGGAGATGGCCATCACCGATGGAGCCTGCGAGGTCGTGCTGGATGGTCAGGAAGCGACAGCAAGCTACGCCGCCGGCACCGCCTTCGAAGTGCCCGCGAAATCCGGCTTCACGATCCGGGTGAAGGACGGGATCTGCCAGTATGTGTGCTCGTTTTTGAGCTGAGGCGAATTTCGCGGGAGATTCCGACGTCCAATGAAAAAAGGACGTCTCTTCCGTGAAAACCTCCAGCAATTTTCAGTTCCCCGGCCGCTTGCAGCGCATCCTCCTGCACCTGCGCTGCCCCTGCCGGAACTGGCGACAGGTGCGGTTTCACCTCGCCGGGATCCTGCGCGAATTCGAAGGGTGAAGACCTTTCCACCGCCCCTCACTCCCGACGCCAGAGATACAGCCACTTCTCCGAGACGACCTTGCCGTCCTTGTCTTTCAGCTCGCAGGTCAGGTCGATCTCGTTGACGCCGTCGGCCGGTTCAAAGACGAAAAAGGCACGCAGCACCTGAGGCATGTGGACGTCGGGGCTTTTCCCGAGTCCGGCGGGCAGGTCGTCGACATTGGCCATACTCAGATCCGAGAGCCCGACGTGGATGAGTTCGACGTCATCGCGGCTCATCGTTACCTCTGGTTCCCAGCCGGTGATGTCGTCCCATTTAGGGTCGCCCACTTTCGGTTCGGCGACGAGGGGTTTGGCGAATTCGATCGTCATGAGGACCTGCTTCGGCAATTGCACGGGATTTCCGGAACGCGTCGCCTTCACCTGGAAGAGTCCCGTCGCGGGCAGATCGCGCAACCAGTGGAGTCGGTAATGGAAGCGGTGGGGTTTGCCGATTTCGAGCGGAGTCTGCGGCTCCCAGGCGAGGATGATGTTGTCGTTGGTCTCATCCTCCGTCGGCAACTCGATGAGATGGAGTTTGCCATTCGCGAATCCCTCGACCGGCTCGACCTTCACGCTGGGTCGGTTGTGATAGGCGGCCTCGACGTCGAGGTAGGAGGAATAAGAACGATCGCGCTGCAGGAGCGACCAGGAACGCGGATTCTCAAGGGAAAAGACACAGTGGCGGATCTGGTTTTTGGTCACTTCGAGAGGACGAAACTGCCAACCACCGTCGGCCGTTTCCATCAGCAAACCGTCGCTGTCGTGGATTTCGGGCCGGAAGTCGTAGGGTTTTGGATGGGTACCCTCACCGTACCAGAACATCGAGGAGAACGGCGCGATACCCAGCTGCTGCACGGGCCGACGCAGGGTGAGTTCGGCCTCGATGTCCATCGTCGTGACTTCGCCCGGCGTGATTGTGAAACGATAAGCGCCCGCGACGCTCTCGCCTTCCAGCAGGGCATGGGCGACGAGCTTCGAATCACCAGCCTTCGGTTTTTCCAGATAGAAGCGGGTGAAATTCGGGAACTCCTCCGGCACGCCGGGAAGACCGCTGTTGATCGAGAGTCCGCGGGCCGAGAGACCATAGTGACCTTTCGCCTGCACGGCGCGGAAGTAGCTTGCCCCGAGGAAGACGAGGAACTCATCCATGTATTCGGGCGAGTTCAACTTTGTCCGCGCCCGCCAACCGGCGTATCCGGGAGGAGCCGGAGTCCCCTCGGGCACGACCTGCTTGCCATAATCGAAGAGGCTGCGGTCAAAGGCGAGCGGATTGGCGAGGCCACCCTTCACCTCATGGATCGTCACGGTTTGTTTGGCGGTCCAGCCGGGGTGGAAAAAGTCGATCGAAAAGGGACCGTCATTCCACCACAGGCCCGACTCCATCTGGAAGCGGATGTCGCGATGTCCGTCGTAATTGAGGTTCTTCCAATAGTCGGCGAGCCCGTCGACCGGGGGCACATACGGCGCGGCGGCGATCTTGCGAGCCTCTTCACAGAGGGATTCAAAGGAAAACTCCTGGGCGGAAAGAGAGGCACTGGTGAGACCAAGGAGACAAGGAAGGAGGCGGAGGGAGGACGATGTCATGAATGAACCGCGTCCGTCATGCACCGGACGCACACTGCGGAGCGTCGCCGACTTTGTCCCAAGATCAAGCGCCCACCCCCACGATCGCGCCAGAGACTTTTCATCTTATTTGAGATTATCCTCTTTTATACGAAACATGGAGCCACTCGCGACCTTGCCCGAAACCGCGTCCGCGATGGACGAGATGCCCTCGCCGACCGGAGCGAAGACCCTGGCCCTGCTCGACCTGCTCTCCCGACACGGGGCTGGCCTCACCGTGGCCGAGGCGACGCGGCGGAGCGGCTTCACCCAGAATCTCGTTTTCCGCCTTCTCAAGACCCTCGTCGTGATGGGCTACGCGACGCAGCGCGAGGACAACAAGGCCTACGTCCTCACCAACCGTCTCCTTGAGTTGACCGGTCCGCGCACCGGCGAACGCAGCCTCGCCCTGTGCGCCCACGAAGCCCTCCGCCGGCTCCGCGACGAAACCGGAGAGACCGTGCAACTCATCATCGAGGCGGGAGGAAAGGCGCTCGTCCTCGAGCAATTCCGAGGCACGCAGGCCCTGCAGGTCTGCGGCGAGGTGGGAATGCGCGTGCCGCTCTATTCCTGCGCTCCGGGCAAGGCGATCCTCGCGCACTGGGGCGAGGAGGCGCTCGCGGCCTGGTTCCGCGGCCGGGGGAAAACGCTCAAGAAATTCACCGCGACGACCCTTTCGCGCCGCGAGGATCTCCTCCGCGAACTCGAGGCCATCCGGCGTCTCGGCTACGCCATCGACCGGGCCGAGGGCGTCGAGGGCATCCACTGTGTCGCCGTGCCGATTTTCGACGACTACCGCCAGCCCGTCGGAGCCGTCACCGTGATGGCCCCGATCAACCGGATGCCGGAGGAGGAATTCAAGTCCTTCGCCCAACGCTGCCGCGAGGCCGCCGACCGGATCGAGAGGAAGTTGAAGGGATGAAGGATCGCAAGACAGCGCCATTGAATCTCCGGCTTCAGGAGACGTCAGGGAACGACGATGGTCATCGCCGGGGCAATCTCGCGAAAATCGTCCGCGTTCCGGGTAATGATGCCCTGAAACCGCATCGCAAAGGCGGCGATCATGACATCCGCGACCGGACGCTTCGCGATGTAAACCTGCCGACGCCGGACCTGATGCTCGTGCCAGAACAGATGCGCCATTTGCGTGTCCGCTCGAGTCCACTATTCGGACGTGGAAATGGAAACACTCTGAAGAAACTCGCTGGCCGCACGGAAATCGCCACCAAACGACGGGCCGACTTCCACAAAGCTGATCGGACAAATCACAAGCCCATCCGGGAGCCGCGACTGGAGACACGCGGTCGATGCGGGTTCAAACGCGGGATCTCCAATGTGAATGTCCAGCACGACGGAAGTATCGACGACCCAGGCCATTCAATCTTCCTCCGCCACACGAAGCTCACGCAACGCGGCCTCGGTAGTCGCCCAGGGAGATTCTGGAGCCGCCTCTCGGGCCGCCGCCACCTGCGCCCGGTATTCTTCCAGACTCGGAGTTCCACGCTCGCCGACCGTTTCATCCTCCGTGAGAACCACCTTCACACGCTGCCCCTTGGGAAAGCGGGAAAGAAGCCGGGAGAGCGATTCTTCCGCGCCATCCCCGACTTCGAGGATCTCCGTGATGGTTGCCATGATGAAAACGCCTTGTGGATTGGGCGCTCTCGAATATCAACGTCTCGTGCCCGATTCTCAATCGGGAACTTTCTCTTCGTGGGAGCGCTCGTTTGCGGCATAACTTCCGCCCTCCACGCAGCCCCCATCCCGGAAACCCAGCGCGAGTTCTTTGAATCGCGCATTCGTCCCATCCTCGCGCAAGAGTGCTACGAGTGTCACTCCGAGGCCACCAAGGCGAAGGGCGGCCTGCTCCTCGATTCCCGCGTAGGTTGGCAAAAGGGCGGAGACTCCGGACCCGTCATCGAGCCCGGAAAGCCGGACGCGAGTCTCCTCCTCCAGTCGATCCGGCACGAGATCCAGGATCTGAAGATGCCGAAGAACGGGGCGAAGCTCGATTCCCGCATCCTCGACGATTTCCGCGAATGGATCGCGATGGGCGCACCCGATCCACGCGACAAGGCACCATCCGCGGACGAAGTTGCCAAAGACACCGACTGGACCGCCGTCTCGGCGCGCCGCGCCCAATGGTGGAGCTTCCAACCCATCACGAATCCGCCCGTTCCGGAAGTGCAGGGCATCGCTCATCCCGTTGATCGCTTCATCCGGGCCCGTCTCGCGAAGGAAGGCCTCGAGCCCTCGCCCCCCGCCGATCCCCGCACGCTCGTGCGCCGTCTCGCGTTCAACCTCACGGGCCTGCCGCCGTCGTCAGTAATCGGTAATCCGTTATCGGTAATCGGTAGCCGGAATCCGAATACCGATCACCGGTTACCGATTACCGACAAAGACTGGACCGCCCTCGTCGACAGCTACCTCGCCTCCCCCGCCTTCGGCGAACGCTGGGCACGCCATTGGATGGACTGGATCCGCTACGCCGACACGCACGGCAGCGAGGGGGATCCCGCCATTCCACATGCCTGGCGCTACCGCGATTATCTCGTCCGCGCCTTCAATGAGGACGTCCCGCTCGACCAGCTCATCGTCGAGCACTTCGCCGGCGATCTCCTCAAAACACCGCGCATCAACGCCGATCTGAAGCTCAACGAAAGCGCGCTCGGTCCCGGCCACCTCCGCATGGTCTTCCACGGCTTTTCCCCGACCGACGCCCTCGACGAGCGCGTCCGCTTCACCGACGACCAGATCAACACGGTGACGAAGGCCTTCCTCGGGCTCACCGTCTCGTGCGCACGATGCCACGATCACAAGTTCGACGCGATCAGTCAGAAGGATTATTACGCGCTCTACGGCATCTTCACCAACTCCCTGCCCGCAACCATCGCTGTCGATGCTCCAGGGGTGTTGGAAACGAATCGGGAAGAATTGACTTCGTTGAAGAAACCGATCCGTGAGGCCATCGCGGCGCATTGGATAGCCACCCTGCCCGAGAATCCGGAGGGCTGGCAAATCTTGCTGAAATCCGCCACCACACGCTCCAACACCACGACCGCCTTTCTCCGCGATCTCGCCAACACCGCCAGCCGGCCCGGCGAAGCCGCCCGCCTCTGGAAAGAAGCCGCAACGCGGATCGCCAACGAAGCCGAAAAAGCCGCCGCCTTCGACCGCGCCGTGAAGCGGCGCTGGGACCTTTCCGATCCTGACGAATACACCACCTGGAGCCGCTACGGCGAAGGCCTCGCTTCGACCGAACCCTCTTTGCCCGGAGACCTGACCCTCTTGCCCGCCGGACCCGTCGTCGGGCGCATCCTGCCTTCGGGCGCACATTCCCCACTGCTCTCGACCCGCCATCGCGCCGTCCTCGCCTCGGCGCCTTTCGATCTCGACGCGGAGTATGATCTGTTTGTCAGGGTCGCCGGAGAGGAGAGTTCGGTGCGCTATGCCGTGCAACATTACCCGCGCAGCGGCACGATCTTCCCCGTCACCAATCTCGGAGGCGGAGATTGGCGTTGGGTCAAACACGATCTCGCCTATTGGAAAGGCGACCGCCTCCATCTCGAACTCGCCACCGGCGGCGACGCGCCCATCCTCGTGAACGGGGCGGAGCGCTCGTGGTTCGGCCTGCGCGAGGCCGTTCTCTTGCCGAAAGGGGCGGCCGCTCCGCCGAACGGAAACCACGAAGGTCTCTCCGTTCTGATCACGTCCGGAGAAAATGCCCCGGCGGATTTTGCTTCAGCGGCGGATCGCATCGGGACGTCCCTCCGCGCGGTCATCGCCACCTGGGGCAAGGCCGGCACCCTGACAAACGCCCAAGCGATCCTGCTTGATGAGTTGGTGGCCTCTGGTTGGCTGCCCAACAGCCCCGATCAACTCCCCGCCGGTCTCGTGGAACTCGTCTCGAAGTATCGCACCCTCGAAGCCGCGATCCCTCTCCCTACCCGCGCGCCCGGTGTGTGGGAGCGCCCCGGCCGCGACCAACCGCTCTACGTTCGCGGCGATCACAAACAACCGGCCGAAACGGTGCCGCGCCGTTTTCTCGAGGCGATCGACGCGACGCCCTATCAAACCACCGGCACCGGCCGCCTCGAATTCGCCCGCGATCTCGTTTCGGAGAAGAACCCCTTCACCGCCCGCGTCCTCGTGAACCGGGTCTGGCACCATCTTTTCGGCGAGGGACTTGTCACCACCACCGACAACTTCGGCCGCCTCGGCGAGGCACCGAGCCATCCCGAGCTGCTCGACCACCTCGCCTGGCGCTTCCAGCACGAGATGAACTGGTCGCTGAAAGCGCTCGTCCGCGAACTCGTCCTCACCGAAACGTGGCGGCAGGCGGGAGGGCCTTCTCCGGCGGCGCAGGAGAAGGATCCTGACAATCGCCTCCTTTCCTCCTACCCGCTCCGCCGCCTCGAAGCCGAGGCCATCCGCGATTCCCTCCTCGCGGTCTCGGAACGGCTCGACAGGACCCTCTATGGTGAACCGGTCGGCGGAAGCACACCGCGTCGCTCGATTTACCTCCGCGTGAAACGCAACAATCTCGATCCTCTCCTCACCACTTTCGACTTTCCCACCCCCGCCTCCTCGGTAGGGCGCCGCGATGTCACGAACGTGCCCGCGCAATCACTCACGCTGCTGAACGATCCCTTCCTCATCGATCAGGCAGCCGGATGGTCCGCTCGGATTCTGGAAAGCGCGGACGGTGCCTCCGACGAAACGAGGATCACCGCGTTTTTTGAGACCGCCCTGAACCGCCCGCCCACCGCAACAGAAATGGCTGGAGCAAAGGATTTCCTCCAATCCGTGGCCTACCAGCATCGCACGGACGCCGGGCGTCTTCGCGACCTCCTAACGAAACAACAAGAGGTCACGACCTCGCTCGCCGCCCTGGTCGATCCCGTGCGGACCAAACTCGAAGCCGAACGGGCCGCCGATTTCGCCGCGAAGCAGGGAAACCGCGCCGGAGCGGCCAACGCGGAACTCCTGCGGCCCATCGCCCATTGGGATTTCAAGACGGGCACGAGTGATCCGGTCTCCGGGCTTTCCCTGACCCTCCACGGGACCGCGCGGATCGAGGACGGCGCCCTCGTCGTCGATGGCGAAGGGTATGCCGCGACCGGGCCGCTCCCTTTCGATCTCAACGCGAAGACCCTCGAGGCCCGCGTCCAACTCGCCACCCTCGATCAGTCCGGCGGCGGCGTGATCTCGGTGCAGAGTGAAAACGGCGGCATCTTCGACAGCATCGTCTTCGCCGAGCGCCGGAAGAACGAATGGCTCGCCGGCAGCAATGTCTTCGCCCGCACCCTCGACTTCAACGGCCCGCCCGAAACCGAGGCCGCGACCACGCCCGTGCATCTCATCCTCAGCTACGACGCCGATGGAACGATCCGCGCCTACCGCAACGGCGAAGCCTGGGGCGAACCGATCCGAAAGGCCGACCTCCAGACATATCCCAAAGGCAAGGGCGAGATCCTCTTCGGACTCCGCCACGGCACCAAGGCCGGGAACAGCAAGGCCCTGCGCGGCCGCATCCTCGAAGGTCGTCTCTACGACCGCGCCCTCACCGCCGAGGAAGCCCGCGCCGCCTTCGCCGGTGGTCCCGCTCCCGTCACCCGTGATGACCTCGACGCCGCCCTCGGCGAGTCCGGCGTCGCCGAGCGCCAGCGGCTCGAGGCAGAACTCCAGGCCCTCGGCAACCAAGTCCGCGAGCTCGAATCCCTCGGCTCAAACCTCGACCCCGAACAACGCCGCTGGCGCGACCTCGCCCATGCGATCTTCAATCTCAAGGAGTTCGTTTATCTGCGATAAACGAACTCCGTAAAAGGTGGGAAGGTAAAAAGTAAAAGGTATGAAGGACACACGCACCAACGGCCCATTTCTCCATCACTCCGCCACCCCATCCCCCCCCTTCGCGCAGCGCCTTTCGCGCCGGGAGGCGCTGAGGCTTGCCTCGACCGGATTCGGCATGGTGGCTTTGTCAGGATTGCTCGGCTCGAAGGCCTTTTCGGCGACGGCCCCGCCTTCCCGACCCCACCTACGGCCCCGGGCGAAACACGTCATTTTCTGCTACATGTCGGGCGGGGTCTCCCATCTCGACACCTTCGACCCGAAACCGAAGCTGCGCGAACTGCACGGCAAACCCATGCCGGTGAAGGTCGAGCGGACCCAGTTCAACAACAACGGGAACATCTACGGCAGCCCCTTCGACTTCGCTCCCGGCGGCCAGAGCGGCATTCCGATCTCCGACCTTTTCCCCCATCTGCGGAAGCACTGCGCCGATGATCTCGCCGTGGTCCGCTCGATGACGAGTCCGGTGAACGAACATGCCCAGGGGAACTTCTTTTTCCACACCGGCTTCCCCTTCATCGGCCATCCCTCCGCCGGTGCCTGGACCAGCTATGGACTCGGCACGGAGAACGCCAACCTACCCGGCTACGTCGTCCTCAAAAGCGGCGAGGCCGACACGCCCCACGGCGGGGTCGGACAATGGAGCAGCGGATTCCTCCCCGCCCAGCACCAGGCCTCCATCCTCCAGGTCGATGCGACCGATCCGGTGCCTAACATTCGCCCCAAAGAACGCGACCTCACCCAGCGCGCAAGGCTCGATTTCATCAACGCCGTCGATCGCGAGTTCTCCGCCACGACGCGCGCGAACGATGCGGTCGAGGCCGCGATCCGCAACTACGAGACCGCCTACAGGATGCAGTCCGCCGTGCCCGAGCTCTGCGACCTCAGCGGAGAGAGCGAGGCCACGAAACGGCTTTACGGTTTCGAGGCGAAGAATCCCATGACCCGGGCCTACGGACAGCAGGCCCTCCTCGCGCGACGGCTCGTTGAACGCGGGGTGCGTTTCATCGAACTCACCTGTCTGCCGCAAAAGCCCGGCAGTGGCCAGGCCGCGAATCCCTGGGACCAGCACGGCGGCCTTGAATCGGGTCACCGCAACATGTCGGAGCAGGTCGACCAACCCATCGCGGGTTTGCTCGTCGATCTGAAACAGCGCGGTCTCCTCGACGAGACCCTCGTGATCTGGGCCGGCGAGTTCGGACGCACCCCGTTCTCCCAGGGCAGCGACGGACGCGACCACAATCCCTTCGGCTTCAGCATCTGGATGGCCGGCGGCGGCACGAAGGGCGGCACGATCTACGGAGAGACCGACGAGTTCGGCTATCACGTCGTCGACAAGAAAACGAGCGTCTTCGACCTCTGGGCGACCGTCCTGCATCTCATGGGCATCGACCACGAACGGCTCACCTTCCGCTATGCGGGGCGCGACGTGCGGCTCACTGATGTTCACGGGGTGGTGTGGGATGAGTTGATCGGGTGAAAGGCGGTAGCGCTCCATCGACTTCCATCTCCAACCTTCGTCCGAACTCCTGCGACTGAAGTCGCAGCCACATTGCCAGCACCATGGCACGACGTCGATCGCCCTCTCTCAAAGCCGCGTCACCTTCATCTCCACGCGCCGGTTGAGGGCGCGGTTTTCCTCCGTGTCGTTCGGGGCGAGGGGCTGGTCGGGGCCGTGGCCGACGGTGGTGATGCGGGCGGGGTCGATTCCGGCACCGACGAGATGGGTCTTGCACGAAAAGACACGGCGGAAGGAGAGCTCGCGATTCAGATCCGCACCGCCTTCGCTCGAGGTATGACCGGAGAGCTCGATCTCGGCGCCCTCATTCTCCTGGAGGAAACGCGCGACCCGGTCGAGCTCGGCGATGCCTTCGGGACGCAGCACCGCGCTGTTCACATCGAACTGGATCTTGTTCAGCGTGATGCGGTCTCCCGCACGCATCGCCTGCCCCGAAAAGTCCGCCGAGGCGGATCGTTTCAAACGCAGCTCGAGCCCGGCGCTCTCCTCGTCGGCGATGATGTCCACCGGCACCTCGCCCGCCTGATATCCGGGAGCACTCGCCCCGATGACGGCAAGTCCGGCCGGGATCTTTGCGAGTTGGAAAATCCCTTCCGGCCCCGACTGCCCCGAGACGATCCCGGGGATCTCCACCGTCGCTCCCGTGATCGGCTCGCCGGTTTCGTCATCGACGACCCGTCCGGCGGCGGTGCCGAGGTAGAGGAAGGATTTCACGTTCACCAGCAGCTTCGCGAAGTCGAAGGCGAATCCATCGCCCGCGCCCGTCGTGGGATCATCGACGCGGATGGCGAGCGACTCGCCCTTGAGCTGTTCGAGCATCTCCTGGCTGAGCCGTACGTAGAGCACCTTTCCCACCGGACCGGTCTGGTCGAGCACGGCGAGGACACGCTCCATCTCCGGGAATCGGACGCCGTTCAACGTCACCTGGAAGTCGCTCCGGAACGTCGGCGTCTGGAAATCGTCGACGAAAAGGCAAAGCACCGCATCGCGCACCTCCACGCCCGCGAGCGCCCCGAGCGGCAGCACGAGCGATTCCGCCTTCAACGGCCGATCCTGCGGATGAAAGTCGAAAGTGTAGCCATCCTGACCCGCCGGCAGGTTTTCGCCGTTGAATTTCGTGCCCACCATGATGCGGTCCGTGGCCGGCGCGTCGCCCTCGGTCGGATCGAAGGGGAAACCGTGCGCATCGGTGGAGCGTCCCGTGAAGGGATTGAAATCCTCCGCGAAGCCGAAGCCGAGATTGTCGATGTCGCCCGTGCGGATCATCACCTCCGCCTCCGGCGTGTCGCGCAGGGAGACCGACTGCTGCGTCCAGTCGCCGTCGGTCGGCGTTTCACGGGCCTGAAGGAAGGAGAGCGGGGAGACGGCGAAGAGGAGGAGGAGCGGGAGGCGTTTCATCCCGGAATGGTGACGCGGGAGGAAGGTGTCTGCAAACACCAGACAGTGAAAAGATCGGGTTCGGTGCGTTTGCAATCATCCCCCCTTCAACTCCCCCAACATCTCCAGCAGCGCCTTCGTCAGAATCTCCGACGAATCCACCTCCACCGTATTCGTCCCGAGCCAGGTCTCATATCCGCCGAGGGCGTGCTGTTTCGGATTGGGCAGGTAACCGTGACGCCCGTTCGCGAGACCGATGACCATGGTCTCGCCGAAGGGACTTTTCTCGCGGAGTTCCAGGCCGATCTCGACGAGGACCTCGAAGGGCAGGCCGCAGATCGCGAGATCGCCGACGCGGATCGCCTGCACCGGGACGGTGATCGTTTCCTCGGCACGCTGGGCGGCGGCGAGGACGCTGGCGGCGTAATGTTGGGCGAGCCGGGGCAGGGCCTCGACCTCCTCCTTCACTTTCGTATCGAGCACCTTGCGGGCCGCGGCAATGTCTTCTTCGGCGGGACGCCGGTAACGCAGCTCGATCTGGCGTTCGACCATGCCGAGCTTCGGAGCCGGATCGTGGGTCGTGATCTGACGATGGGCGAACCACGCCGCGTCGGCGGCCTTTTGCGCGACGATGCGGACCTGCTCGAAGGTCTCGCGCGGCGGTCGGGTGACGGTGAAGGGGATGTTGTTGATGTCTCCCGAGGCTCCATTCGCCAGCATCGCGACCATGGTGCCGTCGCCGCGGAGACGGCTCGGCATGAGCCTGGCAAACTCACCAAAATAATCGGCCGAGACCTGCTTCGGCGGAGTCGCTCCGACGTAATGGAGCGCGTAGCTGGCGTAGAGGGCGATCTGCTGGCGCTTTTCGTTCTGGATGGAAAGGACGAGAAAGTCGGGATCGGTCGGTCCGGCGGGACGATCAAGCGTATTCGGGTCGGTGCCGGGGTTCATTTTCACCTTGTCCATTTTGCCGAAAGGATTCGGGATCATCTTGCCGGGCTTGAGATACCAGCGGCGGTTGAAAACTTCCTCGGGCAGCGGGTGGCTCGCGGCCCCGGCGGCGGCAGGACGACGGGTCTCGTGCGCCTTCACGATGGACTCGACGATGCCATCGAGGAGGCGCTGACGGTAGGCGGCCTCGGGGCTGCCCTCCTTGCCTCCGCCCGACGAGGGCGCACTGTGCGTGTGGGTCGAGGAAATGAGGATCTTTTCCACCGGGATGCCGGTTTTCTGCGACGCGAGTTGCTTGGCCTCGACGATGAGCGCGGGCGAGACGCCGAGATTGTCGACCACCACCATGGCGAGGGCGGTCGTGCCATCATCAAGCACGAGGGCGCGGGCATGGAGCGGATCGTGGGCGCTCTCGGCGCCGTTCGCGCTGAAGCCGCCGGGCATGTTCAACGGGAATTGCTGCGGTGTGATGTCCGCGGCAAAGGCGCCGGCACGGAAGACGGGTTTCTCCTGGGCCGTGAGCGGAATGGCGGCGAGGAGAAGGGGGAGGAGAAAGAGGGAGCGGATCATGGCCCATGGAAGCATGGCAGCGCGTTCGCGGGCAAGGTCGGCGTGATGCGCGATCCCGTGAGGGTTTCACGATGGAAGGAGCCGGACTAGGCCCTGAAGGGGCCGGAGAAGCACAGGCTCCACACGGACGGCACCCGACAACCGCCACGCCTCTCGCGCCCCTCCGGGGCGCATTCCGGAATTCGGTCGTGATCCGGGGGTTCCACTCGCTTCGCTCCTTTCACCCCCGGCTACCTTCTGCCGTCCCTCCGGGACTTTTACGGCATGTCCGAACCAACCTCCGTGCCCCTCGGTGCCCTCTTGTGGTGACACAAACGGTTCACCCAAACCGCTCCGGATCCATCAGCCGCAGATCCACCCCCGGTTCCTTCTCCTCCAGCAACTCCGCGACGATGCGTCCCGTCGCAGGGGCGAGACTGAGGCCCATCATGGCGTGTCCGGTGGCGACGAGGAGGTTTTTCCACCGGCGCGTGCGGCCGAGATACGGCATGCCATCAGGCGAGACGGGACGGAGACCGCGCCAGGGCTCGATCCCGGCGAAATCGGTCTCGGAGAAGGCGGGGAAATAACGCGTCGCCGCGCGGATGATGCCCTGGACGCGGCGGCGGGCGATCGACTCATCGGTGCCGGCGAGCTCCATCGTGCCGCCGAAACGAAGGGCCCCGTCCATCGGCGTGACCGCGACGCGGGCCTCGGTGCAGATGCTGCAAAGATCGGGCAACTGCGGTGGGTTTGTCAGGGTAAGGCTGTAGCCCTTGCCTCCCTGCATCGGCAGATTGAGACGCAGGGCCCGCGCCGTCTCCGCGGACCAGACTCCCGCGCAGAGCACAAAGGTATCGCCCTCGATCGACCCGCGCGAGGTGGAGACGGACTTGAGCGACGAGGCAGCGGTGTCGAAATCGAGGATCTCGGTTTCCCAATGAAACACGACGCCGAGGCGGATCAGTTCCTCCTCGATGACGGAAAGGAAACGGCCCGGCGAAAGGTGGCAGTCCTTCGGAAACCAGACACTGCCGCAGACATCCATCGTCACCGCGGGATCGAGCGCGGCGGTGGCGCGGGCGTCGAGCACCTCGGCAGGAATCCCTAGGGCATTCGCCTTGGCCGCGGTGTGAGCCTCCTCCTTGAGCGTCCGCTCCTCCTTGCAGAGCATCAGCAAGCCCTTTTCGACGAGACCAAAATCGAGGCCCATCGAGGTGAAACACTCGCGGCTGAGCAGTCCGAAATCCCTTAAAACCGGAGCGGCGGCTTCGACCCGCGAACGGGTCGCGGCCTTCCAGAAACGGAGCCCCCAGGAGAGCAGTTTGGGATCGAGCCGGGGACGGATGTAAAAGGGCGACTCGGGATCCCACATCCACTTTAGTCCCAGCGCGACCATGCCCGGCGCGGCGAGCGGGATGAAGTGGCTCGGCACGACCATGCCGGCATTGCCAAAGGAACATCCGTCGCGCCGTCGCGGCTTGCGGTCGATCACGGTCACGGCATAGCCCCGCCGCGCGCATTCGAGCGCGGTGCAGAGACCGACGACTCCGGCACCGAGGATGATGACGGAGGAGCGCAGAGGTTTAGAATTCATTTCCTTTCCACTTTTCCGGACTCTGTGCCCCTCCGTGCCCTCTGTGGTGAAACTCATTTGGTGAGGTGCTTCTTCAAGAACTGCAGGCGCGCCTTCGACCCAAAGGGCGTCTCCGCGGCACCGTGACCCACTCCGATGATGGGCATGTATTCGAAGTCTTTCCCCGCCTTCTGGAGGGCCGCGACGACCTGGGTGGTGCTGGCGGGATCGACATTTTCGTCGAGTTCCCCAACGATTAGTAGGAGTTTGCCGCCTAGTTGGTGGGCGTCGTCGGCGTTCGAATTCTTCGCGTAGCTCTCATCCACGGGCCAGCCCATCCACTGCTCGTTCCACCAGATCTTGTCCATGCGGTTGTCGTGGCAGCCGCAGTCGGCCACCGCGACGTGGTAGAAATCGTGATGATCGAGGACCGCGCGCATCGCGCTCTGGCCTCCGGCGCTGCCTCCGTAGATCCCGACGCGGGAAAGATCCATCCAGGGCCGGGATTTCGCGGCCTCGCGGATCCAGGCGATGCGGTCGGGGAATCCGGAATCCTTCAGGTTCTTCCAGGCCACGTCGTGGAAGGCCTTGCCGCGGAAATTCGTGCCCATGCCATCGAGCTTCACGAGAATGAATCCCTCCTTCGCGATTTCGTGGAGCCGTTCGAGGCGACCGAAATCCTTCGGCGCGAAGGCGGCGTGCGGTCCGGCGTAGATGTCCTCGATGACGGGGTAGGATTTACCGGGATCGAACGACGAGGGTTTCACGAGAATGCCGTGGATGTCGGTCTTGCCATCGCGACCTTTCGCGACGAAACGCTCGGGCATCGTCCAGCCGGCCGCGAGCAGGGCGGACGCGTCGGCGCGCTCGAGTTCGCAGACGAGCGAACCGTCTTCGCTGCGGCGCAGTTCATGCACCGGCGGATGATCGGCACGCGACCATCGGTCGATGAACCATTCGCGGGTCGGTGAAAACTCCACATGGTGATTCCCATCACCTTCGGTAAGCCTGACAAAACCACTACCATCCAGATTGACCCGGCAGAGATGCAGGTGATAGGGATCCTCGCCCTCGCGAAGGCCACTCGCGAGGAACCAGACCTGTCGTTTCTCCGCATCGACATGGAGGACTTCGCGCACCGGCCAGGCACCCGAGGTGACGGCGTTTTTCATTTCCCCCGTGGCGATGTCGTGGAGATACAGGTGCGCCCATCCGCTGCGCTCGCTCATCCAGAGGATCTCGCCGCTCGGGTGCAGCCAGTGGCGCCAGGTCTTCTTGGTATAGTCGATGAAGGTCTTCGCGGTCTCCTCGACGACGACACGCACCGCTCCGGTGGCGGCGTTCACGGCGAGGATGCGATAGCACTGATGACCACGCTCGTTGTAGTCGAAGTAGGCCTCGCTGCCGTCCGGCGCCCAAGTGACCGGGATTTCGTGGGATTGGGTGAAGGGATGAGAAAAGAGGGTCGGGTCGATCACCAAACCCTCTTCGGTCCCGGGATGGAAGAGGACGAGCTGTGGTTTTGGCAGAGGATCGCCGGGTTTGGCGTAGGGAAAGGTTTTCACCTTGGGCTGCTGCTGGTCGGACGGCGAGGAATCGATGATGGTGACGATGCGCTCGGGCACCTCGACGGCGGCACTGACAAGGAAGGCTTTGGAATCGGGAGACCACGAGACCCGCCCCCGGTATGTGGCCTTCGCCTCGATCGGGGAGCGGAGTGTCGCCTGCGATCCATCGGAGGTATTCTCCAGGACGATGTGATCCGGTGCGACCCGCGCGCCCCAGGCTTGATCGGGCGAGGAACCGGGAGGACGCGCGGGTTCCGGCTCAGGCTTTCTCCCATCTCCATCGATGATCCAGGTGGTGACGACGGGACCGGCTTCGATCACGGCGACCTCGGATCCGTCAGGTCGGGTCAGGAGCCAGACATGCCCCTCGTAGGTGTGTTGCTCGCGTTCACTCTTCGGAGCGAGCTTGCCGTAGGCGACGCGTTTACCGCCGGTGTCGATCCAGAAGAGATCGAGCTCGAGATCGAGTTCACTGACGAGGTGAATGCCGGAGGAAGCACCGGTGCGCTTGGTGGGACGGATTTCGATGGTCGTCTCGGAAGAGTGGAGCGGCGGTGGTGCGGGCAGGCCGAGCGAAGCGAGGTCGGGGGAGGTTTCTCGGGCGCCGGTCCTCGCCTCGATGAGAACGAATTCATGCGAGTCCGGTCCGGTTTCGACCTGATACCAGAAGCTGTGTTGGTCAGGGAGCCAGGTGGCCTTTACCCTGTCGCGGCGGATTGCAGGCTGGGCATGGGCGGACGAAACCAGGAGAAAAAGAAGGAACGCAGATGACCACGGATACCCGCGGATGACCGCCGATAAGAAGACCTGGAGTCGGAGGCGGATCCGCCTCCCGTTGAAACAATTCGGCTTCATTTCGATTCAACCTTCCATCCCCCACCGGAACGGATCCTCCTCATCAAAAAGCAACACCGTCTCCGCCACGACATGGGCGCGGCCGCTGATGGTGGGGATGATGCCGCCGTCACCGATCTTGTAGCTTCCCTCGAACACGGTTCCAATGACGCTCTCCTGACGCCAGACTTCGCCGGGACCGAGTTTTCCGTCGGCGGCGAGGCAGGCGAGCTTCGCGCTGGTACCGGTGCCACAGGGAGAACGGTCGTACTCGCCACCGGGACACAGCACGAAATTGCGGCTGTGATTCGCGGGATCGCGCGGCGGGCCGAAGAACTCGACGTGATCGACCTCGGGAAATCCCGCGGCTCGGATCGCCTCCCTGGCCTCGAGAGAGGCGGCGGTCAGCTCTTGGAGGTTTGTCAGGGTGAGATCGATGCCGTGGTCCTGCACGAGGAAAAACCAGTTTCCGCCCCAGGCGACATCGCCGGTGAAGCGTCCGGCCTTTACTCCCTTGGCTTTGCGATAGGAGATAACGTTCTCCACGCTCACGCGACCGTCGTCTTGCAGGGTCGCGGAGACCGGCCCGACCGGTGTCTCGAGGCGGTGCGCTCCCGCGGTGATCCGTCCGAGATGGCGCAGGGTCTCGATCACGCCGATGGTGCCGTGGCCACACATCCCGAGCAGACCGGCGTTGTTGAAGAAGGTGACTTTGGCTGCGTTCGACGGATCTTCGGGATCTTCAAGGAGTGCTCCGACGATCACCTCATGCCCCCGCGGCTCGCAGATGAGGGCACGCCGCCATGCTTCGAGATCGCCCGCGTGGATGCCACCCAGCACGACACGGGTGGGCTCTCCCGCGGTGTGGGAATCGATCACGGATATACGACGCATCTCGGCCACGAGTCATCATAAGGTCCGGCGGCGCGGGCTGTCTTGTCCCCCTTTGCGTGAGTGGACTCAAAAAACGATCAAGGCCGACGCGGCGCAGCACGATCTTCCGCAGGCTCCTGCGGTGTCTCACCGAGGACGATGTCCCAGGTGCCGAGGAGTTCCTCGCTATCGGCTGATTTCGGTTTGAACTCCCGGATCACGGAGAGTCGCTGCTCGGGAGTGCCGGTGCGCTGGAGGATGCCGTCCTTGTCATTCTGCTCGACTCCGGCGATGTAAAGCTGGGTGGTGAGAAGTCGCTTCGCCCCATCGTTCACGGCGATGTGCCAGTGGATCGTGCGTCCGGTGTAAAGGCCGGGCCGGATGGTGCGGAAACGATATTCGCCCTTCGCGTTCGTCACGATCTTGCCGAATCCCTGGAATGCGGGATCGCGTTGCTTCCCTTTTTGCACCCCTTTGCTGTGGAGGTAGCAACCATTCACATCGGCCTGCCACAGCTCGATGGTGCGATCGCCGACAGGACTGCCGTCCGCCATGAGGAGGCGGCCTCCGAATTCGGTGACGACCCCTCCGGCAGGCGCCTGCCCGCCGGTGATGAGGGTGAGGTCGTTGTCCTGATCGAGGGGCAGGTGGTCGGGATAGTAGGGGCCTTCGGTGGAACGCGGGGTGAGAACGAGTGCCTCGGCATACAGGTCATTGGTGAGATATCCCCCGGTGGTCAGGAGGAGACTGCCGAGCAGACGTCTGCGGTCGAGGCGGATGTGGAAAGGATGCATAAGAGAGGGGGTTGCTCTCTCTTGAACGATCCAGCGGAGCAAAAGTTTTGCCCAAATCACGCCGGACGCTTCGCGAGGGCGTCGCGGATGATCTTCAGGACCCGCTCGCGCTCCTCGCCGACGAGGGGCAGGCGCGGTTCGCGTACCCATTCCTTGCCAAGTCCGGTTTCCTGGCAAAGCAGCTTGATGTACTGCACGAAGTGCAGATGAGTATCGAGCTTCATGAGCGGCTGGGTCCAGCGATAGAGCTCGCGCGCTTCATCCCACCGGCCTTGGCGGGTGAGATCCCAGAGCCGCTGATTCTCCTTGGGAAACGCGATGCCGCTGCCCGCAACCCAACCATCGATACCGAGGATGGCACACTCGAGGAGGAGGTCATCGACCCCGGTGAAGAGTTGGTAGCGGTCCCCGACGAGATTGCGCAGCTCCGTGATGCGCCGCGGATTGGCGCTGCTCTCCTTGATCGAGGTGAGGTTGGGGATGTCGGCGAGCCGCGCAAACATCTCGGGCGTGACGTCGGTGTGATAACCCACCGGATTGTTGTAGAGCATCCACGGCAGCGGTGTCGCCGCGGCAAGCGTGCGGAACCAATGCTCGGTCTCGCGCTCGTCGCTTTTGTATACCATCGGCGGCATGATCATGAATCCCGCCGCGCCCAAGGCTTCGCCGTCGCGCAGATACTGCACGGCCGCCTGCGTGCTCATCTCCGCGACACCACTGACGACGGGTATGCGTCCAGCCGCCACCTCGATCGCCCGGGTGAGGACGGCACGCTTTTCCCACGGCTGCAGGCATTGGTTTTCCCCGAGTGAACCACAGACGATCAGACCCGAGATGCCGGAGTCGATGAGAGCCTCGAAATGACGGGCGGAAGCATCGAGATCGAGGGACTGATCCTCGTGCAACTGCGTGACGACGGCGGGAAAGACGCCGGACCATTGGGGGAATGCGGACATGCTTGAAGGAATCTTCGGGGGACGCTCCGGTCTTGGTTGCCTTTTTACCCGAATGCTGGCATTTCAGTCAAATCCATGGTGCCCACCGGAATCCTGAACGATCACGAAGTGGCGGAGGCTCTCTTCGACTCCCTGCCCGATGTCGTCTTTTTCATCAAGGACACGACCGGTCGTTACGTCGTCGTGAACCGCACTCTCGCGGAGCGCTGCGCGGGGGGGGATAAATCCCGTCTCATCGGCCGCAGGCCCCAGGACCTTTTCCCTGCCGCCCTCGCGGAAAGTTATGCCAAGCAGGATGAAGCGGTGATCGCAACGGGACGGAAAGTGGAAGGTGCGCTGGAACTGCACCTCTACCCGGGGCGGGCGACGGGATGGTGTGTCACCACGAAGGTCCCGCTCCGCGGTCCGGATGGTATGGTGACGGGCATTGCCGGCATCTCCCGGGATCTGAACGCGCCGGGCGAAAAATCGAGCGGCTATGCCGAGCTCGCGACCGTCCTCGAACACATGCGCCTGCATTTCGACGAGGGGCTCCGGATCGAGGATCTCGCGAACATGGCTCGTCTCAGTGTCTATCAGTTCGAGCAACGCGTGCGACGGCTTTTCCAGATGAGTCCGCTGCAGCTCCTCCACAAGTTGCGCCTCGATGAAGCGACCCGGCTGCTCCGGGAGACGGATCTCCCGCTGGGCGAGATCGCGCTGCAGACCGGCTGGTGCGATCAGAGCGCTTTCACCCGGCATTTCACCCGTTATGCGGGCATCGCGCCGGGCCGGTTCCGGGGGATGGGCGGGAAGAAAACCTCTTGAACCCGGTTTCACACCTTTCGGAAAAAGCTTGTCGGCTGACCATCGGATCGGGTAAATGAAGGTTTCCCCAAACCCGGAACCGCATGCACCCCCACACGTCTCCCGGGGCCGCCGTTAGGCGGCACCTCCTGATCGTCCTGAGCCTCGGGCTGGCAGCAAGCCCCGTCATGGCGATCACCGATCACGACGGAGATGGCTATGACGACCTGTGGCAGGCCATCCACGGCATCCTCCCGGCGAACTTTCCGCTGGAGGAGGATTTCGACGGCGATGGGGCGAGCAACAGCGACGAAAGCACCGCTGGCACCGACCCGAGGAATCCCGAGAGCGTCTTGAAAGTGCGGGAGCTGATCCTCTCCGCCGGCGGCGGCACCGTCTCGTTCGACAGCGTGGATGGCAAACGCTATCGCGTCCACAGCAGCGCCACACCCGGCGGCACGACCTGGACGCCCGAAGGGATCGCCGAGACCGGCACCGGCTCGGTGTTGAACGTGAATTTCATCACCGGTGCCGCCGATCGGAAATTCTACCGTGTCCACGTCGATGATCACGACTCCGACGGGGACGGCTCCACGGATTGGGCGGAGAAGATCACCGGCACGAATCCGCTTTCGACCCATTCGCCCGGCAATGCCTCGGGCGGAGCCGCCACCGATGGCGACACGCTCCGCAGCCTGCTTTCCCTGAGCCTTTCCCCTGCCGTCCCCGATGGCACGGAGACTCCGCTGGTCCCGGCCAAGGTATCTTTCTCCCGAAGCTACACGGGCGCGCCCCTCATTCTTCCCTTCACCCTGAATGGACCGGTCGATCCGAAACGTGGGAGCGCCTCGGGAGACGACTACTCGCTGAATCCCACTCTGAGTGAAGCCGTCCAACTCCCCGCCGGCGTGGCGACGGTCGAAGTGACGGTGAATCCGGTCGCCGACTCCCGGGTCGAAGTGCCGGAATACCTCCGCTTCCTCGTGACCCGCCCGGGGCTGCCTGGCGCTCTCGGCGAGCTCGCGGCGGAGGTCCGGATCCTCGACCGGCAGGCGGTGCAGGAAAACCAACGGCTCTTTGTCGCTTATCTTTCACCCATCGACGGTGTCACCACGTCGGCTTCGGGAGTGGTCACGGCACTGGTCGAGGGGGACAACGATCGCGCGATCGTCAGTCTTTCGTTCAACAATCTCTCCTCGACCCAGAACACGGCCTACATCCGTCATGGCAACGACCTCGAGATCTCGCGCATACCCAATGGGCAGGTATCGGGCCACGTCTGGAACATCCGCGCCGCCCAGACCTTGACAACCGATCAAGCGACCCTCGACGCCCTCGAGAGCGGCGGCCTTTACGTGAGTGTCAGCAGCGCCAACTTCCCGGGCGGAGAAATCCGCGGGACGTTTCAAGCCGCGGAGGGTTCCATCAGCGACCCGCCTCCACCCGCGAGTCCTCCGGCCTATCCGAGCACCGGATTTCCCAACCTCGCCGCCGCGGGCACGGTGGACAATCCCGCGCTCGACCAGGACATCGCCCGCTTCCTGATGCAGGCCAGTTTCGGACCGACGAACGAATCGATCGCGGAGGTCCGCGCCTTCATCGCCAACGCCGGAAACGATGCCCTCGCCGGCTACGAGGCCTGGATCGACGCCCAGATCGTCAACGCCCCGAATCCCTCCCTGCGCCTCCTCGTCGAGGCGGCCGACGTGGAAGAATTCATCCTGCGGAACAACAAACCGATCACCTTCGCGAACGATCCCCAGTTCGGCGGAAACTCGACCCAGTTCAATACCTCCACGCGCGCATGGGATCCCGGCTCGATCCATCAGAACAATTATCCCTTCGAACAGAACCGCCGCCGGGAATGGTGGACGCTGGTGATGAACACCCGCGCCCAGCTCCGGCAACGCATGGCCTTCGCCCTGTCGGAGATCGCGGTGATCTCGGAGAATGACGTCACCATCGACACGTACCATTATGGTGCCGCGAGCTACTGGGACATGCTCGCGACGAACGCCTTCGGCCGCTACCGCACCGTCCTCGAGAAGGTGACCTACAGCCCCATGATGGCGGCCTATCTGAGCCACCTGAAAAACCAGAAGTTGAACGGATCGATCGCCCCCGACGAGAATTTCGCGCGAGAGATCATGCAGCTCTTTTCCATCGGGCTCGTCCAGCGTCACCTCGACGGCAGTCTCAAGCTCGACCCCGTGACGGTCCTGCCGATCCCGACCTACGATCAGGGAGACATCACCGAAATGGCGCGCGTCATGACCGGCCTGAGCTTCTCGAAGCGGCATGCCAACGTCAGCAACACTCCGACCTATCCGACCGCATCGACCCAGTCCGTAGGGGTGGTGCAGGACAACACGAATTTCTTCCAAGGCAACGGACACCGCTACTGGCAGGCCACATGGACGAACGACCTGAAGATGTTCTCGGCCTACCACGATTTCAACGCCTATACCACCTACACCGGACTGCCGCTGCCGGACGGGGTCTCCTCCGCCTCGAAGATCCTCTTCCGCGGCAAGCCCGGGCAGAAAGTGATCCCTTCCCGCAGCCAGAGCGACGCCAACGGCAACGCCGACATCACCGACGCACTCAACGCCCTCGCCGGCAGTCCGGGTGCGGGGGCGTGGGACGGGCATCCGACCACCCCGGTCTTCATCTCGCGACTCCTCATCCAGCGCTTCACTTCTTCGAATCCCAGCCGCGGTTACCTGCACCGCGTCGCCACCGTCTTCCGCGACAGCAAGGGTGATCTCGGAGCGGTGATCAAAGCCATCCTCCTTGATTATGAAGCCCGGACCCTGCCTGGAAACGATGTCGCGGGACGCGGCAAGGCGAAGGAGCCCATCCTCCATTTCACGGCGATGCTGCGTGCCCTCGATTCGACCACCAACGCGCCGCTCTCGCACCTCAACACGATGCAGGTGCCCTTCACTTCGGCCGAGTCTCCGTTCACCACGGCCTACCCTTCGACGGAACTCAACAAGTTTCCGGCCGGAGCCACCCGCTTCCGCTTCTTCGATACCGAAGGCTCGCTCACCCAATCACCGCAGCGCGCCCCCAGCGTTTTCAACTGGTTCCTCCCGGACTACGTCTTTCCCGGTGAGCTGGGAGCCGCCGGTCTCGTCGCCCCCGAGTTCCAGGTCGCGACGGAGTCCAACGTGGTCAACGTCGTGAATTCGCACCTCAACGTCATCTTCACCGGCACCCCTCCGACAGTCTACACGCAGGCCCAGCTCGACTCGGGAGTCCGCTACGGCCGAGGCCTCGACAACTTCTTCAACCTCTCCATCTATCGGACCGCCGGAGGAAGCCAGCTCTCCGTTCCCGCCTACGGATTGCCCCACGATCCGGTCAACAATCCGGGGGGCCGGGGGTATTTCCTGCGCGCTCTCTTCAACCCCTCCATCACCACGGAGGTGCCGGATTCGATCAACGACCAGCTCGACAATCTCAATCCCGATTACGTCCCGCTCGAGGCTCTCTACACCGCCACCTACGAAGCGAGTCTCCTCGCGCAGTATGGGGCCGGCAATGTGCCCGCGGAGCCCGGGACGACGCAGAAAACCATCGCGCACGACGCCGCCGCCACGGTGATGGTCGACTACTTCGACCACCTCTTCGCCGCCGGCTATCTCAAAGCGCGTTATGGGTCCTCGGCTGGAGACCAGCCCCGCCAGGCCATCCTCGATGCCCTTGCCTCCGGCTTCATGGGCAACCGCACCCTGCACACGAACCACGCCAGCTACCGGGCCACCATCGTCCAGCGGATCAAAAACGCCGCCTACCTCGTCTCCACCTCGCCCGCGGCGATGATCCTCAAATAATCCGCCAGCACCTGAAATGAACGTCCTTCCTTCCCGAAAATCCGCGAGCCCTCTCTCGCGCCGGCGTTTCCTTTCCCAGGTTGGCTGCGGCGCGATGGGCTGGACCGGAATGGTCAACACCCTCGCCCACCTCAAGCTGATGCAGGGCGCCCTCAACGCGCAAGGGAGCGGAGGCGGATACAAGGCCCTCGTCTGCGTGTTCCTTGGCGGCGGCAATGATTCGAACAACCTGCTCATCCCCGCCACCGGCACGGCGCGCACCCACTACGACGGCATCAGTGGAAATGCGAACGCCCCCGGTCGCGGCACGCTCCGCATCCCGGTCGCGAATCTCCAGGCCCTCGCCACGAATCCGGCTCACATCGCCGCCGCCAATCCGGTGAGCGGCTACCTCGGCACCTTCGGCATCCATCCCCAGCTCGCCGGGATGAAGGACATGTTCAATGCCGGCGAACTCGCCTTCGTCGCGAATGTCGGCACCCTCACCCGGCCCGGGATCACGCGGGCGAACTACGCGACCTTCTCCAAACCGCCGCAGCTCTTCTCCCATTCCGATCAGGTGACGCAGTGGCAAAGCAGCGTCCCCGACCGACCCTTCACCAGCGGGTGGGGAGGACGCGTCGCCGATTACCTCGATCCGCTTTCCAATCCCTCCTCCGGGAACGCCTCGATGTCCATCTCCATCGCGGGCGTGAACAGCTTCCAGGTCAGTGCGACGGGCGCGGTCGTGCCCTACGTGATGACCAGCAGCGGCGTCGTCAGTCTTGGAGGTTACGCCCTCGGCACCTCGCCCTATGGCAACGCGGTGAACAATCCCTCCGTCCTCTTCGACCAAGCGAACTACAAGAACAACGACCCCGGCATGCGGCTGAAGGCCTTCGAGCGCATCCTCCAGCACACCAATGACAGCCTCATGGAGAATGCCTACAACTCCGTGATGATGAGCGCCCGTCTCACCGAGGGCATGGTCGGAGAGGCCCTTGCCGTGACCGCGAACGGCACCGCCAGCACCCTCGACTCCCATTTCAACAACGCCTTCTCCGGCGCGGAGGCCGGCGTCTCGGTGAACAACACCTTCACCAACCAGATGAAACTGGTCGCCCGCCTCATCGCCGGCAATGCCGCCCTGGGAAACACGCGGCAGATCTTCTTCGTGCAACAGACCGGCTACGACACGCACACCACGCAGATCCCCGACACGGGGAATACCTTCGCGGGCGGGCATACCGGACTCATGAACGTGCTCAGCCGCACCCTCAAGGGATTCCGCGACGCGCTGCAGGATCCCACCGTGAACCAGTGGGGCAACACCGTCGCGTTCAGCGCCTCCGACTTCACCCGCACCTTCACCGCGAACAAAACCGACGCGAGCGCGGGGAGCGACCACGCCTGGGGCGGACACCATTTCGTGATGGGCGGTCCGGTGCGCGGCGGCCGCATCTACGGAAAGTTCCCCGTGCTCCTCACCGGCACCACGACGAACAGCATCGATTCGACCGGCTCGAGCGGCCGTTGGATCCCGAGTACTTCGGTCGACCAATACTCGGCCGTGCTCGCGAGTTGGCTCGGAGTGCCGGTCGACGCGATCGGCGACATCTTTCCGAATCTCTCCCGCTTCTCCGCCGCTCCCTTCTCGGACATCCTTCTGCCCGACCAGTCGCCCAATCTCGGCTTCCTCCAACTCGGTTGACGATGGATTCCGGAGGACACAGTCAGGGCAGGTGGGGACTCGTCACCGGCGTCGCCCTCCTCGCGATCGGATTGTTTTGGGCGCTCCGCGAATCCGTGGTCCATCCTCCGGCCTTTCCGTCCGCGGACGAGGGGGCCGCCCCCGATGATCCCGCCGCGCCAGGTGTGACGATCCTCCCCGTCGCCACCCAACTCTCTCCGAGTCTCCTCTCAACCGACGGCCCCGTGGAGGACGAGATCGGCGCCGTCGCGCAACTGCTCTACGCCTACCGCCAGGGTTTCGGTGAAAATCCTGTCGGCGACAACGGCGACATCGTCACCACCTTGCTCGGGGAAAATGAAAAACGGGCCGCCTATCTCACCCGCGATTGCCCCGCCCTGGTCGGTGGCAGACTCGTCGACCGTTGGGGCACCCCCTATTGGTTCCACGCGCGGAGCGGCACCGACATGGAAATCGTCAGCGCCGGCCCCGATCGCGAACTCTTTACCGGCGACGACCTCCGCCTCCCGTGAAGAAAGGGCGGAGGATCCGGCAATTCGCTTGCCTCAAGGATTGAGCACTTTCACAATCTTGCTGGCCTTGCGCTTGTCGAGGGCGACCGCTTCGACGCGCACCCGGTTGATGGGACGGGTCAATCCGGTGACCTTGGCTTTCCAGTTGGTGAGCTTGCCTTTGGCATCGGTGAACGGCCCGCCCGGCTGTTTGTAGCGGACTTGAGAGGCATGCTCCGACGTACCGCGGAAAATCGCCTTGCCACCGACGGCCGTGACCTTGGCGGGAGCCTTGACCTTCACGACACCGGAGAACCGCAAGACCCGGCGGTAGGTGAAATCGGATGCAAAAAGTCCGCCCTCCTTGTCGACGGCGATCGCATTCGCACCGTTGACGCCGGTGGCGGATGCAGCCGCAGCCCCTTCCGTGGTGAAGTTCGCCTGACCGAGAACGATGTCGGCATTGCCGCCATTCGCTTTCCCGGCGGCATTCTTGTAGCCGAGATATCTCTCATAGGAGTAATCGCCCACCCAGAGCGTTCCATCCGGTGCGGCGGCGACATAGTAAGGAGAGCTGAGGGCTCCCGGTCCGACCGGCAACGCCGCGGAGGAGACGAAATCGGTCTGACCCAGGACCCCGCTGGCCGCTCCTCCGTTGCCGATGGTCGCCACATTGTCAAAACGGAGCACCCGGTTGTTGTTCGCATCGCCGACCCAAAGACGCCCGCCGCCATCCACACTCACCCCCCAAGGTCCGTTCATTGCGGTAGCGGACGTTCCGGACAGATTGGTGAGAAAGCCCGCCTGTCCCAGAACCCGGTCGGCGTTGGCCCCATTGCCCTTGCTCGCGGCACTGTAAAAAATCAGGATCCGGTTGTTGGTACGATCGGTCACGAAAAGGTTTCCGGAAAGGTCCGTCGTCACACCCACGGGAGCGTTCATTCCGCTCTGGGTCGTGGCAGTGGCGGCCGTCACAAAGCCCGCCTGCCCCAGGACCGCGTCCGCGTTGCTGCCACTGGCCTTCGAGGAAGCGTTGTCGAACCGGAGGACGCGATGGTTGGCGGAATCCGCCACCCAAAGTCTCCCTGCGGCATCCACGAAGATCGAGCGCGGCGAGCTCAGCGTGTTCGCCGCCACCGCTCCTCCCCGATTGGCGAGCCCGGAGATGAAATCCGCCTGCCCGAAGACCGCTTCAGCGGCGGCTCCCGTCTGATATGCGGCCGCGACTCCGTATCTCAGGATCCGGTTGTTTGATTCATCCGCGACGAACACCTTGTTCGTCAGTGGATCGATGGCGACCCCCTCGGCCCGGTCGAGCTCATTGGCGGTCGGTCCGTTGGCGGTGGTATTCGCGAAATCGGGCTTCCCGAGGACACTCAGGGCAGCCTGACCGCTTTTGAGTTCCGCGCGGAGTTGCGGATCGGAGGTGAGCAGGGTCGACGAAAACATCGCGACCATGAAGAATGACGTGGAAACAAGCGAGGTGGTTTTCATAAAGTGGGTTAATCCGCTAACGATGCGTTCCACCGATTCCATAGTAAAAAAGATGCTTACGCAATTTAATAATCGGGCGTAGTCCGCAATCCCAGTCTTGCATTTCGCATTCGCCGGCCGTTGGATGGTTCCATGAGAAGCCTCCCCCGACTTTTCTGGATCACACCGGTCCTTTTCTTTTTCTGCTCCTCCCGAGCCGCGGAACCCCTGCGGCACATGGATACGACTGAGGGAGTGAAAGTTTCCGCCGCCTATCAGTGGCTCGATATCGCCCAGGAGGCCACCGCCCGGGAGGTGAGCCGCAACGCGCCGCGCCCCACCGTCATCGCCCGGGCTCATTCCATCTGGGCCACCGCGATGTATGACGCCTGGGCGGCCTACGATCCGTCCGCGGTCGGATCGCGCTTGGGCGGCAGCCTGCGCCGTCCCGTCGCGGAGCACACCCCCGCCAACAAGGAGACCGCCATCGCCTACGCTTCGTTCCACGCTCTCCTCTTTGTCTATCCCGAGGACCGCGAATTTCTGGAAGCGGAAATGCGCCGGATGGGGCACGACCCGGCCGTGGTCTCCGATGATCCCGCCACCCCCGCCGGAATCGGCCAACTGGCCGCGAAAGCCGTCGGGGAATACCGGCGGCACGACGGATCCAATCAGTTCGGCGACGAGGTCGGAGGAGACGGCACACCCTACGGCGACTACACCTATTACCAACCCGTGAATCCGCCCGATCGCATCCTCGATCCGGATCGGTGGCAGCCCATCACCTTCACGTTGCCCGATGGAAAACAGGTCACCCCCGGCTTCCTCACCCCCCACTGGTATCGCGTGAAGACCTTCGTGATCGAGCGCAGCGACCAGTTCCGCCCCGGCCCTCCGCCGCGCACCGATACCGACGACGCGCTCCTGCGCCGCGAGACCGATCAGGTCCTCGCCTACAACCGGCACCTGACCAATGACGAAAAAGCCATCGTCGAGTTCATGCGCGATGGTCCGCGCTCGACCGCCCAGAGCGGCCACTGGCTGCGCTTCGCCCAGGACGTCTCGCGCCGGGACCAGCACGGCATCGACGAGGATGTGAAACTGTTTTTTGTGATCGCCAACACCGCGCACGATGCTTTCATCTCCTGCTGGGAAACGAAGCGCTATTACGACAGTTCCCGCCCTTGGACGCTCGTGCGTCATTATTACAAGGGCCAGCGTGTCGTCGGTTGGGCCGGCCCCGATGGCGGCACGAAGGAGATGGCCGCCGAGGAATGGCACCCTTATTCCCCGCAGTCCTTCATCACCCCGCCCTTCCCCGGCTACACGAGCGGCCACGCCACCGTCAGCGGCGCCTGCGCGAAAATGCTCGAGTTGTTCACCGGCAGCGATGAATTCGATGCCATCGAAAAGCGCCGCCATTGCGAGCTCACGGAGAACGACGGAGGCGAGGAAGTGACGCTGACCCTGCCGACCTTCTCCGCCACCGCCGAGATGGCGGCCCTCTCGCGGGCGCTCGGCGGTTATCACATCCCCGTCGACAACGACGTCGGCCTCCGCGTCGGACGGGAAATCGCGGCGTGGAGTTGGCCGAAGTATCAGGAATACTTCAACGGCACCGCGAAAGTGCGTCCCTGATCCGCTCGCGAAGACGTACTCGCCGCCCACGGCGCCGACACCTATAGTGACGCGATGAAAAACACCTTCGCCGCTTTTCTCCTCGCCATCGTCGCTCCGTCGCTCGCCGCCGACGGCCCCGACCTGCCTTGGGTGGATTTGTCAGGAGAAACGGATCGCCACGTCGTCATCGCCGCAGGCACCGCGGAGGTCTATCAGGGACATCCCACCACCCTGCTGATGCCCGATGGGAAAACGATCTACACCGTTTGGTGCATCAATCACGGGGGCGCGGCCGGCCCCATGGCGAAAAGCGAGGACGGCGGACTCACCTGGACGCGGCTCGACGACCAGCTCCCCGCCGGCTTTTCGACCCATCAGAATTGTCCCAGCATCTACCGGCTCGTCGATCCGGCGGGCAAGGCGCGGATCTGGGTCTGGTCCGCCGCCCTCGGCAAACGCGGAGGTCCCGGCATGCCCTCGATCATGAGCGAGGACGAAGGCAAGACGTGGAAAGAGATGCCGCCGCTCGGATTTCCCTGCGTCATGACCTTCAGCAGCATCGTGAAATTGAAGGACGGACAATACCTCGGCCTCTATCACAAGGGTCCCGAAGGCGCGGACAAATCGCCGCTCGGCGTTTTCCAAACCCTTACCGCCGACGGAGGTCTCACCTGGAGCGAGCCCCGCCTCGTTGCCGCCGTCGCGGAAAAGAATCCCTGCGAACCCTTCGTCTTTCGCTCGCCCGATGGAGGCGAACTCTGCTGCCTGATGCGTGAGAACACCCACAAGGGCCGCAGCCTGATGATGTTCTCGCAGGATGACGGCGCGACCTGGACCACTCCCGTCGACACCCCGTGGGGGCTCAGCGGTGATCGCCACATCGGCACACGCCTGCCCGACGGGCGCTGGATCTTCGCCTTCCGCGACATGGCTCCGGAAAGTCCCACGCGCGGACACTTCGTGGCCTGGGTCGGCGACTACGAGGACATCAAGTCCGGAAAGGGCGGCGACTACCGCATCAAGCTGCTCCACAGTCACGCCGAGCGGGTCAGCGATTGCGGTTATCCCGGCGTCGAACTCTTGCCCGATGGCACCCTCGTCATCACCACCTACGTGAAATACGCCCCCGGTCCCGAGAAACATTCCGTCGTCTCCACCCGTTTCAAGATTGCCGAGACCGATGCTCTCGTGAAACAGTAGGCGGGTCCGCCGTCCATGAGATTCCTCCTCCTCGCAACGCTCCTTCTCTCGTCGGCGGCCTCCTCCGCGATCGCCCAGATCGTCCCCATCACCTTTCCCTCCGACGGAGGCATCGTCGATGTCCGCGAGTATGGCGCCATCCCCGATGACGAAGGCGACGACACCGCCGCGATCCAGGCCGCGCTCGATGCCTACCCGAATGGCAACCGCATCATCTACCTGCCGCCGGGCGTCTTCCTCATCCGCGACACCCTGCGCTGGCCGGCGGGCGAGAGCGGAGGCAACGCGCAAAAACGCACCATCCTCCAGGGAGCGGGCGAGACGCTCTCCCTTCTCCGCCTCCCCGAAAACACCGGCGGCTTCACCGACGGCGGAAAACCCAAACCCCTCCTCTGGACCGGCAGCGCGCCGGCACAACGCTTCCGCAACGCCGTGCGCGATCTCACCATCGAAGTCGGTCCGCGCAACGCCGGGGCGATCGGGCTGCAGTTCAACGCGAGCAACCAGGGCACGATCCGCCACCTCACGATCCGCGCGGCTGATAGCTCGGGCAAGATCGGGCTCGATCTCGGGCACTGCGATGAGATCGGCCCGCTCCTCGTCCGACACCTCACCGTGACGGGATTCGAAACCGGCATCAGCACGAAATGGCCCGTGAATTCGAATACCTTCGAGCACGTCCTCCTCAGCAACCAACGCCGTCTCGGCTGGTGGAATTATCACCAAATGGTCTTCGTGCGCGACCTCATCAGTGAGAACCGCGTGCCCTCGATCTACAACGAAAAGGATTCGTGGGGCACCGTCACGCTCCTCGGCGCGCACCTCCATGCCATCAATCCCGACGGCAACACCCCCGCCATCCACAACCAGCGCCAGATGTATCTCCGCAACGTCGAGATTCTCGGCTACCGCCTCGCCGTCAACCATGATGACAAAGGTCGCGACAAGGGCGACGTCGGACCGCCCGGCCTCATCGCCGAGGACACCTCGCACAAGAACGTGCGTTCTCTCTTCCGCGAAGTCGGCGACGGCACCTTTGCCCAAGCGGGCGAAGTGTCGCATCTACCGGTGAAAGAGACTCCGGAAATCCCGTGGGGCGATCCCGCGAAGGAATGGGCGAATCTGCTCGACTTCGGAGCCGATGCCACCGGTGCCGCCGACGCCAGCGCCGCCCTGCAGAAGGCGATCGATTCCGGGGCGAAGACCATCTACCTCCCCGCCGGCGCGAATTTTCTCTTCTCCACCACCGTCGAGATCCGCGGTCCCGTGCAGCGCCTCATCGGTCTCGAGGGCCGCTTCACCGCCGAGGGCGAACCCGTCTGGCGGCTCGTCGATGGCAAGCACCCGCAGAAGCTGCCCGATGCTCCCATGGTCGTCATCGAACGCATGACCAATCAAAGCGGCGGCGCCGAGATCCTCGTGCGCCACGAGAGCGCCCGCACCCTCGTGATCAGCTCCGCCACCGGCTTCGCCGTCGAAGGCATCGGAAAAGGCGATCTCTTTCTCGACGATCTCTGCGGCCACCTCAACCGTCTCGCCCCCGGCCAGAGCGCGTGGTGCCGTCAGCTCAACAGCGAACGCGAGGGACTGAAATGCCGGAACGCCGGCGGCAAACTCTGGATCCTCGGGCTGAAGACGGAGAAGACCGGCACCCTCATCGAGACGACCGCCGGCGGCATCACCGAGGTCAACGGCGTCTTTCTCTATTCCAACAGCGGCTGGACCGCCGGCGAACCCGCCTTCACCGTTGCCGACGCGACCCTGAATCTCTTCGGCGTCAACGAACGCAACTTCAACCGCCAACCCGTCACCCTCTGGGTGCGCGAACGCCAGGGAGCCGAGACCCGCGAGCTCGCCGAGATGCCCTGGATCTACCTCGGCCGATGATGCGGGGATGTTTTGGTGTCTTTGATAGGGTCAGGTCTTCCACCCTACCCTCTTGGGTCGGAGTGGTTTTTGCCCTGCCCCTCACCCTTTCGGCCGGACCCTGGCAAACGACCCTGGCCCCCGGCGATCCCGCCCTGCCCGAACCCGGAGTGCCCTGGCTGAGCGACGTCGTCGCCGAACATCGGCTCAGCGGCGACGGGCTCTCGCTCGTGCCCGTCCGGGGGCCCTACGCATGGAGCCGCACCGGCCCCACCGCTGAGCCATTCCGGCTCCTCGTTTCGGTGGATGCATCGCAATACGACCGGGCCACCTTGTCGGTGTGGAACTGGCACAACACCCTCGTGCGCCAATGGACGATTGAGCCGGGCAAGGAACAGGAGATCTCGATTGGCATCAACGGCCTCGGCAGCTATCTCCTGACGCTCGACGGATGGAAAGACGGGGTTTGCATCCGCCGCCTCATCCGTAATCTCGCCGCCACCCGCGATCTCAACACGGCCCGCGAGACTTGGAAGAAGGACGAGTTCTTCGTCGGGATCTGCGCCTTTCCCGGCCGCTACCATTGGAAACCCGGAGGCGATCCGACCCTGCCTGCGGGACTGTCGGAGGAGCAGGCAAGGAATCTCGAAGCCTCGCTCATCGCCCGCACGGGGATCCAGGTCGTGCGTACGGATGAATCGCTCGAGATGGGTCGGAAAAAAACCAAGGTGGGGGAAGAGGAATTTTATTTCGACTTCACCCGGATGGACGCGGCGGTCGGATCCTGGACCTCGCGAGGATTCCAGCTCGTGTTGCAAACGATGAACTCGGCCGACTGGGCGGTGTTGCCGCGGTATGAGGATCAAGGGAAAAACCGCTGGCGTTATCCCCATCAGGAAAAGCCGCAGCGCGCCTACCTCGCCGCGCTCGTGGAGCGCTATGGCGAACACGCCCGTTTCGTGCAGGTCTCGAACGAGCCCGACCAGATCGGTTACTGGTCCGGCACGAACGAGGAGTTCGTCACGCAATACCGTTTCTCCCTCGACGAGATCCGCCGCGTCGCCCCCCATCTGCCGGTGACCCAGGGCGGGTATTCGCTCGTCGATGAAGCGAAATGCGCCTACTTCATCCGCGAGCTGCGCGGTCTCATCGACCTGCCCGCTTATAATGCCCACGGCAATCTCGCCGACTACAAACGCAGCTTCGCGACGATGCGGCGCCTCCAGGCCGGGGCGGGCGAAACGCTCGACCGCTGGGTGAACACCGAGGCGGGCTACAGCGCCTGGCGTCTCGATCAGGAGCGCCGCCAGGCCCAGGTCGACGCCCAGAAGGTGCTCTATTCGTGGGCGAACGGCCACGCCGGCATCCTCCTCTTCTGCTCGCGCATGACCCGGGGTCCCGGCCGCGACGGCCCGCCCGACTTCGGGCTGGTCGATTACCAGTATTGCCCGCGCTTCGTCTACGCGGCGATCTCCGCGCTCACCGGCACCCTGACAAATAGCTCATTCCACGAGACGCTCGTCGAGTCGGACGGCGAACATTTGTATGTCTTCAAGAAGGGAACTGATCTCATCGTCGCCGGATTCCATCTCGGTGAGACTCCCGCACCGGTGACACTCGCACACGATGGAAAAGAAGTTGTCTTCGTCGATGAGATGGGCAACGAAGATCCGATCGACGCGACCGGCACACTGACCGTGAAACTCGACGGCTACCCGCGTTATTGGATCCTGCGGGATGCCACGACGGTCACACAAACGAAATAGAGCCTCACTTCTTCGGCTCCTCTTTCCTGGCTTCGGGCTTTTTGGGCTCCTCTTTTTTGGCCTCGGGCTTTTTCGGTTCTTCCTTCTTCGGCTCGGGCTTCTTCTCCTCTTTTTTCTCTTCCTTCTTCGGTGCCTCTTTCTTCGGCTCTTCCTTCACCGGGGGCAAAGCCAGCCAGACCGATTCGATCTCATCGATCGCGTAGGCACCGCGGTAGTTGTCATCCTTGAAGGAAAAGACGGCCGTCTTCTCCGACTTCGCCCCTTCGGCCTTTTCCTCTTTGAAAACGACACGGAGGGGTCCGCTGAATCCGGCGGCATCGGCCTTGGCTTCGAGCTTCAAGATCACCTCTCCTCCCTTTTCGGGCACCTCAGGAGCGGTCAGGGTGATGCCGGCCGGCAATCCCGTCACGCTCGCGACGAGCTTCTCCTTGTGTCCGCGCAGCCGGGTGACGGTCGCCTTGATTTCGAGAGGCTTGCCGCGCTCCATCGCATATTGCGCCTTGTCGAGTGTGGCGGTGAAATCCGGCGTCGATGGCGAAAGCGTCAGACGATACCGCATCTCCGGACCACCCCGGGAAAAGCGGTCGGAAACCTCGACCTGGTAATCGCCATCCGCGGACACGGTCCAGAGATATTCGGGATCGGAGGTTTTGTTCGAGTCGTCTTCCTTGCGGATCTCCGAACCATCGGCCTTGAGCAGGCGCATCACCGGATCGATGGGAAACCCAAGGGCGCGCCCCTCGACGCGGATGAGATGCACCTCGCCTTTCTTTGCGGTGAGAGGATACACCATCGGAGTCGCGGCCTTCGCGAGGGTGCCGACCACCGCCTTACCAGGAGTGACTGGACCGGCCACGGTGTCGGCACCAAGATCCGTGGGCACGAGACGCGCTGGAATCTGTCCGGGCTTCAACGCGAGATGGAGCCGGTAATGCGAGTTCTTCGAGCCGGTGTAGGCGACGCTCGCCGCCGGGGGATGGGAAAAGCCCGCGAGCGAAATCAGATAGTCGCCCTTTTCCGGAGCGGTAAAGGTGAAACCCGGATCGAGATTGGCGGGACCATCGTGCTGGAGGATGAGACGATTTCCCGCGGCGTCGTGCAGATGCAGGGCGGGATCGATGAGCGAACGCAGGCCATATCCCTCGACGCGCGCGTGCAGGGTCTCGCCTTTCTCAAGCGGGAGCCGGTAGACATCCAACTCTCCGCCAGCGGAGAGCGTGCCGTTGATGACAAAGGGCAGCTTCGCACGATCGAGCGCGATCGCTCCGGCGAGGGTGCTGTTGTCTTTTTCCTCCTCGTTGATCTCGGTCTGGTCGCCGACGATGAAGAGCAGCGGCGGACTCGCGCCCTCGGCGTTGTGGGCGCGGAGATACACGGGGCCCGGTTTCACCGAGGCCTCGATCCGGATTTTACCCGTCCCCGCCTTGGCCGGATCGGGCGTGAAGGTGAGGCCCTTCTCCGAAAACCAGATCGCACAGGGCCACGGCTCGATTTTGCCTGACAGGGTCACATCGATCTCCGCACCCTGTTTGCCGCCGGCCGGGAAGACCGATTCCAGCGCAGGCACGGCCGCGATGGCCGGGAGCGCCGCAAACAAAAGCGCGGAGACGATGGCGGGACCGCGCATGCCGGTCGATCAGGCGAAGAGTTCCTTGATGAGGCGGCCGTTGTTCACGAGCTGCACGGGACGGTTGTTCGTGTCGTGCAGGACGGTCGTCGGATCCACGCCCATCTTCGTGTAGAGGCTCGCGGCGAAATCCTCGGGCGCGTAGATGTTTTCGTTCGCGTAGTAGCCCTTCACGTCGGTCGCCCCGACGATCTGGCCACCGGGGATGCCGGCTCCGGCCATCAGCACGCTCATGGCGAACGACCAGTGGTCGCGTCCCGCGTCCTTGTTGATCTTCGGCGTGCGGCCGAATTCACCTAACAAAAGCACCATGGTGTTCTCCAGCGTGCCCCGCTCGGCGAGATCCTGGATGAGGGCGCTGACGCCGGTGTCGACGCGCTCCGCCTTGTCCTTCTTGAAGTTCTCGAAGAGGGTGCGGTGGTCGTCCCATCCGCCGTAGTAGACGGTGACGAAAGGCACGCCCACCTCGGTGAGACGGCGGGCGAGGAGGAGCCGCTGGCCGAAGTCATTGCGACCGTACTTTTCGCGGACGTTCTCGGGCTCGTGGGAAATGTCGAAGGCCTTCTGCGCCTCGGTCGAGGTGACGAGGTCGAAGGCGCGGGCGTAATACTCGTCGAACGAGACCGCCGGATCTTCCGCCGCGGTGTCGGTGATGCGGCGGAGTTGGTCGAGGGATCGGCGCAGCTCGACACGCGATTTGGCGCGGCCGTCCTCGATCTCCTTCGGCAGGGAGACGTCGCGGACGCGGAAGCTCTTGCTGTCGGGATTGTCCGCGATCACAAAAGGGGCGTGCTGGGCCCCGAGGAAATTCGGACCACCCGACCGGGAGATCCGCGGCGTCGAGACGTAGGCCGGCATGCCATGCGGCACCTGGCGGTGATGGCTGACGACCGACCCATAGCTGGGATGGAAGGTGACAAAAGCACCGCAGCCGACCGGCACCGGCGTGGGCGAACCGGTCATGAGGTAGTGGTTGCCGGCCCCGTGGTTGTTTTGCACGTGGGCGATGGAGCGGACCACGGTGAAGAGGTCGAAACTCTTCGCGAGCTTGGGAAATTTCTCCGAGAAATGGACGCCGGGGACGGAGGTCGGGATCGACTTGAACTCGCCGCGGATCTCCGAGGGCGCATCAGGTTTCGGATCGAAGGTCTCGTAGTGCGAGGGACCACCATCGAGCCAGATGAGGATGCAACGGGTGTTGTTGTTCGTTACCACCGGGCTGCCCGCCGCGGCGCTGGCGGCGCGCATGCCGAGCATCTGGGAAAGACCGATGCCCCCGAGGGCACCCAATCCGGTCTGGATGAAGTCCCGACGGCCCAAACCCTCGCAGTTTCGCTTGAGTCCTTTCATGCTCATCCGCAAAGATTCCGATCAATCGAGGGTCCCGGCAACTTGCGTCATTGCGGGGTGAAGTAGCGCTCTTAGGGTCACCCCGATCGCTCTTTCGGGGGATGGCCCCAAGGAAACATCGATCCAATCGATGATTTTTTGCCACATTATCGATTGGTTTCCTGGGTGTGATCTCGCGTAGGATGCCCGCGAACCGAACCCTGCCCGCGCCCATGGAAGTCTTTCTCTTTCTCCTCGCGATCACCTTGCTGATCCTCGCTGTCGTCACTCTCTCGCGACTCTCGAGGCTGGAAAGTCATCTCACTGATCTCCGCACGCTCACCCGCGACCTCTCGCAGACAGTGCGCGATCTCCGTCTCCGCCCCCCGGTAACCGTTCCAGCGCCGGAGCCGGAGCTTCCCGTAGACCTCCCCGTTGCCGAGGAGAAAACTTCCGCGCCGGAACCACCGGAAGCTGCCCCCGAATATCGCGGGGCCGCGCCACCTCCGCTGCCGGAAAGGACGGTCGTTCCCCATCCCCTCGCCACCCCACGGCCGGCCGCCGTTGCAGCGGTGAAATCGGAACCCGGCCGGATCGAAAGCGCGGTCCGCGAAATCCTCGGACGGATCTGGAACTGGATCATCGTGGGCGAAGAGCATCGTCCGAAGGGCGTGACGATGGAATTCGCGGTGGCGACGACCTGGTTGATCCGCATCGGCGTCCTGATCCTCGTCATCGGGATCGGGTTTTTCCTCAAGTATTCAATTACCAAAGGATACATCGGACCCACCGCCCGCGTCCTCCTCACCACCCTCGCCGGGGCCGGACTCGTCGCAGGGGGCCTGAAGCTTTTCGGCGGACGCTACCGCATGCTCGGCCAAGGGCTCGCCGGAGCCGGCTTCGCGACGCTCTACTTCAGCTTCTTCACCGCCCATCAGCCCGGTTACGAACTCTTCGGTCCCATTGCCGCCTTTGCCCTGATGATCCTCGTCACGGCCACGGCGGGAGTCGTCGCGGTGCGCTTCAACAGCCTTTTGGTGGCTGTGTTAGGGCTGCTCGGCGGCTACGGCACGCCCTTGATGATCAAGACGGGGAACGACAGTGTCGTGATGCTCTTCGGCTACGTCCTCCTCCTCGGTCTCGGCATGTTCTTCATCGCGGCGCGGAGGGAATGGCGTCTCCTTCACTACCTGAGTTTCCTCGCGACTTGCCTTCTCGTGATCCTCGCGCTCGACCGCAGCTTCACGCCGGAGCGTTTCCGCGAGTTCATGCCCTTCCTTCTCGCCTTCTTCGCGCTCTTCTCGTCGGTCACCTTCGTCTACCAGGTCGTGCACCGCAAAACCTCGACCGTGCTCGAGCTGCTCTTCCTTTTCCTCAACGCCGCGGCCTTCACCGGATTCTCGATTGGCTGCATCACCGAGACCTACCGGCGCGAGGCGGTCGCCATCCTCACCCTGGGACTCGCGGTCTTTTACATCCTCCACATCGTGGTCTTCCTGAAGCGCGACCTGCGCGACCGCGGGCTGCTGCTCAGTTTCATGGGGCTCGCCTCTTTCTTCGTCGCGATCACCCTGCCCATCGTCCTGACGAAGGGCTGGATCACGGTGAGCTGGGCGCTGCAGGCCTTCGTGATGCTCTGGATCGCCTCGAAAATGCGCAGCGAATTCCTCCGCCAGCTCGCCTACCTGCTCTACCTCATCGTCCTCGGACGTCTCGCCATCTTCGATTTCCACGGTCAATTCGACGGGATCTCGGAGCGAATGCCGGCGAAGGACTATTTCCTCGGTCTGGTCGAGCGACTCTTCATCTTCGGGATTCCGATCGGGTCCTTCTTTGCGGCAGGACGCCTCTTCCGTCATGACGGCGGTGCCGAGTCGGCCTGGTCGGTCGGAGAAGGCAACGACATCCGCCCCCTCCCCGGTCAATCGGGCGTGGGCCGGGTTTGCTTCTGGATTGTCGTCGCCCTCACTTTCGTCTACTTGAATCTCGAAGTCTGGAAGACGATGGACCAGGTCTTCGACCCGCTCATGCGTCCAGGTCTCACCCTCGTCTGGGTCGGCCTCGGTGCGCTCCTCCTCCGCGAGATGGTGGTCAACCGCTCGGGGCTGGCCACGGTGCTCTTCTGGATCCTCGGCGTCGCCCTCGTCGTGAAGGTGTTTGTCTTCGATTTCCTCTTCTGGAATCCCGGCTTCGACCTCGCCTTTGCCCGGCGCGACTTTGCCGAAGGCTTCCTGATGCGCTCGCTCGACTACGGAGCGGTGATCCTCTACCTGCTCTTCGCCGCCCGCACCCTCATCCGTCGGAACGATCAGGATGACACTGGTCGGATCTTCGGCTACGCCGCCCTCGCCGCCGCGTTCCTCTATTCGAGCCTCGAGATCTGGACCGGCTTGACCCGCTTCCTGCCCGACTTCCGCATGGGCGGGATCTCGATCTATTGGTCGCTCTTCGCCATCACCCTGCTCCTCGCCGGCATCCTCAGGGGACGCGCCGCCCTGCGGGGAATCGGACTCGTCCTGCTCGGGGGCACGATCCTGAAGGTCTTCTTCGTCGACCTCGCCGGGCTTGACCAGCTCTACCGCATCATCGCCTTCATCGTCCTCGGCGTGGTGGTTTTGGCAGGATCTTTCCTTTACTTCCGCTTCAGCCAACATTTCGAAACGGCGAAGGAGGACGGGGACCCTGAACCCGAAAACAAGGAGGCCCGCCCATGAATCGCTTCGCCCTGACCCTCGGTGTTCTTCTGGCGTGCTTGAGCAGCATCGCGGAGGAACCGGCTCCAGCCGGATTCGATCCCACCCCTTTCCCGGAGCTTCGCGAGATCGGAGAAATCCAATCGGAAGCAGGCCTCTTCCGCATCGCCATGGACGCCGGGATGCATCGGAGTTTCCGAACCCTGCGGCTCGCGAAGAAGAAGGGCGACACCTGGCAGGAGATACCCACCGTGCGGCAGCGCACATATGGCCCCGCAAGGTTCGGCGACTTTGTAGGGGGCCATCGAATCGAGTCCTTGGACGAAACGCCGGATGGGGCCTTGGAAATCGTCGTGAGTTTCGGCAGCCCCTTGCCGGGCTCGGTCCGGCTCGAAATCGACACGCCGCTGAGCGATTTTGAAAAAGGCGTCTCCATCGCCGTTCCCGGAACGGATGGCGAGTGGAAAGAAGTCGTCTCCGACGGCGTGATCTTCGACCACCGGCGCTTCCTCGACTTCCGGCACACCGCGATCCAGGTGCCGGAGGTGAATTCGCGAACGCTCCGGCTCCGCATCGCCGACGCGACCGACACGCAACGTACCCGTCTCCGCGAGATCACCCGGACCGTTGCCGACGCCTCCGGACTCACCGTCACGGAATCCAGCACTGTCGAGACGAGGGCGTTCCGGATCGATGGCTTGCGTTTTGTACTCTCCCCGGGTCAAAGCGAGGACACCCATCCGCTGGATGAGAGGGGACGTGAAATCATCCCGCTGCCCCTCACGTCACAGACGAATCTGCCCGACGGTGTCACCGAGATCCTGCTCGACGGCGGCAACCTCCCGATCGATTACCTCTTCCTGAAGACCGCCGACCGCAATTTCCGCCGTGCGATCTCCATCCAGGTGCCGGGAATGGACGACACGTGGCGGACGATCCATCAGACCCATCTCCATCGTTTCGAGGTCGGCGACTTCCATGATGAAAGCCTTTCCATCCCCCTGTCCGAAACCCGCGCGGAGCGATGGCGGCTTCTCATCGAGAATGGAGCGAACGCCCCGGTGACCTTCTCAGCGATCCACGCCCAGACCACGGCCCACGAGCTCCTCTTCCTCGCCGATCCCGGAGACCGACCCGTGCTTTTCCTCGGCGGTCAGGAAGCGACCCTGACAAAAACACCATTGGACACCGCCGCACTCAGAGCCGCCATCAGTCGCGGGGTGCCGACCCAGACCGTCGTACCGGCTGAGGCACTCCCCAACCCCGACTACCGCACCGAAGCAGCCGAGCCCGCAGGACCCGGCATCCTCGACTCCAAACCAGCGCTCTGGAGTATCATCGCGCTCGCCGTCGCCATCCTCATCGCCGTGTTGTATCAGGCGATGAGGAAGATCGAGGAAAAGCCGGAAGCGGCGGAGTGACTTACGCCTCCAGCCGCGCCAGGAGATCGTCGGTCGAGACCGAGTCGCCCTTTTTCACGAGGATCTCGGTGACGGTGCCGTCGATGTTGGCGGAGATGGTGGTGAGCATCTTCATCGCCTCGAGGGTGATGATGGGATCGCCGGCTTTCACGTGCGTACCCACCCCCACCGCGAGATCGGTGACCATGCCGGGCATCGGCGCAACGACCTGCAGCGGATCCTTCGCGTCGCCCTTCGGCTTGGTCACGGCGTTCTTCGGAGCGAGGGCCTTGTCGAGCACCTGAGACTCGCGCGGCATGCCGTTGAGTTCGTAGAAGACGTTGCGGCGCCCTTCGTCGTCGGCTTCACCGATGCCGATGAGCTTGATGAAGAGCAGTTTCCCGTGATCGATCTGCACCTCGATCTCTTCGCCGATGGAGAGACCATAGAAGAAGGCCGGAGTCGGCAGTCCCGAGACCTCGCCGTAGTTCGCCATGAACTGGTCGAAGTCGGCGAAGACCTGCGGATACATCAGGTGGCTGTAGAGATCGTCGTCGCTCGCGGGGCGGTCGAGTTTCTTTGCGAGTTCGACGCGGGTCGCCTCGAGATCGACGGGAGCGGCCAGCTCTCCGGGGCGCTTCGTCGTCGCGACACGGTCGCCGAGCACGACCTTCTGCACGTCCTTCGGCCAACCGCCGTCGGGTTGTCCGAGACCGCCCGAGAGCATGTCGATGACCGACTCGGGGAAGTCGTGAGAACCGGGCGCGAGCGAGGGCACGTCCTGCGGACGGATGCCGCGGGTGATGAGATACATGCACATGTCGCCGACGACTTTCGAGCTCGGCGTCACCTTGATGATGTCGCCGAAGAGCTGGTTCACCTCGGCGTAGGTGCGGGCGATCTCGGGCCAGCGGTGGCCGAGTCCCATGGCGTTCGCCTGCTCCTTGAGGTTCGTGAATTGCCCGCCGGGCATCTCGTGGAAATACACCTCGGCCGAGCCGGCGCGCGGCGCGGTGTTGAAGGGCTTGTAAAACTCGAGCACTTCCTCCCAGTAATCCGACATCTCGTTCAGCGCGTCGAGATCGATCCCGGGATCGCGCTCGTGCCCGCGCAGGGCCGCGCAGACGGAGTTGAGATTCGGCTGGCTCGTCGAGCCCGACATCGAGGCGATCGCGAGATCGGCGATATCGACCCCGGCATCGGCGGCGGAGAGGACCGAAGACGCGTTGATGCCCGAGCTGTCGTGGGTGTGGAAGTGGATCGGCAGTCCGATCTCCTCGCGCAGGGCGGCGACGAGTTTCTTCACCGCGAAGGGACGGCAGAGACCGGCCATGTCCTTGATCGCGAGAATGTGGGCGCCCATCTTCTCGAGTTCCTTGGCCTTGGCGATGTAGTATTTCAGCGAATACTTGTCGCGCTTCGGATCATCGATGTCGCCGGTATAGCAGACGGCGGCCTCACAGATCGACTTCGTCTCGTTGCGGACCGCCTCCATCGCCACCTGCATGTTGGGCAGGTAATTGAGCGAGTCGAAGATCCGGAAGATGTCCATGCCCGCCTCGGCGGAGTGTTTCACGAAGCCGGCCACGACGTTGTCGGGATAGTTCGAATAGCCGACCGCGTTCGATCCGCGGAACAGCATCTGGAAACAGATGTTCGGCACCTTCTCGCGGAGGTCGCGGAGACGGTCCCAGGGCGATTCCTTGAGGAAACGCATCGCCGTGTCGAAGGTCGCACCGCCCCACATTTCGAGGCTGAAGAGATTCGGCGTACGGTGGGCGACGACTTCCGCGACATTGAGCATGTCGACCGAACGCATCCGCGTCGCGATGAGCGACTGGTGCGCGTCGCGCATCGTCGTGTCGGTGATGAGGAGCGGCTTCTGCTCGCGGATCCAGGCGGCGAATTTTTCCGGCCCGAGTTCGAGGAGCAGGTCGCGCGACCCTTTCGGAACACCCGCCTTCAGATCGAAGGCCGGCACCCGCGCCGGCAGAAGCACCTCGGCGGGGCGATAACCCTTGGCGGTGTTGTTGCCGTTGACGGTGATGTCGCTCAGATACGACAGCAGCTTCGTGGCCCGGTCACGGCGCGGTTGGAATTTGAAGAGATCGGGATTCGTGTCGATCAAGCGCGTCGTCGCGTTGCCCGAGCGGAAGGTGTCGTCGAGGACGACGTTCTCAAGGAAGGGAATGTTCGTCTTCACCCCGCGGATGCGGAATTCGCGCAGGGCACGGTTCATGCGCTGGAGCGCGATGTCGAAGCGGGGACCAAAGGCCGTCAGCTTCACCAGCATCGAATCGTAGTAGGGAGTCACAACCGATCCCGCGTCGCCCGCTCCCGCATCGAGACGAATGCCGAAGCCGGCGGCGGAGCGGTAGTTGATGATCTTGCCGTAGTCGGGAGAGAATCCGTTGGCCGGATCTTCCGTGGTGATGCGCGCCTGCACCGCGTAGCCGTTGCGCGGGATGTCTTCCTGCTTCGGAATGTCGATCTCGTGGCTGAAGAGCGAGTGCCCCTGGGCGACGAGGATCTGCGAGCGGACCAGGTCGATCCCCGTGATGACCTCGGTCACGGTGTGCTCGACCTGGATGCGGGGGTTCATCTCGATGAAGAACCACTCCTTCGAATCGATGTCGTAGAGAAACTCGACCGTGCCCGCGTTGTTGTAGCCGATTTCCTTGGAAAGTTTCACCGAGGCCTCGCACAGCTCGCGGCGGACGGTTTCATCGAGATTCACCGAGGGCGCGATCTCGATCACTTTCTGGTGACGGCGCTGCACCGAGCAATCGCGCTCGTGGAGGTGGACGATGTTGCCGTGTTTGTCGCCGAGGATCTGCACCTCGATGTGTTTGGCACGGCCGACAAAACGCTCGAGGAAGACGGCTGGATTGCCGAAGGCGTTCGCCGCCTCGGTCTGGGCCTGGTCGAGGAGGCCATCGAGATCGGCCTCTTTCTGCACGACCCGCATGCCGCGTCCTCCGCCACCAAACGCCGCCTTGATGATGAGGGGAAAGCCGATCTCGCGGGCGATCTTCAGCGCCTCGGCGCGATCGGTGACCGGTTCTTCGGTTCCCGGCAGCGTGGGAACATTGACCTTCTTGGCAAGGGCACGGGCCGAGACCTTGTCGCCCATGGCGTCGAGCATCTCGGGATCGGGACCGATGAATTTCAGCCCCGCTTCGCGGCAGGCCCGGGCGAAGTCCGCGTTTTCGGAAAGGAAGCCATAGCCCGGGTGGATCAGGGTGACGCCCTTCTCCTTGGCCAGATGGATGATGCCCTCGATGTCGAGGTAGGCGCCGACAGGCCCCTTTTCCTTGCGCAGCCGGTAGGCCTCGTCCGCCTTGAAGCGGTGGCGGGAGAAACGGTCTTCCTCGGCGTAGATCGCGACGGTGCGCAATCCCAGCTCAGTCGCGGCACGGAAGATCCGGATGGCGATCTCGCCCCGGTTCACGGCCATCAGTTTTACGGGTTTGTCGGGCATTTGGGGGTCGTTTTCGGACATGGGCCGCCATTATAATGCTCCCTCCCGTATCGGAAAGACCGTTTTTCGCTGATTCCCGCCACGCGGGTCCGTCAGGTGCAACGAGATCGACCGGATTTTCACCCGCGCTTCCGGCCGCCCCTGGGAGACCGGATCGAGGCGGAGTTGCACGATCGGCCCCCGATAGGAGGCGCTTTCCCCGAGCGGCACGACAATTTCGTGGAAAGCCCCGTCCTCCGGCACGGGGAAGGCCACGTGGTCCTCCGGTCCCGGACCCGCTTCGCCGAGCCGCCGCCAATACAGCGTCGCGCGCGGCTCGCCGGTGGTGAACGCGGCCTCGATCACGAGAAAAGGCGCCTCCTCCGCGTTCCAAAGCGTGACCGGACTGACGATCTGCGGGTCGCCACCGTCCGCCACCACCTCTAACATTCCACCCAACGGCCAGCCCGTGTCCCGGGCATCCCGATAGTGCCAACCCTGGCGATCGTTGGAGAATTTCCACACAGGCGGGGATTTCGGAGCGTGGGTCGCGGCGCGCGCCCGGATCTCGGCGAGCGATCCCACCACCACCTCGTAGCGGAATTCGTGCACCGCATTGTGATCGAGGATCTCCAATCCTTGCCCCGCGAGGTAGCCCGTGTCCGTGGCATGCGTGTCACTGCCGCCCGGACGACCCGCGAAACCTCCCGTGAACCAATAGCGCCCCGGCGTGATGAGGCCGAGGCCTTCGTCCTTCTCATCGAGCAAGGCCGACCATTGCTCGGTGCCGATCCAGAAGGTCCAGGGATGTTTCGTTTCCGACCGCGGCATCACCTCCGCCGCTTCGTCCGCATACGGCCGCGCTCCCGTGTAGCTCACGACGCGATGATAATCCGCGTTCGCATAGAGAGCCGGCAGCTCCTGGAGCCGGGCCGGGTATTGCGTCTGGTCGCTCCGCTCCATCGTGATCCGGGCGCGGGCGACGAGTGCGACACCATCGAGCGCGAGCCACGATTCGAAGAAACACTCGCCCGGCACGCCATCGAGCGGCCACTGCAAAGGACGGCATTTCACGTAGATTTCCCGGCCATCGTTGCGGTGCTCGATCACCTCCGAGCCGTTGCGGAAATCATCGCCCGCCTGAATGGGATTCCACCCGAGATGACGCCAGTGCTCCGAGGGTTTCTGATCCGGCGTCTCGAAAGGCACCGGCCCGGAGAAGTAGGAAAGCTGGATCTGGCGGCCATGGTCGAAATTGTTCACCCGGTTCACCCCATCCACCGTCGACAGCCACGTGATCGCACCGCCGAGATCCAGATCGACCCCGACCTTGATCGACCCGTTTTCCAGATAGCTCATCCGCGGCTCCGCCGCCGCCGTCCACGCCGTCAGGCCCAGCGCCAGCAAGACCCCGGAGAAGGTCGTTTTGTCAGGGTTTCTTTTCATGTTTCTTTTGCAGGACGCGGTGTTCGACGATGTGCATGAGGTAATCCGCCGCCGTCTTCAGTCCCGAGAAAAGCAGCATCGATCCGAGGGTGGCCCCGGCCATGCCTCCGAGGATGAGCGTGAGGTGCATCGGGATGATGCGGGCGTAGGGCATGAACATCATCACGCCCAGATTCGGACGACGTTCCAGATCCGCCCTCACATTCTGATAAAAGGAATACCCGTGCCCGGCGACGAATCCGAGGACCGAGATCACGAACCAGACCGGCCCTTCGAACCATCCGGCCATCCCTCCCGCGGCGCTCGCGACGGCTCCCGTCTCGGGTTCCCCCGTCGCCATTCCCGCGACCAGGAAGATGCCGTAAATCAGATGGAAAAATCCGTAGTGGATCGCGAAGAAAACCGCCGTGCTGCGTTTGCCCTTCGCATTCTCCGGCACCCGCGTGCCGTTGCTCGTGAAGCCTTCCGTGCAGAAGGATCGCAACAACAACATGCGGAACACATGGAAGATCCCGATGACGACGCTCTGCACCCAATAGATCACCATCATCGATCCCAGGCTCCAGCCCTGGATCACCGCAAAGACAATGACGAGCAGATTGCTCACGAGGATCCCGATCCCGGAGTAATCCCTGGAGTCCGTCTCGACCGCATCCTTGTAGAACTTCACCCGGCAAAGGAAGCGGCCGGACCGCCGACCGTCCAGCGGAAAAGGGGCGCGATCCGACCCTCTTCAGTCCGCGACCGCACCCTGTCTCTCCAGGTCGCCCCGCTTCGTGCGACGCAGGAGATACCAACCGTAGAGAAAATTGGGCGTGACCATCACCATCGGCGCGAGCCAGGCGGCAAGGCCACCATCGCCGGCGGACTTCTCCGCCCCTCCCGCGTCACCTCCGACGCTGAGCGCGAGAAAGAAGACCGAAAAATCCCAGAGCCCGTGGAGCAGCATCACCGGCAGGAGAGAACCCGTGCGGAGACGCAAGGCCGTGAAGAGGAGACCGCTCATCGACGCGGCCACCGCCTGCACCAGCGCCTTCCCGAAGTCACCCGTGACGAAACCATTGAGGGCATGCGACATCCCGAAGATGACCGAGGTCAGAAGTGCTGCCGTCATCACCGGAAATCGCTCGCGCAAAGGCTTCAGGAGAATACCGCGATAGGCCCACTCCTCCGAGATCCCCACGATCATGCTGTTCACGAAAATCCAGAAGAGAACGGCCCCGGTCGGCAACGTCCCGGTGAAGGCTCCACCCAGCATCCCGACGATGAAGAGCCCCGGCAACCACATCAAGCGGATCGCTTCCTTCCAGTCCGGACGGGCCAAACCCAGGCCCTTCCAACGAAAGGCCAGCGTCAGGATCACCAGAAAAGTCAGCGCCGTCCACACGCCCCAGAGCGGCCCGCTTTTCACCAGATCGTCGAGCTCGGACTTCCCTCCGCTCTGGAGATTGCCACCCACAATCGTGATTCCGAGCCAAAGGGCGACAACGGCAAGAGCCAATAACAAGGCGGGTTTCGATTTCATCATCATCGGGGGAAAACGCCGAATGCTTCGTCCCCGCTCCGGCCGAGCCCGGGACCCGGCCATATTCCTCCGTGCGGCGGAAAAGGTCACGCAGGAAATCGTGCAATTCGCCTGCCGACGGCTTGCATCGCGCTCATCGCCGACCCGGAGAGCGGCTTGTTCGACTGATCCGCTTAGCCCTGCAGAGCCCTCTGCTTCAGGGGCTTGTAGGCTTTCCCCATCACGTGGCACAGCGCCTGCAAAAGGAGTGAGGGGAAACCATCAACCCTCCTTCCATCATGAAACTCCTCCTTCCCCAATCCCTGCATTACCTTCTCATCCCCTGTCTTCTGGCAGTCTGCCCGGGCATTCTCGTCGCACAGGAAGCACACCCCGCTCCGCTCGTGGCCGGGGATTCGAAAGCCGATTCAAATCCCGGCGATCCGGCGGCGACCGATCCAGACCACGACCAGCAGATGCCCCGAACCCTTGTGGCGGTGCTCACCCCGACCGAGGGAAATGAAGCGCGGGGTCACGTTACTTTTGAGGCCATGAAGGATGATCAGGTACGCGTCACGGCACGTGTCAGCGGACTAAAGGCCGACGCCAAACACGCCATCCATGTACATGAGTTCGGCGATCTCTCCGCTCCCGATGGCAGCAGCGCCGGCGGGCATTTCAATCCCGCCGGAACGGATCACGGCCTGCCGGATTCCGAGGTGAAGCACCCCGGCGATTTCGGCAACCTCCAGGCCGACGCCGATGGCAATGCCAATCTCGTCCTCACCGTGAAAGGCCTCTCCCTCACCGAAGGCGAGAATGCCATCATCGGCCGCGCCGTGATCGTCCATGCGGGTGAAGACAAGGGCACCCAACCCTCCGGTGACGCGGGCGACCGCATCGCCCATGGTGTGATCGCCGTCGCCAATCCCGGAACGGTCCGCGACCGCGTCGCGGCCAAGGGCGCGGTGGCCCCTTCGGATGCGGTTTCCTCATCATCGCAGCAGACCGGGACCGCCCGCCCTGTCACCCGCACCAGCGAGCCGACCCCGGCCGAAGAACTCGGCGAAGTGGCGGAAGAGATCGGCCGCAGCGCCGAAAAAGCGGCCCGCACCACCGCGAAGGCCGTCGAGCGCGGCGTCGAGGAGGCGGGTCAGGCCCTCCGCAAGGCAGGCAAGACGATCGAGAAAGCGGTCGAGTGATTTTTTAGCCTTTCGTCAGGAAAAACTCCCCTCCTCCTGGCCGGTCGCGTGGATCCTCCGCGCGGCCGGCTTCTCCCTCATCCCACCTCATCCTCCTCAAGCCATGTATCTGGAACCTCTCCGCGACTTTCTCGGCTGGTGCACGCTCATCAATCTCGGGCTCCTCGTCATCATCACGGTTTCCCTGCTGCTCTTCCGCAAGAAGGTCGGACGGCTCCACGCGAGGATGTTCGGCTTCGACGAGTCGCTCGCGCCTCTCGAATGCTACCGCTTCATCGCCTACTACAAGATGGCGGTACTGATCTTCAATCTCGCTCCTTACCTGGCTCTGCGGATCATGGGGTGAAGGAGAGTGGAGACTTCCAGCAGATTCCCTGGGCTCCTTACCTCATACTCATACCCATACTCGGTCGGGGCGCGGACGTTCGGAGATTGAGTAGGAGCAAGAGGTAAGAGTAGGAGTAAGAGGAGGAGAATCGGGGCCCGGCAACCCGCCGCCTCGGGAGAAACTTCCGCCCCATCCCGGCACCAACGCTCGCGATCCCGTGGATTCGTGCGATCCTTTCCGGATGTCCCGCCGCACCTTTCTTTTCTTGGCTCCCACGCTTCTGCTCGCCTTCACCCAATGCCGCACGCCGGTGGAATCGGGAGCGCCTGCGCCACCCGCCTCGACCGCTTCCGGACCGCTCCTCGAGATCGTAAACGTCTCCGCCTACGATCCCAAGGAGAAACAACGCGAGGGGCGCGCCTACAGCGAGCACGACGTCTCCGCCCTCCGCGAGGCCGGGTCCGTCGCCCTCATCGCCCGGGCCGGTAAAGGCGGCAACCTCGACACCAAATGCGCCAACTTTCTCACCGCCGCCGACCGCGTCGGGATGTTGCCCGGTGTCTATTACCGGCTCCAGACCCATGTCGATGCCGTCGCCCAGGCCGACCAGTTCATCGACCGGGCCAAAGCCCTCGCCGCGAGCCGCGACTGGACCGCCGGCTCCCTCCTCCTCGTCGGCGACTTCGACGCCCAGTCGCGGATGGACGACATCCTCCGTTTCATGGATCGCGTCGAGAGTCGAACCGGAGTCGTCCCCGTCGCCTACCTCGAGAACAGCGGCCATTTGAAAACCCTCCTCAGCCAGGCCGACGAAGCGACCAAGGCCCGCATTCGCCGCATGCCCTACTGGATCGCCCTCTACTCGCATGACAAGGGCTACGATCCCAAGTATCCCCAGTTCCCCATCCCCGGCCATCCCGAGGGCCTCACCAAGCAATACAATGTGTGGTCGGACTGGACGATCTGGCAATATGGAGGCGTCGAATGGACCGGCGGCCGCTCCGTCCCGAAAGTCTATAGTCACGGCCGCTATCCCTTCCCCACCTACTTCGGCAATCTCGACCGCCCCGTGGAACGAAATGTCTTCCGAGGCTCGCTCGCCGATCTTCAGGCGCTCTGGCAACGGCACGGGATCGCCCTGCGGTGAAAGAGATGGGAGACCACGAATCTCGCGAATTCAACGAATCCCCATTCGCCGAATTCGCGGCCCATTCGCGGCCCATTCGCGGCCCATTCGCATTGAGAATTCCCCCCTCAAATCACTGCGCCAACCGCCAACCGCCAACCGCCAACCGCCAACCGCCAACCGCCAACCGCCAACCGCCAACCGCCAACCGCCAACCGCCAACCGCCAACCGCCAACCGCCAACCGCGAACCGCGAACCGCCAACCGCCAACCGCCTACTCAAACACCTTCTCCTTCGCCTCCACCTCGCCTTTCGCGGGATGCCACTTCACCGTATAAGTCCGGCCGATGCTGTCGATCGACCGGTCTTCCCGCAGCTTCTCAAAATACTCGTGGAGCTGCAGTTCCACCGTCTCCGGCGTCGTCCAGCGCAGCGGCTCGATTTGCTCCCATTGCAGTTCCGCACCGACCAACTCCGTGTCTTTGGCGCGACCGGGCAAGGCGAGTTTCGGCAGTTCCTTCCGCACAAAGGTCGCCCCTTCCTGCTGCCACACCACCGTCCGACCGGCCGTGGCGAGTCCGCCTGAATAGTAGGCGAATCCTTGCGAATCCGGCGACCAGAGGATCGCCCCTTCGCGGAACGTTCCCGTGGCGAGGTCATCTCCGGTGAGGTCGGCCACCACCTTGCCCGACGCCTTTTCGATCAGCTCCGCCTTCATCACCTTCGAGTCCCGCGTCACCCGGGCGCTGCTGAAGGTCTTCCGGATCGCATAGCGCCCGTCCGGCGAGGACCAGTCGGTGATTTCCTGCCGACAGAGCAGGGCAAAGCTCCGCGGAAAATGCCGCTCGCCATAAGTCATGCCTTCGTCCTCGCCCCAGCTCACAAAGCCGCCCGAGAAATGATTGCGCACCCCGATCCGGTAATCGATCGGCTGCGACTCGAGGAAGGCCGCCAGTTTTTCATCCCCGAGCAGATGGATGACCATGCCCGAGTAATAGGCATGACCTTCCCCCGCCGCCCCATCCGTGTCCGTGATCGAGAAATAGCGCAACATCGCCGCCGCCTCCCCCTGCGCCGCCGCCCGGGCTGTGGCGCAGTAGTCGAAGCCGTGGCGCTTCGCGTGGTCTCCGACCTCGGAGTTGGGTTCGTCCTTTTCGGGGATTTCATCCAAAGTGAAAAACAGCCGGATCCGCTCCGTCGGCAGGAATCCCGCTTGACCCGAGGATAGCGTGACCCGGCTCCAATCGGGACCCTCCGTGCTCTCGAATTCAAAGATCTCGTCCTTCTTCACCGTCGCGACCGCCTTGGCCTCGTCCCGAGGTTCGGACCGGAGTTCCAGTGCCCCGGCGGGACCACCCACGATCCCCCGTTCGGCGTGGAGGCGCGCGGCGCTGGCGGTTGAAAGGCAGAAAAGGGCGAAGAGGAGGGTTTTCATGGTTCGACTTGGATCGGCATACTACGGAGTCGCGGTGCGATTCCTTTCTCTCCAACGGATCGGCCGCCCCCTTCCTGAGACCGATCTTTCTCCGCAACCTCCCCCCGGTGCACCTCCGGTCAGTCCTCTCTCGATCGGTATTCCCGCATCTGCGGATAGAGCGGCGTCAGCGTCTCGATCTCGCAGGTGCGTTCCGTGATCGTGTAGGTCGTCAGGAAATCCTCGTAGCTCCGCGCCCGCCAAAGCCGTCCGTCCGGATCGATCACCAGCGAGTGCCCGACCCCGCCGCGGAAGATCCGCGACCCGTCCGTGCCCGTGAAAAAGACACAGGTCCAAGACCGCTCCTCCGGACGAGCCTTCATGTAGGCCTCGATCCCGCGCATGCGGTCCTCGAAATCCACGGCGCGGTCCTCCGCCGGCAGCCGCAGCGTCGCCGCGATCGCCTCACCAAGCAGGGCATCGGCCGGCGAGGTCAGGACGCCGGAGCGAAGGTCGGAGAGTTCGACGGGGTCGGTCATGGAGGAAACGAGGTAAGCCTCAGCGGCATTTTGCGGTCTTGCACGCGATTTCGGTCGAGTCGTGCCACTTCCGCCGCCGAGACCATCAGGTGGACGAGGAGTTGGATTCCAACGACAACGAATCGAACGCCCAAAATCGCGGCCCATTCGCAGCCAATTTCCTCCCCATTCGCGTCAAAATCCTCTCCCATCTGCGGTCATCGGCGATGAAATTCCATTCGCCCTGATTCGCGGCTTCCCATTGGCCCGCGTTGCGCTTACCTTGTCGACGCAAGTTCGCAGCTTTCTCCCTTTGAGCGATGAATTCCAACTCCACATCGACTTCCGCACCGGAAAACCCACGGTCATCATCGGACCGGACGTCAACGACGGCATTCGAGCCGCTTGCCATGCCACTAACCTCGGACGAAAGAGCGGAATCGAGGCGGCTTTTAGAAGCGCTCCACCCAGGCGAACGGTTTCAATTGATGTTTGGACTGATCGATTCACCGACGGACTCACCGCACAAAAGATCCCTCTGATCGATCTCGAGTCTTTCGGATTCCGTCACGAAGACGGATTTCTCACCACCTCGTTTCTCTGCCCTCTTCCCTCCGGTGCCGAGGCGAGTCCCTTCCTCGACACCGAAAATGGCGTCGTCTACAAGCTTTTCGACCTCCGCCCAGGCGGCGCGATGGGGAAAAAGCTCCGTTTTCAGACGCGTTCCCAAGGGTTTGAAATCGAAAGCACCGACGCCCGCTGGAGCGATATGGTCGACAAATTCATCGTCCTCAATCGCGGGGGTGGGCATCCCACGGAATTGGCAGGCATTTCTGCCGATGGTGGCTATCTGATCGCCAAACAGCCTCAGGCCTTTCCCTTCGAGGACTTTCGTTCCGACCTCGCCGCCGCTGAGGCGGCCATGTGCGGCATCGTCCCGATCGGGGGCGGACTCCGCCAGCACCTGTTCGTCACCGAGATCGACGGCATCCCGTGGCTGGTCGGCGACCTCCACGAGCGGAACATTATGCGCGACATGAATGGACAGCCTACCATCATCGACGCCCTCGTCGGCGAAGTTTCGCTGACGGCACGCCGGGAACTCGACTGGCTCGACGCCGCCTGCGGAGAGGCGCGAGTGTTTCGGGAAACCGGGACGCGGCCGCCACGGTGGGATGAGGCGGTGGACGATGGGGAGCTTTGAGATTCCAGATTCTTCGACTTCCACCCACCGCATCATCAAATCGATCACACTCCTGGCCTCGTCGGGGAATTCAGCAGGAGGGGGGACGACACGGATGCCGGGGCGCTACCCTTCAAAGGGATTGTGGACCCGCACCCCCGTTCCCTCGAAATCACTCGTATTCCGCGTGGCGACAACGAGGCCGCGACGATGGGCGGTCGCCGCGATTTGCCCGTCGAGGGCGGGAACATTCAATCCCGCGCGATCCCATTTTTCCTTCAACTGGCCCCAGACGTTGGCGGTGGCGACATTGTAGCTGAGGATCCGCCCCTTCATCGTGCTGGAGATCCGGGCGAGCCAATCGCGCAACTGGGTTTTGCGCTTCCCCTCGGGAAGGAGTTCGATCCCGCGCCTCAGTTCCCCCACGGTGATGGCGCTCAGGTAGAGGTCGCTCTCGTGCTCGCGCAGCCAGGCGATCACCTTCGGGTCGGGCGAACGTTTCGCCGATTCGCTGAACACGTTCGTATCGACGAGGTAGCTCATAACTCGAGAGCCGGCGAATCGTCGCGTTCGCGGGGCGGAACCTCGAACGCCGCAGGGCAGGCGAGCATCAGATCGACCAGTCCCTGATTGGCGGGCCGGTTGATGCGCCGCAAGCTGATGGTCTCGTCGTCCTCTACGGTTACCTCGAAGTCGTCCCCGGGCTGCAAAGCCAGCATTTCTCGCACCGCACCGGGCAGCACAATCTGTCCTTTCCGCGAGAGAACCGTCGTCATCGTAGGAAAATCTTACCCTCGGTGATCCCTGCCTTCAAGCGCGAACTTTCAAGGGAAACCCGGGCTTGCGCCGCCCGGTCCCTTGATGAGGGTTCCTCAGGCGATGGCGATTGGAGCTTCTTCTTTTCCTCCTGGAATGCGGCGGGAGCGGGGAAAACGGAAGTCGTTCCCTGACCCCGACTTTGACCCCGACTTCCCGGGACGCGCACACCACGGTAGGATGAAGCGGTGGAGGAGGGGGAGCTTTGAGATTCTAGAATCTAGAAATAATCACGGCTGACGGGGCCGATTTGCAGAGACTTGGGACTGTTTCGAGGGGAGGCGGGCGGATCGGGGGGGGAAAATCGGAAGTCGTTCCATGACCCCGTTTCCTGACCTGACCCCGTTTCCTGACCCCGTTTCCTGACCCCGTTTCCCGTTCCCTGACCCGAATGGCGCTGACTTAAGCGGGAATCTCGATGAACTGACGGGGCGCGACGCAGGACAAGAGTGTCCTGCCTCCTTACTCGCTACCGCGTGCCATGGACGTCCTTCTCCGCGCGAGCGCCTAAGGAGGGCGGACATTGCCTCGCTTCGCCGGCTATCTTAGCT
>JAEUHI010000009.1 GCA_016795385.1 Verrucomicrobiales bacterium | reverse complement strand
GCACGCCATGGCGTGCGGCTTTCAACTGAGCGATCTGGGATCGCTCTTCTTCTGTCAGGTGCTGATAGGCCATGCGTATTTTACCCCAGGTCCCGGAGGAATTCCCTTCCCAAGGTGTTGCGCTTAGTTTATGAATTCAGGATTGCTCCTGTTTCACTCACTGGCGATCTTTAAGCTTCCCCGGCTCCCGGGCTGCAGGAAAGCGACCGACCCACCCCGCCGCGCAAATGCGTTCTCGACAGGATCGGTCGGGGCGATCACGATCGGGCCATCATGAGAAACGCCGCCACGCTCCTGATCCTGTTCGCCTTTTTCCATCCTTCGATGAATCTTCGCGCCGAAAAACCGCTCATGACTCTTTCCCCCGAGATCCATGCCAAAGCCCTCCAGACGCTGCGCGAAGGATTGCGCCTTACCGCGGAGGATCAATTCTGGGTGTCGATGCATGCGGCCGAGGGGCTCACGCTCGGTGGCTACGGCGAGGAAGTCATCCCCGTGCTCGAGCCGAAGCTGGCCACCGAACGCGACGGCCAGCGCCTCTGCGGCATTGCGCGCGAGCTCGTGCGCGCCGGCGAGCGACAGCATGTCGCGGTCCTTACCGAAGTGCTGAAGCGCGAAGATTCCTACGCCCACACCCATGCCGCCGAGAGTCTCTACAAGGTGGTCGAGCTCGGCGACGAGGCGGTGATGCGCGAACGTTTCGAAAAGGGCGGCGACATCAAGCTGCGCCTCATGGCTGCCGGAGCCCTGGCACGCAAGGGAGATGTGAAAGCTCTCGCCTACATCCGCGAATGCCGCGATGGCGAAGATCCCGAAGGACTCCAGATTGCGGCCTGGCTCCTCGGCATCATCGGGGACAAGAGCGACATCGAGCCGCTCCGCAGCCGTCTCGAAGATGCGCCGACGCCCGTGATCCGCGGTTATGTCGTCAACGCCCTTGCTTGCCTCGGCGATCCCGAGGGGCTCGCGCAACTGGCCCGCGATCTCGACTCGGAGGATCCTGCCATCCGCACCTACGCCGCGACCTTCGCGGGCGATGCCAAAGCCGTCTCGACCCAGGCCCGGCTCGAGGCGATGCTTGATGATTCCTTCGCCGACGCCCGCGTCCGCGCCGCCCAGACGCTCCTGCAACTTTCCCGATGAGATCCAGCAAAACCTTGAAAACCATCCGCAGTGGCGGACTCGCCCGTTGTGCCAACCTCGGCAGCTTCAACCCGTCCTACATCGCCCACGCCGCGCGCGCCGGCTTCGATTGCATCTGGCTCGACCTCGAGCACCGCGCCCTCGAACTGCACGAGCTGCAGACGCTCCTCGCCCATTTCCGGATCTACGATATCGACTGTCTCCTCCGCGCTCCCACCCTCGAGAAGACCGGGCTTTACCGCTACCTCGAGGAGGGTGCGACCGGACTGATGATTCCCCACGTCTCGACTGCCGAAAAGGCGCGCCAGCTTGTGCAGGCGGTGAAGTTTCCGCCGCTCGGCGACCGTGGTCTCGACAACGCGGGCTTCGACTCGGATTACCGCATCACTTCCGACAACGTCGAATACACCCGTTGGGCGAATCGCGAGACCTTCCTCGTCGTGCAGATCGAGACGCCCGAAGCGGTGGAGAACGTCGAGGAAATCGCCGGTGTTCCCGGGGTTGACATGTTGTTCGTCGGTCCCGGCGATCTCGGATTGCGTTATCAGTTGGAGGGGGACCCCGACGGGGAAAAACTCGAGGCCGCCTTCGAGCGCGTCGCCGCCGCCTGCAAAGCCCACGGCGTGGCCTGGGGATGTCCCGCCGGACCGCCCGACGACCTGCGCCGCCGCCGCGACCAAGGTGCCCAGCTCCTCTGCAATTGCGGCGATTTCATGATCCTGCGCAACGGCCTCCTCGCGGCCTCGGCGGAGTTTGATGAGATCGAGGCGTGAATTCGGCCCCAAGCCCGCCACAAGGAGGGGCGACATTCCTGTCGCCCTGCTATCGAGGGGATCGGGAAGACGAACTACCTTGCGCCAACGACCCCTCAAACTCCGCAAACCCCACCAAGGGCACACCCGCCACGTCGGCCATCTTCGCGAGCGAGGCCCCGTCCTTGAAGCCGCTGCCGGTGACGAGACAGACGATCCTCGCGTCGCGGTCGATCTCTCCGTTTGCCACCGCTTGCAAGGCTCCGGCCAAGGCGACGGCTCCGGCTGGCTCGGAGAAAATGCCTTCCTCGCGGGCGAGACGTCCCTGTAGTTCGTAAATCGCGGCATCGGGCACGAGGTGGCCGTTGCCTCCGCTCGCGCGACAGGCGGCGATGACGGCGTTCGCATCGAGCACATTTGGCACCTGGAGACCGCTGATCGTGGTGGTGCAGGGATCGGCGCGGCGTCCGTGGTTCCTTCCTTCGCGAAGAGGACCGGCGATGGTGTCGTTCCCCGCTGGCTGCACGCAGTGAATGGCCGGAGCACCCTGACAATGATCCAATCCACGGGCCACCGCGAGGCAGAGGCCTCCGCCGCCGGCAGGGGCGAAGACGTGGTCGATCCGCGAATCGAGCTGCTCGTCGAGTTCGTGGGCGATCGTTTCGACGCCGCGCATGCCGTCGGGACTGATCGCATAGGCACTGACCTCGAGCGACCATCCGGGCTTTTGTGAAAGGCGGCGTAGGCCTGCGAAGATCTCGGCGCTCGCCGTGGGGTCGAGTCCGAAACCGCGGAGCCGGCTGAGCTTCGCCCCATACGCGAGCATCTGTCGCAGCTTGTCGTCGGGAGCCGGTTCGACGATGGCGAGATGAAGGGGGATGCCCGCCACGGCGCAGGCGGCGGCGAGTGCGGCGCCGGTGTTGCCGCTGGAGGTGGCGAGGCAATTCGCGATGCCGCGGTCGAGCAGGTGCGAGACGGCGGCGACGGCGAAGCGGTCCTTGTAGGAGCCGGTCGGATTGGAGGATTCGAGCTTGAAATAGAGGTTTGTCAGGCCCATCGCGGGGCCGATGCGCCGCGATGGCACGAGCGGGGTGTCTCCCTCGCCGAGAGTGAAACGCGATCTCTCGGGGGGCACGTCACCGAGCCGGCCGGCCCATTTCCAGATGCCGGGGCTCATGCGGGAGGGAGGTCGGGCAGGATGACCCCGGCCGAATCGCCCTTACGCACACGGGGGAAGGTGCGCAGCACGATGACCCGTCCACTTTCATCCGCGGGCACGGGCAACGCTACTTCGCCGGTGAAGTCGAGGACATGACCCAGCGGCTGGCCTTTTTCGATGCGGTCGCCGAGGGCCACGGCGGGTTCGAAACAACCGTCCATCGGCGCGGGATGGCAGACCTGCATGTGACCGGAGCCCGGACGCGTGTCTTCGACGACCTGCTCGACGCGGCTCGCGGGCAGGCTGCGGTGGATCATCCCGAGATCGGCCATTACGTTGAGGACGCCTTCAAAATAGGCATCGACTCCGGCGCTCGATCGCGTCGCCGATCCGAGGTATTCGCAGTAGATCGCGGGGACCTTCGCATCGCGCGCGACCGAGAGCGAGCGTCCCTCGAGATTCGCGGAGGTGCCCCAGATCACCGGCAGATTGAAGGCGCGGGCCATGCGGCGTTGCGTCTCGAGCACCGCGGCATCACCGACGAGATTGTAGCCGGCGAGTGGAAAGACGCTCAGGTCCGTGCCGCCGGTGTGGAGGTCGATGTAATGGGTCGAGGCGCGGATGAGATCGGAGAGGGCGGCGGCGGTTTGTTCGGTGATGCTGCCATCTTTCCGTCCGGGGCAGGTGCGGGCGAGGTCGAGCCCGTCTTCGGCGCAGCGATGACCGCGGAAAAACGCGTTTTCATTCACCACCGGCACGAAGGTGACGCTGCCGCTCACGAGCGGGTCGTCGCCGGTGAAGAGCCGGATGAGACGCCGGATCGCGAGGATGGGTTCGAATTCATCGCCATGCACTCCGCCGGTGACGAGCAGTCGCGGTCCGTGGTCGTCGGCGCGGAAAGAACGGGTGTCGAGATTCATGGGGGCGGTTGGAGGGAGAGGCATTTTGATTAGCAGCACGCTCGGGGACCGCCAAGGAGAAAGCGACCAATCTCCGCCGCGATCAGGTCCCGACGGGGCGCGCGGGCCTCGCGCGATCCCGTCCCGCGTAGAGCTTGCCCGGATTGCGAGAGGTATTCTACATTTGCGATAGATCGCGAATATAGAAATGGCAGCCCGGCCCGACCCCGCCTCTCCGGATTTCAGCACACCTTCGTTGGATCGCGCCCTCGCCGTGCTCGAGTGTCTCGCCTCGCGCAGCGGCGGGCTCACCCAGACCGAGTTGGCCGCGGAGCTCGGCTTGACCGCGAACTTCGTCTATCGCACGACGCAGTCGCTCGTGGCACACGGCTATCTTCATCGGGACGCCGACAAACGTTTCCGGCTCAGCGCGAAACTCCTGCGGCTCGGGCAACCCGTCCTTGACGATGTCCCGCTCGCCGAGGCGGCACTGCCGGCGATGCGCTGGCTCAGCGAGGTGACCGGGGAGGCTTCCCACCTCGGGATTCTCGTGGGGAAAGAGGGCCTCGTCCTCGAACGGGTCATCGGGACGGCCCCGATCAAGTTCTATGTCGAGCGGGGGACGCGTTTTCCCATCCACACGAGCGCACCGGGCAAATGCCTGCTCGCCTACGCCGGGGAGGAAACCCGCGACGAACTCCTCGACGACTACCCCTTCGAGGCCTTCCACCCGTGGACGATCGCCGATCGCGCCGACTTCGATCGTTGTCTTGGACGCGTCCGCATCGAGGGATTTGCGACCGATCTCGGCGAACATCTCGAGGGGCATCATTGTCTGGGAGTGCCCGTCTTCGATCGCGAGGAACAGGCGGTCGCGTCGATCTGGATCACGGGGCCCGCCCAGCGTCTTGATGAAAACCGTATCGCCGCCCTTGCCGCCACGGTGATCGAGGCCGGGCGGATCGCGACGCGTGCCTTGCGCGGGGAGGGCGCGCGATGAGAGCGTGCCGGGCGGCCCTGGTTCTCGCCGTGGCAAGCGCGGCAAGTCAGGCCTTGGCCGGCGAGGCCGCCATCACCGCCTTCCTCGACCAGCATTGCACCGTCTGCCACGACGACTCCCAGGCCGAAGGCGAACTGAATCTCCTCGACCTCGCCTTCGCTCCGGAAGAAGCCCCGAACCGGGCGAAATGGATCCGGCTCCACGACCGGGTCGCGGCGGGAGAGATGCCGCCGCCGGAGAAAAAGCACGATCTCTCCGGGGAAGCGCGCGCCGGCTTTGTCGCCTTGTTAGGGGATTTGATCACCGAAGCCGATCATGCCGAGATCGAGGCGCAGGGAAGGGGAGCGGTGCGGCGGCTCACCCGGGTCGAATACGAGCACCGTCTCCGCGACCTTCTCGCGCTGCCGACGCTCGACATCCGCGACAAGTTGCCGGAAGACCGTGATTCCCATGGCTTCACGAAGGTCTCGAAACAGCTCGAAGTTTCGCGGGTGCAGCTCGAGGGATGGCTCGACGCGGCCGAGGCGGCGTTGCAGGTCGCGGTCGCTCCGGGCGTGGCTCCGGTGCCTTCGCGGACCTGGCGTTTCACCGGCACCGATCTTTTTCCGGAGCTGGACACCTTCGGGGAACGCGAGGCGATGTTTTTCGCGCGGGATGGAAAGCACGTGCCGATCGACGGAAAGACCTATCAGGCGATGACGCCGGAACAACGTCGCGATCCCACGCTCGAAATGGCGCTTTTCCGCTCTGCGACGTGGCCGTACTACGGTTACCCGCGGGGCTTCCGGGCGGAGCACGACGGGGAGTATCGCGTCCGTTTTTCGGGACGTGCGGTGCGGCAGGTCGGCGACTTCCGGCTCGTCCCCGCGCACCAGCCTCAGGCGATGAGCTTCCGCGCGCGCCAGCCATCGGGTCCCGATGTCTCGGGCGATGTGCGTGAAACGGGCGGCTGGATCGATCTGATGCCCGAGCCGCGTGAGTTCGAAACGACGATCCGGCTCAAGAAAGGCGAGACTTTCGAATACAGTCCGCTCGGTTTGCCCGTGCCCTTCATCCGCACCGACGGAGGTTTCTTCTACGACTTCCCGCCCATGCCTCCCGAGGGACATCCCGGGATCGCGATCCGGTGGATGGAGGTCGAGGGGCCGCTCGCGCCGGAGTCGTGGCCTCCCGCTTCGCATCGCATTCTCTTCGGCGACCTGCCTCTCAAGCCCGCACCGGCGGGTTCGTTCCCCGCGGTGGAGGTGGTCGCGACGGATCCTGACAAAGAAGCGAAACGGCTCCTCCAATCCTTCCTCGAACGGGCCTCCTGCGGTCCGGTCAGCGATGAAGCGGTGGACGTTTTCCACCGGCTCGTCCAGTCGCGGATCGCAGCGGGGGAAACCTTCGCGGCGGCGATGTTGAAGGGCTACGAGGCGATCCTCTGCTCGGGAAATTTCCTCTTCCTGACAGAGCCACCACGGGACGGTTCCGGCCATGAGGCCGTGGCCGCGCGACTCTCGCATTTCCTCTGGAGCAGCGCGCCCGACGAGCGATTGCGGGCGCTCGCGAAAGAAGGGCGGCTGCGCGACCGCGGGGTGTTGATCGAGGAGGTCGACCGCCTCGTCACCCATCCGCGATTCGAGCGATTTGTCGCCGACTTCACCGACCAATGGCTGAACCTCCGGCAGCTCCGCCGGGATCAACCCGACGACCGGCTTTATCCCGAATACCGCGTCGACGAGTATCTCGTGGCCTCGATGGAGAAGGAGCCCCGCGCCTTCTTCGCCGCGATGGTGCGGGACAACCTGCCCGCCACCGCCTTGGTTTCGACCGACTTCGCCTTCGTCAACGATCGTCTTGCCCGTCACTATGATCTGCCCCGCGTCGGGGGATCGGCAATGCGGCGGGTCGATCTGCCGGACTGGAGTCCCTACGGCGGGCTGCTCACGCACGCGTCGGTGTTGAAGGTGACCGCGAACGGCACGACGACCTCGCCGGTGACGCGCGGGGTCTGGGTGCTGGAGCGCATCCTGGGCGAAACACCGCCCCCGCCTCCGAAGTCCGTGCCCGCGATCGAGCCCGACATCCGCGGGGCGACGACGATCCGCGAGATCCTCGCGAAGCACACCGAGGTGGAGTCCTGCTCGACCTGCCACACGCACTTCGATCCTCTCGGATTCGCGCTCGAGAATTTCGATGTGATGGGGGCCTGGCGCGACCGCTACCGGGGCTTGGAGAAGGGCGAGAAGGTCACCGGAATCGACCGGGCGGGACATCCTTTCGTCTACCATGTCGGTCCCGCCGTCGATGCCGCGGGCACCCTCCGCTCGGGCGAGTCGTTCGCCGACGTGCATGAGTTGAAGACGATCCTGACAAAACAACCCCGCCGTCTCGCGCGCAACCTGCTGGGTCATCTGGTCCGCTACGCCACCGGCACGCCCGTGCGATTTTCGGAGCGCCCGGAAATCGAGGCGATTCTCGACCGGTCCGCCGCCGACGGCTACCGCACCGGCGATCTGATCCGCGAACTCGTTGCCAGCGGGATTTTTCTCGGGGGATCCGTACCGATCCAAGAGGGTAGGGTGCGGGAGTGAGGAGGGTTGAACCACGGATGGACACGGATGCACACGGATCAAACCAATCGAAGCACCGGGAAATCCGTGCCCATCCGGGTCCATCCGTGGTCTAACAAAACGATCAAAATGAAACCTCCCCATCTCGCCATTGCCCCGATCGACCGCCGCCGTTTCCTCCGGGGAGCCGGCGTCTCCCTCGCCCTGCCGCTCCTCGAGAGCATGAAGTCGGTCTTTGGCAAAGACGACGCGGAACCCCCGCGCCGCATGCTGCTGGTCTCGAACAATCTCGGGGTGCTGCCGTGGCACTTCTTTCCCAAAACGAACGGGAGCGGGTACGAGGCATCGCCATACCTGGAGATCCTCGCCCCGCACCGGAGCGACTTCACCGTGTTCAGCGGGCTCTCGCATCCGAATGTCTCGGGCGGTCATTCGACGGAAAACTGCTTCCTCACCGGGGCGAAGGACCCGACCGGGAGCGGCTTCCGCAACACGATCTCGCTCGACCAGTTCGCGGTCGAGGCTCTCGGTCAACGCACCCGTTTCCCGACGCTGAATCTCGGCGTCAACATCGACCGGGCGAACCGAAGTCTTTCGTGGACGCGCGACGGCGTGCTCCTTCCCGCCGAGGACAAACCCTCGCGTCTTTTCCGCAAACTCTTCGTCCAGGGCGACGCGGGCGAGGTGGAGCGGCGGGTGCGGCGACTCGCGGAACGTGCGAGCATCCTCGATGCGGTGCGCGAGGACATGAAGGGATTCCAGAAAGGGCTTGGATCCTCCGACCGCGAGCGGCTCGACCAATACTTCACTTCCGTCCGCGAACTGGAGGAGCGGCTCCATCTCGCCGGCGAGTGGGAGCGGCGTCCCAAACCCGCGACCGGGGCGGCCGAGCCCGCCGACATCGCGGATCCCGGAAAGTTCTTCGAGAAGTTCGAACTGATGCTGGCGATGGCGCGGCTCGCCTTCGAGAGCGACGCGACCCGCATCGTCACCCTGATGGTCGATGGCTTCGCGACTCCGGTCTTCGAGATCAGCGAATCGGAGAAGTCGCTCAACGGCTACCACAATCTGAGCCACCACGGTCAGGCGAAAGAAAAGATCGCCCAGCTCGAGCGTGTCGATCGGCGCCAGATGGAGGTTTTGTCAGGATTGCTCGCGGCCCTCGCGGAAAAGGAGGAGGGCGGCGCCCGTCTCCTCGACCGCACCATGGTGCTCTACGGCAGCAACCTCGGCGATGCGAACGTCCACAACACGACGAACCTGCCCGTGCTCCTCGCCGGGGGCGGGTTCAAGCACGGCCAGCACCTCGCCTTTGACGGCGTCCGCAACACGCCGCTCTGCCGTTTGTATGTGTCCATGCTGCAGCGAATGGGGGTGGAGGCGGATACCTTCGCGAGCGGGGAGGGTACGCTGGCGGGATTGGAGATGGCGTGAAATGAGGACTCGCGCCGTGGCACTTCCGTGCTTTGGTTCCCATCCGACTCATGGAAAAAATCTATTTGGAATCGTTGGATGCCTCTTTTTTTGAAGGCAGGTCTGGCAGCGATTGTCTTCTGATGATCGAGGGTGGCCCGATCACTCTCCAACTCGAGCGGGTCCGTGGCCTGGGGCATCGTCGTGCGGATGCCTTGCGCGATCCCTTTGCCCTCGAGTTCCGCGGTCCTTCCGGAATCCGCCTGCCGCAAGGGATCTATCCGCTCGAGTGCGAAGGAATGGGAGTCCTCGAAATCTTCCTCGTGCAGGTGGCCGACAAGCCCGACGGTTCGCTCTTCGAGGCGGTCTTCACGTGAGGTGCGCGCCGGGTGGCTGCCAGTGGAGCAAGAGGTAAACCCCCTTGTCCTCGGCGAGGGTGAAGCCGAGGCGGACATACAAGGTCAGCGCGGGATTGAAGCGCTCGACGTGGATGGAGAGAAATTTCCCGGCTGCGACCGCTTCGTTTTGGAGGTTTGTCAGGAGTTTCGTGCCGATGCCACGGCCGCGGAAGGCGGGAAGCAGGGCGATGTCCATGATGCGGATCTCCTCCCTCCAGCGATCGACGTAGAGTCGCCCTGCGGGGGCCTCGTCGAAGAGGATCACGGAAAAAGCGGCGGTCGGGTAATGGAGCCGGTAATGGGCGGTCTGGGCCTCGAACTGGGATCGACAGAACTCGGCCTTCTGTTCGTCGCTCCAGTCGGTCGCGGCGAGTTCCTCGAGCCGCGAGTGGGTGTAGACGGCGAGGAGGTGGGCTTCGTCCGCGTCCTCGACGGGACGCAGGGAGAGGATTCCGCCGGAAATGTCGGAGTCGTCAGACACGCTCGGTGAAGGCGGCTTCGAGGAGGATCACGCCATTTTTCGGACGCCCCACGGGTGCGAGGAAAAGCTCCATGGGCTGGAGCTTGGGATGGCTCACCCGGGCGATTTGTCCGTCTTTTTCGGAGGTATCGACCGCGGCTTCAAAGTAGAGGCTGAAACTCCGGTAATCCGCCTTCGGCGAGGTGATCGTGCGGATCGGGGTCACTTCGACCAAACGGATCTTCACCGAGGGGCTGTCGGGGAACTCCACCGTGAAGTCAGTGTTGAGGAGCGGGGAATACACCTCGTGGTTCGGTGCCGGAAGGGCCTCCGCATCGATGGTCACCGCGGTCTCGGGAGTGCTCGCGGCGATGGGAGCCTGACCAAGTCCGTTCGCCTCTCCCGCTCCCGGATTCGGCTGGCGACGGTAGTAGGCACCTAGCCCCAATCCCAAGGTTGCAAGACCACCCCAGGCGAGAATTTTCCGGCGAGAACGTGGGACAGGAGACGGTTCCATGAGTCGGATGGGAGGGGATGACCAGTGGTCAAAATGGTGACTTATTTGTTAGTCCAATAAAGTGATTGGACAAGTTAAAATTTATAATTATTCTAGCTCCGCCATGGCCGAACCGTTTCTTTCCGAAGTGCGCCTCATGTCCTTTGTATTCGCGCCCAAAGGATGGGCTCTGTGCAACGGTCAGCTCCTGCCGATCAACCAGAATCAAGGGCTGTTTTCTTTGCTCGGCACCACCTTCGGCGGCGATGGCCGGGTGAACTTCGGCCTTCCTGATCTGCGCGGACGGACGCCGATCCATGTGGGGGGTAGCCACACTCTCGGCGAGCGGGGAGGGGAGCAGGCGCACACCTTGAGCATCGCGGAGCTGCCGCAGCACACGCATTTGGTGCGCGGCAACTCCAATCCGGCCACGACTCCGGTTCCGACCAATTCCGTCCCCGCCCAGGCCAGTAATTTGTATGGTCCGGGAGCCAATCCGGTCGCGCTCGGGGCCTCCACCGTGACCAATGCGGGTGGCAGCCAGGCCCATCAGAACATGCAGCCCTTTCTGACCCTTTCCTTTTGCATCGCCCTCCAAGGGATCTTTCCATCGCCCAATTGATCGACCACCATGGCCCAGCCTTACGTTGGAGAAATTCGCATGTTCGCCGGCAACTTCGCGCCGGCCGGTTGGATGTTTTGCGAGGGGCAGTTGCTGCCGATCTCGGAGAATGAAGTGCTCTTTCAGTTGATCGGTACGACCTACGGCGGCGACGGAGAAAGCACCTTCGCCCTCCCTGATCTGCGGGGGCGGATTCCCATCCATCAGGGGAACGGTTTCATCCTCGCCGAGACCGGAGGGGTGGAGGAGGTCACCCTGACGGTGAATCAGATTCCGGCGCACTCGCACCCGTTCCTCGCGAGCACTTCCCCGGGGACGGTCAACACTCCCTCCAACAGTCTGATCGCGGAGGCTCCCACCGTGACGGTTTTTCTCGAAGACCAGGCGAGCATCAATTTCGCATCCACGGCGATTTCCCAGACGGGCGGCAGCCAGCCCCACACCAACTTCCAGCCTTATCTCTGCGTCGATTTCATCATTTCCCTTTTCGGAATTTTCCCCTCCCCAACCTGACACGTCATGGACCCGTTTGTTGCCGAGATCCGCATCTTCCCCTTCAATTTCGCGCCCAAAGGGTGGGCTTGGTGCGATGGCCAGCTGCTGCCGCTCTCGCAGAACACCGCCTTGTTTTCCCTCCTTGGCACCACCTACGGTGGCAACGGGAAATCGAATTTCGCGCTGCCCGATCTCCAGGGGCGCGCCCCGATGCACCCCGGGCAGGGCCCAGGTCTTTCCTTGCACGACCTCGGGGAAACGGGTGGATCGGAAACCGTTTCCTTGCTCGAGTCGGAGATCCCGTCGCATTCGCACACTTTGCGTGGCACCAGCGACGATGCCGATCTCAAGGCACCGACCTCCAACCGGGTGCTCGCGCGATCCGTTTCGGGGTTCGCCTACACGGCATCCGGCCCGGACGTCTTCATGGCGTCCGGCGCACTCGCCCCGGCCGGGGGGGACCAGCCGCACAACAACATGCAGCCTTACCTCACGTTCTATTTCTGCATCGCCTTGCAGGGAGTTTTCCCACCGCGCACCTGATCCCGCCGCTTCGAAACCGCTTCCATGAAATCGATTTTCTCTTCCGCCCTGGTCGCCCTGGGCCTTCTCGCCACGCCTTTTTCGCATGGTCAGGTGCCAAACATCAGTGCGACCCAGAGCGATGCGTTTACGCCCAACGGAGCGGGTCGGGCGACCCCGGGGAGCGGCGTCAACTACACGATCCAGATCAACAATACCGGGGCAGGGAATGCGACGGGGACCAAGATCGACAACCCGACTCCGACCAACATGACGCTCGTGCCGACCTCGATCCGCACGACCTGTCTTGCCATCAACGACGTGTACTCCTGCCTCGGGAACGTGCCCATCACGATCGCGGCCGGGTCCGGTGTCCTCGCCAATGATACGGACCCTGACAACCTCGGAGGCGGCACGCTCTCCGCGACTGCCATCGCGGCCGGAGCGACCACCCAAGGCGGCACCGTGACCCTCTCGACGAACGGCGGATTCGTCTACACCCCCCCGGCCGGCTTCACGGGGGCCGATTCCTTCACCTACACGCTCAATGACAACGACGACACCGCCAGCACCGACACGGCGACCGTGACGATCAACGTCAGCGGCATGATCTGGTTCATCGATGAGAACCAGACGAGCAACGGCAACGGCCGTCTCGATTCCCCCTTCAACAATCTCGCCTCCTTCCAGGCCATCAACAACAACACGGGGAGAAACCCCCGGATCGGACACGCCATCTTTTTGTACGAAAGCGCCGACTCCTATGCCGGGGGAATCACCTTGTTGGAGGGGCAGCGGCTCATCGGGCAGGATGCCGGCTCCGATCTCGCAACGCTCGCCGGCGTCACCCCTCCGACGGGAAGCGCCGCGCTGCCCGTGATGAACAGCGTCAACGGCACCATCGTCCAGGTGGTGAACGCCGCGGGTGATGGCGTCACGCTCGGCCTGAACAGCCGGATCCACGGCTTCACCGCAGGCAGTGCCTCCCAGACCGCCATCATCGGATCGAATGCCGGCACCGTCCATGTGTCCGGAGTGGCGATCAATACCACGGGTAATGGACTGGTCTTGAACACCGTCACCCTCGCGCCCGGGTCGTCGTTCACCTCGATCACCTCCACCGGCGGGACGACGGGTGTCTCGCTCACGTCGGTGACCGGCAATGCCAGCCTCGGTAGTGGTGCGTTATCGGGACATTCCTCGAACACCTTCGCGGTTTCCGGGGGTGGCAACGACGTGACTTACTCCGGACCGATCTCCAAAACGAGCGGTGCCGGCAGCGCGGTCACCATCAGCTCCAAGACCGGGGGCACCGTCATCCTGTCGGGCGCGATCAATTCCTCCGCGGGAGCCGGTGTCGCCCTTTCCGGCAACGGGGGTGCCACGATCAACCTGACCGGCGGAGTCGTGGTCTCGTCCGGGGCAAACGCCGCCTTTGCCGCGACCGGCGGTGGCACGGTGAACGTCACCGGCAGCTCCAACACTCTCACATCGACAACCGGGACCGCGCTCAACGTGAGCAACACGGACATCGGTGCGAGCGGGCTGAACTTCCGCACCATTTCCTCCAATGGAGCGGGGAGCGGCATCGTCCTGAACAACACCGGCACCGCGGGCGGGCTCACTCTCTCCGGTGACGGCGGTGGCAGTTCCAACGGCTCTGGTGGCGTGATCCAGAACTCGACCGGTGTCGGCGTGAGCCTCACCTCCACCCGCAATGTCTCGCTCAATTATCTCAACATCTCCGGCAGCGGCGATGATGGAATCTTCGGGAACGGCGTCACGGGCTTCACCATGAACCGGTGCAATGTCACCAACAACGGGAATGCGCTGAACGAAGATGGAGTCGATTTCGGTGGCACGGGTCTCGTCACTCCGAACGCCTCCCTCGCCGGCACCGCGACGATCACCAACTCGCAGTTCTCCGGCAACTACTACAACCAGTTCTCCGTGCGGAAGGATAGCGGCACCGCGGGGATCACCCTCACCTCCTGCGCCGTGAGCGGGCGGGTCGCGGAAAACAACAACAACGACGGTCTCTTTTTCGAGGTGCTCGGCACGGCCACCATCACGGCGAATGTCCAGAGCTCCACTTTCTCCGCCAACAAAGGCGATCATTTCCAGGCCGCGGGGAGCAACAGTGGCAATCTAAACGTCACGTTCAAATCCAACACCCTCACGGGCGGGCACTCCTCGCCGCTCGGGCAGGGGATCACCATCAACGCCGCGACCGGCGTCGCATTCGGAGGCTACACGGGCACCGTGAACTATGACATCGACGGAAACACGATCAACGGCGCCATCGTCACCGCGATCGTCGTGAATCTGGGCACCTCGAATCCTCCCGCCCTTTTCAACGGCTTCATCCGGAACAACCAGATCGGCACACTGGGATCGACGGAGTCCGGCTCGACCCAGGGCCACGGCATTGCCTTCGATGCGCACGGCAAGGGCACCCACACCTGCGCGGTCACCGGCAACATCGTGCGTGAGACCTTCGATCGGGGGATGGCCGTCCTCGTCAACGACGGGAGTCCCGTGGTGAATCTGACCGTCACCGGCAACACGCTGATCCCGACCGCCAACAATGCTCTCGGATCGCGCGAGGCCATCGAATTCAATCTGGGCGGTACTTCGACGAACGTGTTTAGCGAAATCGATGCCCCCACCGTGCGGGTCAACCTCGCGAGCAATACCTTGACCGGCGGCGCATTCAAGAATGGCGACATCCGCATGCGTCAGCGTTTCCGCACCCGCGTCGAGATGCCGTCGTTCAACAATGGCGGAGATCCGTTCAACACCGTCCCGGTGGTGACCTTCCATCAGACGAACAACCCCGGAGCGACCGCCACGGTCACCGCCAACAATGATGCGGGCGTCACGACGGATGGGTATCACAGCGGCTCGCCCTCGTTGCCCGGACCGATTCCCCAGCCCCTCTGGTTTGCTCCGGTGGCGGCCGGTTCCGCACCGGAGTCCGTCCGGGAGTCCGGGCTCGACGCTGCGGTCGTCCCGGAGAAGGTCTCCTCTCCCGTCACGATCGCGGCCGGGGATCGCACCGATTCTTCCCTCGCCTCGCTCACCCAGGCGCGTCTTGATAGTCTCGTCGCCGCCGCCCGGGGACGCTGGATCGCCACCGGATTGAGCGATGCCCAAAAAGCCGCGTTGAACGACCTCGTCTTCGAGGTGGTCGACCTGCCCGGCTGGTATCTCGGCGAAGCGGTCGGAACGCGCATCCGCATCGACAAGGACGCGGGAGGGAACGGCTGGTTCATCGATGAAACGCCGGAGGACGACAGCGAGTTTGAGGTCAGAGGTCAGAGGTCGGAGATCGGAGATCAGACATCGGATGTTGCTGCGAACCGCGTCGATTTGATGACCGCCGTGATGCACGAGATGGGCCACTCCCTCGGGCTGTGCGATACCTACGATCCGTTGCGCCGGAGCCACCTCATGTATGGCTTCCTCACCGCCGGGGAACGTCGCGCGCCGCGTCGCGGCGAGGCCGAAGGGGCCGTGCCGCACACCCACGATCGCCCGCATTACCTCGGAGGCGAACTGGTCATCGGAACCCTGCCCGCAGGAAAATCGATCACCATCACCTACCAGGCCACCGTCAACACGAGCCCCACCACCTTCACCAGCGTCTCGAGCCAGGGAACGGTCAGTGGCAGCAACTTCGCCAATGTCTTGACGAACGATCCCGCCACCCCGGCGGCAGGCGACGCCACCGTCACACCCGTCGAACAGCGTCCGACCCTCACCAATGTGAACGTGAATGGAACCGAAGACGTGCAGCTCAACTTCACGGCGGCGAATTTCACCGCTTCCTTCAATGATGTGAACGGCGACAGCCTCAATCGAATCCGCATCACCTCGCTGCCCGCGAACGGCACGCTCCGGGTCAATTCGACCGCCGTGAACGTGAACGACGAGGTCCTCGCCGCGAGTCTTGCCAACCTGAATTTCGTGCCTGGCCCGAATTTCAACGGGAATACGAGCTTCACCTACAATGCCTCCGACGGCCAGGACTACGCCGTCACCGGAGCGACCGTGAACATCGCCATCGCGTCGGTGAATGACGAGCCGACGCTCACCGCCATCCCGAATCCCACCGCCATCCTTGAAGATGCGGCCGAGCAAACCGTAAACCTCTCCGGGATCAGCGAAGGTCCCGCCAACGAGTCGGCCCAGACCTTGACCATCACCGCCGTCTCCGACAACATCGGCCTCATCCCGAATCCGGTGGCGGTCGATTACACCGAGGGCAACAGTACTGGAGCGGTCCGCTACACGCCCGTCGCCAATGCCTTCGGCACCGCGACCATCACCGTGACGGTGCAGGACAGCGGCGGCGTCGCCCCCGGCGATGACACGATCACGCGCCAGTTCACCGTGGTCGTCAATCCCGTCGCCGACACGCCTTCGATCACGAATGCCACGACCCTGCCGAACACGCAGACCACCAGTGGTCTCGTCGTCTCGCGCAACGCCGCAGATGGCGCCGAGGTGACGCACTATCAGATCACCAACATCCAGAACGGCAGCCTCTTCCAGAATGACGGCACCACGGCGATCTCGGCGAACAGCTTCATCACCCATGCCGAAGCGAGCGCGGGCCTGAAGTTCACCCCGGCCCTGAACTTCCAGGGCGACGCCACCTTCCAGCTCCAGGCTTCGACGAGCAATGTCGTGGGCGGCCTCGGCGGGAACGTCGTGACCGCGACGATCTCGGTGAATGAACAGGTCACCCTCGACACGCCCAACGCCGGCGACAACGATGCCGCCGAAGGCGGGTTGAACAACGGTATCTTCACCTTCACCCGCGGCGGCAGCGCCGGCACGCTCGTGGCGAATTTCGCCCTCGATCCCTCCTCGACCGCGTCGGCGGCCGACTTCAACCTCAGCGGCGGATCGGTCACCTACGACGGTGGCACCGGCACCGGCACGGTGACTTTCCCGAACGGACAAACGACGGTGCAGGTGACCCTCACCGCCCTGCCCGAATCCCTCAACGCCGCTGAAGCCGCCGAGACGGTGCGCTTCAATCTCGTGCCGGTGGCTCTGCCTGCGCCGGGTGCCTACCAGGCGGGAACGCCGAACAACGCCACCGTGACGATCGCGCAGAATGGCTTCCTTGTGACCACGACGAATGACAGCGGTGCGGGATCGCTGCGTCAGGCAGTGGCGAATGCGAATGCGCTTCCCGGGACGGACACGATCACCTTCTCGGATGGCACGGATGGAACGGTGAACTTCACGGATGCGGTGCAGGACACGATCACGTTGACGAGCGGCGAGCTGACTCTTACCTCCGACATCGTGGTTTCCGGCACTTCCGCCAATCGGGTGGCGGTGGCCAGCAATGGCACGAGCCGCGTGTTTCAAGTGAATCCTGGAACCACAGTCCGCCTTGTTGGTCTGACGATTACCGGGGGTGGCGTAGTGCAGCGCGGAGCTGGCGTCATGAATCGTGGCACGCTGCTTGTGCTCGGTTGTGCCATCACCAATAACACAGCTTCTGGAGCTAATTCCGGGGGCGGTGGGCTGAGCTCGGGCGACCTCGGTGAGTCTGGAGCCGTGACCACGGTGGTAAACTCAACCTTCAGCGGCAATTCCGCTGGTCTAGGGGGTGGAGCGAATACAAGAAGCGGCAACAGTTTGACGCTGATTAACTGCACCTTCAGTGGCAATACCGCAACGCCCAACTCCGGCGGTGCAGTGTATGTGGGTGGCGCTACCACCATCCTCAATTCGACCCTCAGCGGCAATTTTACGAGTTTCCGTGGCGGTGCTATCGCGACCGATGGGGCCACCGTCACCCTCGCGAATTCCATTGTCGCTGGCAATACCGCTGGAATCGGGCAGTCTGACATTGGGCGCGCTTCCACCGGCCCCGTTATATCAAACGGTGGCAACCTCATCGGCAACGGGCAGGACACCCTCAACGCCGTGACCTGGCTCGGCACTGACCTCACCGGCACTACCGCCGCGCCGCTCGATCCGCTTCTTGGCTCTCTCGCCAACAACGGCGGCCCCACGCAAACGCACGCCTTGCTCTCCGGCAGCCCCGCCCTCAACGCCGGATCCAACGCCCTGCTCCCCGCCGACACCTACGACCTCGACGGCGACACCAACACCGCCGAACCCATTCCCTTCGATCAGCGCGGGGCCGGCTTCCTCCGCGCCATCGGCACGGTCGACATCGGGGCCTTCGAATTGCAGAAATCGGTCTCTCTCACCGCCCTCGACGCGGCCAAGGCCGAGGGCAATGGCGGAGCGACGACGAACTTCACCTTCACCGTCGCGCGCACCGGCGATCTCGCCGACAGCGTCACGCTCGATTGGACCGTGACCGGCAGCGGCGTGAATCAGACCACCGCCGCCGACTTCGCCGCCACCACCGGACAGGTCACCCTCAATGCCACCGAAGGCAGCAAGGTCGTCAATGTCGTCGTCAACGCCGACAACATTGTCGAGCCCGCCGAGGGCTTCACCGTTACCCTGAGCAATCCGACGAACGGCTACGTCCTCAACGGAGCGACCGCCGATGGCACGATCAACAACGACGACAGTGCCACGATTCTCCTCACCGGAGGCACCGCGAAGGATGAAGGCAACAGCGGCACGACCACCTACACCTTCACCGCCACCCTCAGCCAGCCCGTGCAGGGCGGGGTCTCCGTGGCCTACACGACGAACGATGGCACCGCCACCGTGGCTGACAATGACTACACCGACAACGATAGTTCGTTGAATTTCCCCGGATCGGTCGCCAACGAGCAGCGCACCTTCGATGTCTTCGTCACCGGCGACGACAAGGTCGAGGCCAACGAGGAATTCACCGCCGCTCTCGGAGCGGTCACCGGCGGTCACGGAGCCGTCACCGTCGGTGGTACGTCGCAGACCGGCACGATCACCAACGACGACAGCGCCTCCATCTCGATCACCGATGTGACCCAGTTGGAGAGCGGCGGAGGGATGAACTTCACCGTATCGCTGACGGCCCCGTCCGATCTCCCCGTCACGCTTGACTTTGCGACCGCCAACAACACCGCCGTCGCTCCCGGTGACTACACCTCGACTTCCGGCACGGTCACCTTCCCGGCCACCAGCATTACCGCGCAATCCATCCCCGTGACGATCAGCAATGACGGTGAATTCGAGGCCGACGAGACCTTCTTCGTGAATCTCACCAATTTGAGCGCGGGAGGCCGAAACGTATCGCTGGCCGACGGCCAGGGACAGGGTACGATCCAGAACGACGATGCGCTCACCATCAGCATCACCGCCACCGATGACAGTGCCGATGAAAACACCGCCGCGACGGGCACGTGGCGCGTCTCGCGCAACGGCACCCTGGGAGCTGTCACCGCGAACCTCGAAGTCGATCTGACAAGCACCGCCAAGCCCGCCGATTGGACCCAGACGGGGGCCAGCTTCGTCTCCACGGTAGCGGGCGGAGTCGGCACCGTGACGATCCCCGACGGGCAGAGTTTCGTCGATATCACCCTGACACCGGTCGCCGACCTCGCCGCCGAGGCGGACGAGACCGTGCAGCTGAATGTCACCGCAGGCATTGGCTATACCCCGTCGAATTCCCCGACGCGGACGGTGACGATCGCGCGGAATGACTTCGCGGTGACGAATACCGACGACTCCGGCGAAGGCTCCCTGCGCCAGGCGGTGGACAACGGCAACGTTCTCGGAGGCAACCCCACGATCACCTTCGAGGGGCCGGTCTTCACCGATGCGACGGCCGATACGATCACGTTGGGTGGGACGCAGATCCCGATCAGTGTGGCAATGACTCTCGAAGGGCCGGGGGCCGATCTCCTTGCCGTTTCGGGCGGTGGCTTGAGCCGGATCTTCTCGGTCGACGGCAATCCGGGAGTCGTCACGCTCCGCGGGGTGTCCCTGGTCGCAGGGCGTGCCGTAGGCGCGGGTGATGATGGAGCCGGGGCCGCGATTTCCTTCCGTTTCGGCAACAGGCTCGTCATCGAGGGCTGCCGGATCGCGGACAACATTTCCGATTCCTGGGCGGGAGCCATCAACAAATACGATGGGGATCTCGAGATCCGCGACTGCACCTTCTCGGGCAACGTTGCCAACAGCCCCGGCACTGGAGGCGGGGCGATCTTCAACCAGTTCGGAGATTTGGTGATCGTGAATTCCACCTTCTCCGGAAACAGCGCCCCCAACGCGACTCCGGGCAACGGCGGGGGAGGAGCCATTCACAGCCGCGGCTCCCTCGTTCTCTCCCATTCCACCGTCACCGGGAACCGCGTCGGTGCCGGAGCGGATGGCGGAGGCATCGATGTCTGGGGCAACGAAACGATCACACACTCCATCATCGCGGGGAATTTCGTGGGCACCGGGACGACGCCGTCCGACATCGGGACCTTCGGCAATCAGATTGAGACCTCGACCCACAACCTCGTCGGCGACGCCGGCACCTCCGGAGGCATCACCGATGGCACGGGCGGCAACCTCGTCGGCAACGCCGGTACCGGCACGCGCGACATCGCCACCGTGCTCGACACGACGCTTGCCGACAATGGAGGCCTCACCCCGACCCACAAACTCGTCGTCGGCAGCCCCGCGATCGACGCGGGCAGCACGTCCTTCAATGCGAACGCCTTCACCCCGGCACTCGCCAACGACCAGCGCGGGGCGGGGTTCACCCGCGTGCGCAAAGGACTGGCCTCCTCGCCCGCCGCGCGGATCGACATCGGGGCCTACGAGTTGATCGAGGCTCCCGTCTTCACCAACGACGATCTCGAAATCGAGACCGGCAGCACGGCCCTCGATCTTGCCACCGCCAGCGGTGTGACGCCTTCCGGCGGCACCTTCAGCGGCAAGGGCGTGAGCGGAGGTTTCTTCGACCCGACCGGGTTGGCTCTCGGAGCCTACACGGTCACGTATACCGTCGGAGATGCGAATGGCACGAACAGCACGAATCTGACCGTCACCGTCATCGAGCGACCCAGCCTCACCGTGACCTCGACGAGCGACACCGTCAGCAAGATCGACGGCCAGACGAGCCTGCGCGAGGCCCTCGCCTACGCCGCGACCCTCACCGGGGCGCAGACCGTGGCCTTCTCGAACACGAGCGCGGGCGGCGCGGTGAACTTCCACGACGCCGCTCCGGACACGATCACGCTGGGAGGCACGGAGCTGGAGATCATCGGCAATGTCACCGTCGATGGCCCCGGAGCCGACCTCCTCACCGTCGATGCCAATGGCAATTCCCGCGTCTTTACCCTGCCTGGCAATGATCCCGCGATCGACATCACCCTCCGTGGCGTGAGGGTGGTGAACGGCGATGGGTTCAGAGGCGGTGGTCTCCGTGTCTCGAACGGGATCCTGCGGGTGGAAGCGTGTGTCTTTGAAGACAACGTGGCGGCCGCCGAGGGAGGTGCCATCTCGTCCGATGCCGTCACCCTGACGCTGACCGACTCGACCTTCCTCAACAATGAAGCGGACGAAGGTGGTGCCATCGAGGTGCAGGGCGACGGATTCTGCCGCCGCGGTCACTTCGAAGGGAACCAGTCCGCCGAGGACGGCGGGGCGATCGACTTCGGCGGAGGGACCTTCACCATTGCCGACTCGCTTTTCACCGGCAACGACGCCGACGATGAAGGCGGTGCCATCGAGAACAATGGAAACGATCTCATCCTGCTGAATTGCACGCTTTCGGGCAACTCCGCGGGCACCACGGGCGGAGGCATCAACAACCAGGGAGGGCTCACCGTCGTCAACAGCACCATCGCCGGCAACCGGGCCGATGCGGACGGGGTGGAGCAGAATCCCGGCACCCCCGACGAAGGATTCGGCGGCGGCGGGATCCGCACGGATGACAGCCGCGGTCTCCTCCTGCTCCACAATACCATCGTCGCCGGCAACCGCCGCGGCGCACCGGGCAGCGATGTAGCGGCCGATCTCTCGACCGCTCTCCCGGCGGACATCGGGGTCGATGCCGCCAGCTCCAACAACCTCATCGGGGATCCCGGCTTCGTCGGGGAACTCGTCCACGGGGTGAATGGCAACATCATCGGGAAGGAAGACAGCGGCGGCCCCCGCATCGAGTGGCCTCTCGCGGAGATCCTCAATCCCGTGCTCGCCCTCAACGGAGGCGAGACCTTCACCCACGCCCTCGTCATCGGCAGCCCCGCCCTCGATGCGGGCGTCAATGCCCTCGCGGTCGATGAGTCCTCCGTGCCCCTCGCCACCGATCAGCGCGGCGCGGGCTTCGACCGGATCGTGAAAGGCCTCGGCACGAGTGCGACGGCCATCGTCGATATCGGGGCCTACGAGCTCTTCGCCGCGCCGGTCTTTGCCGAGGATGATCTGAGCATCTCTGTGGATGGCGCGCCCGTGAACCTCGCGTCGGCCACCGGAGCTTCGCCTGCGGGCGGAGTCTTCAGTGGTCCCGGCGTGAGCGGAGGTCTCTTCGATCCGAAGACCCAGGTGCCCGGCATCTACACGCTGACTTACACGGTTACCGATGCCTTCGGCGTCACCAATTCGGCGAATTTCACCGTCACGGTCGAAGCCCTGCCGCCCGCTCTGACGCTGACCAAGCCGAAACGCTTCAAGACCACCCTCGTGGGCAGCAGCAGCCGGGCCCAGCGGGTCATTGTCAGCAACGTGGGAGGCCTCCCGACGACGACCCTGCGCGTCGTGGTGAGCGGCCCCGCGAAGAAGGATTTTGTGGTGACGCAGCCTGCCGTGCGCAGTCTCGAGGCCGGAGCCTCGACCTTCTTCCAGGTGACCTTCCGTCCGCGGAAAGATGGCACCCGCAAAGCGGTCGTGACGGTCTACAGCGATTCGACGCCGGTGAGCGTGAAGCTCCAAGGCCGCGGCCAGTCGAAGTCCGGCATCCGGCCTCCGCGCGCGGTGAAGAAATGATCCGGAGCGGGGCCCGTGAGGGCTCCGCGGCTCCCCGGGGGCACGTTTTGGCGCATCGGATTGGCGCTTGGAACTTCGCCCGGGGCGGTGTTTGGTGGCGTGATGCCCATGCCCGAGCCCCATGCTTTTCACACGACGCGCTGGTCGCGCGTGCTTCTTGCGGGCGGTCCGCAGGAGGCGGATGACGCGCAGGCGGCTCTCGCCAGTCTCTGCCGGGATTATTGGTATCCCCTCTATGCCTTTGCCCGGCGCCGCGGGATGGAGGGCCCGGATGCGGAGGATGCGACGCAAGGTTTTTTCCTGCATCTCCTCGAGGGAGGGGCTTTGCGGCGGGCGAAGGAAGAGCGCGGGCGTTTCCGGTCGTTTCTCCTCGGGTCGATGCAGCATTACCTCAACAACCTCCACCGGCACGACCGAGCCCTGAAACGTGGCGGAGGCAATACCCCTCTTTCGCTGGATGCCATGGCCGCGGAAGAGCGTTACCGGCTCGAGCCGGGCGACCCGATCACCCCCGAGGCGCATTTCGACCGGAACTGGGCGCTCGCCCTGATCGAGCGGGTCTTCCGGCGGGTGGAGGAAGACTATGAAGAGGCGGGCCGTCGTGATCTTTTCGAGGCGCTCCGCCCCTTCCTTGCGGGAGATTCGACCCGGCCGGGGTATGACGAGATCGCCAGGCGTCTGGGGATGAGCACCGCGGCCGTGGGCACGGCCGTCTTCCGGATGCGTCGCCGCTATGGCGAGCGTCTGCGCGAGGAGATCGCCGGGACCGTCGCTTCGCCCGCGGAGGTGGAGGAGGAAATCGCGCAACTGATGCGGGCGGTCGGGTGAATTTCGGATTTGGGATTTCGGATTTCGGAATTTTGGTAAAGAAACGAGGTCGTTGGGTGAGAAGAGAAAAGACACGATGCCTCGATCATCCGACAGTTCCCTTTGCCCGACCTGCCGGGAGCCGATCGCGCCGAACGCGCCTTTCGGTCAGTGTCCGCGTTGCCTCCTGGGCTTCGCGAGTGGTTCGGGGCTGGACCGCGACCTGCCCGCGGATGATCTCATCGTCGATGGCCAGAAGCGCCGTATCGCCGGCTACGAACTGATCGAGGAGATCGCGAGGGGCGGCATGGGGGTCGTCTACCGGGCGAGGCAGATCGCGCTGGGTCGCGAGGTCGCGTTGAAGATGTTGGTCTCGGGCGATCTCGCCACGGACGAGGCGGTGCAGCGTTTCCACAACGAAGCCAGCGCCGCGGCCGGACTGAAACACCCCAACATCGTCCCCGTCTACGAGATCGGCGAGGAGGAGACCGGTCACTTCTTTTCGATGCGCCTCGTGCCGGGCAAGCGAAACGTCGCCGATTGGGCGCGCGAGTTGCCGACCGCGGGCCGTTCCCGCCGCATCGCCACGATGATGGCCACGGTGGCGAGGGCGATCGCGCACGCGCACGAGCATGGCGTGCTCCACCGCGATCTGAAACCCTCGAACCTGCTCCTCGATGAAAACGAGGAGCCGCAGGTGACCGACTTCGGTCTCGCGCGGCTCTATCGCGAGGTCGACAGCGGGCTGACCCTGACGCGGCAGATCCTCGGCAGTCCCAGCTACATGGCCCCGGAGCAGGCCGAGGGACGGCGCGCGGATGAGACGACCCTGACCGACGTCTACGGCCTCGGCGCGGTGCTGTATGAAATGCTCGCGGGTCGCCCGCCCTTCGTGGCCGACAGTCCCATCGCCACGGCGCGGAAGGTCGTCGAGGAAACGCCGGCGAAAATCACCGAGGTGCACCGCGATCTCGAGACAATTTGCTTGAAGTGCCTCGAGAAGGAACCCGCCCGCCGCTACGTCTCCGCGCTTGCCTTGGCGGAGGATCTGGAGCGCTTCGCGCGCGGCGAGCCGATCCGGGCGCGGCCTCTGACGACGCCGGAGGCCCTCTGGCGCTGGGCGAAACGACGGCCAAAAACGGCGGTTTTGTTAGGCTTGTTTCTGCTTTCGCTGGTTGGTGGTTTCGGCGGGGTCTTCTGGCAATGGCGTCTCGCCGAGGAGGCGCGTCGCACCGCCTTGGAGTCGAACGCGGCTCTGCAAAAGTCGGTCGAGCAGCTGGAATGGCGCCGCGCCGTGCAGATGCTCGACAGCGGCGAGCTGTCCGGCGGCATGGCCCAACTCGCGCGATTGCTGCGGGCCGATCCGTCGAATCCGCGGGCGGCGAGTCTCGCGATCTCGGTGCTGGAGCAAGGATGCTTCGCCACGCCGGTGGCTCCGCCGATTTCGCATGGCGAGGCTTATGTGGTGACGCAGGCGCGGCTGAGTCCGGACGGCAGCAGGGTCGTCTCGGGCGGATCCGACGGCACCGCGCACCTCTGGGTGGCGGCGACGAGTGAGCCGGTGGGGAAGGTGATGCGGCACGCGGGGCCGGTGCGTTGGGTGGAGTTTTCCCTGGACGGACGGCGCGTCGCGACGGCATCGGACGATGGCACGGCGCGGGAGTGGGATGCGGCCACGGGCGATCCCCTGACGCCGCCTTTGCCACACGGTGGAGCCGTCATCATGCTGGCCTACGCGGGCGAGCGCCTCGCGACCGTCTCGGCCGACGGCACCGCGGCGATCTGGGAGAAGGGGGCTTTGCTCCATCGGCTCGATCTCGGCGCTGCCGGGAAAGCCCTCGCGTCGAGCACGGATGGCGGGCGACTCTACACGGCCTCGACGGTTGGGGTCAAAGGATGGTCCCGGGACGGTGAAGAGCTTTTCGCCCTTCCCCTCCCTGGCGTCGCGGGGATCGTGCCCAGTCCGGATGGTTCGCGGCTCGCGGCCTGGTCACAAGGGGTCTTCTGGATGGGCGATGCGGCGACAGGGGAACCCGGCGAAGTGAAGTTTGAAGAATTGGGAGGCCTCCTCGCCCTTGCCTGGAGTCCGGATGGAAAACGTCTTGCCGGGGGATCGGCGGGCAATTGGGCGCGCGTCTGGGATGCCACCAACGGCCGGGCCATCACGCCAAGGCTGCGGCACCACTATGCCTGCAGTTCCGTGGTGTTTTCGCCGGACGGCAGGACCCTGATCACCGGCGGTCACGACGGGGTCACGCGACGCTGGGATCTCCCCAGCGGACTGCCCGCGGCCGCGCCCATCCTCCATCGCGAGGCGGTGATCGGCAGCGCGCATTGCCCCGACGGAGTGAAGCTGCTGGTGGTGAATCGTCCGTGGAACGACCGGTCGAATCCCCGGGGTGGCACCGCGCGGCTCTGGGATCTCAAGCCTCGCGGGCGTCGACCTCTGCGATTTGCGGATCCTCTCGCGGGGACGGCCAGTTCCGTGGCCTGGAGCCCCGATGGAGGGATGTGGGTGGGGAATGGCGTCAGCGGCGGCCTCGTGATGCAGGTGGGGAATGAAGTCCCTTTTACGCTGCCGGACTCGAGAATCAAAGGCTGGGCGAGGGGCATGGGTTTTCTGCCGGATGGGGATCGCTTTCTCGTCGTGAGCACCACGGGGGAATACAGCCTCTGGTCCGCGGCGGAGCGTCGTCGCATTTTCGGGCCGGTGGAAATCGGATCCGTGGAGAGCGTCCGGCTTTTCCCGGATGGCGAGCGGGTCGTGATCGGCCTCACCTCGGGCGAGGTCGCGGTGCGCGAGGTCGCGACGGCAGAGGTGCTGGTGAACCTGCCCGCGCACCAGGCCCCGCTGAACTGCGTCGAGGTTTCGCCGGATGGGCGATTCGTCGCGACGGCGGGCGAGGACGGGCGTTGCCTCCTCAGCGATGCCACGACCGGCCAGCCCATTGCCCCGGTGATCGAGGCCGACGATGAGTTTGTCTCCGTCCGTTTCAGCCACGATGGAAAGTGGATCGTCACCGCCTCGCACGACCGCACCGCCCGCATCCGCGACGCCCGGACGGGCGAGCCGCGCGGACCGGAACTGCGGCACGACGGCGAGGTCGCCTACGCCGAGTTCAGTCCCGATGACACCCGCGTCTTGACCGCGGATCGCTCCGGCGCGGCGACCCTCTGGCACGCCGCCACCGGTGAGCCGATCGGGGATCCGATGCGCCATGACTCGGCCCTGCGGCATGCCAGGTTCAGCCCCGATGGAACGCGGCTCGTCACCGAGGATCACCTCGGCCAGCGTCTTTGGGAAAGCGACACGGGCGAGCCGCTGACCCTGCTGCAGCCGCACCCGACCGGGATCGGAATCGGCTTTTTCAGCCAGGGCATGCACACCACCTTCAGCCCCGATGGGCGGAGCGTCCTGCACGGCACCGCGAGCCGCGATTTCCTCCGCTGGGATTTCCCGGCCCCGCCCGTGCCCGCGCCGGAGTGGTTGCCGGAGTTGCTGGAGGCTGTCGCCGGTCTCAGCGTCACCGAATCGAACCGCCTCGTCCACCAGCCCCGGAATCGCTGGCTGGAAATGCGCGTCCGCCTCGCCGGATTGATCGGGGAGGATTTTTACGCGCGATGGGGACGGGAGTATGTGGGGGAGCGGTAGGAGGGGAGTCACGGGTCATGGGTCACGACGCACCCCTACCTCAAGGGATTGAGACAGCGCACCTTCGGAAAGCGGCCGAAATCGAGATCGGTGGTGTGGACCTCGGCGTCGAGTCGGAGAGCGACTGCGGCGATCTGGGCGTCGGTGGTCAGGTTCCCCGCGGTGCCCGCCGCTTCCAGAAGGCCCAGGGCGCACGCCACGTCCTCCGGCAACATCTCGTGGAGCTGGACGTGCCGCCTCGCCAGCCAGGAGCGGACGTGATCGGCCGCCTCGGACACCGAGAGGGGATCCTTGAAGACCCGGGGATGGGTGGCGATGCGAACGAACCCGAACACCACCGCCGGCAGCAGGGAGAGTGGAGACGGACCGCTCATCACTTCCTCGCACCAGGCTTTCGCCCGTTCATGGAAGGGACTGCTCTCGTCGTAGGCGTAGAGCAGCAAATTCGCGTCGGGAATGATCATCGGGACGCTTCTTGAAGCTTCCGCGTCGTTTCCAGAAAGGCTTCCGCCTCCAGTTCATCCGCGAGGCGGTTGAAGCCGGTGGGGTCGAAACCGGCGCGCAGACCCATGGGGCGGGCCTTCACCTCAAACCGCCCGGCCGAGGGAGGCTCCTGGGCATCGAGAGCGCTCCGCAGGGCCTCGTTGAGGACACGCTTGAAAGGCCGCCGTGTCCGCAGCGCGGTTTCGCGCAGGCGCTGCTCCACGTCAGGATCAAGCGTCACCGTCGTTCTCATGATGGCATCATGATGCCAAAGGTTGCTGATGTCAAGATGTCCAATCTCACAAACCCAACCCGCGCAGGGTCTCGACAATCCCTTTGATCTGCTCTTGGCGTTTCTCGTTCGCCCGGCCGAAGCGGGCGGAGAGGGTTGGGGGGGGCAGGGCAAAAAAGTCACGCCAAGCCGTCCATCCCGGCTGGGGAAAACAACCGTCATCGGCGGAGGAAACGGGTATAGGCCCCGGAGGGGCCAAAGAAGGTAGCCGGTGGTGGAGCGAAGCGGAACCACCGGACCACCAGCCCGGAAAAGAGAACCCCGCCCCGGAGGGGCGGAAGAAGCGGACCCGCTCACGAGAGCCGTTTTTCTTCAAACTTCACCCCGCCGCGCCGATCCTCCTCGTGAAAGGTTTGTGTCCGATGGTGACGTAGGCCCGCGCTTCGTGGTGAAAACCAGAGGGTGCGTCGAGGAGACTCCGGAGGCTTCTCGCGCCCCTCCCGGGCGCAACCGTTTCCTCGCGTGGTTGACCGGTGGTTCCGCTGCGCTCCACCACCGGCTACCGTCTTTCGTCCCGCCGGGACGATTCAGCTTCAAAATTTGCCGTAGATGGAACCAGACATTCTTAACTCCCCAAGATTCATCGTGTTTCCGGCGCAGACTGACAATTCTGCCCCGCACCCGGGGTTGGGAGTGAGGCGATTCGGGACTTGTCTTCGCGGGTGCGGGCGGGGAATGAACCACGCGACCAAGGCAGTTTCCTGACGCCGAAGTCGAACGAATCACGGGAGAGTCTCGCGACCGCACCTCACAACCCCAACCCACGCAGGGTCTCGAGGATGGCGGCGATCTGATCCTCGCGCTTTTTGTTGGCCCGTCCGAAGCGGGCGGAGAGGGCGGCGGGATGGGGGCCGGTTTCGGGGAGGAGGGAGCGGATGCGGGCGACCTGTTCTGGGAGTTTGTCGGGCCAGGGGAGGGTGGAGACGGGAGCGGGGGCACTCTTGCCCGCCTCCGGCAGCTCGATCTCGGATTGCTCTTTGACCGGCGCGGCGTTGGCGGCGGCCGGATTCTGATACTCGGGACGCAGCCAGCGGACGAGGCCGCGCTTTTCCTCGGCGGCGCGTTCGTGGTTGAGGGCGACGAGGCGGGTGAGGAGTTCCTCTTCGAAGGCTTCCGGGTTGCGGACAAGAGTGTCCGCGCTCCGCAAGTCATCCCAACCGTACGCGGAGAGCACGGCGGCGTCGATCTCGTCGTGGATCTGGCGGAGGAGGGTGACGAGGCCGTCGTCGTGGATCTGCTTTTCCTTCGCGTTGAGGGCTTCGCCGGCGCGGAGTTTTTCGAGGACGTTGTAGATGCCGGTGAGGGTAAGGTGGGGATGCAGGGCCTGCTGCCGCTTGCGGTGTCCGTCGAGCCGCTCGCCGAGTTCGCGGAGCTGCGATTTCAAGGGGCCTTCTTCGAGGGCGGGGAAGGGGAAGGTTTCGAAACACGTCGTTTTCACGTAGACGGGTCGGTCTTCGAGGCGCGAACCAGTCGCGAGCGACCAGGTGACGTGGATTTGAGAGGAAAGAACGGCGATGACATAGGCGTCCGAGTGAGCGGTCACGATCAGTTTGTTGTCGGGGACAATCGATTTGTCGAGAAATGCAAAGACGCGATGTTTGCTCGTTTCAACCGTGGCGATGAAGCGGTTCAAATCACGTGCCATTGATCGCAATTCCTCTCTCGAACGACGATGCAACCACCAGAATCTAGCGAGTCGAGGATCGCGATTCGTTTTTCGTTCCGGTAGGACAGCGTTCTGCAAATGCTGGTAAACCTCGGGAAACTGAGATCTGAGCGTTTCTTCATCAAGTCCGTGAGCGTCAATCAGCATGACGCCTCGTGATCGTTCGGTAAGGTCGCGACCGTTAACGTAAGGGCGAATAACAGACTCGATTCCTGGAACACGACCAAGTCCAAGCGACTGCGCCTGTTCTTTTGTTACGATGAATCCAGCACTTCCAAGCTCGTGGCCGCGGCTGCTTATGTTTAAATTTGAAAGGAGCTCAGTCGTGGCAGTCAAATCCGCCCCCACCTGCAAATTCGCCGCGATCACCCCGGCCCGACCCAACAGGGTCACGTCGTTCTCTCCACCCTCTTGAGTCACTTCCCCGACGACTTTCTCCAACAGTCCTTCCTTCTTCCCGCCCGCCGCCACGGTCATCGCAATCCGCACGGCCGCCCCATCCGCGGAATCGACCCAGGGGTGATCGGGGATGGCGTAACCCAGATGCAGGGGCCGTTTCGCATCGGCGAGGAAGGGCTCGAGAACACGGCGGTTGAAGGTCTGATGGATCGAATTGGTGGTGATGAAACCGAAGCGTTTCACCTTGCCCTTGGCGACGAGTTCGGCGGCCTGGGCCCACCAGTTCATCACGAAATCGGCGGACTCGGGGACGCTGCCTTTCCACGCCTTCCGCAAGGCCTCGGTGTAGCCGTCGCCGAGGGCTTCGCGCATGCGCGAGGCACCAATGAACGGCGGATTTCCCACGATGTAATCGGCCTCGGGCCATTCGGCGCGGCGGGGATTCACGTAATCGTAGACGACAATGCGGGCGCTCTCATCGGGCACTTCCTTGCCGGTGACGGGATGAGGCTTGGTGCTGTGCCCGTCCCAGATCTGGACGACCGCGCCCGTTTCAGGATCGCGACGCGGGATCTTTTCCTCGTAGGCGAGCACGGCGTCGCGGCACTCGATCGGTTTGTCCCGCGGCAGGAGGGGACGGTCGTTCGTGTCGGCCTTGCCGGTGGTCTTGCGCTGCCACTGGAAGTAACCGATCCAGAGGACGAGCTCGGCGATCTTGGCGGCGCTGTTGCTGATCTCGATCCCGAGAAACTGCTGGGGACGGATCTTGTGGCCCTCCATCTCAAAGGTCGCATCGCCCCCGAGGGCGGTGAGCAGCTCGAGCACCTCGGCCTCGAGGCGTTTCAAGAGCTCGAGGGTGACGTAGAGGAAGTTCGCGGTGCCGCAGGCGGGATCGAGGATGCGCAACTGGCAGAGGGAACGGTGAAAACCGGTGACGAGCTTGAGCGCTTCGGCGTCCTTTTTTTTCGCTTCGGCGCGGAGTTTGTTGGCGGCGGCTCCGGTCTTTTTGGCGGCGTCGCTTTTGCCGGCGGCGAGGAGGACCTTGGCTTTTTCCTCCCCGGCATCGGCCTCGTCGTCGAGTTGGTCGGCCTCGCGGTGGAGACTGGCGGCGGCGATGCGCACGGCATCCCATTCCTCGCGCAGGGGATCGATGATGGTGGGACGCACGAGCCGCTCGACGTAGGATCGCGGGGTGTAGTGGGCCCCGAGCTTGTGCCGCTCGCGCGGATCGAGCGCCCGGGTCACGAGGGTGCCGAAGATGGAGGGCTCGACCTGCGACCAATCGGTGCGCGAGGCATCGACGAGCATGGCGAGCTGGCTTTTCGAAAGCGGCAGGGCGGTGGTGTCCTCGAAGAGGCCGCCGTTGAAGTGGGCGATCTCGCGGAAGAGCAGGGTCGAATAGCTGGTGCCGGTGGCCATTTCCTTCCACAACTGGCCGATGAGGACGGGGAATCCCTGGGGCGAGCCATCGAGCTTGGCGAGGAGGTCGTGGAAGGCATCCTCGGGCAGCAGGCCGACATCCTCGGCGAACATGGTGAAGAGGCAGCGCTGGAGGAATCCGGCGATGGTCTGCGGATCGTGGCCGTCGCCTTCGAGGGATTTGGCGAGGCGGGCGAGGCGGTCGGCGATGTCGCGGGTGACCTCGGCGGCTTTCTTCGAGGGATCGAGCGAATGGGGATCGGTCCAGACGAGGCGGAGCCGCTCGCGGATCTCCGGCCGCCGCAGGTCGGCGAGGGTGATGCGGTGGCTGCGCGGATCGGGAAAACGCTCGTAGTGGCCGCCGGTGCCGGTGAACTCGGCGTAGAGATCGAGGCTGTGCCCGACGTCGCAGACGATGAGAAAGGGTGGCCGTCCGTCGGCGCTCGGCAGCGAGGTGATGTAGCCGCGGGCCTGGTGGTAGGCCCGCTCCAGCGCCCGGTCGAAGGCCGCGCTGCCGCGTTTGCCATGGCCGGTCTTGGCCTTGGAGCCGGGGTCGCTGTAGCCGGCCTCTGTGAGGCCGGTCGTCAGGGGATCATTCGCCCCCTGTTTCGTCTCGAGCACGAAATGGCCGGCCTTGTAGAGATCGATGAAGCCGCTGCTGCTCGTGCCGTCCGGTGCGACCCGGGTGACGGCCCGCTCGAAGACGTAGCGGTTTTTCGCCGGATCGGGCGAGGTGGGATCGGGCCGCGGCACGTCGAGAAGGTCGCAGAGCTCGGTGAGGAAAAGGGCGTAGTTCGCCTTCTCGGCGGCACCGGAGGCTTCCCAGCGGGCGATGAACTGATCGACGGGGTCAGGCATGGGGAAAAGGGTCACGGGTCACGAATCGGAGCGAAGCGGAGATGGACGGAGCGGAGCGAAGTCAATCACGGGGAAGACTCCGGAGAGTAAAAGGTGGGAAGGTAAAAAGTAAAAGGTAAAGAGGGGGGGGCGGCGGGGCGCGGCCGGAGAGGAAATTTGCCCAAAAGGAAAAAAATCGAAAATTTCCGGTGAAGAACCGGCGCGGAGCGGTGAGAAACGATTCGGAACCTTCTTTTTCATCATGATGTGCCCGTCGTCTTCCGTTTCCCATTCGCCTGCCTTTCATCCATCTTCCTGGCTCGGTGAGGTTTTCCGCCGGCTCTGCCGACGCTCCGCCGTCCCGGCGTTGTGGGTGGCACTCTGCTCGGCCGGGGTATCGGAGGCGCGTGCCCAAAAAGCGATTTTCGATCACACCGGGGCTGATCAGGTGTTCGTCGTACCTGCCGGCGTGACCCGCCTGAAGGTGAAACTCTGGGGTGCGGGCGGAGGAAACAACGGAGGTTCCGGCGCGTTTGTGACGGGTATCCTGAACGTCACTCCCGGAGAGACGCTGATGGTCATCGTGGGAAGCGGTGGGGGAATCTCTCCCAGTTTTGAGGGGGGTGTCTATGGCGGAGGAGGTGCGGGTTTCGCGGGCAGAGGAGGGGGGCGGTCCGCCCTCCGATCTGCCGGCATCGAGCGGGTCACCGCAGGTGCTGGAGGTGGTGGGCGATACTTCAGTGAAGCTGGCGGGGGTGGTGGAGGATTGATTTCCGGCAGTGACGGCTGGCTTTTGGCAAGCAGCGCCACGGCTGCTGGCAAAGGGGGAAGCCAGTCGGATGGGGGCGCAGGCGGAATTTCACCTTTCGGCGGCAATGGCTTTGCCGGAAGCGCATTCCAAGGCGGGGCAGGTTCATTCACAGGGCCAGGTGGGGGAGCCGGTTACTTTGGTGGCGGAGGGGGAGTCAATGGTGGTGGTGGCGGCGGCGGCGGCTCGTCCTTTCTCGCGAATCTCACGGACGCTTCCGCCAGTGCCGCCGGTCAGGCTGCGGCCAACACCGGAGCATCGGTGCTCCCCGGCGGAACCAGTGACGCCGATTACGTCAACGGTATCGCCATTGGTGGGGCTGGAAGTACACCAGGAGGTCATGGACGGGTGGTGCTGGTCTACGAAGCGCCCTCCCTGATCGTCACCACGGCTGCCGACGTGGTCGATGCTCTCGATGGCGTGACGAGCCTGCGCGAGGCGATCACGTATGCCAACACGCTGCCTGAGCGTGCCGACATCACCTTCAACATCCCCGGCGGCGGGACGATCGCGCTGGCGACGCAGAATGCGGCGGGGGCACGGATGCTGCCGATCCTGACGAACCCGAACGGGATCACCATCGACGGGGCCAACGGTGGTCAGGGCGCGATTGTGATCGATGGCGGCTCGACAAGCGATACGACAGGAGACCGGGTGTTTTTCATCGGGGTGAGCGACGGCGAAGCGGCGGCGGCGACGGGCTTTGGTTCGCTCGTGACGACGAAGAACACGGCGTGGGCGATCCGGAACCTGACGATCCAGAATGGGAATGCGCGGGGGGGGAATGGGGGGAGTGGTTCGAATCGCGGTGGCGGTGGCGCGGGCCTTGGCGGTGGTGTTTTCGTTAACGCCGGTGCTCTGACACTGGATTCCGTTGACTTCCTTTCCTGCCGTGCAGTCGGTGGACTTTCCGGGAATAGTTCAGGCGGCAACAATTCGGGTGGTGGCGGACTGGGGGGGAACGGCGGAGCCGGGGGAGGTTCTGGCCGATCGGGAGGGGGCGGTTTCGGTATCGGAGCGGACGGCGGGACCAACCTCTCTGCCGGTCAGCCGGGCTATTATACTGGAGCCGCAGCAGGTGGCGCGGGAAGTAGTGGTGGCACCGGTGGTATTCATGGTGGCGGCGCGGGCTCCGGAGATAATGGTGGGGGCGGTGGCGTGGGTGGAGGGGCAGCTACCAGTGGAGCTGCTGGTGCCGGCGGGTTTGGTGGTGGCGGGGGCGGCGGACTTTTTTTCCCCAGCGCAGGTACCGGAGGTCCAGGAGGTTTCGGCGGGGGGGGTGGCGGAAGTAACAGTTCCGGCGGCAACGGGGGATTTGGCGGCGGCGGGGGACAGGGAGGGTTCAGTGGAGGTTTCCCTGGAAATGGAGGTTTCGGCGCTGGAAATGGAACTGGTCTGGCGGGAGGAGGCGGGCTCGGAGCGGGCGGCGCGATCTTCGTCCGCCAGGGCGCGTCAGTCACGATCATAGATGGCGGTGTCACCACCGGCCGCGTCGTCGGCGGCGCAGGCGGCAATCCCGGCCAGGGCATCGGCTCGGGCGTTTTCCTCGCGGGCAGTGCGACGTGGGATGTCTCCACGGGCCAGACGGTGACGCTGGCCGATACCCTCGGCGGCGGGGTGGACCCGCAGATCACGGGTGGCTTCACCAAGACCGGCCCGGGAACGTTGACCCTGACTGGCGCGAATACCTATACCGGCACGACGACCGTCCAGTCCGGCACGCTGGCGATCAGCCATGCCGGAGCCCTCGGCACCAACGCAAGCGGGACGACCGTGAACAGCGGTGCGACCCTATTGATTACCGGCTCATCGCCGACGCTGGTTGTGGCGGACGCGCTGACGATCAGTGGCACCGGTAATGGCGGCATCGGGGCGATCCGGGTGGAGCCCAACGCCAACCCAGGCAATCAGGCAGCCAACCTGTCGGGTGGCATCACGCTGGCGGCGGATGCGGCGATCACCGTCACCGACCGGATGGTGTGGCTCTTCACCGGCCCGGGCATCGGGCTGGGCTCGTCCACGCTCACCTTCAACAGCGAGGGGACGGGCACTTCGACCACCCGGGTCAACAGTGCGATCTCCGGCACCGGCGGCTTGATCAAAAATGGCCCAGGCTTGCTGGAACTCAACGTCGTGAATACCTTCACCGGTCCGGTGATGCTGAATGACGGGACTGCCCTGCTCAGCGGCGGCTCAGCGCTCGCCGACACCGTCGCCGTGACCATGGCCAATGCCGTGATCCTGGACGTCAACGCCAGTGAAACGATCGGCTCGCTCGCGGGAACCGGCAGAGTGATCCTGCGGGACGGCGTGACGCTGACGACCGGAGCCGACAACACCTCGACCACTTTTACCGGGACCAGTCCGAATGGCATCGTCGGCACGGGCGGCCTGAACAAGGTCGGAACCGGCACCTTTACCCTCACCGGGATCAACTCGTACAGCGGCGGAACCACCGTGGCGGCAGGCACCCTGCTGGTCACAGGCTCGCTGAGCTCCCTCGTGACGGTCAATGACACCGGGACCGCGGGCGGCAGCGGCACCCTGGGCGGGGGCGTGGTGGTGAATGCGGGCGGCCATCTGGCTCCGGGCCTATCGGCGACCACGGGCATCCTGAATGCAGCTGCCGTGACTCTGACCAGCGGCAGCACTTACCATGCCCGGCTCAATGGGACGACGGCGGGAACGGGCTACGATCAACTCCAGGCGACGGGGAATGTCGCCCTCGGCGGCGCCACGCTGAGCATCACCGGCAGCATCCCTCCGGCGTATGGCACCCCTTTCATCCTGATCCAGACGACCGGAGCGCTGAGCGGGACCTTCCAGGGCCTGGCCGATGGCGCGATGCTGACCGTGGGGCCGACGCTCTACCGCATCTCCTACACGACGACGGCGGTGACCCTGACGCCGATCATCGCCAATCTCACCCGGTTGCAGGCCGACGCGGCCTTTGATCTTTTCGCGGCGACGGGGGCAGCCCCCGGCAGCGGCAGCTTCAGCGGTAACGGCGTCAGCGGCACCAACTATCAGCCCGGTGCGGCGGTCGGGGTGAACACGATCACCTTCACGCCAAACACGGGCAGCCCCGTCACCTTCACCATCACCGTCACGGAGACACCAAGCCTGACGGTGACGACCACGAGCGACGCGGTCAGCAACACCGACGGCCAGACCAGCCTGCGCGAAGCCCTCGCCCATGCCGCGACCCTCACCGGGGCGCAGACCGTGGCCTTCTCGAACACGAGCGCGGGAGGTGCCGTGAACTTCCACGACGCCGTTCCGGACACGATCACGCTGGGAGGAACGGAGCTGGAGATCACCAGCGAGGTCCGGGTCGATGGCCCGGGGGCGGAGAAACTCTCGATCGATGGTGACGCGAAGAGCCGTGTCTTTACGATCGATCCGGGCAGCGCCGACGTGAGTCTCGCGGGGCTCACGATCACGAAGGGGGCGGCCGTGGCGGCCCCGGAATTCAACGGAGGCGGAATCGTCTTCCGGGGTGATGGAATCCTGACGATCGAAGGATGCCGCGTCACCGGAAATCAATGTGGGTTCGGCGGGGGAGGAATCCGCCATGAAGGATCCGGAACACTGCGCGTGGTGGCGAGTGAAATCACCAACAACTACGCCGGCTATGGTGGGGGCGGGCTTTTCAACTCGAACGGTGCCCTCGAGGTCATCGACTCGATCGTGTCCGGGAACCATTCCGACTTGCTGGGAGGGGGCATCTATTCGAACCAAGGTGCCACCGTGAAGAGCAGCACCATCGCCGAAAACACTTCCGGCGCGTTCGGTGGAGGCATCCTCGCCAACCTAGGCGACTTCCACATCATCAACTCCACCATTGCCCTCAACGAATCGGCAACCCGGGGCGGAGGCATCGCCTCGCACCTTTTCAACGTCGTCCGTGTGGATCTCGTCAACTGCACCGTGGCCGGCAACGAGGCGGTGCAGGAGGGTGGGGGGATCTACGTGGCGAACACCGGCTTCGAGCTGAGCTCGCGCAACACCATCGTCGCGTTGAATACCGCTCCCGCATCCGCCGATGTGCTGCTCCTTTACAACAACCCGTTCAGTCAGACCCTGAGCCTGATCGGTGTCGATCCCGGTCTGAAAGTTGACGGTCTTGGCAAACCCGTCCTCGATCTGAACGGGGGAGCGACCCCGACCATCGCCTTGCTGGTCGGCAGTCCGGCCATCGACGCGGGCGACAACGCTCTCGCGGTCGATGAAAATTCCGCTCCGCTTGCCAACGACCAGCGTGGCCTTGGTTTTACGCGCATCGCGAAGGGCTCGGGTGGCTTGTCGACGGCCATCGTCGATATCGGGGCCTACGAGCTCTTCGCCGCGCCGGTCTTTGCCGAGGATGATCTGAGCATCTCCGGCGGTGGCGCGCCCGTGAATCTCGCGTCGGCCACCGGAGCTTCGCCCGCGGGCGGAGTCTTCAGTGGTCCCGGCGTGAGCGGAGGTCTCTTCGATCCGAAGACCCAGGTGCCCGGCATCTACACGCTGACTTACACGGTTACCGATGCCTTCGGCGTCACCAATTCGGCCAACTTCACCGTCACGGTCGAAGTCCTGCCGCCCGCTCTGACGCTGACCAAGCCGAAGCGCTTCAAGACCACGCTCATCGGCGAACGGAGCCGGACGCAGCGGGTCTATGTCCGGAACGAGGGTGGTTTGCCGGTGACGGGGCTCCGCGTGGAGTTGAGCGGGCGTGCGAAGCAGGATTACCGGATCATCGCACCGGCCGACCGCGTCATCGAAGCCGGAGCTTCGACCTATTTCCAAGTGACTTTCCAACCGCGGAAGCCAGGGAATCGGAAGGCGGTCTTGACCATCACCAGCGACGGTGATCCCATGAGCGTGAAGTTGAAGGGTCGCGGCCAATCACCCGCAACGACCCGCCCCCCGAGGGCGGTGAAGTGAGGGAACGCCGGCCCCTGGCAATCAGGCTGAAACGCAGCGGAAGGCGCGAGCCTTCCGCGAGCGGGCGTCTTGGATCGTGCGCGGTCGGAACGTTTGCACGTCCCGCTACGGATGGCTTCGAAGGACGCGTCAGCGGTAGCGGAAGCGGCAACGCTTCCGACTTGCGTCGAGGGACGTGCGTGTTCGGAACGTTTGCACGTCCCGCTACGGATGGCTTCGGTGGACGCGTCAGCGGTAGGGGAAGCGGCAACGCTTCCGACGAGGGTCGGGGGTCGTGCGCGGTCGGAACGTTTGCACGTCCCGCTTCCATGAGAAGGTTTGTCAACGGAACGTCAAAAATTCATTTTTGCTTGCTCGGTGATGGGGTTGGGGTCGAAGAGCGGGAACGACGAAATCCTGCTTCCATACGCACTCTGATTGTGAGGCTCATTCATGGCCTTCGGTGC
>JAEUHI010000056.1 GCA_016795385.1 Verrucomicrobiales bacterium | reverse complement strand
GTTGTCGATCAACTCGCTGCGGTCGTAGAAGGGCTTGATCGTGACCCCGGGCGGAAGACTCGGCGCAATCTGCGCGATCTTCTCTTTGACCCGCTCGATCACGGCTTTCGCGTTTTCACCGGTGCGCATGACGACGGTGCCTCCCACGGCCTCGTGTCCGTTGAGGTCGAGGGCACCGCGGCGGAAGTCGCCGCCGATCTGCACCGTGGCGATGTCCTTCAGATAAATCGGTGTGCCCTCCATCGCCTTCACCGTGACGAGTTCGAGGTCCTCCGGGCCGGTCACCAGGCCGATGCCGCGCAGGACGAACTCGGCTCCGTTCTCCTCGACGACTTTGCCGCCGACATTGAGATTGGCGTTCTGCACGGCCGTCATCACTTCCATCAGCGTGACATTCGCCATGCGCATCTTCGTGGAGTTCAACTCGACCTGATATTGCTTCACAAATCCGCCGATGCTCGCGACCTCGGCGACGCCCTGGACGCTCGCCAGCTCGTAGCGGACCTGCCAGTCCTGCAGCGAGCGGAGTTGCGCGAGATCGTAGCCACCGTCCGTTGTCTTCGTCGGATCGACATCGAAGTAGTATTGATAGACCCACCCGAGACCCGAGGCGTCCGGACCAAGTTGCGGGATCACTCCCTCGGGCATCGAGCCCTGGAGGTAGTTCAATCGCTCGAGAACCCGGGTTCTCGCAAAGTAGGTGTCGATCTTGTCCTCGAAGATGATCGTGATCAGCGAGAAGCCGAACATGGAGGTCGCCCGCACTTCCTTCACCCCCGTGAGGCCCTGCAACCCGGTCGAGAGGGGAAAGGTGACCTGATCCTCGACCTCCTGCGGGCTCCGGCCCATGAAGTCGGCATAGACGAGGACCTGGTTCTCGGTGAGGTCGGGAATGGCATCGACCGGAGTGAGATAGATGGCACGGACCCCCATCGCAACGAGGAGCAATCCGCCGCAGGCTACGAGGAACCGGTTTTTCAGGCTCCAGTGAATGATTCCCTCGATCATGGCTTCACGGCTCCTCTCTTGATCTCGCTGGCACAGTCCAGCATTTCCGCACCGAAGAACGGATTCTGCCCGTCCCGGCCGTGGGTCTGAATCCAGCGGCCCTTCTTCGGAGCGCCGGGGATCGCCTGGTCCACCATGCCGCATTCCCAGACATCGAATTCAGGCGCCGCCGGCGTCAACCGCAGAGGCTCGAGGACGGTGGTGGCCGCGAGGGTGAACTTGTGGAAGGCGACCCGGGCCGACTGAATGTCTTCGAAGCCGTGGAAATGCATGGACTCCTCCAGCGCATCCAGGGTCTCCAGGGTGCTTTCCGGAGAACGCAGCGCTTTGACGAGCGAACCCGTTGTTTCCATCGTCGGCTCGCTGGCCTTGTTGAAGGCGGCGAGATCATCGGCGGCGAGTGCCGCCGCCATCGCATCCGCGACTTTGACAAACTCGACGATCGCCTGTTTCTGCGGTTCACTCAAGGCGGTGAGCGGCGCGGCCGTCTCCATCGGCGCCATGGGTTCCACCGGCGACATGAAAGAGCGGTTCATCTCGGCCTGCCCGTCGATGAGCAGGTTCCCGTTCGTCACCACCTTGTCACCGGCCTCGATGCCGGAGAGGATTTCCATGAGCCTGTCACCCCGCCGCCCGAGCTTGACCACGGTGCGCTCGTAGGCGCCCTCGGTCCTGTCGACATAAACGACAGCTTCGGGACCGGTCTCAATCACGGCGGACCGCGGAACCGACAGCACATCGGGTGTCTCCACCTTCAAGGCGCCGTCCGCGTAGAGCCGGTGCAGGAGAACGCGACGGCCGTTCACGAGGGGGTTGGGTAGTTCGACGCGCACCTTGGTCGAACGGGTCGTCTCGTCAAAATTCGGATCGATGAACGTGATTTTGCCCTCGAAGGACTCTCCCGGCAGGGACGGGGTCGTCACCGTCACACTCTGTCCGATCTGAATCCACGGCATGTCCTGCTCATAGGCGAGGAACAGGAACCACATTGTGGAGAAGTCGGCGATTTCGAAAAGCGGGTCGCCCTCCTTGACGTACTGACCTTCATAGACATTTTGCGCCACGACCGTTCCGCTGACCGGGGCGAGAATCTGTGAGGTGAGCGCGTCCCCGGGCTTTTGATCGAGCTCCTCGATCTGCGTCGGAGTGAGCCCCATCTGCTGAAGGCGCAAGGCGGTGTTCTTTTTTAATTCTCCGGTGAGCTGGCGATACTCACGCTCGGACTGGAGGAGCGACGGGCTGTAGAACTCCGCCAGCGGTTGCCCCTCCGTCACCTCCGCCCCCATGAAGTTCACGTGCAGTTTCTGGACCCGCCCGTCGATGTAGGCGGAAAGGACGCGGTGACGGCTCGCATTGTCGTCTATCATGCCCGCAACCGGGAGCGTTCGTATCAGTGGCTGCACTTTGGCCTCGGCCGTCTCGACATGAAGGACCTGGATCTGCGTCTGGGTGAGGGAGACGAAATCACCGCTGTCAGTGTCTAGCCCCTTCTCCCCCTCATAGACGGGTGTGAGGGCCATGCCGCAGATGGTGCAGCGGCCCGGCTTGTCGCTCTTCACCCAGGGGTGCATCGCGCTCTGGTAGTAGAGCACCTTGCGCTCGCCGGACGAACCTTCGGCTCCCGAGGAGGAACCTCCTCCGAAGTTGCCGCGTAGAAACCATCCCGCGGCGAGAGCGGCGATGACGATGAGAATGGTGATGAAATTTTTCATGGGAGTTACTTTCCTGGTTTATGGAGATTGCCGCCGGTGATCGCGATCAGCGCCTGATCGGCGACGTGGCGGGAGGCGAGGGCACGTTTTTGCTCCGCCTTCGCCTCGAGGAGAAGACGACGCGCATCGAGCACCTCGAGCAGGGACGCTTTTGACGAGACCCAGGCGCTCTGCGTGGTCTCAAGTGCGTTCTCCGTCTTCGGGAGCACTTCTTCCGAATAGGAATCGAAGAGTTCCTGATTGTTCTGAGCCTCGGTGATGAGGGTGATGAGCTGGGTGTAAAGCTCACGCTGCTGGGCGGCAAGATCCCCGAGGGTGGCGTCGCGCTCGCTCTCGGCTCGTGCGATGTCGGCCTGATAGACCGAACGGTTGAACCACGGCAGAGTCACTCTCACCGCGAACATCGCATCGCGAAAATCTCCTCCCGAGTAGGTGTTGGTCTCGACCCCGACGGAGATCACCGGCTTTCGCTTTTCTCGCGCTGCGTCCGCTTCCGCCTGCGCCCCCTCCGCCTGATGTCGCATCGCGGCGAGCTGCGGATTGTTTTGCTCCAGTCGCTCGCGCAGGGCGATAGCATTGGTCAGCCGGGAAGGATTGTTGTCCAGAGCCAGAGCGCTGATCGCTGTGTCGGTGGAACGGCTCAGGAGAAGATTCAGGGTAGCGGCATACTGGAGGCGCTGTCGTTTCAAGGAAGCGAGGTTCTGGGTGCGCAGGGCGAGTTCACTCTCCAGACGCAACGATTCCGTGGCTGAGGCATCGGGATTCTTCGCCCTTTCCCCGGCGATCCCGACAATGGTTTTCAACCAGTCAAGATTCTCGCTCTGCAGGCGGATCAACTCATCCGCCAAGGCCAGCTCCAGCACCGTCTGCCCGACCGTGAGACCCAGTTCGGCTTCGGTTTGCTGTCGTGTCGCCTGCCGCACTTGCTGCTCGGCGGTCGCACGGCGCTTCTCTGCCCTGAAGAGCCCCTTGCGCGGGAGCATCTGGTCCAGACCCACCATGATGTCGCCGTCGTCCATGCGCATCGAGCGTCGCGCGGCCGTGGCTCCCAAGCCCAGTTGCGGATCCTCCCAAAGGCGAACCGCATTGATCGCTGAGTTGGCGGCTTGTGACCGCGCCTCGGCCGCTTCGATCGAAGGGTGGGAGGCGACGGCCTCCCCGATCAGCCGCTTGATGTATTCGGGAGTGACCCGGGTCGGGGAATCGTCGGCCTGCGCCGACACGGCCAGGAGCAGTGCCACGAAGTGGATTCTTAGAAACGTATGCATGAAGAGAAAGTACAGGTGAGAGTTCGTGAGACGTGGGCGATCCCGACCCGACAACGGTCGTAGAATCGAGCGCGAAGGGCGCAATACGGCTGTCAGAGCCGTCCGATCAGATCAGGATGGAGCAGAAGAGCACCGAAAGTCTGATCGACGATAGAGCCGTCAAAGGGCGAACCGCAAACTTGATCGCAAGGCCATCGGGAATGGGTTCAGGCTGACGAACGTTCGGCTCGGCAATCCAAAGAGCTGCCGGTAACAAATCCCGCCCCTGGAGAGGAGGGGAATTCACCGGAAGCGGAGCTTCGGGAGTCGAAGGGAGATCGATGCAACAACAGCCATGGGCTTCGGCGTGACAGGCGCAGGAGACCGCACATTTGGGACTCTCTGCGCTAAGCCCAACTCCCGACAGAGGCAGCGCCTGGGTCAGAAAGGTTAGAAGCAGCAGTGTGGCAACGAGGGCCTTCATGAATCGGTGAATTTCGGAACCCTGTCTTTCGATGATAGGACCCGCCCTATGGAAGTCAATCTTTCTTGATGCGTGTTGGAGGGTAGGAAGGACAAGCGGTCTGTGGTTGCCTAGGAGTGAACTCCACCATTTCCGGAATCCCTCCAGAAAAATGAACTTTTTTGTGATACCTATTTCGCGATATTCAGTAACCGGCCTTGGCGAGCGCTTCGCGGAGTAGCTGCCTTGCCCGGTAAACACGAACCTCCACCGCTTTGGGGCTGCATCCCAGGGCCGCCGCCACTTCGGCCTGACTCATTCCCTCGACCGTGAAGAGGAGCAGCGCCTCGCGCTGGTCTTCGGGGAGGGCGGTGATGGCGCGGTTCACCAGATCGGCCCGTTCATGGAGGTCCGCGCTCTCGTCGGGAGAGGGAAGTGAGTCGACCGCCTCGTGGCGAATTTCCCGGTTCTCGTCGTCCATCGGCACGGTGGGGTGACGCTTCCGCCAACGGGCCTGGGTGCGGGCGAGGTTGGTGGCGATGTGGAACAGGTAGGTCGAAAAGGCGGCGGTCGGTT
>JAEUHI010000037.1 GCA_016795385.1 Verrucomicrobiales bacterium | reverse complement strand
GCCTGCCGCGACCGTCCTCTCTCACTGGATCGGGTGGAAGGATGGTTTTGACGATGTCCCATTGCTTGTCGGTGAGGTCCATCCATAATCATTATACACCTTATACAGAGTACAAGTGATATTTATGAGATGGCTTCTAATCGTTTCCATCTCTACAAACGTACGTGCCGATCCGACTAATTTAACTGTCTCACTAAAGAATCCCGATACCAACTTCTACCTGGACAGCGAGGAGCAAACGTTTGATGTCAATACAGGGATACTAACAGTAATAATCCGTCACAGTCTCAATCATGAAGTTCGCCCCGAATACCTTAAGGACGCTACGATTTCCTGGGCGATAACTTACCCTGATTGATGAAATGGAGTCGGCGAACGATTTCGCAATTTTGCCACGTCAATCTCCCGTTTGATCCCTGCGTTTGTGGGTTGAGAGGCGCGAAGAGGTTTCGCGCGTTCCCTCGCCCCACGCCCCTGTAAGCTCCCACGAGCCTCCAACGACCCACCTCCCCAACCAGCACTTCCCCACCATGCCCACCACCCTCCAAAACCAAACCGCCCTCGTCACCGGAGCCAACCGGGGCATCGGCAAGGCCCTTGTCGAAACCTTCCTGAAGCACGGCGCCCGCAAGGTCTACGCCGCCGTCCGCGATCCGAAGAGCGCGGAGGCCCTTGTGGCGGCCCACGGCGACCGGGTCGTGCCGCTGCGGCTCGATCTCGCCGATGCCGATTCCATCCTCGCCGCCGCCGCAGCCGCCCCGGATGTGGCGATCGTCGTGAACAACGGAGGTGTCCTGACGACGACCGGTCCCCTCGATGACGCCGTCTTCGACTCGCTCGAATACGAGATGGAGGTGAACGTCCGCGGCCTCCTCCGCGTCGCCCGGGCCTTTGCTCCGGTGCTGAAAGCTTGACTGTCTGCCAAAAATCCGTTCGCAAATCGGGGCATGTTTTTCGTCGGATGACCTTGCTCGCTTCGCTCGGTTTTTTGCCAAGCCGGCCAGAATCCCCGCTACCGGCGTTGCTCCTCGGTCATGGAGCCCGCTCCACTCCCTCTTCGCGCCTTGGGATCGGGGACTCTGACTCGGCCGATTCACGAACGGATTTTTGGCAAACAGTCTAACGGAGGCGGCGCCTTCGCCCAGGTGAACTCCGTCGTCTCGCTGAAGAGCTTCGCCAATTTCGCCACCTACTCGGCCTCGAAGGCGGCGGCGTATTCGCTGACCCAGGCCCTGCGCGAATCCCTCGCCAGCCAAGGCACCGAGGTCTACAGCATCCATCCCGGCCCCATCGCCACCGACATGGGCGCGGCCGCCGGACTGGAGGACATCGCCGAACCTCCCTCCCTCGTCGGCGAAGCCCTCGTCGCGGCCATGGCCAAGGGCGACTTCCACGTCTTCCCCGACTCCATGGCCAAACAGATCGGCGAAGCCTATGCGGGGTTTGCGGCCGGGGTGATCGAGGCGGCGGGCGGGGAGGGGTGATCCGTGAACGGTATTCAGTGAACCGTAAACGGTTAACGGTGCATCCGCGTTTCTCCGGATCAACGAACCCATTCCCACCCAAGCCTGTCCCGTACCCGTCAGGATTCGCGGTCATTCGCGGCCCATTTGCGGATATTCGCGTTCAAATCTCTTCCACAATTCTTGGTGATCGGTAATCAGTGAACGGTTAACGGTGATCAGAGGACAGCCGGTGAACGAAATCCGCGTCCATCGGCAGGAGCAAAGCGCATGAGCGGATATTTGATGCCTTCGGCATCCAGCTACGCTGCGCTCCGGTTGTGTCCCGATCCCGGCTCACAAAGCCGCCCCCCGCCAAGACCGTTCCCGAGCCTTTGATTCCGCACCCCGAGTCCCGGTCGAGCCCCGGGCTTTACGAAAACCAATCCTCGGCTAGGGTGTTCCGAGATGGAGACGGTCTACATCGAGACGACGATTCCCAGCTATTTGACGGCTCACCGCAGCCAAAAAGAGCCGATGGCATCGCACCAGAGGACGACCCGGGAATGGTGGGAGCAGGAGAGGGCACGATTTCGCCTCTATTCGTCGATTGCCGTTCGCGCGGAGATTTCCAAGGGTGACGCCTCCGCGGCCGCAAGACGGCTGAAGGTGATGGCGGGTATCCCCGAGCTGGACGTCACCCCGGAGATTCAGCCCCTTGCCGATTCCATCGTGCAACTCCTGGACCTGCCCCCGAAAGCGGCGCTCGATGCCGTGCATGTCGCCTTCGCGATCGTTCATCGGATGGATGATCTGCTGACGTGGACCTGCACCCACCTGGCGAACGCCACCCTTCAGAAGACACTCTTCGAGTATTGCACCTACCACCGCCTTCACATGCCCGTGATTTGCACTCCGGAACTCCTCACCAGGCCCGAACCATGAAAGACCCGATCGTCCAGGAAACCCGCGACGCCAGAGCCGCCGTGGCCGCTGATTTTGATTTCGATCTCCACAAGTTCTTCGCGTGGGCGAAGACCCATACCGCCGCGGAACGAAAGGCGAAACAGTGGCTTCCAACCGGCCCGCAAGCGGACCCGGTCCCGCCCCGGAAAAGCCGGGTGCGCCCTGCCCGTTCGTCAGGGTAGTAGCGCGCGTCTCTCGCACGTGTGTTGTTTGAAAGAGGCAGGGCTTTCAAGGGACGGACTGGTTCCCTTTGACGGGCCCGTCAGGATTCTGACATTCGCGTTGAATTCACCTCACCCGCACCCAAGAAGCGCCTCGCCTCCCCGGGATCGAGCATCAGCTCCGCTTGGCGGCCGAAGCAGGCGAGTGCGCGTACTTCCGTGTCTTCTCCAACTTCCGGATCGCCGCTCCCGTGATCGGCCCTTGGGTCCGCAACTGCCCCTGCCGCGAGACGAAGAAGGCCTCGCGGATCTCCGCGTAAGGCTTCAACGGATGTTTCGGGTTCGGGGACTTGGGTTCCATCGTGTTCCAACGATTCTGAAATTCCGTCCTCCAGACTCCCTCTGCAAGGGGAAATCGTGAAACTGGCGTTTCGGAATTTGGCTTCGAACGCTGCGTTTTATGTCGGAAGCGGGGAAGGAGATCATTAACCCGTCAGGATTTGATGCCTTCGGCATTCTATCTGCGCTGCGCTTCGATTGCGAACATTCGACCGGATTCGGACGATCGCCGGTGATTCACGGCAGGACCGCGCTCGCAGCACCCACCACCACCCCGGCCGCAACCTTCACGTATCGCACCGACACCTGAATGTTGGGAGGCGGTGTTTTCCGGGCGGCTTTCCAGAGGGTCGACCGTCCGACCCGAGAGGGTCATCTCTGCGCGTGAGCCTGACGAACCCCTTTTACCCCCTCCGCAGGCTGAACCGAGGAAGGACCCGCCACCCGGATTCACCTTGACCCGACCGGCTTTCCCGGCTCCGGTCTCCGGATGTCCGCCACGCCGCCACCTCTCCCGTTTCCACCACGGCCGCTTCCTCCCCGTCTGCCGGCGGCGGGTTACGGACGCTCGGGAAAGGAACTGCATGTCCGGGCCGGGGGCCAGCCGCCGATGGATCGATGCGTGAAGTGCGGGGACGTCGCCACCTCGGCCCCGCTCATCACGTTCTCGTGGCACACGCCGCTGATCTTTTTGTCGATCTTTGCCGGGGTCGTCCTCTACTTGATCCTCGCGCTCATCCTGAGACAGTCCGTCTCCTTCCGCGTCGGGCTGTGCCATCGCCATGCGTCTCTGCGCCGCGCCTGGTCGGTCGGAGCCTGGATCGGGCTGGTCGCTTTTCTCGGCGGATTTTTTGTCGCCGCGGCGATGGAGAGCGGGATACCCCTCCTGGTGGTGAACCTTCCCGGACTCGTCCTCGCGATCGTGGGCTCCCGCCTCGCCACGACCTTGCGACCGATCGTGATTCGCGATGGAGTCGGGCATTTCACGGGCGCATGCCCGTCGTACCTCGAATCGATCCCGGCCATGCCCTTGCCGGTGCCTGGAAGAGGTGAACGTTGACGGAGAGGCGGACCCCACCCATTTCAACCGATCACTTTCGAGGATCCCGATGCCGCAGAGCAGTGCCGCATCATCCGAGGTCGCTTCCGACCCATCGAGTCCACCGTCAGGATTTTCGGGATCCCCACCGATCATCTCTCCCCGTGGACGTTGACTTTTGGCCCATCGCGGATGAATAGGATTCATTCAAACCTAAACACCCCTCAGAATGGTCATGCGCGTCTTTTTTGCCCTGTGCCTTATCGCCCTGACGGTCCGCGTTTCGGCCGACGATCTTTCTGCCCTCCGGGCGAACTACGAGAAGGCCCTGGAGCGGGCAGCTGAACCGGTCAAGGCCACCTACCTCGAGGAATTGAAGAAGCTGATGGACCGCCAGACCCGCGCAGGTGATCTGGATGCGGCGATTGCCACCCGGACCGAAATCCAGTCCGTCTCCGGCACACCTCCGACGAAAGCTCCCGGGGCTCCGTCCGACCCCGCGCCGACGACTCCCGCAACTCCTGCGCCGGCGGGCAACAACATGGCGGCTGTGGATCCGGCGCTGCAACGGGGCGAACGGCTCATCCGCCAGCAACTGAACGAGATCGAGGCCCGATTCGTCGACAAGCTCTGGATCGATGAACTGCGCGAACATCACACGATCTACTTTCGCAAAGACGGCACCGCGACCCGGGTGATCGATTCGCGCACAGGCAAAAAGCAGGAGTTCGAGTGGGAGCTGCGCGAGGATGGCGTGGTGCTATCGCGGGAACGGAGTTTCCTGTTTCCTGATGAGAATACCGGGAAATGGTTCGTTCCGAACGGAAACGCGATCGATGTGACGAATCTGAAGCTCGTCCCCGGCGGCCGCGATCCGAACGCTCCGTGAAAGATCAGAGGTGAGGCAGCAGGATTCGACGATCCTCCCGCGGTCCCTCGCCGTCCAGGCGAGCCCGCGCTTCCCAGAGGCCATCGTGGTCGGTGCGCTTGTGTCAGTTGCTCAGGGACCAAGTCCGGAACTCCTTCCCGGGCTTTCCCGTCGGCACTCTCATCAACGCGATTTTTCTTTCCTATCTGCTTTCGAAAAAGGGGACCTACGTCCTGACCGAGGAATACCACGGCATCATCGCGCGGACCCCGCATGTGAAGGCCAAGACCTCGGTCGCGGCGGTGGTGCTGCTGGTCTTTGTGCTCGCGCTCTTCGCGGCGGCGTTGGCGGTGATCATGCTTTGAGAGGAGAAGGATGGGGCGCGGTGGCGCCCCGAACGAGAACGCCGGATCTCCGGGCACAGAGCACGTTCACTCCTGTAGCACCGGAGCACCGAGGTAGGTGATGACAAGGCGTCGTCCGAGTCCGTCGAGCTTCTGCTTGAAGCCGGAGTTCAGCGTCACGGTCAGATTGCTTTCGGCATCTTTGGAGATCAGTCCCGTCACATTGGTGCCATTCTTACCACGGTTGTTGGAGACGTTGAGACTGGTGGTGAATCCGTCGGGAGCCAGCACATAGGTGCCGGTGGCCGTGTACTTCACCCGGACCTTTTTTCCCCTCGCTCCGCGGTTTCCTCTCGCGTTCTCTTCCCGCTTGGAGAGAAACCGGGGATCCGCCAGCACCTTGCAATCCACGTCCAAGGAAGCCGACCCATCGGCATTGAGCTTCACCTGGACCTCCGCCGAGATGCCCTTGGCTCCCAAAGCAGAAAACTCGAAGGTCGCCGCATCACCCGATACGGAGGGAGCGACGAAGGCATCTCCGGAAAGATTTCCCGATTTCTTGCCGGCCGCCACGGTGAGGGTGCCCGCATACTCGAGATTGTAGGAATCGAAGCCTGCCTGACTTGTTCCTACGAAAACCAAGGCAGCCATTGCGGAGAGGAAGGTCTTTTTCATAGAGGGAAAAACGATTCCTTCGCCGGTGCCGTCAAACCGGAATTCACGAGTTATTATATTTTCCATACGGTCAAAATCCGATGGGGTGGGAGCACTTCGACAGGTCCCGAAACCCCGCATTTCGGCATTTCGGCAGCACCGCCAGCGTCTGAAAAAGAAAGCCCGGGGGTAAGGACGCCTGCAGTCGGGGACTGCGGGTGACGCCGTGGACTACATTGCGACACGTTCGATTTCCATCGAAGGGATCCCGGGTTACACTCCCCCTTCATTCCTTCCGACCGCAAACGAGTCCATCTCCCCCACCCCACCATGATCGAAGGCGGCTGTCTCTGTGGTCTCGTGCGCTATCACCTTTTCGTGGCTCCGGAGGATCTCTGTGATTGCCATTGCGTGGACTGCCGCCGCGCGGGCGGAGCGCCGTATGTGACGTGGGGATCGGTGCCGAAAGACCAACTGCGGATCCTCTCGGGCGAGGTGAAATCGGTGGCTTTCGCGGGCCGGAATCGCTCCTTCGCCGGATGCTGCGGCACGCCCCTGTTCTTTGACGAAGGCGCGGCCTCGGGGAGCATCGACGTGACGATCGCCTCGCTCGACGATCCCACGCCGTTCGCACCAAAACGGGCGATCTGGATCGAGGACCGCCTCCCATGGGTGGTGATCGACCCGGGCCTGACGGAGCCGGACCGGAGGGAGGAAGGATGACGACTCCACGCCCCGGATTTCCCGACCCTCGGACAGACTTTGCACTGGCGCCCGGAGAACGACCTGTCTAGCATCGCGCCATGCGAAAAAATCTCTTCGGCGTTTCGGCGGCCTGGATGCTGCTACTTTCCCCTCTCTTTTCCGCGCCGACGGTGGAGGAGCAGGCGACCTATGACGCGGCTTGCCTGGAGGTGATCGATGCGGTGAACGCCTATCGCGCCGCCAACGGCGCGCCGGCCCTGATCCCTTTTGTGGAGCTTTGCCAGGCCGCACGGGAGCTTGCCGAATTCGAGGAGCTCGGCGTCGGCGTGTTGACCGATCTGATCCAACGAACGAGGGACGCCGGCTACGAGGGGGATTTCCTGAACGGCACGACGGCGTTCATGTCCCGCGGGCAGGTATCAGCCGCGGCCCTGTTCCAGAATCTTCTCTCTACCCCGGGATTCCAGGCAGTCTTTCTCAACAGTGAAGCGGACTACGTGGGAGTCGGCATGGCGGTGAAGATGCGTGGCAGCACGACGGAATTCAGGCTTCGCATCATCCTCGGCAAGGAGTTCCCCGCCGGAGGACCTGACGGGACACCGGGGCAGGAGGTGGCGACAGGCCGGGGTCTCCTTCCCCTCACCCAGCTGCGCGAAATCCTTGCAGGGGCCTGGTCGGGGGATTCGATCAACGGTTTCGTCCTGGATCCGACCGTGGTCGTCCTCACCTCCGCGGAGGAGAAAGCGTTTCTTGCCGCCCTGTCAGCCTTTGCGAGAAAGACCAAATCCATCGGAATTTCCCGGGGAGGAAAGGTAAATCTGAAACTTCCGCCCCAACTGGCAATACTTCTCGAACGCGCCATCCTGAAGGGGAGCATCCCTCCCGGTGTCCGCTTCGACTCCCGCTCCCACTCCTTCAAAGGGACGGCACGCAAGGCCGGCACCTATACCGTGACCTTGAGCGGAAACCTGAAGGGACCGGTCCGGAACTCGGAGAAACTCGCTCCGATCCGTATCCGTTTCACGGTCAGGGAATGAGGCGGCATGAGCCGCCCTCGGACTCACATCACCTGAGGAAACAGGAACGGACGGAGCCGAAGTGATTTCAACTCGCGTCGGCCAGCTGGGCGTTGAGCGAGGCGACCTTTTTCGCCAGTTTCTTCGCCTGAGCTTTCTTGCCGGCCTTCTTCGCTTTTTTCAGAGCCTTCTGCGCCGCGGCGATCTGTGTGCGAAGGCTGGCCTGAAGGGCGGCGTTCTCGCTGCGGAAGTGGAGGACGCGGTAGGCGCTGCGGTCGGCGACCAGGAGACCACCCGCCGGAGTGACGGCGATGCCGTAGGGAAGCCCGATGGTACGATCGTTGACCAAAGCGCCGCCCGTGGCCGTGAAGTTCGGTTGGCCGAGGACGATGTTCGCATTGTTCACCCCGGTGGCGGGGCGGGTGCCGGCGTTCTTGAAACCGAGGACGCGGGCATTGAGGTAGTCGGAGAGCCAAAGGGTGCCCGCCGCATCCATCGCGAGGTGATAAGCGTTGCGGAGCCGCGAGGCACCCTGGCCGGATGCCGAGGAAGCGAAATTGGGCTGTCCCAGCACCGCGTCGGGAAGAGCGCCGCTCGGCTTGGTCGCGGCGTTGTCGAAGCGGAGGACGCGGACGTTCCCGTTGTCGGCCACCCAGAGCCGTCCAGCGGTGTCCACGTGCAGCCCCCAGACGTAGTTGAAGATTCCGACGGTAAGGAGCGGGCCGGGGCCGGGATCGAGACCGGTGTCAAAACTCCCCAGATCCGGCTGACCGAAGACCGCACTGGCGGTGATACCGGCCCCCGAGAGGGAAGGAGCATCGGCAAAACGAAGGACCCGCTGGAGGTCGTAATCCCCCAGGTAAAGATTGTCCGACGCATCGATGCAGAGCCCCCATGGTCCATCGAAAAGGGAATGGGAACCGGTGCCGGGATCGACCTTGCTCGTGAAGTCGGCCTGGCCGATGACGATATCGGCGGTAGCACCGCTCGAGATGGTGGTGGGATTGTTCCATCTGAGAATGCGGCGGTTGAAGTAGTCGGCGACGTAGAGATTTCCCTGCGAGTCGAAAGCCATTCCGCCCGGGCCGTAGAGCGAGGAAGCGGTGGGCGGATCCATGGAATTGGTCTGATCAAAATCCGCCTGACCCAGCACGGCCTCGGCGGCGCCATTCGTCTGATAGGCGGCGGTGGAGCTGAAGCGCAGGACGCGGTTGCCCTGATAATCCGAGACAAAGACTTTTCCCGTGACGGGCTCGATGACGATGGCTTCGGGCTGGACGAACGATTGGGCACCCACCGGTGATACCGAACCGGAGGAGGCGAAATCCGGCTGTCCGAGCACACTGGTCGCCCGCTGGTAGGTGACGGGACGCGACCAGGCGGAAGGGATGAGAAGGAACGTGAGGAGAAAAGCAAAGAAGTGTCGTTTCATGATCCGGCGAAGACGGGTGCGGGGGAGATTAGTTCCACCAGGCACCCTCTGCAAATCGGAAGACCGTCCCATGGTCGGGTCGATCACCCGTACCGTGATAGCGCGCACCGGCGTGGTGACCCGGAATTTCAAGTCGATCGGAGGAGACCTTCGATGGTATAGAGTTGGGGATGAAGGCGATCCGCATTTGGCGCAGGATGACGGAGGGAAGCTCGACCTCTCCCGATGCATCACCCTATTGGATCGAATTGGCATTTTTACCGATTGACGTCCTCAGCAGGCACCGCCACGTTCGGCAGGGTCGATGCTCCGGCCATCGCGGCCGCCGCTTCATCGGGGACGAGACTACCGGGAGCCGAGTCCCGCTTTGCTCGAACCAACCATCTTGCCATCCCATGTCCAACTTGTCCCCTCTTCGCCCCTTTGCCCTCATCGCCCTCGTCGCCGGCATCTTCCTCTCGATCACCTCGCTCCGTGCCCAGGATGGGGTGGACGAGTATGCCTCGTATTGGAAATGCAGCGACGGCCAGACCTACGGTCTCGTCGCCGACGGTTCCAAGCGCGAATTCTACGTGCCCTCCGGTCTCTCACCGATCTTCTTTTCGGGAGTGAAGAAGGGCGCGACCTACACCGGCACGGTCTATGTCGGCGATCAGAAAGTCGCCGTGACCGGCCCCGTGACGAAAAACGACACGATGATCACCCTCGTAGCCGCCGATGGCCGCAAATGGGTGCTCGAGTTTTCGCACAAGTGATCCAGCATTCCGCACAAGAGAAGCCGGTTGCGGACCCACGGGACCGTGACCGGCTTTTTTGTGTCCGGATCCCTCGAATCCCGATTCATCTATACGAAAGTGACAAGGTTCCTGGCAAAGCCCATCCGCCGTGAGCAGCCCGCAAACAAACGTGATTCAATAGTTTCCAACAGACCCAATCAAGAAAACGAAATTCATTGGAATTCGTTCTTGTTCAGTGGATTGAAAATCCCTACGATTCGATGTCATGAAGGCACGGCATTCATGGATTCGGACGCATCTTCGATATCTCGCCCTCGCCCTTCCTTTCTGGGTAATCCCCACCGCTGCGGTTGCGGAAGACGTGACCCTCTTTGACGTGGACTTCAACGGTCCACCCCACTCTCTCAATGAGACTCCGGAAATCGGTCCGACCCTTCATCACATTTCCGAAATGCGTTTCGGATCACCTACGGTGGTATCGGAATACGGTGATCTGAAAGAACGCCCTCTTCTTTTCCGAGGTCGCGCGGGTTATGATCAGATTGGCTTTCAGATCCCGACCGGTTACGCCAAATATCGGATCGAATATGAGGCGGTGACAGGCAATCTCAAAAACTCGCAATTCGGGTTTTCCATTCATTTGGATACGCCCCAAGTGCGGGTTTTTCAACTCCACGGAGGCAACAACCGCTCCTATCGATTCCCTTTCCCCGAGAAAGAGCTTCCGCATCCCCAGCTTTGGGAGGACGGAAAAAAATCGCACTATGTCATCGAGGTCGATCTGGGGAGGAACGAATGGCGTGCATGGCAGGACGGAGTCCATCTTTTTACAGCCCCATTCAATGCCACCAAGCTGCAAAAGGTGAGATTCACTCTCTCGTCCGTTTATCTGGGAGCGGCGGAGGACCTTTCCATCGTCGCGGCTTTCGATAACTTGAAGATCACCGCCAACGACGATTTCCAGCCGGGCCCGCCGTCGTCCCTGACTTTGAACGGCACGGGAAATCCGGAAGGCCTGGTCGTTTCCTGGCCCGCCGTTACTCTCGCCGGATCCTATCGCATCTACCGTGGCGAGTCGGAGAAATTCGGTGAGGCTCGGCTCCTCGGAGAAACGTCGGAGACCGCATTTACCGATACGACAATACCATACGATCGATCCCATACCTACTGGGTGACTTCCGTAAGGAAGAACGTGGAATCAGCCACGGCGACACACGCGTCGGGAGTGAGGAAACGGATACCGCCGTCCGGGTTGACCCTTTCCCGGGGCACCCGGTCCGACGGCATCGCGGCATCGTGGATATCGGGCACGCCGACATCCCCCATCCGGATCCTCCGCTCGGAATCAAACGCCTACGATGGCGCGTCTCTTCTCGCCGAGGTATCGGGAAGCTTTTATCTCGATACCACCGCGGTAGCGGGTAGAACCTATTATTATTGGATCATGCCGGCCTGGATGGAGGTTCCGCCGGAAGCCATATCACAGGGCTCCGGCCAGCGGACCTTTCCGCCGGTGGAAGGGTTGGTGATCACTTTGGACGAGACCTCCGGAACTTTCCGTTTGGAATGGGCTTCGGTCGCCGGTGCGGGGCATTACACGGTTTACCGAAGCAATCAGGCACACTTCGCGGGCGCCGTGGCAATCGGAAAAGTCGGGGAAGGGTTCTTCACGGACCATCCCCCGTTGTCCGGATCCGAAGTCTACTATTGGGTGATTCCAGGGAGCCCGGGAACTTCCGATTTTGCAGCGGTGCAAGGTTCGAGGGTCTCCCTGCCGGCCCGCCCCGATCTCTGGGGCGAGGATGCCTCGGGCTCTCTCGTCGGCAAGGGTATCACCAATCCCTCCGGCGCGGGGCAGTCGCTGACGATGGCGGCCCGGAACAAACGATCGATGTTTGGGAAGGTGGGGATCGGTATGCTCGGATCGGGTGATTCGCGGATCTCCTTGAGCGCTCCGGCTGGAAATCGCCACTACAAGACCGCCTACTATCAAACGGGCAATGTCACGGCAGCCGCGACCACCGGTCGCCTCACGACCCCGGCCGGGGAAGAAGCGCCTCCTCTCGAGGCGGTCGTGACGACTCAACGCAGGAATGCGCGGACGTTCGCAAAGACAAGGTCTTTTGCTCTACCGATCCGGGGCATGTCGGTCGTTCCCGGGGTCGGTGGTGACCTCGTCATTCTCCGCACGACGGCCTTGCGAAGGTGATCGAAGATCGCAGCTGAGCGCTCTGCCTCCTTCCTGGTGCGAGAGTCGGCTTGGATCAGGCCCACTCCGACAAAAGTCCTATGATTCAATAGAAAGAGGGACATCGTCTGGGTATTTGGTCGGATTGCGGGAACGCAGGAGCGAAGGTTTGCTCACGGGGTCTGGCAAATCCCATGAAGAAAACCACATCCCTCATCGCCCTTTTGGCACTCACTCTCCCGGCGCTCCGTGCCGGGCAACCCGCTCCGGCGGGATTGTCCGCGGGAGATTGGGCCGACATCCGCGCCGCCCACGAAGACTGGCGTCACCGCTTCGAAAAGACCGAAGACGGCGGGCACACCGCCTCCAATCCCGGGCAAGCCTGGACGACCCGCTTTGATGGCCGGGGATTCCTCGTCGAGCCCTCGGGCGAGAGCTGGCGCTGGGGTCTCGAGTTGCGCACCTATGGCGTCGGCGAAAGCCGGGTCACTCTCGCGGAGAAAGCCCCCGTCGCTGTCTCGGGCGAAACGCTGAGCTACCGCTGGGACGGACACCTCGAGGAGTGGTTCCTCAACGACACCCGCGGCATCGAGCAAGGCTGGACCTTCCGCGAGCGCCCGGCCGGATCGGAGCAGGATGGCCTCACCCTCGAGCTCGCCGTGCGCGGCGGTCTGGAGCCGCAGGTGAATGCCTCCGGCCTCGGAGTCTCCTTCGCCGACGAGAGCGGCATCGCCCTGACCTACGGCGGCCTCAAGGCCTGGGACGCCACCGGTCGCGATCTGGAGGTGCGTTTCGTCGAAAGCGGAGCCGGCCACATCGCCATCGAGGTCGATGAGCGGAACGCCGTCTACCCCGTGACGATCGATCCCATCGCCCAGCAGGCGCGGATGAAGGCGGACAATGCCGGAAACAATGACGTCTTCGGCACGTCCGTGGCGGTCTCCGGAAATACCGTCGTCGTCGGTGCGTCGCAAGAGGCGGGACCCGGGGATGTCTTGGCCAATTCCGGTGCCGCCTACGTCTTCGTCCGCGATGGCAACACCTGGACCCAGCAAGGCTACCTGAGGGCACCGAACGCCGGGATGGATGATTACTTTGGAGGTGCGGTGGCGATTTCCGGCGATGTCGTCGCCGTGGGGGCCCGCGGCGAAGACGCGACCGCGGCCGGCGATCCCTCCAACAACGCGCTGACCAATTCCGGTGCCGTCTACGTCTTCACCCGCTCCGGATCGACCTGGTCCTTCCAATCGCGCCTGAAGGCCCCCAATGCCGGTGAACAAGACTTTTTCGGAGTCGCCGTGGCGCTTTCCGCGGATTTCCTCGTGGTCTCCGCCACGGGGGAGGACAATGACAGCGGCAGCGTCCAATCCGACAACAACAACGGGTTCAACGAAGGTGCCGTGTACGTTTTCGAACCCAGCGGCATGAGCTGGACTCTCGAAGGCTACCTGAAGGCCTCCACGACCAGTGACGCGGACGGTTTTGGAACGGCTCTCGCCCTTTCCGGAAACACGCTCGCCGTGGGCGCGACCAGTGATGCCCTGAAAGGTAGTTGCGCTGTCTTCGTCCACAACGGCACCTCCTGGAGCGAGCAAGCCGTCCTCAATGGCTCGGAGACGTTGGCGAACGACCTGTTCGGCAATTCGGTTGCCATATCAGGTGATGTTCTCGTGGTGGGTGCTCCCGCGGACGATGTCAATCAGCTCGGCACCATCACCAGTGTCGATGACGACTCCGGTGCCGCCTACGTCTTCACCCGCACCGCCGGGGTCTGGACCGAGCGGGCCGTGCTGAGAGGATTCAACCGGGAGCCGAAGGATGATTTCGGCACGAGCGTCGCGGTCTCGGGGAACTTCATCGCCGTCGGCGCTCGCAATGAAGGCAGCGATCTCAACGGCTCGCGGACTCCGGGGTTCACCAAATCCGGGGCCGTCTACCTCTACCACCGCAGCGGATCGGACTGGCCGCTGAAGCGCCTCCTGAAGGGAGGATCCAACATGGCTTTCGGCCTCTTCGGAAGCGCTGTGGCGATGGATGGTGCCACCCTCATCTCCGGAGCGAGCGGTGAAGACAACTTCGCGGGTGCCGTCTACGCCTTCACCATCACCGAAGTCGCCCCCACTCTCTCGATCACCGGCAAGAAGACCGTCCGGGTCGATGCTGCCACGGCCAGCTACACGGTCCGGGGCACCGCCGCCGACGTCGATGGCAACCTCGCCCGGGTCGAGGCGAAGGATTCACGCCCCAAAGGCAAAAAAGGCTTCCGTTCCGCGAAGGGCACCGCCGCCTGGACCTATCGTGCACCCCTCAAGCCGGGACGCAACAAGATCCAGATCGTGGCGGTGGATGCCGCGGGCAACCGATCACTCCCCTCACAGGTGACGGTGATCCGGAAGTGAGTTGCCGATCCCCTCGGCCGAGGTGAGAGCGAAGAGGGTTGACCCCGGGGGTCAACCCTCTTTCATGTCCTGACAAAGCCACAATTTCCCGCTTCATTCGTTGCAAGACGCACGAAATGGGAGAGCCATTTTTTCCGATTGGTCCTTGCTGCCACCTCATTTTCACGGGATCGCGCCGACGGCTTTGACATGGGATGGCGGGGATGGTATCAAAGCCCGCTTGAGAGCCGTGGAGACAGAATGGAAGGTACCTCCCGCACCCGCGCGCCGTGGTGGCGACCGATCCCGCATGCCCGTTCCCGACCCCTTCCACGGGGTCAGCTTCGCCGGGAAAAAAGGATGTTCTGTTAGTGCCCCCGTGGGTTCGCGCGGATACCGCGGGTGGCACGGACCTCCCGCCTTTCTCCCGGGGCATGCGGACGGCCCCCCGCCCGAGCGCAAACCCGTTCCTTCATCACCGGAATCCGACCAGGTCGTCTTTGTGGAACGGACGCTGCGCAAGGCAGGCTTGAATCCCCGGCACTACCGCCGCGCTCCGCTGGTCCGCAGGATTCCCGCCTGCCTCCGGGCGCTGAAGGTCGACAGCCTGGCGGCGGCGATGAGGGAGATGGAGTCTTCACCGGACCGTCTCCTCGTAGGCCTGAATTCCCTCCTCATCGGGACGACCGCTTTCTTCCGGGACCGGCAGGTCTTTGATGAATTGCAGCGACACGTCCTCCCCGAGCTGCTCGGGCGGGTCGATCGACCGCGCGTCTGGAGCGCGGCCTGCTCGGACGGGGCGGAACTTTATTCGATGGCGATGATGTTCGACCGGCTCGGGGCCGAGCCGCCCGTCTTTCTCGGCACGGACTGCCGCGCTTCGGCCATCGCCCGTGCGAGGGAGGGTCTCTATCCGATCTCCGCGACGGCGGAGATGCCGATGGAGTTCGTGCGGAATCACGTGCGTCTTTCCGGCAACACCGCGACGGTGTCGCCGGAGATCCGCGAAAGGGTCTCCTGGGCCAAAGCGGACCTGCTCACGCAATCGATCGACTCGCACTGGGATCTCATCCTCTGCCGCAATCTCGCGATCTACCTCGCACCAGAGGCGATGGACCGGCTGTGGAAAAAGCTCTCGGCAGCGATCCGGCCGGGCGGCTACCTCATCGTGGGGCGCGCGGAGAAACCGCGTCTCGAGGATTTTTCCTGCATCGCGCCGTGCATCCACCAAAAGGCTCCCGGTTCCATCGCATGAATGAAGTGGGATCCAGGGAGAAGAGTTCAGGCCCCGGGTTCTTCCAGGCCTGCCTGATCGCGGCGTTTTTGGTGCTCTTGTTAGGGTGGTTGAAGCTGGGTGTTTTTTCGCACCGCGTCTTCCCGCTCTCCTCGGCGCTGCCCTTGCTCTTCTGCCTTTATTATCGCGATGTCAGGATCCTCTACGGCATGGCCGCGGCCTTGTCCGGAGTGGCTTTCCTCAAGGTTTTCGTGATGCTGCCGCCCGAGGAGGTGCGCGACCATTACAAATGGGTCGTCATCTCGTCACACCTGACCAATGTCTGGCTCGTCGCGGGGGTGGTGCATGGACTGATCCGCGCGCAACGACGCCTCGCGAAGAAGCAGGCCGATCTGGTGAGGCTGAACGACGACCTCGAACACAGCAACGAGGAACTCCTTGCCAGCAACGAGGAGCTCGCCGCCCGCGAGGAGGAGATCACCCGGCAGAATGAGGAATTGCGAAGCCAGGCGGAGGAGCTGGAGCAACAAGCCGAGGAGCTGCGCCAGCAGGCCGAGGAGATGGAACAACAGGGCGCCGAGATCCTCCACACCAACCAGGAGCTGGTCCGCAAGGAGCGTGGGCTGCAGACCCTGCTCGACTCGGGGCGCTGGCTTCGCAGCGACTCGAATGAGTTGATCGTGCTGAACGGAGTCTGTCAGGCCGCGGTGCAGGTGCTCGGTGAGGAAGTACAGGCGGCGGCGGTGCTTTTCCGCACGGGCCCGGATTTCGAGGTGAAGGGAGATTTCGGGTTCGGCCTTCACGGGGGGGCGGGCGTCGCATCGACGCGGAGGAATCCTTCGCCGCCCTCGTCCTCTCGAGCGGGATGACGGCATCGATCAACGACCTCCAGCAACGACCGGACCTGGTCCTGCCCCGGTCGAGTGTGGGGCCGCCTTTCCGCTCGGTGCTCGGATCGCCCATCTGGCTGAATGGCGGTGCGGTCGGCACGCTGGAAGTCTACACGACGGCGGCACGCGAATGGACGGAGCACGAATTCCGCATCCTCGAGTGGCTCGCGGTGCAGACCGCGGTGGGCCTGCAAGCCATCGAATTCCGTCGTGAGCTGGAACAGAAGCGGCACGATGCGGAAGAGGCCTCGGTGCAGAAAACCAATTTCCTCGCCGCCGTCTCGCACGACATCCGCAATCCGGTGAACGCCATCTCGCTGCTCGCCGAAGTGATCGACCGCTGCGCGCAGGATGCCACGAAACGCGAAAAGATCCCGGAGTTGGCGAAGAGCCTCTGGAACAACGCCCGCTCTCTCGTCGAACTCGTCAGCGATGTCCTCGATCTCACGAGGCTGGAGGCCGGCATCCTCGATCTGAGCCTTTCCGATTTCTCTCTCTGCGATCTGATCCGGGAAGAGGTCGAAAGGGCCCTGCCTCAAGCCGACGCCAAAATGCTGAAACTGGAATGCCACCTGCCTTCGGAAGGGATCCGCCTGCTCTCGGATCGCATCAAGGTGGCCCGCGTCATCGCGAACCTGATCGGCAACGCCGTGAAATTCACCGAACACGGTGGGATCACGATCGACTACTCTCGGGGCGAAGACGAGAGCCTCCTCATCCACGTCCGCGATACGGGTATCGGCATTCCCTCGGAACAGGTCGAGCATGTCTTCGACGAATTCATGCAGGTCCGCAATCCCGAGCGGAATCGCGAAAAGGGGACGGGCCTCGGCCTCGCGATCTGCCGCAGTCTCGTCAGGGCGCTCGGTTTTGAGATCGGGGTGAAAAGTCTCGTCGGTGTGGGCTCGACCTTCACGGTAGAGATCCCGGCGATTCACCTCGCCCCTTCGCACGGCGGCGACGCGGCAACGCATTCTGCGGGCAATCTCGCGATCACCCGATCGCCGGGACCGGTCGCGGCTCCCGCCCCTGCGGTTCTCGCCGGCGTACGGGTGCTGCTGGTGGAGGACCACGAAGTCGCCCGCGAGATGACGACGCAATTGCTCGAGTCCGAAGGGGCCATGGTGGATACGGCGGCGAACGGGCGCGAGGCGCTCCGCCGACTGTCCGGCGGCGGGCACGAGGTCTTGCTCCTGGATCTGAATCTGCCTGACTTTGACGGGATCGAGGTGTTGCGCCATCTCCATCAGACCCGTCCGGAATCGCTGCGAATGATCCTCGTGGTGTCGGGCGATGTCCGGCCCGAACGGATCTCGCAAGTCACCTCCCTGGGGGCGGACGGACTCCTGGGGAAGCCGGTCAGCCTTCTCCGCCTGAAAGAGGTGCTCGCCGGGAAACTGGCGGGGTGAGGGACTTGCAATCTACCTGCCCTACCCCGGGCATTTTGCGAAATCGGGCGATCGCAAACCGCGCTTGGTCCAGTCGTTTCTTGATTCGTGTATTATTGGAAATCAACGGTTTGTGTGATTCACCGGCCGACTGGGTCGCTTCCTGCGAAGGAAAGAATCATGAAGACTCCCTCCTCCCGGGCACGTCGCCTGATCGGACGCGGGGTGGCCGCCGGCGCCCTGCTCTTCGCGGTGCTGGCAGGGGTTACCAAACCCCTCGTGTTTCTTCCCCCGGACCGAACGCCATCCGGTGACGTCGCCCCGGCATCACGGACCACTCCTCACTTCACGACCCTCGATCCCTCCGCCCTGGTGGAGGATTGGATGTTCGCCTCGATGGACCGCGCCGAGCCCGGGATGATCGAGCCGGACTTTCACCACAGACCCTGAGCCCAATCATGAAAATCCCCGCCCGTTCCCTCGTCAAAACCTCGTTTTGCGCTCTCGCGCTGGGTGGAGCATTGTGCCTGGCTTCCTGCACCACCACGCTCAACGAGAGCGGGGGCGGCGGCATGGCGATCGGCACCCGGGTGGCACGGCTTCCCTCGGTCTCGGAGCGATTCGAGGTCAACGGCACCCTCTATTACCGATCCGGGCCGGACTACTTCATCCGGCGCGACGACCAATTTGTCGTGGTCTCTTCGCCTCGATCCACTTGGCGGGAAAAGTCTGCGATGTACCGACGCTACCGCCGCTTTTGAGCGAATCGCTTCATTTTCGGATTGCCGGGATGAAAATCGCGTCCTTCGTCTGGAGATTCCCCGCACTCCATGATCGCGCACGCTTGCCGACTCCTCACGCTGCTCGCCTTGGTTACCTTCGTCCTTTCCTCGGAGGCCAAGGCGGCCCCAGGTCCCAATGTGATCGTCATCCTCGTCGATGATCTGGGCTATTACGACCTCGCCTGCTATGGAGCGACGGAGGTGAAAACGCCGCGGCTCGACGCCCTCGCCGCCGGCGGGATGCGTTTCACCGACCACTATGCGGCCGCTCCCATCTGTTCGCCCTCGCGCGCGGGCTTGCTGACGGGATGTTATCCCCGCCGCATCGGGATGGAGGTCTGGGTGCAGCGGGCGGATTCAAAGCGCGGCCTGCATCCCTCCGAGCTCACAATGGCGGAGCTTTTCCGCGACGCCGGATACGCGACCGCCTGCATCGGGAAATGGCATCTCGGCGAACATCACGGGTTTCTCCCGCGACAGCAGGGCTTCGACGAATTCTTCGGCCTGCTCCACAACCTCGATGCGGTAGAGACGATCTACTTCGGCGAAGAGGGCGTGCCGCTCGTGCGCGGTGACGGCGAGGTGGTAAAACGTCCCGCGGATCCCGCGGAGCTGACGCGCCTCTACACGGATGAAGCGATCCATTTTGTCACCGCCTCGAAGGAGAAACCCTTCTTTCTTTACCTGCCCCACACGATGCTCCACGAGCCCGTCGGCGTGGGTCAGGATTTCCGCGGTCGTTCGGCGTGGGGTGATTACGGCGATGCGATCGAGGAGCTCGATTTCCATACCGGGCGTCTTCTCGATGTGCTGACGGATCTCGGCTTGGCCGAAAACACCGTCGTTCTTTTCCTCAGCGACAACGGGCGCGGACCGGGACGGACGACGGAGCAGGCGATGAAGGGAAACAAACTCACGACGTGGGAATGTGGCATCCGCGTGCCCGCGATCGCCTGGGGTCCGGGCCCGGGCATTGTTGCAGGTGGCGATTGCTCCGAGGTGGTGAATGCGATGGACTGGTATCCGACGCTCGCCAGTCTTGCCGGCATCCGCGTGCCGGACGATCGCATCCTCGATGGGCGCGATCTGGCACCGCTGTTGCTCGGGAAAGCGGATTCGATTCCCGCGCCGGAGGCGGAGCTCTCGCTCAATGCACGGGTGCCGTTGCGACGTCGCTGGGAGCCCGGAGGCGAATGGCAAGAACTCTTTACCCGCGAGGAATACCGGAACGCCTTTTTCTACCACGGCAGCGAGGGCCAGCTCGCGGCGGTGCGCTCCGGCCCGTTCAAACTCTTTCTCTCTCCCGCTCCGACCCTCTACGATCTCTCGAAAGATCCCGGGGAAACCACTCCGGTGCGCGGACCGATGGTGCGCAAGCTGCGGGGCATGGCGGTGATGTTCCAGGAAGAGATGAACCGCGATGCCCGTCCCGCGGGATTCGCGGAGTGAGTCCGCCGCCCTAACGAAGCGGCCAAAAGTAGAGCCGTTCCCCGCGGCGGAAGTATCCCGCGCCTCCATCCCCGACATCGAGGACCCGGTTGCCGTCCCACAGGGAAATGTGTCCCGTGCCACCATCCCACCCTTCGAGCTTGTCGAAAAAGAGGATGCCCTTTTTCCCGATGATCTCCGTCGGGGCGAGACCCTTGGACTTGTCCGGCGAATCGTAGCGGACGGCTTTTCCGAGCTTCGTGTTGAGGATGATGGCGAGATCATCCGCCCGCACCGGCAGGCCATGCCACTCGATGCCCGACTTCGCGGTGACGTCGCGGAAGAACTCCTTGTCGCCGAGGAAATGAGCGTAGGCGAGACGCACGGCGCAGGTATTCGGATGAGTCACCCCCTGTTTCGCGGAGAATTCGAGAAAGCCATCAGGAGCCTCATCCATCTTGTAATCCTTGACCACCGAAGCGTAGTCGATCGCCAAGACCGAGGGCGAGAAGGCGGAAAGAAGGACCCAGAGGATCAGGGAAGCTCGCATGAACGGGAGACGGCGGAGGAACGCCGGGGAATCACGGGGTACTCATCCCGGCGCGGGGAGAGAAAACCCCGCGGACACCGCGAACGGTCACAACCAGGAATTCGCTGCCCGCCTCGCTGCGCACCTCGATGATGCCGCGACGCACGCCCGGGCGTTTCGGAGCCGCGGTAAGGAGGAATTCGGTCGATTCGCCCTTGGCGAGAGAACGACGCGGGGTCGTGGTGACCCGGAAGTGGCGTTTCGTCTCGCCCGAGGCATGGATCGAGAGACCTTGGATCGCGGTCTCCGCGACATTGCGGATGCGGATCCTCTGCGTCGGCCCCTCGGCTCCCACCGCGACCGGGGAGAATGGCCTCGGCCGCTGCACCTGGAGGAGGGAATCGGCGGATCCGCTGCGGAGGGTGAAGGCGAAACGTCCCGTCTCGTCCAGAGCCGGCAAAAGCATCAAACGCGGCAGGTCCTCCTGCGCCGCCGCGACTTCGGAGGAAGCGGAGAGAAAGGCGGAGGCGGTTTGCTCTTCCGAGGACTCTTCGCTGGAGGAAACCGGGCCAGCCTGCGTGGGTTGAATCGTCCCGCCTTGGTAGGTCAGGGTTTCACCGGAGCGATTGATAACCAGTCCAGGCGTTGGACTGATGAGCGGAGAAGGAACCGGAGTGGGATTCAGTGTCTGAGTCGGATTCGATGTCGGAATCTGGAAATTCAACGGGGGCAGTGATCCCGGGTTACTCCCGAGGATGGTTCCGACGGGGGGAGGATCATTGCGAATGACCGTGCTTGAACCACCCAGAGTGGTCTGATTCCCCGAAGTCGTTCCGCCGGAAGTGTTCCCACCGAGGATGAACGTCGATCCTGACGAAATCTGAGGATTCAACAGGAAGTTTCCACCGGTTGATGGAGGTCGAACCGGGGGTCCAAACGTGATGCTCGGCGGATTCTGCCAATTCGTGGGGTTGGCCAGAGTCAGCGTCGCACCCGTCCAGATCGAGCCACTCGCCCCGCTCCAAACCAGAGTGCTCCCGTTGCTTCCTCCGTTGGTGTTAACGTTGCTCCCTCCCGTCGTGGGCGCTCCGGGTACCGCAAGGACACCGTAGAACACGCTGCCATCCGTCCCCCCTTCCGCGGCCGTCTCGATCGTCCATCGATAGGTTCCCCCTCCCGGAGAAACCATGGCGACGAGGAGATAACGCCCCGACAGGACCAATCCAGCGGGGATTTCATAGAGATGGAGGCCGGCGGCAGCGGGATTGTCCGTCCCCTTCAACTGCGCCACGTGGTCCATGCCCCCGGTCGAGCTCCGCCGAGGGATGCGGAAGAGATGCAATTCGAATCCGCCCTTCGCATTCGGCGACTCCGCCATGCGGATGGCGATGTTCCGGAGGAAGGTGTTTGCGGGCACCGTCAACTCCGCGCCGAGGATCCCGGGACGGCCGGACTGCGCCCACGAGGGGGTGCCCACAAGGTCCGCCTGGTAGGGGGTGATCTCGCGGTAAGAAGGGATGTCCACCCCCTGGCTCCGGACTTCTGGAGCGATACTCCACAGGCAGACCGCAACCATTCCCCAGCGAAGCACCGTCAGGAAGGGCGAGGCATGGCGATGGCCGTGCTGGGGGAAAGAACGCAAGGATTGCAGAATGCCTGAATCCGGGACTATTGTCAATCGTCCGAAAGAGCCTCTGACAGGGGGCGGACCGGCCGTTTCGCCCTCTTGCAAGGTACGCGGGGCGATGGGAGCCTTCATCCATGACCCTGGATCCGTCGATCACCCGATCCTTCTCCGAGGATGGCTATGGCGTCCTGGAACAGGCCATTCCAGAGGCGGCTCTCGAAGCCCTCGACACTTCGTGCCAGGCATACCTGGAGGAACACATCGGATTGATGGCGCAGGTCCAGGCGGACGTGCTCGGCCTGACCCACAAGGACCGCCGCTATTTCCTGCCGTCCTGGCACGACCCTTCCAGCGAGGTCGGTCGATTCCTCTTCGGCGACCTCATGGCTGAAGTCGTGGGGCGGTTCCTCGGCCCGGAGGCCTACCTCTTTCTGGAACTCTTCATCGTGAAATCGGGCCGGATCGGGATGCCCTTCGGCTGGCACCAGGATTCGGGGTATTTGTTAGGACAAGCGCACGAGCCCTATCTCAGCCTCTGGTGCGCCCTCGACGACGCGACGGAGGAGAATGGGGCGCTCCACGTGCTGCCATGGTCGCAGGGAGGCCCGCGCGAGATCCTGCCCCATCGGAAAGACAAGGCGAGCGGTGACCTGATCGGCTATGAAGGAGACACCCCGGGTACGGTGGTGCCCGTGGCCCGCGGCGGGATCGTCGCGATGTCGAGCACGCTCTTCCACCGCAGCGGACCGAACACGACCGATCATCCCCGGCGCGCGTTTCTCGTTTCCTATTCGGCGCATCCCATCCTCAATCCGCAAGGAGGACTGTGGAATCGAGCCGTGCCCTTCTTGCAACGTGGAGTCAGAGTGACGGCATAGAAGCCGATTCGGCCGTCGGCTTTTACTCCCGCTCACCCTTCCCTTTTTGCCGGCCCCTTGCCCCGCTGCCTCACGCGGTAACCCTGGGTGCCATTGCTGTTTTTCTCCAACTCGAAGAGATCGATCGCCCCGAGCAAACCACTGAGTTTGGCGAAACCGAAGGTGCGGTGATCGATCGAGCTCTGGTTGGAGATGTGATTGCCCACGGGCCCCAAAGGTGCCCATCCATCCTCGTCGGCGCAGGCTTCGATCGCGCTGCGCAGGGTGTTCATCAGCTTGGTGTTGCCCTTGAGTTGATCGGGAGAGGTGCGCTGCGCCTTGCGCTCGGCGGCGACCTTTTCATCGTCGTCGAGATAGAGGAATTTCGAGCAGCTGTGAATGAACGGTGCCGGCGTGTTCTGACCGCCGAATCCGATCACCTGTTTTCCCTCGGCCCGGAGACGATTGCAGAGCGGGGTGAAATCGCAGTCCGACGAAACCAAGGCGAAAGTCTTCACCGACTTCGTGTAGAGAATGTCCATCGCATCAATGACGAGACGGATATCGGTCGCGTTTTTGCCCTTCACCAGATCGTAGAGCTGGACGGGTTCGATCGCGTGCTCGAGAAGGACGTCGGCCCAGCCCTTCAATCCCGATTTCGTCCAGTTGCCATAGGCTCGCCGGATGTTGGCGACACCGTGGCTGGCGAGTTCGGCCATGATGAAGGAGATCTTCGCCGACGGTGCGTTGTCTGAATCGATGAGGAGGGCGATGCTGTCGTCGGGCGTGGTCATGGCGAAAGGAAGACGTCTCGGATCGAGGATGGGAGTTTGCCGGACGATTGTCAACCTGTCGCGCGGTCGCGACAAATCCCCATGCCTTTCGCGTCATTCGCGCTAAGGTGGCCGCATGTCGTCGTTTCGAGCTTTTGATCTGATCCCTTCCCTCCAGGCCACCCTCCAGGCCGAGGGTTTTGTGACTCCCACGGAAATCCAGGAGCGCGCCCTGCCCGCCCTCCTCCGCGGCGAATCCGTCGTCGGTGTCGCCGAGACCGGCAGCGGCAAGACGATCGCCTATGCCCTGCCCGTGCTGCAAAAGGTGAAACAGCTCGAGGAAAACGGCGACGCCGTCACCGAGAACGGACAGCCGCGCGCCATCGTCCTCGTGCCCTCGAGCGATCTCGGCGAGCAGGTGACACGGGCGATGAAGGTCTTCACCCACGACACCCGCGTGCGGGTGCGCTCGGCCGTCGGCGGCGTGGCCATGAAGATCGCCCGGAAAAATGTCGGAGGCCCTTTCGAAGTGCTCGTCGCCACGCCGGGCCGGATCGAGCAGCTCATCGCGATGAAGTTGGTGAATCTCTCCGACGTGCGTTTTCTCGTCTTTGACGAGGCCGACCAGATCCTCGACCAGGGTTTCCTCCCCGCCATCAAACGCATCCTCAAGGCGACACCGGCGGACCGGCAGCTCGCGCTCTTCACCGCCACCGCGTCCGAGGCCGTGCACGGGCTGATCAGCGAAATGTTCCACGGCGCCGAAGTGATCGAGACAAAGGGACGCCACCGCCTCGTCTCCACCCTCGTCACCGTGAACCTCGCGGTGCCGCGTGGTAGACGGTTCCCCCTCCTCGAAAAAGTCCTCGGAGAGCCGGTCGAGGGCGGCACCCTGATTTTCGCCAACACCCGCGAACAATGCGACGAACTCGCCGCCGAGCTCGAGGAGCACGGCTACCCCTGCGCCATCTACCGCGGCGACATGGACAAGAAGGAGCGTCGGCAGAACCTGCAGCAATTCCGCGATGGCGAACTCGAGATCCTCATTTCCACCGATCTCGCCGCCCGCGGTCTCGACGTCGAAAACATCGGCCGCGTCGTGAACTACCACCTCCCCCGCGAGTTGAAAAACTACCTCCACCGCGCCGGACGCACCGCCCGCGCCGGACGGGAAGGCACCGTCATCAACTTCGTGACCGAGCGCGATCAGAATCTGATCAAGCGCCTCGAGTCCGTCGGCGGGGCGGGTTGAGGTTTGGCGCACCGTCGGCAGAGCGAGTTACGACGAATCTTGAACAGGTCCCGCCCCATCGGGTCAAGACTTGGGACGTTCGCAGGGTCGCGACCGTCACGAGGCGACCGCGATGACACGGAAAGACACGGAATACTCCTACGTACACGTCGGCTTTGATGGCCGCGTGCGGAAGACCTTTCGTGGCGAAAACGCCCGGCGGCGTTTCGATACCGAGGTCGCCGTGCTGCGCCATCTCGAGGAGCGCGGGTGCGACTACGTGCCGCGCCTCCTCGAAGTCGACGAGGACACCCTCACCATCGTCACGACAAACTGCGGACGCATCGTCGATCGCATCAGCGCCCGCAAGGCCGCCGAGCTCTTCGCCGACCTCGAGCGCGACTACGGCGTGCGCCACGAGGATCCTTTTCCCCGCAACATCACCTACCGGAGCCAGGACGGGCGATTCTGCCTCATCGACTTCGAGTTCGCCTCCATCGTCGATGAGAACGGCGAGGTCCCGCCCGGAGGTGTCAGCCTGAAAGTGCCCGGACGCGAGTGAGACCGGGCCGGTGTCGCGTCACTTCACTTCAGCTTGTAGACGACCGTGTAATACACCGTCTCCGCACCCGAGGCATCGGTGATGAAAAAGCTCATCGTGCCCGCGACCGCTTCCCGGCGCTTCTTCTCGATCTCCGCATTGTGCGTGATGTTCACCGTCGTGCCCGAGGATTTGTTGTACTCGTTCACGTCGTTCGTGTCGTGGGCGAACGGGATGTTGATGCCACCGCGCGCCGTGAGCTTGCCTTTCGCGGCGATGCGGAAGGAGATCACCTTGCCTTTCTTGAACGACGGAATCCCGGCCGGGATCGGACTCGCCGCCGGCACGCCCGCGAGACCGGTCTGCTTCGTCGAGGTCACCGAGGCGACCTTCAATTTGAACGTGTCGCGCACGGAGAATCCTCCGTAGGTCTTCGCGGAGGCGGGATTCGTGGAGAAGAGAATGACGGCGGCAAGGGAACAAGCGAGGAGGGATTTCATGATCGTTTTGTCAGGACGCTCCGCCGGGTGCCGGGAGCACGGAAATCATGCGTCACCGCTCGTCCACGGGCAACCGGAAGCCGGTGGCCTTTTCCCGTCCATTGGTGGCATCCGGAATCATCTTCCTTTTCCGGTAAGGTTTCCGCGAGCGGGGTGAATCCCCTCGCATGAAGTCTCCGATACCCGTCCTTCTCCTCCTTGTTTCCTTCCTTCCCACCCTCTCCTCCGCGGGCACGCGATGGTCCGACGGCATCGCCGCCGTCAAGGTGATCGGTCAGCCCGACTTCACCAGCAATGCCGGCACGAACACCGTCGATCGACTCAGTTTTCCGGAGGACGTCGCGATCGATCCCGTCACCGGGAAGATCTTCGTCGCCGACACCGGCAACAACCGCGTCCTCCGTTACGCGAGCTACGCCGCGCTCGCGAACGGAGCCGCCGCCGAAGGCGTGATCGGACAGAGCGACTTCGGGGCGACGGGAGGCAGGAACACGCAGGACGGACTGTTCGCCCCCTCCGGCGTCTACGTCGATGGCGCGGGACGGCTCTGGGTCTCCGACAAAAACAACAACCGCATCCTCCGCTACGACGATGCCGCGACCCTCCCGGACGGTCCGCTCGCCGACGGCATTCTCGGACAGACCGGCTATGGAGTCTCGGGCGCCGCCATTTCCCAGACGCGGTTGTGGAATCCCAAGGGAATCACCGGGGACGCCACGGGAAACCTTTTCGTCGTCGATGCCCTCAGCCAACGCATCCTCATGTTCGCCGACGCTGCGAATCTCCCCGACTCCTCGCCGGCCTCCCTCGTCCTCGGGCAGGAGAATTTCACCGGCTCCGGTGTCGCCACCCAGCAGGACAATCTTTTCTCCCCCACCGCCATCGCCCTCGATGCCACCGGAAACCTTTATGTCGCCGACACCGAGAACCATCGCGTCCTGCGTTTCAATGCGGCCGCCACCAAAAGCAACGGCGATGATGCCGACGCCGTCTTTGGCCAGGTGAATTTCAACACCGGCGTAGCCGCCGCGGGTGCGACCGGCCTTTCTTCGCCGCGAGGCGTCGCTGTCGATGCCGCGGGCCGCCTCTGGGTCGCCGACAGCGCCAACGGCCGCATCCTCGGCTTTGACAATGCCGCCACCGCCGGAAACGGAGCCACCGCGACTCTCGTCCTGGGTCGCCCCGACTTCACCCTCGACGCCGCGCCCGAAGTCTCCGCAAGCCGGATCGACAGTCCCTACGGCATCGAGGTCGATGGCAACGGGCGGCTCCACGTCTGCGACCGGGCAAATTCCCGCGTCCTGTTTTTCAGTCCATCGACCTTCCAGCCCGATCTCACGATCGGGGCGAAGATCGGCAGCCAACGTGGCGCCGGCGTCATCAACACCAGCGGAGCCGGGCAGAAGCAGATCACCGTCACCTCGGGCAAGCGGGTGAAATTCTTCGCCTTCCTCCGCAACGGCGGCAATGCGATCGACCGATACGCGGTCACCAGCGAGAAACCCGATAGCCGCACCGACATCAAGGTCTACCGCGTCACCGGAGGCCGCGCCAACGTCACCGCGACGACCAAGACCGGCCTTCACCAGACCGCCGACCTCGCGGGAGGAGCCGCGTCGCAGTATGAGCTCCAGATGAAAGCCAAGGGTAGATCGGCCAAGGAAAAGGGCACCTTCAAAGCCTTCCTCCAAGGTCGTTCCCTCACCGACGGGGCAAGCGACCGCGTCCTCGCCTGGATCAAAAACCGGCCCTGACAAACCCACCAAAACGGCGCGGACCGGACAGGGTCTGGCGTGCCCTCCGACCCTCTTTGGTCACGCGGCGGGGACGCCGAGAATCTCCTCCACGAGCAGGCGGATCGCCGCCGGATCGAGCCCGGGGCCGATGCAGACGAGCGATGAAGGCGCTTTGGCGAGCCCATCGACCTCGTAGGGCTCGCCCACGGGATCGTCGATGGTACGTCCGTAGAGCCAGCGGCTCCCGGGCCGGTCGCGGAGGCGCACGAGGGCCTTGGCCCGCACCACCACCGGCGGCAGGGCATTGAGCAGGGCGATGAGATCCTCGCCGCAGTAGCGTCCCGGCAGAGGTACCTGGCAGCCCGTGAACCGATGGGAAAGGGCGTGGGCCGCATCGTGACGATGGCCCTCGCCGCTGAGAAAGGACACCGCCTCCGGCCCGCCCCGGGCGATGTGGAGATCGGCGGCAAGTCCGTGGGCATGACTCCGCTTCGCATGCGGATTGACCGAGGCGACCCCGCGGGCGACCGCCCGCAGCTCGCGGGCAGTGAGCGATTCCGCATGGGTCAGCACCCAATGCGTCGCCGTCTCGAGCTGGCGGCGTTCCAGCGCCTCGAAATCGCCGCGGCGCCCCCAGTTGCGGGCGTGGATCACCGCGACCTGCCAGCGCGGAAAGAAGGGCAGCTTCTCCTCCAGCAAGGTGAAGCTCTCCAGCAAGGGAAGCGGATCGGCCGTGCCATTCAGCTCGACGAGGAGCGCGTCGCCCCGGCTCGCCTGCGCGGCGAGGGCGAGCTGCACGAGATCCTCGAGACTGTCACAGCAGGCGCAACTCGCCGCGATGGGAGCGATCGAAGCGGCGCAGGAGGGCAGGGTCGCCGCATCGAGCTCGGCGTTTTCGAAATCGTTGAGGATCACGTCGCACGATCTGCCGAGTTTTTGGGATTCGGTCAGGATCGCGCGCAGCAGGGTCGTTTTCCCCGCGCCGAGGAAGCCGGTGAGGAAGAGGAGGGGTTTGCTCATGGAGGAGAGGACACTGACAGCCCGCCACTGAAAAACGCAAGTTTTTTGCATTTGATGTCCTTGCGTCTTTTTCGATTGTCTCGGCAATCGGAAAAACACACGATGCACCTCTCTCCCGAAATGAAGCGGCTCCGACTTTCCTTTTCCTTCGCCGCCTGCTTCGCCCTGCCTCTCGCCGCCCAGGATGCCACCTTGGTAGCGGAACGCGATTGGACGAGCACGGACGGAAAGGTGATGCGGGCTTCCCTGATCGGATTCGAAAAGGGCCAGGGTCAATTCCGCACTCCCGAGGGACGCCGCTTCGTGATCCCCGACGAACGGCTCTCGATGCGTGACCAGGCCGAAATCTTCAGGGCACGGGTCGGGTCACAGCTCGAGGTCTCGCACTCCGCGGACATCAACACCGATTTCTGTTACTCAAAACACATCCCCTCGAACCGACGGAGCGAAACCAATCACAGTTACGTCGCCTTTGGTCCGAATCGTTTCAACCTGTCCATCTCCCTGATCGAGCCCGGGGTCGATCCCAGCGGCTACCGCGAGATCGCCGTCGCGGGTGTGGTGGGCGAGCCGGAGGTCGTCTTTCCGCTGGAAGAGGGCAACATCCGCCGTTTCACCCGCAACGGCAGCGAGCAGGTCTACCTCCGCCTGCCCTTTTTCCCCGGTACGAACGAAGAGAAGCTGCCGGCCATCGAAAAGGCCCTCGCCGCCAACGCGCTCACCTTCGTGGCCCGGGGCGGGGCGGCGGCGGAACGTCGCTTCACCTTCGACGAGTCCGAAAGCAACGCCCTCCGCGAAGTCCTCGCGATCTACCGCCAGGGGTCCGCGCTCATCGCCGGGGGCTTTCTGAAACGGGCCCGACTCTCCGAACAGACCTCCGATGCTTCCGCAACACCCGGCGGTGGAAGCGCCCCCGTCACCACCGGCGGCGCCGATCCGCTCGAGCCCTTCCGGAAGAGTCTCTCACAGAAAAAATACGGCAGCCTGAAATGGAACGAGGAATCCGTGGATGGTCTCGGGTTTCTCGGTGCCGACGTCGTCGTGCGAAAATCCAACGGCGAGGTCGTGCGCGTCCCCTTCGCTCAGATCGCCGCTCCCGATCGGAAGCCCCTTTTCGAGAAGCGGCTCGAGGAGGCCTTCGGCGACGCCAAACATGTTTCTTCGGCTGGCATCACCGTCTTCCACCATCCCGATTGGGATTCGCAGCGGATGAACTATAGCCGCTCCATCCTCCTCACCCTGAATCCCAAGGGAGAATACGACCTCCGCCTCTTCGCCTGGGCCGTCCTGCACGGGAAGCTGGTGAAAGAAATCTTCATCCGTGGGGATACGCAGCAGAGTCCGTTCCTCGTGGCCTGCCGTCCGGACGACTCCTCCCTGCGGGATCGCACCGACGGCACGAAGAACACCCTCTGCGGCACCTACCTCAACGAGCAGAATTCCGAATCCGCCCTCACTCTGCTCGGCTCGAAGTCCATCCAATTCCGCATCCGCTCCGAGGAGAACCAGGACTCCAGCGTGAACCTGCAGGAGGACGAGCTCGAAGCGACCCTCGAAGCGATCGCGTTGTTCCAGTGGTCACGGCAATTGTGAGAGAAGGGGCGGGATTGCTTCAACGTCCCGTTCCAGCCGCACGCTCGAACCACGAGATCACTTTCCGCAGGTAACCCTCGCCATAAAGCCTGACAAAATCACGTGTCGAGGCGTCCTTCGGATCGGACAAGGCGCGGATCCGCTCCTCGCAATAGGTTTTTGTCAGGGTGAGACCACAGCGCTGCGTGATGGCTTCGTGCCATTCCTCGTAGGTCTCGAAATAGTCTGCCGTGGCCATGGCTCACAATCGGGTGGGGTTCGGGGTGTCGCCGTAGACCGCGACCGGATCGAAGGCTTTCGACGCTTCAAGAAAACGCAGGACCGCCGCCCCATCGTCGCCGGTTTCGATCTCGCGATAGAAACAACTGCGGTAGCCGACGTGGCAGGAGGCCTCGTCACCCCCGGCGGCGGGTGACTCGAGGGTGACCCGGAGAACGACACAGTCCTGGTCGTCGTCGATGAGGGTGCGGACCACCCGCTGGCGCATGCCCGAGGTCTCGCCCTTGCGCCAGAGTTTGCCGCGCGAGCGCGACCAGTAGTGCGCGAAACCGGTCGCAAGGGTGAGGCGCAGTGCCTCTTCGTTCATGTAGGCGAACATCAGCACCTCGCCGGTGGTCTCGTGCTGGGTGATGCAGGGGATCAGCCCGTGCTCGTTGAATTTCGGGGCAAGTTCGGTGCCTTCCTCGACTTGTTCGACGGAAAGGCGGGGGGAGAAGGGTGGAGTCATGGAGAAAACAGCCGTTCCGGCTGTCGGAGTGATGGAGTGATGGAAAAAGATCAAAACGCGAGCGCCCCGATCCACGCGATGAGAAGACTGAAGCCCGCGGCCCAGCGCAGAGCTTCAGGGCGAACTTCCACCGCATCTCGCGGGCGATCGCAAAGAGGGTGACAAGGCAGGGCAGCAGCACGCCGGCGAGGTAGACGGCGGTGAGGACCTGGGCCGGTGTCGCGAGGGCGACTTTCAGGGCTCCCCAGTCGGCGTCGAGCAGGCCGATGGCGAGGCCGTCCTTGCGGATCGATCCGAGGACGACGGCGGTGGCGGCTTCACCCGGGAGATTGAAAAGGGCCATCACCGGGGTGAGCGCGCGGGAGAGCCAGTCGAGCACCCCGAGCCAGGCGAGGGCGGCGGCGGCGAAACAGATCACGACGAAGACCGGCAGGGCCATGACGACGAATTGCTTCAGGTTGCCCGCCATTTCACGCCACACCGCGCGCCACGAGGGCCGGTGGAGGGGATCGGACGGCGGGAGCAGCAGCCCGTTCCCCGCGAGACGCAGGGCTTTCGGCGTCGTGAAGCGGAGATAGATCAGCGTGGTCGCGCCGAGCACTAACAGATACACCAATCCCATCCCCGCCATGCCCGCGGCGGCGAAGACGGCGAGGGTCGCGGGGAGCTGGTAGGAGCAAGCCGAGCCGAAGGAAATGGCCGAGACACAGGCGCCGCGCGAACAGGTATGGCAGGCCCGGCTCGCGATCACGGCGGGGACGTTGCACCCGAAACCCATCACGACGCGGACGAGGTCGCGTCCGCCGATGCCGAAGGGCCGCAGCCAGGGATGCAGGGCGACGGAAAGGCGGTCGATCAATCCGGACGATTTGTAGATCGCGAGGATGGCGGAGAAAACGAGGATGGTGGGCGCGGCGTAGAGGATCAGGAAAGGGAACATCGCGACGAGTCCGTAATCGCCCCCGAAGAGGGCGGCGAAGAGCGCGGGCCACTCCGCGATGCGGGCGAGGAGCGGCTTCAAGAGGGTTCCGAGCGGTTCGTAGAGCCAGTCGGCGAAGCGGTTGGCGTTGACGACGGCGAGTCCGGCCGGGAGGAAGAGCAAGGCCAGGGCCACGAGTGGATTCGAAACGAGTTTTTCGAGGAGCCCCGGTCGCGCGGCCTGCACGGGAACGGGATCGGCGAGATCGGCGGGCAGCACCGAGGGAAAGGATCGACCCGTCTCTTCAGCGCCCGCCGCCTCGCGCAGGGCGGCCGAGGTTTTCGCGTCAAGGCGGCGCGCGTCGATGACAAAGACGGGCAGTCCGAGGGCCGCTCGCAGCGGCGCCGCGACCGCTTCCCGGTCGGTGCCGGGGGCGAGCCGGTCGGCGAAGGTGAGCACGACAAAACCGCCCTTCCCGGCGACGACGGGCAGGAGGGTACGCAGTTCCTCGACCGCCCGGTCGGCCCGTGCCACGAGCACGACGCGGTCGGCGGTGGCGAGTTCGGCGAGGGCGGTCCGGGCCGTGGCGGTCTCGGATTCGCGATAGAGTCCGGGCGTGTCAGTCCAGCGGAGGGCGCCGTCGCGGTAGGTCTCGCAGGCGAGGGTGGAGCCGCGGAAATTCTCCGGCTGGGGAAGGCGCCCGGTGAGCGAGGCGAGGAGCTGGGTTTTGCCCACGCTCTCCAGTCCGCAGAGGACGACGGCGGATGCGGTGCGTTTGTCAGGATGCGGAGCTTCGGCGAGGGTCTTCATGGAAAGGTGCGTTTGTCAGGGTTTCCGCTTCTTCCGCGCCCGCCCCGCTCGCACGGGATCGCGGTGGAATCGGCGCAGCCAGTCGAGGCCGGCGGCGGGCGGGAGCCAGGGCGTCGATTTCGGCAGTTTCGCGAAGGTGCGGTGGCAGGCGCCGCGGTAGCCGGGGCCGGTCACTCCGGCGATCCATCGCTCGTAGTCGAGCCACCAGGCGAGGAAGCGCCGGCTCCGCTCGAGCAGGTCCGCACCTGGTGTCGCGCGGAGGAGATCGTCGCTGTAAAAGCCGGGCGCGGGCGGCTCGGTGCCGTCGTAGAGGTAGCAGCGGCGGCGTGTGCGGATGTAAAGAAAGCCGGGCTCGCCGGTGTCGTCGGGGTACCAGCCGGCGCAGGCTCCGTGCAGTTCGATGTAGCCCTCGTCGAGCGCTTTCCGGTAGCAGCTCGTGCCGTCGAGCCCCTCGGATTTCCGCCGGTCGAATCCATGCGCCACGAGCAGGTTGCCCGAAGGATGGATCACGTCGCGACCCCAGAAATACATCTGCTGGGCGAGGGCATCGGTGAAGTCGCGCATCAAGGTGGCGACGGCGGGACGCGGGGAGAGAGCGTTCATTTTCTGGTCATGATAGGATTTTCCCGGCGGCCGCGTGTCCCGCGGTAGTCCTCGGCTTCCGCTCCGCCGGCCTCGCTCGGGACGTCGCAGCGGCAGTCGGTGCAGCAGGCGAGGTCTTCGACGAGGAATCCGCGGTCGCGCCAGAGCTTCAGAGGCTGCTCCCAGTCCAGCCCGAGACGCTCCGCGATCTCACGGGCGACGATGCCGAAGCGGGCGCGGAATTTGTAGATGAAGCAGAAGAGCGTGCCGCGATGCCGCAGGGCGGGACCACTGTAAAAGAGCCCCTCGGTGACGGGGGATTCATCCGCCTCCTCGGTGAAGACAGGCCCATCGCTCCCGAAAAAAAAGTGTTCCTCGACTCCCCGGAGCGCCCCGCGGAATCCGGTGCAGAGGATCGGCGGCGTCGAGACCTCGAAAGGCACGCCCTCGCGATCGATGAGGGCATAACGGTCACCGAGGGATTTCACCTCGACGATGTCGGCGTTCTTGTAGAAACGGATCGAGCCCGGTGCCTCGAGAAAGGCGGCCTTGAGGCGATCGCGGGTGTAGGGAGTCAGCGTCCGGCTCGGATCGGAATGGTCGGAGTGCCAGGGCTCGCCGCGCGAAAAGACATGCACCGATTTGCCGGCGCGGGCGAGATGCACGGCCGCATCGATCCCGCTTTCGAAGCCACCGATGAGGGCGTGCTCGACCCCGGGCAATTCTCTCCAATCGGCCACCTCGCTGTTGTGCAGGCAGAGATCGGCCCCGGCGATGTGGCCGCGGTGGGGTTGGAAAAACTCCCCCGCCGCCCAGATCACGAAGCGGGCGCGGCGCTTGCACTCGCTTGTTTCGATGATGAATTCGCGGCCCTTTTTCTTCACCGCATTCACCTCGACACCGCTCTCGACCGGCAACCGGTAGAAGTCGGCCACGGCCCTCAGGTAGCGGGCATACTCCTCCCCCGAGGGATGCTCGCGCCCGAGGAAATCGGCCACCGAGGTCTGCGGAGTGATGGCGTTGAGATCGACCTGGCCGAAGGGATTCGAATGAAACGAGGGCGTGATCATCCGCATCTGCGCGGGCCAGTGCTCGAAGGCCGCGCCGACCCCGCGCCGGTCGAGGATCGCGAGATTTTCCACGCCGCAGGCCTTCAGGGCGACAGCACATCCCAAGCCCGCCGGACCGGCTCCGACGATGAGGACATCGTGCCGGGTGGAGGAGGAAGGGGAGAGGAATCGCATAAACGCAATTTGTTTGCGATAACCAAGAAACGCAAGTTGATTGCAGTTATTTCCTGAATTCCGAGCTTCGGCCGGCTGTGAGAGCTTGACTTCCGTATTTGTGTAAACGACAGATTTCTGTATGGCAGTTTCCATCAGCACCACCGAGGCAGCCCGGCATCTGGGTGAATACCTCGCCCGCATCAAGCACCGCGGAGAGCGCTTCGTGTTGACGCGGAATGAACGTCCCGTGGCTGAGTTGATTCCGGTCGTCGGCAGCCACACGGCAACCTGGGGACAGGTCCTCGAAGCTCTTGCCGGACTCCCGGCCGACCCGGGTTTCGCGGATGACCTCGAAACCGTGAATCGTGCCGACCTGCCCGCCGCCAATCCATGGGACTGATCGTCGATACCTCTGCTCTCATCGCGTGGGAACGGGCCCTCGTCGCCGGAGAGCCTGTCGATCTGTCATTCGACGAAGAGCTGGCGCTCCCAGCGATTGTCTGGGCTGAGGCCCTCATCGGCGTGCGCCTCGCGAAATCGGCGACCGATGCCGCTCGGCGACGGGCTCGTCTCGAAGCGATCCGCCGGGTGCTCGAAGTGCAAGCCTTCACCCCCGGTATCGCCGAACACTATGCCGACATTTTCTCCGAGTTGAGCGAGGCTGGTGCGATGATCCCGCAAAATGACATCGCCGTCGCCGCGACCGCCCGCGCGATGGATTTCGGCGTGCTCGTCGGGCCGTCCGATGAAGCCCATTTCCGCCGCGTCTCCGGTCTCGTCGTCCGGGTCCTGGGACGGGCCAAGGGAGAAACTCCCGCTTCCAAACCTCCCGTCCCATGATGGCATCCCCTTCCCACGAGACCCTCGCCGAGCATTTCTCCCTGCTCCCCGACGCCGACGAACGGCTCTGTTTCCTGATCCAGCTCGGGCGGAATCTACCGCCGCTCGATCCGTCGGAGCAGATCGAGGAGAATCTCGTGCGCGGCTGCATGTCCTCGGTCTGGCTCGTCTGCGAGCGGGGCGCGGACGGAACCCTGACCTTCCGCGGCGGCAGCGATGCCCAGATCGTCGCCGGGCTCGTCGCGATCGTGCTGGCGCGGTATTCGGGGCGGACTCCCGAAGCGATCCTCTCGCTCGATCCGGCCTCGCTCCTCGCGGGCTTCGGGCTGGAGAGCGAAATCAGCCCCGGCCGCCGCAACGGACTCTCCTCCATGATCGCCCGCATCCGCCAGTTTGCGGCCGAGGCGCTCGGGTAGCGCTTTTACAATTCTTGTCCCGGCCAGGACAAGAATTGTCAAAGCGGTAGCTCACTCCCCGATCCGCAGCAAGTGGACGCGCGTCCAGCGTTTGCCGGTGACGTGGAGGAGACGCGTCCCAGGATCCCAGGCGATGCCGTTGAGGACGGCTTCCGGATCGCTGGGACGGGGACGCTCGAGCGCGGCGAGATTCAGGACGGCCTCGACGTGGCCGGAACCGGGATCGATCACGACGATCTCGTCGGTGTGCCAACGGTTCGCGTAGACCTTGCCCTCGATGAACTCGAGTTCGTTGAGCTGATCGACCGGGCCGAGGTGATCCCGCACGTTTACGGTGCGGACGACGGCGAAGGTTTCGGGATCGAGGAAGCGGAGCCGGTCGGTGCCATCGCTGAGGATGAAACGGCTGCCATCCCATGCGAGCCCCCAGCCTTCCCCTTCATAGCGAAAGTCGCCGACGCGTTCGAAGGTTTCACGATCGTAGAGGAAACCCTTGCCGCTTTTCCACTCGAGCTGATAGAGCCGGTCGCCGCGCAGGGCGAGCCCTTCGCCGAATGCGGTCGGAGGCAGATCGCGGATCTGGAGAACCTTTCCGGAAGCCGGCTCGACCCGTCGCAAGGTGGACTTCCCGTAGCCGCCCGTCGACTCATAGTAGACGCCTTCGTGGAGGAGCAGTCCCTGGGTCGAGGCGAAGGGGTCGTGCGGCGTGCTGGAGACGAGTTCGTAGGTGAGGCGGCGGGGTTCGCGGGCCTCTCCGATGCAGGAGGACAACAAGAGAGCGGTGGCGGCGAGGCCGAGAAGGCTGCGGAAAACGGGGAAGCGCATGGACACAAAGTAGCCGAGGAAATGACGCGGTCCAAAAGGCGCTTTCGCTCGATATCTGGTCAGGCTTCGCTCACTTGCCCTTCCAGCACCACCACGATTCCGCACCAACGCTCCCTCGCCGGACACGATCGGAGCACTCCCTCGAGCAGGTCCTCGAACAGCGCCTGCCTCAACCAGGTGGCGACGGGCTCGGGATGGTGCAGGAGGGGACGCGGATCACCGCCGGAAGACTCGATCCGCAGGGCCTCGACGACGGCTTTCAAGTCCCGCTGACCCAAGGGCGAACCCACCCGTCGGGCGCTGGCGCGATGCTCGCGCACGATGGCGAGGAGACGGGAGACGACCCGCCCGACTTCCGCCTCACGCTCGCGGGTCACCTGGGTGGTCGCGGACCGGGCGAACCTCGAAAAGTCGAGCCGCAGGATCTCGACGCGGGGCGGGAGAAACGAGCGTTCGCGTTTGTCGGGGATGGATTCGGATGGGTCCATCAGTCAGGCGTGGGCATGCTCGCGGGCGTGCTGCATGACGGTGCCGGTCGCGTCGATGGCCATGTTCCATTCGGGAAAGGGATCGGGGAAGCGCGCCTTCCATTCGTCCTTCTCCATCGCGAGTTCCTCTTCGGTGAGGAGGGCCTCGTCGAGCATGCCGGTGAGGGCCTCGCGGTCCATCCCGGAGCCGATCAGCACGATCTCCTGACGGCAGTCGCCGTTCGGGCCTTTCCAGACCTTGTCGATCTCGGCGAGCTGGGCGGGATCGGTCGGCCAATGCTCTTTCGGCACAGCCGCCCAGAAAAAGCCGAGGCATTGGTCGCGGCACATCGCCCCGGCCTGCGACCAGTAGCCCGCCATCTGCAGGCGCGTCGCGAGCCAGAAGAGGCCCTTCGAACGGATCACCCCCGGCCATTCCTGTTCGAAGACCTGGCGGAGCCGTTCGGGATGGAAGGGAATGCGCCGCTCGTAAACGAAATTCGAAATGCCGTATTCCTCGGTCTCGGGCGTGTAGGAGATGAGCGAATCGAGCCAGCCCGGCGTCGATTCAGCGTCGCTCATCTGGAAAAGGCCGGTGCCCATGACGGCATCGAGCGGCACGCGCGACTCGGTCGTCTCGTGAATGACCGCCTTGGGATTGAGCGCCCGGATCATCGCGTGGATGCGGCGCCTTTGCTCGTCGTCGATCAGGTCGGTCTTGTTGATGAGGATGACGTTGGCGAACTCGATCTGATCGACGAGCAGATCGACGATGCTGCGCTCGTCCTCCTCGCCCATGGCCTCGCCGCGGTCGCGGAGATCGTCCATGCTCTCGTAATCGCGGAGGAAGTTCAGCGCATCGACGACGGTGACCATGGTGTCGATCTCGGCGATGTCTCCGAGGGAGCGGCCTTCCTCGTCGCGGAAGGTGAAGGTCTCGGCCACGGGCATGGGTTCGCTCACGCCGGTCGATTCGATGAGGAGGTGGTCGAAGCGGCCCTCGCGCGCGAGTTTGCCGACTTCGAGGAGCAGGTCCTCGCGCAAGGTGCAGCAGATGCAGCCGTTCGACATCTCGACCATTTTCTCCTCGGCGTGCGAGAGGGAGGCGTCGCCGGATCGGACCAGCGCGGCGTCGATGTTGACTTCGCTCATGTCATTGACGATCACGGCGACTTTTTTGCCCTCGCGGTTGCGCAGGATGTGCTCGAGCAAAGTCGTTTTCCCCGCGCCAAGGAAGCCGGAGAGGACGGTGACAGGAAGTTTTCGGGCGGAAGAAGGGGCAGACATGCCCGGAAAGTCCCATTAACGCAATCTATTTGCAACTGCAATCCGCTTGCAGAACGAACAGATCAACGGGGGAAATTTTTGACCGATCCCCCCCCTTCCGACTCGAGATGGCGGGATGACGCGCCAAAAATTGTTAAAAATTGTATGAAAAATATCAGTAAAGCTTTATTTTCAATGAAGCCCCTCTAAATTTTTTGAACCGACTGACGCGATGACCCGGCTGACTTCCCTGCGCATCCCTTTTTTGACCGCGATTCTCCTTTCCATCCCTTTTCTGGGTCAGGTACGCGCGGAGACCGGCACCGCTCTGGAGAGTCGCATTGAGAACCACATCAAATCCCTGCGGTCCAAGGGGGTTCTTCGCAGTGACGAGCGGACCGCGTGGCTTGTTTATGATCTCACGACCCAGCAGGAGCTGGCGAGCATCAACGGCCGCACGCCCCTGCAGGCGGCGAGCATGATCAAACCGTATCTCGCCCTCGCTTTTTTCCACGAGGTGAAGGCCGGCAAGCTCACTTATGGCACGACGGCGAAGCGTCACATGGAGCTGATGATCCAGAAGAGCAACAATGATTCCACGAACTGGGTGATGCGCCAGACGGGGGGACCGGCGGCGACGGAGGCACTTCTCAAACGTTATTACCCCGCGCTCTGCCAGAGCATCGACATCGTCGAATACATCCCCGACGGCGGGAAAACCTACCGGAACGAGGCCTCGGCCACGGACTACGCCAAGTTCCTCCACGCCCTCTGGTACAAGCAACTCCCCTATTCCGACGAGATCCTCCGCACGATGGCGCTCCCGGGGATCGATCGACTCTACACCGATGTGAAAAGCGTCCCGGAAGGCACGCGCGTCTACAACAAGACGGGCAGCACGGCGATGTGCTGCGGCGACATGGGCATCCTGGTCGCGCGGGGTCGCGACGGTCGCACCTATCCCTACCTCGTCGTCGGCATCATCGAGAGCGGAAAACGCAACACCGCTTCTTACAGCACGTGGATCTCCCGACGTGCCGATGTCATCCGCGAGGTCTCGAATCTGGTCTACCTCGACATGAAGCAGCGCCATCCTTTATGATCGACTCCCCGCTGCGAGCCCCTTCGGGAATCCGGGCCGCTGCCGCCCTGGTTCTCGCCTGTGCCTGGTGTGCTCCCGGGATCAGCCTCTTTTCCCAAACCCACAGCTTTCGGAAAATCGCCGAGTCCGGCGGCGGCACGACCTATATCGATCCTGCTCCGGCAATCAACGAGGAGGGCGCCGTTGCCTACATCCGCGAATCGGAAGGCGGGCTGAAAGGAGTCTACGCGAAGCCGCGCCAGGGAACCGAGATCCGGATCGCGGACAACACCGGTCCTCTCCAGGATTTTTCCGGCGTGCGCATCGATCGATCCGGCCGGGTCTGTTTCCGGGCGTCCCGGGATGCGGGGGGCTCCGGAATCTATGCGGGTAGCGGCGGAACCCTGGAGGTGATCGCGGAGACCGGACCGGTTTATTCCGCTCTGGCAGAGGGCCCGGCCATGAATCAAGCCGGTGCGATCGCCTTTCGCGCCACCCTCGCCAACGGCAGGAGCGCCCTTTGCCTGCACGCGGGAGGCGCGACGAGCGTGATCGCCGACAGCGGCGGGTCGTTCCAAACGTTCACCGCGACACCCGCGTTGAGCGAATCGGGCGTGATCGCCTTCGCCGCCCTCCTCGACAACGGGACATCCGGCATCTATTCGAGCGACGGCCAGACGCTGAAAACCCTCGCCCAGACCAGTCCCACCCACGTCGCTTGGACGGATCCTTCGATCAGCGCCACGGGCAGGATCCTCTCTCTCGCCTTTCGCGATGACGGTATCCTCGAGATGGTGAGTTTCTCAGGAACAGCCCGCGAGGTCGTCGCCGAGACGGGTGACATCTTTTCGAGCTTCGGCCGTCCCCTCCTCAATTCGTCGGGCGAATTCATTTTCACCGCCTACCGCAACGGCGTGGGCTCGGGTCTCTATGCGGGGCCTTTCCCGCGTCCGGGCACGATCCTGCAGCGGCGGGAAAAGCTCTTTTCAGGTCGGGTCTACGACGTCCAGATCTCCACGCAGTCTTTCAACGAGGAGGGAGAGGTCGCCTTTGCCTACGAGCTCGACAATGGGCTCACCGGCATCGCGGTCGCCGCCCCCATTCCACGGAGGCCGTCACTCTTCCTGACCGGCAACAGCCGCGTCGCCCTGAAACGATCTCTCCTCACCCTGCGCGGCTCCGCCATCGCGGAAGGCGGCCTTTCGGCCGTGATCGTCAGCTACCGCCAGCTCGGCAAGGGCAAGAAAGAGACGCGGCGTTACGCCTCCGTCACGGGTCAGACCTGGAATTTCAAGTTCCGGCCCGACGCGGCGCGAACCACCCTGACAATCCGGGCGATCGATCTCGAAGGCCAATCCTCGCCGCCGGTGGAGGTCGAGGTTTTTCGCCGCTGAAGGGGCGGAAAGGGCGGTCACTTTTTCCCGACGGCCGTCTTGAAGCGCACCACCGCGTCGGCGATGGAGTTGGCGAGGCGCTCGCGATGTTCGGGATCATTGATGAGCTTGCCTTCGGAAGGGCTCGTGACAAAGCCGCCTTCGAAGAGGATGCCCGGCTTGTTGATGCCGCGCAGCACGTTGAAGCGGGCGCGTTTGATGCCGCGATCGACCGCCTTGATGTCGGAGATGACGTGGGCGTGCACGGCCGTGGCGAGGGCGATGTTCTCGGCGTCGCTCGTGTTGCCGGTGAGGGGCGAATTCCAAGGGCTGCCGCCATTGGTCGAACGCGTCCCCTGCGGAGCGAGGGCGTAGGTCTCGATGCCGTTCGAGGCCTGGGCACCGGAGGAGTTGTAGTGGATGCTGATGAAGATCGCGTTCTTGTAGCGATTCGCGACCTCGACCCGCTGCCCGAGGGTGAGGAAAACGTCTTCGCTGCGGGTCAAGACTGTCTTGAATCCCCGGGCTTGCAGCGCCTTCGAGAGACGCAGGGAGGTATCGAGGGTGTAATCTTTCTCGCGGCCGTAGGGACCTTTCGCCCCGGTGTCATGGGCTCCGTGGCCCGCGTCGATCACGACCGTGTCGAACTCGATCGGCTTGCGGATATAGCTGGGTCGCACCACCGGATCGACGAGCTTCGCCAAGTCGACGGTCGAGAGCATCGCCATGCCGCCATTTTCGACGACGGGGAAGCTCAGGTTGAACTTGATGTTGTTCACGTAGATCGACTCCGAGCCGATCTTCCAGGTCATGATCAGACTCGGGTGCTTGAAGATCCGGTCGTCGCCCTGCTTCGCGAAGCGCTCGAAGCCGTAGAATTTCGCGACATTTTCGTCAGAGACGTATTCCCGTCCCCCGAGGGTGTAGATGTCCCAGTCCTTCGCCTGCGCTGCCGGGGAAAGGAAACCGGCGAACACCGCGAGAAGACATGCCGCCACGGACCGGAGGGCGGCATGGGGTCTCACGGGAAAGCGCGTCATGGGTTCTGAGGCCGGGTCGGTTAGGGGTGGGAGAGGCAAAACTATTAAGCAATCCCGAAACGAACGCAATCACGAAACGGGGATTCCGTTTTACAAAAGCGCCCGGGAGACCCATCGTTCCCGCCCTCCCGAAAGACGGGAGCCCAAGTGATATGGCGGAAGAAATTTCCAAAGGTTATCAGCCCGGAGACGTCGAGACCCAGTGGTACACCCGCTGGCTCGAGGCGGGCTGTTTTCGCGGCGATGAAAAAGGCACGAAGCCGGCCTACTCCATCGTCATCCCCCCGCCGAACGTCACCGGGATCCTGCACCTCGGCCACGTCCTCAACAACACGATCCAGGACATCCTCGCCCGCCGCGCCCGCATGGAGGGGAAGGACGTGCTCTGGCTGCCGGGCACCGACCACGCCGGCATCGCGACCCAGTCCAAGGTGGAGCAGAAGCTGCGCAAGGAAGAGGGCAAAACCCGCCGCGACCTCGGCCGCGACGCCTTCCTCGAAAAGGTCTGGGAGTGGAAGGAGGAGCACGGCGGCATCATCATTTCCCAGCTGAAGCGCCTCGGATGTTCCTGTGACTGGGAGCGCGAGCGTTTCACGATGGACGCGGCCTACAGCCGCTGGGTCTCGAAGGTCTTCGTCGACCTTTTCCACGAAGGCCTCATCTACCGCGGGAAACGCATGGTGAACTGGTGCCCCAAATCGCTCACCGCATTGAGCGACGAGGAGGTCATCATGAAGTCGCAGAAGTCGAAGCTCTACACGATGCGCTACCGCGTCGCGGGCACGAAAGATCGCTGGGTCGAGATCGCGACGACACGACCCGAGACCCTCATGGGTGACGTCGCCGTGGCGGTGCATCCGAAAGATCCGCGCTACGCCGATCTCATCGGGAAAAACGTGATCCGTCCCTTCCCCGAGGCCGAGATCCCCGTGGTGCCTTCCGATCACATCGACATGGAATTCGGCACCGGCGTGCTCAAGGTCACGCCCGCGCATGACAAGGTCGACTTCGAGATCGGCCTGAAGCACGGCCTGCCTATCATCGACGTCTTTCACCCCGATGGAACCCTCAACGCCCACGCCGGGCCCGACTTCGAGGGCATGGACCGCTTCGACGCGCGGGTGAAGGCCGCCGAGAAACTCGAGGAGATGGGCCAGCTCGTGAAGGTCGAGGACTACGAGAACAACGTCGGCTACAGCGAGCGCGCCGACGTCCCGATCGAGCCGCGCATTTCCATGCAGTGGTTCCTCAAGTATCCCTGCGTGAAGGAAGCCGCCGAAGCCGTCGCGAGCGACCAGATCCACTTCCGTCCCGAGCGTTGGAAAAAGACCTTCGCCCACTGGATGGAGGGCATCCAGGACTGGTGCATCAGCCGCCAGCTCTGGTGGGGACACCAGATCCCCGTGTGGTACCGTCAGGAAAAAGCGGGCGAACTCCGCGAGCGCGAGAGCCTCGATGCCGCGAGCGCCGGCGCGGACCTGCATGTCGGGATCGAGCCGCCCACCGACGCGGAAAACTGGGTGCGCGACGAGGACGTGCTCGACACCTGGTTCTCGAGCTGGCTCTGGCCCTTCGCGACGATGGTCGACAGCGATACCGACACCTCCGAGACGCTGAAGAAATTCTACCCCACCACCGACCTCGTCACCGGTCCGGACATCATCTTCTTCTGGGTCGCCCGCATGATCATGGCCGGCTACCGCTGGCAGGGCGAACTGCCCTTCAAGAACGTCTTCTTCACGTCCATCATCCGCGACAAGAAGGGCCGCAAGATGTCGAAGCAGCTCGGCAACTCGCCCGATCCGCTCGACCTCATGGCCGAATACGGCGCCGACGCCCTCCGTTTCGGCCTCCTCCGCATCGCGCCGACCGGCACGGACGTGAAGTTCGACGAGGACCAGATTGTGGAAGGCCGGAACTTCGCCAACAAGATCTGGAACGCGGCCCGCTACCGGCAGATGCAGAACGCTCCCGTCGCGACCGGACCTATCGATTTCGCCTCGCTCTCGATCTACTCGCTCGACATCCTCGCGCGCCTCGACCAAGTCGAAAAGGACCTCGCCGCCGCCTACGAGGACTACCGTTTCAACGAGATCGCCCAGCTCCTCTACGAATTCTGGTGGAGCCACTACTGCGACTGGTATCTCGAGTCCAGCAAGGGCGACTTCTTCGAGGAAGGCGACCCCGCCGCGCGCGCCTCGACCCTCGCGACGATGGACCTCGTCCTGAAGCGTTTCCTCCTCCTCCTGCATCCCTTCATGCCCCACCTCACCGAGGAGCTCTGGGAAAAGATCGGCTATGGCGAGGAAGGCGGTCCTTCCTTCCTCATGCAGACCGTCCTGCCGACCGAGCCCGTCCTCGCCGGTGCCGATCCCGCGCTTGTGACGAAAGCCCGCGCCCGCGTCGCCGCCGTCTACGAAGCCGTCGGCCGCGCCCGCAACCTCAAGGCCGAATACGGACTCGGCGCGACCAAGGGCGTGAAGTTCATCGTGGACACCGGAGAGGGTTCATTCCCCGAGTCAACCGTCTTTGCCCGTCTCGCCGGAGCCGGTGAGATCACCGTCGCCCCCGGCTACGAAGCCGCCAAAGGCGTGCCCGCCGCCCTCACCGCCATCGGGAAAATCTACCTGCCTCTCGAAGGCCTCATCGACGTCGATGCCGAACGCGAACGCCTCGGCAAGGAGCGCGACAAGGCCCTCGACGAGCTGAAGAAAGTGAACGCGAAGCTCTCCAACGAGAATTTCGTGACCCGCGCCCCCGAGGAAGTCATCGGCGAAATGAAGGACCGCCAGAAACACTGGCAGGCCCGCGTCGAGGAACTCGAGAAGATGATGGGGAATCTGGGAGGGTGAGGCCGGGCCCGGCGCTTCGGCCGGTGTTCTCTCACTCATTCGCATCGCCCGGTTTGTTTCAATTGGAACGATTCCATCGCTTGGCATAGCGGCGATTGTGGACTTGTTAGGACCATCCCGGCGGAAGCGAAAAACCGTCTTCCGCCATTGTGGTTTTGTGAGGATCGAAAATTTTTTCAGCCGTATGCAATCGCCTCAGGCTGAGGGTCGAATCCCCGGAGGCGGCGACATCGGGGCACTGCCCGAGTGAGCCAAATCGGCGGAATCCCCCGCTGTGGCATGGTTTTCGCTCTTTTGCGTCGCAGCGGGCTTCGCGGGGATCCGTGGAGGCCGTTCCTCCTAACATGAAACCAATCCTTAATCGAATCACCCAACAGGGTGTCGCCGCCGCATTGGCGATCGCCATCCTCGGAGCGCTGCAACCCACACAGGCGGAGACCGTCACGTTCGAGCTGGAGACCGCCACGATGGACGACGTCCAGAAGGCGATGGACGCGGGCGCACTCACCAGCGTCGAACTCGCCCTGCTCTACCTCAACCGGATCGAGACCTACGACAAGAACGGCCTGAAACTCAACACGGTGCCGGCCATCAACCCGCGTCTCATCGCCGAAGCCTCGAGGGCCGACCGTCTCCGCGCCAGCGGCGAAAAGCTGGGGCCTCTCCAGGGCATTCCCTTCACTGCCAAAGGCAGCTTCAACTTCGAGGGACTCCCCAACACCGACGGTCTCACCGTGTGGGCCGACCTCTTCCCGAAGGAGACCTGTTTCGTGATCGAGACGCTCCAGGAAAAAGGCGCGGTCTTTCTCGGACATGCGAATCTTGATGCCTTTCAGTCGTCGACCTCCCAAGCCAACTCACAGGTCTGGGGTCTGGCCCTGAATCCCTACAATCCCGCGACACGCACCGGAGGCAGCAGCGGCGGATCCGGGGCCTCGACCGGAGGAAACATGTGCTTTTTCTCCCTTGGCGGAGAGACGGGCGGATCGGTGCGCAGCCCCTCGGAACGTGGAGGCATCGTCGGCATCAAGACCAGCAACGCGCTCATCTCCGTGAACGGGCTCGCCCCTCTCGCATGGGACCGGGATGTGGTCGGCCCGATGGCCCGCTACGCGAAGGACACGGCCTACATCATGGACGCCGCCGTGGTTGCCGACCCGAATGACATCTGGGCCTCGGTTGAGGTGATCCCGGGTCGCGAGAGGGATTCGGGATACGCGGAAAAGGCCGCCGCGGCGACCCTCTCGGGAAAACGACTCGGAGTGCCCCTCAACATGCTCGGCAGCGGCACCGACGCTGTCAGCGTCCAGATCCGCGATCTCTTCACGCAGGTCAGGGCCGACCTCGTCGCAGCCGGTGCCGAGATCATCGAAGTGACCATCCCGCCGGAGCTGGACATCACCTTCACCGGACGCCGCGCCTCGATCCCGGCGGAAGTAACGACCCCTCCGACGCGCAAGCTCTATTCGCCCGTCACCACGGACACCACCATTAGCATGGTGGGTGGTGGCCGCGGGTATCCCTTCAAGACCTTCCTTGAAGCGATTCTTTCCACGCCGGAGGATACTCCCGAGACCCTGCACGACAAAGTCGTCGCCCGCATCACTCCGGTGACACAGCTCAGCCAGGTTTCCCGGGATGCCATCGCCAACAAGACCACCTTCGGACCGACGGCGCCGGACTCGGTGGAGCACTTCCTCGCGGTGCGTTATCAGATCCTCGACTATGAGGCCTTCCTCGAGGCCAACAATCTCGATGCTCTGATCCTGCCCACCGCACCCACCAAATCCGCGACAGGGATCACGCTGCCACCGCTGTCCCGGGCTTTGGTAAACTCCTTCTCAAATCCCTTCGTCACCGTGCCGATGGGCACCGTCACGCTCACGGTCGGACAGACGACTTCCGTGGAGCCGACGACACTTGGCTTCATGGGACACTTCTGGGGCGATTCGGAAGTGCTCGCCCTCGCCGCAGCCTATGAGGAAGCGACAAAACACCGGATCAACTCCGGCCTCGTGCCTCCGCTGGAAGGTGAAAACTTCGAGTACACGATCGAAGAGGAAGAGGTGGTCGCACCGAAGCCCCGCTCGCGCGCTCCGGTGATCCGCGCCTCCAACTCCGCCCGCCTTGTCGGCAGCGGACGCGGGGCTCGACTCATCCTCGAAGGCAAGGTGATGAAGAGCGGCGCGTTGAAGACACTGATCGTGAACGTCGCCGGGAAGTCGGTGCCGGTCACCGGCGAAAAGGAGTGGAGGTCCCCCACCCGGAAGAGCGCCGGATTCAAGGCGGTCATCAACATCAAGGATCTCCTCAAGCGTGTCTCTTCGCCGACCTCGAAGATCAACGTCTCGATCCTCGCGAAAGACGTGAACGACAACACCGGCGCCCTTGTCCGCCGCGTCAGCCTGCCGAATCTCGACGAATTCCTCTGATCGCGATTTCCGCAAGATCAACGAAGGCGGCGGCAAACACCGCGTGCTCTTGCCGCCGCCCCTCCCCGTCCGAGAACTCCCACGATTTTTGATTCATGACTCCTCCCGAACGCCTCCGGACCCGGTATGGGGTCCTGACTATTGGCTTTCTCCTGCTCGCGGCCTTGGGCACCTGGCTCGTCAGCCGCGGACCTCTGCCGGACCCGGCCGCAATCCCTCCGCTGGCTCCGGTCACATCATCGACCGAACCGCACCCAAGTACCGCCGACGCTTGGCATCAAAAGATCGCATCGGCCGACCTTGCCGGATTCCCGGGGCTGTTGAATTCGATCCTGCTGCTGGAGAATGCCGACGAGCGAACCCGGATGATTGCCCTCTTGATGCAACGATGGCTGAAAGAGGATGTCGATTCCTTTTCCATCTTTCTCGACGAGATGGAGTTGAACGGGCTCGACCTCTGGGGTCAACTGGCTCCGGCCGTGGCGGCGGCGTTGAGAGAGATGGATCCGGAAGTCACCAACTCCAAAGGGCTGAGCCAGGTCTTGGAACGCCTTCTCGTCAGGAGCGCGGAATCGGATCCGCGGAACGCGCTGGCTTGGGCACGGGAGTTCCTCTCGGGCAAGACGCTGGACGCGACCTTGGCCGCGATCACTCCCTTTTTGGCAACCATCGATCCTGAAACGGCCATCGATGTGCTCGACGAAGTACAATCCTTTCCGAACCAGATGCAAGCTGCCAACGGAGTCGGCGTCGCCCTCGGTAAAAGCGATTTTCCTCTCGCGATGACCTGGGCGGAATCCTTCTACAGCGAGACCGAACGCACCTTCGCGATCTCGGGCGTGCTCCAGGGATTGGCGACCCGCGACAGCTCGCGGGCCGCCGGGGAATACCATCGCATCGTCGAGGAAATGAAGCGCCGCTTCCGCGAACAGGTCCTGGCCGACCGGGCGCTCGCCGGTGGCACGGTGGATGAGGAGTATGAAGGTCTCTCTCCCGAGGAAATCGAGAAGGCGGAATTGGCCAAACCCAATCCCAATCTTGTCTATTTCGAGAATGCCGCCCGCGTCATCGCCCGGGAACTTGCCCGCATGGATCCCGCGGCCGCTCTGGAATGGGCGAAATCCATGGATCTGTATCAGGGTCGTGCCGTCGCCATGGAGACCATCTATGAAACATGGAGCGCGGTGGAGCCTGAGACCGCTTTCCAAGCCCTCATGCAGGAGGACGAACGTCGCCCGGAACTCGCGGGCAAGGTCTTCACCTCCTGGGCGGCGGAAAATCCACGCGCCGCCGCTGTCACTGTCCTGACCCTGGAACCCGGCCTGGAACGGGACACCGCGATCGAAGGAGTGGCCATCGGATGGATGGAATCCGGGGCTTCGCCATCCCAGATCGCGGCCTGGGCCGAAGAATTGCCGGCGGAGTCCGCCGTGGAGCGCGTGCGTGCCGTGGTCGCGGCTGAAGCCGCCTACGATAATCCGGTGCTCGCCTGGAAGCAGGTCGAACAAATCCGCAACCCCATGAAACGTTCGGAACTCTTCCAGGAAGTCTTTCCCAATCTCGTCGAAGAGAATCCGAAGCTGGCCCGCCGCGCTCTTGCCACGATCCAGCTCTCGCCGGTGGAGATCGAATACTTTCAGGCAATGCTCGCACCGTGAAAGCATCGAGGTGCCCTCGCGAGCTCCGACGGGAAAGACGGGGGCAGCCGCAGCCTCTACTCAAACAAACTCATCAATTCCCCCTCGGACAGATGCGCGTCGCCCGCCTCGGCGAGGAGCGATTCGGTCAGGTGGCGCTTGCGTTGTTGCAATGACAGGATTTTCTCCTCGACGGTGTCGCGCGTGATGAGCTTGTAGCTCGTCACGACCCGCTCCTGCCCGATCCGGTGGGCGCGGTCGGTCGCCTGCGCTTCGACGGCGGGGTTCCACCAGGGATCGACGTGGATGACGGTGTCCGCGGCGGTGAGATTCAGACCGACCCCGCCGGCCTTCAGACTGATGAGAAAGACGGGCGCGGCACCGGATTGGAAACGCTTCACGACGGAGGCGCGGTCCTTCGTCGAGCCGTCGAGATAACAGAAGTCGATCCGTTTCGTCGCGAGCTCGCCGATGAGCAATTGCAACATGCCGACGAACTGGCTGAAGACGAGGACGCGGTGACCTCCCCCGACCGCCTCGTCGAGCAGCTCGCCGAGGACCTCGGCCTTCACCGAGGCCTCCTCGTCGTCGAGCCCCTGCAGACCGAGGAGACGCAGGTCGCAGCAGGTCTGGCGGAGGCGCAGCAGGGCGGTGAGGGCGAGCATGCGTTTCTTCCCGCCCTCGGCTTCGAGGAGGGAGGCCTTGCTCTCGCGGAGGAGTTTGGAATAGACCTCGCGCTGTTTCGGCTTCAGTTCGCAGTAGACGACCTGCTCGATCTTCTCCGGCAGGTCGCGCGCGACCTCGCTCTTGAGCCGGCGCAGCACGACGGGACGGAGGCGGCGGGAGAGTCGCTCGCGCACCGCGGCCGGCGGGTCGTTCGCCGAGAGGGGTTTCACGAAACGCTCCGTGAACCTTTCGCGGTTGCCGAGGTAGCCGGGCAGGGCGAAGCGCGCGATCGACCAGAGATCCTGCACCGAGTTCTCCACCGGCGTGCCGGTGAGGGCGAAGCGGTGCGTGCCGCGCAGGCGATGGGCGGCCTGGCTCACCTGGGCCTCGGGATTCTTGATGTGTTGGGCCTCGTCGAGAATGACGACGTCGAATTCGCGCTCGCTCCAGACCGCCTCGTCGCGCCGGAGGAGGGCGTAGCTGGTCACGAAAAGATCGGCGTCGTGGTGTTCTGTCAGGATTTTGGCGCGGTCGGGTCCCTCGATCGCGACGGCCTTCAGATCGGGCGTGAATTTTTCCGCTTCCGCGACCCAGTTGTGCACCAGCGAAGAAGGACAAACGACGAGAGAGCGCCCGCCGACCGAATAGAGGAAGGAAAGCGTCTGCACCGTTTTCCCGAGACCCATGTCATCGGCCAGGATGCCGCCCATGCCGCGCGAAGCGAGACCCTGCATCCATTCCACCCCTTTGCGCTGATAGGGACGCAAGGTCGCCGAGAGCGTTTCACTCAGTTCGTAGAACTCGATCTCTTCAGTGCCCGAGCGCCAGGGCAGCTCGCCGGTGGCGGTCAGTCCGACATCGGCCACGGTCTCGCGCAGATAGCCGGCCTGGCTCTGGTCGATGCGATAGGTGCCGGGCTGGACCTGTTGCGGATCGCAATCGTTGAGGATTTCGCCAAGATCCCCGGCAAAGCGCGGGTCGAGCACGGCGATTTTCCCCTTCGCTCCGGGACGCCCGTGGCGGCCGGATTCGAGAAGGCGCTGGATTTCCTGACGCGACACCGTCTCACCCGAGGGGGTGGCAAAACCGACTTCGAGGGCGAACCAATCCTCTCCGCTCGAGCGGAAGGCCATTGTCGGCACGATGGGCTCGACTTGGCCGAGGGCATGCTCGAAGCGCTCGCCCGGCCGCGTTTCCCAGCGGCGCTGGAAGGCGGGATAGCCATAAGCGAGGAATTGCAGGATCGCCTCCTTGTCCTTCAACACGAATCGTCCGCCCTCGCCCCTTCGTGCAAAACCGGCGGCCTCGAGCTCGGCGATGGCGGCCCGTTCCGCCGCGGTGTCGGCGAGGACGAGGCGGTCGCCCTCCTCCCAAACCGCGGGCCGATCCGAAGCGGCGGGCACTTCCTTCGCTCCGTAAAGAAAAACGAGATCGACATCGAGATGATTGAGCGATCCTTCGACTAACAAACGCACCACCGGCGTGGCCCGGGAGACTTCGATCCCGCCGGTGTCGAAATGGAAACGCCACGAGGCAAGCCGCTCGGGAAAGGCCGCGCCATCGACCGAGGTGCCTTTCGTGAGGAGATCGACCGCATCCTCGAGCCCATGGGCGACGGGTTGCACGGTGTCCTTTCCATCAAAGGCCCAACTCCCCGCGGCGCTGACAAGCGGCACGACGCCCTTCGGCCATTCAACGCGGAAACGCAGTCCGCCACTCCGTTTCAGCACGGGACGAAATGGCCGATGGGAGATCTGGAGCGACGCCGCCTTGCCGAGGGTGAGACCGGGGTGCCCCGGGATCGCTGCAAAGAGGCGCGAAAGGTCGTCCGATCCGAGGAGGAGCGCACCAGGCACCTCCGTCGGCGAGAGCTCCTGCAACAGGCGGAAGAGCACGGCGTCGCCCGCGTCGAGGAAGAGCCGCGCCTTTGCCGGCAGGGCGCGAAAGAGCCCGCGACCGCCTTCCCGGGACACCTCGACTCCGACGGTGATGCGACCCTTTTCCCAGGCGGACACGAAATTCGGGGCGATGACGAGGTGCAACGAGGCGGGGATCGCTCCCTCGTCGGCTTCTTCGGTGCAGGTGGGCCAATCGGGATGAAGAGGGGTTTTCACCACTGCCGTTGCCGATGTGGCACCCATGGATGCAGAGGACTTCGTCTCCGCCGTCGGAGCGGTCGGCTCGAGCACTTCGAGTCCGGCGGCGAGCGCATGGGCGCAGATGATGCCGTCGCGCCGCGCGCGGAAGCAGGGGCAATGATTCACGACATCGGTCCGTGAGCGGATCTCGAGACGGACCTTCAGGGTCTTCGCACCTTCGCGGACTTCGGCTTCGAGGTGCCCGTCGCGGTACGACGCGCCGCTCACCCGCCCCGCCGCGTGGATGGCACGGGCTTCCTTCATCTCCTTCCACCCACCGGTGTCGGAGAGGAATTGGCGGCTGAGTTCGACGGGCTGCGACATGGGGAGGGGATTGTCAGGGCAAAGCTCTCCCAATGCAAACGGGTGCGGCCGGCCCCGGGATTTCCGAAATTTTTCCAGAGACATGAAAGGTGGCGGAGAACCGCCGCGTAAAGACGACCGAACCCTCAACCACTCGACCAAACTTCATGAATACCTTCATCTCCCTCATCCTCGGACTCACGCTCGCCGCCCTCACCCTCAGTGCCTGCGGCAACCATCGGAAACACTCCGCCAAAAGCCCCGTCGCCTACCCGGTCGCTCCCTCCGGGTCTTACAGTGTGGGATACGGAACCGTGAAATGAAGCCGGAGGAGAGCGCCTTCCGCCTACCCAAGCCCGTGCTTGTCATCTCCCGCCGCGATGGCACGTTAGCTTTCGCGACACGCCCGGATGGTGGAATTGGTAGACACGCTTGACTTAGGATCAAGTGCCGCAAGGTGTGCAGGTTCGAGTCCTGTTCCGGGTATCGCCGCCACTTCGCCGCAGGCGCGTAACCTCCTCCGATGGACAATCTCGAAGACCTCTATCAGGAGATCATCCTGAGCCACAACAAACGGCCTCGCAACGAAGGCCTTCTCGATCCGCACACGGAGGAGGCCGAAGGCTACAATCCCCTCTGCGGCGACCGGCTCCAGGTCTACGTGCGGCAAAACGGCCCGACGGTCGAGGCGGTGCAGTTCACCGGAGAAGGCTGCGCCATTTCCCGCGCCTCGGCTTCGATCATGACCGAGGCAATCAAGGGGCTGAGCGGTTCCGCCCTCGAGGCCAAAATCGCGGAGGTCATCGAGATGCTGACGGCGAAGGAGGAGCCGGCCGTCGATCCTTTCGAGCTCGGCGAACTGGCCGCCCTCCTCGGCGTGCGCAAGTTCCCCGCCCGGGTCAAGTGCGCGACGCTCTCGTGGCACACCCTCGCGGCGGCCTTGAAGAAGGCGGGGCACGTCTCGACGGAGTGAGCGAGGGGTTCACCGGTCGTAAACGTCACGACGGTGGCCGATTCGCACGACGACCACGACCAGCACGTCGTCTTCGATCTCGTAGAGTATCCGGTAGTCACCCTGTCGGATCCGGTATTTCTCTTCGCCCGAAAGTTTCAGGCTCCCCGGTGGTCTTGGATCGTCGGCGAGAGAACGGATCCGCCCGATAATCCGATCGCGGTCGCGGCTGGGAATAGCGGCCAGTTCCTTGGTCGCCGACTTCTTGATGACGATCTTATAGCTTCCCATCCCGCTTCAAGGAGGCCACGAAGGTTTCGAAATCCAAGACCGGCTCACCTTCCCGGACGCGGAAGGATCTCAGGTCTTCGGCATCCTCGCGCAGAGACTCGCGCACCGCTTCATTGACCAGATCGGAAACGGGAGCCGAAGTCTCCGCGGACTTGAGTTTGAGGGCCCGGTGGAGATCCTCGTCAAAATAGACGGTGACACGCTTCATTCGACAAGCGTGACGTTAAAACGTCATGACGTCAAGCCCGCGTGAAGCGCTTGCCCGCCGCGAATTCCCCGTTATCTTGCGCGCCCATGCATTCCTTCCACTACCAGAACGGCACGCTCCATTGCGAAGGCGTTGATCTCGCGGCCCTCGCCGCCGAGCACGGCACTCCTCTCTATGTCTACAGCGCGGGCACGATCCTCGATCACTACCGCCGCCTCTCGGGCGCGATGGGAGCGGAGCTGGACTGCCTCGTCTGCTACGCGACGAAGGCCAATTCGAATCTCGCCGTTCTGAACCTCCTCGCGAAAGAAGGCGCGGGCTTCGACATCGTCTCGGGTGGCGAGCTCTTCCGCGTCGAAAAGGCCGGAGGGGATCCGGGCAAATGCACCTTCGCCGGGGTCGGCAAGAGCCGCGCCGAGATCGAGCTGGGCCTGAAGAAGGGCATCTATTCCTTCAACGCCGAGAGCGAGGCCGAAGTCGCCTTCATCAGCCAGGTCGCCGGCGAGCTCGGCATGGTGGCCCCAATCGCCCTGCGCGTGAACCCGAACGTTGACGCGAAGACGCACAAGTACATCTCCACCGGCAAGAGCGAGAACAAGTTCGGGATCGACTTCGCCTCGATCCGCGAAGCCTACGCCCGTGCCGCGGCCCTGCCGAACGTGAAGATCCGCGGCCTGCAGATGCACATCGGTTCGCAGCTCACGTCGGTGAGCCCCTTTGTCGAGGCGGTCGAGAAGGTGCTGCCTCTCGTCGAGGAACTGAAGTCGCTCTACGGCATCGAGTTTTTCTCCATCGGAGGCGGCATCGGCATCGTCTACAAGGACAGCCTTGAGAGCGGTGGCTCGGACTGGTGGGTGAACAAGGAGGAGAAGCCTCTCACGATCGAGGAATATGCCGGATGTCTCGTCCCGCTCCTCAAGCCGCTCGGCCTGCGGATCATCCTCGAGCCCGGCCGTTTCATGGTCGGCAATGCCGGCGTCCTCCTCACCGAAGTGCTCTACGAAAAGCGCGGCACGGCGAAGACCTTCAAGATCGTGGATGCGGCGATGAACGATCTGATCCGCCCCGCCCTTTACGAAGGCCACCACGAGATCGCTCCGCTGAAAGAGCCCGTGCCCGGCCAGGTCGAGACCGTCGACATCGTGGGTCCGGTGTGTGAGAGCGGCGACTTCTTCGCCCAAAACCGCGAGATCCCCGCGATCGAGACGGGCGACCGCATCGCCCTGCTCAGTGCCGGAGCCTATGGTTTCGTGATGGCGTCGAACTACAACTCGCGTCCCCTCCCCGCCGAGATTCTCGTCTCGGGCGACACCGCGACCGTGGTGCGCAAACGCCAGACCCTCGATGATCTGATCGCGGGCGAAGTGGTGCCGGGGTGAGTGGCTTCAGCGCTGAAGCGCCGGATTACCAGCCCTCACCACCACCCTGAAAAAGCCATCGCGACGAAAGCAGCGAGAAGGATCACGGCGGTGAACCACCAGAAGCGCTCTTTGGGAGTCATTCTGGTGAACCAATTGCCCCCTTTTCCGTCCTCGCCGAACTCGCGGCGGAGGAAGTCGTCGTAGTCAAAATCATCTTCGCCGAGATCGAGGCCGTCGTAGGCCTCTGGACGCAACCAGTCCGATCCATCGCGACGGGCCCCGCAGCGTCCGCAGGATTTCGCGTTAGGCGAGAGGCTCTCGCCACAGGTGGGGCAATGGAATTCGTGGGGAAGGCGCTTCATCAAAACAAACGAGCCGGACCGTGGGTCCGGCTCATCGTAGCGTCGATCGAAGGAACGAACGCGTCAACCATCACACGCGATCCACCGGCACCTCGACCGCATTTTCCGCAAGCATGACCCGGCCCGAGGGCATCGGCTGCACATCCGCCGGAGTCAGCGTCCCGGGGATGCGGCCATCGCGTCGCGAGAGGAGGCTCTCGACGATGCGGTTCGCCATCGCGGCATGACCGGAGGCCAGCTTCAGCACCAGCTTCCTCGTCCCCGCGAGATCGTAAAGGACGACGTCTTCGCTGAGGAATCGATGCTCTTGCGTGATTTCCAGTCCATCAAGAGCGAGATCGGCATGATAGTGACGGAACCAGCGGCGTCCCACGAAGTGCAGGTGTCCGGGACGGCTCGACTCGGCGATGACACGACCGAAGGTCATGGAGGTGAAGCCGGGAAACCGCTTCACGGATCCCACGACGACCTTTGCCGACCATTCGGGGTCCGCCTTCCGGCCCCCGAGCGAAGCCCCCAGCTTCTGATGTTCCGACGAGGTCAGCCCCGCATAAAGGAGCGTCTCATCAGCCTGCGAGACAAACGAGACCATTTTGCGCGAGAGCAGCCAGAAGAAGGCCTTGATACGGCGGAAGAGTTTCGGAGTGAGGTAGAGGCTGACGCCGAGGAAAATCGTGAAGACCACCGCGGCGAGGATGGGATTCACGCTCATGAGGGCGAGTCCGCCAAGGACGGCGACATCCTCCCCGACGCTGGCGACGATATTGGTGACCGGCTCCGGCGAGGCATTGAGGGCGAGACGGGTGCCCGATTTGAAGCCATGGGCGACCAGGGTGGTGCCGCCCGCGAGCAGCGCGATGACGACATCAAAACCCGGATCGGTGGGCCCGAGCGTGTGGATCGCGAGGAGGCCGCCCCCAACGGGACGAATGAGGGTATGGACCGAATCCCAGAGCGAGTCGACCCAGGGGACCTTGTCGGCGAAGAACTCCATGCAGAAGAAAATCCCGGCGGCGGTGATCACGAGCGGATCCCCGAGGACCATGAGATCCGGATAGGTCGACGAGACATCGACCCAGCCTTGGTTGATGGCGAGACCGGTGACGAGGACGACGAGGTAGAGATTCAGCCCCGCAAGCGTGGCGAATCCGAGGGCGACACAGAGCGTTTCGAGCACTTCCATGGCAAAACAAGGGTGAGGTTGGAGAGAGACGAAGAAATCCCGGACCGGGACGACGCCATTGCACCACATCCCGTCCTGCCTTACGACTATAAACGTGCCGCGGCTTTGTAATCATAGACCGGAAGCCCTTTCGTCGGGGGTTCGACTGGCTTGATTGCGGAGGAGAAAAACTATATTTCAAATATAGCTTTAAATCATGCAGGGGAAATTCCTTTCCGGAGCGGTCGCGGTCCTTCTCGGTGGGCCGGGGTGGGCGCAGGCTTTCGACCCGATCTACGAGCGGGCTCCGATCCATTACCACGAGACCGAGCCCGACACGAAGCTGACGCGCTTTTTCAAGACGGCAAAGGACAATCCCGTGCTCTGCAACGGCACCCACCGCGAGGTGCTCGCCGAGTTGCTGGAGAAACTTGAGGTGCCCGTCGAGTCGCAGGTGCTCGTCTTCTCAAAAACCAGCGCACAGAACAGCCGCATCGCCCCTGAGACACCGCGGGCGATCTACTTTTCCGACGATCTTTATCTGGGCTGGGTCCAGGGCGGCGAGATCGAGGCCGCGAGCTTCGATCCGCGCCTCGGCATGGTCTTCCACCTCATCAAGCTGACCGAGCGCGAGCCCGGCACGCCACCGCCCCTCGCGCGCGAACGTTCCTGCCTGAACTGCCACGCGGGTTCCTCGAACCACGACCTGCCTGGACTGATGGTTCGTTCCGTTTACCCCACCGCGACGGGCCTGCCGCTCTTCGAGGCCGGCACCTTCCATACACGCCAGAGCAGTCCTATCGAAGAACGGTGGGGCGGCTGGTATGTCACCGGATCCGTCGAAAATCGCGAACATCTCGGCAACGCCCTCGCGCAGGCCGCCCCCGGTGGACCGGGCGTGGAGTTGCAACATCTCGCCGACGGCCGGGTCCTGAAGCTCGACGAACTTTTCAGGAGCGAACCCTACCTGAACGGCGGGCAAAGCGACGTCGTCGCGCTCATGACGCTCGAGCATCAGGTCGGCATGCACAACCTCCTCATCGAAGCCAACCTCACGACCCAGGCGACCCTGCACCGGCACGCCGAGATGCAGAAGGCCTTCGGCGAACCTCTCGATGGTCCGCTTTCCGAGACCAACGAGCGCATCCTGCAGCGCCTCGCGACGAAGGTGCTGAAGGAAATGCTCTATGTGGAGGAAGTCCCGCTGCCCGGCGGGATCGAGGGCACCGGGATCTTCCAGACCGCCTTCGAAGAAGGACGGAAAAAGAGCGCCGAGGGCCGCTCCCTGCGCGATTTCCGGCTCTACGAGCGGCTCATGAAGTATCGCTGCAGCCACCTCATCTATTCCGAGGCCTTCGCCAACCTGCCCGGGGCGATCCGCACCCGCATCCTCGACCAGCTCCACGACATTCTCACCAAACCCGCCGACTGGCCCGAGTTCGCCCATCTCGGTGAAGCCGAGCGAGGCCACATCCTCGCGATCGTGAAGGAGACCGTGCCGGATTTGCCGGAATCGTGGAAGTGAACGAGTGGTCGGCAACGCCGCCATCCCCGTAGTGGTGACGTCCACGTCGCCACCGTGAATCGTGCTTCACGAAGGTTCCGAGAGTTGATCACATTCCTCCGGCTCGACATCCGGAGCCGAACGCAGGATTTCGAGCATTCGTTCCGCCGACCCCCTCGCAGCCCGCCGTCGAACGTAGGAATCGGCGTCGGCAACCGCAACTCGTTGGGCGAGGATGGATGCCACGAACTCTTCAACCGGCACGCCGTCCTGCTCAGCCATGGACACCACGCGCTGCCGAACGGAATCGGGAAGGGTGATGGAGAGAGTGCTCATTCGTTGCCGACGGTACGGAAAATGATCCAAACCCCGAGTCGACAATCAAACATTCCGCATCGGAATTCGACGACCCATGTTCTTGCTCCCATCGCCCGCTCCCGCTAATCTCGCACCATGAAACCGGCGGTGCTCCTTTTCCTTTTCCTTGCCTTCGCTCCACCACTCAGGTCTTCGGAACCACCGACGAATCTCGTCCTCATCATCGCCGACGACCTCGGCTACGGCGAAACCTCGGCGCAGAATCCGTCCACCGACGTGCCCACGCCTCACCTCGATTCCATTGCGAAGAATGGGGTCCGTTTCACCAACGCCTACGTCACCGCTCCCTTCTGCGCGGCCTCGCGGGCGGGGATGATCACGGGGCGTTACCAGACGCGTTTCGGCTTCGAGTTCAATCCCATCGGTGCCCGCAACGAGGAGCCCGGGGTCGGCCTGCCTGCTTCCGAAAAGACCCTCGCCGACCGGCTCCGCGACGAGGCCGGCTACACCACCGCCCTCATCGGCAAATGGCACCTCGGCGGCACCGCGCCCTTTCATCCCCTGCGCCGCGGCTATGATGGATTCTTCGGCTTTCTCCACGAAGGCCGCTACTACCGTCCCGCACCCTATGAGGGCATGACGACCTGGCTGCGCCGCAAGACCCTGCCGGGCGGCGCTGACGGTCGCTGGATTTCGGCCGACGGCCGGCTCATCCTTTCCGATCACCTTGGCCGCAACGAACCCGAATACGACGCCGACAACCCGCTCTATCGCAACGGCCAGCCGGTCGAGGAATCCGCGAACCTCACCGACGCCTTTTCGCGCGAAGCCGCCTCCTTCATCACCCGCTGCGGATCGGAGCGTCCCTTCTTCCTCCATCTCGCCTACAACGCGGTCCACAGTCCGATGCAGGCCGACGACGCCTACCTCGCGCGATTCGTCCACATCGAGGATATCCAGCGCCGGATCTTCGCGGGGATGCTCGCGCAGCTCGACGAAGGCGTCGGCACCGTCCTCGCGGCGATCGAAAGGGCGGGCGTCCGCGAGCGCACCTTCGTCGTCTTTCTCAGCGACAACGGCGGTCCCGTGCGCGAATTGACGAGCCGCAACGGTCCCCTCCGTGGTGAAAAGGGATCGCTCCTCGAGGGCGGCATCCGCGTGCCCTTTTTCCTGAGCCTGCCCGGGACGATCCCCGCGGGGCAGGTCTACGACGAGCCCGTGGGTTCCCTCGATCTCTTTCCCACGGCCCTCGCCCTCGCCGGGATGGGTGAAACCGAATCGCTCGACGGGGTCGACCTGATGCCCTATCTCACCGGGAAAGAGGCGAGCCCTCCCCACGAGCAACTGTATTGGCGCGTCGGGCCCCAGGCCGCGCTGCGCCAAGGCGATTGGAAACTGGTGCGGGCAGGTCAGAAAGGCCAGGCCGGTCCCTGGCAGCTCTACAACCTCGCGGAAGATCCCGGCGAGAGCAAGGATCTTGCGGTCGAGAAACCCGGCGTCGTCGAGGAACTCGTCCGCGAATGGGAAGCCCTTGACGCGGAGATGGTGCCCCCGCTTTTCTGACCGAACCCGGTTGATTCGCGGACCATACCCTGTTGATTGCGGCCCGCCCATGGTGCTCCGTTCGCTCAACCTGAATCAATTCCGCTGCTTCGCTTCGCTGCGGCTCGAATTGGCGTCGGGCGTCACCTTGTTCCACGGCAACAACGCCCAGGGCAAGACCTCGATCCTCGAAGCCTCGTGCGTGCTCCTGCGCCTGCAAAGCCCGCGCACCGCGACTCTCGGTGACTGCATCCAGTTTTCGGAAAAGGCCTTCGCGGTCGGCGGCAATCTCACGGGCCTCAACGAATCCGAGCTGCGCCTCCAATACCGCGAGACGGGGCGGAAGCTGCTCGTCGATGGCGAGGCGCAGAAGAGCGCCTCCGATTACCTCCGCCACAGCGCCCTCGTCGTGTGGATGGCGAACGATGATCTCGCCCTCGTCCGCGGCGGCGGCGACGGACGGCGGCGTTTCCTCGATTTCATGGCCTCGCAGCTTTATCCGGGATACCGCGAGGCGCTGCGGGCTTATGAAAAGGCGCTGCGTTCGCGGAACTACCTGCTGAAGCGCGACGCCTCGCCGAAGTGGGCGCAGATCGAGGCCTACTCGCGCCTCCTCCACGACTACGGCCAGGTCCTCTCGAGCGCGCGGCGCGTCCTTGTCGAGCAGTTGCAGCCCCGTGCCGCCGAAGCCCAGACCCGCATCAGCGGCACCGGCGAGATCCTGACATTGCGCTACGAAAGTGCGAGCGGCGAGGGCGACAACCTCCTCGCCCTGCTCGAATGCAAGCGCGACGAGGAGCTGCGGAAACGCCAGACCGCGGCCGGCCCCCATCGCGACGACCTCGCCCTGCTCCTCAACGGCATGCCCTCCGCGAAGTTCGCGAGCGAGGGCCAGCAACGCACCGTCGCCCTCGCCCTGAAGCTGGGCCAGACGAATCTCTTCGTCGAAACGCGGCAGGAAGCTCCCGTGATGCTGATCGACGACGTCTTCGGCGAGCTCGATCCGGGCCGGCGCAACGCGCTCATGGCAAACTGGCCCGCGACCTCGCAAAAGCTCATCACGACGACCCACCTCGACTGGCTCGACGAACGCTTCGCCGACGCGAAGCGGCTCCATGTCGAAGGTGCCAAGGTGACGTGAGGCACCCTGACATTCCGCTCAAAACTCCGCTTGGGAGTGCAGCCGCTTCTGCCAGCGCGTGATCTGCGCGCCGACATTCGCGGGCGAAGGCGCGCCGATGCCCTTGCGGGCCTTCAGCGCGGTCTTGAGATCGAGCACCTTGAAGACATCGGCTTCGAACACCGTCGAGAACTGGCGGTATTCCTCGAGGGTCATGTCGGGGAAATCGCGTTTTTCCTGCAAGGAATAGGCGGTGAGCTTTCCGATGACCTCGTGCGCCTCACGGAAGGGCATGCCGCGCAGGACGAGGTAGTCGGCGAGGTCGGTGGCGAGGAGGAAGGGATCCGACGCGGCACGCAGGGTGCGGTCTTCGCGGATCTTCGCGGCGGCCATCATCTCGGCGAAGACCTCGAGGGCGAGCTTGATCTGGTCGATCGAGTCGAAGAGCGGCTCCTTGTCCTCCTGCAGGTCGCGGTTGTAGGTCATGGGCAGACCTTTGATCGTTGTGAGGAGGGCGACGAGATTGCCGAGGAGGCGACCGGTCTTGCCGCGGGTGAGTTCGGCGACGTCGGGATTCTTCTTCTGCGGCATCAGGCTCGAGCCGGTGGTGTGGGCGTCGCTCAGTTCGATGAAGGCGAACTCGGCGGTGGCCCAGAGGATGACGTCCTCGCTCAGGCGCGAGAGATGCACGCCGGTGAGGGCGATGTCGAAGAGGAACTCGGCGACGAAATCGCGGTCGCTCACCGCGTCCATGCTGTTCTGCGTGATCGCGGGGAATCCGAGCTTCTCGGCGATGAGCTTGCGATTGAGGACGATCGTCGATCCGGCGAGTGCTCCCGATCCGAGCGGCATCACGTTGATCCGGCGATAACAATCGCGGAGGCGGTCCTTGTCACGCTCGAGCATCTCGAGGTAGGCGAGGAGATGGTGGGCGAAGAGGACGGGCTGGCCGCGCTGGAGGTGGGTATAGCCTGGCACCACCGCGGAAGGATGGTTCACCGCGAGAGTGAGGAGGGCGTTCTGCAGCGTCGTGAGGCGCTGGTGAATCGCCTGGATCTCACCCCGGCAATAGAGACGGATGTCGAGCGCGACCTGGTCGTTCCGGCTGCGCGCGGTGTGGAGTTTTGCCCCGGCGGCCCCGATCTTTTCGGTGAGGGCCCGCTCGATGTTCATGTGGATGTCCTCGAGGCTCGTCTTGAAGCGGAATTCGCCGCTCTCGATCTCGCGACGGATCTCCTGGAGGCCCTTCACGATCGCCTTTTCCTCCGCCTTCGTCAGGATGCCGGCCTCGAGGAGGGCGGCGGCGTGCGCGATTGATCCCTCGATGTCACAGGCATAGAGCCGCCAATCGTATGAGATCGACTCGCCGTAGCGTTGCACGAGATTCGAAGTCTCCGTCTGAAATCTGCCTTTCCACATGAATTTGCTGGGTGACCCGGATCCGCCGGAGTCATCGGGGTTTTTGCCGTCAAAAAATCACGCCCGCTTTACGAGGCGCTGCTGGATGAGATTGCCGCAGACACCCTCCTTGCGGAGCCGGTCGCAGCAGGCCTCGATGCGCATCGTCTTCGTACTCGGACGGAAGCCGAGACGGCGGGTGATGCAGTCGATCAGCACCGCCACATTCTCGTCTTCGAATTCGATCACCTTGCCACAGTCGATGCAGATGAGGTGATTGTGATCGGGCGAATCGAGGAAATTCGGATCGTAGACCCGCTCATCACGGCCCAGGTCGATCTCGCGGAGGAGGCCACACTCGACGAGCAGGGCGATGGTGCGGTAGAGGGTCGCCCGCGAGGTCTTCGGATCGAGCCGCCGCGCCTTGGTCAGCAATTCCTCAGCGGTGAAATGATCGTCACTGGCGAAGGCCGCCTCGACGATGACATCGCGTTGGTCGGTGCGGCGCATCCCCTTCTGGCGGATGTACTGGTCGAAGCGCTCCTTGACTTCCTGGTTCATGGATTGGGAAATGCTGAAGGTAATGATGGAAATTATAATTCCATCGAGTTATAATATTCAGATCGCTTCGCCGCATGTCCGACCTGACTGACTCCTTTATTCGATTCAAGCCGATTTATCAAACGCGAGTTTGGGGCGGCCGGCTCCTCGCCGAGCGTTTCGGCCGCGACCTGCCGGACCCCGAGCTACCTTTTGGAGAATCCTGGGAAATCTCGGCACGCGAGGAGGCCGACAGTCTCGTGGTGGGCGGATGCCTGGAGGGAAGGAAGCTCTCCGAGCTTTGGGCGGATCCCCGGCTTCGAATGTCTCTCTTCAGTGAGAACGCGCCCGACTCGGATCGCTTCCCCCTGCTCTTCAAGATCCTCGATGCCAGAGACACTCTGTCGATCCAGGTGCATCCACCCGCCTCGATCGCTCCGCAGCTCGGTGGCGAACCCAAGACCGAGGTGTGGTACATCGCCGACGCCGCGCCCGGAGCGATGTTGTATGTCGGGGTGAAGGAGGGTGTCGATGAAGCCCGCTTCCGTGAAGCGCTGATCTCGGGTGAGGCGGAATCCTGTGTCCACGCCGTGCCGGTTACCAAAGGACAGCATCTTTTCATCCCGAGCGGACGTCTCCACGCCATCGGCGCCGGGCTGCTCATTTACGAAATCCAGCAAAACTCCGACACCACGTATCGCGTCTACGACTGGAATCGTCCCGGGATCGATGGCAAACCGCGCGAACTCCATGTCGAGGAGTCGCTGTGCTGCATCGACTTCACCGATGTGACCCCGGGGATGGATGAACCTGAGGGAAACCTTCTCGTCGCGTGCGAGCACTTTCGACTCGAACGCCACGCTCTCACCGCGGGCGCCACGCTCGAATCGGTGACCCAAGGTCGTTTTGCCATCCTCACCATCGTCGCCGGAGAGATCAAAGCAGGAGCGACCGTCTTTTCCGAAGGCGACTTCTTTCTCGTGCCTCCCGGACGCGGAGCGGGTCTCCTCGCCGCAGGCGAAGCCGAGGTGCTCCTCACGACCTGGCCCTGATTCTTTCGTTAATTGACGACCCGTCTCTCTCGCGCCGCCTTCAGCATCCCACAGCCCGCATCGACATCGATGCCGCGCCGCTGACGGAAGGTGCAGGGAAAACCGGCCTCGCGCAGGATTGACTGGAATCGCCGCGCGGCCGCCGTGCCGCTCTCGATCCCTTCGAATCCCTGCGTCGGATTCAGCGGGATGAGGTTCACGTGCGCATCCATCCCTTCGAGGAGCGTGGCGAGTCGGACCGCGGTTTCTGGCGAATCGTTTTTCCCCTCGATCAGGGTCCATTCGAAGAAGATGCGTTTTCCCGTATCGCGTCCGTAGTCCCGGCACGCCGCGATCAACTCCGCGAGCGACCAACGTTTCGCCGCCGGCACGAGGGCGGCGCGCTCTTCTTCGCTCGAGCCATGCAAGCTCACCGCAAGTCGATAGGGACGCCCTTCCTCGGCAAGCCGCCGGATCGCCGGCACCACCCCGACCGTGCTGATCGCGATGCGGGCCGGACCGATCGCGATCCCGCGCGTGTCCGAGATGATCCCGAGGGCCTGCATCACCGAATCGTAATTGTGGAGCGGCTCGCCCATGCCCATGAGCACGAGATTGCGAACGCGCTTCGTCGGATCGAGCGCGCGCAGGACACGACGCGCATGGTGCACCTGCGCGACGATCTCGCCGGGACGCAAATGCCGCACGAATCCCATCTGGCCCGTCGCACAGAAGACACAGCCCATCGCGCATCCCGCCTGCGTGCTGAGGCAGACGGTGTGCCGACCCTCATAGCCCATCAGGACCGTCTCGATCGTCTGGCCGTCGTTGAGACGCAGGAGAAACTTGTGGGTGAGTCCATCACGGCTCGGGATTTCCTCGACGAGTTCGGGAAGGTCGAGGGTGAAGCGGAGTCCTTCGCCAACGTTCTCCTCGATCCAGCGATGCAGGGGAGGAAGGAAGCCAGTCGCGAGGAGACCCTCGCGCGTCGCCACCCCATCGCGGTGCAGTACCCGCCACAAAGCCGCGGCGTGATGCGGATTGATCCCGTCGGCGGAGAGCTGTTCACGCAATCCGGCGAGGTCGAGGTCGTGGAGGGAGATGGAGGGGTGGGTGGTCACGGGCCAGAGGAACAGGATCGGCCCGGATGCGGGATGGTCAAACGGGAGCGAGGCACCTGGGCGTGCCGCAGTGAACAATTCTCGTTCAACGCGAAACTTCGTCCACCCTGACTGCAAGTGCCGGAAAGACCGTGCCGACCGCGGTTTCTCCTGCACCGAAGACAACCGCCTCGAGATGTCGTTTGAAGAACTCGATCAGCCATTCGTGGAGCGGAGATTCGGCCGTCTTCCGGAAAATCACGCCTTCGAGCAGTTCCACATCCTCTCCGATCATTCCGAGCCGGGAGGCCTCGTGGTCCGGCCCCGGGCCTTCGGTGGAGAGAGCCGGAGTGAACCGGAGGTAGCCTGCCCAATGGCAGGAGCGAAGCGTCAAAGCCGAGCGGGGCGAAAAACGGAACTTCCATCAGCGGTTGATTGACACAAGAATCGCGGAGGTTTTCCCAATGGACATTCTGCTCGTGGTCATGCGATGCTCGGCCCATGTTTTCCGGCCGTGTCGATTGCGCGTTTGTCATTTCCTTTTTGTTTTTCGGAGTTTGCCTTGAAGCGGAAGATTCTCTTTCCTTCTCCGACCCCTCGCCCCAGCGCTACAAGCTCCAGGCCCGGGCCAGCGAACTCGATCCTCGGGCCAAGGAGCATCCCGAGATCGACTTCGTCTTCACGAAGGATGGCAAACCGCAAGACCTCGAGAACGCCTCGGTCGACACTTCGGTGGCTCCGGCGGGCAAGCTCGTGATCTGGCTGATGGGCCATAGCGAGGGACTTTTCGAAAGGCTCAACTCCTACGGGCTGCATGCGATCCAGCCGCATTACGCGAACCGCTGGTTCTCCAAGGTCTGCACGGAGACGCCGGTCGGGGAGACCTGCCGGGGCAACGTGCGGCTCGAGGCGGCGACGGGGGAGGATTTCTCCGACTGCGTCGACATCCCCAAGCCCGACGGGATGAAGGAACGGGCGCTGGTCTTCGTGAAGTGGCTGTCGAAGGAAAATCCGCGGGGACGCTGGGATTTTTTCCTTAGCGAGGACGGGTCCGATCTGCGCTGGGACCGGGTCATCCTCTCGGGCAGCTCGCACGGATCGACCACGGCGGCGCGTTTCGCGAAGCACCAGAAGGTGGATCGGGTCGTGATGCTCTGCGGTCCTCGCGACCAGTACCAGAACTGGCAGGCCCTGCCCTCGGCGACCCCGCCGGAACGCTTTTTTGGATTCTCCCACGTTCTCGACGGGGGCTGGACGGCCGACCACTACTGCCGGTCTTGGGAACTGATCGGCCTGCACGCCTTCGGTCCCATCGTCACGGTGGACGAAGCCGGGCCGCCCTATCAAAACACCCGTCGCCTCGTGTCCGCCGCCGATGTCGGGGGTGACGACAAGAAGGCTCATTCGGCGGTGACACCGGGGGGAGCCTCGCCCAAGGATGCGGAGGGCAAGTTTCTCTACGAGCCGGTCTGGCGCTACCTCTACACCCACCCTGTCGACCTCGTGGGCGAAGGGGTGCCGATGGACGACGGCTGCCTGAAGGATCACCGGAGCGAGGATGGAAAGGCCAAGTGAGTTGAAACGGTTTTCATTCCACCTGTTGGTTGTCGGGCTGGCCTTCATTGCCGGTTCCCGGTCGTTCGGAGAAAAGGGTTCCGGGTGGACCGACCTCTTCAACGGCCGGGATCTTTCCGGCTGGCACCGCCAGAAAGAGCGGGGACAGCACGGTGACGGGGGAGCCTGGGGCGTCACCGGGGATGGTGCGATCTTTGGAGAACAGGGGCCTCCCGGGTCAGGCAACGGGGGATTTCTTCTGACCGACGAGACCTTCGGGGAGTTCGAACTGGAGCTCTCGGTGCGACCCGATTGGGGACCGGACAGCGGGATCTTCCTGCGCACCGACAAAAAGGGAGGAGGCTGGCAGGTCTACGTGGATCATCACGACCGCGGCAACGTGGGACACGTGCGACTGGAGACGAAACCCTACAGCGTGCCGTTCCGTCCTTTCGGGTTCTCGCGAATCGATCCGGAAAAGCCGGACCTGAAAATGGAGGGGGACGTCCGCACCGCGAACTGGCCCGAAGGCGTCTACGAGGAGACCTGCACTCCGGAAGCGTGGCTGGCGGCCTGGAAGACCGGCGATTGGAACCAGGTGCGAATCCGTTGCACGGGCGGGATCCTGCCGGTCATCGAGACCTGGGTGAACGGGCTGAAAGTCTGCCGCCTCAATCTCGCCACGACTCCGCACCCTGGTTTTGACGCGGGCAAGGCCTCGGAGGTGGCGCAGGCCTCGGGTTCGATCGGACTGCAGGTCCACGGGGGCAAAGCCTGGCCCGAGGGCGCGAGGGTCTACTGGAAGGATCTGCGGATTCGCCGGCTTTAGTACGCGATCCTCAACTCGGCGAGGTAGATGGCGGTGATCGGTTTGCCGTCCGCGTTTTTCTCGCGGGAGGAGGACGGGGGCCTGAGTTTTCGTTAGGCTGTTTGCCAAAAGTCCGTTCGTGAATCGGCCGAGTCGGAATTCGCGATGCCAAGGCGCGAAGAGAATGGAGTGCAACGACATAGCCTGCCAACGAGGCAGCCCGAAGGGCGGAGCGACAGCGACGGCAAAGTGGAGCGGGCTCCATGACCGATCGGACCGGCGCGCCGGGAGCAACGCCGGAAGCGCGAATTCCGGCCGGTTAGGAAAGACATCCGAGCGAAGCGAGCCAGAATCCAAGCCCTAAAACGAATCCGATTTGCGAACGGACTTTTGGCAGACAGTCTAAGACGGGGCGAAGCGTCGGGCAAGGGCGCGACTCCGCGATCGAACCGGCGCGGAATTTTCTGGGCAGGTTTGTCAAAGGCTTTCACAATGGCGGGGACATGGCCCGATTCTTCCCTGTTTCCACAGCCGCCCTCCTCGTCCTGACCGCCTCGCTTGCGGATGCCGCCGAGCCGCATCGCGCCGACATCGTCGTCTATGGCGGGACCAGCGCCGGTGTAGCCGCCGCCCTGCAGGCCTCGCGCATGGGCAAGTCAGTCGCCCTGATCGAACCGACCGACCACCTCGGCGGTCTCACCACCAACGGACTCGGCGCGACCGACTCCGGGCGCAAGGAAACCATCGGAGGCATCAGCCGCGACTTTTACCGGCGGGTGCAGGATCACTACCGCGACCGGTCTGCCTGGAATCTCCAGGATCCCGCGGAAGCGGCGGACAAGGGGGGGCGTCCTCTGTTCTCGCCCGAGGCGCGGACGATGTGGGTCTTCGAGCCAAAGGTGGCCCAGGCCATCATGGACGGACTGGCGCGGGAGAGCAGGGCGGAAATCGTCTATCGCGAGCGGCTCGACCGCGGGAAGGGGGTCCGCCTCGAAGAGGGGCGCATTGTCTCCATCACCATGGAATCGGGCCTCCGCTTCGAGGCGGCGATGTTCATCGACGCCACTTACGAAGGGGATCTCCTCGCGGCCGCGGGAGTTTCCTTCCACGTCGGACGCGAGGCCAACTCCGTCTACGGCGAGACCCTCAACGGAGTCCAGAAGAAGCAGATGAAGGGTCACCTGTTCACCCGTCCGGTGGATCCTTACGTGGTGCCGGGTGACCCGTCGAGCGGGCTGGTCGCGCGGGTTTCACCGGAACCTCCGGGAGAGGACGGTTCCGGCGACAGGAGATTGCAGGCCTTCAACTTCCGCATGTGCATGAGCGACGATCCCCGGAACCGCGTGCCGTTCCCGAAGCCCGAAGGATACGACGAGGCGGACTACGAGCTCCTCTTCCGGAATTTCGAGGCGGGTGATCTGCGTCTGCCCTGGAGTCCATCCCGCATGCCGAACCACAAGACCGACACCAACAACTACGGGGCTTTCTCCACCGACAACATCGGGATGAACCATGACTACGCCGAGGCCTCGCACGAGGACCGGGCCCGCATCGTCAGGGAACATGAAACCTATCAGAAAGGGCTGATGTGGACTCTCGCGAATCATCCGCGTGTGCCCGGGGCGATCCGCGAGGCGATGGAACCGTGGGGACTGGCGGCGGACGAATTTGTCGGGAATGGAAACTGGCCCCGCCAGATCTACGTCCGCGAGGCCCGGCGCATGGTCTCGGACTATGTCGTGACGGAGCTGGATTGTCGACGTGTCAGGGTGGCGGAGGACCCCGTGGGGCTGGGCAGCTACAACATGGATTCGCACAACGTGCAGCGGTATGTCGACGAACACGGGAAGGTGCAGAACGAGGGTGACGTGCAGGTCTCGCCGGGAGGTCCCTACGCCGTGTCCTATCGCTCCATCGTGCCGAAGCGCGGCGAGGCCGCGAACCTGCTCGTGCCGGTCTGCGTCTCGAGTTCGCACATCGCCTTCGGCTCGATCCGGATGGAGCCGGTCTTCATGATTCTGGGACAGTCCGCCGCGACCGCGGCGGTGATGGCGATGGAGCGGGGCGTGGCGGTCCAGGACCTGCCCTACGCGGAACTGAGGAAGCGTCTCCTCGAGGACGGTCAGGTGCTCGACCTGCCTCCCGACGCGGCTCCGCGCGAGTTGCTGACAGCGGCGTCGCTTCCGGGGATCGTCGTCGATGACGCGGAGGCAAGGGCGGAAGGAGAGTGGGTCGTTTCGACCTCCGCGACGCGTTTTGTGGGCAACGGCTATCGTCACGATGCGTTCGGGACCTCCGTGGTCCCGGAAACGAAACGCCTGGTATTCCCGGTGAAATTGCCGGAATCGGGAAACTATGAAGTGCGTATCGCCTTTCCGGCCCACGGGAACCGGGCGACCCGTGCCAGAATCCGGATTCAGACGGCATCCGGCGAGGTGGAAACGAGCGTGAACCAGAGGGAGAAAAAGGGGGATGAGAACGGATTCGTCTCGCTCGGGGTCCATGCCTTCACCAAGGGGGTGTCGGAAGTGTCCGTGTCCAACGAGGAGGCCGACGGCTACGTGGTTGCCGACGCCATCCAATTCCTGCCCGCGAAGCCATGAGAGCGGGAATCGAGGTGATCCAGGCCGATCGGTGCGATCCTCGGAAGCCAATCGCGAGGAGGACGGGCTGCGCGGGGATGACGCGGGCGGTGCCCTCGTCCAGATCAATACCGGACTTGTGTAGCGCGGCCCGCGGCCCGCGGCCCGCGATCGGTTCGCGAGATCGCGGGGATAGCGGTGCCGGGTTGAAGGGCGGTTTCTGATTCAGCGGCTGTTTCGGTCGAATCCGGGAGCGGCGTCTCCGCGATTTCAGGACTGCCCCCCGATTGGAGAAAGGGGGGGATTCTAAATTCCAGGACTGACCCCCACGAAACACTCGGGGAAATTCGTTGACCCCGCGGCGGGATTCGAGCCATTCTTGCTTGCGAAGGCCCTGAACATCCCCTACCCACCTAACCTCCACCGACCCCGGGCCTACGGCGGAAACGGAGCGGAGGGGATGAAAAAGAAAATCCCTCGTCGCAACCCTCCAAGCCCATGAATCCCATCTGCCGCCTCGTCAGTATCGCCCTCTTGGTCACTTCGTCAGGATTCGCCGACAATTCTTCCTACCTTCAGGAGAAGTGCCGGCGGATCAAGGTCCCATCGGTTGAGCTCGAGAAAACACCGTTCCGGGAGGCAATCCAATACCTGCAGCAACGGGCTCGGGAACTCGACGAGACGGAGCCTGACATCCAGCGCAAAGGGGTCAACATCATTCTTCTCAGGGAAATCCAAAGGCTTCATCAGGCGAGTGATGCCATGGGAATCTCGATGACCGCGGAGAACCTGTCATTAGGGGCCCTCTTGACTTATGCGGCACAATTGGGCGGCGCTGTCGTCGATGTTCATCCGGAAGCGATTGTGATCGGAACCGCGGAGGAGATCCAGGAATTGCGAAAGGCGATGGGGCTTGCCGACGCTTCAGGAACGCAGTCAACGGGCGGACACTCTGCAGACCCGGCGACGAAACCGGCGGAGCAGACCCAACGCTGATCGCGGCGGGTGTGGACTGGACGCCTCACTCGAACACGTTCCACTCCCCATTCGCCTTCCGCAGCTTCCGGCTGAGTCCCCGTGCCCGATTCTCGAGAAGGCGGATCTTGATGTCGGGATACCCGGAACCTTGTTGATTCGCGCAATACGGTCCCGGTTCGTCCCGGACGATTTTGGTTCCCCCAATCCCGGGTTTCATGGCAGGATTCACGAATGCTTTGCAGGAATGGGACGGCATGGATCACCGTGTGCCTTGCGATCCTCCCGGGATCGAGGGGTGCGATCGCCCAACATACCTACGAGTCGAAGAACGAAACGGGGGCCGTTGATTCCCTGACCTATGTCGGTGGACCCGAGTGGCTGGTCGCCCAGAAGGATCCGAAGTCGCACTGGCACCTGCTTCCGGAGCTGACGGATGTGACCCTCCACAACTTTCCGGTTTCCCGCGAGGCGCTCGCCTACGTGTTGTCGCTGGAAACGCTGAAAGGGCTGGTTCTTGGAGGAGACCTGGAAGGAATCGAGATCGAAACCAAGGATCTCGAACTCCTCGCGAAGGCCGATCATCTCGAACATCTGGGCCTCTGCTTCGCCGACATGGCCGACGACCACCTCCGGTTTCTCCCGGAGATGGACAAGCTCGCGTCGCTGGAAATCGGATCCTTCTGGGATTCCGGACATCAGGCCCGCTTCACCGACGAGCTTGCCCACCTCATCGTGGCGGCTCCCAAACTGCGGTGGATCCGAATCCAATCGGACGCTTTCACCGACGAGTTCGTTCGAATCCTCTCCGCGAAACGGGATCTCGAGACCCTCGAGATCGACTCCCCGAATCTCACCGATGCCAGTCTCGCCTTGATCGGTAAATGGCCCGCACTACGCGGGCTATCGGTGCAATCTCCCCGGATCACCGACGAAGGCGTCTCCCACCTCCGCGACCTCACTTCTCTCGAAAGCCTCGAGATCGAATCCCCCAGGCTCGGTTCGGGAGCGCTCTCCCTCGTGTCGGGACTCACCCGGCTCACCTATCTCGAATTGAGCATCGGGTCGGTCCGCTCCGCGGATCTGGCGACCGTGCGGAACCTGGAGGCGCTGAGAATCCTCGCTCTCCGAAAACCCCCGATCGGTGATGAAGAATTCGCGGTCCTGCGTGACCATCCTTCCATCGAAACCCTCTTTTTCGAACGCGCGCAGCCCACCGTCAAGTCCCTGCCGGTGATCGAATCGCTCAAGAAGCTCGACTACGTCCACTTCAGCACGAAAACCGAAGCGACGCGCCTCCTCCTCGACCGGATCTCCAAACGGGGGATCCAGGACGGGTCGTTTTACCCCAAGCAGGAGTAGGGAAGCCGGAACCCATCGGATTCTTCCTTCACGGAAGATTCGTCACGCCCATCAGGTACTTGTCACACTCCCTCGCAGCCCCGCGGCCTTCGTTGATCGCCCAGACGACGAGGGACTGGCCACGGCGCATGTCACCCGCGGCGAAGACGCCGGGGAGATTCGTCGTGAACGATCCGTGCTCCGCCTTGACGTTGGAACGGGCGTCGGTCTCGAGTTCGAACTGCTTCACGATCTCCTGCTCGGGACCCATGAAGCCCATCGCGAGGAGGACGAGCTGCGCGGGGATGACGCGGGCGGTGCCCTCGTTCAGATGTAGGCCGCCCTCGTCTACCGCGGCCCGCGATCGGTTCGCGGGATCGTGGGGACGGCGATGTCGGGTTGAAGGGCGGTTTCTGATTCAGCGGCTGTTTCGGTCGAATCCGGGAGCGGCGTCTCCGTCTCGACGGGTGCAGGAACCTTCCGGCCTAGCAGCTTTTGATTGAGGAATTCATTGGATGGGGTCGGTTTGTTTTCCCGGAGAAATGGTTATTCTTGAGCGTAGAGCTTGGAGACGGAAGCGGCATTTTTCAAGATTCCTTCCTCCAACCGATCGATAACCTCGGTCAGTCCGAGACCGCCCGACTCAAGTTCCGCCCGGGTTGCCGACATGGCACCGGACATTCCGGCCGCCATGTCCAGGATGTGAGCGAAGACCTTGTGACGATCGAGCTTCCACTCTTTCGCGGCCCGCTCCCAATGCTTTGGGCCGACCTTCCACCATTGGTATTCCCCGCCGATCTTCATCGCCAGCCGCGTCTTGCGCTCCTGATGCGGCTTCTCGTAAGGAATGAAGGACGCGACGTCGTAGAGCGGCGCGAGCCGGACCTGAGGTCCCTCCGCGATGAAGAATCCAAAATTTTTCGCATGGGCATCCGTACCCTTGATCAGCCAGTTGAAGATCAGGGCTTTGAGGAATCGGAGCTCGTCTTCGTACGCGGCGCTGGAGTAGTCGCGGATCAGCCCAAAGATGTCCCCTGCAGTCGGCCCGCCGTCCTTCTCGTACTTCCGCAGTGGCGAGATCGTGAGAGCTTGGCAGGTGTCCTCTTGGTGGACACGGATGATCTTTCCTCCGTGAAGCATACGGTCGAATCGCTTCACGATGATGACGGGGATTTCCCCGATCGTTTCGGTCCAGGATTCCGCGGCCGACATGCCGAGGTGCCGGGCCAGCGTCAGGCAGTAGTGCTCGTTCTGGTCATGGTCGGCGTATCGGCCCTCGTTCGGCTTCAGGATGTGGGTCGTCGGGGTCTCTCCCTCGGGCACGCCCCATCGCCCCGTTTTCTCGTCACGATACAACCCCACTTTCGGCTGGGCACCGGCGAGGCTGAACTGGCCCCGGTCTTCCTCGCGCCGCGCTGCCGCGTGATCCTTCAGCAGTTCCCCGATGCGCTCCTCGAGCTCCCCTTGGGTGATCCAATTGATCCGATGTGGAGCCTTCCCTGCAATCCACTGCTCGGCGCGTTCCGGCTGAACGAACTGCGCACCCCCGGCACACTCCTCCCCGACGTGAAAGAGAAGCCGAAATGGATTTCGGGCGGAAACCTGGAATTTCCTCCCCCACTTCTCGAGCACTTCGTTGTTGTCCGGAAGCAACCCTGAGACAAAGGGACGCACCACTTTGTCCTCGTGATCCGGTTTCACGATCGGCATGGAGAGAGAGAGAGGAAATGCGTGGTCGGAATTCACCCAGCCCACATCGTAGTGCAGGGAAATGAGATCCTTCTTCTCGTCGTAAACGAGTTCTCCCATCCTCCGGTTCCTGACGAGAGCGACGAGGCGATTACTCATTCTTTTTCTTCCTCTGTTCTTTCATCGCTCCACGGATCGCGTCGTCCGGAGTCTCACCCGGTTGAGAGCTGATTTCGTCAGGCAAACCCTGCGTCGCACGAACCAGATCTTCGAGGTCAATCACGGTTCCCGCCCCGGTGGGCCGATCCACCTTTTCGACGGTCAAGTGCAAGCCGAGCGCCTTGATCGTCCGGAAGACGAGACCGATCTGGGCCGTCGTTTTCCCCCGCTCGAATTCAGAGACCCAGAGAGGCTTCACTCCGACGCGTTCCGCAAGCTCGGCCTGTGTCCATTTTCGCTTCGTTCGCTCCAATCGGACCAAGACACCAAGCTGTTGTGGGGATTGAATCTTCACGAGAGAAGATACAATCCATGCGATCGCATACAAGAAATTATTCTATGCGATCGGATAAAAAGAATCTGTCTATGCGATCGAATGAATCACATGACGCTTCGGGCCCGGAACGCTCTGCACCCTTCCAAACCGCCGCCTGGATCTCCGATTCATGAGCTTCGCGCCAGCGGCGCCAAGCTCATGGCTCCCGCAAAGAGCCTCAAGCGGACATTCGAACTCCGGCTATCACGCCAACGGGTTGAGGCTCAACGAAAAATCGAATCCGCAAGAGCCGGAGTCACTGCGCCCCTGACTCCACCGCGGGCCCGTCCAACAACGGATAGCAGTGAGGCAAGCTCACCTGCTATCTTGGGAGTTCTCCTTATCTTTGATCATCGGAAACGTCAAAAAAGACCGTCAGGTTGTATTCCGCGTGGCAGGAGAGCAAAGCCACCAAATCCTCGTATTCCTTGGAGTGGAAGACACGCAAAGCGGCGATCTCATCCTCACTCGGAAGCTGATCCGTAGGTTTCCTTAAGCAGGGCTGCTTTCGAATCGTTTCTTCCACTCTTTCTGCAACTCGCTCTTCAAGTAGCGGGAGAAGCTCAGATGGCGGAATTCTCGCGCACGAGAGATGAGATGCCACTGATTTTTGGACCGGTGTTGTTTATTTTGGTGAGTTGAGTTTGGCCTCGAAATTGGCCGGGGTCTGGTAATCGAGAGAGGAATGTCGCCGGCGCGTGTTGTAGTAGGCATCAATGTAGGCGAAGAGTT
>JAEUHI010000026.1 GCA_016795385.1 Verrucomicrobiales bacterium | reverse complement strand
CTCCAGCGCTTCACGGTGAGGACTTTGAAATTCATCCGTTGGCTGAGGAACTTCGTCTACCGCCCGACTTCCTGGGAAGCGGCTCTGGCCCGGCTACGCCATGTCTACGCGACTTTTTAGGGCGGAGTTTTCCACACCGTTGCCGAGAAGTTTAGAGGGACAGACGATTTGTTGACGATTTGTTGCCAGCCGCGGGCACGCTCGCGCGAGGATTCTCCCTGCAAGGCAAATGCCGAACTATCGGTCTCCGATCGCGAAAGCTGACTCATGGGCAGGATGCCCACAGCCACTCACCGCTCGACTCGCCCGCGCTCCGATGTTATCCTCTCCTCCAATGGACACGCGAACCCTGGACCCGGCGAATCCCGCGCGTCGCATCATTCCTCCGCTGGAGAACGGCGACCACCTCAGCGCGCGCGAATTCCTGCGTCGCTACGAAGCGATGCCGGAAGTGAAAAAAGCCGAACTCATCCAAGGAATCGTCCACATGGCCTCGCCCGTCCGCCTCGACCTCCACGGCAAACCCGACGCCCTGATCCAGGGTTGGCTTTGTGTTTATGCGGCCTCTCATCCGGAAGCGACGCACGCGACCAATGTCACCGTCCGCCTCGATTCCGACGACGTGGCGCAGCCCGACGCGGTGCTGTTCCTCGACGCGGACCATGGCGGCAAAACCGTCGTCGATGAGAGCGGCTATCTTTCCGGAGCACCAGAGCTGGTCGTCGAAATCGCCGCGAGCAGCGTCTCGCGCGATGCGAGGGAGAAACTCGTCAGCTACCGCCGCGCCGGGGTGGCGGAGTACCTGCTCTGGCGCGTCCTCGATGAAGAAATCGACTGGTTCGTGCTGGAGGAGGACGAATACCGCCCGATCGAGCCCGAAGAGGGTTTCCTGCGCAGCCGCGTGTTCCCCGGTCTCGCCCTCCCGGTCGCCGCCGCCCTTGCGGGTGATCTCGCGACCGTGCTGGGTGTGGGGAGCAAGGCTTGACTGTTTCAACAGCGCCCCGGCCGTCCACCCGCCTGTCACGAAATTCGGGAGACTTTCGGACCCATCGCAGGGCACTCGCCCAAAAGTGGAGAAGTTCTCGCGAACTCCTTCACCGTGCGTGAGTATACGCCCGGCGACGCTTCGTCACTTTTTCCAAAAAATCGTTCCTATTCTCCGCTTTCCACTCGTCTGCAACGCACGAACTTTGCTATCACTTTACCCGGCCCATCCATGAATCGAACGTTCCTTCCTCTCCCGCTCCTCGCTTTTGCCCTGCTTCTCCCGGTTCAGGCCGAGGATCTCACCCCGAAAGTGAAGGCCCTCTTCGAGGCCAAGTGCAAGGAGTGCCACCATCCCGACACGGAAGACGATTTCCCCTACCTCCACGAGGGTTTCGATCTCGCGGAACTGATCGAGGAGGAAATGATCACCAAGGGGAATCCTGACGAATCGGCCATTTTCCGCCGCGTCTCGATGGACCCGACCTCGAAGAAGCGCATGCCGAAGAGCAGCGGGGCCGAGGGCGACGATTCCTACAAGGCTCCTCTCACGGCCGAGGAGCAGACGCTCATCCGCGATTGGATCGCCCAGACCGCCAGCGGCACGCCGGCTCCGGAAAAGCCGATGACCGAGACGACCAAACCCGCCGCCGGGGAGACGAAGGAAGAGAAAAAGGAAGCGGCCCCCGTCGTCACCGCGTCCGTCGAGGACAAGGTTGATGAATTCCCCGCGAATCTCGATCTGAACGGGAAGGTCCATTGGATCTTCGCGAACCGCTGCGGCCAGTGCCACGAGGGCGACTACGAGCCCGAGCTCCATGGCACCGTCAGCCTCATGAACTTTTTCACCGAGCGCGACGACTCCGGCACGATCCTCCTCGCCGAGGCGATTCTCGATCGCGTCGTCCGCGCCCACGACGATTCCGAGCGCATGCCGAAGTCGAAGGGTGAACCGGGCGAGAAGGGGTTTCGTCCGCCGCTGACGGACGCGGAAACCGCGGTGCTGAAAGAATGGGTTGAGGCCGGCAAACCGAAAGAGGTGAAACGCGAGTTCATTTCCCAGACCGACGTGCTCAAGGCGATCCTTGATGATCTCAACAGCGTCTCCGAGACCCAGCGCGGTTTCTTCCGCTACCTTACCCTGACAAACCTCCACAACCAGACTGATGCGGAGGGGCGGTCCCTCATTCCCGACCTCGATCCCCACCGCGCCGCGGTCGGCAAGCTGATCAACAGCCTTTCGATGAACGCCAAGATCACCGTGCCGAAGGCGATCGACGAGACGGAGACGGTTTATCGCATCGACCTGCGCGACTACAATTGGAGCGAGGAACAATGGGAGCAGGTCGTCTCCTACTATCCCTACGGCATCATCGGGATCGACCGGCAGAAAGAGAACCTCATCGCGAAACACACCGGCTCGCCCATGGCTTACCTCCGCGCCGATTGGTTCACCTTCGCGGCCTCGCAGCCGCCGCTTTATGATCAGATCATGGACGAGCTCCTCGGCATCGATGAGACGCGGGGGGATGGCAATGTCCATCTCCAGCTCGACGAAGCCCTCGGAGTGGATCGTTTTGAAAACCTCCGCGAAGGCCGCGCGATCCGGGCGGGTTTCCAGTATTCGGGTGTGTCCGGGGCGAACCGCCTCATCGAACGCCACGAACTCGGCTCGCATCAGGGCGCCTACTGGGTCAGCTACGATTTCACCCCGCTGAGCGCCGAGCGCACCCACGATCTCACCCTCGCGCCGCTCGGACCGGTCGAGGCGGGGCTCACGGATGATCCCGAACACATGTTCAACCATGATGGTGGCGAGATGATCTACCACCTGCCCAACGGGCTCCAGGGCTACATGCTCACGACCCACCAGGGCCACCGCCTCGACCGCGCTCCCATCGAGATCGTGCAGGATGACAACCGTCAGGACAAGGTGATCCTCAATGGTATTTCCTGCATGGCCTGTCACGACAAGGGGGTGAAACCTCCGATCAAGGTCACGGATCTCTCGAAGCGTACCCTCGCCACGATGGAGGACGAGGTGCGTCCCCTCGTCGAAGCCGCGGGGATCCTCGATTTCGACGAGAGTAATCTGCTCAAGAAACTCTACCCCGAGCCGGCCGTGCTGCAGGCGGCGATCAAGGAAGATTTCGAGCGTTTCACGAAGGCCGAGATGGAGGCCACGGGCGGACGGAGCGGAGCGGCCGAGCCGGTCCTGGGGCTCTACAAGGAATTCCGCGGTGCCGTCACCGCCCGCAAGCTCGCCGCCGAATTCGGGCTGGAGTATGACGAACTGCTCACCCTGCTGAAAGAGGAGAGCGACAGCAGCGAGGTCCTCAGCGTCATCACGAGCTCGATGGAGCGCGATCTCTCGGTCCGGCGTGAAAATCTTCTTCGTGAATACATCTCCGTCGTCTACGCGTTGGGCTATGAGCTGATGCCCTTCGTGCCGCTCGGCTACGAGGAGTTCGGCGGGCAGAAATACGCGGACCTCGTCGCGAATTCCGATCAATACCTCGCCGCCTTCGGCTCGGAAGGGCTCAGCGCTGCCGAGACCAAGCTCGCCGTTTCCGGGTCCGCCGCCGCCTCCGAAGCCCTCGCCACCGAATCGGTGTTGATGCATGGCGGCGGGAAGCTGCGCCTCTCGATCGAGCCGAAGTTGACCGTGGGCGAGCGCGCCAATCTCGAGATCGTGGCGACGGACGACGCGCACCTCCGCGTCTTCCACCTCAGCTCGGACGAGCATGTCACCGAGCTTTTCCCCGGCAGCACGGGCAAGGATACCTTCCGACCGAAGAACAAGAAGCTTGTGGTCTCCTGGGAGACGACGGCACCGGGCGGACCCGAGCATGTCGTGGTCTTCGCCTCGAAAACTCCTTTGAAGAATTTCGCCAAAGGTGAGGTCGCCGGGGATTTCACGATCTATGAAAAGAACAAGATCTTCTCCGCCCGTGGCATCCCGAAAGCGGTCCGAGCGTCGGAGGAGACCGCCGACTCTGCGGTGCCGGCCCAGGTCACTGAGGCGCGCATCGGCTATTTCCTGAAGGATTGATTCATCCGCATGCCCTTCCTCTCCGATTCGTCGAAAACGAAATCTTCACTCCCGCCCATGAAACGTGTCCTCACCTCCACCTACCGTTCGTTCCTCTTCGCCACGGCCGTTCTCTCCCTGCTGCCTCTCGTGGCGCAGGATGAGAGCGGCGACGATCTCGTCAAAAAACTGAAGGGTCGGGCCGGCCAACCGGAGGCCGGCAAGACGGGTTCAGGCGGCTCGAATGGGCTCGCCACCCGCGGCATGAAGACGCGCTCGTTCAGTGCGGGCGCCGCCGCTCCGGCGACGACCTCCGAAACCCGCTCGCTCACAATGCGCGGCATCCCCAAAGCGGTCAGCGCCGCGGCCGAGGAGGACAAGGTCGACATCAAACCGACCGCCACGGGAGGCAACGAGGTCGAACTGAGCTACAAGGTCGATCCCGAATCGAAGGTCGCCCGCGACAACATCCTCTTCCGCAAGGGCAGCGCCGAGTTCGCCGATGACGCCTCCGTCGAGGTCGTCGTGACCTTGGCCGAGGCGCTGAAACATCCCGAGCTGCAAGGCCTGCAATTCGTGATCGAGGGTCACGCCTCGGCCGAAGGCGACGCCTATGCGAACCAGAATCTCTCGCAGTTGCGCGCCGAGCAGATCGTGTCGGTCCTGACGAGTCTGGGAGTGGAAGGAAGCTGTCTCATTCCCGTGGGCTTCGGCGAGACCCAGGCGCGCTTCCCCGAGACTTCGCCCGATGCCCTGTTGAAGCAGGATCGGCGGGTGTTGATCTTCCGTTTGGACCGGTGAGGGGACCTAATTCTCCTACTCATACTCTTACCTCATACTCAGCGGACATCGAGCGACCCACGGATTTTGAGTATGAGTATGAGGTAAGAGTATGAGATTCAAGGAGGGGCGACATTCCTGTCGCCCGGCTGTCCGGGTGCGGAGGAGGACCTGGTAACCCGATTTTGAGTAAGAGTAGGAGTATAAGGTAAGAGTAAGAGATTAGTAACCCCAAGCACCCCTCTTCTCCTCCCTCGCCTCGCGCTCGAGGGCCTCAAGACCGTCCCGGGCTTGGAAAAACGTTTTCCCTTTCGGAGTCGGCACCGGTTTTTCCTTCGAGCCAGGTCCCTTCGTGTGGACGCGGCCGAGTCCCTCGGCGACCAACCGCGTCGCCAGATCGCTGCCATCGGGCAGCTCGACGAAGCCGTAAAAACGATCCCCGTCGTAGACCTGCTCCCAGTAGGTGTAGATCGTGAAGGTGCGGTTCGCGAGCTGCTGTTTGGTGAAAGCCTTGGCGCGTTTGCCGACTTCCACCGCTTCTTCGGGAGTGATCCCGCCGAGCTCGCGCGCCTGTTCGGCGACGCGGCGGCGCTGGTCGGCGTAGCGATCGCTGAGATAACTCTCGGGCGCGTCGACGAAGTAGAGTCGGAGTTCGAATTCGCGCCCGCCCGCCTTGACCATGAAACTGTCGCCGTCATTCCCGTCGCGATCGACGAGGCGGGCGTCGGTGAAGCGGTCGTAGACCCCGACCTTCGAAGGACCCGCCTGGCCCGAAGAAGGAGCGGCCGGCTTGCTCTTGGTGGTTTTGTCAGGAGCCGATTTCGCCTTGGGTTTCGCTTCGTCGATGCCGGGAATGGAGCCTTCCTTGAGGACGGCCTTGCCCTTTTCCGTTTTCGGTTCGTCGATCCCCGGGATGGGTCCTTCCTTCAGCACCGCGGTGCCCTTTTCGCGCGGAGGCTCGGGTTCGCCGCTGTTATCGACGATCGGCAGGCTTCCGCGCTGCCAATACACCACCGCGAGGATCACGAGGATGACCGCGTAGCGGATGAGTTGCTGTTTTCCTTTCATCACGCCGGCGGGTTCGCTCGGTTAGTCTCAGCTCTTCTTCTCCTGCACCGCCGACTTGATGTAGAGCTCGCGCAGTTGCTTGAAGTCCACCTCGCCCGGGCTCTGGGACATCAGGTCGACGCCCTTGTTGTTTTTCGGGAAGGCGATGACCTCGCGGATGCTGTCCTCGCGGCAGGCGAGCATGACGAGACGATCGAGGCCGAGGGCGAGACCACCGTGCGGCGGGGCACCGAAGCGGAAGGCGGTGAGAATGTGGCCGAATTTCGCGTGCTGCTCCTCCTCGCTGATGCCGAGGACACTGAACATGCGCGACTGGAGGTCGCTCTCATGGATCCGGAGGCTGCCGCCGCCGAGCTCGTAGCCGTTGAGCACGACATCGTAGGCGACCGCGCGGATCTCACCCCATTTCGACTCGTCGTCGAGCAGGGCCATGTCCTCCGCCTTGGGACGGGTGAAAGGGTGGTGGACGGCGTTCCACTTGCCCTCTTCGGCGTCGTAGCCGAGGAGCGGGAAATCGACGACCCAGAGGAAGTCGAGGATGTCGTCCATATCTTTCGTCAAACCGCACATCGAGGCGACCTCGAGGCGGAGGCGTCCGAGCACCTCACAGCAGACCGCCCACTGGTCGCAGCCGAAGAGGACGAGGTCGCCCTCCTCGATGCCGAGGCGTTCGGTCAGGGCCGCCTTCTCGGCGTCGGAGAAGAATTTCACGATGGGCGACTTCCACTCGCCGCCCTCGACCTTGATGTAGGCGAGGCCGCCGGCGCCGGCTTCCTTGGCGATTTCCTCGAGGCGCTTCACCTGTCCGGTCGTGACCGTGGCGAAGCCCTTCGCGTTGATCGCGCGCACCTTGCCGCCCTTCTCGAGGGTGCTGGCGAAGACCTTGAAGGCCGAGGTCGCGAAGACGTCGGAAAGATCGACGATCTCGGTGCCGAAACGGCGGTCGGGCTTGTCGCTGCCGTAGGTGTCCATCGCCTCCTGGTAGGTGAGGCGCGGGAAGGGCTTCGAAACTTCGACGCCACGCGAGGCCTGGAAGGCCGCGGCGAGGAGATCCTCGACGAGCGCATAGATGTCTTCCTCGGTGATGAAGCTGGCTTCAATGTCGACCTGGGTGAACTCGGGCTGGCGATCGGCGCGGAGGTCCTCGTCGCGGAAGCAGCGGGCGATCTGGAAATACTTCTCCAGACCGGCGACCATCATCATCTGCTTGTACTGCTGCGGCGCCTGGGGCAGGGCGTAGAATTTGCCGGGGCTGAGGCGCGAGGGCACGAGGAAGTCGCGGGCGCCTTCGGGCGTTGACTTTGAAAGGATGGGCGTCTCGATCTCGATGTAGCCGGCCGCGTCGAGGCGGTCGCGGATCGCCTTGGTGATGACGTGGCGCTGACGCAGGTTGCGCGACATGCGGGGGCGGCGCAGGTCGAGGTAGCGGTGTTTCATCCGCAGGTCCTCGTTGCTGAGCTCCTTGTCGAGCTGGAAGGGGAGCACGTCGGCCTTGTTGAGGATCTTCAGTTCCGTCACGACCATCTCGATCTCGCCCGTGGCGATGGCGCTGTTGACCGTGCTTTTGCCCTCGACGTCGGGACGGATGTCGATGCGGCCGGTCACCTGCACGACGTCCTCGGAGCGGAGGCTGTGGCTGAGGGCGGTGGCGTCGGCGTTTTCCTCAGTGCGGAAGACGCACTGGGTCACGCCCTCGCGGTCGCGGATGTCCATGAAAATGACGCCGTGGTGGTCGCGCACGGTATTGACCCAACCCACGAGCGTCGCCGTCGTGCCGGCGTGGGACTTGCGGAGTTCGTTGCAGTGGTGGGTTCGGTACATGGGTTTCTTGGAAAAAGGCGGTTGATCCGGCCCGGAAAACGGGCGGGTCGAGACACTACAACCCATCCGCAGCCGCGCAAGGGCGCGGGAGGGGCGATTTTGGGGGGTCGGACGGGTGGGATGGGCTTACTCGGGCTACTCCCCGGCACGCTCCCGGGTACCCTTGCGACCAAAGATCAGGAAAGGCACGCCGAGAATCATCGAAAAGAAAGCGACGAGGGGCCAGGCGCGGACTTCGTTCTCCGGCAGGGGGGCGGTGCCGATCGTCGCCCGGTATTCCCGCAGGGCTGTTGCGGCCTCTTGGAAGTTTTCATCAGGCACCGCGACACGCACCCCTCCCATTGCATTGCTGAGATGCCAGAACAGTTGCACGACGTGTTCGTCGAAAAGCACGGCGGGAATTTCGCGGTCCCGCAGATACATCAGGCAGAGGTGCGCCTCTTCGGGAGTCACGAAACGTGCGACGGTGGTCATGGGCGTGAGATGGGGAATTCCGCTCCCGAGGCCGATCTTGCCAGATTGCACCCGGACCGGCAAGAAAGACCGTCCGCGGATTGGGGTCGGGCGATCGGGGATCGAGGGAGCTCGGACGTCTTCGCGGACAGGCACTGGCCCGAATACGTGTTCCGTGTGGGTTGCCGGTGAGAAGGCGGGTCTGGTAAAATCCGGTTTTCTTCGACGAACCGCCATGTCCTTTTCCAACTACCTGATGCTCACCGCATGCGGCATTGCAGGCTTCGTCCCTGCGTCGCTCGTGGCCGACGACAAGGAAAAGGAGAAAGCCGCCCTCGCCTTTTTCGAGACTAAGATCCGCCCCGCCCTAGTGAAGCATTGCTACGAATGCCATTCCGAGGATTCGAAAAAGCTCGGCGGCAAACTGCGGCTCGATACGAAGGAGATGACGCTGAAGGGCGGTGAGTCGGGACCGGCCCTCGTCGCGGGCAAGCCGGAGGAGTCGCTCCTCATCCACGCACTGAAATGGGAGGACAATCTGGAGATGCCGCCGGACGAGCCCCTCTCTCCCGCCGTCATCGCCGACTTCGAGAAATGGATCGCGACGGGCGCGGCCGGTCCCCGCACCGGACCGCCCGTGCCGGTCGCGCCGCCCGTCGAGACGAAGACGACGCACTGGTCTTTCCAACCCGTCGAAAATCCCCCCGTGCCCGCGGTGAAAAACGCGGCGTGGCCGAAGTCGGACGTCGATCGTTTCCTCCTCGCCGAAATCGAAAAGAACGGACTCAAACCCACCGGCGACGCTCCGGCGGAGACCTTGGTGCTCCGGTTGAGCTTCGACCTGACAGGGTTGGCTCCGTCGTACGACAGGGTTCAATCCTTCCTCGCGGATCATCGGGAGCGGGGAGACGACGCCGTCGCCGCGCTCGTCGATGAACTGCTCGCCTCGCCGCACTTTGGCGAACGCTGGGGGCGGCATTGGCTCGACGTGGCCCGTTACGGCGAGTCGAACGGCAACGACGGCCTGGGCCGCAATCCGACCTACCCGCATGCCTGGCGCTATCGCGATTACGTCATCGCCGCCTGCAACGAGGACCGGCCTTTTGATGTTTTTGTCAGGGAACAGATCGCGGGCGATCTCATGGCCGCGGCGGACGACGTCCAGCGCGACCGCCAGCTCGTCGCGACCGGGTTCCTCGCCCTTGGCGCAAAACCCGCCAAGGCCATGAACGAGAACTTCGAAATGGACGTCGTCGACGACCAGATCGCCGTGGTCGGATCGGGGATTCTGGGTCTCAGCGTCGCCTGCGCCCGTTGCCACGACCACAAACACGATCCCATCCCGACGCGTGACTACTACGCCCTCGCCGGGATTTTCAAAAGCACCGAGACGATGTGGGGCATGGCCGCCTACGAGGGGCTCACGGCGCCTTCGACCGACCTCCACGTGCTCAAGACCGCGCCGAAGTGGTCGCCGCCCGCCGGCTTCGTCGAGACCGTCGTGCCGATCCAGTCGGATACCGGCAAACCGAAGCCCATCCCGAAATCGAAATGGCCCGAGGGCACGCCGCTCGCGATGGGGGCGCGCGATCGCCCCGCACCCGAGGACGCCCGCCTCAATCTGAAGGGCGAATCGACCAAGCTCGGCGATCGCGTTCCACGGGGTTTCCTCAGCGCCTGCGTCATGCCCGGTGAGAAGGTCGTCGAAAAGAAGAGCGACAGCGGACGGCTCGAGCTCGCCGAGTGGATCACGCGGTCCGATCACCCGCTCACCGCGCGGGTCTACGTGAACCGCCTCTGGCAGCATCTCTTCGGTGAAGGACTCGTCGCCACACCCGATGATTTCGGCATCTACGGAGCGAAGCCGACCCATCCCGAACTGCTCGACTTTCTCGCGACGCGGTTCGTGAAGGTGCACGGCTGGTCGACCAAGGCGCTCATCCGCGAACTGGTCCTGACGCGCGCCTATCGGCTCGACAGTGCGGCCGATCCGGAGCTGACCGAAGCGGATCCTGACAATCGCCTCCTCACCCGCCACCTGCGCCGCCGCCTCGATGCCGAGGCGATCCGCGATCGGCTCCTCACCGCCACGGGCGAGCTCGACTTGACGCCGCCGGATGGATCCGTGATCCGCCACCGCGACATCATGGTGCAACTCGCGGGGAACCTCCACGAGCCGAGCAAACATCGCAGCGTCTATCTTTGTTACCTGCGCAACTCGCCGCCGGCCGAGCTCGCGCCGTTCGACCTGCCCGATGCCCTCGCCGTGATGGGCAAACGCGAGGCGAGCGCCTCGCCAGCGCAGTCACTCTTTTTCCTGAACAGCCCCTTCGTCGTCGAGCAATCCCGCTTGCTCGCTCGAAAACTGATCACCCCCGGTCGCAGTGACGAAGCCATCGCCACCGACGCGATCCGCCGCATCTTTGCCCGCGATGCCCTCGATGGCGAGATCGCCCGCACCGTCAGTCTGGTCCGGGACGCGGACGCGCAATTGGCTGATCGCCAGCCGGATGCGAAACTACGTCGTGAATGGGCCTGGGCCACCGCCTGCCAAGCCCTGTTGGCCACGAACGAGTTTCGATATGTGGATTGAAAGCTTCTCTGTTTGTTGAACCACGAATGGAACGAATGACACGAATTTCAGGAATGCCCCAAACACAAGTCCCATTCGTTTGATTCGTTCCATTCGTGGTCCCAACCCGTCACCCCATGAACCCGCACCTCACCCGCCGCTCGCTCCTCCGCTCCGCCTCCTGTGGCTTCGGTTACCTCGCCTTTTCGGCGCTTTGTCAGGAACGGGCCATCGCGAATTCTGCGAACCTTTCCGCCAAGCTCGCCCGCTTTCCGGCCCGGGCGAAACGGGTCATCTTCCTCTGCATGAGCGGCGGCCCCGCCCAGCTCGACACCTTCGATTACAAACCACAGACCGGAAACAAGAAGCATCCTGGTTCCGTCTTCCACTTCTCCCAACACGGTGAGAGCGGACTCTGGATCTCCGAGCTGATGCCCGAGACCGCGAAGCACGCCGACAAGCTCTGCCTCCTCAATGGCATGCACGCCGACACCGGCAACCACGCCCAGAGCTTCCACCAGCTCCACACCGGCGACCGGCTCCGCAAGCGCCCCAGCCTCGGCGCGTGGATCAGCTACGGACTCGGCACCGAAAACCAGAACCTGCCCGGCTTCGTCAGCCTCAACACCGCGAAACCGCAGGTCTATTCGAGCGCCTTCCTCCCCACTGTCTATTCCGGCACGCCGCTCGGGATCAATGGCGAGGACATGAGCAAGGCGACGATCCCGAACATCGCCGGCGATCACCTGCCGGATTCGCTGAAGCGCCGCCAGCTCGACCTCGTCCAGGCGATGAACCGCGAGCACGCCTCGCTCCGTGCCGAGGATGAAGCCCTCGAGTCGGTCATCGCCTCGATGGAGCTCGGCTTCCGCATGCAGACCGAGGCACCCGGACTGCTTGATACCAGCACCGAACCCGCCGAAGTGCTGGCCCGTTACCGCGTCGGCCACAGCGTCTCCGAAGGCACCTGCAAACCTTCCGACTTCGGGCGGCAATGCCTCCTCGCGCGGCGTTTCATCGAGGCCGGGGTTCGTTTCGTCGAGGTGAACCACGGGAGCTGGGACCAGCACCAGAATCACCGCCGCGATCTCAAGGCCAACTGCGAGGCGACCGACGCGCCCATCGCCGCCCTGCTGGAGGATCTTGACCAACGTGGCCTCCTCGAGGACACCCTCGTCGTCTGGGGCGGCGAGTTCGGACGTCCCGGCCTGACCCCGGAGGATGGCAAGGACGAGACCGGCCACAACGCGAACGGCTTCACCTTCTGGCTCGCCGGTGGTGGCGTGAAGGGCGGCCACGTCCACGGCAAGACCGACGAAACCGGCGCCCGCGCCGTCGAAGGCAAGGTCCATTTCCGTGATCTCCACGCGACGATCCTGCATCTCATGGGTCTCGAGCCGAACGAGCTGACCTATCGCTACGAAGGCCGCGCCCATCGGTTGACGGGACCCGAGGGCGGGCAGGTGGTGCGCGAGATTTTGGCGTGAGGAGCGAGTCAAGGTTCTCGGCGGCTCCGGGTGGGATTCACCCGCCGGAAACGACCGTCCGCCGGAATCACTTGAGTTGCCTGGCGGTGCCGGCATCACCCGGTGACCGAAGGGTTTTTGGCTCCGGTTCCTGCTCTTTGTGGATTGATGGTGCGATTCGAGCCTAATCAGGCGGAAGAGACTAACAAAACCACATTAAAGCAACTTCCTGACGAGTGAAGATGTAGGTCCATAAAAAACTTATGGCTCTCTTTCAGATGTGCAGGAGTGATTCCTGCCTGAGTTTGAGGTAGAGGTATTCGAGGGAGCGGATGCCGCGGGCCTTGAAGATGATGCGGCTCACGGTGCTGTTGAAGGATTCGATCCTGGCGTTGGTGATGCGGT
>JAEUHI010000025.1 GCA_016795385.1 Verrucomicrobiales bacterium | reverse complement strand
ACCGCATCACCAACGCCAGGATCGAATCCTTCAACAGCACCGTGAGCCGCATCATCTTCAAGGCCCGCGGCATCCGCTCCCTCGAATACCTCTACCTCAAACTCAGGCAGGAATCACTCCTGCACATCTGAAAGAGAGCCTAAATAATCAAGCTTCCAATAAGGAGCCCCGAAATTGCAAGAATCCGAAAAAAGATTCTGCGCTTGCATGACCACGAAAATGCAAAAGCGAGATGATTCAAAACCAGCATCACAGGGACAGTAATCCCCCGACCGTAGTCAGTCCAATCAACCGGCGAACGACTCAGATAAACGTGAGAGGTCCAAACAAAAAGCACTATTAGAAAGATCAGAAACACCCAGCGGAAAAGTGGATCACACCTTTCACCAGTCTCTTCTGTTAGAAGCCATCTCATAAATGCCTGAGCAGGATAATTGCACATCCGAGATAGAAGAATGCGGTGAAGTTTTCAGCATGATATTCCCATCGGACAACGAGGCGGCGGAAGTTGTGGAGCCAGGCAAAAAGCCGCTCCACCTTCCAACGGCGTTTGTATCGCCGGAGCGGCCTTCCATCCTGCGTGCGGCGAATCCGGTTCCTCCGGTTCGGTGCAATCATTTCGGTTCCGTATTGCTCGGCAAGTTCCTCGTCGAGCGGATCGCTGTCGTAAGCTTTGTCGCCGATGAGCCGCTTCGGATAAACCGGAACCCAGAGACAATCGAGGGTGTCTTCGACCAAGGTCACTTCAGCCGGCGAAGCGCTTTCTGTCCTTCCGGCGACAGGAAGACCATTGCCGTCAACGATTGCCATGATCTTGGTTCCTTTGCCCCGCTTGGTCTTCCCGACTTGGCGCCCCCTTTTTTCGCCGAAACGAAAGTCCCGTCGATGAAGCATTCTTCCAGGTTGAGTCCTCCCCGTTCTCGAAGGTCCTCCGCAAGCGCCACGAGAAGATCCTCGAAAAATCCCTCCTTCCTCCACCGTTGAAATCGTCGATGAACCGTCTGATAACTCCCGTATCGCTCTGGCAGGTCCGCCCAAGGCGCACCGGTTCGCAATATCCAAAGTATTCCGTTGAGATTGGTGCGCTGATCCGTCCACGGCCTGCCGCGACCGTCCTCTCTCACTGGATCGGGTGGAAGGATGGTTTTGACGATGTCCCATTGCTTGTCGGTGAGGTCCATCCATAATCATTATACACCTTATACAGAGTACAAGTGATATTTATGAGATGGCTTCTAAACCAGGCCTTAAAGAGATAGTCGACGTTGTAACGGCACTTCGCAAGGAATTCCCGCCTGCGTCAAAAGTTGAAGCCGAATTAAGAAAGTTATACAAGAAACACAAAGAGGAACTACGGGATGTCGGTGAGGAGAACGATGAATGGAGAGGGATTTACAATTACAATCGCGCTGAGTACCGAAACGCTTCCGGAAAGCTAATACCAGATAGCAAGGCAAAAGAAGCTAATGCTATGATCTGGGTGTGGCGAGAAGTTGACACATCACTGCCTCAAGTGAAAGAAGATTCGCAAAAGGCAGAGTTTCGGGATCCAAACTCGCCAACTTTTCGCTTCTATCGCCCGATCCACCCAATAACGCAGAAAGAGTGCCCTCCTCCAAAAACAGGCTGGCGATGGCCGTATCTCCGGCATGGCAATCAAAACAGTTGTTTTGTTGATTTGGCGGCAGACCACCGTATCGCCTGGGGTGAAGACGAAACGAAGATTCCACAGCGTAAAAGTTTTCTCAATGAAGTCGAAACTAACGTTGCAAAGTCGATCGTAGTTGATTACACCGACGGAGAAAAGGAGCTTGAACGGATCTTTGGGCGTTCACGTGTATTTGGCGGACCTAAGCCGACGACTCTTCCAAAGCGATTCTGTGATCACACATCGCTTGGAAATAGTCTATTTTGCGACTTTTTTGCAGGTTCAGGAACCTCTGGCGAGTCAGTAATAACCTACAATCGTGAGAAGGGGTGGAGGTCAAAATACCTCCTCGTCGAAATGGGCGACCACTTCGACACCGTTCTCAAACCCCGCATCCAGAAGGTCGTCTACTCCGCCGATTGGCGCGAAGGCAAACCCACCGCTCCGGAGACCGGCGTCTCCCACGCCTTCAAGTATCTCCGACTCGAATCCTACGAGGACGCGCTGAACAACCTCGACCTCGGCGAGGACCGCACCCCGGATCTGCTCGGACTCGACGACCGGGTCCGCGAAGAATACCTCTTCAGCTACCTGCTCGACGTGGAGACGCGCGGCCACCTACTCAATCTCGACCGCTTCCGCGATCCCTGGGGCTGCCAGCTCAAGATCCACGATCCCCACACCGGCCGCGCCGAGGCGCGCGTCGTTGATCTCGTCGAGACCTTCCACTACCTGCTCGGCCTCACCGTCCGCGAGGTCCGCGTCCGCTCCGGTTTCCTCACCATCGAGGGCACGAATCCCGAGGGCCACACCGTCCTCATCCTCTGGCGCAAGCTCGCCGGCGAGAGCGATTGGCCCGTCACCACCAACGCCGATCTGAAGACCTTCGTCACCGCGAAGCTGCGCATCAACCCCGCCGACACCGAATACCACGCCATCTACGTGAACGGCGACCACACCCTCGAAGATCCCCACAGCAAAATCCACTGCATCGAGGAGGTCTTCTACGAGCGCATGTTCGAGAACACGGGGAATCCGGAGGATTGATTAACTTTCGGGCGAGGACCATGGACTCCACTGCCACCTCGATTTTCGCCGACCTTTTTCGGGCGGAACGGCATTATGCCGTGCCGTCGTATCAGCGGGCCTACAGCTGGGGCGATGATCAACTGAAGGACTTCCTGAGCGACTTGGAGGATCACCCGGCAGGAAAATCCTATTACCTCGGGCATTTCCTTTTTGAGAAGGGTGACGGGCGGAGGCTGGTGATCGATGGGCAGCAACGCCTCACGACCATCATGATTTTCTTCATCGCGCTGCGCGACCGCCTCGGCCCGAAGGAGCGGCAGGAGTTTCAACCATGGTTCGATCTTTATCTGGCCCCCTCGGTGGAGCCTCGTTTCCTTACGGTCAGCCCGGATCAGCAGATCCTCGAAAATCTGCGGGCTGGCGTGCAGGACCATCGAAGTGAAACCAAGTCGGGACGCCTGATCCTCAACGCTTGGAAGTTCTTTGCCAGGCACTTCACGGCACTGGAAACCGCCAAACTTCATTCATGGGCCGAAACCATTCATCGGGCCAATGTCACCGAATTCGAAGTGAAGGACAAAGTCCAAGCGACCCAGATTTTCACCCTGCAGAACAACCGGGGCAAGAACCTGAGCGCCTTGGAGTTGCTCAAGTCATATCTCATGTATCAGACCTTCCTCCATTCGGAAGGGCAGGAGGACAACTACCAGATATCGCTGATCGAAAGGCAGTTCGAGAAGATCTACCGGATCAGCGAGGAACTCGAACTTCTGGATGAGAACGACGTGCTCCGCTATCATGTGGCCGCCTTCTCACCCCATCGCCACGACGGGGCGACGGAGGGCCTCGCCAAGGAACTGGCCAAATTTCCCGAGTCGTCCCGGAAACTCGAGACGATCCAGCGATTTGCGCGCGAGCTGACGGGGACTTTTGAGGACGTCAAACTCCTTATCGAGCTGATCAAAACGGAAGAGCGTCTGGCGGATCCGGTTATTCTCGATCGCGGCTCCGCCTGGCCGCTATTGCTGGTGCTGAACCGTCATTTCCCCGGACAACTTCACAGGGACCCGCGATTGCAGGAGCTTCTCCGCCACACCGCCCTCACCCTGTTCAAGATGGCGTTCAGACACGGCAAATCGCGCAACGTCGATGACTTGATCCGGATGGCGAACGACTTTCATCGCAATCCAGATCGGGATCTGGGCTCCTTTTGCGCTTACATGGAGGAATGCAGCCGACGCGGCTTTCGGGGATACGATGACTTCAACGAGGTCGTTCTCGGCTACTACGAAAGGATCTCACATTACGACGCCGAGACGCGCTTCCTGCTTTGGAAGCAGGAGAATCAATCGCGTGACCGGCACGACCGGACGATCTCGCCGGCGGAGTATATCAACGCCTTCAATCACAAATCCGTGAGTACCACGATCGAACATGTGGCTCCCCAGAATCCTGACTGGACGGAATACCCGGAATCCTTTCAAAGGGATTGCCTCAACAATGTCGGCAATTTCCTTCTGCTCACCCAAGGGTGGAACACATCTCTCGGAAACACGCATCCCGCCGAAAAGGCCAAGCGCTTCCGGAACTCTTCGCTGTCCCAACATCGCAAGGTTGCGGAATTGATTGAGAGTCCCTGTGGGGTCGACGGATGTGATGAGCCATGGTGTTCCCACAAGATCGAACAGCGACACACGGAATTTCTCAATTTCATCAAGAGTTTCCTGGAGCTTGCCGAGCTCGCGAACCATTAGAACCATGTCCCAGATCAAACAACGCCTCGTCCTCGCCCACTGGATGGTCCACCAGCTCGGCTTCGCCGACTATGAGGCGGGCTTCACCACGCTGAACGAGGCGCTCAAATCGTGCGAGCCCGGCTGGGACGAGCAGAATGTCTTCCACTACCGCCGCGCCCTTGAGGCCATCCTCGCCGCCAATCCCGGCTGCGCCATCACCGCAGACGAGTTGGTCGCCTATGATCTCAACATCTTCACCCACTGGCAGTCCATCACCCGCCGGCGCAATCTCCGCGAGAACCGCGAGATCTACCCGCTGCCCTTCCAATACCTGATCCTCCTCTTCACGGAGTACTACGTCGATTACTGGACGCGCGGGAAACGCGACCAGAGCAGCGAACTGCTGAACCGCCTCAACGAATACCGGCGGGAATTCAACGAGCGCTTCGAGGGATTGGGCGAGCGTGAACGGAAACGGCTCACGATCCCCAAATTCCAGCCCGACGATCTGCACAAACTCGCGATCTGGGCGGCCACGGGATCAGGAAAGACGTTGGTGATGCATTGCCAGCACCTCCAACTGCGCCACTACCTGCGCGAGCGGAAGATCGAGCGGCAGTTCAACAAGATCTTCCTCATCACCCCGAACGAGGGCCTCTCGCGCCAGCATCTCGAGGACCTCCATCTCTCCGGCATTCCGGCGCGCCGCTTTTCCAAGGAAGGGCGGCAGGCCGAGTTCGATTTCGACAACCAGCCCTATGTCGAGGTCATCGAGATCACCAAGCTGAAGGAGAAGAGCGGAATCACCACGGTCGACATCGCCGAGCTGGGCACGAACAACATCGTGCTGATCGACGAAGGACACCGCGGACTGGCCGGCGAGGTCGAGTTCAAAAACCGCCAGGCCCTATGCGCCGAGGGGTTCTCGCTGGAGTTTTCCGCAACCTTCGGCCAGTCGCTGAACTCCCTCTCCGCGACCAACGCGCAGGAGATGGGGGACCTCTACGCCCGAAGCATCCTCTTCGACTACTCCTACAAGCGCTTCTACCACGACGGATACGGCAAGGAATTCGAGATCCTCAACTACGATCGCAGGCCCGGAACCCACGCCGCCGAAATCCAGCACGCCTACCTCGTCGCCTGTCTCGCGCGTTTCTTCCAGCAGTGCAAGCTCTACGAGGACCGGCGCGAAGAATTCAAGCCCTACCTCCTCGAAAGCCCCTTGATGATCCTCGTGGGCGGCTCCGTGACGGGGAAGAAAAAGTATGTCGAGGAGGGCAACAACGAGGAGAACCGAGAGGAGACCGACGTGATCCAGGCGATCCGCTTTTTCGCCCGCTTCTGCGCGAACGAGAACGAGGCGGTGGGCACGCTCGATCTCCTCCTGCGCGATCAACTGCAGTTCGGCGACGGCGGCGCGGTCTTCGCCCGTGCCTTCCATTACCTGCGCCAGCAATACCCCGTCACCGAAACGGGCGCTGCGAAGCGGCTCTATGCCGACATGCTCGAGCTCTGTTTTCACAGCGCCCACCCGGCACCGCTCCACGCCGACTATTTCACCGGATCGATCAGCGAGATCGGCCTGCGGGTGGGGCAGTCGACGGAATACTTCGGCGTCATCAAGGTGGGCGAGGGCAAAAAGCTCTGGGATCTCATCGCGGCCGATGCGGCGGACACGGACGATCGCTCCATCGTCGCCAGCGAGCGGGAATTCGGCGTCTCGCTCTTCGACGGGATCAAGGACGAGCGGAGCAAGACCCGCGTGCTGATCGGGGCGAAGATGTTCACCGAGGGCTGGAGCTGCTGGCGGGTCTCGGCGATGGGGCTGATCAACGTGGGCCGCAACGAGGGGTCGCAGATCATCCAGCTCTTCGGTCGCGGAGTGCGCCTGAAGGGGAAGGATTTCGGACTCAAACGCTCGAACGTGCTGCATGATGAAGTGCACCCCGATTTCCTCATCGAGCTCGAGACGCTCAACGTCTTCGGGATCCGGGCGGACTACATGGACACCTTCCGCGAATACATTGACGAGGAGGGCGTCCTGAGGGAGAGCGACAAGGTGCAGATCACCCTGCCGACGATCGAGAATCTCGCGCGGACGGACCTGAAGGTGATCCTGCCGAAGAAGGGGAAGCCGGACTTCAAGGAAACGACGACGCTGCCTCTCGAAAAGAAGCGGCTGCGCGGCCTCGTCACCGCGGATTGGTTCGGACGGCTCAGCAGCCTCCAGTCGCGCTACAAACTGACCGACAAGACCGACGACGCCCTGCCCCCGGCTCCGCAACACCTGCGCGCCCACAACCGGCGCTTCCTCGACTACGACGCGATCTACCTCGCAGCACTCCGCTACAAGCGGAAGAACGCCCTCTACAATCTGGAGATCGACCGCCAACAGGTCCGCGATCTCCTCGCCGAGACGGATTGGTACCAGCTTTACCTGCCGCCGGGCATTTTGGAATTCCGAGGATTCGGCGACGTCGCCCTCTGGCAGGAAATCGCCACTGATCTCGTCCTGAAATACATCCGGAAATTCTACGATTACCACCGCGACGAACACGACGCGCCCTTTCAGGAATACCGGACCATCCGGCAGATCCTCGACGACCCGGGCGAGACCTACAACGCGCAGTTCCTCCGAAATCTCCGGACGGAGTATCTGGCGACGATCGACAAGAGCCGCACCCAGCTCATCACCGACCTCAACGTCATCAAGGCGAAGCTGGAAAAGAAGGAACTCCCCGCCTACAACGCCCATTCCCTCGAGCTGATCCATTTCGCGAACCACCTCTACCAGCCGCTCATTCACATCGCCGATGGCGAACTGAAGCTGACCGTCAAGCCGACCGCGCTCAACTCACACGAGCGGCGCTTTTGCAAGGATCTCGAAAAGTGGGTCGGCCGCGAAAAGTCCGGCTTCCTCGCCGGAAAGGATCTGTATCTGCTGCGGAATCAGAGCCGCGGAAAGGGGATTTCGTTCTTCGCGGAGGGCGGATTTTATCCTGACTTTATCCTCTGGCTCGTCGATGGCAGCCATCAGCACATCCATTTCCTCGATCCCCACGGCCTGCGCCACGCGCGTGCCTTTCAGGATGCAAAGATTCAGTTCCACCGGACGATCAAGGAAATCGAGAGCGAGCGCCTCGCCGACCCGGATGTCTCCTTGGAATCGTGGATCCTTTCGCCGACGCGGCGGAGTGCGATCGAGCATTGGTCCGACACCAACGATCCCGCCGAGTTTCTCGCGCACCACGTGGTGTTCATGTACGACGACGAAGAGAGCTACATCGACCAGATTCTTCGTGGGGCGGAAATGGAAGCTCCGGCGACGCTCCTTTGATCGATCAGGAAACGCAGGCATCGGCCCGACGGTTCGGCGTGCTTCGTGCTTGCCTAGGAAGGAAATCTGGGGAAACACGTAAAAAATCCATTATGAGCGATTGGTCCACCTACCAGAAATCCACTCTCCGATACCCCGAACTGGGATTCACCCTCGATTGCAGCCGCATGGACGCGCCATTGGCGTGGTCGGATGAGATGCGGGAGCGGATCGACCGCGCGTTCCGCGATCTCGTCGCGACGGAGGCGGGGGAGATCATGAATCCCGATGAAGGGCGCGCGGTGGGGCACTACTGGCTGCGCAAACCGGAGATCGCTCCCTCCGCCGAGGGTCAATGGATTCGCGAGGTGAAGGAGGCGGTCTGCGCCTTTGCCGCCAAGGTCCTCGCGGGTGAAGTCGTTGCTCCGAATGGCAACACCTTCCGTCATGTCCTCCTCGTCGGCATCGGCGGCTCGGCTCTCGGACCCCAGCTCGTCGCGAAGGCGCTGCTGCCTCCGAATGCGCCGGTCGACATCCACTACCTCGACAATACCGACCCTGGCGGGATGGACGACGTCTTCGCCACGCTCGGCGACGGTCTCGCCGAGACGCTCGTCGTCGTCATTTCCAAATCCGGCGGCACGCCCGAGACGCGCAACGGCATGCTCGAAACGGAAGCCGCCTATCGCGCCCGCGGACTCGATTTCGCCAAGCACGCCGTCGCCGTCACGGGCGAGGGCAGCACCCTCGACAAACACGCCGTCGCCCAGGGCTGGATCGCGCGTTTCCCCATGGCCGATTGGATCGGCGGACGCACCTCGGTGATGAGTGCCGTGGGTCTGCTCCCGGCCGCCCTCCTCGGGCTCGATGTCGAGGCCTTCCTCGCCGGGGCCGCGGCGATGGATGAAAAGACCCGCGTCCCTGACGAAACCACCAACGCTTCGATGCGCCTCGCCCTGATGTGGCACCACGCCGGCAACGGGCGAGGGGAGAAGGACATGGTGATCCTGCCCTACTGCGACCGGCTCGATCTCATGAGCAAATACCTCCAGCAGCTCGTGATGGAGTCGCTCGGCAAGGAACTCGATCTCGACGGACGGAAGGTGAACCAGGGCATCGCGGTCTATGGCAACAAGGGCTCGACCGACCAGCACGCCTATGTGCAGCAGCTCCGCGACGGGCTCGCGAATTTCTTCGCCACCTTCATCGAGGTGCGGCGGACGCGGCAGGGCGAGTCGATGGGCGTGGATGAGTCGGGCTCGAGCACGGGCGACTATCTGCAGGGATTCCTGCGCGGCACCCGTAGCGCCCTCTATGGAAACGGGCGTCAGTCGATCACGATCACGCTGGATGAACTCACACCCTTCACCCTCGGGATGCTCATCGCCCTCTACGAGCGCGCCGTGTCCTTCTACGCGAGTCTTGTGAACATCAACGCGTATCACCAGCCCGGAGTCGAGGCGGGGAAAAAGGCCGCGGGTGTTTTTCTATCGCTCCTGAACAACGTTCGCCGACACCTCGGCGAGACGGGATCGGCCGGCTACACTGCGGAAGCGATGGCCGCGACCGTGGGCGAGAGCGACATCGAACAGGTCTACCACTGCCTCAACCACCTCGCCGCGAGCGGATTCTGCAAACGCGAGATGGGTGCGGATCCCGCGGGCGATGTGTTCGTTTGCTGAAGGGGGCTGTATCGCTCCAAAGACAAGGTGGATTGACCCTGTTTGGATTTCATGGCATGCTTCAGTCATGAAATCGACCATCATTCTTGGCAGTGCGAGACATCTCGTTCTTCCCGAGGAGATGTGCCAGCTTCTCCATCTCAGCGAAGGGGATGTGCTCGACGTTGAGATGGATGGTAACGGAATCCACCTCCGGCCGAGTTCCGAAGGCGGTGTGACTTTGGTGCGTGAGGGGGAATTGCTCGTCGCGACCGGTTATCCAAAGGGAGTGGATATTGGTGCCGCAGTGCTCGCGGACAGGGATGACCGCGGGACGACCGTCGTTGCTCCGTATGCGCGAGTCCGTGGCGTCAAAAAATGATCTATCTCGATGCGAGTGTGCTCGTCGCGGCGGTCGTTGATATCGAGCCGTTTCATGCGCCATGTGCGAGATTGCTCTTAGGCAACGAGCCGAAAGCGATTTGTTCCCACGCCCTCGCTGAAACTTTTTCAACCCTCACGGGAGGTCGGCTCTCACTCCGTCTGCCGCCTGCCGCAGCCGCGCAATTGATCGAGGTCAGTATCCTGCCGCGAGTGACATTCATCGAGCCCACGCCGGGGGAAGTGTTCAACGCAATGAAGGAGACCGAGGCCCGTGGAATACGTGGGGGAGCCATCTATGACTATCTCCATCTTGCAGCTGCGAGAAATGGTCGCGCCGAAATCCTGTATACGCTCAATCTCTCCCACTTTCGCTCATTCCATCGAGCAGGGGACCCGGAAGTTCGCCTGCCGTGAGGACCGTTCCATCAAATCATCCGGCAGACGATCCACCCCATCAGTCCGGCGATCGCCGCATAATAGACAAACACGATCAGCGTCCTCCGGATCACGAGTCCCTCGCGTCCTAACAAACCCACCGTCGCGGCGGCGGCGACGACGTTGTGGACGCAGATGGTGTTGCCGGCGGCCCCGCCGACGGCTTGGAGCGCCACGATCCAATCGGGATCGACGCCGATCCGTTGTCCCACGCCGAACTGGAAGAGGGAGAACATCATGTTGCTGATCGTGTTTGAACCGGCGACAAAGGCTCCCAGACCACCCACGAGCGGGGCGACGAGGGGCCAACCCGATCCGGCGAGACCGGCGATGCCCGTGGCGAGGGCGATGGGCATTTTTTCGTAGCTCGCCGCGCCGCCGCCGGTGTTGAGAAAGACCTGCACCATGGGCACGGTGAAGACGAGCGCGGTGGAAGCCGCGAGTGTGGTGCGTCCCGCCCGTGACCAGGCTTGTTTCACTCCTTCCCTGGGGAGGCGGTGCCATCCGGCTGCGAGGAGCGCGACAAGGATGAAAACCGTCGAGGGCAGGTAGAGTGGCTGCACCGAGATGGCGATGCCGGTTCCAAAGAGATCGGCGATATCGATGGACACGGCCTTCAGCCAGGATCCGACCGGCCATTGGGGGAGCCGTGTCGCAATGAGGAGGAAAGCCACCAGCAGGTAGGGGGCCCACGCTTTGCCTTGGGGCATCGCCGGTGTCGCCTGTAGTGGTTCTTCATCCGCGCGGATCGTCCCCAGCCATTCTTCGGGCCAGTGGGAACGCGGCGGGAAATCCCAACCTCCGCCGTCTTTCGGCATGAGCCATCCCCGCTTCGCCACAAACACCACGAGGAACATGCCGACCGCACTGCCCGCGAGGGTCGGAAACTCGGGGCCGAGGAATCGCGCCACGAGCCAGTAGGGGATCGTCATCGCGAGTCCGGCAAACAGGGCGAAACGCCACACCGCGAGGCCCTCGCGAAGTGAGCGGTTTTGCCCGAAAAATCGTGTCAGAAGGCACACGAGCAGCAGGGGGACGAGCACTCCGATGGTGGCATGCAAGGTCGCGACCTTCACCCCGATCGAGGCGAGATAGGCCGACCACGCCTCCGGTGTCGCTGCGCCGCTGTGGGCGAGGACGGCGGGGTCGCCGGTGAGGCCCTTGTTGACTCCGATGAGGATGGGGGTGCCGACCGCGCCGAAGGAGACGGGCGTGCATTGGATCGTCATGCCCGCGACGACCGCGGCCATGGCGGGGAAGCCGAGTCCGGCGAGCAGCGGCACGCAGACGGCCGCGGGTGTGCCGAAACCGGCGGCCCCTTCGATGAAGGAACCGAAGAGCCACGCCACGAGGATGGCCTGGATGCGGCGGTCCGGCGAGATGCCTTCGAATCCAGCCCGCATGGCGCGGAGGCCGCCGCTCTCGCGGAGGGTCTCGAGGAGAAGGATCGCGCCGAAAATGATCAGCAGGATCGTCGCGGTGATGACGAGACCGTTCACGGTCGCGGCGGCAACCTGAAGGACCGGAGTGCGCCACACCCCCAGCGCGAGGGCGGCGACCGCGAGGTAGCAGAGTGGCATCGCCCGCGAAGCCGGCCAGCGCAGGCCGACGAGAAACACGGCCACGATCGCGATGGGGATCAGGGCGAGGGCGGCGAGAAGGAGCGGCGGCATCGACGCGAAGGGAGCGGAGAGGAATGCCGTTGCGACGCCGGTGTCTCAGCGGGGGAGATCCGCGGGCGCTTCGGTGAGACGCTCGATCTCGAGGATCTCGTGAAAGAGCCAGGGTTCGTTCGATTTCCGTTTGTGCATGACCGTTTTCGCATGGTAGCCCGCGCCGTCGTATTCGCGCCACTCGCTGAAGCGGTAGATGTCGTTGGCCCAATCAAAGCGGACGAGACGATGGGTGTCGGGGTCGAAATGAAGGTCCATGGCCGGCTCGATCGTGCCGGTGAGGCGCAGGGCGAGGGTGGTTTTTCCGTTTTCCTCCACGCCGGGGATCGTCTCCATCCATGTCTCTGCATCCGTGAGCGCGACGAGCGTCCACGCCCAGACGTCGTACTTCGCGGGTTCCCCACCGCGTTCTTTTCCCTTCAGCCACCAGTATTGCGGTGCCTCGATGATGGATTCGCGCAGGCTCGCCTTGGCGGGATCGGCGGGTTCCGCCCCGAAGTTGAAACGTTCCTTCATGCGGAAAACCCGCAGCAGTTTTGATTCGCCACCGGCCGCCGCGATCGCCTTGTCGGCCAGGGCCTTGGCCTCGGGGGAGGGTTCGGCGCGGAGGAAGGCCGCTGATGCGGTCAGAAAGGTGAGAAGGAGAAGAGTGGCTCTCATGGGATACGACGATGATCGGCGATGCTAGAGAGATTCGAGCCGTCTGGCAATTCCCTTATCGCGGCGGCCCTCAGCCCACCATGCATGCCGCGAGTCCGAGAAAGGCGCCGATGCTGATCACGTCCGTCGCCGTCGTCAGGAAAATGCCCGAGGCGGTCGCAGGATCGGCTCCGAAACGTTGCAGGGCGAGGGGGATGAGCGCTCCGGCGAGGCCGCTGACGACGCAGCTGGCGGTCATCGCCAGCCAGACGACCAGACCGAGGGTAGGGGCATCGGGCTGGCCCTGGAAATGTGCGTAGAGCCACATCCCGATCCCGGCGGAGAGACCGGTGAGGACGCCGTTGAGCAACCCTAACAAACCCTCCTTGATGACGAGTTTCTTCTCGCCGCCTTTGCCAAGATCCCCGAGAGTCATGCCACGCAGGGCCACGGCGAGGGCCTGGGATCCGGTGTTGCCCGATTGTCCCGAGAGCACCGGGATGAAGGCGGCGAGCACGACGATGCGGTCGAGCGTGTCCTGGAAGATGCCGACGACGGCGGCGGCGACGAAACAGGTGAGGAGATTGAGCTGCAGCCAAGGATGGCGCGAGCGGAGGCTGCGGCCGAGCGGAGTGGAGAGTCGCTCGCCCTCCTCGACCCCGACCATCTGCCCGGCCTGGGCGCTGATCTCGATGGCGCGGGCCTCGAAGAGGCTCTGTCCCCGCACTTGTCCTAACAAACGCCCCATTCCGTCGCAGACGGGATAGACCGGATAGTGGCGGTTCACGACGAGGCGCATCGCCTCGGTCAGCTCCAGAGACGGATCGAGGAAAAAGGGCTCGCGCAGCATGATGTCCCCGAGCCGTGTCTCCGGGGCGGCGAGGAGCAGGTCGCGCATGACGAGGAGCCCAAGGAGTCCGCCGCCCTCATCAACGACATAACCGTAGGTGATGAAGGAGGTCTTGGAGAGATGACGCAGAGCCTCGACCGCCTCCTTGACGGTCACCTCTGGCGCGAAGGAGGCCGGGGCCGGCTCCATGAGCCAGCCGATGCTGTCTTCGGGAAAGGCGCGGTTCTCCCGCCATTGACGAGCCTGCTCGGGCGTGGCCGAGGCGATCACGGCGTCGCGCGAATCGTCCTCCATCTCGGCGAGGACGCGCTGGGCGACGAGAGGATTCAGCTCGCTGAGGACGCGGGCGGCTTCCGCGCCGGTTTCATGTTCGAGGAGATCGGCGGCTTCTCCGGCATCACGGTGCGAGACGGCGTCGAGGAGGGCTCCGTTATCGGCGGAAGGATCAGGGGCGGATGGCATCGGTCAATGGGAAGAGAAAGGGCGGATCTTCGTGGAACAACGGGGCGGCATTTCACTCAAGGACGCTGCGGATCTCGGAGATGAGTTTTTCCACCTCCGCGAGGATTCCGTGCACCTCGCGGTCGATCTCGTCGAGGCGCACGCCGCCGAGGAGTCCGTCGCTCGCCGCGGCCTTCAATCCCGCGAGGGCATCGTGGAGATGGCTGCGGGCTTTCTTCAATCGGACGAGCGAGTCTCCGGCGTAGAGCGGATCGGGTGGCCATTCGCCTCGGCGCATCGACGAGTGCAGGGCGCCGGCGAGTTTCACTCCGGCGAAGGTGACGCCATCGGTGATCTCCACGAAAGGGTGCTCGGGCGAAAGGGCGGCCTTCTTTTCGATGTTTTCGATCAGCTCTCGCCACAAGGTGATCCCGTAGTCCGTGGTGCGGGCGACGAGGGGGTGCTCCACGTCCTCCTCCTCGTCTTCGTCCATCGAGGTTTCCGCTTCGAGGGCGGCGGCGTTCATCTCTTCGATCCAGCGGGCGCGTTCCTCTTCCTCCTCCTCAGTGAGAGGCTCGGGCTCCGGCTCGCCGAGTTCGATGCGCAGACGTTCGCGCTCCTCGTCCATGATCTGGCTGAAGTCGGCGTCGTCGCCCTCGCGGTCCATCCTCGCACCGATGCGGTCGAGCAGCAGGTTCATGCGGGCCGCTTCGCGGTCGGCCTCGATCTCGGCGGCGCTCCGAGGCGTGTCATCCTCGGGAGGGAGATAGGATTCGAGATCGACGGGTTCGCGGATGAAAGGATCGAACTCGACGACGGGGCCTCCCGGCCGGTCTTCCGGACCCATTTTCCACGCCGCGATGGGGTCGATCGACAACACGAAGTCGGTCGACTCGAGGACGACGCGCCCGTTGCGCGAGCTGTGCCATTCGAGGTAAAGGCTGTTGCCCCAGGTGAACTGGCGTTCTTCGTCCGGGAGACGTACCCATTCCTCGATCGGACGGTCGGGGATCTTGACTTTGCGGGAGGCGGTCATGTCGCCGACGGCACCTTCCTGCCGCGGGTGGAATCCCTCGTGGGCGGGGCTGTCGTTTTCGTGTGGTGGCCGGTGGAAGCTGAGGCGGTGTCCTGCGAGATCGGGCCAGGGCAAGCCTTGCAGATCGAGGATGACCGCGTCCTCCCGGCCGATCACGTCGAGCCGGCCGGTGACAGTGCCGCGGACCGTGAAATCGAGGACGCCGCCGCGGACTTGAGAATGAATGCGTAGGGCCATGGGCTGGGATGGATTGCTGAAATGAGGCGAAGCCGGGGCGCGATGCAATGTTTTTCGCTTGTCGGCGGTGTCCGGGTTTCGCTTGAATCGCGTCATGACGGTCCCATCCCCCCCTCACACCGAACCCTTTTCCGATCCAGTCCACGAGGTCGAGCGGAGCGGCGATTACGAGTCTGGTCCTCGGTATCCTCTCGGTCGCGGTCTGTTTGCTGCCGCTGGGGCTGATCGCGGTGATCTTCGGACACGTCGCGCTCTCGAACATCGCGAAATCCCGCGGACTCCTCACCGGACGCGGCATGGCGATCGCCGGGCTCATCACCGGATACCTCGCCACCGTGGTGATGATCATCTACATCGCCTTCATCACCTTCGGCATCCGGTCGGCGATCAAGGAGGCTGGAGTGACGGACGAACTTTTTCCCCTGCCGGATCTGAGCAAGGTGGTGCTTCCGGATCTGGGCGGGGGCGAGGTCATCGAGGGGACCTCCATCAAAAGCCACGACCTCCGTGCCTCCGGATCCGGTCCGGGCAGCACCACCCGGTTCCGTGTTCTCGTTCCCGCCGGAATCCACCCCGAGAAATCGCTCACTTGTGTCCTTGTCGCTCCTGCCGGCAGCAATCTGCTCAGCGGCATGGATCTCGACGAGGGGGACTACCTCGATGAGACCCTGCCCTATGCCGAGGCGGGGATGGTGGTGGTCAGCTACTCCATCGACGGTGCCCTCATGGGCGACGATGTCGCTACGGCCTTTCAGCAGTTCCGCGAGGCGGGGGCGGGCGTGGTGAACGGCGCGCTTGCCTTCAAATTGGCGAGAGAAAAGCTGCCCTGGGTCGATCCGGAGAAGGTTTACTCGGCGGGCCATAGTTCGGCCGGGACCTTATCGCTCATGCTCGCGGCGCATCTGCCGGATCTGGCGGGATCCATTGCCTACGCTCCGGCTTGCGATGTCGCGGCCTTTCATCAGGATCTGCTCGATGAACCGCTTTCCGGACTGGTGCTTCCCGGAGCCCGCACTTTTGTGAAACGGGCTTCACCCCTGACGCACGCGGCGCGAATCAGGGTCCCCGTCTTTCTATTCGGCGCGCGCGACGACGAAAAAGTCACGAGCGAGGAATGGAGGAATTTCGTGCGGGCGGTCACCGATGCCGGAGGCGAGGGCGAGGTGAAAACCACGGCTTCTGGCGGCCATTACCAGTCCATGATCGATGAAGGGATTCCGGCGGGGATTGAGTGGATTCGGGCGCGCCCTTGACCGCGAACATGGCGCGATTCTGCCGCATATTGTATACAATCCAAGATTGCGGTTCCCGGAAATTGAGCGCAAGGTGGCGCATGGCCAATCCTGTCCATCGACAATCCCCGATCCTCTTCCTTGCCGGAGCGGTTTTGGCGATAGTGGCGGGCTTGTCAGGAAATTCCGCCGCCGCCGGACTGCCCGCCGTGCTCGAGGCCCGCTGCTTCGACTGCCACGGTGCCGAAACGCAGAAAAGCGGACTGCGACTCGACTCGCTCGTCGCGGCGCTGCGTGGGGGGGACTCGGGGGAGAAGACGATCGTTCCCGGCAAGAGCGCGGAGAGTTATCTCATCTCCCTGGTTACCTCGACCGACAAGGCCCACCGCATGCCGCCGAAGGGCGATCCGCTCACCGCGGAGGAAGTTGCGAGTTTGAAGGAGTGGATCGATCAGGACGACCTCTGGAAAGGGGCGCAGGCCGAGTTGGAGAAAAAGACGGTCGATCACTGGTCCTACCAGCCCGTCGTGAAGCCGGCGGTGCCGCCATCGGATCACGCCAACCCCATCGACGCCTTCATCGAGGCGAAACTCAAAGAGAAAGGCCTCGCCTTCAATCCTCCGGCCGAGCCACGGGTGCTGGTGAGGCGCATGGCTCTGGATGTGACGGGTCTCTTCCCTGACAAAGACACCACGCGGCAGTTTCTCCACGACATCGATGCCGAGGGGGCCGACGCCGCACACGTCGATGCCGCCGTCGCCTCGCTGGCCGACCGACTCCTCGACAGTCCTCATTTCGGCGAGCGCTGGGCGCGGCATTGGCTCGACGTGGTGCGCTACGCCGACTCGGCCGGCTTCGAGACAAACCACGAGCGGCCCAATGCCTACCACTATCGCGACTACGTCATCCGCGCCTTCAACGACGACAAGCCCTACGACCGTTTCGTCTTCGAGCAGCTCGCGGGCGACACCGTGGGCGAGGACGCCGCCACCGGTTTCATCGTCGCCGGTCCGTGGGACCGCGTGAAAGGCCAGGACCCGCTCCTCAACGCCATGCAGCGGCAGGACGAGTTGAGCGACATGGTCAACACCGCCGGCACCGCCTTCCTCGCCACCACCATGGTCTGCGCGAAGTGCCACAACCACAAATTCGATCCCGTCACCCAGACCGACTTCTTCGCGATGCAGTCCGTCTTCGCCGGCGTCCAGCATGGTGAACGCGACCTCCGCGGCACCGACGACGCGGAGCGAAAAGCGCGTGCCGAAAAGCTCGCCTCCGAAATCGCCACGCTGCGAAAAGAACTTGCTGCTCTCAAGCCCGCGCCTTACCTCGGCTCGACCCTCTTCATTGACGAACTTGACCCTGTCAGAACCACTCAACTTGCCGAGCCGAAAGGAGAGGGCAGGAACCGCGAAGGTTACCAGCGCGGTCATCTCGGCGACCTCGGCGGCGTGGACCGTCTCCCGAACGTCTCGGGGGGCAGCTATCTCTGGTTTGAAAGCATGCCCGGTCTTGATGTCTTCGCGTGGCGTCCCCAGACCACCGGGAAGAAGCGCGTCTGGCTCTCGTGGGGCAGCGGTTTTCTTTCCCACACCACCGACGCGCGCTATGTGCTAGACCACGACGGCGATCCCGCGACGCGCGACGACCAGACCGAGATCGCCAAGGTCGATCAGCAGAAATTCGCCGACGGCACCGCCGATGTCGGCAACAAGGCGATGTGGTCGGGCTTTTACGATGCCGGTGAGCATGACTTCTCGGAGAAAACCGCGATCTTCCTGCGTGGCGGCCAGACCGGTGCCGCGATCAGCGCCGATGTCCTTGTGCTGCAGGACGCCGGAGCCACCGGTAGCCAGCCAAGACTGCGGGCACCGGTGAATGCGAAGGGCAACGAGGAGTCCTTCACACCCGCCGAGGCGCGCTTCGTGCGTTTTGCGATCGAGGCCAGCAGCAGCGGGCAACCGTGCATTGATGAATTGGAAATCTGGTCCGGCGAAACGAACGTCGCCCTCGGCGGCAAACCGACGTCGTCCGGCGATTTCCCGAACAACGCCTCGCACAAACTCGCTCACATCAACGACGGAAAATTCGGCAACGGCCGCTCTTGGATTTCCAACACGCCCGGCAAGGGCTGGGTCATGATCGAACTGAAGGCGCCCGCGACGGTCGATCGCATCACCTGGGCGCGCGACCGCGAAGGGAAATACAGCGACCGACTCGCCACCCGCTACCGCATCGAAGTGGCGAAGGACGCGACCGGTCCCTGGCATACCGTGGCCTCCTCCGAAGGGCGTGCTCCGGTCGGGGCTCCCGCCGCCGACGCCGTCACCTACGACCTCGCCGGACTCGACCCTGACCAAGCCAAAAAAGCCCGTGCCGTGTGGGAGCGCATCGCCCCGCTGGTGGCCGAGCGCGCCGATCTCGCTACCCTGCCGAAAGTTTACGCCGGTCAGTTCGTGCAGCCCAAGGAACCGACCAAACGCCTCTTCCGCGGCGATCCGCTTTCGCCGAAGGAAGTCGTCGCGCCCGCCAGCCTGAGCGTTTTTGCCGGAATGTCAGGGTCTTTCGCCCTCCCCGCCGACGCTCCCGAAGTCGATCGACGCGTCGCCCTCGCGAACTGGATCATCGATCCGGCGAATCCGCTCACCGCCCGCGTCATCGTCAACCGGATCTGGCATTACCACTTCGGACGTGGCCTCGTCGCGACACCGTCCGATTTCGGAGCGATGGGATTCCGCCCCAGCCATCCCGAGCTGCTCGATTGGCTCGCCGCCGAACTCGTCGAGCATGGATGGTCGCTCAAGCATCTCCACCGTCTCATCCTCACCTCCAAGACCTACCGCCAGTCCTCCGCCCCGCGTCCCGAAGCGATCCAGGCCGACGCGGGATCGGAATTCCTCTGGCGTTTCCCCCCGCGGCGCCTCGAGGCCGAGTCCATCCGCGACAACGTTCTCCTGGTCAGCGGCGCGCTCGACACGCGGATGTATGGACCCGGCTTCCTCCTCTTCGAGCCGAACGCCAACTACGCCCGCAACTGGGTCGCGAAGGACGACTTCAATGCCGCCGACTACCGCCGCATGGTTTACTCGCTGAAGCTGCGCATGGAGCACGACGCCATCTTCGGCGCCTTCGATTGTCCTGACGCCGGACAGGTCATGCCCGCCCGAGGCCGCTCCACCACGCCGATCCAGGCGCTGAATCTCTACAACAGCGGTTTCATTCTCGATCAGGCCAACCGCTTCGCCGAACGCGTCAAAGCGAACGCCGGGACCGATGATCCCGTGAAGCTCGCCGACGAGGCCTTCCTCCTCGCTTTCGGTAGAACCTGCGATCCGACCGAACGCGAGGAAGCCGCCTACCTGACAAAACAACACGGGCTCTTCAGCCTGTGCCGGGCGCTGCTGAATTCGAACGAATTTCTGTTTTTGCCGTGAGTTGGCGGCGGCCGGCTCGGAATGGGTCGGCTCAGCTCATGAAATGACATTCATTCCTTTGATCCCGAACACGGGTGCCGCGGCGAGGAGATGCCGGTCGTTCGAATAGATCTCGGTGAAGCCGTGTTCCGCCGCCGTCGCGAGATGGAGCGCGTCGGCGGCGCGCAGATAGAGGGTGGTCGGGGCACTGGCGAAGGCGGCTTCGATGCGGTCGAGGATGGAGTCGGTGAGGGGGAGAAGAAGGATGGCTTGATTTGCCAAATCGGAGCGGAACTGGGCAATCACTCCGTGGAGCGCTGGAGCAGTGGCAAGTCCTTCCCGGACTTTGCGGAAACCGATGGAGTGAAATTCGGCGCGCCCGTGTTGCGAGCAGACTAGCTGATCCGCGGTGGAAGCCAGCGCCCGCACTTCGGTTGACCCCGGTTCCGTCCAGTGGAGTTTGCCGAGGTAGGCTGCATCGAAGAAAAGCCGTCTCATCCGGAATCGCGTTCTTCGGAGAGACCGATCGCGCTATCGACGTCCGATGAAAGAGCGCCTGATTTCAAGAGCGCCTCATACTCCGGCAACAGCTTCCTCGTGGCCCAATAGGAGGTCGGAGCCTCCGCCACCCGCGCCGTTTCTTCCGAGGCCAGCGCCGCCTCGATCAAATGAATCGTCTCCTGCGTCACCGACCGGCGGTGCGCCGCTGCCATGGCCTTGAGTTTGGCATGCAGTTCTTCGGGGAAAGATTTGATGACAAGGGTGGCCATGGTGTTGAAAAGGTAGCGGAATGCTTCCTTTTTGGCAACTACTGCGGCCAATTGATTGTATACAATTTACTTACCGAGCCGCGAAGACGGGTATTCAGTGGTCGGAATTCTCCCGTATTCTCCACGCATGAACCGTCCCTCCGCCGAAGCCCTCTCCGCCGCTGGACGCACCTTGCTCGATCGGCGTCGTTTTCTCAGCCAGTCGGCGACCGGTCTCGGATCGATCGCGCTGGCGCAGTTGCTCGGTCGTGATTCCTTGCTCGCCTCGACTTCGAAGCTGGGTCCTTTCCGTCCGCAGATCGATCCGGCGCAGCCCTACGCGTCGAGGAACGGCAATTTTCCAGCAAAGGCGCGGAACGTCCTCGTCATTTTCTGTTCGGGGGCAGTCAGCCAGGTCGATACGTGGGACTACAAACCCGAGTTGATCAAACGGCATGACACCCCGATGCCGTCGGACCAGAAGATCGTCACCTTTCAGGGCGAGCAGGGGAATCTGATCAAGCCGAAATACGAATTCAAACCGCGCGGACAGAGCGGCAAGATGATCAGCGACCTCATCCCGAATCTCGCGGAGCTGGCCGACGATCTCTGCTTCATCCATTCGCTCACCAGCAAGACAAACACTCACGGTCCTGGCGAGACCTACATGTCCACCGGGCAAACGCTGGAGGGATATCCCTCGATGGGCGCGTGGACGAGTTACGCGCTCGGCTCGGACAACGACAGCCTGCCCGCCTTCGTTTCCATCCCCGATCCGCGCGGCCTGCCGCAAGCGGCGGGGAACAACTGGGGCTCGGCCTTTCTCCCCGCGCAGTTTCAGGGCACCTCCTTCAATGCGGCGAAGCCGATCCGCTACCTCGATACTCCTGCCGGAATCTCGCCGGCGGCGAACCGCGACACCTCGGATTTTCTGAAACGGCTCAATGCGCGGCACCTCGAGCAGTTTCCCGGCGATTCCGAACTCGCTGCGCGCATCGCGAGCTACGAACTGGCCGCGCGCATGCAGCTCTCGGTGCCGGAATTGACCGATCTCGCGAACGAGCCGGCGCACGTGCTGAAGGCCTACGGCGCCGACGACACGCAGAACGCGGTGCGGGCAGGCTATGCGAAAAACTGCATCCTCGCGCGCCGTCTCCTCGAGCGCGGGGTGCGCTTCGTGCAGATTTTCAACGGGGCCTACGCGATGGGCGAGGGCGTCGGCAACTGGGACGGCCACAAGTCGATCTACGAGCAATATCCCGGTCACGCCCACATCCTCGACCAACCGACCGCCGCGCTGATCAAGGATTTGAAACAGCGTGGTCTTCTCGAAAACACGCTCGTCGTCTGGTGTACCGAGTTCGGGCGCATGCCGACCTTCCAGAAAGGCGCGAGTGGTCGCGATCACAATCCCGCCGGCTTCACCGGCTGGCTCGCGGGAGCGGGGGTGAAGGCCCCCTTCAGCTACGGGGCGACGGATGAATTCGGCTGGAAGGCGGTCGAGAACATTTCCACCGTCTACGATTTCCACGCCACGATTCTGCACTTGTTAGGAATCGATCACGAGCGGCTCACGTGGTACCACAACGGGATGGAGCGCCGGCTCACGGACGTGCACGGGCATGTCATCCGCGAGGCGTTGGCGTGACGCAGCGCTCACACCCGGAACCGATACCCAAACTCTCGGATCGTCTCGATCCTTGGATGCCCGGGATCTGTCTCGATCTTCTTTCGGAGGTTCGTCACGAAACGGTCGATGCTTCGGCTCGTGACGCGGGAGTCGTAGCCCCAGACTTCGTCCATGATTTCGTCGCGGCTGAGGGCGCGGCCGGCGCGCTGGCAGAAGAAATCGAGCAGGCCGTATTCCTTGGGGGAAAGCTCGATCTCGTCTCCGCCGATCCGGCGGAGGGAGCGTGAGGATCGGTCGAGGACGAAGTCGCCGAAACGGAATTCGACTTCACCGGTGTCCCCGCTCTTCGGGTCGCGTGCCTCGGCACGCCGCAAGACGGCCTCCACGCGGGCGAGGAGTTCGCGGATGCCAAAGGGTTTGCGCACGTAGTCATCGGCTCCGAGGCCGAGTCCGAGGAGGACGTCGCTTTCCTCGCCTTTCGCGGTCATGAACACGACGGGCAGGGACGATCCCTCATGCCTGAGATTGCGGCAGATCTCGTAGCCGTTGATGCGCGGCAGCATCACGTCGAGAATCGCGAGATCGAGTTTGAGACGCCGTGCTTTCTCGAGTCCGCGTTCGCCATCGCTCGCGGTCTCGACGTGGTAGCCGCGGGCGGCGAAGTTGTCGGCGACCCCGCGGAGGAGCGCGGGATCGTCCTCGACGATGAGGAGGCGATGGGTGGTCATGTCAGGGCGGGTTCCGGGGTTTCGGTAAGGTTCGTTCGCGAAGGTCGTGATTCAGCGGAGCGGAGTCTCACGACAAAACGGCTGCCGCCTCCGGGATTCGGTTCCCAGTCGATCCGGCCTTTCATCGTCTTCGCGAAGTGGCGGCAGATGGCGAGTCCGAGCCCCACGCCGGACCCCGAATTCGAAAGCCGGTCGTCGATGCGGAAGAAGCGGCGGAAAATGGCGCGCTGATGAGCCGGGGCGATGCCGGGACCGTGATCGGCGACGACCAAGAGGGTATGGTCGGGCATTGAAGAGGGTAGGGTCGAGAGGTGGATCTCGGAAACCCCGTCGGCACCGATGCCGTATTTCAACGCGTTCTCGACGAGGTTGCGGACGATCGAGGTGATCGCTTCGGGATCTCCCCAGACGCGGCGATCGGTTGGACCGTGGGAGACGTTGGCCCCCGCTGCTTCAATGGCCGGCGCGAGTTCGGTGAGGACTTGGTCGATGATCCCGTCGAGATCGCAGACGACATGGCGCAGCTTGAGTTCCCCGCGCTCGAGACGGGCGAAGGTGAGGAAATCCTCGGCCAAGCGGGTGAGGCGGCGGTTTTCCTGCAAGGTGAGGTCGAGGTAGTCGCGCCGCTTCGCGTCGTCGAGGTGGATCATGCCGTCCTGATCGTCGGCGAGGGTTTCGAGGAGGATACGCATCGAGGCGAGGGGCGTTTTCATCTCGTGTGAGACGGTGGTGAGGAGATCGCTGCGGAGATCGTCGACCTGCAGGCCGCGGTGCACCGCGAACCACACGAGCGCGGCGACGAGGGCGACCCCGCAGGCCCACGCGCTGGCGCGGGCCCAGGCGTTGACTTTCGCCTCGCGGATGTATTCGGGCAGATCTACGACGCGGTCGAGGAGGACGGTCCAGCCGGTGTAGACGCCCTCCTGGATGACCATGCTGATGGCGTCGCCCGATGGAGTGCGGCCATGCGCCCAGACATTCTCCGAGGAAGGATCGAGCAGCTGCACGGTCGCCTCTTCCCCGAAGATGCGTTGAAGCTGGGAGAAGAGCAGGGCACCGTCCGCCTCCGGTCTGGCATTAAGCGAGGTGCGGGTGACGAGGTAGATCAACTGATCGCGGTAGATCCGCGTCTCCTCCGCGATGGCCTCGTCGCGCTCGCGGAGGGCGTTGTCGATCGCGAGGCGCATCGCGACGATGGCGGGGAGGAGAGGCAGCAGCGCGAGCAGCACGATGAGCCAGCGGACCTGGCGTCGGCTCAGCCACATGCTGCTGCCCTTCATAACGCGGAGTCTAACAAAAAGGCCGTGGGGATGGGAAGGCGAATCGCGACCGGATGGAATTTTTCACTCGGCCGGATCGAGGAACTTCGGTCCGTCTCCCATGTAGGCTTCGAGGTCGAGGGCGTTGTCTTCGGGATAGCCGTAGCGGGGCAGGTAGCGGTCGCCGTCATCGCCCTCGAGCCGCACGGTCTCGGCGCTGCCGCCGACGCGGACGACGATGGCTTTGCCGCCTTCCCAGAGGCCACCCTTTTCGGTCTTCACGGAGCCGTAGCCGCCTTCGCCGTTGCTGCCATCGACGAGGAGGGGCCAGTCGCTGCGCGAGGTGTCGGTGAGTCCGGCGATGTAGGCCCAGTGGTTTTCGCCTGGCTCGAGGATCTCGTTTTCGTCGTCGATGCGGCCGTCGGCCCGTCCGCCCCACGCGCTGCCGGTGACGGCGAAGACGCGCTCGGTGTCGATGTATTGGGGAAAGAGATTCCGGAAGACCTCGTTCGAGTTCGAGTATTCCTCCTCGGTTTTCGGATCGAAGGCCGCGGGGAACATGCCTTCGAAGTCGGCGGCGTAATTCCGGAGCGAGACGGAGATCTGCCGCGCGTTCTGCATCGCCGCATTCATCTGGGCGTTGCGCATCGAGGCCTTCACCCCCGGGAAGATCGCGGCCGAGAGCACCGCGATGATCGCGGTGACGGTGAGCAGTTCGATGAGGGTGAAGGCGCGGGTGCGGCGGTTGCGGGCGGACGGGATCAGTCGGTTCTTCATGGATGGGGATGGATTTCGGTTTTCTCGCCGAAGCTTCCCGTTGCGCGGACGATCGCGTCCGCGACGGAGGGTTTCGACGAGCCCATCCTCCCCGATCCGTGTTACCGATTGGTTACCGCGTGATGGCGGTTTGGTGAAAAGCGAATTTTTCTCACCCCACCGCCGGCCGCACCGGCACGCCGTGTTTTCCGAGATACTCCTTCACATCGGCGACGGTGTATTCGCCGAAGTGGAAAATGCTGGCGGCGAGGACGGCGTCGGCCTTGCCCCGGTCGAGAACCTCGACCATGTGATCGAGATTGCCCGCACCTCCGCTGGCGATCACGGGAATGGGCACGGCGGCGCTGATGGCGGCGGTGAGGGCGATGTCGTAGCCGGCCTTGGTGCCGTCGGCGTCCATGCTCGTGAGAAGGATTTCGCCGGCGCCGCGTTGGTAGACCTCCTTCGCCCATGCGACGGCGTCGCGTCCGGTCGGGGTGCGTCCTCCGTGCGTGTAGACCTCCCAGCCGGTGCCGTCGGCTTTCCGCTTCGCGTCGATCGCGACGACGATGCATTGGGCACCGAAGGCCTTCGATCCGGCGGAGACGAGTTCGGGATCGTTGACTGCGGCGGTGTTGACGCCCACCTTGTCGGCTCCGGCGAGGAGCATCTCGCGCATGTCCTCGACCTTGCGGATGCCGCCGCCGACGGTGACGGGCATGAAGCAGCGCTCGGCGGTGCGGCGCACGACATCGACCATGGTCTGCCGTCCATCGGAGGAGGCGGTGATGTCGAGAAAGACGAGCTCGTCGGCCCCCTGGCGATTGTATTCCACGGCGCAATCGACGGGGTCGCCGGCGTCGCGGAGGTTCACGAAATTGGTGCCCTTGACGACCCGTCCATCGGTGACGTCGAGGCAGGGAATGATGCGCTTGGTGAGCATGGGCGAATAGGGTAGCCCCATGTGGAAATTCCGCTCGTTGAAAGACTTGGAAAAAATTTGCGGAAGTTTCAAAAAAATCTGGTAATTCGGAACGCGCTATGCTTAACTTCTCTTAACTATCGCCCCGAATCTGCCATGGAAGCCGTCGCCTCAGATCCCGTTTTTGACTCCATTCCTTACTGTGACGACTCGTTCGCGGTGATCCCGCGGAATTGCGACACGGCGGTGGTCTACTGGAATCTGACGAGCGAGCGCCACCCGATGCACTCGTCGGTCCGCCTTTGCCTCCAGGTGAACGGGCAGCAGTCGGACGCCGAGGAAACGATTTTCCTCCATCGCGAAGCCGGCCATTTCATCGTGCCGCTCCTCGCCGAAGACCGCGAATACCGCATCGCTCTGGGCTGGAATGATTCTCATGGCTTCCGCGCGATCTTCGAGCAGACCGTCCGCCTGCCCGAGCATCCTTCGGACGCGCCGGGCGCGATGAGTTCGTCGCTCAGCTATCGCGGCGCACACTTCTGGCCGAAGGGTGGTGCCTCGGTGAACTGAGCGCCCCCGGCCGGGACGCCCGCAACCTTTCCTCCGCGTGTCCGTCTCCGCCCGAGCCCACGACGACCGGCTCGAGGAATTCCTCGAATACCTTTCGGTCGAGAAGAACAGCTCGCATCGCACTCTCGCGAATTACGAGCACGCCATCACGCGCTTCCGCGAGTGGTTGCCGGCGAAAAAAGGCTGGGCCGACGCCGATCCCGAGGATTTCCGGGATTACCTCTACCGCTGCATGCGCGACAATCTCGCCCGCGCCACGGTGCGTCTTCACTTCGCGGCCTTGCGGAGCTTTTACAAATTCCTCACCCGGCGTGCGGGATTGAAGAGCAATCCGGTCGCGGATGTCCTTCTCCCGAAGGCGGAGAAAAAGCTGCCGGTGGTGCTGAACCAGAAGCAGGTGATCGAGCTGCTCGAAAAGCCCTTTCACATCGTGCAGCCGAAGCAGGCTCCGTCCTGGGCGGCGGAGCGCGATGCGGCGATCCTGGAGTTGTTTTATGGATCGGGCATCCGTCTCTCCGAACTGGCGGCGCTGAATGTCGAGGATTTCGACCTGCATCACGAATGCATTCGTGTCTTCGGCAAAGGCAGCAAGGAGCGGGTCTGTCCCATCGGCAGTACGGCGGCGGAGGCGATCCATCGCTATCGCAATGCCGCGAAGGTGATGTCGGGCGCGCTCTTTCTCAGCAAATTGAGAAGGCGGATGACGACGCGGGCGATCTCGGACCTGTTTCAAAAGTATCACGCCCTCTGCGACATCCCGCAGAAGGCGAGCCCGCACAAACTCCGCCACAGCTTCGCGACCCACTTGCTCGATCACGGAGCCGATCTGCGCAGCGTGCAGACCTTGTTGGGTCACGCGAGTCTTTCGACGACGCAGATCTACACCCACGTCTCGATCGAGCGGATGAAGCAGGTCTACGAGAAGTCCCACCCGAGGGCGTGAAAGTAGAAGCGGCGTCCCACCGCTTTCATCAGAACTCACGCCGGCACAAATCTCAGCGCGGCGGAGTTGATGCAATAGCGCAGACCGGTCGGCTTGGGGCCGTCGGGAAAAACATGGCCGAGATGGGCGCCGGAAGTTTTCGCACGCACTTCGACGCGGCGCATGCCGTAGCTGGTGTCGACCACCTCCACGATTTCATCACCGTCGATCGGGGCGAAAAAGCTCGGCCAACCGGTGCCGCTGTCGAATTTCGCCTCCGAGGAAAAGAGCGGCACCCCGCTGATGACATCGACGTAGGTGCCCGCTTCCTTGTGATCCCAGTAGGCGTTGTCGAAGGGTGGCTCGGTGCCGCCGTTGCAGGTCACGTGATATTGTTCCGGTGTGAGCCGGGCGCGGAGGTCGTCTTCGGATTCGTTCATGGTCAGGAAAAGAGCAGGCTCGCGAAACGCGGCTGGTGTCGGGTGGTGATGGCGTCGCGGGGACCGAGGAGGAGGAAGATCTGCTTCAGCGCTTTCGCGGCGAGGTCGTAGCCGTAGTGGCGGTCGCGCTCGAGCAACTCGAGAAAGGCGGCGCACGCGGCGTCCCAATCGAGCTTTCGGATCGCGGCGATGGCGTTCGCGCAGGGGACCGCCCCTTTGCCCTCTTCGGTCGGGGGCGCGACGAGAATTTTCGCGAGTTCCTTGAGCGGTCCGGTTTTTTCGAAGAAGGGCGAACCCGCGGGAATGGCGTTGGCACTGGTGGCGACGGCGGTGGGATCGAGGGCGAGGGAACTGATCGCTTTCAGAAATAGGGCACGATCGTTCCCCGGTTCCGCGGCGAGCACTTCGTCGGCGGTTTTGGCGACGGAGGCGAACTCTCCCGCAGATAGCCTGGCTTCGGCGGCATCGAGGGCGGCGTCGTGTTTCGAAGGGAGATGGCGGTCGAGCCATTGCTTCAACGCCGCGTCGGAGAGCGCGCCGAGTGATTCGGCGACAGAGACGCCCTTCACAAAAAGACGGATCGTCGGGAGGCTGCGGATGCCGTGGCGCTGGGCGAGATCGGGATGGCGCTCGGTATTGACCTTCACGAGTTCCCAACGGCCCCCGGCTGCGGCGACGGAACGCTCGAGGATGGGGCCGAACATGAGACAAGGTCCGCACCAGTCGGCCCAGAAATCGACGAGCACCGGCACTTCGTGGCTGCGTTGGATCACTTCCGATTCAAAGGAGGAGGCAAGTTCGTGGCTCATGTCTCTACCGATAAGGGAAGATCGGTGAATTTTCGCGTCGAAAGAGCGGGCCGCGGTCGCGCGATTTTTGGCTTGGACTCGAAACGATTTTCAATTAAGAGTCTCAATATTATGAATTTTCTCAGATCTGCTCTTTGTCTGTGTTTGGCAGGTGGGTTCGGTATGGCGACCGCTCAGGAGGGCGACTACGATCACGAAAGTCTGACGACGACGCAGGGACAGGTTTACCGCGAGATTTTCGTGATGGGCGCCGACACGACCGGGCTGACCTTCCGTCATCGCGAGGGGATCGCGAAGGTGGGCTATGATCTCCTCTCGCCTTCTTATCGTTCCCTCTACGAGCCGGTGGAGGATTTGCCGGGTACGGAAACGACAGTGCCGGCGGATGAACCCGGCCCGGCTCCGGTTTCTGAGCCGGTGGCTGTGACCGGGCTTGCCGGGATCGAGGGACCGATCGTCATCACCCTTCGCCAGCAGGTGCGGATTCCCTTGGCGACGTTGCCAGGCTGGGGAGGAATGTCCTGCTACGGCGATCCCGTCTTCCGGACTTGGCCCCTGGGTTGGGTGGACCATCGCGAGGTGTTGCGGCTCGCCGACCCCTGTTGGCGGGGCCGCGCGGTGCGGGATTTTCTCATTTTGTCGGGGCTCCAGTCGCCGTATCGGGTCTGGTGATCGGATCCTCCGCCCCTTGCGATCCCTCTTTGCAATCCCGCCGCGTCCGCTTTAGCCTAGCCGCCCATGGCGGAAACGACCCTGACTCCCGAGGCCCTCCTCGCCCGATTTGCCGACTGCCGCATCCTCGTCGTCGGGGATGTGATGCTGGATTGGTTCATCTGGGGCAGCGTCTCGCGCATTTCTCCCGAGGCTCCCGTGCCGGTCGTGGAGGTGCAGAGCGAATCGCGCTATCCCGGTGGTGCCGCCAATGTCGCGAGGAACATCACTCCCTTTGGAGCGAAGGTGGAGCTCTCAGGTCTCTACGGGCTCGATGCGAATGGAACTCTTCTCGAGGAAACGCTCGGCGAACACGGCATCGGGATGGAGCTCTGTCTGCGGCGTCCGGAGTATCACACGATTACGAAAACTCGCGTCGTCGCGAGGCATCAGCAGGTCGTCCGGATCGATCGGGAGAAACGGCATCCGCTCGAGCCCGCGCTCGCGGCGGAGCTGGTCGCGCGCATCCGCGAGGTGCTGCCGCGCATCGACGGGATCATCATCGAGGATTATGGCAAGGGTCTCATCAGTGCCGAACTCGTCGCCGGACTGCTCGCGGCGGCTGCGGAGCGCGGGGTGCCGGTGACGGTCGATCCGAAGCCGGGCAATCCGGTGGAATGGCGTGGCGTGACGACGGTGAAGCCGAACCGCTCCGAGGCCTTCGCCTGTGCCGGAATCGAAGACGTGAACCGCGACGCGGGCGTTCCGCCGCTGGAAGATGGTCCGCTCCTCGAGGTGGGCTCGCGCCTGCTGGAGCGATGGTCCTGCGATCAGATCCTCCTGACCCTGGGTGAACAGGGTATGCTCGTCTTCTCAACAGGGTCGATTCCGGCCCACATTCCGGCCAAGGCGCGCGAGGTCTTCGATGTCTCGGGTGCCGGCGATACGGCGATCGCGGTTTATACGCTCGGCCTTTGTGCGGGCCTCTCGCCGGTGATCGCGGCGCGGATTTCGAATCTCGCGAGCAGCGTCGTCGTCGGCAAGCTGGGCACGACTCCGATCGAACGCGAGGAGTTGCTCGAGGCGATCACCCGGGATTTTCCCCAAGGAGTGCCGGCCTGATCCGTTTACTAAGCCATGATCGACAACGACCGCATCATCCGCGAGACCCTCGACGACCACGCCGCGACGGTGGCGCGATTCCAGGACGCCTGCTCGGGCATCATCGCCGAGATGGCGGCTCGCACGGTGGCCTGCCTGCGCGATGGGGGAAAGATCTGCTTTTTCGGCAACGGCGGCAGCGCGGCGGATTCGCAGCATTTCGCGACGGAGTTCACGGTGCGCTTCACGCGCAATCGCCGGGGGCTGCCCTCGCTCGCGCTGACCACGGATACCTCGGCGCTGACGGCCTGTGCCAATGATTTCGGATTCGAGACGGTCTTCGCCCGCCAGATCGAGGCGCTCTGCCGGCCGGGCGACATCGTCGTGGGCATCTCGACCTCGGGCACGAGCAAGAATGTGGTGCGCGGCCTCGAATTCGCCCGCGGCGAAGGCATCGGAACCTTTGCCTTCACGGGACAGAACGGGGGGCGTTGCGCGGAACTCGCCGATCTCACCCTCGCGGTGCCTTCTCCGGTGACGGCGCGGGTGCAGGAATGTCACCTCATCGCCGGGCATCTCCTCTGCGATCTGGCGGAGCTGGCCTTCGCGGAGACGGTCTCGACTATTTCCGGGAGCTGAGCGCCTTTTCGACGGGAGCGAGGATGCGCTCGAGTTCGGCGAGGGAGGTCTCGGTCTGCTTGATGACGCGGAGCTGGGGCTCGTAGCGCTCGCGATGCTCGCGGCAGACGTTGCGAAGGGGCTCGAAAAGTCCGATGAAGTCTTGATAGAAAGCGGTCGTGCCTTCGGTGAAGGCCTTGCGTTGCGCTTTGGCGAGCAACTCGCGATGGCGGTCGAGGATCGCGGTGTAGAAAGCGCGGGCCTTTTTCACCGATTGCGATCCCACCACCGCGCCGAGGGCGAGAAGACAGGAGGCGATGCCGAAGGCGATCGCATTCCACGGGGATTGCTCCAGCATCGTGAGAATGACGCCGCCGAGGGCGGTGAGGATGGCGGAGAAAATGAAGCCCCAGATCATCCGGCTGCGGCGCTGGAAGAGACCGCCGAGCTGATCGCGCAGCTTCAGATCGCGCAAGGTCGCGGCAGTGGCCTCTTCCACCTTCTCCTCGATGCGGCGGTGGGCGGCGCTCCAGTCGGGGGTGCCGTCTTCGCCGACGCTGAGCTCGAGATTGAAATGCTCCTGCATCTCCTCGGAGACCCGCTCCCAGAGATGGGCGACGTCTTCCTTCACCGCAGTGGCACCGGCCCCGATGCTGCGGCGCACGGCTTTCATCGTCGTGGCGAAGATGAGGCCCTCGATTTCCTCGGCGCTCTTGCGTTTGGGCATGAGGGCGGAGATGACGCGGAACTCGGAATCCAGAAGCGGCTCGGCCTGGAGCCCGGCGGCCATGAAGCTCTGATCGAAGGCCTCGAAGAGCGGCTCGCATTTTTTCAAGGTGCGCTCCTGCTGCATCTTGCAGGCGGGCTCGAGCTCGCTGAGTAGCTCGTTGTCGGCGCGGATGATCTCGGAGGCGGTGCCGAGGCTTTCCTTCACTTCCCCGAGCACGTAGCAGGCGGCACGCCAGGCATGGATCAGCTTGATGAGACGCGGTTCGGAGGATTCGACGACTCCGGCGATGTAGCGCTCGAGCCCCTCGATCTGGCTCTTGCGCGAGAAGTCCTCGTTTTCCAACCCGGAGGTCTTCGCGAGGAAGGCCTTTTTCGCCGAGACCGCGAAGGTGGGGAAATGCTGGCCGAAGCGGTGATGTGCGGTCTTCTGGAGGTGCTCAAGGATGGCGGCGACTTCCTCGTCGGTGCGGAGGTCGCACTGCTGGAGGATGAAGACGATCTTCTTTTTCCACTGGTGGTGGATGCGGTCGAGAAATTCCCAGGTCGAGGCTCCCCAGGGATTCGTCACCGAAAAGACAAAGAGCACGAGATCCGCCATCGGCAGGAATTGCTCGGTGATCTGCTGGTGGGTGGACTCGATCGAGTTCGTCCCGGGCGTGTCGACGAGATTGAAATCCTTCAGGAAGGCGTTGGGGCGGAAAACCTCGACGATGTCCTCGGAGAATTCGAATTCGTGGGGCTCGGCCCCGTGTTTGAAAAAGGCGATGCGCTCGGTCGTGGGGATGACGTCGGCATTGCAGAAATCTTCGCCGAAGAGGGCGTTCAGCAGGGTCGATTTGCCGGCGTTCACTTCGCCGACGACAACGAAGAGGAAGGGATCCTCGAGGTTGGCGAGGAGATTTTTGAGGAGGGCGAGACGGCCCGGATTGATCCCGCTCTCCCGTCCCAGCTCGCCGAGCGACTCGATGGTCTTGCTCAACTTCTCCCGGGTCTGGAAGTAGTTTTTGCCGAGCTGGTCTGTCGGTTTGTCGGCCAAGGCGGTGATCGGATGAGGGACAATGGAACGGCGTTGGAGGAATCAGCAAGAGACCGACCAAACCCGCATTGTTTCCATAATGGAGTCGCAAGCTTATTGAAGCGAAATATTTCACTTTGCCAAATTAATTTCCGCGGAGCCTCGGTTCGGTCCCATCGGCAACCAAATGAGCCCGAAGGGGTCGGATGCGGGGACCTGCCGGATGGCTCGTTACGGTGGCTTTTTGCACGCCAACGCGCATTTGACCACCCTCCCCACCGGCGCGAAGCTCGTGGAATATGAGTAGTTTTGTGAAGCATCAGGCGCCCACGAAGACTTCGGTCAAGCTGGCGATCCTCCTTGGGATCGTCTGGGCGGCGCTCCTCGCCGGGATCTGGTTCGCCTATCGCGGCGGGGCCGAGCAGGGCGGATTCCTGCATTTCATCGCCCGCTTCCACGTGCTGATCGTGCACCTGCCGATCGGTCTCATCTTTCTGGTCCTGATCATGGAGGCGCTGGGTTACTTCACGGCCTTCGCCCATCTGCGGCCCACCATTCCGTTTGTTCTATGGCTCAGTTTCCTCAGCGGGATCGGGGCAACGGTGGTCGGTTACCTCCTCATGACGCTCGAGGACTATTCGGGGCGGGCGATGAACCTGCACCTCTACTTTGGTCTTGCCGTGGTCGTCTTCACGCTCTTCGCCCTCGTCTTCGCGGTGAAGGGAAAGCGGATTCTCTCGGGCTTCGGAACGGCGGTGGCGGCCTTCGCCACGGCGGCGAGCGGCCATTTTGGGGGAGCGATGGTGCACGAGCCCGACTACCTCACGGAGCATGCGCCCGCCGCCTTGAAACCCGCCCTGCTGATCGGTCTCGGCACCCACGCGGAGGAGCCGGCGGAGGGGCCCGCGGCAGGGGCTGGGGAGGCACCGGTCGAAACACCGATCGGCGAGCGGCTCGTCTATCAGGATCTCGTCGTGCCCGTGCTCGAGAAGACCTGCAACGAGTGCCACAACGAAAACAAGATCAAAGGCAAGCTCCGCATGGATACCTACGAGCTGCTCCTCGCGGGTGCCGAAGGTTCGGACTATCCCACCGTGGTACCGGGCAAGGCGGATGAGTCGGAAATGATCGTCCGCGTCCTCCTGCCGCACGACGACGATGAATTCATGCCCCCGCAAGGTGATCCGCTCCAGGCCGCCGAGGTGGAATTGCTGAAACTGTGGATCAATGCCGGTGCGAAGACGGACACGACCGTGGCCCAACTGGGGAGCGATCCGGGCATCGTGGCGATCGCCACCGAAGTCGCCGCGATCCACGCCGGCAAAGAGGTGGAGACCGTCGCCGAGGTCGCTGCCGCACCGTCCGTATGGGATTCCCTGCCGGAAGAGGAAAAAACCGCCCGCATGGCCGAGGTCAACGAGGCGGCGGAGAAGTATCGCTTCTCCGTGATGCCGATCTCCGCCGAGGACGATCGCCTCCGGGTGAACGTGATCAATGGCGCGAAAGATTTCGGTGACGACCAGCTGAAGATGCTCGAACCCGTCGCGGAGCGCATCGTCTGGCTCGATCTGGCCCGCAGCCAGGTGACGGACGCGGGGATGAAGACGGTGCGCCTCATGCGTGACCTCGAGAGGCTCCATCTCGAGAACACCGCCGTTACCAGCAAGGGCATCGCGGAGATCGCCTCTCTTGCCAAGCTCGAATACGTCAATCTATACGGAACCAAGGTCGACAACGGGATCTTCGAGACGTTTGCCAAGCTCCCGTCCTTGAAAAAGGCCTACGTCTGGCAAACGGGAGTCGATCCCGCGGAGGCCAAGGCCTTCGAGCGGAGCGTGAATCTCGAAATCAACACGGGTGTGGACCTGGCGACTCCGGCTCCCGCAGCCCCGGCACCCCAAACTCCGCCGGCCGAGAAGAAACCTGAACCTGCCAAAGCAGCCGAACCAGCCAAAGCGGATGCTCCCAAACCAGCGGAAAAGAAAGCAGAGGTGCCCAAGACGGATGCGCCGAAACCAGCGGCTCCGGCTCCCGCGAACACTCCGGCCGACGCTCCCAAGCCGGCCGCCACGCCCAAACCTGCGGAAACGAAACCCGCGACTCCGGCACCGGCTGCCAAGCCGGTTGAAGCTGCCAAGCCGTCGGAAGCTAAGCCGACGGAGGCCAAGCCTGCCGCCCCGGCACCGGCAGCCAAACCGGCCGAGGCACCGAAGACCGAGACCCCGAAACCGGCCGCTCCGGCACCTGCCACACCAGCCGCGGCTCCCGCTCCCGAGAAAAAGTAGGGATTTCGCCGCTTTTTCCTGCTTTCCCCTTGCGCCATCGCGGCGAATTTGAGCGCTCCCGCCCTCGTTGGCGTCGTAATCCTCCAGCAAACCTCCCCATGATGCGTCCTCCGGTCTTTTCCGTGACTTTGCCCTTGTTGGCCCTGGCCAGTTTTCTCGCCTCCTGCGGCGGGGAAGACACGCCCGGCCTCATCGAGCGCCCGCTCTCCGATTCGGAGAAAAACTTCCGTATCGTCGAGACGAGCATGGATCGTTTCCGTTATTCGACCCGCCCTTCGGCGGAGGCGGCGGAATCCACCAGCGGGGCCGCGGCCGCTCTCGTCTATGACACGCCGGAGGGCTGGACCGAAAAGGCCGGCTCCATGATGCGCGACGTCAATTTCACCTTCGGCCCCAACGGGGAAGGCGAATGTTATGTCGCCCGACTCCCCGGTGCCGGCGGTGGTTTGGCCGCCAACGTGAACCGCTGGCGCTCGCAGATGGGGGCGGAGGCGCTCACCGACGAGCAGGTTGCCGCCTTGCCGACGCGTCCGCTCTTCGGCCAACCGGCGACGTTCGTATCGGTGGATGGCACCTTCTCTCCGGGCATGGGCAGCGATCAGAAATTCGCCGACTATCGTCTCATGGGGCTCATCCTCGCAGGTGAGGGCGGGGCCGTCTTTGTGAAGATGACCGGACCCAAGGCGCTTGTCGAACAGAACGGCACCGCCTTCGACCAGTTCGTCAGCTCTCTCAACATCAACACCAACTGATCCGACCCGATCATGGCAAACCCCTCCTCCAAATCGATCGATTGGTCTCCGCAAAATTGGCCGCGGTTGTTGTTCCAATTTTTCACCTCCTTCAAGCTCGCCACCGTCGTGCTCGTGTTCATGACCTTGGTGACCTTGCTGGGCACGCTTGGTCAGGTCGATCACGGCCTGCATGCCGCCAAGGCGAAGTATTTCCATTCGTGGTTCTTTGACGACAAGATCTTCGGCATCCCCGTACTCCTGCCCGGCGGACTGCTCCTGATGATCCTCCTCTTCGTCAACATGACTCTCGGGGCGATCGTGAAGGTGAGGAAACGCTGGAAGGGATTCGGCATGCTCATCTCCCACATCGGCATGCTCATGCTCCTCGCCGGCGGGTTCGTGACGTGGGCTTTCTCCACCGACGGCTACATGGCTCTCTACGGAGGCATGTCGAGCAACCGGGTCGAGAGCTACCGCGAATGGCAGCTTGAGATCATGCCTCTCTCGAAAGAGGGCGTTGCCGAGAAAGCCTGGATCTACCCCTCGGAGTATCTCGAGACGATGCGGTCCGACGAGCAGCGCGTCATCCATGCGGAAACCCTGCCTTTTGATGTGGTCATCAACGGCTACGCGCCGAACGCGACGCCCATCCCGACCTCGGCTCCGATGGCGGCAGGTGTCACGGGCAAGGAGATCGATGGCTTCAAACTCTCCCCGCAGAAACCCTCGAAAGAGGCCGAGCAGAATCTGCCCGGATGTTTCATCGAAATCCGTCCCCGGGATGGTGGGGCTCCGATCGAGGCGATCCTCTGGGCGGGCTCCTACCGGTTCGATCCTCGCGAGAAACCGATGCCTTTCACCTTCACCATCGGGGATCAGCTCTATGGCGCCCTCCTGGTGAAGAAATCGTGGACCGTGCCCTTCACCGTGAAGCTCGATCAATTCATTTTCGAGCGTCACCCCGGTGTCTCCATGGCGCGGAATTACGAGAGCCGCGTGACCCGCTTCGAGGAGGGCGAGCCCGACAAATCGCTCGAGATCAAGATGAACGAGCCCATGCGCCACGCCGGCTATACGTTCTTCCAGGAATCCTTCGGTCCCTCCGGTGCGCAGCCGGGAGATGACATGTTTTCCCAGTTCGCCGTGGCGAACAATCCCGCCGACCAGTGGCCGCTGTATTCCCTCATCGTCACCAGCGCCGGACTCCTCATCCATTTCCTCATCATGCTGGTCAACTTCACGACCCGTGCCCGCAAACGTTTCGCCAACCCCGCATCGACATGAAATCCGCTCTGCGTTTCGCCCTGCTTTCGCTCTTCGCTCTCTTCGCCGGCTCCGGGAATCTTTCCGCCCGCGAGTTGCCGAAGAGCGCCCTCCAGAACTATGTGCCGTGGAAAGACGAGACGGTCCACACCTTCGAGAACCTCCTCGTGCAGCACGAAGGACGGGTGAAGCCTCTCTACACCGTGGCCCGTTTCACCCTGCTCCAATTCCTCGGCAAATCGGCGGTCTCCTTCGAGACGCAGGATGGCGAGCAACACAAGCTTCACTACGCGGCCTGGTTCCTCGATGTGCTCTTCCGTGGAGAGCTCGCGAAGGACATGCCGATCTTCGTGATCGATGACTCGGAGGCCGTCGTGCAGATCGGCGTCTCCCCGAAGGCGAAACGCGACCGCTATTCCTACAACGAATTGCTCCCGGGTCGGGCGAAGCTTTCCGAGTTGAGCGCCCAATACGCTGAGAAGCAGGATCAATACGAGAAGAGCGAGAAAGATCCCCAATATGAGCTCGATCGCATCGAGGGCATGATCCTCACGCTGGGGCGGAACATCAGCTCGTTCGAGTTTCTCGTCGGCCAGCTGGGTTTCGCGCGCCAGGGAGACCTTCTGGTGAATGGAAACATCATGCCGCCCGAAATCACGGAGTTGGCGAAGCGGCTCGACACGGTCGAGATGATCGACAAGATGCCCGAGATCACGGTCGAGCAGCTCGTGCAGATGATCCGCCAGCCTGCCGGCGCGACGGAGGAAGAGCGCATGTTCTCCGCGGCTTCGAGACTCTTTTTCTTCCACGCGAGTTCCGCCCGCGGCTTGAACTTGTTTCCACCCAAAGATCCTGAAAACGAGGAGTGGACCTCTGCCGGCGACCTCATGCTCGCCGGTCTCGCTTCCAAAGACGAGCGCCCTTGGGTGAAGGAACAACTGGCCGGTATCCAAGGGCTCGTGAAGGCGCAAGCCGAGGGGGAACCGGCGTTTCACAGCGCCCTTCAGGCTTATTCCGACAAACAGCACGAAGTGGCGGAGGCGCGTGGTGAGGGGACTCATTCCAAGCTCGAGATCCAGCTCTATCGCGGCAAGTGGTTCTCCAATTCGCTCGTCTGTTTCATCTTCGCGTTTGTCGTGATGGCCTTCAGCTGGCTGACGCCTGGCAGCACCATGGGCAAGCGTTTGCTCTTCCTCGCGGGTGCCCTCGCCTTTGTCGGTCTCGTGCTCAACGTCTACGGCATCACCTTGCGTTGCATCATCCGCGAACGGCCCCCCATCACGAATCTCTACGACACCGTGATCTTCATCACGGCGACGGCCGTGCTCCTCGGGCTTATCCTCGAGTATTTCACCCGTCTCGGGGTGGGCACGCTCGTTGCGGTTGTGTCGGGAGTGCTGGGCATGTTCCTCTCGATCAAATATGAAGCGAAGGAAGCCACCGACACGATGGGGCAATTGGTCGCCGTCCTCGATACGAACTTCTGGCTCGCGACCCATGTCACGATCATCAACATCGGCTACGCCGCCGCGCTGGTCGCGGCCTTGATCGGGATGGTTTATCTCACCGGACGTTTTGCAGGCCTCTTCCATCGGCACGAGAATCCCGATTTCTATCGTCTCCTCACCCGGATGAACTATGGCATCATCTGTTTCTGCCTTTTCTTCTCGCTCGTGGGCACTGTCCTCGGCGGGATCTGGGCGAACTACAGCTGGGGCCGCTTCTGGGGCTGGGATCCGAAGGAAAACGGCGCTCTCATGATCTGTCTCTGGACGCTCGTGATTCTCCACGGCCGCATGGCCGGCTGGATCCGCGAGATCGGCATTCACGTGCAGAGCCTCGTCCTCGCCATCATCACCACCTTCAGCTGGTGGGGGGTGAACAACCTCGGCGTCGGTCTGCACAGCTACGGTTTCACCGAAGGGGTCTGGGGGGCTCTTTATCTCTCCTGGGCGGTGATGGGTGTCTTCATGCTGATGGGCGGCATTGTCTGGTTCATGGAGCGTGGCGCGAAGTCCTCGCGCACCGCCACCGCTCCCTCCGGAAAAGAAGTCACCGCGTAACTCGGTCCTTCATGGTCTCGGTCCCTTGCCCGTCACCTCGCGGACGGCGGGCAGGGTCCAGTTCCACCGGATTGCGGCGAGGCGGAACGCGACGATGAGGAGAATGCCCGCGACGAGCGCATACCGCTCCGGCACGTCGATTTTCAACAGCCCCAGATAAAGCCAAGCCCCGGTAAAGGCGCAGGTCGCGTTCAAGGGGCTGGGGATGAAAAGTGAAGGCAGTTCGTTGCAAAGCAGATCGCCTAGCACCCCTCCGAACGTGCCGGTGATGACGCCCAGCATCACCGCGACAAAGGCGCTCGTCCCGGCGTCGGCCGCGTAGGCCGTGCCGGTGAGCGTGAACAGGGCCATGCCGAGGGCATCGGGTAGCGGCAGGAGCGGGCGGATCCGGCGGAGGTGACCCAGGATCAGCCCAGAGAGCAGGGAGATCACAAACACGATGACCGGGTAGTGGGGATTGCCGATCCAGAAGAGGGGATTGCGATCGAGAAAGAGATCCCGCAAGGTGCCGCCCCCGAAAGCGACGGCAAAAGCCACCGTGAAAACGCCCATCACGTCCATGCCCTTCCGGGCGGCGAGGAGGATTCCGTAGAGCGCCGAGACGACCACGGCGGTCATTTCGATGAAAAGGAGCGGGGTCATGACAATGGGAATTCCCAAGATTTCCACGATCTGCGGCAGCGGCGAGGAAAATTCCCGCTTATGACGCAGGTCCCGCCTCCGGTCGGCCGGAAAATATCCCGGTTGTGGGCGGAGACCCTCCTTGCAAAGGCACGGGCCTGCGGCTTTGCTGAAGGCTCCAGTCCCCACGACCGTGTCCGAATCCGATCCAGCTCCCGAGCCTGTAGCCGTTCCCGAAACTCCGGTCCTGCCCGAGACCGAGGGGACCGGCACCTTCGATCCGGACGACTTCGTCGAGAATCCCTACAAGGTCGAGCTCGACATCTTCGAGGGACCGATGGACCTCCTCCTCTACCTCATCAAGAAGGAGGAAATCGACATCTACGACATCCCCATCGAGCGGATCACGAAGCAGTACATGTCGTATCTCGACACCTTCAAGCTGCTCAACATCGGCCTCGCGGGCGAGTTCCTCGTGATGGCGGCGAATCTCTGCTACATCAAGAGCCGGATGATGCTGCCCAAGCACGTCCAGCCGCCCGAGGAGGACGCCGACGAGGAGGATCCGCGCTGGGATCTCATCCGCCAGCTCATCGAGTACAAGAAATTCAAGGAAGCGGCCCGCAAACTCGGAGAGCGCGAGTCGAAGCAGCAGAATCACTTCACCCACCGGCCCGACAAGATCATCCCCGCCGGCGATGAAGAGCGCCCGCTCGACGACGGTCTCAGCATCTTCGACCTGATCCGCGCTTTCCAGAACATCCTCGACCGTTTCAACGACGAAGGGCTCGGCGAAATCGTCGATGACCAGTACACCGTGGGCGACAAGATCGACCACCTCCTCGGGCTGATCCCGCCCGGCGGCTCGATGCCCTTCGCCGCCCTTTTCAAGGGCGCGACGACCAAGCATGAGATGATCGTCACCTTCCTCGCCGTGCTTGAGCTGATGAAGCTGAATTACTTCCGGGTGAGGCAGGAGCGCGTCCTCGGGGAAATCGAGATGATCCGGAACGAGTTTTGAGGGGGGCTGACCGAATGGGCGAGAGAGCGTGCCCGGTCGGTAAAGCTGTCCCGGTAGACCCTGTGTTTCGGGGTCGTGGGTGGCAGTCTTAAAAACTGCTTGTTTCTGCAAGTAAGTCGATTTATTTTCGACATCGTGGCAAAATTGGAGAAAAAATCGCGCCTTCCGCGCGGAGTGCCGTTCGATTACCAGTTGGCGATGGACCGGCTCCGGAACTTCCGTGCTCCGCGGGACAAGCTGCGCCGGCTCTGCGAAGGCGGAGAAATCATCCAGGTGAAGCGGGGTCTTTATATTGCGGTTGCGACCGGAGAGGAGGGATTGGCGGTGGATCCGCGGGTGCTCTCGGGCCTGGTCTACGGACCGTCTTATGTGAGCTTGGAGAACGCCCTCGCCCACTACGGGATGATTCCCGAACGGGTGGAGGAGATCACGTGCATGACCTCGAAGCGGGAGAGGAGCTTCGACACCCCGGTGGGCCGCTTCCGTTACCTTCCGATCCCGGAGCGGGCCTTCGCGATCGGCGTGACCCGGGAGACCGCCAAGGGCGGCGCTTATCTCCTCGCACAGCCGGAGAAGGCGCTCTGCGACCGGATCGCCCAGGCCGCGGACTTGCAAGCGCAGCGCGAAGTGCCCGCCTTCCTCTTCGACGACCTGCGCATCGAGGAGGACCGGATGGTCGAACTCGACCCCGGACTGATCGAGTCCATCGCCGCAGTGTATCGGCGCAGGTCGGTCTCGGTTTTTGCCCGGTGGATGGCGAAGCGGCACTCCCGCCGAACGATTCCCGCTTCATGAACGCCGCGCTCCAGTCCCTCCTCGAACGCTACGAACCGGTCACGGCCTCCGACTGGGAGAACGCCCTGCGCGAGATCGTGCAGGAACTCGCCCTTCTCGGACTGTGGCGTTCGAAGTTCTACGAGCATGCCGCTTTCTACGGAGGGACGGCCCTGCGGATCTTCCACGGGCTGCCGCGCTTTTCGGAGGATCTGGACTTCTCCCTGCTGGCACCGGATGCGGACTTCGACCTCGCTCCCCACATGGAGGCGGTGCGGGCGGAACTGGCCAGCTACGGCTTCGCCTTCGAAGTCGAAAAGAAGGAAAAGCAGGTGGAAACGGCGATCGACTCGGCCTTCAACAAGGGAAACACCCGGATCAACCTCCTCGAGATCGGAGTGCCCGGTGGGCTGGAGAACCATTTTCCCGCCGGGCGGAAACTGAAGATCAAGATGGAGCTGGACACCGATCCTCCGGCGGGGGCGGAGACGGAGGTGGAGACGCTCCTGCTGCCGATCCCCTTCCAGGTGAAGCTCTACCGCCCCTCCTGCCTCTTCGCTGGCAAGATCCACGCGCTGCTCTGCCGGAGCTGGAAGCGGCGGGTGAAGGGGCGCGACTTCTACGATTTCGTCTGGTATCTCGCGAAGGGCATCCCGGTGCATCTCGCGCACCTGCAAAAGCGAATGGAGCAGACCGGACACTGGGAGGGCGCGGAAGGATTGACGGGCGAAGCCGTTCAAAGGCTGCTGCGAAAGCGCTTCGCCGAAGTCGACTTCGACCTGGCCCGCGCCGACGTGCTGCCCTTCATCCGGGATGCGGACGCGGTCGCCCTCTGGGGGGAGAAGTTCTTCACCGGGATAATAAACCGATTGAAGGTGGAGTAGGTGGAAGCGAGCGGGGGCGGAGGCTCCCTGAACTCACCGGGACATGGTTCGTGGAGCTGCAAAAGGCCGACGTCCGTCACAAATCCGCTTTCAAATCGCCCAATCCGGTTCAGTTTACCGGCCCGCTTAGAACGTTTTCATGCAGCTCATCCAAATCGTCGAGGCCCTGATTTATGCCGCGCCGGAGCCGGTCTCGGCGGCCGAGATCGCGAAGGCGGTCCGCCGTGCCGCCTCGGATCATCTTGCGCCGGAGGCGCGGGCTTGGGAATCGATCGGGACGGGCGAGATCGAGTCGGTCATCGCCGAACTCGGGGAATCGCTCGCCACCTCGGGCCGGGCTATCGAGCTGCAGGAAGGGGCGACGGGATGGCGCTTCGTGACGCGCGCCGACTTCGCCGAATGGATCCGCGCCCTCCTGCCTGAAATGCGGCCGGAAAAACTGAGCGCCGCCGCGCTCGAGACGCTCGCCCTCATTGCTTACCGACAGCCGATCACGAAGGCCGACATCGAGGCGGTGCGGGGGGTCTCGGTCGATGGCACGATGCAGAAACTCCTCGATCGACGCCTCATCCGCACGGGCGGCCGAGCCGACCTGCCGGGGCGGCCGATGCTCTACGAAACGACGGAGTATTTCATGGAGCATTTCGGGGTGAAGACGCTCGACGACCTGCCGAATGCCTCCGAGCTGCGCCTCGTGCCCCTTCCCACCGCCGAGCCCGAACCCGAACCGGCCAAGGCGGAGGAGCCCGCCGCTGCTGCACCCGAAGCGGAGGAAACTCCGGCTGCTGATCCCGACTCCGAAGAGGCCGTCGAACCCGGCGAAGAAATCGAGCGGGAGGAAGAAGAGCTGGAAGACGACGAGACAGCCGTGGGGGAAGCGGACGACCTCCCCGAGACCACCGAAGAGCGGGAACCCTGATTTTTTCACCCTGACATGAGCCTCGAAGACCTGCGCATCCAGATCGACGCGATCGACACCCAGATCATCCGCCTCCTCAATGAGCGTTCGGACGTGGTCCACGAGATCGGAGTGATCAAGAAGCGTGAAGGGCTGGAGATCTACGCGCCCGAGCGTGAGGAAAAACTGCTCCGCTCGCTCGTCGCCAAGAGTGAAGGCGGGCGACTCCCCGAGGAATCGATCCGCGCGATCTACCGCGAGATCATGTCGGCGGCCCTGGCGCTGGAGGAGGATTTGAAAATCGCCTACCTCGGACCCGCCGGCACCTGGACGCACCAAGCCGCGATCGGGAAATTCGGCCACAGCGTGAAATATCTGCCGCAGCCTGGTTTCGCCGAGGTCTTCGAACAGGTGGAGCGTCGCATGGTCGATTACGGGGTCGTGCCGATCGAGAATTCGACGGAAGGCGCGGTCACGCATACGCTCGACCTTTTCGCGGATTCTCCGCTGAAGATTTACGGTCAGGTGATGTTGTCGATCGAGAACCACCTCATGGCGAATTGCCCGAAGGAGGAGATCCGCCAGATCTACAGTCATCCCCAGATCCTCGCGCAGTGCCGTGGCTGGCTCGGCCGGAATTTCCGGGGGATCCAGCCGATCGAAAAGTCGAGTTCGGCCGCCGCCGCCGAAATCGCGGCCAAGGAACCGGGGGCCGCCGTCCTCGGAGGCGAGCTGCTTTCCGAACTCTACGGCCTGAATCTGCTCGAGCGATCGATCCAGGATCTCGCCAACAACACGACGCGTTTCCTTGTCATCAGCCACAAGACTTGTCCGCCCACGGGCAAAGACCGTACCTCGGTGATGTTCTCGGTGAAGGACGAGCCCGGGTCTCTCGTCCGCGCCCTCGAGCCGTTCGACAAGTTCTCCATCAACATGTCGAAAATCGAGAGCCGTCCCTCGAAGCGCCGCGCCTGGGAGTATTATTTCTTCGTCGACGTCGCGGGTCACTGCGAAGATCCGGAGCTGGCCGATGTCATCCGCCAACTTGAGAAACACTGCTCGTTCGTGAAGGTCTTGGGCAGTTACCCCGCGTAAGGCACGCGGGGGAGCCTTATGCCGGCTTCAAGACGTAGTTCACGTTCACTTCGCCGGGTTCCCAGGGCTTGAGGGCGCCATCGACGAGGGAATGCACCTCGTAGCCGAGTTCGCGGACCATCTCCAGGACGCGTCCGCCGTGGCCGGCGGCATCGAGAGGCTCGTTCACTTCGAGGAGCAGGGTGGGACGGTGATGCCGGAGGGTGCGGCGCGCGCCTTCGAGCACTTCGATCTCGTGGCCTTCGACATCGCATTTGATGAAGGCGATCTTGCCCACCCCGTGGTGGGCGCAAAAGTCATCGAGCGTGCTCGTTTCCACGGAGACGGTTTTTCCTTCCGTGCCGGGAGCCGTCTCTCCGGAGAGAGATGCCTCGTAGTGATTGAGAGTGCCGTCTTCCCGCATCGGGATGACCATCTCGGACGATCCCGTGCGGTCGGAGAGGGCGGTGCGGAAAGTCCGGGTATTGGTCAGGCCGAGCGAGGTGCAGTTGTTCGAGAGGACTCCGAACATGTCGCCCGTCGGTTCGAAGGAATAGACCCGGCCGGTCTCTCCGACGGACTCGGAGAGAAAGCGGGTGAAAAGTCCGAAATTCGCGCCGATGTCGAGCACGGTGTCGCCGGGTCTCGTCAACAATCCGATGGCGGCGAGATCGGGCTCGTCAGTGAGTTTCGCACGCTCCAGCTTCCGCCGGTAATGAAGGCAACGGAGCCGGGATTGGACTCCCTCAGGCAGGTGGGAGGCAAAACGTTTCAAGAGGGAGTCCAGAGCGGGCATGGTTCAATTTGGCAGGGCCAAATTTACCATAAATACCAGCTCTAGTAAAACGCTTTGGCGCCTATCACTCTTCGCCATCGCGCTGGATGCGAATGACGTGTTCGCCCTCGCGCTGGAGATTCAGCCGGTCGCGGGCGATGGTCTCGAGGTAGTCTTTGTCCGTCTTGAGGAGCCGGTGTTCCTGCCGCAGGCGCACGACTTGGGATTCCTTTTCGTCGCGAATGACTTCGAGGCGCTGCTTTTCCAGCGCGAGCTCGTCGCGGCGTTGCAATTCGGGATCGAAGAGCTTCACCACGGCGAGCACGAGGAGGGCGTAGATCACCACCTCCATCAGACGCGAGAGCCGTTTCCACAGACTCGACCGCGAGGGCATCGCTGCCGCCGTCGAGGCGTGCAGGGTGAACTCGGGCTGGTCGGTGAAATCGGGATCGCGCATCATGATGGATAGGGGTGGTGTCGGGAAATGCCGCCGATCAGGCGCGCATCTTGCCGCCGTAGATGGCGTCGTCGCCGAGCTCTTCCTCGATGCGGAGGAGCTGGTTGTACTTCGCGATCCGGTCGGAACGGCTCATCGAGCCGGTCTTGATTTGGCCCGCGTTGGTGGCGACGGCGATGTCGGCGATGGTGCTGTCTTCGGTCTCGCCGGAGCGGTGGCTGATGACGGCGGTGTAGCGGTTTTCCTTGGCCAGTTCGATCGCGTCGAGGGTCTCGGTGAGCGAGCCGATCTGGTTCACCTTCACGAGGATGGAGTTGGCGACGCCAAGATCGATGCCCTTCTGGAGGAAGCTGGTGTTGGTCACGAAAAGATCGTCGCCGACGAGCTGGGTCTTCGCGCCCATCTTCTCGGTGATGGTCTTCCATCCGTCCCAGTCGTTTTCGTCGCAGCCGTCCTCGATCGAGATGATCGGGTATTTGCTCTGCAGGTCGAGGTAGTAGTCGACCAGTTCGGAGGCGGACTTCACGGACTTGTCGGATTTCTTGAAGACGTATTTCTTCTGCTCCTTGTCGAAGAACTCGGAGGAGGCCACGTCGAGGGCGATGAAGGTGTCTTCACCGAGCTTGTAGCCGGCCTTGTCGACGGCCTGGGCGATCACCTCGAGGGCGTCGTAGGCGGAGTCGAGGTTCGGAGCGAAACCACCCTCGTCACCGACGGCGGTGGAAAGGCCGCGATCTTTGAGGACTTTCTTCAGGGCGTGGAAGATCTCGGCGCCTTGGCGAAGCGCTTCGCGGAAGGTCGGCGCGCCCTTGGGCATGATCATGAACTCCTGGAAGTCGATGGGCGCGTCGGAGTGGGCACCGCCGTTGATGATGTTCATCATCGGCACGGGGAGGACCTTCGCGTTGGGGCCGCCGATATATTTGTAAAGGGGCAGTTGGAGCTGGTTGGCCGCGGCGTGGGCCGTGGCGAGGGAGACGCCGAGGATGGCGTTGGCACCGACGTTGGCCTTGTTCGGCGATCCGTCGATCTGGAACATGAGCTTGTCGATCGTCGTCTGTTCGGTGGCGTCGATGCCGACGAGTTCGGGCGCGATCTTCTCATTGACCGCTTCGACGGCCTTGAGGACGCCCTTGCCGAGGTAACGGCTCTTGTCACCGTCGCGGAGTTCCCAGGCTTCGTGTTCGCCGGTGCTCGCACCGCTCGGGACGGCGGCGCGTCCGATGGCACCGCCCTCGAGCTCGACATCGACTTCGACGGTGGGATTGCCACGGGAATCGATGATTTCACGGGCACGGATGTTGGTGATGGTCGTCTCTAGCATGGTTCAGTTCTTCGTTTAGTTTGCTTTTGTTTAGGAAATCTTCAATATCAAAATACCTGAAATTATTGCAATTCGAGGCTTTCGCTCGGGTCGGGGTTTTTAAGCCACGTGGAGGCATTTGCAAGCATCAACCTTGCCATGGCCCCGGTCTCGTTCACTCGCGCATCTTTCCGAGGGCTTCCCGGATTTGGTCGGCGAACGGAATGGAAAGGAGGAGCACGATGATGGTGATGGCGAGACTGACATAACCGATCATCAGACCGATGGCTCCGAGCGTATGCCCGGGTGCAGGCTGCACCGGGCTGTGCCGGGCCTTGGCGAGGGCGGTGTGTCCGAAAATGATCGCGATCGGAGCGAAAAACGCGCCACCGAGGACACAGATCACCACGCTGAGGACCGCCGCGACGATGGAGATCGCACCCCAGATCGGTGAAGGAGGGAGACTCGGGCCTTCGTCCTCATCCTCCTCCGCGGTGTCGTTGGACTTCTCCGGTGCGGGCGAAGTCGTCTCCTGTGCGGTCTGAGGGACGCCGGATTCCTCGAACGTCGCCGTCGGGAGCGAAGAGGGTACCGGTTTCCCTTCCGACGGAGCCGCGGGGCGGGGGAGGGCGTCGGCGGCGGACGGCTCCGGTGGCACCGGTTCGATCACGACGGGACGGTTTTCATCGCGTCGTTGGCCGGGAAAGAGGATGTCCGAGGAGCAGACCGGGCATTCCACCTTCGTTCCATAAAAGGACTCGTCGCCGGACACCTTCTGCCCGCATTTGGGGCATGCCACTTTGATCGTTGCCATCGGGGGAGCTGATTGGACCAGAAAAGCACTAGGGAAGCCGATTCCCCTTCGCCTGCAAACGATATTCGCGGGACAGTTGGGGAAATGCCTCATCTTCCCACTTGCCGCCATGGGCGCCCACCCGCATCTTCGTTCCCAGAATCCGCATGACCGCGCCCACTCTCCTCACCGGCCTCGTGGCTGGTTTTTTCCTGATCTCCTGCGCCTCGACGCCGGAGCCCGCCGCTCCGGTAGCCGCGACGACACCCGCGGTCGCTCCGGCTCCCACCACTCCGGCGAACGCGAGCGTGGCAGCGGCCGCGGCGCCCTCGCTCAAGGAAACGCAGCGCCTCGATCGGGAACTCGGCGACACCGTGATCCCTTATCCCTTCGACAACTGCGCCGTGATCCAGAAGCCTTTCGGCAACGAGGGGCCCAAACACCGGCGGATCTACCAAGGCTACGAGGTGCTTTTTTGCTGTACGCCCTGCGTGAAGGCCTTTGACGCCAATCCCGAACCTTTCATGCCGCGCATCATCGCCGCAGCGAAGGACCAGGCGGCAGGCACGGTGACGCCTCCCGTTGTCGCCGGGACGTCAAGGTGAAGCGGGTCACTTGTCCTCGACTTCGACGTCGATGATGTCGTCTTTTTTCGGCTTGCGTCCGAAGAGCCCGCCGAGATCGATGCCGAAGTAGGCGAGACAACTGATCACCAGCATCACGGCGGCCGCTTCGTCGAGATTGCCGATCACCGGGAGATTGTCCGGGATCAGCTCGATCAGCCCAGCGGTGGGATTGATCAGGTAGACGACCCCGAGGGCTCCGAAAAGACCCACCAGCAGGGAACCTACCAGGCTGCGTTTTTCCTCGGTCCGGTCGTGGGTCGGCTTTTGATTTTCCATGGGGAGGAAGGTGCGTTGAATCGTGCCTTACGCCAGTACAATCCGGCTCTGCCTTTGTAACGTATTCCGCTTGAAAATACTTTGTGAAAAATTTCACAAAGTCCCCTTGAACTTCGAAAACCCCGGTCCGATACTCACCGATCCCGGGGACGCTCCCTTGACCGCCGAGCCCCTCTACGAACCGCCATGCCGACCACCTCACGAGAGATCGAAGTCCAGGACACGGCCTCCCGCGCCGAGTCCCTCAAGGGCTATCAGGCGACGACCGAGGACCTCGTCGGGGAAAAGCTCGTCCTCAACATGGGGCCCTCGCACCCGGCCACCCATGGCGTGCTCCGGCTCATCCTCGAATTGGACGGTGAGATCATCACGAAGGCGGATCCCGATATCGGCTTCCTGCACCGCGGCGACGAAAAGATCGCGGAGAACATGCAGTACAACCAGTTCGTGCCCTACACGGACCGGCTCGATTACCTCGCCCCGCTCGCGAACAATGTCGCCTACGCCCTCGCCGTCGAAAAATTGATGGGCTGGGAACTGCCGCCGCGCGGTCAGGCGATCCGCACGATCTGCTGCGAGATGGCGCGCATCTCCGCCCACCTCCTCGGCCTCGGCGCCTACGCCATGGACGTGGGAGCGATGACCGTCTTCCTCTACACGTTCACGCAGCGCGAGACGATCTACGATCTCTGCGAACTCCTCACCGGGGCGCGTTTCACGACGAGCTACACCCGGGTCGGAGGCCAGATCCGCGACCTGCCCGAAGGTTTCACGCAGAAGCTGCTGAAATTCTGCGACGAGTTCCTCATCTGCCTCGACGAGGTCGATACCCTTCTCACGCGGAACAAGATTTTCCTCGACCGCACCCGCGATATCGGGGTGATCTCGAAGGAAGATGCCATCGCCTGGGGTCTCAGCGGTCCGAACCTCCGTGGCTCCGGCGTCGATCACGACGTGCGCAAGGCGAATCCCTACCTCGATTACCACCGCTACCAGTTCGACATTCCCGTCGGCACGGTGGGCGATTGCTACGACCGCTACCTTGTCCGCATGGAGGAGATGCGTCAGAGCACCTCGATTCTCCGCCAGGCCGTCGCCGGCCTGCCTGATGGTCCCATCAACGTCGTCGACGCGAAGCAGCGCCTGCCTCAGAAAGAGCGCGTGCTCATGAGCATGGAGGAGCTCATCCACCATTTCATCCTCGTCACCGAGGGGCTCGATGCTCCCGCCGGCGAGGTCTACTTCGGGGCCGAAAATCCGAAGGGCGAACTCGGCTTTTACATTCACTCGAAGGGCGGGGGAGTGCCCTACCGCCTCAAGATCCGCGCACCCTCCTTTGTCAACCTCAGCATCCTGCCCAAGCTCCTCGAAGGCTGCATGATGAGCGACACCGTCTCCATCCTCGGCAGTCTCGATTTTGTAATGGGCGAGTGCGACCGGTGACTTCAGTAATCTGTATCCCGTATTCAGTAATCAGTTTTGTTTGTTCGCCCACCCATCCCACCGATCACCGATCACTGTTTACCGTTTGCCGCCCCGCCATGCTTGCCGTTCCCCAGGATCTCGAAGCCGAAATCGACGAGCGCATCACCCATTATCCGGTGAGCAAGCGTTCGGCGGTGCTTCCGGTGTTGCATCATTTGCAGCACCACTTCGGCTACATCAGCGAGGAGGCGGTCGAGTGGACCGCGGCGAAGCTCGGGCTCGAGCCGATCAAAGTGCTCGAAGTCGTCACGTTTTATCCCGGTTTCCGTCAGGAGGCACCGGGCAAATTCCACATCCGCGTCTGCCGCACCCTGAGCTGCGCCATGGCCGGCAGCTACGAGCTGATGGATACGATTTGTGAAAAGGCCGGAATCGACCGCTCCGGCGTCACCCATCACCACCCCATCGCGGTCAGCCCCGACGGCAAATACAGCATCGAATTCGCCGAGTGCCTTGCGAGCTGTGGTTTCGGTCCCGTGTGCATGGTCAACGATGATTTCCACGAGGCCGTCACCGATGTCGACGGACTCCTCAAACAATATTCCTGATTTCCTGACATGGGCGGCATCACCTACAAGCGCGGCCGCGAGCCGCATGGCAAGGAACACCGGGTCATCTTCCGCAACATCGACCGCGAGGGCTGGGACCCGGGCATCGAGACCTACCTGAAGGACGGTGGCTACGATCAGCTGAAGAAGGCGCTCGGAATGGAGCGCGCCGCGATCACCGAAGAGGTGAAGAAGTCCGGCCTGCGTGGACGGGGCGGGGCCGGTTTCCCCTGCGGCGTGAAGTGGACCTTCATCCCGCCGAACAACACCAAGCCCGTCTACCTCATCTGCAACGCCGACGAGTCCGAGCCCGGCACCTTCAAGGACCGTTACATCCTGCACCAGGACCCGCACCAGCTCATCGAGGGCATGACCATCGCCTGTTTCGCGGTCGGTGCGAAGCTGGCCTACATCTACATTCGCGAAGAGTTTCCCGAAGCCGCGAAGATCGTCGAGAAGGCCATTGCCGAAGCCCATGCGAAAGGTTTCCTCGGGAAAAACATCCAGGGTTCCGGCTTCGATCTCGAGATCTACGTACACCGCGGCGCCGGCGCCTACATCTGCGGCGAGGAGACCGGCCTGATCGAGTCGCTCGAGGGCAAGCGCCCTTATCCTCGCATCAAGCCCCCCTATTTCCCCGCGGCGATGGGCTTGTATCTTTGCCCCACCATCGTCAACAACGTCGAGACGCTTTGCCACGTGAAGCACATCATCGGGATGGGCGGCGAGGAATACGCCAAGACCGGCACGAAAAACAATACCGGCACCCGCATCCTCTGCGTGAGCGGTGATGTGCAGAAGCCCGGCTACTTCGAGGTCGAGGTCGGCAAAGTGACGATGGGCGAGGTGATCAACGACCTTTGCGGTGGTCTCAAGCCTGGTCGCGAGCTGAAGGCGGTGATCCCTGGAGGTTCTTCCGCGAAAGTCCTCCGAGCCGACGAGATCTACACCGTGGGACGCGGTGACGATGCCCGCAAGCTCACGATCTGGGACATTCCCATGGATTTCGACACCATGGCCGCCTGCGGATCGATGGCCGGCTCCGGCGGCGTCATCGTGATGGACGACAGCCGTTCAATGAGCTGGGTGCTGAACAACCTCAACAATTTCTACGCCCACGAGTCCTGCGGCCAGTGTACGCCCTGCCGCGAGGGATCGCTCTGGATGAAGAAGATCACAGACCGGGTCGTCGCGGGCAAAGCGTCGCCGAGCGACATCGATACCCTCTACGGTGTTGCCAAAAACATCGACGGACGCACCATTTGCGCCTTCGGCGAAGCCTGTTCCTGGCCGACCGAAAGTTTCGTCGAGAAATTCCGCGACGAACTCATTGGCGATACCAAACCCGAACTCGAGGGTGCCATCGTCAACGCTGAAACCCTCACCGCCGCCGCGAGCCTTTGAGATTGAGATGAGCGAAGTGAAACCTGATCTCGTGGACGTCCAGATCGACGGCGTCTGGCACCAGTTCCCGAAAGGGACGCGCCTCATCGAGGCCTGCCGCCAGGTCGGCGCCGAGGTGCCGCATTATTGTTACCATCCCAAGCTGACCTCGCCGGGGAACTGCCGCATGTGCCTCGTCGAGACCGGCATGCCGCCGCGCCCGATGCCCGGTGCCGAGCCGCCCCAGCCCGATGAGAGCGGTCACCTCCCCATTTCCTGGATCCCGCGTCCCGTCATCGCCTGCGCCAATACCGTCGCACCGAACATGGGCGTGCGCACCACCGGCCCCATCACCGAGGAATGCCGCAAGGGCGTGATGGAGTTCCTTCTCGCCAACCACCCGCTCGATTGCCCCATCTGCGACCAGGCCGGAGAGTGCACCCTCCAGGAATACAGCGTCGAGCACGGCAAGGGCGAATCGCGCTTCCGCGAGAAGAAGGTCAAGAAACCGAAGAACGTCGACGTCGGTCCCCGCGTCCGTCTCGACGACGAGCGCTGCGTCATGTGCAGCCGTTGCATCCGCTTCACCGACGAGATCGCCGATGATCCGGTGCTCGGCTTCACCGATCGGGGCAGCCACACCGTGTTGACCGTCTATCCCGGCCGCGAGCTGGCCAACAACTATTCGCTCAACACCGTCGACATCTGTCCTGTCGGTGCGCTCACCTCGAATGACTTCCGCTTCCAGATGCGCGTCTGGTTCATGCGCGAGACGAACACGATCGACGTGAATTGCGCCACCGGCTGCAACGTCACCGTCTACAGCCGGCAGAACAAGATCTACCGCGTCGTGCCTCGTCAAAACAACGACGTGAACTCCGACTGGATGCCCGACTCGCACCGACTCAATTTCCACTGGATCGACAGCGACGCCCGCCTCACCGATCCCATGGTGAAGGAAAACGGCAAACACCGCGTCGCCACCTGGAGCGAAGCCCTCGCGAAAACCGCGGAGAAATTGGCGCCTTTGTCAGGATCGGAGATTGCCGTGATCGCCTCGGCCCGCATGACCAACGAAGAGCTTTTCCTCGTGAACCGCCTCGTCAAGCAGATCGGTGCGGGTCACGTCGAGATCGTGCCGAGGATGGGCGAGGCCGATGGTTACCTCATCTCCGCCGACCGCAATCCCAACACGAATGGCGTGAAGCTCGTCCTCGGTCTTGCGAATCCGGGCAGCGGACTCGACAGGGTCAAGTCCGGCATCGAAGAGGGTCGGATCAAGGCCGTCCTCTGCCTGCAGGAAAACCTTGTCGAAGACGGTGGTTTCTCTCCCGAGCTCCTTGGCAAACTCGATTTCCTCCTCGCCACCTACCCGCTCGCGAACCCGACGACGGGCCTCGCCGACGTGGTTTTGCCCGGGGCCTGCTGGGCCGAGAAGTCGGGCACGATGATCAACGTCACCGGACGTCTCCAGCGTCTCAACAAGGCCGTCGATGGACCGGGCCAGACCCTCGAGCCCTGGGAGATCGTGCGCGACCTCATCCAGGCACTGGGCGGAGGCAACGGGATCTATTCCGTCACCGAAATCTTCAAGCAGCTCGCCGCCGAGGTCGCCGCATTCAAAGGCCTCAGTTGGGGGCAGATCGGCGACCTGGGGCTTCCCCTCATCGAAACCGGCGAGACCATCCCCGCCCTTGAGCGCGAGAAACAGCGCAAAGCCGCCGGACTCATTGTCGGCTGATTCCTTTTTGACCGCATGGATTGGCACCTCATCATCGCAGCCGCAATCAAGATCGTGGTCTTCGTCTTCCTCGTGACGCTGCCCCTCGTCGCCATGTCGGTATGGGCCGAGCGCCGCGTCAGTGCCGCGATCCAGGACCGTGTCGGCCCGAACCGCGTCGGTCCGTTCGGTCTGCTCCAGGCCGTCGCGGATGGCATCAAATTCCTCCTGAAGGAAGACTTCACGCCCGCCCACGTGCGGAAATTCTACTTCTGGCTCGCGCCCGCCCTGACGATGGTGCCGGCTCTGCTCACGTGCGCGGTTTTGCCCTTCGGCAGTCGGCTCTTCGGAGAGAAGATGGTCATCGCCGATCTCGATGTCGGTCCGCTCTACGTCTTCGCGATCGCCTCGCTCACCGTCTACGGAATCGTCCTTGCCGGATGGGCTTCGAATTCGAAATATCCCTTCCTCGGCGGCGTCCGTTCGACGAGCCAGATGATTTCCTACGAGATCTCCCTCGGTCTTTCGATCGTGCCGCTCGTGATGATCTACGGGGACCTGAATCTGAGCCGCATCGTCCACGAGCAGGCGCAGAACGGGTGGGCGCTCCTGCCCCTCTGGGGCGAGGGGCTCAGTCTGAAGGGCTTCATCCTCGCGATTCCGATCTTCATTTCCTTCATCATCTTCACGACCTCGATGTTCGCGGAGACGAACCGTCTTCCCTTCGACCTACCCGAGTGTGAAACCGAACTCGTCGCCGGTTACCACACCGAGTACAGCTCGATGAAATTCGCCCTCTTCTTCCTCGGGGAATATGCGGCCATGATCATCGGCTCGGGGCTCGCCGTGACCCTCTTCTTCGGCGGCTGGAGTCTGCCCTTCGGTTGGCTCACGCCCGCGACGCTGGACGCCGAAGTGCCGTGGTGGCATGGGATGATCCACATCGGCACCTTCTTCGCCAAGGTCATCGCCTTCATCCTCTTTTTCATCGTCGTCCGTTGGACGTTGCCGCGCTTCCGCTACGACCAGCTCATGCGCCTCGGCTGGGTTTTCTTCTTTGAAATCGCCCTCGCCAACGTCGTCCTCACCGCCCTCCTTCTTTGGTTGCTCTGATTTCCCGCTTCTTTTCCGACCTCTGACATCCGACCTCCGACCTCTTCCTCCCAATGGCCATCATCGTCCAACGTCCGAAACTCAAATGGTGGGAGCAGCTCTATCTGCCGGCCTTGTTCATCGGCATGAAAGTGACGCTCGGCCACTTCATCGCCACCCTCACCGGAAAGAAGAAGGTGACGATGCAGTATCCCGAGGAAAAATGGGATGCCCATCTGCCCGACCATTACCGCGGTGCGCCGGCCTTGGTCACGGATGAGCACGGCCGCGAGCGTTGTGTCGCCTGCCAGCTCTGTGAATTCATTTGTCCGCCCCGTGCCATCACGATCAAGCCCGAGGAGATCCCCTCCGACGACAAATGGGCGAAGGTGGAGAAGCGCCCTCGCGCCTTCGAGATCGACATGATCCGCTGCATCTATTGCGGCCTCTGCGAAGAGGTCTGCCCCGAGCAGGCCATCTTCCTCCGCAAGGACTACGCCATCACCGGCACGAGCCGCGCCGAAATGGTGCACGACAAGGAGCGGCTCTACGAAATCGGCGGCGTCCGCACCGGCCTCGTCAACAAGTGGAATGAATTGAAGTAACCCACCGCATTTTCTTACCTTTTACTTTTTACCCGCCCGAAGGGCACCTTTTACGCGGCTGAAGGCCGCTCCGCCATGACTTTCCTCTTCTATCTCTTTGCCGCGCTCGCCCTCTTCGGTGGGATCGGGGTGGTCGTGTGCCGCAACCCGGTCTCGGCGGCGTTCTCGATGATCGTCTCCTTCCTCGGTCTGGCCTCGCTCTTCATCCAGCTCGATGCCTACCTCGTCGGCATCCTCCAGATCCTCGTCTATGCGGGAGCGATCATGGTGCTTTTCCTTTTCATCATCATGCTCCTCGATGTGAAGGAGGAAGAGAAACGGCACTTTCCCTACATCAGCTTCGCCGGCGCCGGGGCGGTGGTGACGGCTTTTCTCGTGCTCGTCATTCTCGTGCTCAATCGCGGCGGAACCTCGGGCCGCACCTTGCCCGAGCTCGCCGCCACCGAGGCGGGAGGAAGTGACGTCCACCGCATCGGTGAATTGCTTTTCGGCACCTACTGGTTCCCCGTGCAGATCGTCGGAGTCCTCCTCCTCGCCGCCACCGTCGGCGTGGTCGTGCTCAGCAAGAAGGAACTCAGGTAATCGAGGAACCCCGCACAGAACATGGAACTCACCCTCAATCATTTCCTCTTCGTGAGCGGCGCGCTCTTCGCGATCGGTCTTGCCGGCGTGCTCGTGAGGCGCAATCTCCTCATCATCTTCATGTGTCTCGAGCTGATGCTCGCGGCGGCGAACCTCACCCTCGTGGCTTTCTCCCGTTTTCACCTCGTCGAGGGCCAGCCGGCTTACGACGCGCACGTCCTCCTTTTCTTCATCATCACCGTGGCGGCGGCCGAGGTCGCCGTCGGACTCGCCATCATCGTCGCGCTCTTCCGATCGAAGGAGACGACCGATGTGACGAAGGTGAACACGATGAAATACTGATACCGCGAACGTTTTTTTCCCAATGGATCCCAACACCCTGGCCTGGTCCGTCCTTCTTCTCCCGCTCCTCGTGGCCGTGGCGATCCTGCTCGGCCTGAAGCGCTGGTCCGGCCTGTCTTCGCTCCTCTCGACCGGCTCGGCCCTGCTCTGCCTGATCTTCTGCATTCTCCTTGCAAGGGGAGGGGAGGTGGCGGTGGAAACGAAAGCTTACCCTTGGATCGACCTGGGGCAGAATCTCGAGATCGCGATCGGCTTCGAGATCGACGGACTCAGCCGCGGCATGATGCTGATCGTGAGCTCGATCGGCTTCCTCGTGCACCTTTTCTCGCTCGGTTACATGAAGGACGACAAGGGCAAGTCGCGCTACTTCGCGGGGCTCTCGCTCTTCCTCTTCTCGATGACCGGCATCGTCCTCGCGAACAACTTCGCGATGATGTTCATCTTCTGGGAACTCGTCGGGGTCAGCTCCTACATCCTCATCGGACACTGGTATGACAAGGCCTCGGCCGCCGACGCGGCGAAAAAGGCCTTTCTCGTCAACCGCATCGGTGACTTCGGTTTCATGGCGGGGATTCTCCTCGTCTGGATCCTCACCGGCTCGATCTACTTCGACGAAATCGCCAAGGCCGTTGGTGGTGTCGGCAACGCGCAGTTGCTGAACATCGCGGTCCTCTGCGTTTTCTGCGGCGCGGTCGGCAAGTCGGCCCAGGTGCCGCTGCACGTCTGGTTGCCCGACGCGATGGAGGGACCCACGCCCGTCTCGGCGCTGATCCACGCCGCGACGATGGTCGCTGCCGGGGTCTTCATGCTCGCCCGGGTTTCCTTCCTCGTCGATGCAGCGGAATTCGCGGCTCATACCATTGCCTGGGTCGGTGCCATCACCGCGTTGCTAGCCGCGCTCATGGCGCTCCAGCAGAACGACATCAAGCGCATCCTCGCCTACTCGACCCTCTCGCAGCTCGGCTACATGGTCATGGCCCAGGGCATCGGACCGGGCGGCAGTGATGCCGGGATGTTCCACCTATACACCCACGCTTTCTTCAAGGCCCTCCTTTTCCTAGGCTCAGGTGCGGTGATCTACGCCTGCCACCACGAGCAGGACATCTGGAAAATGGGCGGACTGCGCAAGAAGCTCCCCATCACCTTCTGGACCTTCGCCCTCGGCACCGCCGCCCTCATCGCCGTGCCCTTCACGAGCGGATTCTGGAGCAAGGAAGCCATCCTCGAGACGGCCCTGCACGAGAAGATGACCGGACCCTACGTCCTCGCGATGATCGTGGCTTTCCTGACGCCGTTTTACATGACACGACTCGTCATCGTCGCCTTCTTCGGCAAGGCGCGCACGAAGGACGCCGACCATGCCCACGAGGTCGGGCCGGTCATGTGGATCCCGCTCGCGCTGCTCGCGTTCATGGCGGTGTTCTCGGCTTACTCCTTTGTATCCAGCCCGCTCCTCGCGCGAGGACATGGAGACTTCCACCACCTGGTCGAACACTTCGGTCTCACCGCGATCCTTTCCCTGATCGGCCTCGTCGTGGGTGTCGGAGCCGCGATCCATTTCTACAAGGGCAAGGACAAGGATCCCATCCGCATCCCCCTCTTCCGCGACAAGTTCAAGATCGACGAGATCTACCTCGGCCTTGTCCGCGTTTTCCAGGACACCGTCGCCAAAGGTCTCGACTTCGCCGACCGCTTTTTTGTCGATCCGCTCGTGGCGCGTTTCCCCGCCATGGGTGCGCTCGCCGCCGGATCCGTCTTCCGTGTTTTCAATTCCGGCAACGTGCAGTCGTATGCGTTCCTCTTCGGTGTCGCCGTTGTCGCGGTGATCGTTTACCTCGTCTTCTGATCGAATTTCCCGCCCCCTCCCGTCGTGAGCACTCTCGAACTCCTCGTCTTCCTGCCGCTCGTCGCCGCCCTTGCGGTCGGCCTCGGAGCGCCCGCCCGCTTCACCGCGCTGGGAGCCTCGGTGCTCGTGCTCTGTTTCGCGATCTTTTGTGCGATCAATTTCAAAACGAATCTGGAAGGGGGGATGCAGTTCGAGAGCACCCGCACCCTCCTCGAGATGCAGGGCTTTCCCAAGCTGAGTCTCGCCTTCGGCCTCGACGGGATCAGCCTCGTCCTCGTGCTGCTTTCCGCCCTCGTCCTCCTCGCCGCCGTGTGGGTGGCCCCGGCGGAGTCGTCCATCAAGGGCAATGCCCGTCTCTACTACCTTTCCCTCCTCCTCATCGGGGGTGGTGCCATCGGGGCTTTCACCGCGACGGATCTGTTTTTCCTCTACGCCTTCCATGAACTGGCCCTCATCCCAACCTTCCTCATGATCGGGATTTTCGGTCACGGCGAGCAGCGGGTGCGCACCGCTTGGACCATCACGATTTTCCTCGGCGTGGGCAGCCTCATCCTCCTCGTCGGACTCATCCTTGCCGTGGGCGCTCTCGGTGCGACGACCTTTGATGTCGCCACCCTCACCGCGCTGGCGAAGGACACTCCGATCGCCGCGGAGATGCAGAGTTGGATTTTCCTGCTCCTCTTCATCGGATTTGGCATCCTCGTTTCACTCTTTCCCTTCCATAGCTGGGCCGCGCCCGCCTATGCCGAGGCTCCGACGCCGGTGGCAATGCTGCACGCCGGGGTCCTGAAGAAGTTCGGCCTCTACGGCCTCATCCGGCTTGCGATGCCGCTCGCGCCCGCGGGAGCAGAGAAATGGCTGAATCTCGTCCTCATCCTCCTCCTCGGTAACATCCTCTACATCGGCCTCGTCACGATCGCGCAGAAGAAGCTGGACCGCATGCTCGGCTACTCGAGCGTGATGCACATGGGATACGCGTTCCTCGGCATCGCCGCGGGGAATGTCATCGGCGTGTCCGGTGCCGTCCTCCTCATGTTCGCGCACGGGCTTTCCATCGCCCTCCTCTTCGGTCTCGCCGGTTGGATGCGCGATCAATTCGGCACCCTCGATTTCGATCGCTTGGGCGGGATCGCCAAACCGATGCCGAAGCTCGGATTGATGTTCGGATTCGCCGCCTTCGCATCGGTTGGCCTGCCCGGCTTCGCCAACTTCGCGGCCGAGGTCGAAATTTTCTTCGGAGCCTTCGCGGGCGAGGACACGGCCATGACCTGGATCCGCTGGGCCACGATCGGCGCGCTCTGGGGTGTGGTGATTTCCGCGGTCTACATGCTGCGCGCCTACCGAACGGTCTTCATGGGGCCGAAGCCTGACAAACTCACCACGCCGGCCGATCTCAGCTGGGCCACGCGTATTCCGCTGCTGCTCCTCCTGGTCGCGCTGATCGCCGTTGGCTTTGCGCCCGATCTCCTCAATCAATTCATCCGCCCCGCCGTGAACGCGCTTCTCCTTGGTGTGGCCGGATGAGACGACGGCTGAAACCTGGATTCTGAACTTTGCCCATTTTCCCCATGCCGGTCTACTACCTCGAATTCATCGTCGTCGCGCTCGGACTCGTCCTGCTCATGGTCGATGCCTTCGTCAAGCTCGAGGACAAACGTTCTCTGGCCCGCCTTGCTATCCTGGGGCTCGTCGTGGTCTTCGGTCTCCTCTTTTTCGTGAAGGCTCCCGCCACCGCCGAGGGAGGCATCTGGAATTTCTACGCCGCGCCTGACAAACTCTCGCTTTTCTTCAAAGGGCTTGCCTTGCTCTCGACCATTCTCGTTCTGATCATGGCGATCGACTACACCCCTCTCGTCGTCGCCCAGACCGCCAATCCCGAACCGGGAGCCCATCCCCAGGCGGGCCTCGGGGAATTCTTCGCCCTTCCGCTTTTCGCCTGTGCCGGGCTGATGTGGATGTCGTCGGCGAATCACCTCGTCAGCATTTTTGTCTCGCTCGAGACCGTCTCCATCACCTTCTACATTCTGGTGGCTTATCTGCGCCGCAACGTGGGATCGCTCGAAGCCGGGGTGAAGTACCTGATCCTCGGTGCTCTCTCGACGGGCTTCCTCGTTTACGGTTTCGCCTGGCTCTTCGGCGTCACCGGAAGCATGGATCTCGCCGGAATCGGTGAGGCGCTCGCTAAGGAAGGCGTCAACACGACGGCCGCGCTGTTCGCTTTTGCCCTCATTCTCATCGCGCTCGCCTTCAAGCTGGGTGCGGCTCCCTTTCACCTCTGGATTCCCGACGTCTATCAGGGAGCTCCCACTCCGGTGACCGCGTTTCTTTCCGTCGGCTCCAAAGCCGCCGCCGCCGTGGTCACGCTGCGTCTCGTGAGTCCCTTCCTCGCGAGCACTCCTCTCGTCGGCAAGGTCACCGCGGTGCTGGCCATCGTGGCCATTCTCACCTTGCTCGTCGGGAACCTCGCCGCGCTGCCGCAGAAGAACTTCAAGCGTCTCCTCGCATACTCATCTGTCGGTCACAGCGGCTTTCTCCTCATGGCTCTCGCCGCGGCTCCCCGTGTTTCCGTGGAAAACGCGATGTCTCCCGCCACCGTGGTGGGCTTCTATCTTGGAGCGTATCTGCTCATGACGCTTCTTGCTTTCCTTGTGATTTCGAGCCTTCGTGCGGCGATTCCGGGCGAGGAACTCGATTCCTACCGGGGCTTGGCGAAACGCTCTCCCTTCCACGCCGCCGCGCTTGTCGTCGCCATGGCTTCGCTTGCGGGCATCCCGCTCACGGCAGGATTCTTCGGCAAGCTCTTTGCCTTCCAAATGGCGATCGATGCCGGACAGTGGTGGCTCCTCGCCGCGGCCCTCGTTGCAGCGGCGGCGGGTTTCTACTACTACCTCAAGATTGCCGTCTCGATGTATTTCTCCGCACCGGGAAAAGAGGATGACACTTCGGCCATTCGTGTCGCCCCACTCACCGGCATCGCCATGGCGGTGCTGATGATCCTGATTGTCCTCGCGGGCGTGGCTCCCGGAGTGATCATCGGCTTGCTCCTGTGAGGTCTGGCGGCGCCACGAGTCCCCGTGTCCGGAGCGGGATCAGGGTTCTTCGCGATCGATATCCAACGGGTGGAGGGAGTTCCCAACTTCGCGAGGCGCTGTCACCTGTCGACCTTTCCTCTTGGTAAATCGCGCAAAGTGGATAGGTTACGGGCTCCAAACTTCCCTGTCCCATGCCGGATTCACCAGAGCCCCAGCGAAAAACGCTCGAAGAGCGCGAGCAAATGTCCGACCTCGAGCGTCTCCGACACTCGACCGCCCACGTCCTCGCCACCGCGATCGCCAAACTCTGGCCCGATGCCCAGTTCGCGGCGGGGCCTCCGGTGGAAAATGGATTCTACTACGACGTCGATCTTTCCCACCGCATTACCCCTGATGATTTTCCGAAAATCGAGGAGGAGATGACGCGGATCGTGAAGGAGAACCAGGTCTTTGAAAAGGTCGAGGTCTCCCGCGCGGAGGCCTTCGAACTCGCGCAGAAAGGCCGCCTCGCCGCCCTTGGTGATCGGGAAGTGCCGAGTCGTTTCAAGGTCGATCTGCTCAACGACATCCCCGAGGGCGAGGCGATCTCGCTCTACAAGAACGGAGACTTCTGGGATCTCTGCGCCGGACCGCACGTACCCCGCACCGGAAATTGCAAGGCCTTCAAGGTGATGAGCGTGGCGAGTGCCTTTTACAAAGGCGACGCGGCCAATCCGCAGCTCCAGCGCGTCTACGGCACGGCCTTCAAGAACAAGACCGAGCTCGAGGAGCATCTCGTGCGTCTCGAAGAGGCGAAGCAGCGCGACCACCGCAAGATCGGGAAAGAGCTCGATCTTTTCCACATCGACGAGGCAGTGGGGCAGGGGCTCATCCTTTGGAAACCGAAGGGATCGGTGGTCCGCCTCGAACTGCAGAAATTCATCAGCGAGCATCTCGAGCGGCAGGGTTACAGCCAGGTCTTCACCCCCCACATCGGCAAGCTGGGGCTTTACCGCACCTCGGGGCACTTCCCGTATTACGCGGAGTCGCAGTTCCCTCCGGTGGTCGAGCGCGAAAGCCTCAAGGCTCTCGCCGAGGAAGGTTGTGGCTGCGGTGAACTCTCCAACCGTCTCGAGTCCGGCGAGATCGACGGCTTCCTCCTGAAGCCGATGAATTGCCCGCATCACATCAAGATCTTCCAGAGCAATCACCACAGCTACCGCGATCTCCCGGTGCGCCTCGCCGAGTTTGGCACGGTCTACCGCTGGGAGCAATCGGGCGAGCTGGGTGGCATGACGCGCGTCCGTGGTTTCACGCAGGACGACGCCCACCTCTTCTGCACCGAGGAGCAAGTGCGCGATGAAATCATCGGCTGTCTCGAGCTGGTGAAGATCGTCCTCGGCACCCTCGGGATGAATGATTACCGCGTTCGTGTGGGGCTCCGTGATCCCGATTCGAGCAAGTATGTCGGCGATCCCGAAAAGTGGGACCGCGCCGAAGCCGCCTTGCGCGAGGCCGCCGCGACTCTGGGCACCGCCTTCACCGAAGAGCCGGGCGAAGCCGCCTTCTACGGTCCGAAGATCGACTTTGTCGTGAAGGACGTGATTGGCCGGGAATGGCAGCTCGGCACGGTGCAGGTCGATTACAATCTCCCCGAACGCTTCGGTCTCGAATACATCGGTCCCGACAACGCCCCGCATCGTCCCGTGATGATCCACCGGGCACCCTTCGGCTCGATGGAGCGTTTTGTCGGCGTCCTCATCGAGCACTTCGCCGGCAAGTTCCCGACCTGGCTCTCGCCCGAGCAGGTGCGGGTGCTGCCGATCTCGGAGAAGTTCGACGCCGCTGCCCGCGAGGTCGTCGATACCCTCCGTGCCGAGGGGGTGCGGGTGACGATCGACGATTCCAGCGACAAGGTGGGGGCGAAAATTCGTCTTGCCCAGTTGGAGCGGATTCCGTATATGTTGATCATCGGCGCAAAAGAACAGGAATTGAATCAGGTTTCCGTCCGTCACCGCGAGCGCGGCGACGAAGGCGCTGTCGCTGTCGGCGAGTTTCGCGACAAGGTCGTCGCGGAGATTCGCTCGCGTTCCTTATGACGAGCGTGCTCCAGTCACCTGTGTCTGAATCCCGGTGCCTCCCGGTGCCGATTCCCTTTCGCCTTCCGGATCCGATCCGGGGGCAATGCCCAACCCCAAACCTGCCGGAGGTATACTGCCATCGCTAGCCAACCCATGAAACGCCGGCCCCGTCCACCAAGGACGCGGGTGAACGACAAGATCCGCTGCCCGGAGATCCGAGTGATCTACGGAGAGCACAACGTGGTCCTGCCGACCTGGAAGGCCCTGAACAAGGCCAAGGAACTCGGTCTGGATCTCGTCGAGATCGCTCCCAACGCGAAGCCGCCCGTGTGCCGCATCGTCGACTACGGGAAGTTCAAATACGAGCAGTCGAAGCAGAAGAAATCCGACAAGCCGAAGAAGCGGGAGAAGGAGGTCAAGTTCCGCGTCAACATCGATCCGCATGACTATGCGATCAAGATGATGCACGCCGAGGATTTCCTCGCCCACGGCTTCAAGGTCCGCATCCAGCTCCAGTTCAAGGGACGCCAGATGGCGCACAAGGAGCTCGGTTTCGACCTGATGGAGAAGGTGAAGAACGACCTCTCCGGCATGGCTCACATCGATCTCGAGCCCAAGCTGAACAACCGGAACATCCTCATGATGGTCTCGCCCTTGCCCGCCGAGAAACAGCGGCGCAAATTCCGCAAGGATGGCGAGCACGTCGATCTCACCGAGGCCGACGCCGCGATGGAGGCCTACGACGATGATGATGACGACGACGAGGATTACGATCACGACGACGAGGATGCGGACGGCGATGACGCCTCCGACTCCGACGACGACAAGTGATCCCGTTTTGTCCGTTTGAAAGGTCCGCGCAAGCTCCTCCTCTTCGATATCGACGGCACCCTCGTGGATACGGGAGGTGCCGGGCTCATGGCCCTGCGGGACGGCTTTCACGAGGCTTTTCCGCAGCATCGCGAGGATGAATTCCCTCCTCTCGAGCTGGGGGGCGCCACCGATCACGGGGTCGCGATGGGTCTTTTCGAGCACTTCGGCCTCGACGATCACCCGGAGCATCGCGATCGCTTCTTCAGAGCCTACACGGTGAGGCTCGAGCAGGGCCTCGCGGCCCACTCCGTCATCGGAAAAGCCCGCGTCCTGCCCGGGGTGACTGATCTGCTCGCCCGGCTCTCGGCTCGTGGCGAGCACCGGGTCGCCGTCCTCACCGGCAATCTGCGCGAGGGCGCCCGCATCAAGCTGCGCCACTTCGGGATCGACCACCATTTTTCGCTGGAGGCAGGGGCCTACGGCGACGATCACCACGATCGCAATGAGCTCGGCCCCATCGCGCACCAGCGGGCCGCGGACTTCTTCGGCGAGGAATTCGCTCCACAGGACATCGTCGTGATCGGCGACACCCTCCGCGACATCGCCTGTGCGCGGGCGTTCGGAGCGAGGGTCCTCGCCGTCGCCACGGGGGCGGCGAGCCGGGAGGAGCTGGAGAAAGGGCGTCCGGACGGACTGGTCGAGGATCTGACCGAAATCGCTGAGGTGGAGCGGTGGTTGGAGGATTGCAACGGTGAATCTATGCCTTGACGAGAGGGATCCTCGAAAGATACATTATGATGTATGAAGCGGACCCAGATTTACCTTACCTCACTCGAGGCCCAGGGGGTTGCAAAGGTGGCGGCGAACACGGGAAGAAAGCAAAGCGAGGTCATTCGCGAAGCCATTGACCAATATTTGTTGCGCCTTGGACCCCCGGATCGCTTGGGGCGTTTCCGGGCTGGTTGCGGAATCTGGGGGGATCGGGACGATCTAGATCTTGAGGTTATTCGGGAAGAGTTTGACCGATTTTGAGAAATGCTGGTCGATACGGATGTCCTGATTGATTACCTGCGGGGCCGAATACAGGCGATCACGTTTCTTGAGCGGAACATTGATCGACTGCACATCTCTGCTGTCACAGTAGCTGAGTTGTATCAGGGTGTTCGGGAGGGTGATGAGCGGGCGAAACTGGCCATGACCCTTTCAGCGCTGACGGTGCTGCCGCTTACGGAGGAGATTGCCGCTTCCGCCGGACTTCTGCGTCGGGACAATCGGGCGGTCATGGGATGTGGTTTGGCGGATTGCCTCATTGCCGCGACGGCATCTCGGCACGGACTCACTCTGGTAACCCTCAATGCAAAGCACTTTGGGATGCTGGATGACGTGGTGGTACCCTACCAAAAAGTCTGATTTATCAAACTGCCTGCCTCCCCAAAATCCCCGCCATTCCGGTCTTGACCGGGATGGTGTCTTTGCGCTTCCATCTCTTGCTCCCCCCTAGGCTTCCGCATTTTTCCCGACATGATCCGAATCCTCTGCCTCCTCCTCGTTCTCTCCCCGCCGCTCTTCGCCCAGGAGGCCGCGAAAACCTATCCCGAAGCTCCCGCCGAGACGGTGCCGGGCGATCTTTTCGTCGTGCCCGAGGGGCTCGAGGTGACGGTGTGGGCGACCTCTCCCCATCTCTACAATCCAACGAATCTCGACATCGACCACGCCGGTCGGATCTGGGTGGCGGAAGGCGTGCGCTACCGCAAACACTTCGACCGTCAGCCCGAGGGCGACCGCATCGTCGTGCTCGAGGACACCGACGGCGATGGCCAATGCGACAAGAGCCACACCTTCGTGCAGGAACCCCTCCTCGTCGCCCCGCTCGGCGTCGCGGTGATCGACAACCAGATCGTCGTCTCCCAACCTCCGCACCTCCTCGTTTACACCGACGTGGACCGCGACCTGAAGTTCGACGCCGCGAAAGACAAGCGGGAAATTCTCCTCACCGGTTTCAGCGGGCAGAATCACGATCACTCGCTCCACTCCGTCACGGTCGGCCCTGACGGGAAGTGGTATTTCAATTCCGGCAATTGCGGCGGCGAGTTTACCGACAAGTCCGGGCAAACCTTCACGATCTACGGATCCTATCGTCCCAAGCCGATCGGGCCCTTTGAGTTCCCCCACAACCCCGACGTCCTCGCCGGCAAGCCGAGCAGCGACGGACATGTGTATGTCGGAGGCTTCACCGTGAGGATGAATCCCGATGGCACCCAGGCTGAGATCATCGGACACAACTACCGAAACTCCTATGAGCAGTCCGTGACCTCGCTCGGAGACGTCTTTCAAAACGACAACGACGATCCGCCCGCCTGTCGTGTCTCGTGGGTGATGGAGTATGCGAATTTCGGCTTCTCCTCGAACGATGGTCAGCGTACCTGGAAGGCCGACAAGCGCCCCGGCCAGACCATTCCCGTGGCGGAGTGGCGTCAGGAAGATCCCGGCATCACCCCGGCGGGCGATGTCTACGGCGGTGGGTCGCCGACGGGCAATGTCTACTACGAAAACGGAGCTCTCGGCGAAAAATGGATCGGCACCTTCCTTGCCTGCGAAGCCGGCCGCAATGTTGTTTTCGGATACCAGCCGAAACTTTCCGGAGCGGGTTTCGCACTGGAGCGGATGGATTTCATGACGAGCAATCCCACGGGCGAGTTCGCCGGATCGGATTTCCTCGGCGGCGAGACGAGCGTGAACCGCGAGCAGCGCACCCTCTTCCGTCCCTCCGACATCGCCGTCGGACCCGATGGTGCCCTCTACGTCACCGACTGGTATGATGCCCGGGTCGGGGGGCACCAGGACCTCGATGAAACCTGTTCCGGGACGGTCTACCGTATCGCCCCGAAGGGCTTCAAATCCGTCGTCCCGAAGATCGATCCGAACACCGTGGAAGGACTCATCGAAGCGCTCAAGTCCCCGGCCGTGAACGTCCGTGCGATCGGCTTCAACGGCTTGAAAGCGAAAGGGCGGGCCGCCCTGGATCCCGTTGCCGCCCTCCTCGGGGATCCCAATCCCTACATCCAGGGGCGCGCCATCCATCTGCTCTACCAGCTCGGCATCAGCGGCCCGCGGGTCGCCGGGTATCCCGCCGACCAACCGACAACGCAACGCAAAATCGCGGCGTTCCGCGCGATGCGTCGTGCCGGGCTCGACATTTCCGGCGCCGCCTATGCTCTTGCCGAGGACCCCGACCCGGCGGTGCGGCGTGAGGTCGCCCTCGCGATGCGGAATCTCTCCTTTGATCTTTCGAAGGACATCCTCGTCGCCCTCGCCAAAGGTTATGATGGCGTCGACCGCAGTTATCTCGAGGCCTTCGGCACCGGTGCCACCGGGAAGGAAAACGAGGTGTTTGCAGCGGTGAAGAAGGCGATCGGACACGATGATCCCCGGCTCTGGGGGGATGTTTTCGGTGGCATCGCCTGGCGACTGCATCCTGCTTCGGCCGTCGAGGATTTCCTCACCCGCGTCCAAGCGGAAAATCTCACCGTCGCCCAGCGCCGTCAGTCGCTCGATGCCATTGCCTTCATCCGGACAAAGGGCGCGGCAACGGCGATGCTCACGATCGCCCAGCTCGATAACCCGCTGAAGAGCGATGCGGTCTGGTGGCTCATGAACCGGATGAACAACGATTGGAAGGAACACGATCTCCTCCCTGAGCTGAAGGCGCGGGGCATCTACGATCCCGCGAAAGTCGTTGTGCAGGAGGTGATGACTCCGGCCCCTGACGAAGCCCAAAAATCGGCCCTCACCGTCGAGGCCGTCCTCGCGCTGAAAGGCGATGCCGAACGCGGCAAGGCGACCTCGGCCCGGTGCGTCATGTGCCATGAGATCGGTGGTGTCGGGGTGCAATTCGGGCCGCCGCTCGATGGATGGGGCCGCACCCAGACCGACGACGTCATTGCCCGCAGCATCATCGATCCCAGTGCCGACATCGCCCATGGATTCGACGGTTCGGTGATTCTGACCAAGGAAGGCAAGACGGTCCACGGTCTCGTCATCCAGGAAGGCAATCCCACCATCATCACGAGTATGGGCGGCCTCACCCAGATGATCCCACGGAAGGAGATCGGATCGAACCAGAAGCTGAACCGCTCTCTCATGCTCAGTGGCGCCCAACTCGGGCTGACCGCCCAGGATGTCGCCGATCTGGTTGCGTTTCTGCGGGCGAATTGAAAACCGGGAGGGTGAGGTGCGCGACCTTACCCTCTTGACTCACCTTCCAAAGTCCACGCCCTCGTAGACCTCGGCGAGCGGCAGGGAGCTTTCGATCTCGGGCAGCAAAACCACCGCGTCCAATCCCGTGTAGTCCTCGCGGACAAAACCCCCGTCCGTCGCACGACGATGGACGATGAGGGCGGGGCGATCCGGCTCCGCGAAGAGGAGGACGCGCAAGCTCGGGATCGTGAGATAGGCGTCGCGTTTTTCCGCGAGATCGGTGCGCCGGGTGGATTCACTCAGCACTTCCACGATCACGACGGGACGGTCCTGCCATTGATCCTCGTCGCGGTTTTCGTCGCAGACCACCATCGCGTCGGGGTAATAGAAGCGGGTGTGGTTGAAATAGTGAATTCGTACCTTCGTGTCGCTGTTGAAGGGGCGGCAGGGTTTGCCCCGGAGACTTGTTCCCAAGGTCAGGAGTGTATTCATCGCGACCTTGTTGTGGCGATTCGAGGCTCCTGGCATCGCATGCACTTCGCCGCCGAGGTATTCGTGTTTTACGTCCGAGACGAGTTCACCAGCGAGGTAGTCATCGACCGGGATCAGGGCATTGAGAGCGGGCATCCCGGGAATCTAACCTCGATTCGGGATGCGGTAAAACGGCAGCAAAGTCCCACATTTTTTGACCCGATTCCGGCCCCGGATCAGCCCCGAAAATCATCGGATCCCGCCCCATTTTCCGAGGTATGGAAAAAAGCCTCTCTTTCGCGGGGGAAATGGCTCCAAACCCTTGATCTTTCGCGGTTTCTCGCTAGGGTGAAGCTTCCGAAAATCGCGGCCTCCGGAGGTCTTGGGAAACCCTTCTCCGCGCCGCGATTTTTCCCTTCCCGCCCCCACTGTTTTCCACCATGTCCGAAGCCGAAGAAGACCACCTTCCCCCGAAGCCGACGGGTGATTACGATGCCGCCCAGATCGACAAGCTCGAGGGCCTCGAGGCCGTCCGCAAACGCCCCGGGATGTACATCGGCGACCCCGCCACTGAGCGAGGTCTCCACCACACCGTTTTCGAGGTGCTCGACAACTCGATCGACGAACACCTCGCCGGTCACTGCTCGAAGGTCGTCATCGCGATCCACGCTGATGGTTCGATCTCCGTCGAAGACAATGGCCGCGGCATCCCGGTCGACATGCATCCGAAGTTCAAGATGCCCGCCGTCGAGCTCGTCCTGACGAACCTCCACGCCGGCGGCAAGTTCGGCCAGGGCGCCTACAAGTTCTCCGGTGGTCTCCACGGGGTCGGTGCGAAGTGCGTCAACGCCCTCTCCGACTGGTTCAAGGCCGACGTCTATCGCGATGGCAAGATCCACCACATCGCCTTCGAGCGCGGTAAGACGACCCGCCCGCTGGAGGTGATCGGCACGCTTGAGGATCCGACCCGCACCGGTACGAAGATCAGCTTCCTCCCCGACCCCACGATTTTTACCGCGGGAGTCTATTTCAATTTCGACTACCTCACCGCCCGCCTCCGCGAGCTCGCCTTCCTCAACCCCGGTATCACCATCGAGCTCATCGACGAGCGCGGCGATTCCGAGCGCAAGGCGACCTTCTACTACGAGGAGGGCATCGTCGAGTTCGTGCGCCAGCTCGGCGAGAACAAGGAACTCATCCACGGCCAGCCCATCGTGCTGAAGGGCCGCCGCATGGTCGACATCGACGATGCCGGCAAGACGGTGCAGGACGAGTGCTACGCCGACATCGTGCTGCAATACACGGGTGAATATCACGAAAACATCCTCTGCTTCGCCAACTCGATCCCGAACGGCGACGGGGGCACGCACCTTTCCGGTCTCCGTGCGGCCCTGACCCGGGCGATCAACAACTACGCGAAGACCAACAAGCTGCTCAAGGACAAGGATCCCGCCCTCTCTGGCGAGGATTGCCGCGAAGGTCTCGTTGCGGTTTTGTCGGTGAAACACCCGAATCCGCGTTTCAGTTCGCAGACCAAGGAAAAACTCGTCAACAACGAGGTCGAGGGCGTCGTTGCCTCCATTGTCTACGACGGCTTCAATGCTTTCTTCGAGGAAAATCCCCAGATCGCCAAACGCATCGTCGACAAGGTCGTCAATGCCGCCCGCGCCCGCGAGGCCGCGCGCAAGGCCCGCGAGACGGTGCGGAAGTCGGCCATGACCGGTGGCGGTCTCCCCGGCAAGCTGGCCGACTGCTCCTCGCGCGACCCCGCCGAGAGCGAGATCTACATCGTCGAGGGTGACTCCGCCGGTGGCTCCGCCAAGCAAGGGCGCGACCGTCGCACCCAGGCGATCCTGCCGATCCGCGGCAAGCTGATCAACGTGGAGAAGGCCCGTCTCGACAAGGTGCTTCAGAACAAGGAAATCCAAACCATGATCACCGCGATCGGCGCGGGGATCGGCGATGGCGAGGGCGAAGGCTCCTTCAATCTCGACAAGGCCCGTTACCACAAGATCGTCATCATGACCGATGCCGACATCGACGGAGCCCACATCCGCACGCTGCTGCTGACCTTCTTCTGCCGCCAGATGCCCGCGTTGGTGAAGGCCGGCTATGTTTACATCGCCCAGCCGCCGCTCTACAAGATCACGCGGAAGAAGAAGGAGCAGTACGTGCAGGACGATTCCCAGCTCAACAAGATCCTCATCGAACTCGGTGCGGGTGATGTGAAGCTGCGCGCCGGATCGGATGGCACGGGTGAGGCCTTTGAAAACGATCAGCTCAAGGACGTCCTCGAGATGCTTTCAAAGCTGAACCGATACAGCGACGTCATCGCGCGCAATTCCGGCGACTTCGAGGATTACCTTGCCGCCGGTCGCGATGGCAAGCTCCCCGAGTATCTCGTCCAGGTTCGTGAGGGCAACGAGGTGACGGTGCGTTATTTCGTCGGTGAGTCCGAGCTGCGCGATTTCGCCGCTGAGAACGCCGACCTGCATCTCTTCGGACGCCGTGCCATCGCGCTCGACAGCGAAGTGGGTAGCGGCAAATCCGACGGCCCCAGCCGCCGCGCTCGTCTCGTCGAGATCCACGAAGCCAACTCCATCGCCAAGCTTCTCGTCCGATTGAGCGAGCTCGGTCTCGACGTGAAGCATTTCTCTTCGCAGGACCAGCCCCTCTTCCAGATCGTCGAGGGCGAAGGCGATCACGCGAAGATTCATCCCGTCTTCAGCGTGCCCGAGATCCTCTCCAAGATCATGGAGATCGGCAAACGCGGGATGGAGATCCAGCGATTCAAGGGCCTCGGCGAAATGAACGCCAAGGAGCTTTTCAACACGACGATGGATCCCGCGACCCGCAAGCTCCTCCGCGTGAAGATGGATGAGGACAACGCCGTCGAGGCCGACAAGATGTTCACCATTCTCATGGGGGATGCCGTCGAGCCTCGCCGTCAGTACATCGAAGACCATGCGCTGAACGTGCGCAACCTCGACGTGTGATCCGCCAATTTTTGACCCTTTCTCTCGATGTCCGACGATCCCAACATTCCTGCCGTTCCTTCGACGCCTCCACCGGGTGAAAGCGGCATTTCCCCCATCAACGTGGCCGACGAGATGTCGCAGTCCTTCCTGGACTACTCGATGTCCGTCATCATCTCGCGCGCTCTGCCCGATGCCCGCGATGGTCTCAAGCCCTCGCAGCGTCGCCTCCTCTACGCGATGCACCACGACCTCTCGCTCGCGCCGAACAAGAAGCACCTCAAGTGCGCACGTATCGTGGGGGAGACGATGGGTAAATATCACCCGCACGGCGACGGCGCGATTTATCCGACCTTGGTGAACATGGCCCAGCATTGGTCCATGCGCGACATCCTCGTTGACGGCCAAGGGAACTTCGGGTCGGTCGAAGGCGATCCTCCGGCGGCAATGCGATACACCGAGGCCCGCCTCACCCACTGCGGTTCGGCCCTGATGACCGATCTCGAGAAGGACACGGTCGATTTCGTCGCCAACTACGACGAGACCAATGAAGAGCCTTCCGTCCTACCCGCTGCCATCCCGAACCTGCTCGTCAACGGCGGCACCGGGATCGCCGTCGGCATGGCCACGAACATCCCGCCGCACAACCTCGCCGAGGTCGTCGATGGCATCTGCGCCACGATCGACAATCCTGCGATCAGCATCGCGGAACTGCTGACCTACATCAAGGGCCCCGACTTCCCCACCGGATGCACCATCCTCGGGATGCAGGGCACCCGCGACTATGCCGCGACCGGACGCGGCAGCATCAAGGTGCGCGGACGGGCGGAGATCGCCGAAGACGCGAAGGGCCGTGAGCAGATCATCATCACGGAGATTCCCTACGCGGTGAACCGCGCCCGTCTCGTCGAGCGCATTGCTGAGTTGGCGAACGAGAAGATCATTCCCGAGATCAGTGCGGTCCGCGACGAGTCGGATGAAAACACCCGCGTCGTCGTCGATCTGAAGCGCGACGCGCGCGCCCAGGTCGTGCTGAACAACCTCTACAAGTTCACCGCGCTTTCCTCGACCTTCTCGGTCAACATGCTGGCGATCGACCAGCGCCGGCCGAAACTGCTGAATCTCAAGGACGCGATCAACTGCTACATCGAGCACCGCCGCGAGGTCATCCTGCGCCGCACCCGTTACTTGCTCGGCAAGGCGGAGGAACAGGCTGAGAAACTCGAAGCCTACCTCCTTGCCCTCGGCAATCTGGATGATTTCATCAGGATGATCCGCGACTCGAAGACGCGGGACGAGGCGCGGGCGAAGATCAAGGCCTACTCCTTCACCACTGAGGCCGCCGAGGCGCTCGGCATCCTCCTCCGCGGACAGGAGAGTCTCAAGATCCGTCCCGGTCACTACGTGTTGACCGACAAACAGGTCGATCACATCCTCGAACTGCGCCTTTACCAGCTCGTCGGGCTCGAGCGCGACAAGATCAAGGCCGACTACGAGGCTTTGCTCGATACGATCAAGGACCTGCTCGACATTCTCGCCCGCGAGGAGCGCGTCCTCCAGATCATCAAGGACGAACTGCAGGAGGTGAAAGCGAAGCACGGCACGCCGCGCCGCACCGACTTCGGCGCGGCCGAGGAAGGCGAGATCGCCAACGTCGACCTCATCGCGAACGACTCGAACATCATCACCATCACCCACCGCGGCTACATAAAGCGCACCCCGGCCGTCGAGTTCCGCACCCAGGCGCGTGGTGGCAAGGGGCTGAAGGGAATGGAAACGCGCGAGGCCGCCGACAAGGACGACGAGAATGATTTCGTCGAGCACCTCTTCGCCGCGACCGCGCACGATTACCTGATGTTCTTCACCGACACGGGCCGCGTCTACGTCGAGCGGGTTTACCAGATTCCCGAAGGCAGCCGCACGTCCAAGGGCCGCTCCATCAAGAATCTGCTCAACCTGCGTCCCGAGGAAAAAATCGCCTCCGTCCTCCGCATCGAAGCGCACGGACGAGAGGACAAGGACGCCACCTTCGTCGACACCCTCTTCGTCCTCTTTGCCACCCGGAGTGGCAAGGTCAAGAAGACCAAGCTCTCCGACTTCCGCAACTACCGGAAGGATGGCATCATCGCCATCCGCATCGAGGAGGGCAACGAGCTCATCAGTGCTGTGCTTACAAACGGAAACAATGAAATCTGCATGGTGACCAACCATGGATTTGCAGTCAGAACTGCTGAGTACAGGCTGAAGCCGGAGGATGAACATGAGAACATTCGGCCGATGGGAAGAAACTCCGCTGGCGTTCGCGGCATTAGACCACGCCCGGGAGATTACGTTGTTGGATTGACAATTGTAGAAGAGGGAACTCACTTGCTAGTCGTGAGCGAGAATGGGCTCGGAAAGCGCACTTCCTTCGAGTCATATGAGTCAAAGGGACGTGGTATCAGAGGCGTGATCACCATGAAGGTTACGGAAAAAACTGGCAAAGTGACTGCGGCGATTCGAGTAGACCCGAATGACGACGTCATGCTGATGACGAACACCGGCCAGTCCGTCCGTATCCGCGTTTCCGACATCCGCATCACCGGCCGAAACGCCTCCGGCGTGAAACTGATGAACCTCAAGGAAGGCGAAACGATCCAGGACATCGCCCTCGTCGTCCGCGATGGAGACGAGGATGATGACACCCAGGTCGCCGTCCTCCCCGAAACCGATCCCTCCGAAGTCGAAGAAGAAATCATCGACGAGATCGAGGAGGAGGACGATGAGGAGATCGTCGACGATGAAGGGGATGAGGAAGAAAATTGAGAGGTCCTTAGTCACTAGTCCTTGGTCCCCCTTGCCCGTCATCCTTTCCCCATGTCCCTTGACCCCACCGCCACCACCTTCCTCTACGAACTCCTCAACACCCCCAGTCCGACCGGCTTCGAGGTCCGCGGGCAGCGGGTCTGGGCGAAACGCTGCCGTGAATTTGCCGACTCGGTCGAGAGTGATGCCTACGGCAACGCCTGGGCGACGGTGAAGGGCTCCGATCCGGAAGCGCCGCGCATCATGATCGAGGCGCATGCCGACGAGATCGGGTTCATCGTCAAGTACATCGCCGACGACGGTTTTCTCCGCGTCGACCGCATCGGCGGATCGGACTGGGCCAACGCGCGGGGACGACGCCTCACCGTCTTCGGCGATCAGGGCGAGGTCCTCGGAATCATCGGCAACACCGCGATCCACATCCGCGACCGCAAAGACGGTGAAAAGGCTCCCGAGGTGCATGAACTTTTCGTCGACATCGGTGCCTCGAGCGCGGCCGAGGTCGCGGAGATGGGCATCCGCGTCGGGCATCCCGCCGTCTACGCCGATGGCGCCGTGCCCTTCGGCAAGAACCGCATCGTGGGCCGGGCTCTCGACAACCGCATTGGTGGATTCATCATCTCCGAGGTGATCCGCCGTCTCGCCGAATCCGAGAGCCGCCCCGTCTCGACCTGTCTCGCCCTCAATGCGGTGCAGGAGGAAATCGGCGGCCATGGTGCGACGATGGCGGCCTACCACTTGAAACCCGATCTCTGCCTCGTCCTCGACGTCACCCACGCGACCGACAGCCCCGACATCAAACACCAGCAACATGGCAAGGTGACCCTCGGTGGCGGCCCCTCGATCACCCACGGCACCGCGAATCATCCCGTGATGGTGCAGTGCCTCATCGAACTCGCGGCCGAGCGCGGCATCCCGCTGCAGCACGAGGCCTCCTCGCGCTATACCGGCACCGACACCGATTCGATCTTCACGGTCCGCGGTGGCATCCCCTGTGCCCTCATCTCGCTGCCGCTCCGCTACATGCACAGCATCGTCGAGATGGCCGACTTCGGGGACGTGGAGAACGTGATCCGGTTGATGACCGCCTTCGTGCAGTCGGTCAAAAGCGGGGATCGGTTTGCCGTCGAAATCTGAGGTGATCGCGCAGAAGCGCCTCACCTTCCCATCGACATTTCCGCCGCGAGTCGTGACACTCGGCGGAAATGAAGTTTTTTTCTCCCATCCTACCCTCTCTGGTCGCGCTCCTGACCCTCTTTGGTCCGGGGGAACTTCGCGCCGAGCCGCTTCTCGCCGGAGTCGCGAAGGTCGAGATCACGCACCCTGATCATCCGGCGAAGGAGAATCCGCCGATGGTGAAGGCTCTCGTCCTCTCGCAAGGTGAGACGCATGCGGTGATCATCGCGATCGATGCGGTGGCGGTGGCCGAGATCGGTTCGATCCGCGATCCCTTTCTCGCCGAGGTCAGGGCGGCCCTGCAAAAGGATCCTGGCATCGCCCCGGAATCGTTCGTGGTGAACGCGAGTCACTGTCATGCCATGATCGCGCCTGACGTCGCCGCCCGCACGATCCGGGCTGTCGCGGAGGCGTGGAAGAACCGGGTGCCGGTCAGAGCCGGAGCCGGCACGGGTCGCGAAGAGACGATCATGGAAAACCGGCGTCTCAAGCTGAAGAGCGGCAAGGAAGCCGACGTCCGCCACGCCTACGCTTTGCCCTTCGACGACGAGGTCGCCGCGGTGGGGCCGATCGATCCCGAGATCGGGCTGCTGCGATTCGACCGGATCGACAACGGGCAACCGCTCGCGGCTGTGTTCCAGTTCGCGGTGCATCCCATCATGGGCCTGCCGGATGGTGGCAACGGCGCGGATCTCAGCGGATACGCAGCGGAGACAATCGAGGCAAATCTCGGCGACGGCACGGCCACGGCTTTGTTCCTGCAGGGCTGCGGTGGCGATATCAATCCGGTGCTCTACAAGTCAGTCGATCTGCCGCGCGACGGGAAGTCCCTCGGGATGCGGCTCGGTTTGAGTGCTTTGTCAGGGCTCCGCGCCATCGAGACCGTGGACGAAGCGCCACTCGCGATCGCGAGCGAGACGCTGACCTTGCCCCGGGCCGATCACGCGCCCCGAATCGCGGAGATGGAGAAAGAGATCGACGCGCTGACCGCCGCCCTGAAAGGCACGACCCTGAACTTCGAGACCTTTCTGCCGCTTTACGTGAAGTATCACCTCAACAGCGATTACCCCTCCGAAGTCGCGGGTCGCTACCTGCAGGAGGAACTGATCGGACGCAACGATTGGAAAAGCCAGGACACCGCCAACCGCGCCGCGATGGAGGCCTACCTGCGCAACATCCGCACGATGGAGGAATTGACGAGGAAGCAGATCAACCGGGACCTCCTCTCGCGCCATCAGACGCGTCGCGTCGAGCTGGGCGAAACGGTCACGGCCGAAGTGATGGGGCTGCGCATCGGCGACTTCCGCCTCGTCACCTTTCCCGCCGAGCTGACCGTGCAGATCGGACTGGGATTGAAGGAGCGTTCGCCCCATCCGTTGACCTTTGTGTCAGGGTATACCAACGGCTACCTCTACTATGCGCCGACCGTGGAGCAGTCGAAGAACCGCGGCAACGCCCAGGAGGACAGCGATTGTCTCCTCGCGCCGGAGTGGCAGGGGATTTTTGAGGCGGCGGCGTTGCGGCTGTTGAAGTGAGCCGGTAGACCAAGGAGGGGCGACATTCCTGTCGCCCGACATGAGAGGCCCGGCTGGCCGGGCGACAGGAATGTCGCCCCTCCTCGGCGAAAGCGAATCACTTCACTTCGCGATCTTCTCGTCATCGCCGTGCGAGGCATCGTCCGCTTTCCACTTCCCGCCTTTCTGGGTGGCGAGGAAGGCGACGAGATCGCGGAAATCGCGCGGCGGCAGGGCTGCGGCGACGGGAGGCATCGCCGAGACGGGCGGAGCGACCGAGGCGATCTCGGCGCGGGCGATTCTCCGTTCGCTGTTGTCCAGTCCGATCACGGTGACTTCTTCCGGCGTTTCCTTGGCGAGACGGCCGATGACCGATTCGTTGTTCTTCAGCGTGACGGTGGTCATGCCGTAGCCCGGCGCGATCTCTGCTCCGGGATTGGCGACGGACTCGAGGATCTTCTCGCGTGAAAGCCGCTTCGCCACGTCGCGCAGGTCCGGTCCCTGCACGCCGCCTTTGTCGCCGCCCTCTCCACCGACCTTGTGGCATTGGAGACAGGCGCCTTGGTTCTTGAAGACGATTTCGCCGGCAGCGGCATCGCCTCCCTGGAGACTGAGGAGAAAGACCGCGTTCGGATCCGAAGCGGCGTGGGCGGCGGCTTCGGGACGGCCCTTTTCGGCGAGGGCGAGGTAGGCGTCGAGCCAGAGACCGGGACGCAGGTTCTTGCTGCGCTCGTTCCAGAGCTTCACGATGGCCTCGGGATCGGTGCCCGCGATCCCGGCGATGGCGGCGCGAGCGACGGGGAGGGGAGCCTCGTTGATCGCAGTCGTCGCCTGGGCCGCGATGCCATCCAGACCGAGGGCGAAGGCGGCCTTCATCGCAGCGGCGCGGACCGGCACGGCTTCATCGGACAGGAGCGAGGTGATGCGCTCGCGCGTTCCTTCCGGCTTTGAGGCGACGAGGCTTTCGATCACGGCGACGCGGAGTCCGGGAGTGAGCTTCGCATTTCCCGCCTGGGCGAGGAGGGTGGCGGGATCGAGCTCGATCTTCGCGGTGGTCGCGAACTCCATCGCGAGGGTGGTGAGCTCGGGATCGTCGGAGACGCTGAGGAACTGCCGCAATTCGTGTGCGAGCACGGGGGCGAGCGTGGCGAAGGCGCGTCCTTCCTTCACGACCTGCGGGCGGTAGTGACCGAGGACGGGATCGGTCTCGATCGCGGCTTCCCACTGTTTCAGTCCGTGGAAGGCCGCCTTGCGCACCGGCTTGGCGAGAGAGTCGTCGGCGGCGAGCTGGAGCATGGCGAGGGCATTCGCGGGTGTGCCCTTGCGATAGTTCGCGGCGACGAGGCGGCGCTGCACCGCCTCGGGGAGATCGGCGATGCCGTCGCGGAGCGAGGCGAGCGTTTCACCGGCGGCGGTGTCGAGGACGGAGGTGTCGTAAATCGCGCGGATGACCTCGCGACGTACGAGCGGCTCGGGATCGCCGAGGAATTTCACGAGTTCCGCACTTTCCTGGCGGCGCAGGACGAGAACGGCGAGGAGACGTTCTTCACGCGAACCGGAATCGACTTTCGCGGCGGCATCGGCGGCGGTGGCGATTTGGGAAAGGGCGGAGAGCAGGGCGTGGCGCAGGACGATGTCAGCTTCCTTCTGTCCGTTTGTCAGGGCGGCGGAGAAAAGAGCCTTCATGACCTCCGCATCACCCGGCTTCGCGGTACGGCCGAGGGCGATGGCGGCGAGGGAACGGACCCTGGCCGAGTCGTCTTTTGCGAGAGCGTCGATCAGGGCGTTCTTCGCGGACTCAATTCGCAGATCCCCGAGAACACGCGCGGCGTTGGCGCGGACTTCGGGATCGGTCTGGAGGAGCAGGGTAACGAGCGCATCGGCGACTGCGATCCCGCGGCGTCCCAGTTGTCCGAGACCCCAGATCGCGTGGAGGCGCGCGATCTGGCTGGTGCTTTCGTTGATGACGGCGGTGAAAACGGCGCGGCCCTCTTCCCCTCGATCGGCGAGGGCGAATTGAGCTGCTTGCCGGACCCGGCGGTCGGAGTGGGAGAGGAGTTCGCGGAGCTCGGCGACTTCGCGTTTTTCAAAGCCCTCCTTGAACATCGCCGCGACCTTGGCTCCGGCTTCGCGTTCGGAAGCGTTCTTCGATCCGGCGACCTGGATGGAGCCGTTTTCATTCACGCTCCAGCCTCCGCCGAAGTCGCAGATGTAGAGATTGCCGTCATAGCCGAGCTCGACATCGCTCGCGCCGACGCCGCGGACGATCTCGCGCTCTTCGGTCGCGACGTATCCGGCCCCCTTCGCTCCCGCCGCGATGAGGAGGAGGTTGCAGTTGTCCGACGCCCCGCGGTAGTTCGAGAGGAGGAACTTGCCGCGCAGATCGGCGGGCAGCGATTCGCCGGTGAGCCAGGTGACGCCGGAAGGTCCGTTCGCGACGTGCGAGGCGGGCGGGTAGACCCACTGGGGCTGATCCTCGTTGTAGAGGTCGAACATGCGTTCCTTCACCCACATCGATTGCTCGGGACGGAAGGTGCCCCAGTCGAGATGGGTCGCGTAGTGATGGGGCGACTGGTGCGACATGTTCCAGCCCGAGTCGCTGCCCTCGATCGCGTAGACCATGCGCGCCTTGTCGCCGATGTCGCCGGTGTTGTCGAAGGTAAAGAGATTGCCGAAGTCGTCGAAGACGAGTTCCTGCGGATTGCGAAGTCCGGTGCAGAAGACTTCGAGTCCCGATCCGTCCGATTCACAGCGGAAGATGGCGCCGCGACCCGAGCCGGGATGCACCTTGCCGTCGGCGGTGGTGACATGATAACCGCGGTCGCCGACCGAGAAGTAGAGGCGCCCGTCCGGTCCGCGCACGATGCCGTGGAGGTCGTGACCGATGAAGGAGACGCGAACCCCGTAACCCGTCGAGATTTCCTTTTCCTCATCTGCCTTCCCATCGCCGTCGGTGTCGCGCAGTTTCCAGACGCTCGGGATGCAGGTGAAATAGACCGAGCCGTCATCGGCGAGGACGGAGAATCCGATCCCGTCTTCGGGGCGCTTGAAGCGATCGGAAAAGAGCGATCGGAAATCGGCGGCACCATTGCCATCGCGGTCTTCGAGGAGAATGAGGCGATCCGCGACGCGGCTGAACCAGCCTTCGGGGAAACTCGCCGCATACTTCTGGTACATGGCGAGCCGGTCCGCCACGGTGACTGCCTTGAAGTCGTCGCGGATCAGTTCGTTCGCTCCGCGCAGATCGGGCACGCCGAGCCAGAAACGGTTCGCCTCGGCCACGTAGAGGCGCCCCTGCGGATCGAAGCCGAAGCTGCCGGGATTTTCAACGAAGGGAAAGGCGACCCAGGTGTGGCCCTCGAGACCTTCGTGCTGAATGAGTCCGCGGAAGGTGCCTTTGGCATTGCTCAGGGCCGGCATTTCGCTCTCGGGCACGGTGGGCAGTTGTTTGAAGCGCGCCTCGAGCTCGGCCGGGGTGATGGCTTGGAGAGGACGCGGCAGCGCGGCGACGAGGCAGGCAAGGGGGATGAAAAGGAGGGCTTTTCGCATGGCGGAAAGGGTTACGACAGACCAGGCCCGGAAGCAACCAAGACCCGTGCCATCGGGCCAGGGAAAACCGCCTTTTTCCCCGGAGATCGGGCGTTTTCAGACGGCCTGGAATGAGGTAGAAGGATCGGCTGCCGACGAAACCGCACGCCTGATGAAATCCGAACCCTTGCAAAACGTCTCCCCGGCCGCCGCCTTCGCCCTCGCCGGTCTTTTCGACGAGATGCCGGAGACACAGGCGTGGATCAAGGACCGGAAGCGGCAATACCTCTGGGTCAACCGGGCCTTCCTGCAAAACTACGCGATGTCTTCGCTCGAGGAAGTGGTCGGCCGGACCGATGACGATCTGTCGCCGCCGCACCTGGCCGCTCATTTCCGTGAGGGAGATGAGGCGGTTCTCGCCGGGCGGGTCGTGAGGAACCGGCTCGAGCGGATCGGCCGCTACGATCACACCGCGACGTGGTGCGTCACAACGAAGCTCAGGGTCTTGGATGAGCGCGGACGACCGTCCGGTACGGTCGGGATGACCCGGGTGCTCGAGGCCTCCGAGATCGAGCGGCGTGGCGACATCCGGCTCGGTGCGGTCATCGCGATGATGACCCGGGCGGATCGTGCCGTGGGAAATGAAGAGCTCGCCCGGGCCGTGGGTTTGTCGGTGAGGGCCTTCGAGCGCGCTTTCGCCGCGGAGTATGGGCTCCCACCCCAGCAATATCTGAAGCGGCTGCGCCTCCAGATCGCGAGCCGTCGTCTCGTCGCGACGAAGGAAAGCCTCGCCGAAATCGCCGATGCAGGTGGCTTTGCCGATCAAAGCCACTTCACCCGCGAATTCCGCCGTCTCACGGGGATGACGCCGGGAAGGTATCGGGAAGCGTACGGGGCGGGGTGAGCCGGCGAAAGCTTGAAGAATGGAGGGGCGGCCTACGGAATACGCAGAAGACACGGAAGGGGAATTTAGGAACTGATACAACCCGAGGTTTCATGTCGCCTGATTCTTGATGCCTGCGGCATCTATCTCGGTCATCTGAAGTTCCGCGTTCTCCGTGTATTCCGTAGGCCGCTCCGTCTTCGCTCGATGGTAGGCCGCCGCTTCTTTGGTCGACGGTATACAGCCGCTCGTGTTCCATCTCGCGCCGTTTTTGTTCTATCGTTGGGACGGCGGGTTCGCTAAGCTGTTGACCATGAAACCCCAGCCCGGCATCACCCTCATCCGCAACGGCACGCTCATCGACGGGACCGGGGCTCCGCCGGTGCCGGACGCGGCGGTGGTGGTGAGCGAAGGGATCATCACTTACGCCGGAGCCGCGGCTGGATTGCCGCAGCTCGATCCTGACATGCGCACCATCGATGCGAAGGGCGGCACGATCCTGCCCGGGCTGATCGAGGCGCACATCCATCTCACCTATTTCAACGTCACCGAGCTGCAGGATCTCGACATCAAGTATCCGGTCGAATACGTCACCCTCCAGTCGGCGGTGAATGCCAAGACCGCCTTGGAATGCGGCTACACGGCGGCCCGAAGCGGTGGTTGCCTGCACAACATCGACGTGTGGATGAAAAAGGCGATCGAGGAGGACATGATCCCCGGGCCGCGCCTCTCCGCGAGCGGTCGTGAGATCTGCGGCGCCGGCGGGCTGATGGACTGGAACCCCGACTACCGCAAGATCGGGATGGAAGGCATCGTTTTCATCGTCAACGGGCCCGAGGAGGCGAGACGGGCGGTCCGCAAGCTCGTGAAAGACGGGATCGAGTGGGTCAAGACCTATCCCACCGGCGATGCCGCCTCGCCCGACATCAACGACCACCACACCCTGTGCATGACCTTCGAGGAAATGCACGCGGTCGTGCAGACGGCGCACAATCACGGACTGAAGGTCACCGGCCATTGCCGTGCCACCGAGGGGATCCGCAACGCGCTGACGGCGGGTTACGACGCAATCGAACACGGTACCTTCATGGACGATGAATGCCTCGAGCTGCTGCTGAAGCGGAACGTGCCGATGTGCCCGGGGCTGGGATTTGAGAAATTCAGTGTCGATCGCGGCAAAGAGTTCGGCCTTTCCCAACGCATCATCGACGGGCATCAGGAAACGCTGGAAGCCGGAGCGGAGAGTTGTCGTCGCGTCCTGAAAGCCGGAGGAACGATCGGGCTCGGGGGCGATTACGGATTCGGCTGGACGCCCCACGGCACCTACGCGCAGGAGCTGACTTTCTTCGTCGATTACGTCGGCTTCAGCGTCCTCGACACGATCCGCTGCGCCACCCTGGGCGGCGCGAAGATGATGGGCCGTGAAAACGAAATCGGTTCGGTGGAGACAGGAAAGCTCGGCGACCTGCTCATCGTCGAGGGAGACGTGATGAAGGACATCGCCATTCTCGAAGACAGGCGGAATTTCATCGCCGTCATGCAAGGCGGCGTGGTGAAGGCGGGGAGATTGGCTTGAGAACGCGCGGATTTGCCGCCAGCCATCCAGCAAAGAAGTGGCGGCCTACCATCGAGCGAAAAAGGGGCGGCCTACGGAATACACGGAAAACACGGAATTACAAAGGACCGAGATAGATGCTGCAGGCATCAAGATTTCTGGCTTCAAAACGGAACCGGTGAATAACGGTCAATTTCTTCATTGCGGAAATCGGGAAGCAAGTTAAGAGAGTTCTTATGAACAGTTTCATCTTTCGGGACGAGAGTTTCAAAATTCGCGGTGCTTGCTTTGAAGTTTATCGGGAAAAGGGGTGTGGATTCACTGAATCGATCTATCAAGAATGTCTTGAAATCGAAATGTCGCTTCGTGGAATTCCGTATGATCCGCAATTTCAAGTCCCTTTGGTCTACAAGGGGCGGAGTCTTTCGCAAAAGTTCGTGCCCGACCTGATATGCTTTGGCAAAGTCGTCGTTGAGCTAAAGGCGGTTTCAAATCTTGTGGATGAGCACCGCGCACAGATCATCAATTACCTGAAGGCTACGGGCTTTGAGCTGGGGCTTCTCGTGAATTTTGGACATTTCCCTAAGATTGAGATCGAACGATTTCTGAACTCGTCTGCTCATGGAGTTGTAGAGCAGGTCTCGGATAAGTGTTAAACCTTCGTAACTCCAAGTGAATGCCAACCGAGCTAATATTCCCTTTTCTGTGTCTTCTGCGTATTCCGTAGGCCGCCTCCCCTGACTGTATTCCATGAAAATCCCTCCCGTTTACCTCCATCTCTCCATCCTGCTCGCGCTTTTCGTGGGCAGCCCCTCCCAAGCAGCGGATCTCTTCGACAAGTCGAATCTCGCGGCTTGGTGCATCGTGCCGTTCGACGCGAAAAAGCGTTCTCCCGAGGAGCGCGCCGAGATGGTCGCGAAGATGGGCATCAAAAAGATCGCCTACGACTGGCGGCAGGAGCATGTCGCCGAGTTCGAGCGCGAGATTCTCGCCTACCAAAAACACGGGATCGAATTCTTCGCCTTCTGGAGCACGCATGACGAGGCCTTCCGGCTCTTCGAGAAGTACGATCTCCATCCGCAGATCTGGCTCACTCTCAGTGGCGGGAACGAAGCCACGCCGGAGGAACGGATCAAAGGTGCGGCGACGAGGTTGCTGCCCGTCGTCGAGCGCACCCGCAAGGCCGGTTGCCAACTCGGACTCTACAATCACGGCGGCTGGGGCGGCGAGCCGGAGAATCTTGTCGCCGTCTGCGAGTACCTGAGAAAGAATCACGGCGCCGACCATGTCGGCATTATCTACAACCTTCACCACGGCCACAGTCATCTCGACCGTCTGCCCGCGGCGATCGAATTGATGAAACCGTACCTGCTGTGCTTCAATCTCAACGGCATGGACATCGATGGCGAGGCGAAGGGGCGCAAGATCCTCCCGCTCGGCGTCGGGACGGAGGATGTGAAGGTCCTCCGCCAGATCCGCGCGAGCGGCTACAGCGGTCCCGTCGGCATTCTCAATCACACGAACGAAGACGCCGAAGGGCGGCTCCTGGACAATCTCGATGGGCTGAACTGGCTCCTTCCGCAGCTCGATGACGCGCCGCCCGCGGCGAAGCCAAGTTATCGCACCTGGAGGGAGACGAAGTCAGAGGTCGGAGGTCGGAGGTCAGGAATCAAAGAAGGATCGGAGGTCGTCTCGCTGAGCGACGAATTCGGCAAGGCCCTCTCGGGCGGAATCGTCATCGATGGCAACGCCGACTATCACATGCTGCCCTTCTCGATCGAATGCCGGGCGAAGCTCGAAAGCAAAGATCGCTACAACATCCTCGTCGCCTGCAATCCGAAATCGGCCGGGACCCATTGGGAGCTTTACACCCATGCCGGGCGTGGCACCCTCGCCCTTTACCTGCCGGGCCGCGGGGGAGACTTTGATTCGGGCGTCAATGTCTGCGACGGGCAATGGCACAACTTCGTCGCCAGCGTCGATGCCGAGTTGGTCACGCTCTGGGTCGATGGAAAGAAGGTGCTGGAGAAGCCCCTCGGCAAGTTGGGGGAATTGAAGCAGGCGGAGAAGGAGCAGCTCGCCTTCGGTCGTCTCGTCGAGGGCGGGATCGGTTGCGACGGGATCCTTGATGATGTGCGGCTCTCCCGCGGCGTCATGAAACCCCGGCCCGGCAATGCACCGCGCGAGCGGATGGACAATACGCTCGGCCTCTGGGATTTCGATGACCTCGATTCACTCCTCACGGGGACGCGCGCGCCGGCTCCGGCCCCTTTCGAGCCCACCTTGGAGCCGCTCGATCCCTCCCAAAACCGCCATTGGAAGGCCTTCGTGAACCGCGAGCGTGTCTTCGATTTCTACGGAAAACAAGCCCTCGCCTTTCTCACGCATCGGCCTCTGCCCGAATTGATCCCCGACTTTCCCGGCGTGGATGGCGGCCAACAAGGCCATTGGGGCAACCAGAACGACCAGGTCACCTGGAAAGACGGCCGCTGGGCCGAAAGCGATCATGGCACGGTCTTCAGCGGCGTCTTCAAAGGCGCGGGACTCACTTTGCCGAAGGGAGTCTGCGTCCGCTACGACGATCTCGCCGCGGTCTTCAATCCGGAGACGCTCAGCTTTCCGGTGACGTGGAAAGGTGGTTTTGTCAGGCTGAACGATGCACGCCACGGCTTCATGGCCGGCGCCCCGATGGAGGGCGAGGTGGTGGCGAAGTCGGATGAGAAACGCGAGGGGCGCTACCTCGGATTTTATCGTCACGGCAAGGAAGTGGTCTTCGCCTATGAAGCCGATGGCAAGACGCATCATCTCAACGCCCGCGGCGATGCCCCGGAGAAGCTCGCCACCTTGACCCAGGGCGGTCCGACGGAGTGGCCGCAATGGCTCGAGACCCAGGGCACCGTCGGATCGGAGAAACCCTTCGCCACCGACACGCTGACGATCCCCTTCGAGAATCCCTACGGCACGCTCTTCTTCCTCACCGCCCACGACTTCTTCGAAGATGGCAGCGCCGCCGTGGCGACGATGACGGGCGAGGTCTGGCTCGTGCGGGGCATCGATGAAACGCTCGGGAAGCTCCGTTGGAAACGCTTTGCCACCGGGCTGCACCAGCCGCTCGGGATGAAGATCGTCGGGGGAAAAATCCATGTCCTCGGGCGCGATCAGATCACTTGTCTCCACGATCTGAACGGCGACGACGAGGCGGACTACTACGAGTGCGTCACCAACGCGATGCAATCCTCGCCCGGCGGCCACGACTTTGTCGTCGGCCTCGAACGCGATGCGGCGGGGAATTGGTATTTCACCTCAGGCAACCAGGGCCTGTGTCGGATCGGGAAGGACGGACGCCTCGAAGTGCTCGCGACCGGCTTCCGCAATCCGAACGGACTCGGGATCTCGAAGGACGGACGTTTTCTGACAACGAGCGCGCAGGAAGGCGACTGGACACCTGCAACGAGCGTCTTCCAGGTCGAACTCGGCGTGAACGAGGGCGCCCATTTCGGCGCGGGAGGTCCGAAGGACGGCAAAGCTCCCGAGCCGGTGCTCCTCTATCTGCCGCGCGGCGAAGACAACTCTGCGAGCAGTCAGGCCTTCGTCTCCGGTGACGCGTGGAAGCCGCTCGAAGGCAATGGCAATCTCGTCCACCTCTCCTCCGGCGGAGGCAGCGCCTGGCTCGTGATGCGCGAGCAGGTGAAGGGTCGCTGGCAGTCCGCCGCAATGAAGATCACCGGAAACTTCGACTCCGGCCCGCAGTGTGCGCGTTTCAACGGGAAAGATGGCGCGCTCTACGTGACCGGTCTGCAAGGCTGGGGCACCTACACGCCGCTCGACGGCTCGTTCCAGAGGGTCCGTTTCACCGGTGGGACTCCGGTGCCGGTGGGTTTTGAGACAAGGGAAAACGGAGTCATCGTCCGTTTCGATCAGCCGGTTTCGGAATCCGAGGGTCTTGCCGCCGAGACCTTCGCGCAGTGCTGGACCTACAAATACAGCGGCACCTACGGATCACCCGAGTATTCGGTCCGTTACCCCGAGACGCCGGGTCATGATCCGCTCGAGGTGCGTAGCGTGCAGCGGCTCGAGGGTGGCAAGGCGCTCTTCCTCGAGATCCCGCAACTCGTGCCAGCGGGACAAGTCCATCTCCGTCTCGGCACGGGCCAGGATCTGTTCCTCACCGTGCACGAACTCGGCGAGCCCTACACCGAATTCACTGGCTACACAAAGATCCCGAAGACGATGCACGCCGCCCAGATCGGGGTGGTCGCACCCGTCGCCTCGAAACCGAATCCCTGGGCGGGCGGGGCCAAGGGCCGCGAGATCAAGGTCGAGGCCGGGCTCGGTTTGCAATTCGTGCAGAAAGAGATGCGCGTGAAAGCGGGAGAGCGCATCAGCCTCACCTTCGTCAACCCCGACCTCGTACCGCACAACTGGCTCCTCGCGAAGCCGGGCACCTTGCAGACGATGGGTGAGCTCTGCAATCTCATGATCGCCGATCCCGAGGGGCTTGCGCGTCACTACGTGCCGAAGTCGGACGACGTCCTCGTCTGGACCGACATGGTCAATCCGAAGGCGGACTTCACGATCCACTTTGACGCGCCGAAGGAGAAGGGGGATTATCCCTATCTTTGCACCTTCCCCGGTCACTGGATGGTGATGAACGGGATCATGAAGGTGGAGTAGACGCCCCGCATGCAGTCCCTCGAACTTTCCGAACTCTCCGCCTGGCTCGAGTCCGAGGCGTGGCAGGGACGTTTCGATGGAGGTGCCCTCGCCGCGGGCAAGCGCCTCGCCGCTGCGAAACAGGTGACCGGCACCGATGCTGAACTGCTCGATACCGGTGACGCGGAGCTGCGCGGCACGGTCGTGGAGAAAGACGGTCGTTCGCATGCCCCGGTGATCGCGGTCTGGCGCGAGGGTGCCGGCCTGACCCTGGAAGGCGATTGTGGCTGTGATGTCGCCGTCAATTGCGCCCATGCCGCGGCCGTCCTCTTCCATCTCGCAAAAGGAAAAGGGGCCCGTCTCGCCCGGGCCATGGGTGAAGCTCCCCTCGCGGAGAAAATGACGACGGGGCAGACTCTCTCTGTGGCCACGGAGCCTGACACAACACCCAACAGGGTTGCATCAGAGACTGAACCCTCTTTCCTTCTCCGCGTGCGGCGTCGTCCCGAGGGCGAGCGCAGCGCTTGGTTGCCGGAGGTCTTTGCTGAGGCCTTCGCGATTTATGAAGGGCAACGCGTTCCGCTCTCGCCGGGCGGCGCCCTGCCTCCGGTCGTGACGCCGGAACGCAAGATCCCCCGCGACCGTGCCGCCGAGACAACCGCGTTGAACACGCTCTATGCCCTCGACCTACATCCCGGTGCCGAGGAGCCGCCGGAGTCGCTCCGCAAGCTCGAGCGTCCCGATTTCGAAGGCACCCTGTGGTCGCCCGATGCGAAAAAATGGCCGCATCCCGAATTCTATTGGCAACGCTTCCGCCACGACGGCGTCGCCGCGCTCGAGCGGAGGAGGTGGGAGGTGAGATTTGCTCCCGAAGTCGGCTACAAGCCGCTCGTTTTCCGCACCCAGGGCTGGAGCGCGGAGATCGTCGAGGAGGGCAAGGGATGGTTCCACCTTTCCGCCGGATTCGAGATCGACGGGGAAACCTTCGAGCTGCAGCCGATCCTCGCCGCGCTCGTGAAGAACCATTTTCTCGAGGTCACCGAAGGGATGCCATCAGGACAGGAGTTTCTCATCTTCCTTCCCGATGGACGGGGCCTCGTGCTGCCGGTGGGACGTTTCCGACGCATTCTCACGACGCTGGGCGAGCTGATGGAATTCAAGTTCGACGGCAAGGGACCATTGCGGCTCGGCAAGCTCGACGCAGCCCTCCTCGCCGGCGACCTCGCCGGAGAGTCGATGGCGGTCGAGGTGCCTCGCGAGATTGGTGAACTGAGCGAACGCCTCCGGAATTTCGAGGCGATCGATCCGGTGCCTGTTCCACCCGGATTGCGCGCCGAGCTGCGCGACTACCAGCGCGAAGGTTACCAGTGGATGCAGTTTCTCCTCACCCATGGTCTACACGGCATCCTCGCCGATGACATGGGACTGGGAAAAACGCTGCAGACTCTGACGCATCTTCTCGCCGAAGTGGAATCGGGAAACCACGATGGCAAACCCTCGCTCGTGATCGCCCCGACCAGCGTGGTGATGAACTGGCAGCGCGAGGCTGCGAAGTTCGCTCCCGATCTGCGCGTCCTCGTCCTCCAGGGCGCGGATCGCAAAAGCCGCTTCCGCAGGATCCCGGCGGCCAACCTGGTGCTGACCTCCTACGCGTTGTTGCATCGCGATTTGGAGGCTTTGTTGGAGCACGAGTTCCATCTCCTCATCCTCGACGAGGCCCAGCATATCAAGAATCCCGAGGCGCAGGTGACACGGGCGGTGGCAGCGCTGAGAGCCGGACACCGACTCTGCCTTTCCGGCACGCCAGTGGAAAACCACCTCGGCGAACTCTGGAGCCTGATGGAATTCCTCATGCCAGGCTTCCTCGGCACGCTTGAAAATTTCCGCAGCACCTGGCAGACGCCGATCGAGAAGAATGGCAACGAAGCTCGCCGCGCCGCGCTCGTGAGACGGGTCGGCCCCCTCATCCTCCGCCGCACCAAACACGATGTCGCCAAGGAACTGCCGCCCAAGACCGAGATTCTCCATCAGATCGAGATGACCGAAGTGCAAAAGGATCTCTACGAGACGGTGCGTTCGACCATGGACAAGCAGGTGCGCCAGGCCCTCGCGATCCGCGGGCAGCAGGCCCAGATCATGTTCCTTGATGCCTTGTTGAAGCTGCGCCAGATTTGTTGTCATCCACGTCTCCTCGGGGAGGAGCATGCCGCGGGCGGATCGGCGAAGTTCGAGTATCTCGTCGATCTCCTCGAGACCTTCCGCGAGGAGGGACACCGCGTCCTCGTTTTTTCGCAGTTCACTTCCATGCTCGATCTGATCGAGGCGCACCTCATCGCGGAGGAGGTCTCCTATTTGAAACTGACCGGGGCGACGAAGGACAGGCAATCACTCGTCGAGCGATTCCAGGGCGGGGAAGGGGAGGTCTTCCTCATCTCATTGAAGGCGGGTGGCACCGGTCTGACGCTCACCGGGGCCGACACCGTGATCCACTATGACCCTTGGTGGAATCCCGCCGCCGAGAACCAGGCCACCGACCGCGCCTACCGCATCGGGCAGGACAAGCCGGTCTTTGTCCACAAGCTGATCTGCACGAGCACCGTCGAGGAGCGCATCCAACGCATGCAGGAGAAGAAGGACGATCTCGCCACCGACCTCCTTTCCGGCGCGGTCACGGGAATTCAACTCACGCCGGAGACGATGGCCGGATTGTTGGGCGACTTTTGATCGAAACGCTCCCAAAGCTCGTGTTGATCTCGGCATTTGACCCCGGGGGGCTCGTCGTTCATCGTCCCCACCTCTCTCTTGCATGGAAGCCCCTGTTCTTGAAGTGACCGATCTGGTGAAGGAATTCGGAGCCGTCCGCCCGGTGAACGGGGTTTCCTTCACCATGAAGCGTGGCGAGATTCTCGGCCTGCTCGGCGCGAACGGAGCCGGGAAGACGACGATGATCAACATGATCCTTGGCATCGTCACCCCGACCGGCGGATCGATCCGCGTCTTCGACCGGGACCTCACACGCGAGCGCATCGCGATCCTGCGGCGCATGAATTTCTGCAGCACCTACACGCAGTTGCCCGGGAACCTGCGCGTCTGGCAGAATCTCACCGTCTTCGGGAAGATCTATCGCGTTCCGCATCTGAAAAAGCGCATCGATGAGGTCCTCGAGCTGCTCGAAATCTCCCATCTGAAGGATCGCGTCTCGGGCAACCTCTCCGCCGGTGAATCGACGCGGCTCAATCTCTGCAAGGCGCTTCTCAACAAACCCGAGCTTCTCCTCCTCGACGAACCGACCGCGAGTCTCGATCCCGACATCGCCGACAAGGTGCGGAAGGTGACGAAACGCATCCGCGAGGAGGATGGAGCCAGCATCCTCTACACCTCGCACAACATGCGCGACGTCGAGGAGGTGTGCGACCGCATCATCTTCATGCATCAGGGAAAAATCCTCTTCACCGGCACCGCCGCCGAGACTCTCGAACATTTCCAGGAAGAGTCGCTCGAGTCGCTCTTCATCCGCGTCGCCCGAGGCGGCGAGATCGAGTCCGCTTCCGCCTCATGACCCGTGACTCACCACTCATGACTTTCTCCACCATCCAGGCGCTCGTCCTGCGCAATCTCTACCTCTACTCGCGCACGCCGGTGCGCCTCGTCGAGCTCGTCTTCTGGCCGCTTGTCGATTTGCTCGTGTGGGGTTACCTCACCGTCTTCCTTCAAAAACACACCGGCGACAGCTTTCCCTATCAAATCACTTTCCTCATCGGCGCGGTGATCCTCTGGGACATCCTCTTCCGCGCCCAGCAGGGCGTCGCCCTCTATTTTCTCGAGGATGTCTGGTCGCGGAATCTTCTCAACGTCTTCTCGGCTCCCGTGACGAACGCCGACTACCTCGCTTCCACTTACGTGATCGGATTTCTCCGCGCCGCGGTCACCTCACTGCTGCTCTCGGTGCTGGCGATCATTCTCTATTCCTTCAATCTGTTCGAGCTGAACTGGTCGCTCGTGCCTTTCGTTTTCAATCTGCTTCTGTTCGGTTGGTCGCTCGGAATGATCTCGACCGCCCTGATCGTGCGCTGGGGGCCGGCCGCCGAGACGCTCGCCTGGGCGGTGCCTTTTTTCATCCAGCCCTTCGCGGCGGTCTATTATCCCATCGACGCGCTCCCGGACGCGATTCGTTGGATCGCCGAGCTGATTCCCTGCGCCCACGTCTTCGAGGGCATGCGCGACGGCCTCAAGGACGGCACGATTTCCTGGATTGATCTCGGCAAGGCCACCGGATTGAACGTGATCTACCTCATCCTTGCCGGGATGCTCTTCGTCCGCGTGATGAAGACGGCGCGCGAGAAAGGGCTGCTGACGAAATTCGTGGCGCAGTGAGGACCGCCCTGCGGAACGCTTTTGCTGGCATGAAGCGGGGTTCTTTCCTACAATCGGCGCCATGATCGCCTACCACTATCTCGAGCGTGGCATCGCCGGCTTTGGACGCGCGCATCTCGCGGGCAGCATGTCGGGTCATCTCGGGTCCGCCTTGCTCGCCGGCTATTTTCTCGGCGAAATGAAACCCGACCTCGATCCGGCGGTTCACTTCGCGATCGAACGCGATCTGGAGCGGATCCTTGGCGGTGAGGAAAGCGTTTGGTTCGATCCGGCCAAGGTCGGAATGACGGTGGAAGATCTGTTCGAGGAACCGGAATCCGCGGAAACGGGAAAAAGCGACGGAATCCGGATCATCGTCTCGGCTCTCGAACCCAACCTCGGCAAACTTCGCCAGAGCGGACACAACGCGATCTTCGCCTCGCTCGCGATCCGGGCCTTTTCCGGGCATCCCGGTCTCGCCACTCCTGCCCGCATCGAGGGAGCACGCAAACTCATCGCCGCCTTCGATACGCAGGGGCCGGGCCGAGGCTATCTCGGAAAAGATCGTGGCTGGGTCAGCCCTAGGACCCGTCCGGAGGAAGAGGGCATCGAAACGCCCGCCTACGACGATTTGGTGTCAATGGCCGTCGCCACTTTCGACTTTGTCATCGAAACCGCCGGAGAACATCGACGCGGCTATGGCGATCATTTCCATTTGATCGATCATGCCGCCGCCCTCATCGATCTCGCGGATTGCGGTCTGCCCGGACTCGCCCAGGACGGGATCCGGGCGCACCGCGAACATCTCGCCCGCCTGCGCGCTCTTCCCGTGTTGGATGAGGAACTCGGACGTCTCAAGAAGTCGGAGTTGGATCCCTTCGATCCCGATTACTGGCGACAGCGCCAATCGGTGCAATGGGATGCCTGGCTGACACACCGGGTGAAATGCCTCCATGGTTTCGTTGTCGTCTCCCGCTTGGTCGAAGATAACCAAAAACGCGAAGCCGCCCGCGACGCCATGCGGTATCTGATGGCATAATCTCCGTCATTCATGAAGACCCTACTGATCTGCCTCGGCTGCCTCGTTCCCTTGCTTCTTTTGTCCGCCGATCCGCCTTCGCCGCCGGTCACCGAGGCTTGTCTCCCCGAAGCCCTCATCTCGGCCGAGCCCTTCGACCGCCCGGAGTCTTTCGCGGCGAAGGGTGCCACCACCGGATGGCGGGGTGGGATCGGGGAATGGAAGATCGTCGAAGGCGCGGCGTACGCCATTCAGGAAGGCCCGAGCGAGAAACGGCCGAACGGACATGAGGCGGTGTGCGAACACGCCACCGATCTCGGCGATCTGGTGCTGGCCGGTGAGTTCAAGCTCGGTGCGTCGCCACAGGTGGGGTTCGTTTGTCGCGACACCCGCAATCCGAACCACCACCTCGGACGCGTCGTCATCACCCCCGAGGCGATCTGGATCCAGAAAATGAGCGGCATTGCCAAAGAAACGCGTCGCGAGGAACTCGTGAAAATCGAAACGAAGACCGATCCCGCCACCTGGCATCGCATCACCGTCGAGGTCTGCGGCGATCTTTGGCGGGCCAGGATCGATGACCAGGTGATCGAAGCACGGCACGAGCGTTTCAAGGATCGCAAAGGCCGCGTCGGCATGGTCGCGCGGGGCGAGGGCGCCCAATTCAGGAATCTCGCGCTGTGGAGCGCGAAGGCGAGGTGACCGGACTTTGTCCTCCGTGCGTCGCGCCTGGCACGCACCCGGGTCACTCCAGCATCTTCGGCAATCCGTCGAAAAATTCGACCAGCCCCGTCTCCAGCGAATACTCCGCGCCTACGACGGCGAGCCCCTCTTTGTCGATGAGGCGTTCGAGAATTTCAGAGCCGTGGCGGAGATGATCGACTGAGGCACGGATGTTCGATCTCACCGCAAAACGGACCAGGGCCGAGCGGTCCTGGGAAAGTCCGGTCTCCAGCAGGGTTTCGACCGAGGGCCGGATGCGGTTGACGATGGAACTGAGATTGCGCGAGCGGTTCGCCTGGGGACGCTGCAGCTCGTCGATGGTGGCCTCGATCGCCCCGCAGTTGGAATGGCCCATCACGACGACGAGGCGTGCGCCGGTGACCTCGGCCGCATATTCGATGCTACCGATCTGGGAAGGTGCCACGATGTTGCCCGCGACGCGGATGACAAAAAGATCTCCGAGTCCTTGATCGAAAACGAGCTCCGCCGGCACGCGGGAGTCCGAGCAACCGAGGATGATCGCAAAAGGCTGTTGTCCGTCGAGAAGCTGGCTCCGCCGGGCCGCACCACTGATCCCGCTCTCGCTCGGCCGATCTTCGGCAAAGCGGAGGTTCCCTTCGCGGAGGCGGTCGAGGGCGTCGGGGGAGGAGATCATCCCGGGTATTAGACCGAAGCCTGTCCGAGATCAAGAAGGGAGTGAAATTCAGTAACTTCAGGACCTTTTGGATCCAGCTTTCCAGATTGCACTTCCCGGGATTTAATATAACTGTATAGCGATAAAAAGAATTCCCGCCCCTGCCGTGATGTTCACCAAAGCCCGGATTTTTCTGATTCCTTTGCTTCTCGCCGGAGGCGTTTCCTGTAATCGTCCCACCGCGGATGAAAGCAAGGCGGACATGGGCGTTGTCTCCCCGGCGGAGGGGGAGCGGGCCGCGGTCATCGGGGCAGCCGCGGCCAAGACTTTGATGGAGAACCTCGGCGGACAGTTGAAGGCGGCCTTGGCCGCCGGAGGTCCTGTCTCGGCGATCCGCGTCTGCCAGCAGGTGGCAATGCCGCTCACCGGAGCGGCGGGAAGCTCGATCGAGGGCGTCTCGGTGCGCCGGGTCACCCTGAAGCCGCGCAATCCGGCCAATCAACCCGATGCGACCGACTCCGCCGTCCTCGCCGCCATGCAGGCACAGGCCAAACCCGAGGTGGAGATCCGCCGGGTGGACGGGACGATCCGATACTACCATCCTCTGCCCGTGCAGGAGGTTTGTCTGACCTGCCATGGCGATCCGGCCACTTTTCCACCGGAACTCTCATCGATTCTCGTGGAGCTCTATCCCGACGACAAGGCGACCGGATACCAGACCGGAGAGTTGCGCGGAGCGATCCGCGTCGATATTGCGAAACCGTGAAACCTCCCGAGATCCGCCTACTCCCTGACAAACCCACCCAACAGCGCCATGAACCGAATTCCCTCAGCTATTCTCTTGTTCCTTCTCGTCTCCCTCACCGCCGGTGCCCAGGAAGCGAGCGTGAATCCCGGCATCAATGACAACTTCCAGAATCCCCAACCCGGGGAGTTCGTCGAGCGATTCGAGAAGGAAGGCCGCGAGGTCTACGACAACCGCGACACCATCGTCTCGAAGCTGGCAATCACTCCGGGCATGGCCATCGCCGACGTCGGTGCCGGCACGGGCCTCTTCACCCGGCTCCTCGCCGAAAAAACGGGTCCCATCGGCAAGGTCTACGCCGTCGATATTGCCAAGACTTTTGTCGATCACACCGTGATGTCGAGTCACGTCCGCGGATTGAAACACGTCGAGGGCATCGTCTGCACGCCCGATGATGCCAAGCTGCCGCCGGCTTCGGTCGATCTCGTCTTCATCTGCGACACCTACCATCACTTCGAGTTTCCTCACAAGACGATGGTCTCGATCGCGAAAGCGTTGAAACCCGGAGGTCGCGTCGCCTTGCTCGATTTCGAGCGGATCGAGGGCAAGAGCTCCGACTGGATCATGGGGCACGTCCGTGCCGGCAAAGAGGTCTTTTCCAAGGAGATCGAAGACGCCGGCTTCGAACTCCTCGAAGAGTACGACCTCTTCGAGGAGAACTATTTCCTGATCTTCAAGAAGAAGTGACGAACGTCGCCGGGATCACAGTCCCTCGACCTCCCAGCCCTCGCGGTATTTCTCGTGGATCATCGCGTTGGCGGCATCGGAGCCAATGAATTTCCCGGCCGCTTCGTCCCACTTCAGGGTTTCGCCCTTCAGACGCATCGCCACGGTGCCGAGGAGGACGGCTTCGGTCATCGGCCCCGAGTAGTCGAAATTCGTGAGCGGTTTGCCCGGGATGTCGCCGCGGATCGCGTCGGCGAAATTCTTGTGGTGGTGTCCCGCCTCGACCGCTTCGATGACCTCGTCGGATTTTTTCCCGTCGCGGTAGATCGTTGGCATGCCGCCGTGGGGGATCACGAGGACGCCGGTCGTGCCGATCACGAGCGTGCCGGTCGAGGGTGCCTTTTCGATCACCTTGCCCTCGGCATTCTTCTCCTCGGGACCGAGCAGGGCGATCACTTCGGCGGGCACGCGCTGGGCTCCGTCATACCAGGTGAAATCGAAATCGCCTTCGGTGAGCGCATTGCCCTTCATGCGATGGTGGACGAGGCCATCGAGCGGCCAGCTGTCGCCATCGACCGGAGCCGGACCATGTGAGGTCACCTCGAGGGTCGTCGGCTGACCAAGCCCCATGAACCAGGTGTGGTAAATGTGGCAGCCCATGTCGCCGAGCGTGCCGGTGCCGTAGCCGATGCGCTTGCGCCAGTTGCTGGGGTGAAACTCGCGCGGGATGTATTTCCGCATTTTGCCCACACCGATCCATTTGTCCCAATCGAGCGTCGCGGGCGCGGCTTCGTCGCTGTCGGGCAGGGGAGTCATCGCGCCCCACGATTTCGGACACGAGCTGTGGACCGCCTTGACCTTGCCGACGGCCCCTTCGCGCAGCAGCTTCACCGCGGTCTGATTGCCGGATCCCGAGGCGACCTGGATGCCCATCTGGGTCATCAGATGGTTGGCGGCGGCGAACTCACGGAGGCGGCGCGACTCCTGCAGGGTGCGCGTGAGCGGCTTCTCGCAGTAGACGTGTTTGCCGAGCTGCATCGCCGCCATCGCGATGGGAGCGTGCATGTGGTCGGGAGTGCCGATCACGACCGCATCGATCTCCTTGTGCATCTTGTCGAGGAGCTCGCGCCAGTCCTGGAAGACCTTCGTGCCGGGATAAGCTTCGTCGAGCTGCTTGGTGCGTCCGAGATCGACCTCGGCCACGGCGACGAGGGTCGTGTTCGGTGCCTGGAGCATCTCGGTGAGGTCGCCCCAGGCCCGGCCGGCGGCTCCGAAGTTGGCGAAGCGGAGGTTGGAGCTCGGAGCGCCCGAGGCAGTTTTCCAACCGATCCAGGGAGCGGCGAAGGTGGTGGCGGAAGCGGTTTTGAGGAAGTGGCGGCGGCTGGTCATGGGGAAAAAGTCGGTAATCGGTAATCGGTAATCAGTAATCGGTGATCAGAGTGAAATCAGTCGGTGAGGTTGTCTGAAAGGGTGGCTTTGGTTTCGGGGGAGAGGGCAAAGGGTTCTTTGGATTCGGGGGTGCGGCGGTTCAGGTCGGTGAGGACGTTGCTGTTGATGAGGACCTTGTCGCAGGCCCCGGTGGCGCGCACGGCAGGGCCATCGAGGCCGGAGAACTGGTTGCCCGAGATGACGATGTGTTTCGTGTTCTCGAGGACGACGCCGTGGCCGATATCGAGCTGGACGGGATTCTCGTGTTCGAGAACCCGCTTCTCCTCGCCCTCGCCGATGTGGCTGTTGGAAAAGTTATTCGCCGAGATCGTGATGCGGCCGCTCTTCTCCGAGACGCGCACGCCGAAGTGGTGCATCAGGGTGAAGGTGTTTGCCGAGACGGTGATACCGTGGGCATCGCGGAGGTCGATGCCTCCGCCCATGTCGTGGGCGATCACGTTCGCGGAGAGGGTGATACCGTAGCAGTCGCGGTCGAGGATGATGGCGGCGCCGTTGCATTCCTCGATCATGTTGCCCGAGACGACAGAGCCGTAGGTGTTCTCAATGACGACGCCGTGGCCGAGATGGTCGTCGATGTTGTTGCCGTTCATGCAGAGGTTGAAGGCGTCGACGCAGACGAGGGCGTCCTGGTTTTCCTCGAAGTGGTTCGCGTTGACGACGATGTCGTGTCCCGCATCGATGAAGAGACCGGCCTTTTTGTTGTAGGTCAGGATGGAATCGGAGACGCGCGGGTCCTCGTAGCAATCGACCAGGGCGATCCCGTGGCCGCCGTGATGATCGATGGAGAGACCGTGGATGAAGATCTCCTGGATGCCCTCGGCGAAGACGCCGTCGCCGCTCTTCTCATTGCCCGAGATCCGGAAATTGCCGACCTGCACGCGCCAGAGCCGGGCCCCGGGATCGGTGTCGAGAGTCTTCGGCCGGATGATGAGCGCGGGTTTGCCCTCTTCGTTGAGGTTCTTGATGTGGGTCGAGGCCCCCGAGCCCTCGATGCGGGTTTCCGGCGATGAAAGCACAAGTGGCTCGCGGATCTCGGTCGTGCCGGGAGGCAGGCGCAGGATGCCGCCCGATTCCGGCAAGGCATCAAGGGCGGCCTGAATGGAGGGAAAATCGGCCGCATCCAGCGCGACCGCCGGCGGCAGAGGAGCGGCCTCCTGCGCATCGAGGGAGACGGCGAGGCCGAGGCAGAGGAGCCAAGAGGGTCTGATCGTTGACATGACCCTGTCTACATGCCGGAAAGGAGGGCGCTTTGTCAAAGGTCGCGGGAGGCGCGATGGCGGAGGTCGGAGGCACGAGGGCAAGCGGGGTCGGCGGCCTGCTTGCTGGATGAGCGGCCTTGCGCTACAATCCGGGCCATGAAGGAAATCCCCCGGATCGTGTTTGTCGTCTTTGTAATCTGTTCGATGAGCGGCGAAATTGCCCGGGCGGAGGAGTACCGGACTCTGACGAACTCCTCCGGCAAAGCAATCCGGGCGAAGATCGTGTCCGTTGCGGATGGCAAGGTCTCCATTGTGCTGGAAAACGGACAGCCCTTTGAGGTGCCGCTTGCCTCGCTTTCACCCGCTGACCAGCAGGATCTCTCGACCTGGAAGCCGGCCGCGGGCACGGCACCATCCGGCCCGACCTCCATGCCGGCGGCCCTCGCCCCTACCGGAGGCGTCACGACCGAGCAGATCAACGAGGCGATCGGCCAAGCGCTCTTCGCCGGAAACACGCTGTGGTCGAGCAAGCCCGAGGAAGTCGCGGCCCGGCTCGACTGGCCACGTGAATCGAAGACGGCGATCGGCGAGAGCTACCGGGCCTATCCCGACGCCGAATACCGCTTTCTCGGGGCCCGCCCCCACTCCGCGGCTCTCTATGGAGAAAACGAACAGGTCACCGGTCTCTCCATCGTGTATGCGAACAAAGGAGATTCCTTCGGCGCGGCCGGAGGAGGGGAGGAGCATTTCATCAAAGGCAAGCCGGTGCCTGGAGGAATGGAAGGGGTGCGCCTCATCATGGCAAACGATGCCGAGATCATCTCCGGCAAACTTTCCGCGCTGCTCGGGCCGGCGAAGAAGCAGCGCTTCGGTGAGGGTGAATCGCGTGTCGAAGTCGATCGATGGGACTGGGCGGGACATGCCTTCCTCCTTTCGCACGTGCCGGACGAATACGTCTCGCTCGCGGTGCAGACGATCGAAGCGGCCGACAATCGGGGAAACACCGCGCGGGTCTCAGATGCCACCATTCGCGAACGCGCCCGGGGCTTCATTGAAAAGCGCGACAACGGCGATGTCGTCATTTCCAACATTCCCATGGTCGATCAGGGGCCGAAAGGATATTGCGTGCCGGCGACGGCCGAACGCTGCATGCGTTTCCTCGGCATTCCCGCCGACATGTATCTCCTCGCCATGGCGGGGGAAACCCAGGCCGGTGGAGGTACCTCTGTCGAGCTTCTCCTCTCCAACATCGGCAGTGACATCAAACGAAAGGGCCGTTCCTTCGAAACGATCGACGGCGAGTTGAAGATGCGCGACATCCAGAAGTCGATCGACGCGGGCATTCCGATGATCTGGGCGATGTTCAGCACCGAGGAGTTCAACGAGATCTCCACTGAGCGCACCCAGTCGCGCAAAGATTCGTGGGATTCCCACAAGAACGCCGTCGCCGCCGCGGCCGCCGATCCGAAGCTGACGCCGGACAGGAGCCGGGCGCATGTCGTCATCATCATCGGCTACAACGCCGAGACCAACGAGATCGCCTTTTCCGACTCGTGGGGCGAGCGCTACCTCGAGCGCTGGATCACCCTGCCCGAGGCCGAGCAGATCTCGCAAAAGCGGCTCTACGTGATCGGTCTTTGATCGATCAGCGACCGGCCGCTTCCTCTTCGGCTTCGGCCTCGGTTTCTTCCTCGTCGTCGTGGAAGAATTCACGGGGTCGGTAGAGCTTCGCGACGATGAGGAAGAGCACCGCAGCCGCGAGCATCAGTACGCTGAAGAACCAGAAGTAGGCGGCGCCCTCGAGCTTCACCAATCCGCCGACAAAGTAATCGCGGGCAATCGTCGGACCCGACGCGGCTTGATCGGCTTCCGTGGGCAGGCCGAGGGCCTCGCGACGACGATCGAGCCAGGTGCGCTCGGGGTGGAATCGGTCGAAGAACTTCGCCAAAGCGGAGGGCTCCCCGGTTTCGGGGCGGCTCACCACGAGGACGGCACCCTGGTCCCACTCGGACATGAGGGTTTTGTCAGGCCCCGCGCTCCAGACCCGGGCCTGGTTGCGGTTGATGAGGCGGTATTGGTAGGGATTGCCCCATGGATCGGTCACCGCACCGGCGAGGGTCGTGCCTTCGGACTGCGAGGGCAGTGCGAAACCACCGGATTGAAAATGCGCCTCGACGCGGGAGAGGATCGAGTCGAGGTCCCCGCGGCCCGCAAAACGCAGGTCGGTGCGTTTGCCATCGGCGTCGAAGGTGAGAAGGAGATCGTCCTCTGTCCCGACCTTTTCATCAAAACCGCCGTGGGAGGCCTCGTTGCCAGTCGCTTTCACTTCCGCGATGGGGGTGTCGACCTGGATGAGGTCGTTGATCCGTGCCGTCACCTGATTGCCGAAGGCGACCGCGAAGAGCCAGAGCGACATGATGAGCGATTTCATCGACTTCGGCGCCTGCGTGTAGCTGAATTCGAGGCTGACGATCGAGACCATTACTTCGGCGGCGGTCAGGGCGACGTAGGCGGCGATCTGCCAGGAGATCGAGGGGGTCCCGCCCGCGTCGATCTTCATCTGGGCGATGGCGACGAGCACGAAGGAGATCACCATGATGAAAAGCCCGATCGCGATCTTCCGTAGGGGCGTCAGCGGATAAAAGCGGTCGATGAAGGGGTAGACCACGTAGGAGAACAGCGGGATGAAGGTGAGGATGAGGATGGGATTCAGCGCCTGGATCTGGCTGGGCAGCCAGGTCACGCCGAGCCAGCGCAGGTCCATGTTTTCCGCCTGGAGCACCCACGAGGAACTGCTCTGATCAAAGAGCGCCCAGAAGATCGCGACGAAGGCGTAGATCGCGCAGAGCTTTCCGATCGCAAAGAGTCCGTCCCGGCTGAACATCTCGCTCAGCACATGGAGACCACGGGCGGGGACATGGACGAATTTCCAGCGTCCCATCCAGAAGACCAAGGTGGCCAGCGCCATGAGGACGCCGGGCACGCCGAAGGCCCAGTGCGGACCGTACCATTCGAGGAGCCAAGGCGTCAGCAGAGTCGAGGCGAAGGCACCAAGATTGATCGACCAGTAGAACCAGTTGAAGATGCGGGGAAGAAGGTGCCGGTTCTGTTTTCCAAACTGATCACCGACGTGCGCCGAGACGCAGGGTTTGATGCCGCCTGATCCGATCGCGATGAGCCAAAGCCCCACCATCAGCCAGGTGCCCGCTTCACCCGCCATGCCCATCAAGGCGAGGGCTCCGTGGCCGAGGCAGTAGACCACGGACAGCCACATGATGATGCGGTATTTCCCGAAGAAAAAATCCGCGATGAGCGCGCCGAAGAGAGGCGTGAGATAGACGAGCGAAACGAAATCGTGGAATCGCCGCGTCGCTTCGGTGTCGCTCAGACGCGTGCCCGCGACGTCGCCCATGATCCAGAGGTAGTTCACCATGAAGACCGTGAGAATGGTCCTCATCCCGTAGAAACTGAAGCGCTCCGCCGCCTCGTTCCCGATGATGTAGGGAATGCCCGGAGGCATGCCGGTGAGGGGCTGGGGCGTGGTGGCGAACTTTTGGCTCATGGGGATTTCAGCGGGCGGTCGTGCTCGGGTGGATCACTCGCCGGATTCCCGGAGCCATTCGGTCTCCAGCCGGTTCGAGATCCAGAAGTGCGCTTCGGCGCGCAAACGTTCAAGTTCTTCCTTCAAGGAAGTGATCAAACCGGCTTCTTTTCCTTTCCGCAAGACCCACAGAACACCCCGCACCGGAACGCCGAGACGTCGGGCGACATAGCGACCGTCGAGCTCATCCATGACGAGGCGCCCCTTTCGCTCCAAGGCGAGCGCGATCGCTTCCGCTTCCCCGGAATCGAGTTCTTCCCTTAGCGCCCGTGCAATTCCCTGTCCCTGTTCCGAAACGGCATCAGTTGTGAGCCATCCCGCTAGTTCGGCCTCGTGAATGGCTGCTTGAGCGGCAGCGTGGCCGAGTTTCTCCAGTTTGTCACGAACCGCCTTGGGAAGAACCACCGCTCCATAAACCACTCGTAGCAGCTCCAACCGGCCGATTATCGCCAGATTCGAGATGGGAGAAGTGTTGCTAACTGTGATCATCGGCGAGGTCTTCGGCCAGGCAGCTTTCGTCGTAGTGCCGGGCGATGTTCCGTCTGCCGAGCTCCACGGCAAACTGGAACTTATCCAGGTCCGCCAGATCCGCCGCTTTACCGAGAGGCAACACCTCGCCGGCGTAGAGGGCACAGGCCAGATCAATCCGCACGCGCGCGGCTCTCTCCGGCCGCGGAACGCGCATGGCATCCGCCACGCTGTCAGGGATTTCAATAATCAGACCCATTCCGAAGCTTAGTCGCCTGCGACCTCTTCCGCAAGCGCTCGGGATTGCACAGGCAGAGACCCGAGGAAAAATGCTTAAGTTTTACTTATTATAGTTTCCGGGTAATATTAGGAAGTGATGTTCCCGCGATCCTCCTGGCTCCTCGCCGTTGTCTTTTCCGTGCTCCTTCCCGCCTCCGCCCGCGCCGAGGCCGGTCGTTTCGATCCGCGCACGGTCGTGTTCATCGGCAGCTCCAGCATTGAATTCTGGAAAACGCTGCCGCAGGATTTCGAGGGGCATCAGGTGCTGAATCTCGGAAAGGCGGGCACGACCTACTCCCACCTCGTCGCCAACGTCGGGGAATGGGCCGCGAAGTATCCGGCCAACCGCTACGTGATCTATTCGGGCGACAACGACATCGCGTGGATGCGATCCCCCGAAAAAGTCGCCGGTCAATTCCGCGAGGTGGCGCTGGCGCTGAAAAAGGCGATTCCCGGAGTGCAGGTCTTCGTCATCTCGATCAAGCCCAATCTCATTCCCACCCGGCGGGTCCGCATCGGCGCGGTGCGCAAAGCCAACGCCATGATCGCCGCCGAGGCCGCCGCGCTCGGTCAGGTCACTTTTGTCGACACCCATACCCACATGCTCGGACCCAACGGCCAACCGCGCGCCGAATGGTTCACCATCGACGGGATCCATATGAACGAAAAGGGTTACCGCCTGTGGCGCGACATCCTGCTTCCAAAACTCGACGCTCCTAACCCGGGGCCTCCGGCGGCGGCACCCGTTCTGCTGGTGGCTCGTCCCTTCGAGCCCTGATCAGCCTTCGATCGTTTTCCGGGCCCACGCCGCGGCGCCCATGGAGCCCGAGCCTTCGGCGAGGGTGGCGGTGACGATCTTCAGGCTTTTCCGGTACGGGCCGAGGATGCGGGCGAGGGTCGACTTCCGCACCGCTTCCAGGTAGAGTTTCGGCATTGCCTCGACCAAGCCGCCACCCAGGACGATCACATCCGGGGCGAGGAGATGCACGACTGTCGCGACGCCGCAGCCGAGCAGGGTCGCGGCGCGCCGGACGATGTTTTCGATCTCCGTATCGCCGGCCGCGATCGCCTTGGCGAGGGCACCGCTGGTGATCTTCGAGATATCGGTGCCGCAAGCGGCGAAAAGAGCCGGTGCCTGCCCGCGGTAAGCGGCGCGGGCGGCCTCGATCGCGATTTTCAGTCGCGAACATTCCGTCTCGAGAGTGGTTCCGTCTTCTCCCTGCCCGGAGGTTTCAGGGAAGAGGGGAATGTGGCCGAGCTCCATGCAGGAAAGAGTCGATCCTTGGAGAAGGCGTCCCTCGATCACCGCGCCGGCGCCGATTCCCGTCCCGGGAAAAATACCGACGGCACTACGTGCGCCTTTCGCCGCACCGGCCTGGTATTCCGCATAGACTCCGGCATCGACATCGTTGCAGATCACGGCGCGAACGCCGAAGGCCTTGCCCAGATGCGCCTCCACCGGCACGTTGTGCCAGCCCAGATTCGGGGCTTCTACGATGATGCCGCGGCTCGGATCGATCGGGCCGGGGCAACCCACCCCGATCCCGGCGAGCTGCGAGGGATCGACCTTCGCATCCGCGAGGGCATCGGCGACCGTGTCGACCATGCGCTTGAGTCCGGCGCGGGCCCCTTTCGCGCCCTGCGTCTTTTGTTTGGCCCTGCCGAGGACGCGGTATTGGTCGTCGAAGACATTCGCGAGCATCTTCGTACCACCGAGGTCGAGCCCCACCCAGACGCGGCCCGCCGTGGCGGATTTGGATGGTTTCGGGACCTTGGATTTGGCCGGTTTCTTGGAAGCGTTTTTCTTCGCCGAGGAAGCCTTTTTCATGTTCGTGTCAGGTGAGACTTTGCCGTTTCCCGCGCCCAGAGGTCCGCCGCCACGATTTCATCGAGCGAGGGATGCGCCAAGGTGCGGTGCGCCGACATCGTCTCCGCGACGGTCTCCCAGATTCCCGGAAAGCTCAAGTGACCTTCCAAAAAAGCGTTTACCGCGATCTCGTTCGCCGCATTGAGCACGGCCGGGAGCGTTCCTCCGGCGGTGCCGGCCTCCTTGGCGAGATTCAGCGCGGGGAAATCCTCCCAGCGTGGTGCTTCGAATTCGAGCTTCGCCAGCTTCGCGAAATCAAGCGGTGGCAGGCTGTTCGGGACCCGCTCCGGCCAGGTCACGGCGTATTGGATCGGGAAGCACATGTCCGTCGTGCTCAGTTGCGCGAGCACGGAACTGTCGATGAATTCGACCATGCTGTGGATGATGCTCTGCGGATGGACGATGACGTCGACACGATCCATCCCGATATCGAAGAGCCAGCGCGCCTCGATCATTTCGAGGCCTTTGTTGAAAAGCGTCGCCGAATCGATCGTGATCTTTTTCCCCATCTCCCAGGTCGGGTGTTTGAGGGCCTGGGCCACCGTCACCCCGGGCAGATCCGAGGCGGGCAGCTTGCGGAAAGGGCCGCCGGATGCGGTCAGGATCAGCCGCGAGACCTCATCGGACGATCGCCCTTCGAGGCATTGGAAAATCGCGTTGTGCTCCGAGTCGACCGGTAACACCTTCACGCCTTTGCGCCGCGCCGCGGTCATGACGGCTTCTCCGGCCATCACGAGAATCTCCTTCGAAGCCACCGCGATGTCCTTCCCCGCCTCGATTGCCGCGAGGGCGGGCTTGAGCCCCGCGACCCCGACGATGGCGATGAGCACGAGGTCCGCCTCGGGCAGGGTCGCGAGCTCGATCAGGCCTTGCTCGCCGCTGTGCAGGACGACATCGTCAGGCAAGGCCGCGCGGACCCGATCCAACCCTGTCGGGTCGTAAAGGCAACCCTGTTGAATGCCGAACTCGGCCATCTGCGCGGCGAGGGCGTCGGCGCTGCGTCCGGCGGCGAGGCCGACCAGCTTCATGCATCCGGGCAGATCGCGAGCCACCTTCAGGGAGCTCTCTCCGATGGAGCCGGTCGAGCCTAACACCACCACATTCTTCGGTCGGGACGGATCGGACATGCGGAAGGATCAGGCGGCGAGCCGCAGGAAGAAATAATAGACCGGTGCGGTGAAGATGATCGAGTCGATCAGATCCAGGAAGCCGCCGATCCCCGGCATGACGTGGCCGCTGTCCTTCACCGCGAGGCTGCGCTTCATGATCGATTCGGCGAGATCGCCGAGCACGGCGACGAGGGCGAGGACGAGGCCGAGGATCCCGGCCGAGACGACGTCGAGGAGGGGGACGCGGTCGCCCAGCAGCCACCAGGCGGCGTAGCTGCCCCCGACCGCGAAGACGAGCGAACCCCAGAAGCCTTGCCAGGTCTTGCCGGGGCTCACATGAGGCACCAGCTTCTGTTTGCCGATGAGGGAGCCGACGAGGTAGGCCCCGGTGTCGGTCATTTTCGTCACGGCGACGAGGTGGATGAGGTAGAAGCTCGCAGCGGGCAGACCTTGCGCGGTTTCCACCGGCAGGAGGAAAATCTTCGGAATGAAAGCAAAAAGGATCACGCAATAGACAAACCCGAGGAGGGTCGCGGAGATTTCATCGAGCGAGCGGAAGCCCTCCAGCGGATGCCGCACGCGGAAAAGCACCATCAGGATCATGAGCGCGGCGATGGCGAGACCATCGAGTTCCCCATGCCACTGTTTTTCAAAGCCCCAGTGAGGTCCGAAGAGGAGGGCGAGGTAGGCGATGGCCACGCCGAAGGTCTGGATCTGGAAGCGTCGGAAGCCCGGATCGCTGAAGAGCCGGAAATATTCGGAGAGTGCCCCGAGCGAGAGGATCGCGAAGAGGGCGAAGAGGATCCAGGGCTGCGAGAGCCAGAAGGCCAGAGTGATCAGGGCGACGAGGATCACCGTGCTGATCGAGCGATTCAAAAAAGTGCGCGCCTTCGAGGCCGGGGCCGGACTGGCGGGAGAGGGGGCGGAAGGGTGATCCGTCATGCGGGCGGCGGGGAAGCTGACGCGCCCATCAAACAGGCAAGCCCGCACCTTGGCAATCGCGAAATGGCGGGAAAATCGGACCATTTTCCCCGGGGCGGGGACCTCGGATGGTCTCGATTCGCTTGCATGGCGGGCCATCCTGTCCGATCACTCCCCATCTATGGCGAAGAAACCTGTTGTTTTTATCATCCGCGACGGCTGGGGCGACAATCCGGCCGGGCCGGAAAACGCGGAGCGTTACGGGGACTGTCCCCGCCTCGCGAACATCCCTTTCACCCGCTCGCTCCACGAGAAGTATCCCGTGTCGCAACTCCGCACCTCGGGCATGGACGTGGGTCTGCCAGAGGGCCAGATGGGCAACTCGGAGGTCGGTCACCTCAATCTCGGTGCCGGGCGCATCGTTTATCAGGATTTCACCCGCATCAACAAGGCCATCGTCGATGGCGATCTCGCCCACAACGCGGTGCTGCAGGAGGCCTTTGCGAAGGCGACCGGTTCGCGGCTCCACCTCCTCGGACTCGTCTCGGATGGCGGGGTGCACAGCCACCAGGATCACCTCGTCGCCCTCGCCGACGCCGCCAAGGCCGCCGGGGTGAACGATATCATGGTCCATGCCATCACCGATGGACGCGATACCTCGCCGACCGGCGGCAAGAGCTATCTCGCCTATTGTGAAGAAAAGCTCGTCCCCTCCGGAGCGAAAATCGCCACCGTCATCGGCCGCTATTTCGCGATGGACCGTGACAAGCGCTGGGAACGTTCCCAGCTCGCCTGGGATGCCATCGTCCTGGGCAAGGGCGAGGCCCGCAGCGACGCGCCCTCGTCCGCCATTGCCGAAAAATATGGCGAGGAGGTGACCGATGAATTCATGAAGCCGCTCGTCTTCGGCCACGCCGATGAGCGCCGCGTGCGCGACGGGGACGTCGTGCTCTTCTTCAACTTCCGCGCTGACCGCGCCCGCCAGCTCAGTCTCGCTTTTCTGAAGGAGGACTTCGCCGGCTTTGATCGGGGTGGGTTCCCGAAGATCTCGTTCTACACCCTCACCGAGTACGACGAGACTTACGGATGCCCCGTCGTCTTTCCGACGATGGAGTTGAAAAACACCCTCGGCGAAGTCGTCGCGGCGGCCGGATTGAAACAGCTCCGTGTCGCTGAGACGGAAAAGTATCCGCACGTCTCCTTCTTCTTCAACGGCGGCGTCGAAGAGCCGAACGCAGGCGAGGATCGCCAGATGCTCCAGTCGCCGCAGGACTGCGCGACCTACGACGAGAAACCCGAGATGTCCGCCGAAGGCGTCACCCAGACCATCCTCGACCGGGCCGCCGACTACGATCTGATCATCGTGAACTACGCCAATCCCGACATGGTCGGCCACACGGGCAACGTGCCTGCGGCGATCCGGGCGGTCGAGTGTGTCGATCGCTGTGTCGAACGCGTCGTCGGCAAGGTGCTCGAGCTGGGAGGATGCCTCCTCATCGCCGCCGACCACGGCAATTGCGAACAGATGATCAACGAGGACGGCTCGCCCCAGACTGCCCATACCACCTTCCCGGTGCCGCTCATCTATGTGGGCGACGATGCGGATGGATTGAATCTCAGCGAAGGCATCCTCGCCGACATCGCCCCGACGATTCTGGCTTTGTTAGGCGTCGCGGCGCCCCCGGAGATGACCGGGCATTCGCTCCTTTCTCCGAAGTGATCCGGACCACCGATGCGGCATCACGCGGGACTCCGGATGGATCGGTAGGTCCGGCCCGTTCGGGTACTCGATGGATTTGGGGTAAAGTTTTTTGAAACGTGAAAGGATTCCGGGCGTCTCTTCGTAAAGGACGCCATGAAATACCTCGCGCTCATTCTCTTTTGCCTCTGGGTGTTGAGTCGTGTTCTCGGGGCCCAGGATGCCGAGGGCAGTCCGGATTTTGCGGAACGCTTGGTGAAGGCCGCGGAGCATCGGCTCACGCAGACGGTTCGTTACGATCCCGCTTACGTCGTCCTTGACTATCCCGGCGGCGACGTCCCTGCCGACACCGGGGTCTGCACCGATGAAGTCATCCGTGCCTACCGTTCCCTCGGGATCGACCTGCAGAAACTCGTGCACGAGGACATGAAGGCCGCCTTTTCCGCCTACCCGAAACTCTGGGGCCTGAAGCGTCCCGACAAGAACATCGACCACCGCCGCGTCCCGAATCTTGAGGCCTATTTCCGTCGGCAAGGCGCGGAGGTGAAGGGGGCGGAGAAGGGACGCTTCCTTCCCGGCGATCTCGTGACCTGGGATCTCAATGGCAACGGACTCTGGCACATCGGCATGGTCGTGGCCGACGATACCTTCGTGCACAACATCGGATCGGGGCCCGAGCTGACGAAGGGGATCGGGCAGTGGAAAGTGCTCGGGCACTTCCGGTTTCATCCGTGATGGATCTGCCGGAAGGCAGTTTACAAAGCGCCCGAGACAATGTGAAAGAGGAACTTCAGCCGGAATTGGGGTCACAAGGAGGGGCGCACCACGCGCAATAACCGGCCCTCCAGAGACTCTACCGAACCAATCACCGCATCGATCCGTCCGGCAAAACGAGATGGATCGGCATCGTCGCGGGTGCAGGCAATGATCCCCTTGTGTTGTCCATTGGTCTGACGATGCAGACGGAAGAAATCGAGCCGATTCAGCGTCAAGACCGTCCGGCCTTGCTCCACGGCAAAGCTCAGCACCTCTTCATCAGGAACCATCTGGTGGGCGCGACCCGCGTCTTGCGAGGTGAGGACATCGTGCCCCAGTGCGATCAAGGCATCCACGACCCTTCGAGGGAAGTTCTCGTTGGCTTAGATCGCGGCCATCAGGCGGCGTGATTGGCGGCAAGGGCGGATTCGATTTCCTCCCGATGCGCCTCGACATACTGCCAGGCGGCTGACAAATCGCTTTCGGTGAGATCGGTGTAGTCGGAGAGAAGGTCGGCATCGCTGATTCCCGAGCGCCGTGCTTCTTCCAGCATCCAGACGGCGATGCGGGTCATGCGAATACAGGCATCTCCTCCGCACACTCCGGGCGTTCGCCGGATCGCCGGGGAGGCTTGAGCACTGGCGTTCCGCGCCTTGACGAAAAGGACAAAGTCCAGGACTTCGGCTTGGATCGGCTCAGGTACGGATTCGATCTCCCTGAAAATGCGATCTGTTAGAACGCTCATTCCGGGAATCTACGCATATCCAGGCGCACCGCAAGGTGGCACGATTGTATCCCGCGTCGGCAATGGGTCTCCAAATACCGGAGAGGCGGTGGAATCCCCCCTCAAGACTTCTTCATCGCCGCCAGCAACTGATGCGACTGAAGTTGCTGCACGTAGAGCTCGGCTTTCTCCCGCTCGCCCGACCAGACCACGGAAAGGCCGTTGCGATGCACCTCCAGCATCAGCGCCTCCGCCTTCTCCTGCGGGTATCCGAAGACGCGCTTCAGCACCAGCGTGACAAAACTCATCAGATTCACGGGATCGTCGTAGACGATGACATTCCACGGGGCGTCATGCTCCGTCTGTGTCTCCGTTTCGGTAATGGTGATTTCGTCGAGATCCGGGATCATCCGGGGAAAGGCGGGGTTCAGATTGCCCGCAGGCGGGGGAATCCGTCGGCAAATTCGTCGCGATCCCGCTCCATCGCAACCCGCACGTGGGGGAGGGTGGCGGCAAAGGCGCGGAGCACTTCCTCCCGTGTGCCTGCGAGGTCGCGGTAGCTCCGGGGGAGGCCGGATTCGAGTTCAAACCAGGCGTAAGCCGCCAGTGTCGGGACGAGGGGGAGGTGATAAAGGGCGGTCTGGAGAGCGAAAAGGGTGGGGGTATGGCCGGGCGTTGTGCCCCGCGCGACGAGATCGGCGAACCTGGTCCATTCGCGGTTCGCCTTCATCTCGTCTTTGCCTTCGAGAAAGGCCTTGGCTGCGGCGAGGCTCCGGGTTTTGGCGGCGGCATCGAGCGATGCGTCGATGCGACGGTCGATCGCGGCGATTTCATCGAGCCGGTAGGCCGTGGCGAGGCGATACACCTCGATCAGGGCCGGAGCCAGAATCGGACCGAAGGTTCCGATGAGCCAGAGGTCGAAGGCAGGGGCGAGTGAACGTTCGCCGTTCCAGACAAAAGTCGCAGGAGTGGTCGCTTCGACGCCGAGTCGGGAAACAAAACGCGCCAGAGAGAGCCCGTCGAGCTCGTCTGGCGCGGCTGCGTGGAAGGTGTCAGACATACCCGACACCCGGGAAATCAGATCAAGCCGGCTTGCTTGAGCGTCTTGTAGGCCCCGTTCTTGTCGATCGTCTTGAGGCCACGGGCGCTGACGCGGACACGGACGTATTTGCCGAGCTCGGGAACCCAGACGCGCTTGTCGCGGAGATTGGGCTTGAACTGGCGCTTGACCGTTTCGGTGACGTGACGACCGATCCCGCCCTTCTTTTTCGCGCGTCCGCTGCGATGAATTTTGTTTCCGGTGCAAACTTTCGCTCCGGTGATTTGGCAAACTCTGGACATGGCTGGGATCCGTTGAAAGGTTTCGGGGGCAGGTGGTTGCCGTGGGGCGTCTGGCCGGGGCGTGACCTGCGGGGCGGGCAATGTCCGCAGATTTGCGGCCGGGTCAAGGGAAAATCCCGCTTTCGGGGACCTTTGACCCGTTCTGGAGCTGTCCGCGGGCGTCCCGGACTTTCCCCTTGCGGAAAGGAGTCCGCGGTTATCTTGTGAGCCCCTTTTTAAATTTTCTCAAAATTCCCTGCCATGAGCGAAGCCGCTTCCGAAAAAAACACCGTCCTGATGGAAAAGATCGTCAGCCTTTGCAAGCGGCGCGGTTTCATCTTCCAGTCGGCGGAGATCTACGGCGGTCTCAACGGATGCTGGGATTACGGTCCGCTGGGTGCGGAGTTGAAGCGCAACCTGAAGGAATACTGGTGGCGGAAAATCGTGCAGGAGCGCGAGGACATCGTGGGTCTCGATGGATCGATCCTCACTCACCAGGCCGTCTTGAAGGCCTCGGGGCACGTCGGCGGTTTCTCCGACCCCATGTGCGACTGCCTTCTCAGCAAGGCGCGTCTCCGGGCCGACCAGATCCCGGCGCAGTCGGGCACGGTCTATCATTTCACGGGGGCGTCGCACCCGGATTCCGGATGGAGCGTCACCCGCGACTACGCGGTGCTGGCCAAGGAGGGCGAGGATGAAAACAAGGCCCGCAAGACGGCACGCCAGTATTTCGCCCAGTTCCTCTCCGACAAGCAGATCTCGCCGAAGGCGCTGGAACTCGCCGGCGAGCGGACCGAAGCGGTCGAGGGCACGACCCGTTTCAATCCGGAGAACGGATCGCTGCTCACCGAACCGCGTGCCTTCAATTTGATGTTCAAGACGCAGATGGGGGCCTCGTCGGATGAGAATGACGAGAATGCGATCGCCTACCTCCGCCCCGAGACGGCCCAGTCGATTTTCGTGCAGTTCAAGAACGTGCTCGAGACCTCGCGGGTGAAGCTGCCCTTCGGGATCGCCCAGATCGGGAAGAGCTTCCGCAACGAGATCAATCCACGCAACTTCACCTTCCGGTCGCGCGAGTTCGAGCAGATGGAGATCGAGTATTTCTGCCGTCCCGAAGACGGTCTGAGGCTCACTGATGAGTGGCTCGAGGCGCGTCTCAAGTTTTACGAAGAGATCGGGATCCCGCGCGAGCATCTTCACGTCGTCGACATCCCCGACGGCGAGCGCGCCTTCTATTCGGCGAAGACCTACGACATCGAGTACGAATTCCCCTTCGGGATCCAGGAGCTGGAGGGCATCGCCTACCGCAGCGACTACGATCTCGGTGTCCATCAGAAGGGCTCGGGCAAATCGCTCGAATACTTCGACGAAGAGTCGAAGGAAAAGCTCCTGCCGCACGTCGTCGAGCCCAGTGCCGGATGTGACCGCACCGTGCTCGCCCTCATCTGCGAGGCCTACGATGAGGAGACGGTGGCGGATGAGAAAGGCAAGGAGGAGACCCGCGTCGTGATGCGTTTCTCCCCGCGCATCGCCCCGATCAAGGTCGGTGTTTTCCCGCTCCTGAAGAACAAGCCCGAGCTCGTCGCCAAGGCGCGCGAGGTGCAGAAGATGCTGACGCCCTTCATGACCGTCTTCTATGACGAAGCCGCCGCGATCGGTCGCCGCTACCGCCGTCAGGATGAAATCGGCACCCCGTGGTGTGTGACGATCGACTTCGACACGCTCGGCGAGAATGGCGACGAGCTGAAGGACACCGTCACGATCCGCGAGCGCGACTCGATGAAGCAGGAGCGCATCGCGATCTCGGATCTGCGTGGGTATCTCCTCGACAGGATCCTGTGAACCCGCAAGGCGCGCCGGCTGTCACGGCTTCGTGGCCACCCGGAAGCCGATGGATGAGGACTCCGTCGTGGGCGGCGTCGCATTCCTGCTGTTGGCATTGAGCTGGCTTCCGTAGTGGGGCCAGCCTCCCCCGCGCGTAGCACGGTTTCCGGAACTCGGGATACCATCGGTCCACTCGGCGACGTTGCCGCCAAGGTCGAAGGCACCGAAGAAGGTGGCGGATCCCTGATAGAGGCCCACCGGCGCGAGATAATTCTGCTGGGAGTCGTAGGTGCTGCTCTGGGTGATGGAGAAAAGGTTGCTTCCCAAGCGGAAATTCGCCTGATTGACGACGGGAAAGGCGCCGGGCTGGTTTCCCGGCAGGCTGTTGCTCCGGGTCGGGTAGGTCCAGTATCCATCGGTGTCTCCTCCACCGGTGCCCGGCGGCTGGTAATAGGCGACCTTGTACCATTCGTCGTCGCCGGGAAGCCAATAGAGGGAACCGGGAGCCCGCTCGATGGCGACTCCGGCGGTTGCGCCGTAGAGCGGGTAAGCTCCCGTCTCGGTGGTGTCGTTGTTTTGTGCTCCTGTGGGGCGTCCGTGGTGGAGCCAGTTGCAGAAGCGGGCCGCATCAAACCAACTCACATAGCTGACCGGACGGGCGGCGTTGCCGAAGGTCGCGTAGGTGTAGGACCCGGGCGTCCCCGAGCGGGCAATGCCCGCGACATTGGCGTCGGAGGCGAGGTTGGCGTTGTAGAGGTTGTAGGTGTCGGTCGCGGCGACGGCATTGAGGAATGCGGTGTATTGGGCGAGCGTGACCTCGTATTTGGCGATGCGGAATTCGTATGGGACCGACCCGAAATTCTGGGTGCCGGCGACAGCGGCGTCTCCGTCGATCGGATCGGCCGGATTGCCGGGGAGGCCGACATTGACGAATTCGATCCAGTCGGGAACAGGCCGGGTGGCGTTGGCGAGTTGGTTTTTCAGTTTCCGGATCTGCTTCTTCAGTTTGGCGACCTGTTTCTTGAGCACGTTCGGGCTGGCGCTGAAGGCGACCGGAGACAAGCACATGGTCGTCGTGAGAACAGCCGTCAGGCAAAGGACCAGGGTGAGTTTGGGACGTGGAATCATTGGCGTGTCGAGGGGCGGCTTCGGGATCCGGAAGGCCACGCGGTGATACGGGGGCCTGAATCTCCAACCGGATAGTTGCGCCACCGGAGGGAGACATTACCGGAAATCGAATCCCGGGGAGAGCTCCTGCCCCCGAGGCCCTTCGCTCAATTCACGACAAACACGTCCACGACGAACCACCCGATCATCCCAAGGGCGAGCGCGACGCGTCCGAGGATGCCGGCGATGCCGCCGACGACGGTGCCGACGGTGGAGTGGCCGGCTTCCTTCACTTCCTTCTTCGCGACGAAGATCTCGAAGATGAAGACGCCGGCGATGGGGCCGACGATGAGTCCCGGAAGCCCGAAAAAGAGCCCGACGATGCCGCCGAGGATGGCGCCAACGATGCCCCACTTGCTGGAGCCGAACCATTTCGCGCCGAGGGCGCCGCTGACCCAGTCGAGCAGGATGGAGAGCCCGTAGAGGATCCCGATGAAGACAAGTCCCTGCCAGGCGAGACCGGACGATTCCATGCCCATCGTGAAGTAGAATAGGAAAGAGGCTCCGATGATCAGCGTGGTGCCCGGCAGCACGGGGAGAAAGGTGCCGAGGAATCCGACCACCAGGAGAATCACGACGGCCGACCAGATGAGGGTGTCCTTGAGTCCGTCGCTTGTGAAGAAGTCGAACCAGGCGGCGAGGATGGGAGGCATGTCGAAAAGATGGGAAAGTGAAAGCGGGATCGTCGTTCAAAAAAAGCGGCGAGCCTCGGTTTCGGGGCGGGGTTGGCAGATCCGGGTGATGCACTGCTCAAAGCTTTCCTCGTTGCTGAGGATCCCGATCTCGACGCGCAGAAAATAGATCGGCACATCGAGTCGTCCGAGTCGGGGGAAACGGACGGCATCTTTCTCCGTGGTGATGATCATGTCCACGTCCGACTCCACGCAGCAGTTGATGAAGGTGATGATCTCCTGCTCGGTGAAGCGGTGGTGATCCATGAACCGACACGTCGCCTCGATGGTCGCCCCGAGCTTGCGGACGCCGTCCTCGAAGCTCTCGGGCACGGCGATGGCGCTGACGGTGCCGACCCGTTTTCCCTGCAGCGATTCCAGCGGCGCGGTGGCGCGGGTCTCGATATGCTGGAGGTATCGGGGGCGATGTTCGCACTCGATGATCTCGGCGGTGCGGTTGTATTTGCGGATGCGCTCGATGAGTTCGTCGTTCGGCTCACCGTTGCACTTGGTAATGAAAATGTAGGAGGCCCGTTTCAGGTTCCGGGGAGGTTCCCGCAAGGTGCCGCGGGGGAGGAGCCGCTCGGTGCCGAATGGCTGCCAGCGATCCACGAGAACGATGTCGAGACGGTGGCGCAGGCGCAGGTATTGCAGCCCGTCGTCGAGGATGAGGGTGTCGCAGTTGAATTCGGAAATGGCGTGTTTGCCGCTCTTCACGCGGTCTTTGTCGACCACGACGGGGATGTCGCGCAGGTTCGCGGCGAGCATGTAGGGCTCGTCGCCGGCGGTTTTGGAATCGAGGAGGAGGGATTTGCCATCGCTGACGACACGCGGCGGGTCGATCTCGTTTTTCCCCTGGATCTTCCCGGCGAGGCGCTTGAGAAAGGGCTGTTTCACGGACTTGTATCCCCGGCTGAGGATGGCCACACGCCGACCACCGTCCTGGAGGGAGCGGGCGAATTTTTCGACGACGGGGGTTTTGCCGGTCCCACCGACGGTGAGGTTGCCGATGCTGACGACGAGGCACCCGAGATTCCGTTCACGGAGGATGCGGTTGCGGTAGAGCATGAGGCGGGTGCTCACCGCGAACTCATAGACCTTCGAAAGACCGCCGAGGAGACCGCGCAGCATGGACGCACGCACCCCCTTGCGACGGTCGAGGATGACGTCCACGGCGAACTGTTCGAGTTTTTCCCGGGCTTGCGACATGGGGGCTTGAGGGCGGCGTCAACGGTCGTGGCAACCGTCCGCGACGCAACCGCGAATGTGAACGCTTGCAAAGGGATGCGTCTTAGAGCATGGACGGGGTTCATGAATCGAATTGATGGCCGCACCCCCGACGCGATGCGCGAAGTCGGGTTCCAACTCGACATCGCCCCGCTCGCCCACGGGAGTGTCCTCGTGAATTTCGGCGAAACGCGCGTGATCTGCAGCGCGATGCTGGAGACGGGCGTGCCGCCGTGGATGAAGGCCCAGGGAGTTCCGGGCGGCTGGCTCACCGCCGAATACAACATGCTGCCATACTCGACCCTGCAGCGGAAGCCACGAGACATCAGCCGGGGCAAACTCGACGGTCGCAGTTCCGAGATCCAGCGTCTCATCGGTCGCAGCCTGCGGGCGGTGATCGACCTCCAGGGCCTGGGAGTGCGGACCCTTTGGATCGATTGCGACGTGTTGCGCGCCGACGGGGGGACCCGCACCGCCTCGATCACCGGTGCGGTGGTGGCCGCCGAGATGGCCTTCCGCCGTTTTATTGCCGCCAAGAAGATGACGAAATCGCCCATGCGCCAACTCGCGGCGGCGGTCAGTGCCGGCGTCTGGAAGGAGGTCTGCTGCCTCGACCTCAATTACCACGAGGACAAGGACGCGGCCGTTGATTTCAACTACGCCATGACCGAAGACCTCCGGCTCATCGAGGTCCAGGGCACCGGAGAGGAAGCGACTTTCACCGAGGAGGAGATGGCGGAAATGCTGCGTCTGGGGAAAAAAGGGATTGGCGAACTGATCGCCGCCCAACGGGAGGCGCTCGATCGATTCGACCCGACCGCGAATCTCGAGATCCTGACCCGGATCGGGTGATGCGGCGTCCAAGAAAAAAGGCCTCCATCGCTGGAGACCTTTTTCGAGAGTGAGTTTGCCGATACCGGAGGATCAGTAGTCGAGCGCCACCGTGCCGGAAGAGTCCGGAATGAGGTGCTCGTTTCCGGCCATGAGGCAGGAGGACGCGCGCTCGAGCCACTGGGTGACCTGCACCTCGGCGAAGCGGGGGAGCGCCGACGGCTTGTTGAGAGCCTCGGAAAGATCCAGGTCCGCGTTGTCGAGGGCGGTCTGGAGATCGTCCGAGATCCCGGGGAGTTCGATATCGCTGGCTCCGAGGTAGCGGATCGCCTTCTCGGCGGGGCTGCCTTTCCACTTCATTTCGCTGCGTTTTTCGCCCGGGAGATGGACGATGACGTAGTTGGCCTGGTCGGAGAAGATCTCGGTGAGGTCGCAGATTTCCTCGTTGCAACGTTCGGTGCGGGTGTTGGGGATGACGAGGACCATCTCGGCGTCGATCTCGGCAAGCAGATTTTCGAGGTCCTCCGATTCAAAGAGGTCACCCCAGTTGCGGGCCGCCCCGGAATGGACATCGACCACGACCGCATCATGGCGATCGACCGCGGCGATCAACTGAGAAACTTCGAACTGGTCCTCCAGATCCCAGAACTCGCCCGGGAAGGAGTCCGTCATGTCCATCTCGTTGGATGTGACGAGGAGGTGTTTCACCTCTTCGGATTTGAGGTGGTGAGAGAGCGTGCGGGCCACAGTGGACTTGCCGGAGCGCTCCAAGTCATTGACGACGACGATTAATTTTTTCATGGCGAATCAGACTCTACACATCGAGTATAAAATTTATAATCTTCAGCGCAAGCTAAAAATTAAGACATTTTAAAAATAAGATAATTCTTATAAGTTCTCGATGGAGGTGAGGGGTTTTTGAGGAGGGAGGTTTGTGTTTTACGTGTGGGGCCGTCCGTTGGGGATTTAGCCTTTGCGATTTGACGGACACAGACCTTGCTGAATCAAGAAATGTTCAAAATTGTGAGGGGCAGCTGGTTGGAAAGGCTGTCCGGATGGCCTCGGTGAAATTTTTTCGAGGTGCCGGTTTGCCCCGAATTCCCGGGGATTTGGAACGAAGCTTGCGGAGAATGGGAGTACGCCGCCGTCGGGTGACGGGCTTTTTCTTTGACGGGTCTGGATTCCCCTCTAGTTTTAGCGCCGTTGGCCCCAGCGCGGGGCAACAACGTCCGGGCCGCTCACCGGCGGACCCGTCTCTGTCAAGAAACACGCTTATACCCACATCTATGGCCTCCTACGGAATCAACGGCTTCGGACGCATCGGACGCATGGTCCTTCGCGCCATGTCCGACGAACAGCTCAAGAAAGTCGTCGCGATCAACGACCTCACCGACAACAAGACCCTCGCCCACCTTCTCAAGTACGACTCCACCGCGGGCCGCTACAAGGGCACGGTCGAGTATGACGACGAGTCCATCACCGTCAACGGCCACCGCATTCTCGCCACCGCCGAGAAAGATCCCGCCAACCTCGATTGGGCCGGCAAGGGTGTCTCCGTCGTCCTTGAGTCGACCGGTTTCTTCGTGGACAAGGCCGGTGCCGGCAAGCACCTCCAGGCGGGTGCCAAGAAGGTGATCATCTCCGCTCCGGCGAAGGATCCCGATCTCACCTTCTGTATTGGTATCAACTCGAACCTCTACGATCCCGACAAGCACCACATCATTTCGAACGCCTCCTGCACCACCAACTGCCTCGCGCCGATGGTGAAGGTGCTCAATGACGAGTTCGGCGTGGAGAAGGGCTTCATGAGCACGATCCACTCCTACACCGGTGACCAGCGCATCCTCGACGCCCCCCACAGCGACCTGCGCCGCGCCCGCACCGCCGCCGACAACATCGTGCCCTCCAGCACCGGTGCCGCCTCCGCCATCGGTCTCGTCATCCCCGAACTGAACGGCAAACTCCAGGGCGGTGCTTTCCGCGTCCCCACGCCGACCGGTTCGGTGACCGACTTCAGCGCGATCCTTTCGAAGGAAGTCTCCGCCGCCGACATCAACGCCGCCTACAAGGCCGCGGCCGAGGGTCCGCTCAAGGGCATCCTTTACTACACGGAAGATCCGATCGTCCTCAAGGATATCGTGGGTGACGCTCACTCCTGTATTCTCGATTCCAAACTCACCATGGCGCAAGGCAACTTCGTCAAGGTGGTCGGCTGGTATGACAACGAGTGGGGTTACTCCAATCGTGCCGTCGATGCCATGGAACTCGTCGGCAAGGGACTCTGATCCCGAGCCGGTATTTGTTGGTACTTTTTCAGGAAAGGAGCGCCCCCGACCGCCCGGTTGGCGGGCGCTTTTTTCTTTCCCCTCCGCTCCGCGACTTCATCACTCCCAATCTCCCCGCGGCCGAAGACCGCACCCCTGCCATGTCCAAACTCTCCATCCGCGACCTTTCACCTGCCGGCAAACGCGTCCTCATGCGCGTCGATTTCAACGTGCCGCTCGATGACAACCTCCAGATCACCGACGACACCCGCATCACCGCGGCGGTTCCCTCGATCGATCACCTCGCCAAGGCGGGTGCGAAGGTCATCCTCATGTCCCACCTCGGTCGTCCCAAGGCCGCGGTGAATCCCAAGTATTCGCTGAAGCCTGCCGCCGTCCGTCTCGGCGAGCTGATCGATGCTCCCGTGCATTTCGTCGAAGACTGTATCGGTGAGAAAGCCGAGGCCGCCGTCGCCGCGATGAAGGATGGCGAAGTCCTCCTCCTCGAAAACGTCCGCTTCTATCCCGGTGAAGAGGCCAACGATGCCGATTTCTCCAAACAACTCGCCTCCCTCGGCGATCTCTACGTGAACGATGCCTTCGGCACCGCCCACCGCGCCCACGCCTCCACCGCGGGTGTCACCGAATACCTCAGCCCCTGTGCGATGGGGTTCCTCGTCGAGAAGGAGCTCGAATACCTCGTCGAAAAACTCGAGGAGCCGGCCCGTCCTTTCGTCGTGATTATGGGCGGAGCCAAGGTTTCCGACAAGATCGAGGTGCTCAACCGTCTCATGGGCAAGGCCGACGCCTTCATCATCGGGGGCGCCATGGCCAACACCTTCCGTCTCGCCCAGGGTTACCAGATCGGCAAGAGCCTCGCCGAGCCCGACAAGACCGACCTCGCCCTGCAGATCCTCGACAAGGCCGAGAAGAACGGGATCGAATTCCTCCTTCCCGCCGACACGCGCCACACCGCCGAGTTCCGTGACGACGCGCCCACCGAATGCACCGGCATCTGGGGTGAAGGCGGAGCGATCCCCGAGGATCGCGAGGGCATCGACATCGGCGACAAGGCCATCGAGGAATTCTCCAAAAAGATCGCCGAGGCCGGCACCATTATCTGGAACGGACCCATGGGCGTCTTTGAAAAGCGTGGCTTCGACATCGGCACCAAGGCCGTTGGCAAAGCCATCGCTGACAACAAGAAGGCCATCAAGATCGTCGGCGGCGGAGACTCCGTCACCGCGGCCAACCAGTTCGGCTTCGGCGACCAGATGGACCACATGTCCACCGGCGGCGGCGCCTCCCTCGAGCTGCTCGAGGGCAAGGAGCTCCCCGGCATCGCCGCTCTTGACGACAAGTGATTTCCCTTCACCCGTGACCACTGACCCGTGACCCATCTATGAGCCGAAAATACGTCATTGCCGCCAACTGGAAGATGAACATGACCCCGTCCGAGACGGCGGGTTTCCTGGACGCCTTCCTCAAGAACTTCCCTGATCCGACCGCGGTCGAGATCGTCATCGCCCCTCCCTTCGTCTCCCTCGCGAAAGCGTCGGAATTGATGGCGGGCCAGTCGGCTGTGGGGCTTTCCGCGCAGAACATGTCGCACGAGGCCTCCGGTGCCTTTACCGGCGAGACGAGTGCGGCGATGCTCAAGGAAGTCGGTTGCCAATACGTCATCCTCGGCCACAGCGAGCGCCGTTCGCTCTACGGAGAGGACGATGTCGTTATCAACAAGAAGGTCCACGCGACTCTTGCCGCTGGACTCATCCCCATCCTCTGCATCGGTGAATCGCTCGAAGAGCGCGACGGAGGCCAGCTCGAGTTCGTCCTCTCGCAGCAGCTCGAGGGCAGCCTCCTCGGGATCGATGCCTCGCAGATGCCGGGCATCATCATCGCCTACGAGCCCGTCTGGGCGATCGGCACCGGACGCACCGCGACCCCGGAGCAGGCGCAGGAGACCCAATGCTACGTCCGCAGCGTCCTCGAGCGCCTTTTCGGTGCCGATGTCGCCGCCGCCGTCCGCATCCAGTACGGCGGCAGCGTGAAGCCGGGCAACGCGGGCGAGCTCATCGCCCAGCCCGACATCGACGGCTTCCTCGTCGGCGGTGCCAGCCTCGATCCGGCGAGCTTCGCCGACATCGTGAAGGCCGGGATTTGATTGTCGTTCAGAGGGGCGGCCGGGAATTCAAAGCCCGAGCCGCTCCTCCAAGCCCGCCCGCCACTTCCGCGTGGCTTCGTTCGACATCGGCCCGGTCTCGCCGATGTATTTTTCAAAGAAGGCGAGGAGCCGGTCACGGATCTGGCGACGGGCCTCGAGAGAGAGCAATTCCGCCTGCGCGAAATGCTTCGGTCGCGGACTCGCGTTCTGCGCGACGCAGCGATAAAGGAAAATGCGGTCGTAGGTGCTGCGGAGCGACAGCTTGCCCAACTCCCGGAAGGTCTCCCGGAGTATCTCGGGGGTCTCGTCGAACTGGCAAAGGAGGTGGGCCAGTTCCACCCCATAGACCCAATCCGGATTGCGGTAGCGGTGGGTGCGGTCGTAGATGCCCGCCGTTTCCCACGCGATGATTCCCAGCGTTTGCCGTACGAGGCTGAGCAGGTAGACATCCACCGCCTTCTTGCCGAGGTGTTTGCCACCTTTCCAGAGGAGTTCCGAGCCTGCGATCCATCCCGCCGCGAGCAGCGGATTCGAGGTGAGGAGCAGCTTGCTGCCGTGCCAGAGATAACGCACCGGCGCGAGGTAGGGCTGGAGTTCCTCGTATTTCCGGTAGACCTTGCTTGCGGTGCGGATGTTCTCCGAGACCTTGCGCAAATTCATCTCCTTCACCTCGAGAATCGGCAGTTCCTCGAGCAGGAGGATGATCTGAAGCGAGGCGCGGTTCACGGCCTTGAAAAGACTTTCGAGATTCAGCTCGAGGAGGGGAAGCTTGGAATCCGGCTGATAGATCCGGGCGATGGATTCGGTGAAGGCCGCCAGATCGATCAGCAATTGCTTTCCTTCGAAAGTGCCGCTCGCCCAGTAGACACCGCTTGAAAAACGCTGTAGCGCGAGATCGGCCTCGCGGTCGATGTGCTCCGCGACACGGGCGTCCATGGCGACGTGGGCCTCGTCTTTCCAATCGGTCTCCTGCAGCGTCTTGAAATCGGGAAACTCCATCCACTCGCCGTAGGTCATGAGGATCTTCTCGAGATCCCGCCGCTTGGAAACGAGGCGGTCCGCCTCCGAGCGGATCGCGAGGCGGGCGATCTCGACGAGGTCCTCGTCTCCGCCGGAGGGACCCGTCGGCGCGGGAGGCGTCCGCCAAAAGAGAAGCATCAGCAATCCTGACAGAGACACCACGAAGACCGACCATTTCGCCCACGCCGGCTCCAGCCCGGCGCCGATGGAGAGGATCGCGAGGGCGCAGAAACAAAGCGCTCCCGCGAGCCTCGCGCCCCGGGTGAGGCGCGAGCGCACGTTCAGCGGAGCCTTTTCCTTCATGTCGCTGCGGGAGATCGCACGCTCAACTGTCGCCCGGTTTCACCGCGTCGTAAAGCCGGGCGAGTTCGAGGAGGAGGGCCTCGAGCTTCGTGTAGTAGTCGGCTTCCTCGAGCTTCTCCTTCGAACGGCGCAGTTCCACGACCTGACGCTCCAGCCCGTCGCGCTTCTCGCGCTGCTCGGGGGAAAGGCGGCGTTCGAAGGCGTTTTTTACCAGCACTTTCTGCGCGGCGAGATCGCCGTCGGGTTTTGCCTCGGGCGAGGCGGTTTGGGTCGGTGTGGTGCCTTCGAACCACTCTGAGCGCGAACCGAGCTGGTCACCGTTGTCGTCGAGGAGGGCGTGTTCGGTCGCGATGCGGCCTTCGCTCTTGTAGAACTCCGCGACGCGGTGCGAGGCGTGGAGCCACGCTTCGAGGAGGGAAACCTGGTCGTCGTTGTCGAGGTCGCCGCCCTCGATTCCGCCGACGGCCTCGGCGAAATGCCGGCCAAAACGCGCATAGCTCTGCTCGCCCTCGTTCTTCGTCGCGGTGATGACGATGCGCTCCGGTTTGCTCAGGGCGCGGACGAAGGACCCGCTCGCCGAGGCGGTGTTGATCACGGCGAGCCGCCCTTGATAGGCATCGACCCAGGTCGCGAGCTCGCGGTCGGTCACGTCGGGACCCCGGAAATTGAACTTCACCTCGCGCTGGTCGAAGGTGCCGTGTCCGACGAGGACGAGCCAGAGTTCGGGCGACTTCTCGGCGGCGAGTTGTTGCTTGAGCCGCTCCGCGTCGGTCGGGTCGCCTTCCTTCGTCTCGCCGAGACCGAGGATCTCGATCGCCGCCTCGCCCTTCGTCGCCGCCGTTTTCCAGAGCTCACCGATCTCCGTGAATTCCTTCGTGTAATCATCGGTGCCCCCGCTGCCGACGACGACGAGGATCTTCAAGCCCGACTCGGCGCGGAGGATCGGGGAAACGAGGAGGAGCAGGAGGAAAAGGATTCGGATCATGTCAGGATCATCGTCAAATCGTCCCCCTCCGTCTCCGCAGGGCCCATTCGCCGAGGAAGCAGCCGAGGGCGAGGAGGAAAAGCCACGGGGTGTGCCAGAGGGGACGTTGTTTCACCTCGACGACGGGGAGGTCGAGTTGGTCGAGGAGACCGGGAAGGCGGGCGAGGTCGGCGGACTGGAGCAATTCGCCGCCGGTGACTTCGGCGAGACGCGCGAGCAGGGCGGGATCGGGTCCGAGACGGGCAAACTCGGCGGCTTCGGGATTGAGGGCGCGGGCGACCTCGCCGGTGCCGATCTCCTGTCCCGCGCCGTCGATCACCTTCGCCTCGATGCGGTAGCCCTCGCTCTCCTCGGAAAGATGCTCGGCGGTGAAGAGCCCCGGCTCGTCGAGCGAGGGTTCGGCGGTGAGGCTGCGGGTCGTGCCGTCGAGGTCCTTCACGGTGAGGAGCACGGTCGCGTCGTCCTGGGGATCGTATTTCAAATCGCGGACCCGCACCGCGACCCTGGTCACGGGAATGGCGCCGTCGTTCGTTTCCTCCTTCGTCAGTTCGACGCGGGCCGGGACATCGGTGACCGTCCAGCGGAGAAACTGGCGCCACATCTTGCCGAGTTCGGCCTGCTGCTCGGAGTCCTTCATCCCCCAGCGCCAGAAGTCGGCCACGGCAAAAGCGGCGCTGCGCCCCTCTCCATAGCGCTGCGTGATGAGGGCGGGGAGGACGCGTCCCTCGCTGTCCGACACGGTCGAGAGAATGCTCGCACCCGGCTTGATCGTGGGAAGGCGGTTCACCGCGAAGAAGGGAGGCATGTAGGCGAGGCGGATTTCCTCCTCCTCCTGACCGGCGCGGAGCCGCATCCAGTCCTCGAGCCAGCCCTCGCGGGTGAGATTGTAGGTCGCCTCGAGGGCGGCACCGCCGGGTTCTTTCTGGTCGAGGTAGACGGGGAGGAGGCGGCCGACCGGGGTGTTGTCCCATCCGCCTTCCTGGAAACATTCCTGACCCCCTAACATCACCACCGTGCCTCCCCGCATCGAGACGAATTGTTCGATCAGCTCCTGCTGCTCGGCGGTGAAGAAGTCGGATTCGAGATCATCGATGACGAGGGCGCGGTAGCGGGTGAAGAGCTCCTCGGCCGACTTCGGGAAACCGTCGCGCAGCTCCTCGGGCGTGGCCGTGTTCAGCCGCACGAGCACGGGCTGGTCGTAGCGCTGCGTCTCCTCGGGGATGTCGCGGTTGAAGCCGCGGAAGAGCGGGTTGCTGCTCTCCCCGGTCCGTCCGCGCCATTCGAACTTCGGCTCGCGCTTCGCGATGCGGATGAGACCGACGAGGTCGAGCTCGGCGTCGCCGGCGATGGCGCGGCGCAGGAACTTGTATTCCCAGTTCGGACGGCCGCTGAGGTAGAGGATGCGGTAGGGGCCCCGTCCACGGTTCACGGTGACGCGGACGCGGTCGTTTTTCTCCGTCAATTGCGCGAGCGGGGTCTTCGCGGTCTGGCGGATCCCCACGGACAGGAAGGAAACGCCCGAGGGCACTCCCGCGAGGCGGAGACGAACCGGGACGGTGCGGCGTTCCGTGCCGGCGGGGAAAACGAGATCCTTCTTTCCGAGTTCCTCGTCCTTCTCGTTCCTGACAAACACCTCCACGGCGTCGGGGAATTCGCCGAGGGCCTCGGCCTCGATGTTCAGCGTCACCTGCGCGTCCTCGAACTGCGTCGTCGTCGCGTCGACCCGGGCGATGGCAAGGTCGCGGGCGGCCGGATCGAGCTCGCCGACGAGGACGGGGAAGACGGGGACGCGTTTCTCCTCGGGCAGGGCCTCCTGCGCCGCGAGATGGGCCTCGAGGGCGGAAGTGTCGGTGGCGTTGCCGTCGGTCAGGAGGACGGTCGCGGCGAGGGGACGGCCGCGGAAGCGGGTCGAGAGATTGTCGAGGGCCGCGCCGAGGGTGGAGCTGTTGCGGGCGAAATCGAGTCCGCTGAAATCGCCGACCTGCCGCAGGCCGCGATCGACGAGGAAGGGCTGGACGCGGAAGGTGTCCCCGATGCCGGTGATCCAGGCGGGAGGCTGATCGGGCGCCGGACCGACGAGGGCGGAGCGCAAGGCGGCGGAGGGTGCTTCTTTGCCTTGTCCGAGCGGAACGGCGAGACCGGCGGAGTTGTCGGCGAGAATGGCGACGTCGTTGGCGTGCTTCTTCGGCACTTCGTCGAGATGGACCGGCTCCATCAGGGCGAGGGCGAGGAGGACGAGTCCGACGGCCTTCAGGGCCATCGCCGCGGCCTTTGCTCCGCCGCGGAGCGGGGAATGCCGGTAGGTGAGGACGAGCACGAGAATCGCCCCCGCGCCGAAGAGCAGGGCGACCCAGGCCCACGATTCGTTGGCGAAGGCGATGTTGGAGAGCGTCGGAACCATCATGCGGCGGCGGAAGTCTTGTAGCCGGGGGCATTGACCCCGGAGGAGGCGAGCTGCGTCATGAGGATGCGAAACGACCGGCCTCGATGAGGCCGGCTACAGGCGCTGCCGCGGAGAAGGGGGAGTTTCATCGGGATCGATTTAGCCATCATGCGGCGGCGGAGATCTTGTAGCCGGGGTCATTGACCCCGGAGGAGGCGGGCTGCGTCATGAGGACGCGAAACGACCGGCCTCGATGAGGCCGGCTACAGGCGCTGCCGCGGAGAAGGGGGAGTTTCATCAGGATCGAATTCACTTTCCGGCCCCCAGTTCCTCGTAGTAGCGCCGCACGAGATCGCGGAATTCGCTCGGGACGGGGTCGCGGTCGATCGGGGCGACGGGGTTTTCGCGGTTCAGCTTGGCGAGTTCCTCGCTGATGCGCTGGCGCAGTTCGACGAGGGGCTCGGTGATGCGCTGGTTGATCGTCGCGGCGCCGGGCGGGAGGTCGTCGCGGCGGTAGTCGATGCGCATCGCCCGCGCGTCGTCGCGGACCTTGGCGACGGAATTGCGCAGATCCTCGTCGGGCAGCATTTCCTCGAGATTGCCGAGACGGTCGGCCCATTGCTCGTAATCCTCGCCCGTGATGGGGCCGGGGCGCCGCTCCTCGGAACTGTCGTCGAAGAAGAGCGGACCCGCGAGCGGGCCGGTGGGGAGGCCCTCGTTGCGGTCGTCGCCGCCGTTGTTTATCGCGCCCCCGCCGCCGCTGGTGCCTCGCCCGGAGGCGAGCTGGCGCGGACTTCGGCCCTGGCCTTGTCCTTCCCCCTGTCCTTCGGTCGCGTTCGGATCGGGCGTTTCCCCTTCACCTTGTCCCTGGCCTTTGCCTTTGCCCTTTCCGTTCTCAGCCTGGCCTTCGGCGGGGGATTCACCTTCGCCCTCTCCCTCACCTTTTCCTTTGCCCTTCCCCTTGCCTTTGGCGTTTTCGGCGAGCGACTCGGAGGGCGTTTCCCCTTCACCTTCGCCGGGAGCTTCGCCCTTTCCTTTGCCTTTGGCTTTTCCTTCACCGGGTTGGCCTTCTTCCTGGCCTTCGCCGGGCGTCTCGCCCTGGCCTTTGCCCTTGCCCTTTTCGGTGGAAGCCTGTTGGGGCTCGCCTTCTCCTTCAGCCTTGCCCTCGCCGGATTCACCGGGCTCCTTGCCTTTCTCCTGGCCGTTTTCGGCAAGGCCCTTCTCCTTCCCTTCGCCCGGCTGCGGTTGACCTGACCCTGTCGGGTCTTTCTCCTGACCCTCTTCGGTTCCTTCCTGGCCGCCGAGGCGTTCGGCTTCGGTTTTGGCTTCCTCGATGAGTTTGTCGAGTTCGTTGCGGGCGAGACGGAGGGCGTCGGCTTCGTTGCCGAGGATCTTCTCGGCGGCCTTCTCGACGCTGTTCTTCAGTTCGTCGATGCCGCGGGCGGCGGCTTCCTCGGAGGTCTTGGCCTGGTCGGCGCGGTTGTAGAAGGCCATGTCGCGGGCCTCGTCGAGCGACTCCTGCACCTGCTGGGTCATCGCGTTGCGGACGGCTTCGTAAAGGGCGTCGGAGAGGATGGGCTCGGTCGCCTCGGCCTGCTCGCTGAGGTTCTTCATGCTCTCGAGCACCTCGGAGAGTTTCTGCGATTGCTCGGCGATGGACTGGGCGAGTTGACCGCGCTCCTGTTGTTTGTCGGCGGTAAAGGGATCGGCGGCGGGGTTTTCGGCGAGTTTTTCGACCTGTTCGCCGAGGGCTTCCTGGCTTTCCGCCAATTCGCGGGTCGCGTCTCGGAGGCCCTTCATCTCGTTGGCGAACTGCCGCGAGGTCTTCTCGCGAAATTCCTCTTTCATCTCTTCGAGCTGCTCGCTCGCGCGGGTCGCGGCGTTGGCGGCCTCGGTCAGCTCGCCCGACTCGAGTTTCTCGGCGGTCTCCTGCACGTTCTCGCGCGTTTCGTCGAGCTTCTCGCGCTCTTCGGACATGTTGGCGCGGTTCTCCTCGGAATCCATGCGCTCGGCGAGGTCGTCCATCTCGCGGAGGAGCTCGCGCTGCTCTTCCTGGAGCCGCTTGAGCTGGCGCTCGATCTCGGCCTTCTCCTCCTCGTTCGCCTTCTGGAGCTGGTTCTCGAGTTCCTTGATCTTCTCGGCGATGGCCTCCTGGCGGCGGGCGAGATCCTTGAGCCGGTTGAGAACGGCGAGGTTCTCCTGCTGCTCGGCGGTGAGGGCGGGATCCTGGGCCGCTGACTGTTCCTCGTATTTGAGCTCCTTCTGCTCGAGCTCGAGGTTCATGTTGCGCTGCCGTTCCTGCTGCGACTGCGAGGCACTCTGCGAAGGACTCTGGGTCATCGAGATCTCGGTTTCGCGGGCGCGTGCCTTGAGCAACTCGGCATAGGCGTCTTTTGCGCTGTTCATCGCGAGGACGATTCCGTCGCCGTCCTTCTTTTCGGTGACCGATCTTAGTTGGTCCGCGACCTTCACCATGTGGGACATCGCCTGCTCGAAGGCGGAGCGCACTTCGGCGTCCTCAGCTTCGCTTAGAGCATTTACCGTTTTTTCGAACACAACATTCTGCGACTCCGTGACGACCCCCACGTCTTCGGCGTACGACTCAAAGGGTTTTCCGCCCTGATGATCCCGCGCCAGTTTCCAAGCGGCGTTGATGACATCCTTTTGGATGCGGATGAGCTCGTCCGCCGCGCCTCCGGGCTGTGTGCCCCCCTGTCCGCCGCCGGCCGCGCCTTCGCGGAGGATCTCCTCGAAGAGACGGACTTCGGCGAAGAACTGGTCGCTCATCGTGCGGCGCACCTTGCCTTCCTTGTCCTTGTCCTCGGCCCAGAAGAAATAGGTGACGAGTTCGCGCTCCTTCGCGCCGAGTTTCTCGATGTCGATAAGGGTGGAGAGGGGATGTTTGGCGCTGCCGGCAAGGGGCTCCTCGTTGAGCACAACCTCGGTCTCCTCACCGCGGAATTGATAACTCATGCCGGTGCGGAGGACCTCGACGTCATCCCAGACTTCGGCCTCGAGCGGCAGTTCCTGGATCGCGGAGACGTCGAAGTCGCGGCCGGGATAGGTCAGCTTCAATTTCGGCGGCACGTTTTCCTTCACGTTCACGGTGAGCCAGGGCGGACGCTGGTTGGAACGCTCTTTCTCGTCGACGAGATGGACGCGGTACTTCCTCGTCACTTCCGGAACGTGGCTGGCGAGGAGCAGGGTGGGATCGGCGGGATCCGGGGTCAATGTCAGGATCTCGCCTTCCTCGCTGAAGAGTTCGGCGGCGGAGACGGGTTTGTTGACGCGCAGGCGCCATTCGACCTTCGATCCCTCCATCACCGTGATCTTGCGGGTGTCGGCGATCGTTTCCGTTTCGCCGCCGAGATAGGCGGGCGGGGTGACGACGGCATCGGCCTGGAGCAGTTCGGGATACTCGAAGACGGTGATGCCATACTCGTCGGACGACGCGGTCTCGAACGCGACGAGGTAACGGCCGTCGGTGTCGACCTTGGGCAGCATCGTGGAGAAGACCTTGTCGTCGAGACCGACTTGCATGGGGATCTTCGTCTCGCCGCCGGCGTGGCGGTGGACCAGGGTTGCGGCGGCGGGGGCGCGTCCGGTGAAGGCGGCCTCGATGACGAGACGCGAGCCTTTCTCGATCTCGACATCGCCGGGGGTGACGCGGATCTCGATGGCGGGTTTGGTCTCGGGCGTTTCGGCGATGACGCCGGTGCCGGATTGGCCGGGAGCCCTGCCAAGCGGGGCTTCGCCGAGGAGGAACCAGAGCGAGGCGACGAAGGCGGCGAGGGCGAGGAATTGTCCCCATCCGGCGGCGATGAGGCGTTTCTCGGAAACGCGGCAGACCCAATGGTTGCGGACCGCGTGCTCGGAGATCTCGCCGAGAAGCTTGCGCTGGAGGAAGCTCAGGCCGCCGTCCGGTCCGGGCTTCTGGTCCATCGCGGCGAGGAGGGCGGCGCGCAGGTCGGGATGTTTTTCCTCGATGCGGCGGGCCAGCTCGCGCAAGTCGGGCGTGCTGCGGTCGATGCGGACGAACCCGATCGCCGAGGCGAGGCAGAGGGCACCGAACCACGCGAGCACGGCCGGCCACGACCACCACAAGGCGAAGAGCGCGAGCGCGGCAAGCACGGCGCAGCCGATCGCCCCGGTCGCGAGGATGGCGATGACGAGCTGCCGGCGTTTCAATTGCTTCTCCGCGGCGATGACCGGTCCGAGGCAGGAGTCGAGGAGTTTGGCGATCATGTCAGGAGGGCGTTCACGCGGTTTGCGGGGCGGGCACGGAGGCGGTCCGGGAGCGCCGTCCCGCGAGCCAGGTCTCGAGGATCAGGACGAGGAGGGCGGCGAAGACGAGCCATTTCCAAAGTTTCTGCTGGGCTTCTTTCTGTTCGGATTCGACCCGCAACTTCTGTGCCGCGCTCAATTCCGGGGCCGGGGCGGCCGATTCCTCGAGCAGCGGGATGCCGAGGGCGGCGAATTCGACGCGCGGGTCGAAGGGGTCGGTGCGCCCTTCGGACGGGTCGAGGTTCACCGAGACGAGGCGCGCCGCGCCGCCTTCCTGCGGCTCTTCATAGAACCCCGGGGCCGGGTAGTTTGTTTCGCCGACATAGACGGTCGGGGCCGAGCGGATGCTGTAGCCGGCATGGTCGAAGATCGAGAAAAGCAGGGGGACGAATTTCGACGAGAGCGCGAGCTGGCTTTCCTCGGGACGCCATCCCGCGAGGAAGGCGAAGACCGCCCCCTCGCCGACGCGGTGCTCGAGCAGCGCGGGCGTTTCGCCGTCGAAGGTGGCGAGGACGCGCGTTCCTTCGCCGACGGGCGTTTCCCCGAGCGCGAGTTGGCGGTGTTTCCAGAAGCGGATCTTCGTGAAGTCGCGGATCTGGGCACGGGCGAAGGGCTCGAGGACGGGGTGGTCGAAGTCGAGATCGGCGAGGAGGGAGAATTCCTCCACCGTCGCCTCGGAGAGTTTCCAGTCATCGCGTCCGGTGAGGGCGGCGAAGGCCTCCGTGGTCGTGTCGGACGAAGGCAGGGCGAGGACGAGGCCGCCCTTTTCGGCAAACTGGCGCAGGGCCGCTCCGGCGGCGGGATCCCACGGTCCGGGCGCGACGACGATCTCGGTGGCGTTCGGGTCAAGACCCTCGACCGATTCCGAACTGCTCACGATCGGCTGCAGGGCCGGGGTCGGCTGGAGGGCGCGCCGCAGGTAGAAAAGCGGCGATCCGGCGCTCTCGGCGTCACTTTCCTTGCCGAGAAACCGCACCCGCAGGGGACGCGGCTGCACCGGGGCGACGTGGACCTCGTTGTCGAAGGGATGGGTGTCGCCGTTGACGATCAGGGTGCCGCGTTCGGCTCCGGCGGGCCGGGGCGAGGAGGTGACGATGCGGCTCGTGCCGGGCGCGACGAGGATTTCGGTGTTCGTGTCAGGATGGCCCTTCCACCCGAGGGTCAGGTTCGCCGAGGCGGACTCGGCGGAGTTCATGATGCGGACGCGGTAGACTTCGGCCTCGTTGATGTTCGAGCGCGGCGGCGTCGCGGCGAGGGTGAGGGAGACGTTTCCGCGCTCCGGGGTGGCGAGCGGGACGCAGCGCACCTTCACCTCCTCGGGCCATGGATTCTCCTGGAGCAATTCGCGTTTCGCCCCGGTCTGGAAATCGCCGATGAGGACGATCTCGCGGGCGTCGGCGGGCCGGGTCGCGTCGGCGGAGAGGAGGAGGTTGGCGGCCTGGGTCATGGCCGCCCCGAGATCGGTGCCGAGCCAGGAAGGCTGGTGTTTTTCGTCCGCGAGCAGGGCCTCGACCGCGCTGGCGCGGGCCCCGGGATCGAGTCCGGCGAGGGCGGGCAGATCGGCGGTGAGGTCGAAGCGTTCGTCGAAGAGGGCGAGGGCGACCTCGGCTCCGCTCCCGTAGCGTTCCGCCGCTGCGCGGGCGGCCTTGGCCGCGGCCTCGCGCAACCCGTCTCGGCGCATCGAGGCGCTGCGGTCGACGAGGATGACGGCGCGGGTCAGGGTGCTCTCCTCCGAAGGCAAACGGATCGATTCAAGGAATGGACGGCCGAAGGCGAAGGCGAGAAGGAGGATCGCGAGGCAGCGCAAGGCGAGCAGGAGGAGTTGCTCAAGACGCGTCCGCCGCGTGACCCGCTCGGGCGTTTTCTCGAGGAACATGAGCGAGCCGAACTCGACGTGCTCCTTTGGTGGGCGTCTCCTCAGGTGCAACAGGATCGGCACCGCGATAGCGGCCGCACCGAGAAGGTAGAGCGGAAAGAGGAAACTCACAGCGATGGGAATCCTGCCATGCTTTCACCAGCGAGGCGAGGACGTTTTCGCGGGGTGAAACGGGTGGATTTTGATTGACCGTCCAACCGTTCAGAGACGTTTGCTGCCAAGCAGCGTCAGTTCCCCGTCGGCTCCATCGCGAGGAGCTGGGTGACGGTGGCGAATTTGAAGCCTTTGGCGAGGAGTTGGTCGATCGTGGACGGCATCGCGTCGATGGTGCCGGCGTGGATGTCGTGGACGAGCAAGATGCCACCGGGGGTGGCTCCGGAAACGAGGCGGGAGGCGACGGTGCCGGACCCGGGTTTTTTCCAATCCTCGGGATCGACCGACCAGAGGATGGTGGAATATCCGAACTCCTGTTTGATCCACGACTTCTGAGCCGAAGTGATCGCGCCGTAGGGTGGACGCATCGTGCGGGGGGCCACGCCGGTGGCGGAGACGATGGCATCGTGACAGACGCGAAGTTCGTTGCGGACGCCATCCGCGGACATCTTCGAGAGATTCGGGTGGGTGACGGTGTGATTCCCGATCTCGTGCCCCTCGGCGATGATGCGGCGCATGATTTCGGGATATCGCTTCGCGTTGGTGCCGACGACGTAGAAGGTGGCTTTCACATTGCGGGCCTTGAGGATGTCGAGCAAACGCGGGGTATTGGTCGGGTGGGGGCCGTCATCGAAGGTCAGGGCAATGAAGGGGAGATTCGTCGGGACGCGGTTGTAGGAATCCTTGATCCCCGCGGACGTCGGCATCGGGGCAGGGGCTCCTCCGGTCACCGCCGGCTCAGGAGCTTGCTTGCCTTTTTTGCCCTGGGTCGTGCAGGAGGTTGCGAAAACCATGCTGCCAACGAGAAGCAGGGTGAGGAGGGGATGGACGGCTGTCGTTTTCAAATGCGGAAGCGGGACGAGTTGAAAGGATGCTTCGCAAGATTAATAAGATTTTATAAATTTGCAAATCAGAAATGCAATTTCTCTTAATTGTTTATAAATCTTTCGAGAATGGGGGCCAGTTTTTCCTGGGTTGCCTGTGGCCAGAGGCTGCGGTCGGTGAAAAGGGCGCCATCGAGTGAGGTGTGCTCGGGCCACTCCGGGATGAGAGGAATTTTCGGGATGACGGATTGGAGGACGGCCTTGGCCGTGGAGGCGTTGGCCTGGACATGTTCGATCACGGCGTGGGCGCTGACGGCTTCCTCCTCGATCTTCCAGCAGTCGTAGTCGGTGATCATGGCGAGGGTGGCGAGAGCGATTTCGGCTTCGCGGGCCAGTTTGGCTTCGGGGAGATTGGTCATGCCGATGAGGTCGAAACCGAGTTTTCGGTTGGTCTCGGACTCCGCCCGGGTTGAAAAGGCGGGACCGTCCATGCAGACGTAAGTGCCGCCATCGTGAACGGGTTTTCCCAGTTCCCGGGCTGATTCGAGGAGGAGACGGCGGAGGTTTTCCGAAATCGGATCGGCGAAGCCGACGTGCGCGACGATGCCTTCACCAAAGAAGGTGTGGTGCTCGCGGCGGCTTGTGCGGTCGAAGAATTGATCGGGAAGGACGATGTCGCGAGGGCGGTACTCCTCCTTGAGCGAGCCCACCGCAGTGACGGCGATGATCCACCGCACGTTGAGGGAACGCAGCGCCCAGAGATTGGCGCGGTGATTGAGTTCGGTGGGGAGAAGACGGTGTCCGCGGCCGTGGCGGGGGAGGAAACAGACCTCGCGTCCGGCGAACTGGCCTCTGACGATGGCGTCCGAGGGAGCACCAAAGGGCGTTTCGACCCGGACTTCCTCCGCACCCGTGAAGCCCTCGATTTCATAAAGCCCGGATCCGCCGATGACGCCAATGGCGGGAGGGAGGTCGCTCGTCTTGCTCATGGCGGCCACCCTAGGAGAGAAAAGGCCGTTTCCAAGTGTCAATTCGGGTGATTCGTCGAAGAAAGAAGAAACTTAAGGGAACTTGATTTTTAATATAAAAGGCGGAGAATTTTTAAAATGTTTCTGCGGCGCTCTCTTTCTCTCTTTCTAATTGGCATCGGTATCGGATCGCCGTGGCTGGTGCGCGATTGGCTCGCGTCGCGGGCCCGCGAGGAGACGGCCGCCTCCGGGATGGTCGAGCCGACGTGGACGGACCGCTTGAAGGAGAAATTCCGCTTCCTGGATGGAGCGGAAGAGCCGATCCAGGTGGCGCAGGTCGAGCCTGAGCCTGCGCCGGTCCGGGCTGATCGCGCGCCTTATCCGCTGGCCTCCACGACGAAGCGTATCGTGGAGGGTTTCCTCGGTGGATCGGGCGAGATCGAAGGCGGCGGATTGAAAGGATGGCTCTCGAACGGAGCGGTTCCGCCCTCCACCGCGCGATCGGAGGCGATTGTTGAAGCGACACTCTCGCATTTGTCTGCCGAAATGGAGGCGATGGGATTGAAGGCGGGAGATCCTGTCTTTCTCAGGGCCTTCAAGGAGGAGGGTGAGCTGGAAGTCTGGATGAAGCCTGCCGTGGAGCCCCATTTCGTGCTCTTCAAGGTCCACCGCTTGGCGGGATCGTCGGGCAATCCCGGGCCCAAGCTGAGGGAGGGGGATGGGCAGGCCCCCGAGGGCTTCTATGGGGCGACAGCGTCCTCGATGCGGCCGGAGACGCGCCATTATCTGGGCATCGACATCGGATATCCGAATGAATACGACCGGCAGAGGGGGCGCACGGGATCGGACCTGCTGATCCACGCCGGGGCTGTCGGAGGTGGGGCTTATGCGATCTCCCCGGAGGCAATGAACGAGGTATACGCCCTTGTCGACGCGGCTTTTCGGGGCGGGCAGCGGGATCTGGGCATCCATCTTTTCCCTTTCCGGATGACGGACGCCCGCATGGACCGCGTCTGGGCGAAGCCGTCGCGCTGGACCGGTGAGTGGGTGAACCTCAAGGAGGGGTACGACTTTTTTGAGAATGTCAGGCTGCCTCCGCGGGTCGGCGTCGACGGGGAACTCTACGATTTCACGATCGCTCCGGGGGAAAATTGAGGTGATCCGTCTTTTTTTCTTCCCGTCCGCCCGGGTTTCTACTAGCATGCGCGCCCCCGGGTTTCCGCTTTGGCGGCAAGGTTCCGGTCCCTCGTGGCTGGACGATTCCGTGGCTTGATCACCGTAAACCTCCCCTCTCGTTTTGTACTCCAACGAATCCTACCTCCTTGAACTGCTGCAGGAAGCCCAGCTGGTGACTCCTGCGGCGCTGGAAGACGTCAGGCACAAGAAGAAGTCCCAGGAATCCACGATTGAGGCGCTTCTTTCCCTGAATCTCCTGACTGACGAGACCATCGCCCAGACCCTCGCGGAGAACGCGGGAATGGAGTACGTGGACTTGAAGCGGCTGGATGTGAATCCCGCGGTCTCCGCCCGTCTCACCCCTGACGCGGCGGTGCGCTTCCGGGTCGTGCCGATCGCGGAAGGTGGCGGCACTCTCGTCATCGCGGTGACGGACCCTCTTGATTTCGACGCGCTCGATTCCCTGCGGCACGTCCTCACGGTCGAGCCCGAATTCGTTGTCGCATCGGACAGCGCGATCAAGCAGCGCCAGCTCGATTTTTATGCGTCTCAGCTCGACTCCGACCAGATTGCGAAGCTCGATGCCCAGGCCATCGCAGTGACGGAGGGTGCGGGAGGCGAAGGCGGCGACGCCCCCATCATCAAGATGGTCTACCAGATCCTCCAGGAGGCCTATCAGAACCGCGCCTCGGATATCCACATCGAGCCGACGGAGAGCGACATGCGGGTCCGTTACCGAATCGATGGCGCGCTCCACAAAGTGCAGAGCCACCCCTTGCGTCTCCTTCCCTCGGTCATCAGCCGGATCAAGATCATGACCGGGACGATGGCGATTTCGGAAAAGCGTCTTCCCCAAGATGGCCGGATCCAGGCGAAATTCGGCGGCGGTGATCTCGATCTCCGGGTATCGACGATTCCGACGAGCTGCGGGGAAAGCGTCGTCATGCGTATCCTCGACAAGAGTTCGCTGACGATCGGTCTGCCCCAACTCGGCTTCTTTTCGGATGACCAGGCGAATTTCGAGGAGATCATCCGTCTCCCTGATGGCATCCTTCTGGTGACCGGGCCCACGGGATCCGGAAAGACGACGACGCTTTACGCCTGTCTCAATGCGATCAACAAGCCCGATCGCAAGATCATCACGGTCGAGGATCCGGTGGAATACCTGCTTTCGGGCATCAATCAGGTCCAGGTGAAGGAGTCCATCGGCATGACCTTCGCCGCGGCGCTCCGCTCCATTCTCCGACAGGCCCCGAACATCATCATGATCGGGGAGATCCGGGATCTTGAGACCGCCTCCATCGCGATCAACGCCTCGCTCACGGGGCACTTGGTGTTCTCCACGCTTCACACCAACGACGCACCTTCGGCGGTGGCCCGTCTCGCTGACATCGGGGTGAAGAAGTTCCTCATCGCTTCGGCGGTGCGCGCCATCATGGCCCAGCGTCTTGTCCGCGGCATCTGCAAGGATTGCGGTCAGCCCGCGCAGATCGGGCTGAAGGAAATCCGTTCCCTGAAACTCACCGAGGAACAGCTTGCCAAGGCGGAGATCAAGCAAGGGGCGGGCTGTCGCACCTGCCGGATGACCGGCTACAAGGGCCGGATGGGATGTTTCGAGATCTTCAACATCAACGAGGAGGTCCGCCTCCTCATCAACAGCGATGAATCCACCAGCGGCCTCCGTCGGCGAGCCCGCGAACTCGGCATGCGCACCCTCCGCGAGGACGGGGTGCGCAAAGTGCTCGCCGGCAAAACGACCGCCTCCGAAGTCATCCGCGTGACCATGGCCGACGACTGATCTGCCCGGAGGCCAAACACCCACCTTACTTTTTTGTTCTATGACGGTTGAAAGCGTAATCGATCTCCTCATTTCACGAGGTCTGATCGACGAATCCCAGAGGGAAGATTACATCGCCGCCGCTTACGGCAGCGAGCACGACATCACCTACGCGGTCGAGGAGCTCGGGCTCCTGCAGCGCGACCAGCTGTTTCAGCTCGTCGCCCAGGACATCGGTGGTGAATACTATGATCTGACCGGTTTTGAACCTGCTCCCCAGGTCTTGCGCGCCGTGCCCGCGGGAACCGCCAAGCTTTACCAGTGTTTCCCCATCCAGTTCCTCGAGCAGGGTCTGCAGGTCGCCATCGCCAATCCCCTTGATCCCCAGAATCTCGAGGAGCTCGGCTTCTCGCTGAACACCCACATCGTGCCGGCGGTGGCTCCGCCCGAGCAGATCGCGCAATTGATCGAGACCTTTTATTATGGTGGCGGAGCTTCCGCTGCGGGCGCGGGTGGCGCGGGCGCGGGAGGCGAGAGCAACGCGCTCGCCCAGATCCGTGCGGAGATCGCGGCCCTCTCCGATGCCGATGCGGAGGAGGAATCGAATTCCGCCCCCATCATCCGCTACGTCGATCTCGTACTCTACCAGGCGATCAAGGAGAAAGCCTCCGACGTCCATTTCGAGCCCTTTGAAGACGACTTCAAGATCCGCTACCGGGTCGATGGCGCGCTCTATGAAATGGCGCCTCCTCCGGCGCACTTGAAGCAGGCGATCATCTCGCGGATCAAGGTCATGTCGGCCTTGAACATCGCCGAGACACGGCTGCCGCAGGACGGACGTATCACTAAGGAGATCAACGGACAGCCGGTGGACATGCGCGTTTCCACCCTGCCCACGGTTTTTGGTGAATCCGTCGTGCTCCGGGTCCTTGATCGGTCGAACGTCAATCTCAACCTCGAGAATCTCAATCTCTCCCCCGAGATCCACGAATACATCGTCGATACGATCGAGAAACCGAACGGCATTTTCATCTGCACCGGGCCTACCGGCGCCGGAAAAACGACGACGCTCTACGCCTGCCTCCGCAAGATCAACACGGAGGATGCCAAGCTCCTCACCGCCGAGGACCCCGTCGAATATGACATGGACGGTATCATGCAGGTGCCCATCAACGAGGCCATCGGGCTCACTTTCGGGCGAGTGCTGAGAGCCTTCCTGCGTCAGGATCCCGATCGTATCCTCGTGGGAGAGATGCGCGACCTCGAGACCGCCCAGATCGCGATCCAGGCTTCTCTGACGGGGCACTTGGTCCTCTCGACGCTTCACACCAACGATGCCCCCGGGGCCGTGACCCGTCTCATCGACATGGGCTGCGAGCCCTTCCTGGTCGCCGCGACGCTTGAAGGTGTGCTTGGTCAGCGTCTCCTTCGCCGGATCTGCCCGGATTGCCGCGTGGCTTACAAGCCCTCCCAGGCCGTGCTCGCCCAGCTCGGGATCAATCCGAACGATCTCGGCGACAACCAGTTCTACACCGGGCAGGGGTGCGACAAGTGCAATGACACCGGGTACCGCGGCCGTCAGGGGCTCTTCGAACTCCTCGATATGTCGAATCCCATCCGCGACCTCATTGCCCAGCGCGCTGCTACTGTCGTGCTGAAACAGAAGGCGCAGGAGCTCGGCATGCGCACCCTCCGCGAGGACGGCATCCGGAACATCTTCGAAGGTATTACCACGATCGAGGAAGTGCTGAAGTACACCTGACCGAAACTCCCTTATTTTTCCATCGACAGAGCGGTCCTTGGAAAGCTAATCTCAGAACCAAAAGACAGAATCAGCGAATATGGCAAACTTCGAATACATCGCCTTGGATGCGAAGGGCACGGAGACGACGGGGTCCATCAAGGCGAACGACGAGGCGGACGCGATCAGCCAGCTCCGGAAGAGCGGCCTCTATCCAACCCAAGTCGTTCCCGCCGGCAAAGGGGGCGTCTCCAGTGCCGCGAAAAAGCGTGCGAAAAAGGCGCAGGCCGGCAACAAAAAGACGGGCGTCGGCGGGCGTGTCAAAGGCAAGGTGCTGATGATCTTCACCCGGCAGCTGGCCACCCTCGTGGACGCGGGTCTTCCCTTGCTCCGCGGTCTTTCCGTGTTGGGCAAGCAGGAGAAAAACCGGGTTATGGCCGGCACCATCAACCACCTCGCAGACGCTGTCGCGGGTGGATCGACCTTTTCGGAAAGCCTCGGGCAACATCCGAAGATTTTCGACAAGCTCTACGTGAACATGGTGAAAGCCGGTGAGCTCGGCGGGGTTCTCGAACTCGTCCTCATCCGTCTCGCGGAGTACCAGGAAAAGGCCCAGAAGCTGAAAAACCGGATCGTCTCGGCGATGGTTTATCCCATCATCGTTATTGTGATCGCGGTGGGTATTCTCGTCTTCCTCATGGCGGTGATCGTGCCGCGATTTGAGAAAATCTTCGCTGAAATGCTGGGGGACAAACCGCTCCCGGCGATCACCCAGGTCGTCATCGGGATCAGCCGCTGGGTGCAGGATCAATGGCTCATTGTCTTGATCATCGGCGCGGTGCTTTATGCGAGCTGGAAGGCCTTCAGCATGACGAAAGCCGGGCGTGTCACGATCGACCGGATGCTCCTCAAGATGCCGGTGTTCGGTCCCGTGCAGCTGAAGAGTTCGATCTCGCGTTTCACCCGCACGCTTGGCACCTTGGTGACCAGTGGTGTGCCGATCCTCCAGGCCCTGAACATCACGCGCGATACCTCGGGGAACGTGGTCGTTGCCAATGCGATCGACAAGGTCCACGAAGCGGTCCGCGAAGGGGAATCCGTCGTCGCGCCGCTGGAGGCGAGCAAGATCTTCCCGCCCATGGTGATCTCCATGGTCGATGTGGGTGAGGAAACGGGTCAGCTCCCGGACATGCTCCTCAAGATCGCCGACGTCTATGACGACGAGGTGGACAACGCCGTCGATGCCATGACCTCGATGATCGAGCCCATCATGATCGTCTTCCTCGCGTTGATCGTGGGGACGATCGTCATTGCGCTCTTCATGCCGATGATTTCGATCATCACGGAAATGAATAACCAGGCGGGTTGATCCAAGGCTGCTCCGGGCCGTCGGTCGGATCTTTGATCGATGGCAAGGGGGGGGATCTCGAAAATATTTACAATGTATTGACTTGGGGCGCCCGAGTCAGATAAACTACGCGCATGAAGACGATTTATTCCCGGCGCGTCCGGGCTTTCAGCATGGTGGAATTGATGGTCGTGGTCGGGATCATGATCGTCTTGGCGGGAATTCTAATTGCGGCTTTACCGGGGATACAGAGCCGGATCAATCGCGGAAAAGTTGAAGCATTTATCGCTGAACTAGAAGCGGGGCTGTCTAGATATCAGGTCGAAAATGGAATATACCCGCTCAATGAATCCAGCGGTGATCGGGATAAGAGCGGAATCGAGGGTGCTACCGTACTCTACAAGCATCTCTCAGGTGATTTCGATTTGAACGGTGAAGTGGATGAGAAGGAAAAGATCTATGTGCCCAAACTCGACTATTTCTCAAATCGGAATGCGAAAGAGCCTCGCTCAAGTGTGATCGGGGGTGATTACATGGTGATCGATTCTTATGGCAATCCAGTCAGGTATCTGGCTCAGCCCCCGAATCTCAAGAAAGGTCAAAATCGGGAGACACGTAATCCTTCCTATGACCTTTGGTCCATTACTGACGCTGATCCAAGCGATCCTGAGGATGAGGCCAAATACATCACCAACTGGTCGGGCCTTTGATTGCCCATCGTTTCTCATACCGGAGTCGGTCTCGGTAACACCCGGGAATGTAATATTCGGTGATTTTCCATATTTCTGAGGCATATTGGAGCCATTTGCGTTCCATGCCGGAGACTGCGGAGACCACCCTTGTTTGCTTGGAGGAATTGCCGTTCCCTCCGGGCACTGGTGTTGATGTGCCCGAAGGGTGGGGATTCGGTCTTGGGCGGATTGGGACCGAGCCGGTTTTGACTTGGGCTTTTCGCTTGGAAACCGAGGCGGCTTTACCCCGCGGATACCTCGATTCGGTCAAACAACGATACGGGCAATGGACTTCATTGAAGTCGGTCGCGCAAAGGTCCGCGGTACATTTTGAAGGGGGAGATTCCCGTGAATGGACGTTCGCTTCCCACGTACCCGATGCGGAATCGTTTCTTGGTTACCTTTCGAGAGCCCCGACATTGTCCGAGCCGAGCGCCTGGCGTCTCTGTCTGGAGTGGCTTGCCTTGATCAAGATCATGGCGGCCGTGCCGAGAGTGCTCTCCAACGTGGATCCATCCGATTTTCTCGTCCATGCCCGGGATGGGATCATTCATTCGATCACGTTCTGTCCGGTCTTTTGTCTGATCCGCGAAGAGGTGCCTCTCAGTGATTACCGGATCGCGCGACTCTGGACGGAGCGCTTCGCTCTTTTGCACGCTTATCTGAAGGGAGGGCGAAAAGGGAGCCCGCTGCGTGGAACTCCTAACGAGAACAAGGCCTTTCGGACGCTTTTCAAAAGGTTCGACATCGGGCAGGATCGTTCGCTCATCGAGCGTCTCGATGAAGTCGCGGCTATCTTCCGGGCGGAAGAGGAAAACTCGGCCAAGGGGGAGAAGGGGAGCGTTGGGCCGATGGATCCGCAGGGTTTTCCCCGCGGTCCCCTTGGATGCCTCCTTGCCGCCAGGGCCGCGGAATCCGATCCGGCCCGTTTGAAGGCGGCGCCGAACCCGCCCAAGCCGGTAGCTGGAAAAATCGAGCCGGCGGTCTTCTCGGCCTACCGTATCGAGATGGCGGCTTCGACTCCGTCGTCGCCTCGTGTGGGATACCTTCTGCCGCCGGAGGGGTGGTTCGACCTTTCCCTGATCGATCCCCTCAATCGTCGGCTTTCCCATTCGTTTCTCAAGGCTCATCATCACTGTTTGAGAATCCGCTCTGTTTACTGCGATGAACAACTGACTCTGCTGATCGGGGATCCCGGAGACGGCATTCCCCTGCCTTCGTTGATGGCCGCCCGGGAGGGGATCTCCAGCAAAGATCTGCTGCTGGTTCTGGGAAAACTGCACCGCGCTCTGGCTCAGTTCGAAAGTGCCGGATACGACGCGGAGTTGATTTCTCCCTGGCAGCTCGAGCTGCACCTCGAGGTGGGCGTGATCCATCCCGGATGGAAGTCGCTTCTGGCGATGGAAGTATCGGCTTGGCCTGCCTGGGAGGTGATTGTAAGAGTCGAGCGGCTGGCGGAGTGTTTTTTACCCGGCGAGACCAATTCCGCATGGGCTGCGGTGCTCGACCTTTTGCGGGGAAAATATTTTCCGGCAATAACGGCTTGGATGTTGGATTGGAAGCGCTTTCAATGGGCGGGCCGCGCGGGTGCTCTTGAGAACGAACCCATCACCTGGGATGAACGGCTTCGTCCCCTCTTCGATGCCGCGCGCGACCACCTCGATCCGGCGCAAGGAACCCAGAGGGAGAAATTTCTCGCCCTGCTCGAAGAGGGTTTGATGCTCGAATGAACTCTCTTGGCTCGCTGTTTCGCATTGGCGAAGCGGGGAAATTCGCTGGCGAGGTCGGTCCGTCCGCGTAGACTCCCCTCACTTCCCCCGCCCTCCATGGAATTCATCGATCTGAAAAGTCAGCAGAAGCGCATCCGCGAATCGCTCGATCGGCGCATTGCCGCCGTTCTCGACCACGGCCAGTACATTCTGGGGCCGGAGGTCGTTGAACTCGAAAGCCGGCTCTGCGACTTTCTCGGCTGCCGGCACACGATCGCCGTTTCTTCCGGGACGGACTCCCTGTTGATGGCACTGATGGCACTCGGCGTCGGTCCTGGCGATGAAGTTGTCACAGTTCCATACACCTGGATCTCCACCGCGGAAGTCGTCGCCCTGCTGGGTGCGAACACCGTATTCGTGGACATCGAACCCGACACCTGGAACCTCGATCCCTCCAAGCTCGAAGCCGCGATCACCCCACGCACCAAGGCGATCATGCCGGTAGGGATCTACGGCCAGACCGCGGACATGACGGCAATCAACCGTATTGCCGCGGCTTCCGGGAACCTTCCCGTCATCGAGGACGCGGCGCAGTGTTTCGGCGCGACCCACCACGGGAAGCGGTCGGGAGCGCTTTCGCTGGTCGGCAGTACCTCCTTTTTTCCCTCAAAGCCGCTGGGCGGCTATGGGGATGGAGGTGCGCTGTTCACCGACGACGATGAACTTGCCGAGAAATTCCGCTGGATCAGGATCCACGGCCAGCAGCGGAAACATTTCCACCCTGTCGTGGGTATCAACGGTCGTCTTGACACCCTTCAGGCCGCCATTGTTCTGGCGAAAATGGAGCTTTTCGAGGAAGAAATCGCGATGCGCCAAGCGGTCGCGGATGGCTACGCGGCTCGTCTCGGAGGGGCCGGGGTCACCCTGCCTTTCGTGGCAGAGGGCAATACCTCCGTCTACGCGCAATACACTGTCCTCTCTTCCGACCGCGACGCACTCCAGGCCAAGCTGACGAGCGCCTGCATTCCTTCGGTGCCGTATTACGCCGTGCCCCTCCATCTCCAACCGGTTTTTGCGGGCCTGGGTTATCGTGAGGGTGACTTCCCGGTGACCGAGAGGGTCGCGGCGACCGGCCTGAGCCTGCCGATGAGCCCCTATGTGACGCCGGAGGACCAAGACCGGATCGCAGCTGCGATTTTGGGATGAAGCGGGAAGGAGGTGGCGAAGACTCTACCAGAACTCCCGTTGACTTTTCCGGTCGGGGATTTATCTTCCCGGCCCTCCATGCCGCCTGATGAGGCGCGGAATCAACGTAAAACCGCTGTGGGGGGCCTTTTTGGCAGCCACTTGACTCACCGGAACAGATGAAACGGACTTACCAACCCTCGAAGCGCACCCGCAAGAACCAACACGGTTTCCGTGCACGCATGGCCACCAAGGCCGGTCGCGACATCATTCGCCGCCGTCGCCAGAAGGGCCGCAAGCGCCTCATTCCCAAGGGAGCCGAAATCCACTACAAGCGCCATACGGTGCTTCACGGGAAGTGATCCGGTCCTTCGAGGTTCCGGTGTTTCCCTGTCTCCGGATCAGCATCCGGTACTGGGATCATGAAACTTCCCCGATCCAGGCGGATCACCCGACGCGCTGATTTCCAGCGAGTTCGAACCTCTGGGTCGACTTATCAGGGACGGTTCCTCGTGCTTGGATACCTCTCCGACGATTCTCTCTCCGAGCCTTTTCGCCTTGGACTCATCACGACGAAGCGTCTCGGAGGGGCCGTTGTCCGCAATCGTGTGCGCCGCCGCCTGAGAGCCATTGTCCAGCGCACCGCTCACCGGATCCGCCGTCCGTATTGGGTTGTGCTGATCGCCCGCGGCGCCGCTGCCGAGGCCACTTCTGAACAACTTGAGAAGGAATGGAAGTGGCTCATGCACCGTACTTCGCTCACGGATCCCGATTGCCGGCCGGAATGAAACGCGTCCTCGTCTTCTTCGTCCGTGTCTATCAGGTGGTGATTTCGCCACCGTTGCATTTCCTCTGCGGCCCCTTCAGTGGCTGCCGTTTTTTCCCGAGCTGCTCACAGTATTTCATCGATGCCGTCAACGTGAACGGTCCCCTGAAAGGCTCCTGGCAGGGATTCAAGCGGATCCTGCGCTGCAATCCGTGGGGCGGGCAAGGCTACGATCCTCCGCCCGGATGGGAAGAATATGTGGCGAAACATCCCGAGGCGGCTTATAAAGGCCGCCGCCCATGCGACCTCCCCGGGGGGCACTCGGCCGACTCCTCACATTCACACATTCACCCCTAGAAAACCCATTGCCGTGAAAAACATGGATCGTACCTCGTGGATCGGGGTTCTCGTCTGTCTCGCCCTTCTTTTTGGATGGGGCTGGTGGAATACCAAGGAAGCGGCCAAGATCGCGGCCCAGCGTGCCGCCGAGGCGGCAAAGGCTCCCAAGGTCGAGCCTGCCAAGGCTGGAGAAAACAACCCGGGAGATCCGGCTTCGACGACGGATGTTTCGGCACCCGCGCCAGGCGCGCCCACGATCGAATCGGCCGTGTTGGAGAATGATTTCGTAAAGCTCCACCTTACCAACCGGGGCGCGGGCATCCAGCGTGCCGAGATGAAAAAGCATCCCCGTCATTTGGGCGAGGCGGATTTCATCGCCATCAACGAAACCGCGTCTCATCCCGTGGGGGCGCTCTCACCCGGACCAAAGCAATATGACACGGCGATCTGGTCGGTGGTCGCGAAGAGCGAGAGCGAGGTCATCTACGAGACCACCTCGGTCGAGGGAGTAAAATGGCGCAAGATGATACGTCTCCCCGGGGCTGGGAGTGATCCTTACGAAATCTCCGTGGTGCTTGAGGCGCAGAACACCGGACAGGCCCCTTTCGATCTGGGTAGTCGTTTTCTCTACGCGGGTAGCGCCTCTCCGCTCCATCTCAACGAGTGGTCGATGCAGATCGGCAGCTACTGGATGGACAAGGATGGCGACTTTGAATACAAGACGGTCGATCATTTTGGAGGCCGGAAAGTGCTCGGGATTTTCGGGGGCAGCGAGAAGCCCCATGATCAGTTTTTGCTGAAGCAGATGCATTGGGCGGGGGTGAACGACCAGTTTTTCACCACCATCGTGCGCCCTTCCGAGCCCTATGAGGGTGGCGTCTGGATCGGCCGCTTTCCCGTGACGGTCGAGGGCAATGAGGCCGAGTCGCGCAAAAAGCGCATGTTCGCCTCGGAGGCTGCCTTGAGCTTGCCTAAGGAAACGATCGCCCCCGGCGCCACCGCCAAGGCCGAGTATGGCATCTACCTCGGGCCGAAGGAATACGCGCGGCTCAAGGCCCTCGGCGACCGCCGTCAGCGCGTCATGCACTACGACGAGATCCCGATCTTCGGTTGGCTCTTTGGTTGGGCGATCAAGCCGATCGCTTCGGCGCTCATTATCGGTCTCGTCAAGATCAAGGGCTGGGTCGGCGATTATGGCATCGCCATCATCCTCATCACCGTGCTGATCCGGCTCCTCATCTGGCCCGTCTATGCCAAGTCGGCCCGCTCGATGAAGCGCATGTCGAAACTGACGCCGATGATGAAGGAGATCCGCGACAAATACGCGGACAATCCCCAGAAGATGAACGAGGAGACGATGAAGCTCTACCAGACCTACGGGATCAATCCCCTGGGGGGCTGTCTCCCGATGTTCATCCAGCTGCCCGTCTTCCTCGCCTTCTACCGCATGCTCTGGAGCGCGGTGGAGCTGAGGCACGAATCCTTCCTCTGGGTGAAGGATTTATCCATGCCCGACACGCTTTTCACGATCCCCGTGATGGGCGGCATCGATGTCAATCCTCTGCCCATACTCATGGGCATCACCAGCTTCATCCAAATTGCGATCACTCCGAAGACGGGCGACAAGACGCAGCAGATGATCTTCATGTTCATGCCGTTCATCTTCCTCTTCATCTGTTACAACTTCGCCTCCGCCCTCGCTCTCTACTGGACTGTCTCGAACACCTTCTCCATCTTCCAAACCTGGATCATGAACAAGCTTCCGGAGCCCGAGCTGGTGAAACGTTCCGGTCCGGTGAAGAAGGGCTTCATGCAGCGCATGGCCGAGCAAGCGGAAGCGGCGCAGAAAGCCAAAGCCGCCGGAGGCGTGATGCCCACCGGGCCCGGCAGCCGGACCAAGATGCCCGGCGAAAAAGGTGACCGTCACACCAAGGGGAAAAAGAAGCGTCGTTGACTCGAGATTTCGGATTCCGCTTCGAGGGAGCTTTCGGTATCTTTCCGGTCGATTTCATTTGATCGACCGATGGATCCTCTCGATCTGGCTCAGGAGACTCTCGACACCTTGCTGGGGTATCTTGGCTTCGTCGTCGAAATCACTCCTGACCCAGACTATCACACCCTGCATGTCGCTTCGCATGAAGGAGCGCTGCTCATCGGGCGGAATGGAGAGCGACTTGAGGAACTCACCCATCTCCTCAACCGGATCGTACAAAGGCACCTGCTTGACGCCCCCTGGGTGCGAGTGGATGTCGATGGGTTTCTCGCGACCCGGGACCTCGGGATGATCGCGGAAGCGGAAGAAGCAGCTGTTCGAGTCATGGAGAGCCGGCGCACAGCGAAGCTCCCGCCGATGAACTCTTACCAGCGGCGACTCATCCACCGCCATTTCCAGAACCATCCCGGCATTCGCACCACGAGCCTCGGTGGGAATGCCCGTTTGAAATGCATTTTGCTCTCTCCTCGCGATCGATCCTAAACTTCCTCAAATCGATCCAGCGCCATCACGTCATTATCCTAGGCTGAAAGTGATGCCCCTCTTTCAGATCCGCACGTTCCGCCCGAGCGTTCACGCGGCGTAACGAGCCCCCCGTAGAGCGGGAGGATTGATGTGTGAAAATCACGAGCGTCTAGGCCGAATCTCGGCCATGGTTACCATCGGGAAGACCGTGAACGGTGTGGAAAACTCCGCCCTAAAAAGTCGCGTAGACCTGGCGTAGCCGGGCCAGAGCCGCTTCCCAGGAAGTCGGGCGGTAGACGAAGTTCCTAAGCCAACGGATGAATTTCAAAGTCCTCACCGTGAAGCGCTG
>JAEUHI010000086.1 GCA_016795385.1 Verrucomicrobiales bacterium | reverse complement strand
GCGTGCCGGATTCACCGAGGCGGAAATCGAAGTGGTGCGTGAAACGGGCGGAAAACTGCCATTGCGCGAGGCCTTGCGGCGCCGGGTGAGGTATTTTTGCGACGGAGCGGTGCTGGGCACGGAGGCCTTCGTGGAGGAGGTATTTGCACGCGAGCAAAGGCTGCGACGGCGATTTGGTGAAAAGCGGACGACAGGAGCGCGCCGGATGCGAGGAGCGGAGTGGAGAGAGCTCCGGGTGCTGCGGGATTTGCGGAAGGATGTAATGGGGGTGTAGGCATTTGCCAAAGTCGGCATGGCTGATTCCTCCGCTTGAATCCCGGCCTTCCCTGTGCAAAAAGACTGGAATCATGAAAGTCCTGCCCCTCATCGTTCTTGTTGCCGTGACCGCTTCCGTCGTGAGCTCGTGCACCCCGGCCCGTAGGGCGGCTGGCGGTTACCGGCCATACGGCATCTATTCCTCATCCATCTATGAGGATGCATCGGGCTACTGGGATGTTTATCGCTCGCGCAGCTCGACGCGGGTGAAATACACGAACTGAGGAGTTCCCACGGTTCCGTAAGAGTTCCTCTGAGATGGCGCAAACTCGGGATGAGCTAACTCTTGCGTTTTTTTAAATTGCGATTAAGTCTCAATATCGGCCGGGAGCCTTTTGGGAAAACTCCTTGGCGACAGTGCTCGGCTCGTCCAAGCTGGAGGCCATGAAAGGAAATCAAGAAGTCATCAACGCTCTCAATGCCGGTCTCACCATCGAGCTCACGGCGATCAATCAGTATTTTATCTGCGCGAAGATGTGCAAGAACTGGGGGCTCAACAAGCTCGCCGCCCATTTCTATGCCGAATCGATCGAGGAGATGAAGCATGCCGAGGAGGTCATCGACCGCATCCTCTATCTGGAGGGGATTCCGGAGATCGCCCGCTACGACAAGATTCTGGTCGGGGACAGTCCGCAGCAGCAGATCCAGGACAGCCTCACTCTGGAGACCAAGGGCGTGGCTACCTACAACGCGGGCATCAAGCTTTGTCTTGAGGTGGGCGACGCGGGCAGCCGCGACCTGATGGAGCGGATGGTGGTCGAGTCGGAAAACAGCGTCGATTGGGCCGAGACCCAGCTCGATCTCATCCAGCGCATCGGTCTCGAGCGCTACCTCGCCCAGCACATCGGCGAGGCCGGGGGCGATTGATTCTTGCCATGAACGCTTCCGCTGCCGTCGTCGCTCCGACCTGTCGCTTCGCCCTCGAGGGTGAAAACGGCGGTCCTCTCTGCCACTGTGCGGGGGTCAGCGAGGAGACGGTGCGCGGTGCGATCGATTTTCGCGGAATCTCCACGATCGAGGAGGTGATGGAAACGACCGGTGCCGGCACGGGTTGTCGTGCCTGTCATTGCCGGATCCAGCGAGTGCTCAACGGCCTGCCGGCGAAATGCGGGGGTCGGTTTGATTGGTGCCATCGCTGTGGCTGCGTCAACGCGGTTTGCGGTTGCGAAGCGGCTTGAGGTCGGGAGTGACTTCACTTCCCGGGCAGGGACCAGACAGGGTCGAATGGAGCGGCAGACCCTGTCGTGTCCTCACCGAGGCGCTTTTGCAGGAGGAGGGCGGGACCATCGGAGGGCGATTCTTTGAGAAAGGCGGAGACTTTCCCGGAGGCCAGGGAAAAGTCCTGCCGCTCATAGGCGGCCAGGGCTTCCTCGTAAAGTCGGGCGAGCTTGGCCTCTCCGCTGGTGATGCCGGACTCGTGGAGTTCGTGGAGTTCCACCGGCACACGGATGTTCTGCACGCGTACGCGGCAGAGGCGGCGGGTGGAAAAACGGTCACATACCCGCATGGCGGTTTCGCCACTGATGAGCAGCGGCGAGTGGAGAAACTTGGTCGCTCCCTGCACACGGCTGGCGAGATTCACGACCGTTCCGAGGGGGCCGTATTTGAATTTGCGATGGGTGCCCACGTTGCCGACCAGGGCATCTCCGGAATTGATGCCGATGCCGACTTCGGTCTCGGCTCCGATGATTTCGCGCCATTTCTCATTGAGGGCGGGCAGGCTGCGACGGATTCCCAAGGCGGCACGGCAGGCGAGTTCGGCATGATCCGGTTGTTCGTTCGGTGCCCCCCACATGGCGAGGAGTTCGTCTCCGGTGTAGTCGACGAGCACTCCTCCATGATCGATGACGACGGAGGAGAATTCACCCATGACTCCGCTGAGCCAATCGATGGTGGTCGCGGGGCCGAGCCGTTCGCTGACGGAGGAAAATCCGCGGATGTCGCAGAAGAGCACGGACACCTCGGCATGGCGAGCCTGCATCTTCATCGGATCGGGATTGCGGGCGAGCTCGCGGGCGAGCTCTGGCGTGAAGTGCTGCTCGAACACCTTTTCCCGGAGCCGCTTCTTTTCGAGACTGGCACTGAGCCGGGCCATGAGGAGGGCGGGGCGGATGGGGCGGGAAAGGAAGTCCTCGGCACCGTTCTCGATGCAACGCACGGCATCCTGTTCCTCCTGCAGACCGGTGACGACGATGACCGGTGTATTGCCGAGGCGGCCGGATTCGCGGAGGCGCGAGAGCACTTCGAAACCATCCATCTCGGGCATGCGGATATCGAGGAGGACGGCGTCGTAGTCGCCCGACTCCATCTTGGCAATGGTCTCGACTCCATTCACGGCGAAGTCGATGCGGAAACCCCGAGGCTCGAGGAGGCGACGGAGGATGTCGCGATTCTCCGAATCGTCGTCCGCGATGAGAAGATGGCCGGCTGGGTCTGAACAAGGACTGTCGGGAGGAATCGTGATGGAGATTCGGGAACCGGTGGGATCGTCGGATCCCGAGAGGGCGGCGAGGCATTGCTCGAGCGCGGCGACGGCAGGATCGAGCAAGGTGGAGAGGGCCTCCGCTCCTCCGCCAAGGCGCATGAGTTGGGCGAGGCCGAAGAGGTGATTCAGACGATTTCGGCCATCGTGGCGGTAGCGACCGAGGGAGCGGGGATCGCCGGGATCGAGCGCGGCGACTTCCTTTCTCAAAATGGCGACTTCATCGATGAACTTGCCGAGATCACGTGAGAGGGTGGGCGGAGCTCCCTTCGCGGCTTCACGGAGCGCGGGGACGAGATCGCCGAGGGCCGACACGGCTGACTGGAGCGGGAAGAGCGCTAGGGGCTGGGGGGCTTCGTTCACGTGAGGCAGTGTCGCGCGGGTGGGCGAGTGTGGCGAATCAAAATGTGCCCGAGGCGAGGTCGAGCCGCATCACGTAATCGTCCATCGCAAAGCCGCCGCCGATGTCACGGCAGTCCTCGGCGTGAACGGTAAAGCCGTTTCGTCGGTAAAAGCCGATGGCGGCGTGGTTGTGGCGGTTGACCCGGAGTTCGAGGATGCGCACACCGTCCGAATGAAGGCGGGTGACCAAGGCCGCGAGGGCGGCGCTGCCCAGGCCCCGGCCCTGCGCTTCGGGGAGAAGGTAAAACTTGTGGAGCGGACAAAGACCAGCCTCTTCACGAGGTCCCGCAGCGAGGAAACCGATCCGCTCTTCCTTGCAGACGATCCACCACGTCAGGACTCCAGCCGCGAGATTGGACCGCAGGGTCTCCGCGTCGTACATCCAGCGGAGCATGTATTCGATCTGTTCCGGGGAAAGGATCGCGCCGTAGGCGGCGGGCCAGATGCGGGCAGCCATCGCCGATACCGCGTCGAGATCTTCGGGCGCGACCGGAGTGAGGAAGACAGAGTTTTCGGCCAATGAGGCGCTGGCACCGGTGGACATCGACGCCACGATAGCGGACGCGGTGAAGCAGGATCAAGCGGGAATCTCGTCGTGATGCAGCAGGTAGTAGGCGCTCTGCACGACGTTGAGCCCGTGATTGGCGATCACCTCGAATTGGTTGTTCATGTCGATGGTGAGCATTTCGGTCTTCACCGCATCCTCGGCGGGATTTTCCGACATTCGCTTCATGGCGCGCTTGTTGTCGTGCTTGCGCAGACGGTCGGTGGCCCTTTCGATCTCCTCGGCCTTGCGAAGGGCGGGCTCGGAAGCCCCCTTCACGAGGACTTCGGAGTAGAGGTCGATGACTTCGAGAATCTTCGCGGAAAAGGCGAGGATGCCCTCGGTCGCCTCGTCGCCGAAGACGCGGCCTTTTTCATACTTCCTCTGCGTGATCTGGATGAGACGGTAGATGGCGTCGGAGATTTCCTCGAGTTCGGAGACGATGCGCAGCATGCGGCTGACGGAGCGCGCGTTCTCTTCGCTCAATTCCGCGGCGGTGGTGCGCACGAGGTATTCCGTGATGTCGTGGGTGAGGACGTCGGCCTCGTCTTCGAGGGCTTTGAGACGCTTCACTTCGTCGCTGAGATCCGCGGCGGGATTTTTGAAGACCTCGACGTAGCCGAGGAACATGTCACGCGTGATCTTGGCCAGATCGCGGGTGGCGTTTTCAGCCTCGGGGAGATTCAATTCGCCGATATCGACCATGCCTCCGGAGATGAAGCGCAGGCGATGGGCGGAAGGTTTGGTCGCGGAGGTGTCTTTCACCAGCCGAGTCACCAGCGCCGCGATCTGTTTGGTGAAACCGCAGAGGAGGAGGATGTTCGTGAAGTTGAAGAGGGAGTGGAAAATCGCGAGCTGGAATCCGATCTCCGCTTTTTGATTCGTGCTGCGGAAGCTTTCCGGAAGCCGATCGGACAGCCAGACGACAAAATCCGAGAACGGGTAAAAGACGAGCATCATCCAGCAGACGCCGATCACGTTGAAGAGGAAGTGGGCGCGGGCGGCGCGTTTGGCATTCGCCGCGGTGCCGATCGAGGCCAGCCACGCGGTCACCGTCGTACCGATGTTTTCCCCGAGGACGATGGCGGCCGACTCATGAAAGCCGATCCACCCTTGGATCGCGAGGGTGACGGTGATTGCCATGGCCGCGGATGACGACTGCACGACGAGGGTGAGGAGGATACCGAGAATGAGGAACAGAATGATGGAGAAAAATCCATGACCACTTACCGTGGAAACAAATTGCTGCATCTGCTGGGCCTGTGCCTGCACCGCCGCATCGGTGCTGGTGAGCATGCTTTTCACATCCGGGACGGATTCTTTCAAAAGGTCCAGCCCGAAAAAAAGCAGGCCGAATCCGATGAGGACTTCGCCGAGGTGCTTGCCACGGTTCTTCCCGATGAAAAAGAGCGGGAGGCCGATCCCGATGATGGGGATGGCCACATCCGCGAGGGAGAATTTCCCCACCATGGCGATGATCCACGCTGTCATGGTGGTGCCGAGGTTCGCCCCCATGATCACCCCGATGGACTCGATCAGGGTGAGGAGACCCGCATTGACGAAACTGACGACCATCACGGTCGTGGCCGAGGAGGATTGGATCACGCTGGTGACCAAGAGCCCCGTGAAGATGGCCGTGAAGCGATTGTGAGTCATCGTCGCCATGACCCTGCGCATGCCATCCCCGGCAGTGCGCTGGAGGCCCTCGCTCATGACTTTCATGCCATAGAGGAAGACGCCGAGAGAGCCCAGAATTTTGAGAATGAAGACGAGGGTGTCCATATCGCGGGGGATGGAACCCTGAATTTATGGACGATGTGACGGAATTGTCACATTCGAATCTCGCCTTTTTACCGGTGGAAAAGATTCGTGACAGCCGAGTCCTCGGCCGGTAAGGGGGCATCATTCAGGCCCCGGTCCAGCGCCGCATCAGAAGCATGGAATTGTGTCCGCCGAAGGCGAAGGCGGCCGAGAGGGCGATATCGACCGGTGCGGATCGAGCGGTATGGGGGACAAAATCGAGGTCGCACTCGGGGTCGGGCGTATCGAGGTTGATCGTCGGAGGCAGGAGGCTTTGCTCCATCGCCTTGATGCACCAGATCGCCTCGACCGCCCCTGCGGCACCGAGAAGGTGGCCGGTGACCGATTTCGTCGAGGAGACCGGCACACGGTAGGCGGCATCGCCGAGCGAGCGTTTCAGGGCACGCACCTCGGAGACATCCCCGATGCTCGTCGCGGTGGCATGGGCGTTGATATAGGACAGCTCGCCGGGCGAGACTCCCGCCTTCGCCAGGGCGAGGCTGATGGCGCGCGAGGCCTGCACCGCCTCGCGATCGGGATCGGTGAGATGGACGGCGTCGGAGGTCGCGGCACAGGCGAGGATCTCGGCGAGCGGAGTGGCCCCGCGGGCGAGGGCGGACTCGAGATCCTCCAGCACGAGCACACCCGATCCTTCGCTGAGGACGAACCCATCGCGATCCTTGTCGAAGGGGCGCGAAGCACGCGTCGGGTCATCGTTGCGGCGGGAGAGGGCGCGCAGTTGGCTGAAACCCGTGAGCCCGAGATGTGTCACCGCGGCCTCGGCACCTCCGGTGAGCATCGCCTTCGCATCGCCCCGCTGGATCGTGTAAAAGGCCTGCGCGATGGCATCGTTCCCCGTCGAGCAGGCCGCGGCCACGCCGAAGGTGACACCGTGGGCACCAGTCTGGATGCTGACTTGCACCGAAGCGGAATCAGCGGTGATCATCGGGATCATCAGCGGATTGAGGCGGCCTGCGCCGCGCTGGTCCATCACGTGCTGGTTGTCCGTGTAGGTCTGGATGCCTCCCGCACCCGAGCCGATGATGACGCCGATGTCATTCGCGTTCGACTCGTCGATGACGAGGCCGGAGTGGCGCACCGCTTCGCGGGCTGCGGCGACGGCGAACTGGGAAAAGCGGTCGGCGCGGCGGGCCTCCTTCGCCTCCATCACCGTCGTCGGGTCGAAACCCTTCACTTCGCCTGCGATGCGCACCGGCAGGTGGTCCACCGGCACAAGCGTGACCGGCCCGATCCCGGACCGCCCTTCCACCACTGCCCGCCACGAGGTCTCCACGTCATGACCGACGGGAGTGATCGCCCCCATGCCGGTGACGACGACGCGACGGAAAGGGGAGGGATTCGGGGGAACGGCAATCTGGCTCACGGAACTGAAGGGCGGTTGGATTCCTCATCAAAGCCGCCTTGCACCCCGATTGCGAGGGAGAAATACAGAAAAAATGCCCGCCCGGCCGGATGTATTCAGGCCTCCGAAAACTGGAGCTGATAAATCCGCCGATATTCCTCGCACCGCTCCAACAGCACCTCGTGCGGCGCCTTGTCGAGAACGCGGCCGGCACTGAGAACGACGATTTCGTCCGAGTCGAGCACGGTGGAAAGGCGATGCGCGATCGCGATCACCGTCTTGCCGCGCGACAGCTCGGCGAGGGCATCCTGGATGGCCTTTTCCGATTCGGAGTCGAGAGCCGAAGTCGCTTCATCGAGGAAGAGAATGGGAGCATCGCGGAGGATCGCCCGGGCGATGGAAAGGCGCTGCTGTTGGCCTCCCGAAAGGGTGCAGCCCTTGTCACCGAGGATGGTGTCGTAACCCCGGGGTTGGGCGAGGATGAAGTCGTGCGCGTGGGCGAGCCTCGCGGCTTGCTCGATCTCCTCGTCAGTCGCGGCGAGATCGCCGTAGCGGAGATTGTTCCGGATGGTGTCGTGGAAGAGGAAGGTGTCCTGGCTGACAAGGCCGATGTTGTCGCGCAACGAGGTCTGCGTGTAATCGCGGATGTCTTTGCCATCGACGAGCACGGCACCCCGCTCCACCTCGTAGAATCGCAGGATGAGCGAGAGCACCGTCGACTTGCCCGAGCCGCTCTGACCGACGAGGGCATACTTCTTTCCAGGCTCGAAGTGGAGTGAAACCCCATCGAGCGCGGACGTCTCGCCCGTGTAGGAAAAGACGACCTCCCTCAGCTCGATCTCGCCGCGGCAATCCGTCAGCACGATCGCCCCTTCGCGATCACGGACATCGGGCACGGCGTCGATGTAGCCGAAAACCTTCGCCGCCGCGACGTAGCATTTCTGCAACTGCACCTGCATGCGGCTGAGCATCTTCGCGTGGGGGTAGATGCTCATCAGGCCCAGGTTGATCGTCAGGAAGGTCTCGGGTTTGATCTGCGTGTACCAAGCGTAGACCATGCCGATGGCGATGCCGAGGGCACCGACGATCTCGACCATGGGGCTCGACATCTCCATCGCCTTCTTCCAGCGCATGATGAATTTGTTGATCTGGCGGCTGCCTTCATTGAAGCGCTCGCGCTGATACTCCTCGCGTCCGTGGGCCTTGACGAGGCGGATCCCCGAAAAGCTTTCGTGCAGCGTCACCATGAGTCCCTCGGATTCCTGCTCCTCCTTGCCTCCGGCCTTGCGCACCTTCCGGCTGATGAGGGCCACTGGCACGATGCAGAGCGGGAAGACGAAGAGAGCGCCGAAGGTGTAGAGCGGATCCATCATCGTCACCATGAAGATGATCGAGAGGATGGCCACGGGATGCTGGATCAGGGCGCTGAGGAGCTGGCTGCCCGCGTCCGCGGTGGTGCGCGTCTGGTTCGCCACCGTCTGGATCAGTTCGCCCTGCTTCACCGTGTTGTAAAAGGCGAGCGATTGGCCCATCAGACCCGTGAAGACCTCGTCGCGCAGCCGGTAGAGCACCTTCAGGTTGATCCAGAGCATGCAATACTGATGCAGGAAGTAAAACGCGCCGCGGATCAGCAGCAAGACCGGGATACTGAGGCAGACGATCAGCACAAAGACCCATTCCTTGTCCGGAGGCAGAGTCGGTGCGGTGAACTCGATCTTCGCGAGGGCGGGCAGATGCAGGTCTTCAAAGGGGCGGTAGACCTTCTGGATGTCCTCACCCTGCGAGGCCGGCAACACGATGACAAAGACCGACTTCAACACCAGGAGGAGAAAGCCGTTGAAGACGCCCGCGAGGATCCCGAAAAAGATCCCCCAGATGAGGCGGATCTTGAGAGGTTTCACGTAGCCGAGGAGGCGGCGGAAGACGGCACGGCGGTCCTCGACGAGATCGTCGGTGGAAGCGGTCGCGAGTTCGAGCGCGCGCGCGGGGGCGGTGGGGTCCTGGGCCATCGGGGAGAAGGGGGAGGAAGCGGCGGTAGCGCCGGGGAGGGGATTGGTAAGGGAAAATGCCGTCCCGTGCAAGGTCGGGTAAAGGCGACGGCGACCCGCCTGGGCCGGCCCCCGTTTCCCCACCTTGACCCCACCACGGATGGGTTTACCTTGCCGCGGCCGGGGATCCCCGGCGTTTCCACCGTCTTTCCACGAACATGAAAACCCCTTCGACCCCACGGATCGCGTGTCTTTTTGTCGCGCTGTCTTCTTTGCTCATGATTGCCGACACCACCCGCGCCCAAGAGGCGAAAAAGCCCGAGTCCCTTTCCGAACGCATCAGCTACTCCTACGGACTCATGATCGCCCGCCAGCTTTCCGATCGCGGGATCGAGATCGATCAGGCGCAGTTCATGGCCGCCTTCCAATCGGTCTTGGAGAAGAAGGAGCCCCTCCTGAATGAAGACGAGGTCTCGGCGGCTTTCTCGGAAAACCAAAAGATGCTCGATGCCAAGAATGTCACGGGCCCGGACAAGGAGAATCTCGACAAAGGCAATGCCTTCCTCGCCGAGAACGCGAAGAAAGAAGGCGTGAAGACCACCGCGAGCGGCCTCCAATACGAGGTCATCAAGGAGGGCGACGGCGCCAAACCGAAAGCGACCGACGAGGTGAAGGTCCACTACCACGGCACCCTCATCGACGGCAAGGTCTTCGACAGCAGCGTCGAGCGCGGCGAGCCGGCCGAGTTTCCGCTGAATCGCGTCATTCCCGGATGGACCGAGGGCGTGCAGCTCATGTCGAAGGGCTCCAAATACCGCTTCTTCATCCCCTACGATCTCGCCTACGGCGACCGGGGTGCCGGTGCCGATATCAAGCCCTACAGCGCCCTCGTTTTCGAAGTCGAGCTGCTCGACATCCTCGGTCAGTGAGACCGTATGGCATCTCGTCTTTCCCGAAGAGGGTCAAGCGATCGGCTTGACCCTCTTTTTTTGTGGTGAATGGCACCGGACTCAGTCGCCCACCTTCCGGCGCGAGGACTTCCGTTCGGAGCGGTGTTGTTTGGCGACGCGGAGGCGAGCTTTCGCCGCTTTCGACGGTTTGCGTTTCTGGTAGCGACGGCGCGCCCGCTCCCGGGCGGCGGCGAGCTTGGCCTCGGCGGCGGCGGTTTCGAAGAATTCACAGAGTCGCACGCGGGCGATCTCGCGGTTCTTTTCGCGCGAGCGGGTCTCCTGACAGTTCACCTCGCGGCCGCTCGGGAGGTGCTTGAGGTAGACGCAGGAAGAGGTCTTGTTGATTTTCTGCCCGCCGCTGCCCGATCCGAGCACAAAACGCTCCTCCAGATCCTCTTCGAGGATCCCGAGAGCTTCCATCCGTTCGGCGAGAGTTTCCATGGGGTGGCCCGTTCCGGCAAAGGAACAGGGTTGACTCTCCCACTATACCCTATTGATTGGTGAAAATCCATGAAGGCCGAACTATCCGATGTGGAGCGCGCCCACGCGATCTACACCAAACGCAATCTCGCCGTTTATGATTGGTGGGTGCTGGGCTTTTCCAATGCGTGGCTCTGGCATTGTCCGACGGAGAAATTGCTCGATCTCTACCGCGCGCATATCACCGCGAACCACCTGGAAGTGGGCGCGGGCACGGGTTTTTTTCCGGCGAAGACGATGCCCTCCGCGCAGCCGCGTCTGGCGCTGCTCGACATCAACCGCAATTGTCTCGAGAAAGCGGCGAAACGGCTCGTGGCTTTCCGTCCCGAATTGCATCAGGAAAACGTGCTCGAACCTCTCCTGATCCGCGGGGCGCGTTTTGATTCGATCGCGGTGAACTATGTGCTGCACTGTCTCCCCGGGCGGCTCGATCAGAAGGCGGCGGCGGTCTTCGATCACCTCGCGCCGCATCTCGAGGACGATGGCGTGATTTTCGGATCGACCCTCCTCGGCCTCGACATCCAGCGTCCGCTTTTTGCCCGGATGGCGATGGCGCTCTACAATCGGAAGGGCATCTTTTCGAATACCCAGGACTCCCTCGGCGGATTGATGGAAGCGCTTTCGGCACGCTTCCGCACCTTCAACGTCGAGGTCTGCGGCTGTGCGGTGATCTTCTGGGGCAAGGGCCTGCGTGAAGCGTATCGGAAGACACCGTTGCCCAATGCGGCTGCGACTTCCGCCGCAGGAGGGTGACGGGAGGAGTTCGACCAAAGTCGGAACCACCCTCAGTGCCCCGGACAAGTGAGGGCCTTGCCGTTGTCGCGGGGTCCCAGCGCGGCGAGATAGGGCACGGCGGACTTGGCCCATTCTTCCGCATCGGGATAGTGCGCAGCCGAGTCCCCGAAGCAGGCGCGCAGCATCTCGGTATCGATGATGCCGGGATTGAAGGCGACGGCGGCGAGTCCGCGCGGGAGTTCCTGGGCGAGTGCCTGGGTCAGCCCCTCGATCGCCCACTTGCTCGCACAGTAAGGCGCGACCTCGGGCGAAGTGGAGCGTCCCCATCCACTGGAGAAATTGACGATGACCCCGCTGCCGCGGGCGATCATGGCGGGCGTGAAGTGGCGAATGAAATGGATCGTGCCTTTCAGATTGATGTCGAACAGCGCTGATACGTCGGAGGCCGGGATCTCCCAGACCGGCGCGGGGGCGTTGATGATGGCGGCCCCATTGATGAGGAGATCCGGGGCGCCATAACGAGTGAGAACGTCCTTGGTGAAGGTGGCGACAGCCTCCGCATCGGCGACATCGACCGGAGCGATGAGATGATCTTCGCCGAGCTCTTCCGCGATGACATCGAGCGTGTCGGAGGGGCGGGCGCATCCGGCGATGCGATCGCCACGGCCGGCGAAGCCGCGCGCGAGGGCGGCCCCGAGTCCGCGCGAGACGCCGGTGATGAGGACGAGGCGTGATCCGTTCTTCTTCGCTTGCATCGCTTAAAAAAAGAAAGGGCCCGGAAAGGGGCGACGAATCGCTCTCTCCGGGCCCGGTAGAATTATCGAGTTTCCCTGAAAAATTCCCTTAGTTGGTTACTGGATTACTTGGCGGCCTTTTTGGCAGCAGCCTTCTTCGCAGGAGCCTTCTTGGCGGGGGCTTTCTTCGCGGGAGCGGCCTTCTTCACGGCAGCCTTCTTCGCAGGAGCGGCCTTCTTGGCGGGAGCCTTCTTGGCAGCAGCCTTCTTCGCAGGCGCTTTCTTGGCGGCAGCCTTCTTGGCAGGAGCCTTCTTGGCGGCAGCTTTCTTCGCGGGAGCGGCTTTCTTGGTCGTTGCTTTCTTCATGGTTCTCTTTTTTGTTGGTACTTGTTTTGTTGGTGCTTTTTCAGCGGGAATTCTCTTCCGCTCGCCAGTCTTGGTTTTGGGAGCGGCCGCCGGCTTGGGCGGCTCAGGCTTTTTTGGCGGTTCGGCTTTGGAAAGGGCTTTCAGGGTTTTCGCCTCGATTTCCTCCTGTTCGGCTTTGGAGATTCTCGAGACGCGGTCGACAGGGTGTTTTGTTAGGATGTTTCCTTTTGCCCCTCGACCCTTAATATCCAGATTTGCGAATCTAAAGTCGATCTGAAAATTTCGCAATTTCAAATCACTTTTGAGATGAACTCTCACGATGAGGTTCGCATCCTCCTCGGTATCGTGTTCGGAGAGCCACAAAACGCGGGTGCCGGCGGCTCCTCCGGTGAGGTCGTAGAGCTTCTCACGGGTGATTCCCTCCACGCGGAAACGCTTCACCATGATGTTCCCGCCGCGTCCGTCGCGGTAGATCATGTTGTAGATCTTCGGCTCTTCGCGATTGAAGACACCGACGATGAGGTTGTCTTTCCCGATGAAAACCTTTTCCGCGACCTTGACCACACGCATCGTGCCATCGCGGGAGAAGGCGATGATGTCGTCCATCCGCGAGCATTTGCCGACGGGCTCGTCGCGCTTCATGCCGTAACCGGCGAAACCTTCCTTGCGGTCGACATAGAGGGTGTCGTTGGCGACGACGACCTGTTTGGCATCGACGCGATCGAAGGTGGAGAGCTCGGTGCGGCGGCCGCGATCCTTGCCGTAACGTGCCTTGATGCCCTCGAACCACTTGATCGTGAAGGCGGTGAGGCGCTTGAGGTTTTTCTTCGTCTCGGCAATCTGGTCCTCGAGGCCACGGAGATATTCGTCGGCTTTGAAGGAGTCGTACTTCGAGATGCGCTTGATCCGGATCTCGGTGAGGCGGACGATGTCATCCTCGGTGACCTCGCGTCGGAAGAGGCGGAGATAGGGGCGCAGACCGGTCCAGATCTCCTGGATGACCGCTTCCCAGGTTTCGCATTCCTCGATGCGGCGGTAGATGCGCTTCTCGATGAAGATTTTCTCGAGGCTGGAGAAGTGCCATTTCTCCTCGAGCTCGCCGAGCTTGATCTCGAGCTCCTGCCCGATGAGGTCGCGGGTCTGCTTGGCGCTGTGTTTGAGAATCTCGGAGACGCCGAGGAAGCGGGGCTTGTTGTCCTGGATGACGCAGGCGTTCGGCGAGATGCTGACTTCGCAGTCGCTGAAGGCGTAGAGGGCCTTCAGGGTGGTGTCGGCGTCGACTCCGGCGGGGAGGTGGACGCGGATCTCGACGTTCTCGGCGGTGCAGTCCTCGATCTTGGCGATGCGCACCTTGCCCTGCTCGTTCGCCTTGAGGATGGAATCGCAGAGGCTCGAGGCGGTCGTGCCGAAGGGGATCTCGCGGATGATGAGCTCTTTCGACTTCGTCTTCTCGATGCGGGCGCGCACCTTGATGCGGCCGCCGCGGAGTCCGTCGTTGTAATCGGTGACGTCGGCGATGCCGCCCTGGGGGAAATCGGGAAAGAGCTCGAAGGGCTCTTTCTTCAGCACGGCGATGCAGGCGTCGATCAGCTCGTTGAAATTGTGCGGCAGGATCTTGCAGGCGAGACCGACGGCGATTCCTTCGGCGCCATGGGCGAGGACGAGGGGGAACTTCGCCGGCAGGGTAACGGGTTCCTTGTTGCGGCCGTCGTAACTGGCGGCCCAGGAGGTCGTCTTGGGATTGAAGAGGATCTCGTTGGCGAATTTCGAGAGGCGGGTCTCGATGTAGCGCGGCGCGGCGGCGGAGTCGCCGGTGAGGATGTTGCCCCAGTTCCCCTGGGTGTCGACGACGAGTTCCTTCTGCCCCATGTTGACGAGTGCATCGCCGATCGACTGGTCACCGTGGGGGTGGTACTGCATCGTGTGGCCGATGATGTTGGCCACCTTGTTGAAACGTCCGTCGTCCTTTTCCTTCAGCGAGTGGAGGATGCGGCGCTGCACGGGCTTGAGCCCGTCGTTGATGTGCGGGACGGCGCGCTCGAGGATGACATAGCTCGCATAATCCAGAAACCACTCTGAATACATGCCTTTGAGCGGTGTCGTGGTTTCGTCCATGCGGGAGTGCGGCGGGGCGCGGATGGGGCAGGGTGCGGATCAGGCGGCGACGGCGTCCTCGGTGATCTCGGCACGCTCTTCGACTTCCTCTTCGATGAGATCGAGCTCGACCTTGAGGTTCTTGATGATGAAATCCTGGCGATCCGGGGTGTTTTTCCCCATGTAGAATTCGAGGAGGTCCTGGATCGTCTTCGGTCGTGCCGGCATCTCGACGGGGGCGAGGCGCATGTCGGGGCCGATGAAATGGCGGAATTCGTCGGGCGAGATCTCACCCAGACCCTTGAAGCGGGTGATCTCGGGGTTCTTCACCTCGGCGAGGGCACGCTGGCGCTCCTCTTCGGTGTAGCAGTAGCGGGTCTCCTGCTTGTTGCGGACGCGGAAAAGGGGAGTCTCCAAGATATAAAGGTGACCTTCGCGGATGAGGTCGGGGAAGAACTGGAGGAAAAAGGTGATCGTGAGGAGGCGGATGTGCATCCCGTCGACATCGGCATCGGTGGCGAGGATGACCTTGTTGTAACGCAGCCCATCGAGGTCCTCCTCGATCCCAAGGGCGGCCTGGAGCAGATTGAACTCCTCGTTCTGGTAGACGATTTTCCGCGTCATCCCGTAGGAGTTGAGCGGCTTGCCGCGCAGGGAGAAGACGGCCTGGGTGTCGACGTCGCGGGATTTCGTGATCGAGCCGCTCGCGGAGTCGCCCTCCGTGATGAAGAGGGTCGATTGCTCCTTCAGCTTGTGGTTCGAGTCGTAGTGGGCGCGGCAGTCGCGGAGCTTCTTGTTGTGCAGCTTCGACTGCTTCGAGCGCTCCTTGGCGAGCTTCTTGATGCCCTTCAGTTCCTTCCGCTCGTGCTCGGAGCGTTGGATCTTGTCGAGCATGCCCTCGGCCACGGCCTTGGAGCGGTGGAGGTGGTTGTCGAGGTGAAGCCCGAGGAAGTTGCCGACGAAAGTCCGCACCGTCTCGCCGCCGGGCGCCATCTGGGTCGAGCCGAGTTTCGTTTTCGTCTGCGATTCGAAGACGGGGTCCTCGACCCGCACGCTGATCGCCGCGACGATGCCCGAGCGGATGTCGCCGGCCTCGAACTGCTTCTTATAATAATTGCGCACCGTGTTGACGATGGCCTCGCGGAAGGCGGCGAGGTGGGTGCCGCCCATGGTGGTGTGCTGGCCGTTGACGAAGCTGTAGTATTCCTCGCCTGCCTGCTCGGTGTGGGTGAAGGCCACGTCGATGTCGTGGTCGGAAAGGTGGACGATGGGGTAGAGCGGCGTGTCACGGCCGGCGAGATTTTCCTCGAGGAGGTCGAGGAGGCCGTTCTTCGACCGGAACTTGTTGCCGTTGAGCGAAAGAGTCAGTCCGGTGTTGAGGTAGGCGTAGTTCCGGATCATCGCCTCGACGAACTCGAGGTTCCACGCGTAGTTCCCGAAGATGGCTGGATCGGGCTCGAAGGCGACGAGGGTGCCGGAATGCTCGTCGCTCTTGTCCGGCTTCTTCATCTCCGCGACGACGAGGCCCTGGCCGAACTCGATCGCCATGGTCTTGTGCTCGCGGAAGGATTGGATCTCGAAGAAGGCGGAGAGGAAGTTCACCGCCTTGATGCCGACGCCGTTGAGTCCGACGGATTTCTTGAAAGCCTCGCTGTCGTACTTCGCGCCGGTGTTGATGATGGAGGCGCAATCCTTGAGCTTGCCGAGCGGGATGCCGCGGCCGTAGTCGCGCACGCGGACGAAGCGATCCTCGATCTCGATGTCGATCTGCTTACCGTTGCCCATGACGTGCTCGTCGATGGCGTTGTCGATGACTTCCTTCAGCAGGATGTAAATGCCATCGTCCTGCGACGAGCCATCACCCAGCTTGCCGATGTACATGCCGGGGCGAAGTCGGATGTGCTCGCGGGGATCGAGTGAGCGGATGTGCTCTTCGTTGTAGTCGGCGGCCATGAAGGCAGTGCGGTCGGAATGGCGGTAGTATTTAGGATAAGTGAAATATTTTCAACTCCTGATTGTAATTTTTCCAACTTTGTCCTTTCGCGAAAATTCCCAGCGAGCCGGTTCGTTGGGGAAAATTATTGTGGTTATGTTAGGCGTCGGGATCCGGGAAAGGGGCGGATCGGTGCCGACGGGGCGCGATGGTGCGACCGGGGTTGGGCGGGCTCGCGCCACGAAGGGGTGACCAGCGAGCAGAGCGGCTGAAACGCCCGTGGAATCAGGGATCCAGGCGTTCGCGGCTCTCGCCGAGAGGGCTCGTCCCGTGGGCCTTGATGGTGTTGGCCGGGGCTTTGTCAGCGTTCAAGGCCGCATCGGGTGATGCCTTTCCTGTTGCCGATTCCGCGGGATCATACGCGGGGAAATGAGGGAAGCTCCAACACTGCGAGAAGGAAATCGGCTGGGAGTCGGAGCGAAAAAAATTCATCGGGTCGTGCGGATTTTTCGTGGAGTCGCGTCTTCTTCAGAGCGGTTGAATGATGCGACGCCACAGCGGATCGAGATGCAGGGTGATGAGTTGCGCGACCTTCTCGGCGTCGGCTCCTCGTTCGTGATCACGCAAAACGCGCTCGGCGGCGTAGATCATCGCGAGCTCGCGATCGTTCATCTCGATGATATCGACGCGACCGCGGATGACCGCGGGGCTGAAGCCGAAACTGGAGAAGAGCGAGGGGTCGAAGGGCTCCGACGGATGAGAGAAGGCCGCGATTTTTTCCTGCCGGTTCGAGGCGAGCGATTGCTGGAGGAGGTTGTTCCAGAAGTAGACATTCCGCGGCGATTCGAAGCCGGTGAGGACGGAGTGATCGCGCACGCTCCAGCGCAGGCACACGGTGCGGCTGCTCGGGTAACGCTCTTCTTGTTGGGCGAGGGCCGCATGCATCGCGCCGACGGTGCGGACGAAGCGGCCGAGTCGCTCGAGATCGAGTGCGAGGGCGGGGCCGGCGAGAAGGTCGCGTTCGCGCTGGGCGAGCATCTGTTCGAGCGCGGCGCGGGTGAGCGGTGCGGCAGCCCGGGGCGAGGGAGCGGGCGCAGTGGCCGCCTGGGTGAAACCGGTGCTGACAGGGCCTCCGGTGGGCGGAGTGAACCCACCGGAGAAGGCGTTAGAGGCCGCTTCCGGCTGGCGTGCGGGCTGAGGCTGTGGCGCTGGAGCGGGAGGTGGTGTCGCCTCGTGCTTCATGGCGGGTGCCGCGGGCTCTGCTCCGAAGCGATGTTCCGGAGTCTCGCTCACGACCGTTTTGCCACTACCGCGGATGTCGTTGATGATGGAATCGATTCCGGTCAACTCGACTTCGCGCACCGGCGTGGGAGCGGCTTGGAAGGGGTTCGTGCCGGGGGCGGGCTCGCTCACGCGATCGATCGCGGGAGCGGGCGACGAGGAGAAGGGGGCTGGTGCCGGTGCCGGCGCGACCTGCGGCAGCGGAGGGGGCATTTCCTCGGCGACATTCCCCTGCCGTGAGGAGGTTTCCACCTCGCGCTGGAGCTGGGCGAAAAAGGCGGCTTTGTCCGTGAGATTGGAGAGGGGTTCGTCGGCGATGTCTTCGTAATCGTCGTGAACGACCGGCTGGGTGAGAAACTGCTTCGCTTCCCGACGCCACAGATCGCTGGCTTGGCGAAGCACGAGGCGCGGGGTGAGGCGCGTCTGGGCATCGATCCAGAGATGTTCGTCGCCGAGGCGCTGGGTGAATTTCGCGGCGGCGTTTTCGGAAAGCCGGGTGCGGCGCAGGCGCAGTCGCACGAGATCGCCGGCGGCTTCGGGGCCGATCGGGCGCAGAGGAATGGTCTCGCCGTTGAGGCGGTCGAGCCAGGCGCCGGGGAGGTGGTTCGCGAAGACCGACGACCAGACATCGTCATTCACGCACACGAGCGAAACGGTTCGGGGGACGCGCTCGCGGATGCCGTTGAGGATCTCGGCGATCTCCATGCCCGCCGTTTCGGAATCATAAAAGCCGTCGAGTCCGTCGGCGACGAGCATCACCGGGCGATAGTCCGTGGCGATGCGGAGGAGTTGGAGGAGACGTTCCCGGGCCTCCCCGTTGGAGAGACCGCGGAGGCGGTCGAGCGTGCCGATCTCGCGGAGGTTGAGGTCGACGAAGACTCGCGTCCAGAAAGCGAGTTCGGTCCTGCCCATGCCGAGACGGCGGGAGAATTCGGGATCGCTGTGACGCGCGAGATCATCGGCGCGTTTGTCGAGCCAGGCGAGGATCTTCGAATCGGAATCGGGTCCGAACAGCGTCAGGAATTCCGCCTTGACCCGCGAGGCGTCCTCGGGGCACTCGCGCGGCTTCAACTGGCCGGCTTCGAGGCAGTCGAGAACAAGGCGGGAAAGGAAAAAACGCGAGAATTCCTCGAGCAAGGTGACCGAGAGATGGCGCGAGCGGGTGAGAGTCGAGAACTGCCGCAGGCTCGAAGAAAGGGCGACAGGCCAGGCGACAGGCCGCGACCGGTCGAAAGGCAGGAACAAAGTCGAGGCGATCGCGCCGAGGTGGTCGCGGAGACGGGCGACGAGGTGTGACTTTCCGTATCCGGCCTCGGGGGCGGTGAGAAGAAAGAGGCGACCGAGCCCGGAGGAGAAACGGCCGGACTCTCCACCTTGGAGCAGGCTCTCGACCGATTCCCGGATTTGGGAAAAGACCGGATGGTGGATCCGGGCGACGCCGGGCATGCTGTCCGGTTGATCGACAAAAAGATCTTCCACAAAAGGATTGGCGGAATGGTCTTCCACAAATCTCTGGTTCGTAAAATCTCGCATGGGAAAAAGTGCAGGAACTACTGCAATTATCAGATAAAATTTTCAAAATTGCAAGATTTTATATTTTTGAGAATGCGGAATTTTGGATGTTTTGCTCGGGTTCAGGCACTTGCGGCCGGATCAGCCGATTTCGCGCGAAAGGCGCTCCAGAGGGAAAAGGCGCGATTTTGTCGTCATTTCTTCTTGTGGAAAGCCTGCCGTTTGTTAAGAAAGCCCGTCTTTTCCCGGACTTTCAACCCGTCCCGGGGAGGCATTCTTCGATTCCAACCACACTATGAGTGACCAAAAACCATCGATGGCCCTGTTCTGGGGTTGTTTCATTGCCCTGATCACCACGGCATTCGCCTTCTTCTCGCGGATGTATCTGTGCGACGTCCGATTCGGCGCCGACTTCAACCTCGACAAAGGGACCATTGGTGCCTTGAAGGGAGCGGGGATCTGGCCGTTCGGCGTTTCGATCATCCTCTTCAGCCTGATCATCGACAAGGTGGGTTATCGCGTGGCGATGATCTTCTCCTTCGTCTGTTATGCCCTTTACATCGTCCTCGCCTGCATGGCTTATGGTGCGATCCAAGGCGTGCAAGGCGCGGATCTCGCCGCGGCGCAGGCGAAAGGCTACAGCTATCTCTATTGGGGTTCCTTCATCCTCGGTCTCGGCAACGGAACGGTTGAGGCCTTCATCAACCCGGTCGTGGCGACGATGTTCAGCCGTGACAAAACGAAATGGCTCAACATCCTCCATGCCGGTTGGCCGGGTGGTCTCGCTCTCGGTGGTCTCATCACCATCGGCATGGCCGGTGTGGCCGCGAACGGTGATTGGCGCCTCGTGCTCGGCATCATCGCCGTGCCCGCCGTGATTTACCTCGTGATGCTTCTGCGCGTCCAGTTCCCGGTGAACGAGCGTGAGGCCGCCGGCGTCTCCTACCGCGAGATGCTTGCCGAGTTCGGCGCCTTCGGTGCCTTCGTCGGCTTCGGGCTCATCTTCGCCCAGCTCGCCGAAGTCTTCGCCTGGCCCTCATGGCTGACTTGGACGCTCACCGCGATCGTTGTGATCGGTTTCGGACTCTACACACGCAGCCTTGGCCGTGGTTTCCTCGCCTTCCTCATCATCATCATGATGCCGCTGGCCACCACTGAAATCGGTACCGATGGCTGGATCACCGGCCTGATGGAGCACCCGATGAAAGAAGCCGGCTACAATCCGGCCTGGGTTCTCATCTACACCTCGGTGATCATGATGGTGCTCCGCTTCTTTGCAGGACCCATCGTCCACAAGCTCTCACCGATCGGTTTGCTCGTCGTCAGCGCCGTGCTCGCCATCGCGGGTCTTTATGCCTTGTCCAAGACGGGCAGCTCCGGGATGGTCGTGATCTTCGCCGCGGCCACCCTCTACGCCTTCGGCAAGACGTTCTTCTGGCCGACGATGCTCGGGGTCACCGCCGAACAGTGTCCCAAGGGGGGAGCCCTTACCTTGAACGCGATTTCCGGTATCGGGATGATCGCGGTCGGGATTCTGGGTTTCCCCTTCATCGGTGCGATCCAGGAAAAGACCGCCACGGCCGAACTCGCCGCTGGTCCGCAGTCCGCCCTCGTCGAGCAGATCTCCAGCGAGAAGCACTACGTGCTCGGTGAATATCAGGCGATCGACCCCGACAAGGCCGCGGCTTTGACCGACCAGGCTCAGAAAGACGCGGTAGCGGCCGCCAACCAGTCGGCGCAGTTCAAGGCGCTCGGTACGATGGCGCTCTTTCCCGCCTTCATGCTGGTCTGCTACCTGATCCTCTTCTTCTTCTTCAAGTCGAGAGGTGGTTACAAGGCGCAGGTTCTCACCGGTCATGCGGCGGAAGACGAGAAATTCACCGGCGGTGTCGCCGGACCCGCGGATCTCTGATCCAATCGCGGCTTGAAGAGCCGTTCATTTTCTTCATGGTGAAAGGGGAGGCGAAAGTCTCCCCTTTCTATTTCCACCATCGATCCGATGAAGATTTACACCTATGCCAAGTGCGACACCTGCCGGAAAGCGGTGAAGTGGCTGAAGGTCCGCGCCATCCCTTTCACTGAAGTCCCGATCCGCGAGCAGCCGCCGACCAAGGCCGAGTTGAGGCGGATGCTCGCGATCGTCGGCGGCGATTTGAAACGCCTTTTCAATACCTCCGGAGGCGACTACCGCGAACTGAAGCTGGGAGAAAAACTCGGCGGGATGACGGAGGCGGAGGCGATCGACCTTCTCGCCGGAAACGGAAACCTCGTGAAGCGGCCGTTTCTCCTCGCGGAAAAAGGCGGTCTGGTCGGTTTCAAGGAGGCGGAGTGGGAGGCGTTTTTCGACTGAGGCGCCACCCCGGTTTTTCAATGGGTGGCGCGACGGGCGGCTTCGTCGAGCTCGTGGAGTTTGCTCTGGAGGCAGGCGATGGGCTCTCCCACGCAGAGGAAGGTGTAGCCTTGTTTCACGAGGTCGGCGCCGTTCCCGATCATCCACATGGTCTTGCCCGCGGCCGTGCCGGCTGCGCGGATGGCGGAGAGGGCGGTCTGTAGCTCGGAGGATTCGGGACGCCAACAGACGCCGAGCGAGGCGGAAAGATCATAGGGACCCACGGCGATGGCGGTGGTCAGGGGATGAGCCGCGATTTCGCCTACGTTCGCGAGTCCGGCGCGGGTCTCGATCTGCGGCAGAATGATGAGGGCGTCCTCGACCGTCGTCTTCCAGGTCTCGTAATGAAAGTCTTTCACCCAGGCATTGCCGGGTCCGCCGGGACGTCGTTTCCCGCGCGGCGGCATCCACGCGGCGTCCTGGATCACCTGCATGGTCTCGCATGAATCAACGCTGGGAACGAGCAGGCCGCACGGCCCCAGATCCATCGCCAACCGGATCGTGGTGAACTCGGCTTGGGGCGGACGGAGAAGGACGGGAAAATCAATCAAGCGTCCGATCGCGCAGCCTTCGGCGACCTTCTCATGCTCGTGGGTGAGGTGTTCGAGATCGATGATGAGGTAATCAAGTCCCGCGTCTTTCACGATCTCGACGAGCCCGGGCCAGAAATGCCGGGTGGCGAGGACGCCGGTGACGATTTCTCCCGCATCGAGTTTGCGGCGCAGGTGGAGGGCGGGTTGCATGACCGCGGATCACTTGCCCGGCGCCATTTCGCCGGCCATCTCGAGGAGGGCGTCCATCACCTTTACCGAAGCCTGCGGCTCAAGATTGTTGGTGCCGGGCCAGGTTTCGTAACCGCCCAATTCAAAGTGGCGCGGCGTGGGCATGTAGCCGTAGTAGCCGGCCACCAGTTCGACCATGAAGGAGTGTTTGAAGGGGCTCTTCTCCCGGAATTCCATCCCGGTCTCGGCAAAGGTCTCGCAAGGAGTCGTGCCGATGCAGACCTCGCCGATCTTCAGGAGATGCACCGGCAGCTTCGTCTCCGGAGAGGCTTTGGCGAGGCGTTGGACGCGGCCGGCATAAGCCAGCGGGAGCACCGCTTTGTCGCCGATGCGCGGGGCATTGGCCTCGGTCTCGCGTGCCCATTGGAGAAGATCGTCCGGAATGGTCCGCCATTTCACATCGAGCTCGCGATATCGGGCGTCGAGGGCGGCTTCGGTCTTCCATTCAAGTGCCGGCACGGCGGCAGTGACTTTGGCGGCGAGGTCGTCGGCGACAAACTGCATCTGTTCGTAGGGCTCCTTGCGGCCGCGGGGTTGACGGAAGTTGATGTTGTTGATGTCGCCACTGGTGCCGTTGGCCATCATCGCGACGACGGGGGGATCCTGCTTCTCCGAACCGAGCAAACGTTCCACGGCTTTGCTGTAGTAGCCGTAATAGTCGGCCGAGACGTGGGCCTGCCCGACCCCACCCACATAGTGGAGCGAGTAGGCGGAGTAGAGCGAGATGATCTTCCCTCCCGGCTCGCGCAGGACGAGAAAGGAGACGCGGGGATCGATCGGGCCCGCCGGCTCGATGAGATTGTCCGCGCCCGCTCCGGGATTCATCTTCACCTTCTCATCCGTCTTGCCGAAGGGATTCATCGGCATGGTGCCTTCCTTCAGATACCACCGGCGGTTGAAGACGTGATCGGGCACATCGATGTGGCCGAAAGCGATCTCAGCGGGGCGCAGCAGATTCACCGCACGGCGGACCCCATCAGCGATGCGGCGGGCGACGAAACGCTGGTAGTCGGTGAGCTCGATGTCCGACGAGTAGGTGCGCACTTCACCGTAGAGCGCGTTGGTGGCCGAATGGGTGTGGGTGCCGGAAATGACGACGTGGCTTCCGGGGATGCCGAGCTCTTTTTCGATGAGCGATTTCGCCTCGACCGCGACCGAGCGGTGCAGGCCGAGGAGGTCGCAGACGACGAGGGCGAGCTTCGTCTTTCCATCATCGAGCACGAGGCAGCGGGCGTGGAGTTCATCGTGGATGTGCTCGGCGGGGAAGGGGGTGAAACCTCCGACGATGGGTTCGCCAAGCGGAGGGGTGATGACGCTGGCGGCGGCCCCGGCCCTGAGGGTGGCTTTGGATTCCTGTGCCCTGACAGAAACGCCAAGAGCGAAAAGGATCACGGTGAAGGCGGTGAGAAAGCGGCTCATGATGCGTGACGAGGCTGTCAGGCGCGGGGGCGTCGTTCAAGAATCAAATCGTGTCCCGTCGGTGGCGCATGCGCGGAGGCCGGGCGAAAGCGCCGGGTTGCGAGAATGGCGGTTGCACGTGGAAATATCGGGAGTTTCCTCATCGCAGGATGAAGCGCCCCAGCATGCCAGTCGGACTCACGCTCGTGGTGGTCGCGGGCTTCTTTTTCGTCTCTTGTGCGAGTGCTCCGGCGAGGCTCGTGAGGACCCCGGTTCCGCTCTCGGAAAAGCGGAACCTGGCGCATCTGCTCGGAGAAGCGCTCGAGACTCCGAACGAAGGCGGCTCGGCGACGGCTCTGGGCCGTTTCGTCGCGGCGTGGCGAAAAGAGCGCGGCACTGAATCCACCGGTGAGGTCGGTGGGATCGAGGTTCGATTCGCCACGAACGGTCCGGGACGTTACGAGCTCGCTTACTTCGACGAGATCCTGGCGTCCGCGGATCTCGAAGTGAAGGGAATGGCCCGACATCGGAGGGCCGGGATCGGCGCGCCGCTCGTCGGCATCCGGAAAAACGAATCGCGCGAGCCGATCGAGCGGCATTTTCCCCCTGAGGCGATCACCCGTCCGGTTACGGCCGTGTTGCACGAGGCGGGGATGAAATCCGGCCGACCTCAGGTGCGCATCGAGCTGCTCTGCGCGCATCATCACGGCGAGGTGAAGGTCGCGGGGCGCATCCATCCGCTCGCCGCCGAGCCCTCGGCGGCCTTGGCCGCGCTCCTCGCGAGGACGCGAGAATTGAAACGCGGCGAGTTCCAGCATCTCCTCACCGCCGCACCGGAGCGTCAGCCGAAGCTCTATCTCATGGAGCCTTACGATCCGCGGAAAGAGCCACTCCTCATGATCCACGGGCTCCTCGATTCGCCGTTGAAATGGGCACAACTGACGAACGAGCTCTTCGCCGACCCGGAAATGATGCGCCGTTATCAAGTGTGGCATTTTCTTTACAATACCTCGGCCCCGGCGCTCTACCCGGGCCGGATCCTGCGCGGGCAACTCCGTGATGTGCGGCGCGAGCTCGATCCGGGGCTCGACGATCCCGCCTCCCGGCGAACCACCCTCGTGACCCACAGCATGGGTGGGATTGTCGCCCGCGGACTGATCACCGATCCCGGCCGGGCCTTTGAAAAGGCCGCTTTCACCCGTCCGATCGCCTCTCTCGATCTCTCGGCGGAGGATCGCGCCATGCTGAACGACGCCTTTTTCTGGAAGCCCGATCCGACGGTGCGGCGTGTCATTTTTATCGCCGTCCCGCACCGCGGCAGCGACCTCGCGGACCGGTGGACGGGGCGTCTCGGGCAGCGCCTCTTCCAGCCGCCAGGCGAATTCCGGGCGTTTTACGAGCGAGTCTCGACCGCGAATCCGGGGGCCTTCACCGAAGCCTATGAAGCACTCGGGACGGGTCAACTCGATAGCGTGGGGGCTCTTTCGCCGAGCCAGCCCACCTTGCGCATCCTCCCCGATCTGCCTGTTGGCAAGGGCATCATGCTCCACAGCATCATCGGGGATCGTGGCCGGCCGGGGCCGCTCGAGGCCAGTTCCGACGGCGTCGTGGCTTATTGGAGCAGCCATCTCGAAGGCGTCGCTTCGGAGAAAATCGTGCCCGTGGATCACTCCGCCGTCGATCATCCCGGGACCGTTGCCGAGGTCAGACGCATCCTCTTGCTGCCCTGATTCTGGCGGAAATCCGGGCCGTTCATCCGCTTCCGGACCTGCCAAAAAGCGGTTGAAGTGGGGGGCGAACCTCACTACCTTCCCCGCCCCTGCCCGAACCCCCGGTTCCCGCGGGTCATCCGTGATCGATTTTCCCCCATGCTCACCCAGATCCGACACATCCAGAAAGGCGTCCTCATCGCCGTCACCGTCATCATCGTGGTGTCCTTTGCCTTCCTCTACTCCGACTTCGATTTCGTCGAAGGCACCCTCGGGCGTCAGGATTGCGTCGTGAAGGTCTACGATCGCTGCTACCGGCTGAAAGAATACCAGAAACTCGCCAGCCATTTCGACGTCTCGCTCGAGCTGGGGATGTATGACTTTGCGATGGCCCTCTTTGGGGAGAACCGCCTCGACCGGGATCCCACCGATTTCGTCATGAGCCTCGTCATTTTAAGAAAAGAGGCCGAGAGGTTGGGGATAGAACCTTCCGCCGAGGAGATCAAAGCGGCCATCCCGTCCCTGCCGATTTTCCAGCAGCCCTGGGTCACCTCGGAGGTCGTCGAGAACCGCATCCTGGGTCCGAATGGATTTACCCAGAGCGACCTCGCCCAGTTGGTGAAGGATTACATTTCCTTCCAGAAACTGCGCGACCTCATCGGCTCGGGTGTCGCGGCCGTGCCGAGCGAGGCGACCAAGCTCTACATCAAGGAAAACCAGCGTTACACCGCCACGGTGGTGCGCTTCGACCGCAAGACCGAAGGCGACGCCGTGAAGGTGACGGACGAAGAGATCAAAAAGTACTTCGAAGAGAATCAGGAAGACCTCAAGAGCGAGCCGAAGCGCGGATTTGAATATGTGAAGTTCATCCCGAAACCCGTCGCCGAAGACGCCACCAACGAGGTGAAGGCCAAGGCGAATCTGGATTTCGCCAATGCCGTGAACCGTGCCTACGCCGATCTCGCGGGCGACGAAGCCAACTTCTCCAACATCGCCAAGCAATACCTGGGTGAGAAGGCCGAGTTCACCGCCGAGAGCGGCACGCTCGAGCCCTTCGCCCGCAATGAGGCGCCCGACCTCCTCAAGGACAATGCCGAAGCCATCAACGCTCTTTTCAGCGGAGCGAAGCAGGCCGGCGAGGTGAGCGTGCCCGTGCAGACCGAAGGTGGCGCCTACCTCGTTTTCCACCTCAAGGAGAGCGTCGAGCCGCAACCGCTCACCCTCGAGCAGGCAACACCGGCGATCAAGGAAGTGCTCACCGCCACGAAGTCGAACCGCGCCGTCAACGACGCGGCCAGTGCCGCTCATGCGAAACTGAGTGAGGCGATCAAGGCAGGGAAATCCTTTGCCGATGCTGCCAAGGAACAGGGCTTGAAGACCGAGACGCTCCCCTCTTTCTCCGAGAACGAGCCTCCGGCGGGACTCGCCGATGCCGCCGCCATCGTCCAAGCCGTGACGGGACTCGCGGAAAAGGAACTCTCCGCCGTGAGCGAGCGTCCCGCCGGCGAAGGATATTTCGTGGCCTACGTCGACAAGATCGAAATCTACAAGGATGAAGAAGCGCAGTCGAAGAAGGATGCGCTCCTCGCCACGATCAAGAATCAGACGGACCGGACTCTCTTCAGCGCCTGGTTCAACCAGCGCCGCGCCGAGTCGGGATCGGAGCGTCCCACCGCCGCCATCCCGCAGCAGTGAGCCAGGAACTGGACGACCTTTTCGACGACGCCAACGGTGATCTCGCCGTCGGCGACCTCGAAGGCGCCGTGGAAAAGTATCGCCGTTGCGTCGAACTCGATCCCGGGTTTTTCGACGGCTGGCATGCCCTGGCGATGGCCCTCATGAAGACCGGGCATCTCAAGGAAGCGATCGGAGCGGGACTCAAGGCCACGACCCTGAAGCCCAACGACCTCCTCGCCTGGACGGCCCTTTCGCAGATGTACGTGCAGGACGGCCAGATCGGCGAGGCCGAAGACGCCAAAGGCAAGGCCCGCATCCTCTCGCTCGGTGGCCGGATCGTGCGCGACGCCTGATCCCCCGCGCTTCTGCGCCGCTTGACGCTTTCACCGATCGCCGGGACACTGACGTCTCACGATGGGACGCATCCTCGCTACCCGGCTCCCGCTCTCCGCGGCCCTGATTTTGGCCGTGCCGGGGACGTCGTTGCTGGTCGCGGCACCCGTGGACTTTGAGAAAGAAGTTCGCCCGATTCTCGCCGAAAAATGCACCCTCTGTCATGGACCTGATGAGGCGAAAGGCGGTCTGCGCCTGACCGGGATCGAGCCGGCCACGAAGGTCCTCGAATCGGGCCAGCGCGGCGTGGTGCCGGGAGAGCCGGAGCATTCCGAGGTCATGGCCCGCGTCCGGTCGGACGATCCCGATCACCAGATGCCGCCGCCCGGAAAAGGCGAGCCTCTCACCAGCTCGGAACAGGAGACGATCGAACGCTGGATCGCCGAGGGCGCGGTCTGGCCGAAGCACTGGTCCTTTACGGCCCTGCGACAGCCCGAACCGCCTGCCGTCAAGAATCCGGACTGGGGGAAACATCCCATCGATGCCTTTGTCCTCGCGAAGCTTGAAGCGGCCGGGGTCTCCCCCTCGCCCGAGGCCGATGCGGTGGCGCTGATCCGCCGCTTGTTTTACGATCTCGTCGGCCTGCCGCCGACGCCGGAGCAGGTGGCGGACTATCGCGCGGCGATCGAGGCGGATCGCGAGGCCGGGCTTGCCAGAGTCGTTGATGATCTCCTCGCGAGTCCCGCCTTTGGAGAACGCTGGGGCCGCCATTGGCTCGACCGTGCCCGCTTCGCCGACAGCGACGGCTACGAAAAGGACAACCATCGGCCCGACGCGTGGCGTTATCGCGATTGGGTGATCGACGCGATCAATGCGGACATGCCGTTCGATCAATTCACGATCGAGCAGTTTGCGGGCGATCTCCTCGAAAAACCGACGTCCGACCAGATTCTGGCGACCGCCTTTCACCGGCAAACCTTGACCAACACCGAAGGCGGGACCGACAAGGAGCAATGGCGCGTCGCCGCCGTCATGGACCGGGTCGAGACGATGGGGTCGGTCTGGATGGGCCTGACGCTGACCTGTGCCCGCTGCCACACCCACAAGTACGACGAGATCACTCAGCGCGAGTATTACGAGCTGTTCGCCTATTTCAACAATGGCGACGAGGTGAATGCCAAAGTGCCGCAATCGCCCGAAGCCTGGGCGAAATACGAGACCGCTCTCGCCGCTCATCGCGAGGCCGCCAAGGCGATCGAGGGGCGCCTCGCCGCCGCGCGCGAAGATCTCTCAAGCCGTCTCGAAGAGTGGGAAACCAAGTTGTCGCAGCAGCTTGCTGAGGCGCGGGCCGTGAAAGATCCAGGATTGGTGCCGCTGAAGATCGCCTCTTTCGCCGCGCCGAAGGGCGTTCAGTTCGCGATGGAGGCGGATGGATCGCTCGTGGTCGGAGGTGAAAATCCCGCCACCGCCGTCTATACCGTGACCGTGAAACTGCCGGCCGGCCGCACCACCGGCCTGCGGCTCGAGGTGATGCCCGACGAAAGCCTCGGCGGCAAAGGGCCGGGTCGGACCAAACACGGGAATTTCGTGCTGAACCGCGTCGATGCGGTCGTGAAGGGCGGAGGTCCCGTGATCGTCGCCGACGTCGCGGCCGATTATTCGCAGGGCGACTGGGGAGTGCGCGAATTGCTCGAGGGCAGCGTGAAGCCAGGCAAGGACGGCGCGGGCTGGGCTGTCGGGGGTGCCACGGGGCGCGGGCACCATGCCGATTTCGGTTTCGCCGAGGCAATCGAGTCGAAGGGGGCGACGGAGTTGACCCTGACATTGACACAGAACTACGGCGAGCAGCACACCATCGGGCGCTTCCGCCTTCATGCGCTCACCGCGCCGACGGCGCTCGCACTGCCGGAAGAGGTGCGCGACGTGCTCGCGAGACCGGCGGCCCAGCGTGGCGATGAAGATCGCCAGCGGCTCGCCCGTCACATCGAGCGTCTCGATCCCGCGACGCGGCCACTGCTCGCCGAAGCCGCGGCCCTGGCGGCGAAGCGTCCTCTCGCTCCGGAAATGGACGTGCGGGTCGTCGGTGAGCGGAAGGCCGACCGACGCGCGACCCATATCCTTCATCGCGGGGAGTTCAAGGAGCCCAAGGATGCCGTTGTGCCCGCGACCCTGTCGGTGCTTCCGCCGGTGAACCATCGCGGTGAGTCGGGCGACCGGCTCGATCTCGCGAAATGGCTCGTGGGCGGGGAAAATCCGCTGCCGCCCCGCGTCCTTGCCAACGATCTCTGGACGCAGCTCTTCGGCGAGGGGCTCGTCGCCACTCCCGAGGACTTCGGCGTGCGGGGCGATCGTCCGACCCACCCCGAGCTGCTTGATTGGCTTGCCGCCGAATTCATCGCCAAGGGTTGGTCGCGGAAGGCGCTCATCCGCGAGATCGTCCTGACCAAAACCTATCGCCAGAGCTCCGATCACCGCCCGGAGCTGATCGACCTCGATCCCAAAAACCAGCTCCTCGCCCGTCAGAACCGCTTCCGCGTCGAGGCCGAGATCGTGCGCGATCTCTCCCTCGCCGCCGCCGGTCTCCTCTCCGGCAAGGTTGGCGGTCCGAGCGTGTTTCCGCCCATCCCGGCCGGTGTCGCCGATGTGAATTACAATTCCGCCTTCAAGTGGAAGACGAGTGAAGGCGAGGACCGCTATCGCCGGGCGATGTACACCTACTTCAAACGCACCGCGCCGCATCCTTCGCTGATCACCTTCGACTGTCCGGATTCCAACGTGACGACGGTGCGGCGTTCGCGGTCGAACACACCTCTCGCCGCGCTCATCACCCTGAACAGCGAGCCTTTCGTCGAGGCGGCCCAGGGGCTCGCCCGCCGCGTCCTGACCGAACTGCCAAAAGGCGACGATCCCGCCAGGATCACACACGCCTTCCGCCTCTGCCTCGCCCGTGAACCGGAGGATTTCGAGCGCGACCGTCTCATCAGCCTCCTGGAAGATTCGCGGGCTTGGTATCGCGGACGCGGCGAGGAGGCCAAAGTGCTCGCTGGCGCCACCCTTCCCGAAGGCCTGAGTGCGGCAGAAGCCGCCGCCTGGACCGCCACGGTGCGGGTGCTCCTGAACCTCGATGAATTCCTGACGCGCGGATAGACCCGTGACCCGTGCCCCATGAACTCTCCCCTCCATCGCACGCGCCGCGAGTTCCTCACGACCTCGGCCTCCGGCCTCGGAGGCATCGCGCTCGGTTCGATGCTGAGCGAGGACGGACTCCTCACCGCCGCGAACGCCGCCGACCCCGCGGCCTTCGCCGAGGCGCGTTCGCATCGCGAAGGACCAGCGAAGGCCTGCATCTTCATCTTCATGGAGGGAGCGCCCTCGCAGCTCGATCTCTTCACTCCGAAACCGAAGCTCAACGAACTCCACGGGCAGAGTCTGCCCAAGTCCATCCTCGACAAGGCGCGCTTCGCCTTCATCCAGCCCGACACCGCAACCCTCATGGGCTCTCCGCGGAAGTGGGCCAAACACGGCCAATGCGGGATGGATTTCTCCGATCTTCTTCCACACCTCTCGACCTGTGCCGACGATCTCCTCATGATCCGCTCGCTTCACAGCGAGGAATTCAACCACCATCCGGGACAGCTTCTCATGCAGTGCGGGGTCTCGCGCTTCGGGATGCCCTCGATGGGATCTTGGATCAACTACGGACTCGGCAGCCCCTCGCGGAACCTTCCCGGGTATGTCGTCCTCAACGCCGGTCGGGGTGGATCGGGAGGCTCGACGCTCTGGACCTCGGGATTCCTTTCCTCGAAGTATGCCGGGGTGCAGTTCCGCAACCAGGGCGAGCCGGTCCTGAACCTGCAGAATCCCGCCGGTCTTGCGCCGGAGATGCAACGGGCCGGACTCGATGCCCTGCGCGATCTCAATGAGGCGCGCTACCAGGAGGTGCACGATCCCGAGATCGCGAGCCGCATCGCGAACTACGAGCTCGCCAACCGCATGCAGACCGCGGCGCCGGAATTGGTGGATCTGTCAGGCGAGTCGAAGGAGACCCTCGCGATGTATGGCGTCGATCGTCCCGAGCCGCCGGGCGACGGCTTCCGCGGCACCTTGCCGGGGCTGCGCACCTACGACACCTTCGCCCGGAATTGTCTCCTCGCCCGTCGTATGGTCGAGCGCGGCGTGCGCTTCATCAACATCATCCACGCGAGCTGGGACCAACACTCCGAGCTCGACAAAAACCTCGCCTACAACGCCGGGGCGGTTGATCAGCCCATCGCCGCGCTCATCAAGGATCTGAAACAGCGTGGGTTGCTCGATTCCACTCTCGTCGTGTGGGGTTCGGAGTTCGGCCGCACGCCGCTCGGCGAGAACCGGCCCGGTCGCCTCTCCAATACGGGGCGCGACCATCATCCCCAGGCCTTCACCATACTGATGGCGGGCGGGGGATTCAAGGGCGGCCACATCTATGGCGCGACCGACGAGATCGGCTGGTTCGCCACGGAGAATCCGGTGCACATCAACGACCTCCACGCCACGATCCTGCACCAGTTCGGACTCGATCACCTGCGCCTGACCTACCGCTTCCAAGGGCGCGATTTCCGTCTCACCGATGTGGGCGGAAAAGTGGTGCACGATTGGATCGCCTGATCGCTTCTACTTTTTCTTCAGGCCTTTGATGAAGAGGATCACGGATTCGATCTCGTGATCTTTCAGAACACCGAGGTAGGAAGGCATGCCGACGCCGGTGCGCTCCATCTCGTAGCCCTGCATGACCCGGCGCGCCGGATCGAGGATGGACTCGCGCAGGTAGGCTTCGTCGATCTTCTTGATCTCGGACCCATCACTGAAAACGCGGCTGGCTCCCCACGCACCGATCCAGGGAGGTCCGACCGCGACCTTCGAGCCGTCGCCATTCGTTGCGGGAGCGGGCGGGGCGGGGATGTCGGGATCGCCGGTAGCGTGGCAGGCGATGCAGCCGTAGCGCATCACCACCTCTTTGCCGAGGGCTGCGGTGGGTTCGATGTCGACTCCTCCGGTGAGATCGGTGCGAGGCGTCAGATCGACCTCGTTGTCCGCGAAGCCGAGTTTCGTGAGGTCGAGGGTCGGCACCCGGTGGATCGTGAGATAGACATTCTCCACGTTCGCGACTTCGGGCGAGGGCAGGCGGTAGGTGAGGCGCAGAGTGTGCGCCGCTTTCATGTCGGCGAGACCGAGAAAGAGCGACCTGGCATCTTGTGAAAGTTTCGCACTCAGCACTGGCAGCGGCTCCTGGCCCGGTTCTCCATCGAGGCGATAATTGCCCGAACCGTACTCGTGGGTCTGTTTGTAGTTCCAGCGATCGGCGGAGTAACGGCCCAATTCGGCGGCCTGCTCGGCATTCAAGGGAGCATCGAAGGTCAGGAGAAGGCCACGCGATTCGGCGCGGATCTCGCGCGGCAGCCAGGCTTTCACCCCGCCGGGACGCACCCGGAAGACGCCGCTGATGCGGCTACCCGAGCTGCCGAAGATCTGGAATCCGGTGACGTAGAGCCGCCCGTCGATCGGATTCATCCGCCCGTTGAGGAGCCCGGCCGGGAAGCCCGAAAGCAGGGGCATCACCGCGCCCTGTTCGCCTTTCTCGTCGAGGTAGATCTTGAAAATCTCGGGCCGGTTGTAGCCGATGTGGACGAGGGACTCGTTCAATTCTCCCATCTTCGCACCCTGCTTTCCGGTGTCGCGGATCCAGACCTGTCCGGCGCCCGACTGGTTGATGAAATGAGGGATCCAGACTTCGGCGGGAGAGATCGTGGTGGGGTGGGTGACGTTTCCTTTGAACTTCTCGGGTTGGAATCCGAAGTAGCGCCCCGGCTCGACACGGTAGATCGGCGTGGCCGGCTTCCAGTTTCCTTGCTGATCACTCGCGGTGAGGATGCCCGTTTTTGCATCGTAACCGAGATAGGGCTGGCGGAATCCGGTGGCGACGATCTCGTAGGAATCCCCATCCTGCGCGACGTGGATGACGGTGCCGTTCAGTTTCCCGATGGTTCCTCCGATCTGGCCGCCGAGGGCGACGTAGAATCCGCCATCGGGCAGGGCGATGAAGTCGTTCGCATACTGCCGCGTCTCCGCGGATTGGGCGAAGATGTTCGAAACGTTCTCATGCCAGTCGGCCTCGCCGTTGCCGTCGGTGTCGTGTAAACAGACGATGCCGTTGCGGTCGAAAACGAAGATCCTGCCGTCGCGGATCGCAAGATTCTGTGGTTCGTGCAGGCCCGAGGTAAATCGCCTCCACTCGGCTCCGTCGTTGCTTTCGAGGCCCTTCGCGATCCAGACATCGCCGTCGAAGGTGACGAGGGCGGCGCGTCCATCGGGGAAAAACTCGAGATCGGCGACGCGGACATTGCGTTTCCAAGGATTCGGAATCGGCAAAGGCAGGTCGTCGAAAACCCAGGCGGCGTCTTTCGCCGGGAGGACGGCGGGAGCGGATTTGACGGGATCGGGCCAGCGGGTTTTGGACGCGATCATCGCGAAAGGGGCCCCGTCGTTCACAGCGATCTTGCCTTCGCCGGAGAGAACGATGCGATGATGGGTGGTTTTGTTAGACGATGCCAAGACCAGCCAATCGTCGTCTCCGGCACCGGTCCTGATTTGGATGGGCGATTCGTGGGCGGCGATTTCCAGGTCGCGGAGAAGGTCCTCCCCTTCGCTCGAAAGCCGCTCTTTCACGAGCGTGCCTCCGACGGTGTATTCGATCTGCACGCCTTCACCAACGAGGCGCAGTCCCTCGAAGCGTCCCAACGCGACGGCGATGGGCCCGAGGCCGAGTTCTCCCTCCTCCGCCGCTCCGCGGTCGCGGGGATCGGTGAGGACGGGTTTCGCACCCGCCGCAACTCCCGGTCGCAGCGGCATCGCGAGCAAGGGTGTTCCGAGCGGCGAAGGAAGCTCCTTCTGTCCCGGTGCCGCCTTGCGATTCGGGAGCCGGTAGCTGCCCGTGCCCATGCCGCTCATGGTGAGGTATTCGCCGTCGGCGTTTTCCTTCCACAAGAGCGCCCAGCGGAGCAGGTCGGGATCGAAACATCCGTAGAATCCGTTGCCCGCCGGGACGATGATGCCACGGGGCGTGAGATTTTCTTTCTCCGCCTGCTCGCCGAAGGCCCGCGCATCGACCGTCTGGGTGAAGAAGGGGAACTCCTTCTCGACGTAGGAGGCAAAAGGCGACTCGAGGGCGAGGTGGGCCTTTTCCTGAGCCGTCGCGTATCCGGACGCGACGAGAGCGAGGGCGATCAAAAGGGGGGCGCGGTTCATGGGGGCAAGGCCAATGGTGCGGCCAAATGCCCCCGCCTTCAAGGACGCGATGGGGGCGCGGATCGCGACCCCGTTCAGGCCCTCAAGCGGTCGCGACCGGATCGGCACCGTCGCGTGGCTCGTCCGGATCGGACTCGTCCTTGTGCGACAGATCGGCGACCGACTCGGCAAGCTCTTCAGGAGCGGCTTCGAGATCGACCACCGGCTCGGAAGCTGGCTCGGAAACGTCTTCGGAAATCGTTTTAGAGACTTCTTCGGAAGCGGGTTCGGCGAATTCCTCAGAAATCGACTCAGAAATCGACTCAGAAACCTCTTCAGCGGCCTCCTCGGAGACCGGTGCCTCTACCATCGCCTCTTCCGCGGTCACGGCTGCTTCAGGCTTTGGTTTCCCCCCGTCTTTTTTGGCCTTCGCGGGCTTCGCGCCTTTTTCCTTGGGGGCCTTCGCTTCCGCGGGAGCCGCGGAGGCTTCCTGGGGCTGGCGGCCCAGGGCGAGGCCGGTGTCGGCGAATTCGAGCAGATAACCTTCGGCGGTGAGCCAGCGGAGATCTTTCAGCACGGTGCGCGCCGCATCGGACCATTCGGGCGATTCTTCGATCGCCGGGCCCTCGGGCTTTTTGAATCCGGGCACGAGCGCTTCGAGCAGACTCGCGACATTCGGCTTCGGCGCCGTCTTCACGAACTCGACGATGGCCTGGATCGATTCGGTGAAATTCGCACCCTCGTCGATCGGCTTGGGACGCACCGCCGAGACATGGAGCGATTTCTTGCCGCGCTTGAAGAACTTGAGGCCTTTGCGCTCGAATTCGCCACAGAGCGATTGGATCATCGCGAGAGGGAAGCCACGACGCAGCTTTTCAGTTTCCTGGCGGAGATGGACGAGAAGCCCGGGGGAGAGGAGGCGTCCGGCGATGTTGCCGGGCACGACCGCGACGGAGGTCTCGACGATGATGGGGCCTGCGAAGTGCTCGCGGAAATGGCGCGAGACTTCCTCGAGCGATTTGAAAACCGGACCGTCGTCCGTCTTTTCAGCCGGAGCGGGAGAGGCGGGCTCGGATGTTTCGTCGTCGGCGGCTTCGGATTCCGACTCCGCGACGGCCTCGGTTTCCGCTTCGATTTCTTCGGCAGCGGGCTCATCGGCGATTTCCGGTGCGGTTTCTTCCGCGGTGATCTCCGGGTCGGTGGCGGCGACTTCCCCGGCGGGAGCTTCTTCCGCCAGGGGCACTGTTTCTTCCTCGACTGCAGAGGGTTGGTCGAGCGGCTTGACCCTGTACTGTCTCACGCGGCTGACCTGTTCCTTCCACTTCTCAAGGATCTCCTCGCCGCTCTCCATGCGGATGCGGGATTTGAAACGCTCGATCGGCATGTCGGAAAAACGCTCGCGGTGGAGGCGGGCGATGTTGCGCTGGTATTCGTGGTGGTTCGGCGGACCGAGGATGACACCACTCATGCCGCAGACGGCGATGACAGCGAAGTTCCCGGCCGGGGGATCGATCTCGATGTCTTCGGCGAGATAATAATGATCGAGGGCAGGCCCGGAAAGGAGGTGCAGGATCGCTTCTTCGCGCGAGAGCCAGAGCGAGCCATCGAGGAGGCACTGGTTCAGCCGCACCGGCTCGGTCGCGGTGAAGCGGATGCGGTAGCGTTCGCGCGCCTCGAGGATCATCTTGGCGAGATCGGCGACCGGGAAGGAGCGGAAAGTCTCGCGGATGTGGCGGGTGAGGCCTTCGACGGCGGGACCGGAGGGCTCGAGGGTGGCGACGACGCCCGCGGCGGGCTGGGCTTCGCGGGGACGATCGTTGCGTTCGCGGTCGCCATGACGGCGATCTCCACCACCCCGGCGGTCGCCTTCGCGACGGTCACCGCGCGGACGGTCTCCGCCCCGGTCGGGACGGGGGCCACGCGGGCCGCCTTCGCCACGATGTTCCCCGCCACGGCCGCCAAAGCCACCCCGGCGGTCGTCGCGACGGGCTCCTCCGCCTCCACCAAAGCCACCACCACCGCGACGGTCGTCCCGGCGGCCGCCACCACCGCGGCGATCACGGCGATCGTCGTCTTCGGCGTAGCGTTTGGCGTAGTCCTTTTGCGGTTCGCTCGGCTTTTCCTGAGCCCAATCGGGCATCAGGTCGCGGGCGGAAAACTCGAGGGGCTTTTCTTCTTCGCTCATGGGGGATGGAGGGGTGGCAGAGTCGCCGCGATGAAGGGCTCACGCCAGCGCAATTTTCAGCGCCTCGCAGGTGACTTCCGCGGTTTTTTCGAGGTCACCGTCGCCATGGGCGAGCGAGATGAAGCCGGCCTCATACTGGGAGGGAGCGAAGTAGACGCCACGGTCGAGGGCGGCCCAGAAGAATTTCCGGAAGGCGGCGAAATCGCATTGTTTCACGTCGTCGACGTTGTCGATCACGCCTTCCCGGAAGAAAAGGCAGAACATCGAGCCGACGCGGTTCAGGACGAGATCGCGCCCGAGTTCCTTCAGGGTGCCGCGCACCGCCTCCTCGAAGGTCTGCCCGATCTGATCGAGGCGGTTCCATCCGTCGAGACGCTCCATTTCCTTGAGCTGGGCGAGGCCGGCGGCGAGGGCGAGAGGATTTCCGGAGAGCGTCCCGGCTTGGTAGACGGGACCGAGCGGGGCGAGTTGGTCCATGATTTCCGTCTTGCCACCGAAGGCCCCGACGGGCAGTCCGCCGCCGATCACCTTGCCCATCGCGGTGAGGTCGGGGGTGATGCCGGTCAGCTCCTGCACGCCGCCTTTGGCAAGGCGGAATCCGGTCATGACTTCGTCGAAGATGAGCACGGCGCCGTGTTTCGCGGTGAGATCGCGGAGGAGTTGGAGGAAACCCGGTTTCGGAAACACAAGCCCCGCGTTTGCCGGGATGGGCTCGAGGATAAGGGCGGCGATCTCGTGCCCCTGGGTGGCGAAGACTTCCTCGATGATTTCGGGCCGGTTGAAAGGCACCGTGATCGTCAGCTTCGCGAAATCGGCGGGCACGCCGGCGCTGTCGGGCTGGCCGAAGGTGAGGGCTCCGCTCCCCGCCGCGACGAGCAGGGAATCGACGTGACCATGGTAGCAGCCCTCGAACTTGACGATCTTGTCACGTCCCGTGTAGCCGCGGGCGAGGCGGATCGCGCTCATCGTCGCCTCGGTGCCGCTGTTGACCATGCGGACTTTCTCGACGGAGGGCACGTAGTCGCGGATGACGCGGGCCATCTCGACTTCGTGACGGTTCGGAATCCCGAAACTAACGCCTTCTTTCGCGGCGTGGGTCACCGCGTCGATCACGGCCGAGGGGGCGTGGCCGAGAATGGCGGGCCCCCAGGTGCCGACGTAGTCGATCATCTCATTGCCATCGACATCCCAGATGCGGCAGCCGCGGGCGCGCTGCACGAAAAACGGATCGCCATCGACATTGCGGAAGGCTCGGACGGGGGAATTGACCCCGCCGGGGATCACTTCCTTGGCGGCGCTGAAGAGTTTGGCGGAGAGGGAACGGTCTGGCATGGGCGGGGAATGAATCGCCGGGAAGGGGATACGTCAACCCGCGGGAAGGGGGCGTGGAGGATCGTGCCCACGGCGCTATTTCCAATCGAGGCGGAAGACGGAGGCGATTTTCTCCGCGTCTCTTTCCGGCACTCCCGCATCTTCCGCGTGGTCTTTCCAGCGTCGCGCCGCCGTGATCACTTGCTCAAGCAGGGTCGCGGCGCGTCCCCGCTTCAGGCCGGCGTTGCGGGCACAGGCGACGAGGTCGGCGAGTTCGAATTGATCACGCTTGCCATTGACCGACATTTGGTGACGCGAGGTCCAGGCCCCGTCGGGATTGTAGCTGTAGGTCACGTCAAAGGCCGGAGAGAGCCGCCACCGTCCCGCTTTGTCCATGAGAAAGGCGATGTTCTTGGTGTGGTCGTCCTGATTCCGTGCGACGAGGTTGAAAAGCATGCGACGGAATTGTTCCTCCAGATCCGCCATGGGCAGATCGAGCCGCCGCATCACTTCGTAGGCCTGCTCGTAGCCGTAGGCACCCGCCAGATTGAAGTCGTAATGGGCCATCGCGCAGAGGGATTGGAGATGCAGCTTGCCTCCCGTGTCGGGACGATCGAATCGGCGCGTCATGAAATGGCGACGTCCGTTTTCCTCGAAGAGCCGGCAGGCGCTCATGGTGATACCGGCATCCCGGGCCATGAGGTGGTAGGCGTACTCGATCACTCCGTAGCCTTCGGGATCGAGCAACTCCTTGTCCTTGTTGCCCGTCACTCCGTCGAACTTCAAAAGCCAGGCTTCGAATCCTGCTTCCAGTTCGACTTGGCCGGAGCGCACTTCGTTGGTTCGCGGATTCCAGGCGATCACTGCCTTGGCCCTCGCCCCGCCTGCCGAGGTGCCGACGCGCAGGATGTCGCGGAGAGCCGTCTCGCGATGGTCCTCATCGAAGGAAAGCCGTATTCCCTCGCGTTGCGAGAGGATCTCCGAAGCGAGGGCGACCAATTGATCGACCGCGACGGCCTTCGAAGCTTTGGCGGACGGACCGGTCGAGGGGAGAAATTCGAGCGCTCCCATGCCACGTCTGCCGGTGTAGCAGAGGCGCTCGATCGCGTTGAAGGATTCCGGTCGGCGCCCCTGTCGGATCAGCCAGGCGTTGATGAGTGCATTGCCGAATTTGTCAGGCAAGGCGTCGGCGAGGAGTCCGGGGAGCCCATGAAACGATTCGGGATTGAGCGAGGGAAAGGTGTAGATCCGCTCCGAGAGAGGCATCATGAGCGGTGCGACTTCGATCTTGCTTCGAAGGAATGACGGATCATAGGCAAAACGTGCCGTCGTCTCGCCATCGTCCAGCGAAACCGCTCCGATGGGTTTTCCCCAGAGCCTGATTTCAGCGATCGTGGCCATCGTTCAATCGTCCCAGCTCCAGGGTTCTTCCGCCACTTTCAGGCTGCGGGGCGCGGACGCCCGTTGCCGTTCCCGGCCCTGGAGCTCGAGCAGGGTGATGGGGCTCGGGGCAGGCGAAGGGAGCAGCAGGTCGAGACGATCATAAAGATCAAGAGCCCGTAGGAGACGGAGGAAATTCGCGAGTTGGGTGGATGCTCCCGCCTCGATCCGTTCCAGGGTGCGCTTGCCGATCCCGGCCTCCTCGGCGACTTGGGCCTGGGTCAGATTCAGTTCCAGCCTTCGTTTCGTCAGGCGGATTCCCACCTCGCGGAGGGCGGCTTCGTCAGTGAGGAGGTCGGGGAATTTCATTTCGTCAGAAATGGCGAGTCAAGAACCGGATCTAATTTTAACTCGCCATTGGTAACGAATCAATCACGATTCTGAGAAGTCGCCAAAAATGGCGAACAAATTGAATTTACATCAATAACTCGACATTTTTGACGATAAAAGGTAAATTTGATCCTGAAGGCCATTTCCCCCGCATCAGCCCGGGCCCTCGTTCGTCCCTTCCGGGTCGGGGCGGAACCCCTCCGCTCCGACGACCAACCACCACCACTCAACCACTCATGAAACACCTGCTCATCCGCCGCACCGGCAGTGCCCTCCTCGTTCTCGCCACCCTCGCCGCCTTCGCGGTCGCGCCCTTGGATTCCTCGGCCCAAGGCTACGACCCCGTGCAGAAGCTCAAAGTGAAAGACCACAAGGTGAAGGTGAAGACGATCGACGGCAAAGCGAAGATCAAGGACAAACCCAACGGCAAACACAAGATGAAGGTGAAAGGACCGGGCGGGGACCTCGCCGCCGAGATCGCCTATGCCAACGCCTATCCCGCCCAGGCGCAGGTGTGCTCGAAGTGACCTGCCGAACCCGCGAAGGCCTCGCCGCGGGGTGGTTCAATAATCCGCCCCGCGCAGGCTCCCGTTCACGCTCTCGAGCCACTGCTCCATCTCCGCCGAGAGATCCTTGAGGATTTCGGGATATTGTTTGGAGACATCGTTGCTCTCGCGCGGGTCGGTGGTGAGATTGTAGAGCGACCACCGCACCTTCTCTCCGCCCGTGCCGGAGACGCGGTGCAGTTTCCAGTCGCCCGAAATCCACGCGGAGTGTCCCGCGTAGACGTCCTCGGGGAACTTGTGTTTGGGGATCTTTTCGACACGGCGGGTCACCCGTTCCACCTTGTTGTCGCTCCAGTTTTCGATGGTGGGCAGTACCTTGTTCACGACACCGCCCGGATTGGTGAACTGCCCCGGGATTCCGGCGTTCCAGAATCCGAGGGGCGCGGGGCGCAGCTGCATCTCTCCACGGAACAGGGGCAGGAGGCTGATCCCGTCGAGGGGACGCCCGACCGGAATCGAGATTCCGGCGGCTTCCAGAACGGTGGGAAAAATATCGACTGTGCTGCAGCGGACGGGTGATGCCGTCGCACTGGGAATCCCGGCGGGCCACTCGATGAAGGCGGGGACACGCAGGCCGCCCTCGTAGAGGACGTGTTTTCCGCCGCGGGCGTCGCCGGCGTCGCCGACGCTCAGGGCCCCGTTGTCGCTGCAATACCAGAGCAGGGTGTTGTCGCGCAGACCCAGTTCGGCGAGCGTCCCGCGGATCTTTCCGAAAGCGAGATCGATGCCGGTGATCTCGCCGTAAAATTCCCGTTCCCGTTTCGACAGACCCGCGTAGAGGGCGGCGAGCTCGGGCGCGGCATTGTGGGGGAGGTGGGGAGCACCGAACCAGATCACGGTGAAAAGAGGGGAATCTCCGGCAGCGTTCTGGCGGATCCAGTCGAGGGCGAGATCGGCGACGACCATGCTGCCCTCTCCCTTCATCTTGACCTCGCGGCCCTGGTCGCTCATTTCCGGATTGAGGTCGAAGAAATTCGAGGTGCTGACCCAGCGGTCGAAGCCGTTGGCGCCCGGACTGACGGGACTATCGGCACGGATCGAGCCGAGGTGCCATTTGCCAAAGTGCCCGGTGACGTAGCCTTGTTGTTTCAGTACTTCCGCGAGGGTGATTTCCTGAGGCCGGATCGGGTGGCCCCAGCTGAAGACGCCCATGCGATTGGGATGCCGTCCCGTGAGGACGCTCGCCCGGGTCGGCGAGCAGGAAGGGGCGGCGGCGTAGAAATGATCGAGACGCAGCCCCGAGGCGGCGGCGGCATCGAGGTTCGGCGTCTTCAGATGCGGGTGGCCGTTGTAGCCGACGTCGCCCCAGCCTTGGTCGTCGGCCATGACGAGGACGATGTGGGGACGCTTGGGCTGGGCTTCTTTCGCGGTCGCCGCATCCTTCTTTTTGCCGCCCTCGACCGCCCCCGCCGGGACACCCGGAGCGATGACGGAAAATAGGAAAGTGATGGCAAAAAGAAACCGCATGAAAGGCAATCGGAGGTCTTCCGGATCCTGTAACGATCCGGAAGACGAAAGCTTTTCCCGAAAACGGGGTGGCGCAACCGAAAGATGCCCTGTCAAAGTTCGATGCGATGTCCGCCCAGCAGCGTGGCGTGGGCGGGATGGCAGGTGAAAAGAACGACCTGTTTGTCCGCCGCAAAATGGCGCAGGAGGGCGGCGGCGTCGGCCTGGCGGTCCGGATCGAGATCCACGAAGGGATCATCGAGGAGGAGAAAACCGTCGCGCCCTTCAAGGAACCAGCGGGCCATCGAGAGCCGCAGGGCAAGTCCCAGCGAGGCCCGGGTGCCGGCGGAGAGGGCGGCGAAGGGAATGGCGGTGGCATCGGCCCGCGCGGCTTTGGAAAGATCGGGCGTGAGACCCCGATATCGATCGCGGGTAAGCGGGGCGAGCACTTCAGCGAGGTGGGTGTGCCAAGGGGCGAGCGTGTCGGCGTCGAGCTCGGCGCGGAGTTGCTCATATTCGCGCCGGATGCGGCGGATCGCTTCCCCTTCGCGCCGGGCACGGGTCAGGGCCGCGTTGGCGAGATCGAGGCGCTCCATCGCGTCGGCCGGTTCGAAAGCCGGTGCGGTGGCGACGAGTTCGGCCTTTTCCAGCAGCAGTTGGTGCAACTCGCCCCGGTGTTGTTCGAGTTCGCTCCGCTTCGTGCGGAAGTCGTGCAGAAATGAAGCCGCGTCGGGAGTGCCCTCGGGCAGAGGATGGAGCGCTTCGATCTTCTGTTTTACCGCCTTGTGCGAGGCGCGCAGATCGGCGAGTCGATCGAGCAATTCATCGGCGCTGACAAAATCGCGTTCCCAAGCGGCCAGCTTCTGGCGAAGGGCGGCGATCTCGCGGGTCGCGGTGTTGATCTCGCTCTCGGTGCGGGCGTTGTCCGCGGCGATCTCTCCGAGAGGGCGGGTCGGGGCCGCTCCGCCGCCGGAGAGTCGATCGCATTCGGCCTGCCATTCCCCGAGGGTGCGCGATCCGAGGAGGTCGGCGAGCTGACGGTCGAGCAGGTTGATGCGCTGGGCGATCCCGGTCGCGCCGGCATGCTTTTGACGTGCGGCGGCGGGATCCTCGACTCCGAGGCTCGCGAGGAGCGAGGTCATTTCGTCGGAGAGTTCGCGGAGACGTGTCTCGTCCGCGGCGAGATCGATCTCAGCGGAACTCACTTCGATTTCCCAAGCTCCTTCGGGATCGCGCAGCGAAACGCGCCCCCCGGCTTCAAAGTTCACCTCTTCTCCCGCGGCGATCTCGCGGGGCAGGGGAGCATCGACTCCGCTGCGGGTCTCGACACGCCAGGACCGGACCGCGGTCAGGCGCACCCGGAGGCGGGCGGCTTCGAGCCGGGTGTGGAGTCGGTCGCGCTCGCGCTCGATGGCCTCGATCCGGGGGGTGGCCGCGGGATCGATCTTCCCGAGGGCCGAGAGTTCGGCTTTTGCGGCGTCGAGAGCGGTTTGGATCTTGGCGGCATCCTCGAGGAGGCGGCGCGTCTTCTCGGCAGACTCCCAGGCTTTGGCGCGGGCCAGTTCCTGCCCGAGGTGGACGAGCTTGTCCTTTGCCTGGGAGAGGAGCGTCTCCTGCTCCTGCACGCGATTCGCGACGACGGGCCATTCCTGCGAGACTTCCTTCAGACCTTTGCCGCGGGATTCGACTCCGGCGAGTTCGGCTTCGAGCTGGAGACGCAGTTCCGCATCGCGTGCCACCTTTTCGTGGGTGGCGATCCACTCGGCGAGATGCGTATGCTGGCGGTGCGCCCGGTGGACTTTCGCGTTCAGCGCATCGAGGCGGCGGTAATATTGCTCGGCTTCCTCAAAAGCGATGCGCGCGGCCTCGCGATCATACCAGGCGGTGACGATCGAGCCGGCTCCACGCATCCAACGCTGGTCGAGTCCGCGATTGCCTTCGGGGCGGTTCAGGTCGACATCCCAACGGTCGTAGGCCGCCTTGTAGCGGGCTTCGAGGAGAGCCGAGAGTTTTTCGAGGGAAACTCCGTCGGTTTCGAATACGGCCCGGCGAAGACGCTCGTTCAGTTCTCCGAGATCCCCTCCTTCGGCGAGCCGGTCGAGGCTTTTACCAATTTCGCCTTGGGCTGAAAAAAGAGCGTGATCCCACGTGCCGCGCGTGAGACCGAGCAGCTGGCCGAGCGCTTCCTCGACCGCCGGCCCGTCGGTGACGAGGCCCCCGTCCGGCAGGGTCAGCTCCGACGCGGAATTGCCGGGAGACCATCGTTTCGAAAGTCGCCACACGTTTTCGCCCTCGGCGAGATCGAGTGAGACCCGGATCGTGTCGCCACCGCCGAGCGGGAGGTAGGGCAGCACCTCGCCCTCGGCCTCGCGTTTGCCGAGTTTGGTCGGCACGAGAAGGGCTTGCCGGATCGCCCGACGCATCGTCGATTTGCCGGCCTCGTTGGGACCGAGCACCACGTTCAGCCCCGGCTCGAACCGCAGCTCGCGATCGACGGTGCCGGCGAAGGGATGGAGTTGGAGTCGTCGCAGGATCATGACCGGGCCTCCTTCACCAGTTCCCAGGCGAGTTGCAGGGCTTCAGCGTCTTCCGGGGATTCCGCGAGACCTCCGAGGAGACGGTGCGGAAACGAGCCGATCGTGTATTCACGTCCGATGTCGGCCGCGCTGATCTCGCGCTGCAATCCCGAGAGATCCGTCTCGAGATAGAGGACTGATTTTTCCAACTCCCCGATCCATTCCCCGCGGGTGTCGTAGAGCTCGCCGGCAAGGCGCCCCGAGAGAGTCAGCTTCACGAGATCCCGCTCCGCCTTTGAGGAGGCGAGCGAAGCTCTGAGCGACTCGACATCCTCCGCGTTTTGGAGCGTCTTGGAAAGGGTCCGGAAGGCGTATGAGCCGGTGCCCAACGACTCGCCCCGCACGGTGCCGTCCGATTCGAGTTCAAGGATCAACGCGGAGCCTCCATGGCGGCAGTCGAATCCATCGGGCTCGGGCGTCGCGGGATAAAGAATCCGATGGTTGGTGAACGCGTCCAGATCCGGGTAGCGGATGTGGGTGTGGCCGAGGAGCCAGAGATCGAGACCGGTCGCCTCGAGTTCTTTCCGCGTCATGGGAAAGTAGTCGCCTTCGAAGTCGGGCGAGAGTCCCTCGAGACTCCCATGGGCGACACCGATGCGGCGGACCTCCTCCGGCAGATCGAGCGCGGCGAGGGCCTCCGGCACCCATCCGATCGCGTGCGTCTGCGAATGTCTCGATCCACAGACTCCGGGAAAAATCACGAGGGGAATGCCCTGGTCACGCAGGTCGCAGGGAGTCTCGCGTCGCAGGAGGTGATGACGCTCGCCGAGCGCATCGACAAAGCCGGGCCAGAGGGGATCCTCGTCCTGCGCATAGTCGTGATTGCCCGGCAGCACGACGACGACTCCTTCGAACGCGGCGAGAATCGTCGCTGCTTCTTTCACGAGACCTTTCGGCACCCGCGGGGTGTCGAAGAGGTCGCCCGCAATGACAAAAACCTCGCAGGAGCGTTCCTGGGCCAGAGCCACCATTTCGCGGAGACACTCCATCCGTCGCGCGACGAGGCGCTCGCGGAGGGCGGGCGTGTAGCCGCCGCGGGTGAATTTCAGGCCGAGATGGAGATCGGCGGTGTGAAAGAGGCGGATCATGCGGTCGATCGAGGATGGGGTCAGGGTAGCGGGCGCGGGAAAGGGTGCAAGTCCCGCTTCGGCCCGCGGATCTCCGAAACCTTCGCACAGGGGGTGGGACATCCACGGCCCCCTCGCCGCACTTTCTTTGAGAAAGCGAGTCTCACTGCGGCAAACGCCAGTCCACCGCCACCTCGAGGCTCTGATTGAAGCGATTGCGGTACTTCACGAGGCCTTGCCGGGCACCGTATTCATGCACCAGCTTGGTCACCTTCACGTCGAAGCAGCAATACTCGGCGATGGCCATGATCTTGCCCTCCTGCCACCACTTGATCGCGTCGGTGCCGACCGCGGTCTTGCTTTCGCCAAGGGTTTCGCTCGCCACCGCATCCAGTTTGGGGCGGTGTTGCAGCACTTTCTCGAGATCCACCATCAGGTCGAGATTGTGGGTATGCTCGCGCAGATCCAGCACCGTGTAACCCATCAACACCTCGTAGTCGAAATAGAGGTGGTTGAAACCGATGACGAGATCGGCCGCACAAAGCTCCTCGATCAGCGCCTGCACGTTCGACTCGTCGTAGATCATGTAGCGGTTCAGCGCCGAACTGAAGGTGACCCCGACCGACATCTTCATGTCCGCCTTGCGGTCCCATCCACCCACGTCGTTGGCGGAACGCTGGGTCTCCAGATCGAAGTAAACGAAATTTTCGGCCATGGTCCGGGGAGGATCAGGCGTAGGGTTCGTAAAGATTCCACGGCAGATCGGAGAAGACCGGATCCGCTTCCTCGATCTGGGCCAGGACGTCGCTCCCCGCGTCGATCCGCGCCGAGACCGACCAGACGCGGTCGAATCGATCGAGGTGCTCGCGGGTGCGCCTTTCGGCATATTCGCGGGAAGGTTCGTTCTTCATCAGAAACGACCAATCGCTCGACTGGGCGAGGAGGAGTTCCTTCGTCATCAGCTCGATGCAGCGCTGGCGATGGGCGGCGGCCGCTTCGGGCATGCCGATGCGGTTGTCCTCGTAGAGCTTCACGAAGCGGGCGAGCTGCTCGGCCCGTTGCTGGATCTCCTCGTGGGTCCAGTTGTTTTCCTCGCTCGTCCAGGTTTCGAAGTAGCCGCCTTCTCCCCACGAGGAGGAGACCGGGGCGGCCGCGGGGAATTCCATCTCCTGGCTCGCGGCGAGGTGGAGTCCGGGCGTGGTGAAAGCGAAGTCGCTCCGCTGCGCGGCTTTGCGGAAGAGGCGCTCGAGGAACTCGGTGCCTTCATACCACCAATGGCCGAAGAGATCCGCGTCGAAGGCGCATACGACGAGGGGATTTTCCACCCCTTCCGCCTCAAGCGCGGCGAGCTGGGCACCGCGGCTCGCGATGAAGCGTACGGAATGCTCCTCCAGCGCACGCGAAGCCAGATCCGGATCGTAGGGCAGGCTGCGATCCTCCTCGCGGGCGAGGCGGAAATACTTGAGCCCCGTGAATTGGCGTTGGCCGCTTTCGCCGAGGTATTCCCGGAGATATTCGATGGGAGCCTCCAGCCCGATGTCGCGGAAGAAATCCCGGTAACGTTCGTCGCCGGGGAATCCCTCGTCGGCGTTCCAGATCTCGCTGCTGCTGGCTTGGTCGCGCCCGAAGACAACGAGCCCCTCCGCCGTGACGCCGGGGGTGAAGGGAAAAAACGCGCTCGCCTGCGGGGCGGTCGTCAGGGCGTGCTCCTCCACGAGGGTCCAATCGATGCCCTCGCGTTTCAGGATCTGTCCGATCGCCGGAGCGTAGGCGCACTCGGGCAGCCAGAAGCCGCGGGGCATGCGGCCGAAGCATTGCACGTATTGGCGGATGCCAAGACGCACCTGGGCCTGCACCGATTCCGGCACGCGCATCAAGAGAGGGAGCAGGCCGTGGGTCGCCGCACTCGCGGTGAGCTCGACATGGCCGCTGTCGCGCAGGTCCGCGTAGGCGCGGACGAGATCGCACTGCCATTCGTCGACGTAGAGGGAGCGGAGGCGATGGAGTTGTTCCTCATACCGGCTCGCCAGCTCGCGGTTGCCGGTGATGTCGCCGCGCTCCACCTCATCCCGGCAGAGCCGCAGGGTGCGATCGAGGTAGGCGAGGGTGCGACGGCGCAGGACACGGTCGCGCCACATCGCCAGCAGGGTGGGGGAAAGGTCGAGAGTCAGTCGAAAGGGCACTCCCTCGCCCCGAAGGCGGAAGAGCATTTCGAGCAATGGCAGGTGCGTCTCGACCACGGTGCTGTGCAGCCAATCTTCCTCCAGACAGTGAGACACGTCGGCGTGTCTCACCCAGGGAATGTGGGCGTGCAGGACGATGGAACAATTCCGACTCATGAAATTCTAACAGACTGGAGGAGAAATAAGGCGAAAAAGGCACCGATGGCCAGCATTATCCTTACCGGCCCCAAGGGAGCGTGCTCCACCCGGGTCTTCAGGTGCTGATCCCAAAGGCAAAAACCGGTCGTGGTCAGTCGGAAAAAGCTGAAAATCATGCCGATTAGAATAAATGGCGCTTGGTAGAAGCCGACCCCTAACACATACACGTAGAAGGCCCGGCCCAGCGAGAGCAACCACGGCAGACGCGTCCCCTCGACCGTGAGGACGCGGATGCCGAAGAGCGCTTTCCCCGGGGTCGCCCCGAAAACGTGGATCAGCATCGCCTCGACCCCATGCCAGGCGAAAAGTGCGACAAAGATCGTCGTCGCGTGGATCAGTGCCTCGGGTTTCCGAGCCTCCTCGAAATACCGGGTGACGAATTCCGTGATCGCTTCTCCCGGCTGCGGTTGCGGCGGGACGTAATCGCTCAGCAAAAAGACCGCCACCATGACGAGGCTGTAGTCGAACATCCTCGCCCAAAAGCGGACGAAAGGCCGAACCGGATCGATCGCCGCGGCGCGTGTGATCGCTTGGGCCGCGGCCGGACCTACTTCCGGCAAGGGTGTGCCTGGGAAAGGCTCCACGGGGGGCTGCGGAGGTGCCGGCAATTTCGCGGGATCCGGCATGGGAGGCGGCGAGGATGGAGGGGCTGCTTCCGTCGACTCTCCGCTTCGCGGGCGATTCGCGAGAACGCGTTCGCAGACCGCCTCCAGCGCACCGATCTCGCGGATCGGTTTCCATTCTTCAAGGCCGCGGTGCCACGCCAGCGTATCAGGGGTGGCGTCGCCCCGCTCCAGCAGATCGCCGACCTTGAAGATCGAAAAAGGGCCTGCTTTGGCGCCCTCGAGGGAGAGAAAAAAGTCCATGTTGGTTTGAGAGGAGGGAAGGGGACCGGTGCGCGGAAATGATGCCCGCTGCTATTGGCTGCGGAGCGCCTTGGCCGGTTGGAGGAAGGCCGCGAGGAAGGCCGGCACGAGCGCCGCGAGCGTGCAGCAGACGATGGCGCTGAGGGTGATCACGGCGAGGTCGCTCGGCGTCTGCACCGAGGGAATGCCTCCGTCGATCTTGTAGATTTCCGCGTTGAAGAATTCGACCCCGAACTGTTTTCCGACCCAGCCCGCGATCGTGTTGCGCTGCCAGATCGTGAGCTGCGCCAGACCGAATCCGACGATCACTCCGATCAGTCCGACGAGGATGCCTTGGAAAAGGAAGACCCAGGCGATTTGGCCCTCGCGCGATCCGAGCGCTTTGAGGATGCCGATCTCCGTGCGTTTCTGCACCGTCACCGTGATCATTGTGCTCATGATCCCGAAGCTGCCCACGATCATGATGATGAAGAGGATGAGGAACATCATCTGCCGCTCGGCGGCGATCGCGTCAAAGGTCGCCTTGTTCAGCTGCGCCCAGGTTCGCACCGCATATTGCTCCGGCAGCATCTCGTGGATCTTCGCCTGCACCTGGTCCGCCTTGAACGGATCCACGGTGCGTGCGGCGATCCCGTGGCTCTCATCGAGGTCGAATCCGTAGAGCACCTGCGCCGTTTCAAGGTGCACGAAGACCACCGTCGCGTCGAAGTCCCAGTTGCCCGAGTCGAAGATCCCCTTCACCGTCAGCTCCTGCGGAGCCGTCATCTTCTTGATCTCCGCGATTCCCTTTTTCCGCCCTTCTTCATCCGTCGCGCCCTCGACGCCGTCGAGCGAATCCATGATCTGGTTGATGCTGTTGTTCGAGTAGAGCAGGATCTTGTCGCCGATCTGGATGTTGTTGCTCTCGGCGATCACCGACCCGACCACGGCCGAGTAGAAATCGTTTTCCCCGATGAATTCCCCATCCTGGATCATCTTTTTCGGATCGTGGGGAAAATCGGGATGGGGGCGTTTCGTCAGTTTATCCTGCATCCGCTCCAGCTCCTTGCCCTCCGGCGGCAGCACTCCGCGAATCCAGGGGGCGCTGCGACGCCCACCGTAGTCCATCACGACCTGGCCCGTCACAAAGGGAGTCACCGTCTCGATGCCCTCGACGCCTTTCACCTGTTCGTAGATTGACGGCCAGTCCTTCAGAAAGCCTCCCGAATCGATCACGAGGTGGGGCGCCACGCCGAGGATGCTCTCCTTCATCCGGACTCCGTAGCCGGTGAAGACCGAGTTCACCACGATCATCGCCCAGACACCGAGGGCGACGCCGAGGATCGAGATCAGGGTGATGATGGAGACGAAGGTGCGCTTCGGCTTCAGGTAGCGGGTGGCCAGAAAGGGGCTGAAAAACATGGCGAGGGATTGACTAGTGCCTAACCTAGCCGCTAATCCTCACTCTGACACCCGATTTCCTGACCCGGATCGGGACTGATCGCCGCACCCGCCCGAACCCATCCCACACCCCATGACCGGAACCTACCCTGAGAAATACAAGGCCTTCATCTTCCTCGGCGCTCCCGGCTGCGGCAAGGGCACCCAGGGCCAGATCCTCGGGGCCATCCCGCGTTTCTACCATTTTTCCATGGGTGACGCCTTCCGCTCCATGGACACCCGCACCCCCATCGGGCAGGAATTCATCGCCTATTCCCGCAAGGGCGAGCTCGTGCCGGACGAGCTGACGATCCGTTATTTCAAAAAGCAAATCGATGCCCGCGCCGATCTCCACATGTTCAAGCCGGACATCGACATCCTCATCCTGGATGGCATTCCCCGGAGCATCGAGCAGGCCCGCATCCTCGAGGAGCACATCGAAGTCCTCCAGCTTTTCCATCTTTCCTGCCCCGACCGCGAGGAACTCATCACCCGCATCCGCAAGCGCGCCCTCAAGGAAGGCCGCATGGACGACGCCAGCGACGAGATCATCCAGCGCCGCATCCGCGCCTACGAGGAATCGACCCGGGATCTCGTCGATCACTACTCCGACCGCCGCGCCGCCATCAACGCCGCCCAGGCTCCCGTGAAAGTGACCCGCGACATCCTCAGCGTCATCGTCGCCCATCCCGAGTGGCTGCATCATACGGGGGAGGAGTGAGGATGAGAGGGAGTTTTTTTGCAGGTCGCATTCGACGGATGACGTTTTCCTTGTTCCCATGAATCCGCGCTCCCTCAGTCTCTCGATTCCGCCATCCTGGTCCCTCCTTGTTTTGGGATTTGCCGTTTCTCTTGCTTCCTCCCCCATGCCCGCCGCCGAACCGCCTCTCGCCGAAAAACGTCCCCATCCGCTCCAGGTCCACGACGTCACCTGGACCGATGACTATTTCTGGCTGCGGGATCGCGAGGATCCGGCGGTAAAAACCTATCTCGAGGCGGAGAACGCGTGGTTCGAGAGCTACCTCGCGCCCATGCAGGCGCTGCGCGAGACGCTGGTGGGGGAGATGACGGCGCGCATCATCGAGGAGGACACCAGCGTCCCTTATCGCAAGGGTGATTGGGTCTACTACAGCCGCGAGGTGGCGGGAAAGGATCATCCGCTGGTGTGCCGGAAGCCCTGGCGTTCGGACGATGCGTCTGTATTGCTTGCTCCGGCGGCACCGGGAGAAGAAGTGATCGTGATCGACCTGAACGAACGCGCCGCGGGCGACGCGGCTTTTTCCTTCGGTGGCGGCGCGGTCTCGCCGGACGGGCGCCTCTATGCGTGGAAGGAAAATCACGACGGCACCGATCTCTACACTCTCCGCGTCCGCGACCTCGTCAATGGAGCCATCCTGTCCGACGAGATCGAGGGGACGATGTTTGACGATGCTCCCGTCTGGGGGCTCGACAACCACACCCTCTTTTACACACTCGGCGATGAGACCGATCGCCCTTGGCGCGTCATGCGTCATGTCCTGGGGGCCAAGACGGAGGAGGCGAAGCTGGTTTTTGAAGAACCGGATTCGCGATTCAGCGTCTCCATCGATTCCACGAAGAGCGGACGATTTCTCATCATCACCTCGTCGTCGAAGGACACCAGCGAGACCTCGCGTCTCCCGCTCTCGGGCGAGGCCGGCGTCCCCGAGGTTTTCCTCCCGAGGCAGGAGGGCATCCGCACCTCCTACGCCGATTGTGGCGACGAGTGGTTCATCCTCTCGAACGAAGGCGCGGTGAACGGCCGGATTTTCCGCGCTCCGCTCGCTCATCCCGACCGCCAATCGTGGGTGGAGGTGTTGCCGGGCGACGACACCATCGCCTACGAGTCGATCGACGCTTTCGCCACCCACGTCGTGATCGGTGCGAGAAACGCCGGGGTGCCCGGCTTCTTCCTCCTCGATCCTGACAAAGGCACCACGAAGTGGGTCACCTCGCCGACCGAAGGGGGTTGGGTCTCGGGCGAACCCTCGCCCGAATATCATGCCAAGGCCCAGCGCTTCAGCTACGAGACGATGATCCATCCCTACACCGTCGCCGAGGTCGATCTCGGGACGGCCGAGATTCGCATTCTGAAGGAAAAGACACCTCCGCCCGGCTACGATCCGTCGAAGTATCGCGTCGAGCGCACCTTCGCGACGGCCTCCGATGGCACGAAGATTCCGATCTGGCTTCTGCTGGCGGTTGATCATCCCCGCGATGGCAGCGGGGGCATCCTCCTCGACGGCTACGGAGCCTACGGCATCGCGAGCGATCCGTGGTTCGACAGCAATGTCTTCAGCCTCGTCGATCGCGGCGTCGGATTCGCGATCGCGCAGATCCGCGGTGGCGGCGAGTTCGGGCGGCCTTGGTATGAAGCGGGCAAACTCGCGAGGAAAGAGACGACCTTCACCGACTACATCGCCTGCGCCGAGCATCTCATCGCCGAGGGCTACGCCTCCAAGTCGACGCTCTGCGGCAGCGGCGCGAGTGCCGGAGGTCTCCTCGCCGGAGCGGTCCTGAACCGTCGTCCCGACCTCTTCGGAGCCTTCATCGCCAACGTGCCCTTCGTCGATGTGCTCAACACCATGCTCGATGCGAGCCTGCCGCTCACGACCGGGGAATACGACGAATGGGGTGATCCCGCCTCGACGCGCGAGGTCTTCGACCGCATCCGCGCCTATTCGCCTTATGACAATGTCAGGGCGCAGGCTTATCCGCCCATCCTCGTCCTCGCCGGGTGGAACGACAACCGTGTGCCCTACTGGGAAGCCGCGAAATGGGTCGCGAAACTGCGCATCCACAACACCGGCGCCACGCCCCCGCTGTTGCGCACGGCCTTCGAGACCGGCCATGGCGGTGCCTCGGGCCGCTACAAGGAGCTCGACGAGATCGCGATGCAGTATCTCTTCATGTTGAAGAGTCTGGGGAAGGTCCACGGCTTTGCTCGTTGACCGTATCGGACCCGGTCACCCGGGATTTTCGCTGAAGCGGTAGTTGAAACGGGCGTTTGGCGCGGTGTCTCCGTGATCAAGGAAATCCGTCCCGTCGGGTTCGGCCGGGACACCGTCGGTCCATTTGAAATCGAAGCAAAGGGCTCTTCCCGTGGCGAGGCCGAGGATATCGCGGGCAAGGGCGAGATGCAATTCCCTCGTGCCCGATTGAAGGGGCGCCTTTCCGACGATCTCCCAGATCTGCCCGTTCCAGCGCTCGATGTTGGCCTTGTCCGGCCCGCCACGCGTGTGATTGACGCGGTAATCATAGCCGAGGTGTCCGGTCCGGAAGTCTTGATCGACGTCCAGCCAAAGTACCATCCAATCGGCCTCCGTGGAGGGCGAGAGCGGTTCGCGTGTGGTGATATGGAAAAAGAGATGGGTGGCATCGCGGGCCACCTTCGCGGTGTCGAGATCGTTCCGGCCCGTGCGGTTCGTGTAGCGGCCCGCGCCGGACACCCCTTCGTGATCGCGATGGGAGGTGTCGTGCAGGTCGTCGAGATAGGCCGGTTTGACGCCGGCCCACCGGGCGAAGTCGCCGGGGATGGCGATGGTCCCCGGGGGGGACGCCAAGGGAACGGTTCGGACGCCCTTGTAGCGGCGGATATTCGCGGCCATCTGCCAGTAGTAGTTGTCGCCGAAGCCGCCCCGCATCGGTTCGATGTCGCGGCTGAACTCCCCGTCATGGAGATCGACAAAAAAGGTCTCTCCCGCGGGGAGCACGCGGCCTAGAAATGTCTGGTTGCCATCGGAAAGGAAGCGCTGGGCGATCCACTCGTTCCAGCCCGTGATGAAGAGGAACTCGGGATCATGGGGCAGGGCATGCTTCCATTGCTCCTCGAAGTAAAGCCCTTCGCCCGGGCGACATTCCGCCGCGGGGGGTTGCCGGTTGCCGTGAAAACTGCGGCCGATGTTGCTGGTGGCGTGCTGGCTCACCCCTACGGCCACACACTCGGCCTTCCCCGGCGCTTCATGCCAGCCGGGTGTCTGCGGCGCGAAGTCGAGCCAGGGCCACTTGTCACGGCCGTCGCCAAACCACGGCTGGCCTCGCGTCCAGGCCCATGAGGTGCGGATCGTGAAAAAGGCTTTCACCTCTTCGCCGAGCCCTTCGGTCGGCGTGAGGAGGAGCGGCTTGCCTTTCCACCGGAACCAGAGGTCGCGATGTCTGCCGGGTCGATAAAAGGTCTCCCATAAATGAGGCACCACCGTGTTGTGCCGCGCATAGGCGAACAGGGCGATCTTCGGAACCTGTTGTCCCTCGGCCCTCATCTGTCCGAGGACCGCACAGAGGGCCTCACGTTCCGCGTCATAAGTGAATCCGTTCGTGGCATCGAGGATCAGCACGTCCACTCCCGCATCGGCGAGCATCTGCGCGTGCTTGCGGATCACCCATGGATCATCGGGACGGTAGTAACCAAAGCGCGGCTCGCTCCAGTAATGCGGCGCCTGCACCGGTCCCCACGGAGGTGCGCCGGGTTTCGCCTTGAGGATCTTCGCGATGTCATGGACTTCCGGGTTTCCAAAGGAGGTGTGACAGTTGAAGTAAAAGATGCCGACCGCCCGATCCGTCTTGGGTGGGCCGACATCCGCATGCATCGGCAGCACGCGACCGAGCGCATCCGTGGCGGCCCAGGTGTCGGGCATGGTGTCGCGGGGGGGAGTCTGCACGGACGAAAGCGGAGGCCGCGCCCAGGGTGATCAGCGGAACAAGGAAGAGGAACTTCATGAGCTGGCCGTTCATGGGCCAAATTCCGGCAGCGGGTCGCCTCCCGCCCGCTGATCGAGCCAGCTCTGCAGGATCTCGACGGCGGCGGCCATATCGATGATGCCCTTCGCATTCTTCGCGTTGCGGCCGGCAGCGTGGAGTTTTTCCATCGCGCTGACGGTGGTGCGGTGCTCGTCGACCTCGTGAATGGCGAGCGCCTCGGGGAGGAGCGGACGCAGGATCTTCACGAACTCGCGGACGCGTCCGACCGCGGCGCCTTCCTCGCCGTTGCGATGCAGCGGCAGACCGACGACGAGATGCTCGATGCGTCGGAGACGCACGAGTTCGGCGATGCGGGCCGCCGCCTTCTCCGAGTCTCCGCCGGGCACGGTTTCGAGGGGATGGGCGAGAAAGCCGAGATCATCACTGACCGACACCCCGATGCGGGCGGAGCCGTAGTCGATCCCGAGGGCGCGCACCCAGTCGCTCATGACGTCACCCGGATCAAAGCAGCTCGGCAGGGAGACGGTCGACGAGCTTCTTGATCTGGTCGGCCTGGTTCCGGTCGGCGACGAGGAGGGCATCGGCGGTCTGCACGACGATGAGATTTTCCACGCCTAGCAGCGACACCTCGGGCATCCCGGCGACGGAAAAGACGATGTTGTTTCTCGAATCGACCGCGAGAAGGGGGCCTCGATGCGAGTTCCCGTCGTCGTCGGTGGTGAGGTATTTCGCCACCGAGGGCCAGCCTCCGACGTCATCCCAGCCGACCTCGGCCTCGATGTTGAGGATACGGCCCGCCTTTTCCATCAGGGCGAAATCGATCGAGATCTTGTCGAGCGTGGGGAACTTCTCCGCGACCGTCGCGGAAAAATCGGGCGAATCGCGGAGCTCGGCGACGAAGCCGGCGAGCTGGGGGCAATTTTTCGTCAGCTCACGCAACAGAGTCGGGATCGTCCAGATGAAGATGCCGGCATTCCACGAGAAGGTGCCTTCGCGCAGATACTCCTCGGCGACCTCCACACTCGGCTTTTCGCGGAAGCGTTTCACCTCGTGCACGGCGGCTCCGGTGCCTCCGTCGTCGGTCTCGATGGCACCGCCGCGTTCGATGTAGCCGTAGCTCGGGCAGGGCCAGTCGGGCTTGATCCCGAGAGTAACGATAGCCTGCTCGGCCGCGGCAGCGGAGGCAGCAGCACGGAGAACTCGACGGAATTCCTCCACCTTCACGACGAGCTGGTCGGCGGGCAGGGCGATCATCGTGGCCTCGGGGTCGCGGGCGGCGATCCATCCGGCGGCGAGGGCAATGGCGGGAGCGGTGTCGCGTCGGGCAGGCTCGGCGACGATGTTTTCCGCGGGCAGCATCGGCAGGGCGGCGCGGACCCCCTCGAGCTGGGCCTCGTTCGTGAGGACGAGGATCCGTTCCGCGGGCACGAGCCCCTCGAGACGGTTCACGGCTTTTTCGATGAGCGTCTCGTCGTCGAAGAGAGCGAGAAGCTGTTTGGGTTTCGCGTTGCGGCTGAGCGGCCAGAAGCGCGTGCCGCTGCCGCCGGCGAGGATGAGGGCGTAGAGATTCGGTGAGGACATTTCCGGCTGTTCAGGCGGGTTTTTGCGGGGTAGGGGGAAAAGGTCCTTTTAAAATCACGCTTATCAAGACGCGTTTCCTCCGCTGGCTGCTTTTCCCTTCCCTCCTCTGCCTCGATGCCCCGCTCGCGGTGGTGGGCTGGGCCTTCGTGCTCGCGGCTTCGCGCGGGGATGGGCCGGGGGCCATGCGCGCGGCCGAGGTCGTTGCGCTTTTTGCGGCGGTCTGGGCGATCTATCTCGGCGACCGGCTCCACGACGCGCGGCGGGCGGGGCGGCGAGGGGCCGATGAAAACCACGCGTCGATCCCGCTCCGCCATGTGTGGGCGAGGGAGCATCCCCGGATCCTCGCGATCTCGCTGGGGGTGGCCTTGTTGGCGGGGATCGTGGTGATGCCTTTCCTTTCCGCCGCCACTTGGTCCGCGGCAGGTGTCGTGGCGGGGGCGACGGCCGCTTACTTTTTCCTATTCCGTGGAGGGTGGAGGGCCGCGGGTCAATCCGGTCTGCCGGTGAAGGAACTCGCGATCGCACTCTGTTTCACCGCCGGAGCGGCGATCGCGGCGTCCCCGGCATCGATCGCGACGATCCCGCTTCCCTACCTCATCTCGCTGGTCTTTCTCGTGCTCGGCAATTGCCTGCTGATCTCGCGCGTCGAGGCCGCGCACGACGCGCGAGAGGATCCTGCGGCCTATTATTCCGGGGGAAAGGGCCTTCGCTTGTTGCCGGAGGTGGCTCTTGGTTGCGCATTCGGACTTGCCCTGATGTTTTTGGGGCTCGAGGGCGTGACGCCTGCCGTCGTTGCTCTCATGACGATCTCCGGCTTCACCTTCCTGCTGGCGCGGTCCCGGCATCCTTGGATCGACACGCATACCCAAGCGCTCGCCGACGGGCTGCATCTTCTTGCCTGGATCCTCGTTTTTTGGAATTAAGCCGAATCATCGACCGGGGTCGATCGTCTCATCCGGACCCTGACGCACGCTTGACCGGAGAGAACGCTTGCAGGACAATGCGGAGCACGCCATGAAGCCCATTTTCCTTCTCCTCGGACTGACCTGCTCCGCCTTCATCGCGAGCCCGCGCCTATACGCCGGCGAGGCCCACGCCTCGGTCTATGTGGTCGATCGATCCAGTGAGTTTTCCGAGATGGAGGGCGCCTGCCTGCCCTATTCACCGCAGGAAAAAACCGCTGCTGCCCGCGAGATTCTGGGCATTGCCAAAGGTCCTGCCGGATCGACGATTTTCATGATCGCCTTCGACCGCGAGTCACCCCACCTCGGGCTCGCTCCCGTCATCGTCGCGCAAGGAGAGGACGCGAAGCCGGTCCGATTCCCCGCCGAGGGGGCCGCGTGGCCTTTTGAGAAATTCTCCCGGCCCGTCGATCTCTACGTCGCTGTTTTCGACTCCGCTGATCCGGAACTGGCAAAGCTCACCGAGTACGCCGAATGGCTCACCGACGCTTTGAAGGAAAAGGATGAAGTGAACGCCCTGCTCCACGCCGAAGCGATCCAGAAGCGGCTCTCGAATCTGTTGCGACAGCGGCGCGTCGAGGATTACCGGGTGAAGTTCGGTGAAGAATTGACCTCCGCGAGGGTGGCTCCCTCTTCGAAGGCGGCGGTGACCCGGGGCAACCCCTCGGATCCTTTGCTGGATGCCGCGAAGCGTGCCCCGAAAAGTTCCGTCGCCGCGGTTCGACGGGGATTGAAAACCCTCGACAGCGAGTGGCGTCAGGATGCCCGCGTCCTCTCCTTTGCTCCGGGTGCTCCCGGCGTGCTCGTCTTTCCCATCACCACGCCTCTCGCCCTGTGAGCCGCAGCGCCAGCGAGCCGGACCCGACAGGGTCGAGCGGGGGATTCGACCCTGTCTCGTCGCCATGGTTTTTCCCGCTGCTCGCGCTCGCCGCGATCCTCTCCCTGAGGACCTTCGCGCCGTCGGTGGTGGAAAAGGCGGAGCTCTTCTGGCTCGATCTCGCGCTCGATGTCCGGGCGCGCGCGGGAATGGCGGAGCCGCTCGATCCCGCGATCCGTTTTGCCGAACTCAGCGTGAACGAAGAGATCGCCCGGCGTTTCGCGACCGTGGGCGAATACGCCACCGTCGCAGGTGTCCTCGAGACCCTCGCCCGACTCGAGGCGCGCGTCGTCGCGGTCGACATCATCCACGCCTATGGACGCGCGATCGATCAGCAGATCATCGCCGACACGATCCGTCGCATCCACGAGACGACGCGCACCACGGTAGTGCTTTCGACTTCGATCGAGCATCAGGCCGATCCGCCGCATCTCCTCCGATCGCTGCCCGATGCGGGTGGCGGGGATTTCCTGCAAGGCATCGTCAATGTCCCCGCCGACCGTCATTGGCGCGAGTATCGGCAGGTCCACCGCTTCGGAGATGAGACGATGCCGTCTCTCGCGCTTGCCGCGTTCACCGCTTCGCGCCCCGCCGCACTCGCCCCTCAAGTGGTGGAAGCCGGGGCGATGGAGTGGAAGATGCCAGGCCCCGATGGCAAGGCGATTGTCCGGCGCGCGGATGAGGGACGGCTCTTCCTGAATCTGCGCCACTCCTACTACGATGACCGCTACGACAAACGTCTCCCCGAACTGGCCGAAGGCGGACGCGTCTGGACGATCGAGCAGCTCGAGCGTCTCGCCGATCGATCGGGAGCCGATTCCCCTTTGCGCGACACGATCGTTTTTCTCGGATACGACGCGGAGGTCGACGGCAAGCCAACCACCCACGGCGCGCAGCAGCCCGGGATGTTGCTGCACGGCACCGCCCTGCACGACTTGATGCACGATACCGCGATCCGGCCCGCGCCGGTCGGCGTGGACATCGCCTTTCATCTGTTCATTGCCGCCCTCGCCGCCTTCGGGTTTTCGCGGGTGCGGAAGAAACGCTGGCTCGTGCTCATCGCGGCGGCGGGGATCCTCCTTACCTTGCTGCTCGGGTGGATCGCGATCTGGCATCGCGGGGTCTTGCTGCTGCCGGCCGCGGTCTCGTCGGCGGTGTTGTGGGGCGGCGCGGTGGTGCTGGAGGTGGGGCGTCGCTGGACCGTGGAGCAACGCGAGCGGACCCGGCGCGATGCCATGCTCGGTTTCTATTTCTCTCCGGCGGTGTTGAAGCAGGTGACGCAAAATCTCGACATGATCCGTCCGCGGGGCGGCGATGTCGCCGTGCTTCTCAGTGATCTCCGCGGTTTTACGACGCTCTGCGAAAGCGGCGAAGTCGAGCGGGTCTTCGAGTTGCTGAACCGGCTCTTCGCGGTGGAAACCGAGGCGGCGCTTCGTGAAAACGGGAGTCTCGCGCGTTTCGCCGGTGATCAATTCCTCGCCTACTGGGGCGCTCCCGAGCCTTGTGACGACGCGCCCGATCGTGCCCTCCGCGCCGCTTTGGAAATTCAGGAGACCCTGCAACAGCGCGTGGAAAATCCGGCCGCCGACGAGATCGACCGATGGCTCCGCATCGGCATCGGACTTCACTGCGGGCGTGGTCTCGTCGGTCACGTTGGATCCCGCAGTTACCGCGATTACAACCTCGTGGGCGACTGCGTCAACACCACCGCCCGGATCGAGAGCCAGACCAAAAACTACGCCGCCGCCATTCTCGCGAGCGGGGAGTTTGTTTCCGCGCTTCAAGTGAAGCCGGTTTCCTTGCTCGTCGATCGCGTGCAGGTGAAGGGCAAGTCGCGCGCCACGGAGCTGCATGCGATCTTTGGCCGTGGCGATGATCCGGGTGAAGACGGTCGCACCGCGTATCGCGCCGCGTTTGCCCTGTATGAAGCGGGCGCATTCGAGGAGGCCGCCGCAGCATTGGGGATCCTGACAAAACACCCACATGCCACGCTCGCTGTGTCGGCCGCCTTGCTGGTGGAGCGTTGCCGGGCTTATGCATCCGCGCCTCCCGGAAAGTGGGACGGCGTGCACGAACTCACTTCGAAGTGAGGTCGGCAAGGTCGTCAGCCCGCTTGGGTCGTGTGTTGGATCGGAGGCGCCTTGACCGTTTCCTTGAGTCCTTCCAGTGGGATCCAGGGGCGCGGCCCGGGTTCGGGCTCGAGTGAGAGTGATTCCAGTTCGAGCGATCCCGGGCCGGCGGAGGTCGCCTGGATGGCGAAGCCGTGATCGCGAACGAGGCGGATGGTTTGGAAAAAGACCTCGCCTTCCGCGAACTCGAGATCGCGGGAAGGCTCGAGATCGAGAGCGAGTTTGTCGGGGAGAAACTCGATCACCGGTGCCGTGCGCATCTTTTCGGCGAATCGTTCGGGTGACCAGTCGAAACTCTCCTCGACGGTGAAAAGATCGATCACGCCACGCACCTCGAGTTTTCCCGAGTCGGCCGGCCGCACGTGGGTCAGGGCGATGTCGCAAAGTTCCAGGCTGTAGATCGATCCATCCGGGGCAATGAGGACGGAAATCTCCCGTCCCACCAGCAGGGCGGAAGGGATCGGCAGGGTGCGGGCGGCGCGCAAAGTCACCTCACGTCCGGCTTCGAGCAGGAGCCGACCTTTCTGGTCCCAATCCGCGATCGACAGTCGGATCGTGGTGCCGATGCCGTCGTCCTGCCAGGAGAGGATTTTGGCTCCGAAATATTCGGCGTGGTCGAGGTGCACGGGCACACGCTCGATCACGGCGTCGGCCAGGGGGAAGTCATCCCATCTCACGGACTCTTCGATCGAGGCGAACAAGGCCTGGCGTTTCGCCTCGTAGTCATCGATCGAGCCTGCCTCGCTTTGATTTCCCCGCGATCTTGCGAAAGCCATCGGGAAATGCCGGCCGTCCTCGTTCATCATCAGGCCTTCCCACACGATCGCGTCAGCTTCGAGGCGCTTGTGGAGGAGACACTTCGCGGTGAGTTGATCGCCGGTGTATTCGGCGAGAAACAATTCTCCCTCCGCCGGATTCAATCCGACGAGCCGGTAGGTCGTGCCGGGGCGTTGGGGGTAATGATAGGATCCGTTGAGCGTCCCGTCCTCGCGCCAGGCGAGCCGGAATTCGGCGTCCAGCCGGCCCACGTATCCCGAATAAACGTTCTCCGCCGCAGCGGGAGCAGGTGTCTCGATACGTCCGAGAGCCCTCGCGAACTCCATCGGCAGAATGCGGCCGTCGGTGTTCCGCATCTCGCCGCGCCAGAGGATCACTCCATCGGTGACCACTTTTCGCAAGTAGCAGCGCGCGGTCAGGGTGTCACCGGTGTATTCCTCAAGATACAGCTCGCCTTCGGCCGGGTTGTTGCCCTCGAGCGAGTAGATCGTGCCGGGCTTTGCGGGATGGCCGTAAGCGCCCGTGACGCTGCCATCGTCGTGCCATTCGAGGGAAAAGACGGCCTCGAGTTTGCCGATCTTGCCTTGGTAATCCGCCGCCTCGATCGGGAGCATCGCGCACGAGGCAAGAATGAGGAAGAGGCGATTTCGATTCATGCGGGGAGTAAAGCATGGACGGATCGCGGCGCAAAGGCATGCCATGGAAAATCCCGACCGGCGGGCCACGCGCTCCAAAACCGCCACGCGATTGTATTCGCCAAGAGGACGCCGGCATGACAAACTCCGGCATTCCCGTTTTCCCCCCAAGATGAATTCCGAACAAATCCTCTGGAAAGGCACTCCCTCGCAGGTGCTGAATCTTCCCGCGCTGATCCTCGGCCTGGTCGTCGGTGGAATCCTCACGGCGGCGGCCTTGCTGACCACCTTCGTGGCGGGACCACTTGTCATACCGGTGATCATCGTCGTGTGGATCGTCTGCCTGCTGCCTTGGATCGTGAAGTCGATCGCGACGCGTTTCGACAACTACGAGCTCACCACCGAACGCCTCAAGCACAGCAGCGGAGTTTTCAGCCGCAGTGTCGAGGTCCTCGAACTCTACCGGGTGAAGGATATGAAACAGGAGCTGCCTTTCCATTTCCGGATCTTCGGCCTCGGTCGGATCCTGCTGCAGACGTCCGACCGCAGCACGCCGGATGTCGTGCTGAATGCGATCCATCGCAGCACCGAAGTGGCCGATCTGATCCGCGGTCATGTCGAGGCGCAGCGCGACAAAAAACGCGTCCGCGAGGTCGACTTCGAAGATGACGCGGATGATGAGGTCTGAACCGGCGCACCTTCATTTTTCCTCGGGTTCCTGCAAGTGCCGAGCCCGGTAGGCTGCCGGAGTCATTCCCGTGGCGGCACGAAAGGCGCGGGTGAAGGCGCTCTGGTCGTAGAAGCCGAGGTCGAGGGCGATCGCACCGGCCGGCCGGTCGTTCGCGATCAGTTCGTGGCGCGCGGCGTGCAGTCTCTGCCGGATGAGGTAACGCATCGGTGATTCCCCTAACAAACGCCGAAAGACCCGGGTGAACTGTCGCTCGGAGAGGTGGCAGAGGGCGGCGAGCTCGGCCGTGGTGATGGCCTCGCGGAAGCGGGTGTGGAGATGGCGCAGGGCCGGCTCGAGCTGCGAGAAGGGCTGCGCCACGCCGCCGATCTCGTGTTGGTCGTAGAGGATGATGGCGACTCCGCAGATGCGGCCGCTCGGATCGCGCAGCGGTGCCACGGTGACGACATACCAGTTCAGCGGGCCGGCGATGTCGGGCACCATCTGCGCGTAGTAGGTCCGCGTCTCGCCGCTCGTCATGACGCGGCGATCCTCTTCCAGGAAACTCTCGGCGAGCGGACGGGAGAAGAAGTCGGCATCGGTCTTGCCGAGCATCTCCCACTCATGCTCGAGATTGAAGATTTTCAGGGTGGGGGCATTCGCACAGACGAAGCGGCTTTGTTCATCCTTCGCGAGGAACGCGACCATCGGGAGATGGGCGAAGAGGGCCGAAAGTTGCAAGCCTCCGCCGATCCGGTTGAAGAAATCCTTCTGAAACCGGAGGGCGCGGGCTTTCTCACGCTGGGATAACGCGTTTGCGTTCATGGCCGGAAAATACCAAAGGTTGACGCTGCCCGCCAAGCCTTTGCCACCGGAATCCGGCTATGCTCCAGTGCGATGAACAAAACCGTGGCGATCTTTGGAGCGGCAGGCAAGCTGGGACGTCGTGCCCTCGCGCTTCTCGCGGAACGTGGCTGGCCGGTGCGGGCGCTCGTTCACAAGACCCCCGTCGCGGGACCGGGCGTCACTTCGATCCAGGGCAGCATCGCCGACCCGGGGGCGGTCGAGGAGACGGTGCGCGGAGCCGACCTCGTCGTGCAGCTCGCGACGACGAAGGAGGATGCGGACACCTTCTTCGACGTCAGCGTGAAGGGCACCTTCCACGTTCTCGAGGCCTGCCGGAAGCAGGGAGTCGAACAATTCCTCCTCCTCGGCGGCGACGCGGCCTACGGCATCTGGTTTTACCCGCAGCCCATCCTCATCGACGAGAATCATCCGCTGACCGCCTATCCCGGCTACTACGCTTTTTCGAAAGTGATGGAGGAGACCATGGCGCAGCAATATGCCGTCCAATACGGCGTGCCCGTGACAGTGCTGCGTTCTTCCTGGGTTTTTGAGGGCGACGACCTGCTGAAGCATTTCTCCCTGCTCCGCAACGTGAACCCGGCCGAGCCCGGTCACGGTTTCGGCGAGATCACCGACGACATTCTCGCCCTCGTCAAGACGGGGCAGGAGCGCATCCCGATCCTGACAAACGCCCAAGGCATCCCCCTGCGCCGCCACATCGTCCACATCGATGACGTGATGCAGGCCTTTGGGCTCATGCTCGGCAATCCCGCCGCGAACGGCCAGGCTTTCAACATCGCCGGGCCATCCTGCTTCGATTACCGGGTCGCCGCCGGCTACCTTTCCGAAAAACTCGGCCTTCCCACCGTCGAGATCCGTTGTCCCGACTACCACCCCTTCGAGATCAACATCACCCGAGCCCGCACCGTCCTCGGCTACGCCCCGGAGAACGACTTCTTCCGCATGGCGGACCGGGCGGTGGAGGCGGTGGTCGGTAATCGGTAATCGGTATTCAGTTTCTTCAACACTCCATCCCTCCATGCGCCAGTTCCACCACATCGGCCTTCCCACCGACCAGAGCCAGCCCGGCGAGTTCTTCGTCGAGGACACCCGCGTCTGGGTCACCGACCCCCGCAAACATCCCTACAGCGTCGAATACTTGCGCTTTGAACCCGACAGTCCGGTGACCGGACCGGTGCGCGACATGCCGCACGTCGCTTACCGCGTCGATGACATTGCCGCGGCGATCGCGGGGGAGGAGGTCATCCTCGAGCCCTTCGAACCTTCGCCGAATTTCACCGTCGCTTTCATCCTCAAGGACGGGGCCGTCATCGAATACATGAAGTTCGATCGCGAGGAAGACCTCCCCTGGTGATCCCTTATGAACCTGAAAAACAAAGTCATTCTCGTCACCGGAGGCACCTCCGGGATCGGTGAAGCCTGCACACGCCACTTCGCCGCGCTTGGGGCGAAGGTCGTCACCACCTCGAACCAGCAGGACCGGGGTGAAGCGCTCGAAGACGAACTCCGCGCCGCCGGACGCGAGGTGCGTTTCATCCACGCCGATGTTTCCATCGAAGAGAGCGTGAAGGCGCTCGTTGATTTCACGGTGGTGGAATACGGCCGGCTCGACGGCGTCCATTGCAACGCCGGCGTCTGGGGCAAGGGCAAGGTCACCGAGTTCGACGACGCGATCTGGGAAAAGATCATGAACGTGAACGTGAAGAGCGTCTTCTGGACCGCGAAACACGCCATCCCCGCGATGGAGTCGTCCTCGGGAAAAGGGGTCTTTCTCGTCACCACCTCGGTCGCGGCCTTCATCGGCTTTCCGGCCCACGCGCTCTATTGTGCCTCGAAGGGCGCGCTCGAGTCGCTGATCCGTTGCCTCGCCACCGACCACGCCGGCAAGGTGCGTGTCGTCGGGATCTGTCCCGGCACGATCGACACGCCCATGCTCGCGGCGACCTGCGACGGATGGGACAAGCCGGTCGAGGAACTCTACGCCGAGGTCGCCAAGAAGATTCCGGTGCGTCGGCTCGGCCAGCCCGTCGACATCGCGAAGACGGCGGCCTTCCTTCTGAGCGAGGATTCCGAATACATCAACGCGACTTCCATCGTGCTCGATGGAGGCACGATGGCGCTGCCGCCTTGGTGAGCGCGGCGACGCCGTGCTGTAAAAAGGTCGGAAAGAAAAAATTAAAGGTAAGAATCTTGATGAAGAAATTGAAGCATGCGGTTTTGGGCCTCGGTTGGTTCGGGGAGAAACATTGTGAGGCGCTCGCGGCGATCCCGAACGTGGAGATCGCGGCGGTGTGCACGCGGAATCCGGAGCGCCTCGCCGAAGTCGCGGGCAGGTTCGGCGTGAAGAAGACCTACACGGATTTCCACGCGATGCTCGCCGATCCGGAGATCGATTCGGTCAGCATCACGACGATGTGGGACCAGCACGCCGATCCCGCCGTGGCAGCGCTTGAGGCGGGCAAGCACGTCTTCCTCGAAAAGCCGATGGCTTCGACGGTGGCGGACTGCGACCGCATCGTCGCGGCGGCGAACGCGGCGAGCGGGTTTTTCATGACGGGTCACATCTGCCGCTTCAATCCGCGGTATGCCGCCGCCAAGGAAGCGATCGAGGCGGGACGCATCGGCAGAATCGTCTCAATGTATGCGCGGCGGAATCTGCCCTCCTGGGTCGGCGCGACCGTGCTCGACAAAATCGGACCCATCATCGGCGACGGCGTCCATGACACCGACCTTATGTTCTGGTTCAGCGGTTCCCGCGCCGTTAGCGCCTACGCGCAGACCGTGCAATACCGCAGCCACGCCCATCCCGATCTCGGGCAGGTGATGTATCGTCTCGAGAGCGGGGCCTCCTGCATCCTCGAGGCGGTCTGGTGCCTGCCCGACACGACGCCCTTCCAGATCGACGAGCGACTCGAGATCGTCGGCACGGAAGGATCGATTTCCATCCACGACACCCATCCGAACCTGATGGTCGTCGACAAGGACGGAGCGCGCTGTCCCGACACGACCTACTGGCCGACCCAGCATGGCAAGTTGCGCGGCGCCCTGCGCGACGAACTCGCCTACTTCACGCAGTGCGTCCTCGACGGAGAGCGGCCCACCGTGATCACTCCCGAGGAGTCGCGCGAGGCCGTGCGGGCTTGTCTCGCCGCCGAGGAATCGGCGCGGATGGGGCAGGTGGTGATGATCGGATAGGATGATGAATCAGGTGCTCCAGAGCCATGGCTCACTTCGACAGCGCGTAGCTCGTGCTCCGTCCTCCGGCCGCATTGCGCTCAAGGATGCCCCATTCGCAGAGTGCCTTGATGTCACGCAGCGCGGTGTCTTCGGAGCATTTCGCGAGTTTGGCGTATTTCGAGGTGTTGAGGTTTCCCCTGAAGCCGTCGAGAAGCCGGTTGAGGACGATCTTCTGCCGTTCGTTCACGGGATGACGATTCGCCTTTTCCCAGATGGCGGCATTTACGAGAATGGTCGCGAGCGTTTCTTCCGCCGAGCCGATGGCGCGTCCGAGGCATCCGAGAAACCAGTCCAGCCACGCCGTCACGTCGAGATCACTGCTTTGGGTGCGCTCAAGTTGGAGATAGTAAGCTTTGCGATCCCGTTCGATCTGCCCGGAGAGGCTGTAGAAGCGCCGTTCCGTCTCCTCGGACCTCGCGAGTATGAGATCGGCAATGGCACGGGCGATGCGTCCGTTGCCGTCTTCGAAGGGATGGATCGTGAGGAAGCGGAGGTGCGCGAGGCCCGCAAAGAGAATGGGGTCGATGGAATGGGGTGCCTCGAACCATTCGACAAAAGCGTCCATCTCCGCATCGAGCCGGCCCGCAGGAACCGCCTCAAAATGGATACGTTCTTTGCCGAGCGGACCCGAGACCACTTGCATGGGCCCGCTTTCGTCGTTGCGCCAGGCTCCGGTGACAATGCGTCGCATGCCGCTCCGGCCCGCGGGGAACAGCGAGGCGTGCCAGGAAAAGAGCCTTTCCTTCGTGAGGGAAAGCCGGCAGTGTTGGGTCGCGTCGAGCATCATTTCGACGATTCCCTCCACCTCCCGCGAGGCGGGACGATTCTTTCCCCCGTCCATACCGAGGCGGCGGGCGATCGACGACCGCACCTCCTCGGCATTGAGCCGCTCCCCTTCAATGGCGGACGACTTCACGACATCCCGGGTCAGCGTGGTGAGACCAGCCTCGTCGCGAAAAGGAAATCCCATCGCCTCCATTTTCCCGAGGAGACGTCCCTGCGAGAAGCGGACTGCCGCGAGAGTACTGGCGAGACGTCCTTCGTCCCACTTCAGATCGGGCCAACCCGGCTGTTCGTGAATGTAGCCCATATTCACCGCAAGATTTGCGGTGAATGTCACCCGGATTCCCCGCAAACGCAAGTTTCGCTCCTCTTATGAAACGATGGTCCCTTCTTCCGGCCCTGTTCGGCCTCCTCTCCGTCACCGCCAACGCGGCCGACTGGCAACCCGCCAAGGTTCCCGGTGCGATCCCGGCGGACGGCACCACGTGGCTGCGCTGTTGGGTGAAGCCGCACGACAGTTTCTTCACCAAACACGAGCGCAATCTCTTCGAGGAATCGGTCGGGTTCCATTTCAGCGACCTGCCCGGAGCCCACGAGGTCTGGGTCAACGGAGTGATAATCGGCGGCGGCAGCGAGCCCGGATTTCTCCGCTACAAGGTCCCCGTCGGCACGCTCGTGCCCGGGCAATGGAACGAAATCGCGGTGAAGTCGACCCCGGTGGACGGCGCGATCGGATTCCGCAAGGAGGCGCCCTTCCTCATGAACTACTTCTGGGAATGTGTCTTCGAGGGGGAATGGGAGCAGCTCTCCGGCGATTACGCGCCCGGCAAGGCCCTCGCCGGAAAGCCGGCCCGGGCCGCGTTCGAGGAATTCCGCGAATCGAATCGCGTCCTCGGTCGCGCCGAGCAGGTTCACGGTCCGAAGCTGTCTCCTGACGAAGCCGCCAAAACCTTTACCGCGAAAGACGGCCTGAAGGTCGAGCAGCTCCTCGCCGAACCCGATGTCGCCCAGCCCTTCCACTTCAGCTACGACGGCAAGGGCCGCCTCTGGGTGATCCATTCGAAGCAGTATCCCTATCCGGCGGGACTCCGCATGCTGAGCCGCGACCGCTATTACCGCGCCCACTACGACAAGGTCCCACTCGCGCCGCCGCATCACGATCCGGGTGCTGATCTGATCACGATCCACGAGGACACCGACGGCGATGGTCGCTACGACTCGCGCAAGGTCTTCGTCGAGGGGCTGAACATGGCCAACGCGGTCCTGCCGGGAAAGGGCGGGATCTGGGTGATGAACGCGCCCTACCTCCTCTTCTATCCCGACGCCGACGGTGATGACAAACCCGACGGCGATCCCGTGGTGCATTTGTCAGGGTTCGGATTCGAGGACAGCCACTCCGCCGCGAACGGCCTCGTCTGGGGGCCTGATGGCTGGATCTACGGAGGCCAGGGCAGCACCGTCTCGTGCCGCGTCGTTCGGCCCGGACTCGATCCCGAGGGACATGCCGGCGTCTATTTCGAAGGTTGCATGGTGTGGCGGTATCACCCCGGGACGCGGGCTTTCGAGATCTTCGCGGAAGGCAGCGGCAACACCTTCGGGCTCGAGTTCGATTCGGTGGGGCGGCTTTATTCGGGGCACAACGGCGGTGGAACGCGCGGCTGGCACTATGTGCAGGGCGGCTTCTACCTGATGCAGGGCGTCGATCCCGGCAAGTTCGGTCCGCCGCGCAATCCCTACGCCTTCGGCGACCTGCCGATGATGGCGACGAAGGATCCCGTGGTGCGTTTCACCCACTTCGGCGCCTTCGCCGACGGCACGGCCATGCCCGAGGCCGTGCGCGGGATGCTCTTCGCGATCGATCCGCTTCACAACGAGATCATCGCCTCGAAATGGGTGGCTCGCGGCTCGACCTTCGAGACGGTCGATCATGGCACGGTGGTGAAGAGCAGCGACCCGGCCTTCCGTCCTGTCTACCTCGCCAATGCGCCCGATGGTTCGCTCCATGTCGCGGACATGTATGAATTCTACATCGCCCACGGCCAACACTATCAAAACCAGATCGATCCGACTTCCGGACGGATCTACCGGGTGGCGGGGGAGGGGATGGAACTCGAGAACGAACTCACGCTCTCGGCCCTGGACAGCGGCGAACTCATCACCCTGCTCGATCACCCCAACAAATGGCACCGCCGCACCGCGACCCGGCTGCTCGGGGAACGCGGTGACGAGGCGGTCGTGCCAAATCTGAAGGAACTCGCCATGAACGGCAGCGGACCGGCCGCCCTTCACGCGCTCTGGGCACTTTACCAGATCGCGGGACTCGATGACGCGACCGCGGAAAAAACCCTCGCCCATGGCGATGCCGCGGTGCGCGGCTGGACGGTGCGTTTGTTAGGCGACGCCTATGGCATCCAGCGCAATCTCGGCCTGCCGCCTGCCCGCACCGAGGCCTATCCGCTGGCGACGAATGTCTTCGACACCCTCCTCGCCCGCGCCGCGGTCGAACCCGACGCCGAGGTGCGTTCGCAGATGGCCTCGACCGCCCGCCGCCTTGCCAACGAGCAGGCTTTTCCCCTCGTCGCCGCCTTGCTCAGCCGGGACGAGGATGTGAACGATCCCTACATTCCGCTCCTCTGCTGGTGGGTCCTCGAGGCGCATCTGCCTTCTTCGACGGAGGATGTGATGGCGCTCTTCGAGATCCGGTCGCTGTGGGACAAGAAAATCGTGCAGGAACATTTGCTGCCCCGCATCGCGCGTCGCTTTTCGGTGGAGGGCAAACGGCAGGATCTGCTCCAGCTCGCGAAACTCCTTCGCCTCGCTCCCGGACCGGAGCAGGCCGGGAAACTGCTCGAAGGATTCGAGGAAGCCTACCGAGGCCGCACCATGACCGCCCTGCCCGAGGAATTGCTCGCGGCGATGGCGGCATCGGGAGGAGCCTCCCTCGGAATCCGCCTGCGCCAGGGTGATGAAGCCGCGGTGAAGGAGGCGCTCGCCCTCATCGCCGACGCAAAGGCCCCGCTCGACGAACGGCTCCGCTACACCCGCAGCTTCGGCGAGATCAAGCGACCGGAGGCCGTGTCGGTGTTGCTGAAACTCGCGACGAGCGAAGGCGAGGTCGATCTCCGCCGTGCCGCCTTCGCTTCGCTCGGCGCCTACGATGAGGCGGCCATCGCCAACGAGACCCTGACGAACCTGCCAAAACTCCCCGAGGTGGTTCGCCCCGCGGCCTTCACCCTGCTTGGGAGCCGCCCGGCTTGGGCGGGAATGCTCATCACGGCGCTTCAGTCGGGCAGTCTGCCGCTCTCGCTCGTGCCCGGCGATGTCGCCGACCAGTTGCGCTCGCACGCCGAGGAATCCGTCCGCACCGCCGCGGTGAAATTGTTCCCGAAGGTGGAAACCGCGGGGATGGATTTCAACGCGCGGATCGCCTCGGTCGAGGAGGCGCTGAAGAAGGCGCCGGGCAATCCCTACGCCGGAGAGCCGATCTACGAGCAGCGCTGCGCGAGCTGTCACAAGCTCTTCTTCAAGGGCGGCAAGATCGGACCGGAGCTCACCGGCTATCAGCGCGACAACCTCGGCACCATGCTCATCAGCATCGTCAATCCCAACGCCGAGATCCGCGAGGGTTTCCAATTCATCACCGTGAAGACGAAGGACGGTCGTACGCTCGGCGGCTTCCAAGTCGATCGCGACAACCAGGTCACGGTCCTGCGAGGCCTTGATGGGCAGGACCTGACCCTGTCCGCTGCCGAAATCGACACGGTCGAGCCGATGGGCCGCAGCCTCATGCCCGAAGGATTGCTCGAAGGCCTCGATGAACAACAGTGGCGCGACCTGTTCGCCTATCTGCGGATTTCACAACCGATCAGCAAATGAAAGGGACTTTTCCAGGAGCCGGGGACAAGGGAATGGGGACAAAGGAATTCCTTTCATTCCCCTGTCCCCATTCCCGTGTCCACACCCGTTTCCGCTTACCCATGAAACGCCTCGCTAGCCTCCTCGCCGTCGTGGCTCCGATCTGCCTCTCCGCCGCCGACCCCGAAACGAGATCCGTCGACCTCGGTGGCAAGGTCACCCTCGAACTGGTGAAGCTCCCGCCGGGTGAATTCCTCATGGGCAGCACGGCGGAGGAGAAGGCGTGGGCCACGGGCATCGAGGGCGGGGCGACGCCGGGCACGTCGCGGGAGTCGTTCGAAGGCGAGGCCCCGCGGCCGATGAGGGTGAAGGAGGCCTTCTGGATCGGCCGCACCGAAGTGACGATGGGACAGTTCCGCCGATTCGTCGAGGAAAGCGGATATGTCACCGACGGCGAGAAACCGGGTGGCGCGCCGCATTGTTTCGATCCCGAATGGACCGGTTACCGATTCACGACCGGCGTCGTCCACCCGTGGAAGGCGACCGAGGGCAAGAGCTGGCGCGACCCGGGCTTTCCGCATGAGCTGCGCGAAGACTTTCCCGTCGTCTGCGTGAGCTGGAACGACGCGCGCGCTTTCGGGGAATGGCTCACGAAGCGCGAGCGCGAGGCGGGACGTCTGCCCGAGGGTCTCGTCTACCGTCTCCCCACCGAAGCCGAATGGGAATACGCCTGCCGCGGCGGAAGCAAGGAAAGTCACTATTTCTGGTGGGGCAATGAGATCGAGGAGGGCGAGGGGCGCGTGAATTTCTCCGGGATCGACTTCCTGCCCGGCCGCACCCGCACCTGGCCGCTCGCGAAGGTGCCGTGGAGCGACGGATTCGCCTTCGTCTCGCCTGCCGATCACTACGGGGAGCGCGGTCGCAACGGCTTCGGCCTCGCTGACACCTGCGGCGGGGTGTGGGAGATCGTGCTCGATCATTTCGACCCGACCGGTGGTCATGAGGAGGTCGTCTTCGCCTCGAAAGACATCCGCCCGGTCTGCCGCGGTGGGAATTACTTCGACGTGCCCGGCAACGCGCGTTGCGCGGTGAGGCTCGGGCTGCGCGGGCCGGAGTATTCCGACTCCCGCGATGGTTTCCGCATCGCCCTGGGACCTCCCCGCGAACCCAAACCCTGACAAAACAATATTTACCCCATGAATCCCCCAATCCCCCGCCGCTCTTTCCTCGGCCAATCCCTCGCGGGACTGGCTGCCGCCTCGCCCGCGCTGAACGTCCTCGCCCAGGACGCCGCCAAACCGCTCCGCATCGGCCTCGTCTCGGCGGCAAGCTACGGGGCGGCCTACGGTCCCGATCCACAGCCGCGCACGCCGGGATCGAACCATGGCACCGCCTTCGCCACGACCTTCAACGGCTTCGACGAGGAAAAGGCCAAGGCCTTCAAGGGCACCTTCGTGAAGTCGGCGAAGCGGATCGAGGGCGCGAAGGTCGTCAAGATCTGGGACCCTGACCCAGCCGCCGCCGCCGCGATCGCCGACATCTGCGGGATCGAAACGGTGGCCGGCTCCCCGGAGGAGTGTGTCACCGACGTCGATCTCGCCCTCCTCATCGACGACGGCAGCGGCGCGCAGTGGAAATACGCCGAAGCCGCGCTGCGCAAGGGCATCCCGACCTTCTGCGACAAGCCCCTCGCCATGACCGCGAAGGAGGCTGCTGGCATCGCCGCGATCGCGAAGGAGACCGGGACAAAATTCATGTCCGCGAGCAGCCTGCGTTTTGTCCCGGACATCGTGAAGCTGCGGGAGGATGCGAAAGGGATCGGACCGATCCGCCTCTGCACCGTGACCGGTCCTGGAGATCTCGTTTATTATGGCATCCACGCCCTTTCGATGGCCTACGCCGTCCTCGGTCCGGGAGTCGTGAGCGCCCACAACACGGGACGCGAGGGAGCTCACATCGTTCGCCTGCGTCGCAAGGACGAGTGCGACATCGTCCTGATGGTCGGAGCGAGGGAAAAGATGCGGGCCGGCTTTTCGATCCAGCTTTTCGGCGAGAAAGGCAATCTGCGCGTCGAGCCCGATTTGAAGGATCTCTACGCCTACCTCCTCGAAGCCTTCCTTGATCTGGCGGTGCGTGACAAGGTCAGCGTTCCCCTTGAAGAAGAAGTCGAACTCATCGCCGCGCTCGAGGCGGGGCAGAGGTCGCTTGAACTCAAGCGCGAGGTCGAGATTTCCGAAGGGTTTTGATCCGAAACCTCCCGCGAATCCGCCCAAACGACCCATTGAATCCTCTTCCGAAATCCCGCCTCATTATCCCATGTACAAACCCCTCCTGATCCTCGCCCTGGCCACGCTCGTGCCCTCGCTGAATGCCCAATCCGATTCTGTCGCCATTTTCAACGGCAAGGATCTCAGTGGCTGGCATGGTGACAATCCCCACACTACTGTCAAAGCGAAGACGCCGGAGGAGCGCGAGAAATCCCTCGCGGATCAACAGGCCGAGTTCAAGGCCCACTGGTCGGTCCAGAATGGCGAGCTCGTCAACGATGGTCACGGTCCCTACGCCACGACCGACAAGGACTACGGTGACATCGAGTTTCTCGTCGAATACAAGACCGTGCCGACCGCGGACAGCGGCATCTACCTCCGCGGCACGCCGCAGGTGCAGATCTGGGATGTGGCGCACGAACCCTCCATCAAACACGGGGCCGACAAGGGCTCGGGTGGCCTCTGGAACAACAGCCCCGGTGCCGCCGGCAAGGATCCTCTCGTGAAGGCGGACAAACCTCTCGGCGAGTGGAACTCTTTCAAAATCCGCCAACTCGGTGCGCGCACCTGGGTCTGGCTGAACGATCAGGCGGTCGTGGAGAATGCGATCATGGAAAACTTCTGGGACCGCGCCAAACCGCTCCCGGCGAAAGGACCGATCCACCTCCAAACCCACGGTGGTGAGATCCGCTGGCGCAATCTTTCGGTGAAGGAAATCTCCGGCTCCGAGGCGAACGATCTGCTCCGCGGTGATGACGCGGCGGCGGGCTTCACGTCTCTCTTCAATGGCTCGGATCTGAGTGGCTGGACCGGCGCGGCGGACAACTACGAAGTCGTTGACGGCGCGATCCAATGCAAGGCGGGCAAGGGCGGTGTCCTGCGCACGGCGGAGGAATACGGAGACTTCATCGTGCGCCTCGAGTTCAAGGTTCCCGCGGGCGGCAACAATGGTCTCGCGATCCGCTATCCCGGCGAAGGCGATCCGGCCTACACGGGCATGACCGAGCTCCAGGTGCTCGACAACGAGGCCGAGAAATACGCGAAGCTCGACCCCCGCCAGTATCATGGCAGCGCCTATGGCATGGCTCCGGCCCATCGCGGCTACCAGCGTCCCGTCGGCGAGTGGAACTATCAGGAGGTGACGGTGAAAGGCTCGACGATCAAGGTGGAGCTGAACGGTTCCGTCATTCTCGACACCGATCTTTCCAAGGTGACCGAATATGCCGGTGGCAAGGAACATCCCGGCAAGAATCTCACGAAGGGTTACTTCGGTTTTGCCGGTCACGGCGATGCGGTGGCCTTCCGCAAGATCGCGATCAAGAAGCTGTGAGGCTTCTCGCGTTCAACCGGACGTCTCCACCTTGCCGACGAGGACGACCGGGCCTTCGGGCTGCGGTCGGCCTCCGGCGACCTCGATGCTGACGGCGACCGCGGCGACTTCCCCGACGGGACGTTGCGGCTTCAGCTCGGCGCGGGTGCCCTCGGAGGGGATGAAGAATCCGGAAGGGACGGGAGCCGGATTGTCCTTCTCGAAGATCCAGAGCTGATAGACCTGGTCTTGGGCGAGGGTGGGAAGGGTGCCGGATTCGAAGACGCCCACGCCACGCTTCCCATCCCAGAGGGCTCGTCCCGTGGCTTCGGACGTTCCAGGTTCAGCCGGGGCGAGGACGGCGAGTTGGAGCGACGACCAATCGTCGCGCGCGGCAATCAGGGCCGCCTTTTCGTTCTGCAACACGGAGGTGCGATAGGCGAGGACGGCACAAGCGACCGCGAGACAGGCGGCGAGGCTCCAGGGAACGACGACTTGGAAACGACGGGCGGGTTTTGCCTTCGGGATCGAGGGAAGAACGACGGGGGCGGGAAGAACAGCAGGAATTTCTCCCTCCATCGCCTTCGTGAGGATGGACTCCCGCAGGCTCGCGGGTGGTTCGATCGGATCGGCGGAAAGAGCGATGACCCCGAGGGTCGCCTGATAATCGGCGGCGAGTGCGGCGAGTTCGGAATCGCGGGCGGCGTCTTGCAGGAACGCCTCCGCCTCCGCCGCCTCGAGGAGTCCGAGGGCGAAGAGAGCGGCATTCTCTTTTTGGTCGTCGGTCATGCGATCGGAGAGCGGCGGAGGCAGCGTCTCAGCTTGTCGAGGGCGAGGCGGAGCCGGGATTTGACGGTGGCGGTGGGAAGCTCGAAGAGGGTGGCGATTTCCTCCGGTCCCAAACCTTCGAAGTAGGACGACTCGACCGTGATCCGTTGCGGTTCAGGGAGCGCGCCGAGGCAGCTCCGCACCTGCGCCGAGAGGTCGTCGAGTTCGGCGGAACGATAGGGATCGGAGGAGCGGTCGTCGGCCACCAGCTCCGAGAAATCCGCGTCCCCCGTTGCCGTGGGAAGGCGTCTCCCCGCCTTGCGGAGGCGGTCGATGCATTTGTTCCGCGTGATTGAGGTGAGAAAGGTCAGGGGTGAGGATCGGTCGGGCCGGTAGAGCGAGGGATTTTTCCACAGGGCGAGGAAGACGTCCTGGACGATCTCCTCGCATTCGCTCCCATCGCGGATGATGCGGGAGGCGAGCGAGTAGAGGATTTTCCCGTAGCGATCGTAGAGGGCGCCGAGGGCACCGGGATCCCGGGCGGCGAGGTTCGTGAAAAGGTCCATGTCATGAGTCGATGCCCCCTTCTTTCCGTCGGAATGGGAAGGTAGGGGATCGGGAGTCATGCCGGCGTAACGTCCGCCACGTTACGTTGCATGAGCAGGAGGGCAAGTGGGATGGTGGGAAGGTTCCGTCGGTGGGAGGACGGATGGGAGTCGGGAGTCAAGTCGGTCGTGTGGAGACGGGCTTGGAATGTGGCGCACGGCAAAAGACCAGCCAGAGGGCGATGGCGAAGGCGCCGATCTCGAGGGCAATCGCGAGGAACGGATTCACGCGGGACGCGGCCTCCGGCAGGGGCGCGAGGGCGAGTTCGGCGGAGGATCGGCCTCGTTGAAGAAACTGATTCAGCAGGACGGCTTTCTCCTCATCGCGGACGAGGAGGTGCTGGCGGTGTCCGGGCGCGAGTTGATCGAGCAAGGGAGCGGAGAGATTCACCCGACCATGAGCCGGGCGCGGTGAGACGATCCGGTAGATGAGATTTTCGTCGTCGCCTTTGAACTCGTGGCTTGGTGCGTCAGGAACAGCATCGTCGATCTGGAACGCCGCCGACTCCTGCAAGGCCGGATCTCCGTGGATTTCCTTGAAAGAGTAGGTGACCACCGCCTCGATCTCCCGCGCGCCGACCGTGACGATGGCGGTGCTGAACCCGGGATCGTGGGCGCGCGCCGTCATCGCGAGGAGGGGCAGGGCCAGCGCGGGGAGAAAGAGGGAGGGTCTCATGAGGAGGAGAAAACCTCAGGGATGAGTATGATTGCGACCGTTCTGCGGGGTCGACTCGTAGGGGAAGACCTTGTTGTAGCTGGTGTCGTTCGCGTCCACCCCGTCGATGCCGGCGGCGGAGTTGATCGTCACGGGATTGGTCCGCAGATCGCTGATGATCGCGGTCACGGCGATGTCGATGACGTCGTCACCGAAACGCCGTCCGTTCGGCCAGCCGCCGGGAATGTTGCCTCCGTTGGCGAAGGGATCCTGCACCGCGCTGAGGAGCGTGTCGCCGCCGAAGATGCTCTGGCTCGAGAAGCCCATGTCATCGGGATTCGTCGGATCCATCGGACCACCACCGGCGAGGCGCGCGGGCGGGGTCGAAAGATCCACCTTGATGAGGTCGGGGATAAAGATGCCGGCGAGGTCGGTGCGCCCGGTCGTGATTGCCGGTCCGTTTCCGGCGAAGACGATCGCATTGATGAGGGCCGCGAGCTCGGGCGTCTCCGCATACTTCCGGAAGAGGGTGTTGTCTTCGGTGGGCGAGGAACGGTTGTAGAGATCCTTGTCTTCGATCGCGACGAGGGCTTCGCAGAAGAGCGGATTCCCTTGGCGGCCGACCTGGACCATGCCGGGCACGGCACGCGTCGTGTTCCGGATGATGCGGGTGAGGGTCACTTCGCGGAGGTTGCGGGCCCGGAGATTGCGGACCTTGCGGTTCAAATCCTGCGTCTGCGAAGTCACGAGGTTCACGGTCGGGCGGCTCGTCGTGGCGTAGACGCCGACGATCTGCTGGTCGCTGCCGAGTTCCGCGATCGGAATGACGAGGGACATCAGATGGATGTTGAAGCCTCCCTGCGAATCCTTTCCGGGATCCCGGAGCTGGAGCAGGTCGAAGATGGACTGGATGTCGCCGAAGAAGCCATCATCCCGCTGTCCTGCGAAGGACACGTAGCCGTTGCCGAGTGTGGTGATGGCGGCGGCGGTATAGGGATCGAGACCCGCCGCGCTGGAGACGCCGGGTTTCGCGGGCATTTCGCCGTTGTTGCCCTGATTGTAGAGCGGCGTGGCGATGCCCTGGTTGTTCGGAGGCACCACCCCGTTGCCGAGGAGGGTGCGGGCACCCGTGGCTGTCGTGACCTTCGTCACGGTGTAGGTCTGGGTGAGGTTCTGGTTGGCATCATCGACAGCATTCACGACGCCAAGATAAGATTGCAGGATCGTGCCCTCGTTCTTGTAGGTCGTGGTGAAGTCGAACTCATAGCTGTAGGTCGCCCGGCCCGCGGCGCGGTCGGCTCCGGTGGCGACGTGGATGGCGTAGAGGACGTTGTCGTCGAAGTTGTATTTGTTCGGCCCGATCCCGGGCTCCTGATGCGGGTAGACGCCGAGAGCGACGACGAGGGATTTGTTCCCCGCGTGGTTGGCGACGAAGGCGTAGACGTCGGTCGTGTTCGCGGCCGGGTCGAGGGTGACTAGGGGTGCGTCCATGTGGCTCGAGGCGGAAGCGCTCCCGCCGAGGGCGAGAATGGCCGCCAGCGTCACGAAGGAGCGCGGGATTTGGTGGTTTCGATAGGATTTCATGGTGTGTCTTTCGATCATGGGTTGGTGGTTCCGTCGGCGAGTGGACTCGCGTCGGGGAGATTCTTGGCGAGCTGCGCGAGGGCTCGTCGCTCCGAAGGCAGGAGCGATGCCTGGAGGTCGCGGGCCGAGGCGATCCAGTCGGCCGCTTCGGCGGTTTCGCCGGCGGCGTTCGCGATCATGGCGGCATGGAAAAAGAGACGGGCATCGATCGTGCCGCCGGCGAGGGCGCGGTCCATTTCGACGCGCGCCTCGGCAATGCGCCCATTCGCGAAGAGGGCCCAGGCGAGGGCGTCGCGGGTGAAGTAATCGGCCCGTTCTTTCAGCTCGGCTTCGGCGAGGCGCAGGGCGGAGTCGGGTGACCGTCCCGTCGTGGCGAGGAAGAGGGCATGGGTCCGCGGATCGCTGCGCTCACCGGTGCGCGCGAGTTCCTCGAAGACGGCCTTTGCCTCGTCGTGTTTTTCCACCTCGGTCAAGGCCTCGGCGAGGAGCCAGAGTGGCTCGGGCAGCGGTTCGATGGCCACGGCTCGGCGCAGACCGGCGATCGCGGCTGCGACGTCGCTGTCGGCCAGCGCGAGTTTCGCTTCCAACACCAAGGCCGGTGGATAATCCGCAAGCGCGGCAAGGGCGATCGCAAGTTCTTTCTTCGCGCCTTCTCGATCACCCGAGAGCATCCGGAAATGACCGAGCCGCGAACGCACCCATGCGATTGATTCCCGATCGCGCGGTGAGGCCGCGCCCGCGGCGAGTTCCGTTGCCTCGATCGCACCCTCGAGGTCACCGATGAGCCAGCGCATCCAGCCGACCCGCGCATAGGATTGCAGACCCGGTTTGAGATCGACGCCGGTCTGGTAAGAAGCGATCGCTTCTTCGATCTTGCCCTGCTCCATCAGCGCGTCGCCGAGGAGGAGGTGGTCGAAGGGCAGGCCGCGTCGCTGCACGAGTTCGGCGGCGATGGCTTCGGCTTCGGCGAAGCGGTGGAAAGTCGCGGCGACATGACCCAGCAAGAGCAGCGCCTCGGGCGGACGGGATTCGCTCGTCGATGCCGTCTCCTCGATGATGGCTTCGGCGCAGGCCTGGGCGAGGCGGTAGTAGCCCTCGTCACGGCTCGCCCGAGCCTTTGCGACGTAGGCCCAACCGAGGTGCCCGAGCGCGGCCTCGATCTGATGACCGGTGCCGACACGGGCTTGGGCGCGTTGGATCGCTTGGTCCGACTCCGCTTCGCCTTCGTGCGGGACGAGCACGAGGTCGAGGGCACGCGCTGGAGTCACGTCGGCGGAGCGTTCGCAGGCAGTCAGGCCAAGGCCGAGATAGAGGGAAAACAGGATCGTTCGCATGGGGCTTTGGCGGTGGTTCGCCAAGGCACTGCGAATCGATCAAACTTTTTTCGTTTTTCTTTTTCCCCCTCGGGGGCGAGGCGCGGCGGGCTCTGATGACCGCCATGAGAAGATTTTCGAAAATTGTTTGATCGATCCGGTCGAATCCGGCGAACCACGCGGGAGAACCCCGAACCTGTGGCTTCCTTTTCGAGCAGGGGTGGGGGGACCCAGAACCAACCCATTCAAATCATGAAAATCCAAACGCACCTGTTCGGGCTCCTCGCCCTCGGAGTCCTCTGTCATGCCGCTCCCGGCGTGGCCAAACCCTACGGCTATGCCTACAATTCGAGCGGACAATTGTTCACCTTCGATCTCACCAATCCCGGCAGTGTGATCCCCGTCGGTCCGGCGACGGCCGGCGCGAATGTCCGCGCGATCGACACGCGGCCCGGTACTTCGACGCTCTATGCGGTCGATGTTCTCACGGGGACCTCGCAGGTGCAGGTCTTCATGATCGACCCCGGCACGGGTGACCGCACCGCGGTGGGTCCGGCCATTCCCGCCTCCGGCACGGCGGGGGATGCGAATCCCTACATCATCAGCACGGCCTCGGCCGCGTATGGCCTCGATTTCAATCCGACCACCCTGCAGGGCGATGGGAGCAGCCGCTTCCGCTTCGTCACCGCCGAGGGAGTAAACCTCCGCTTCAATTCGGCGACCGGTGCGGTCACGAATGTGGACGGCAATCTCGCCTACACCGGCGGAGTGCCGGCAACCCTCTCCGTCGCGGCCGGAGCCTACACCAACTCCGATACCGAACGGATGGGAGGCATGGTCACTCCGACCACGCTCTATTACATCGACACGCTCAATGACGCGCTCGTGCTCTCGGCGAATGCGAACAGCGGGGCTTTCGTATCCGTGGGAGCGCTGGGAGTCGATCTCAACGCCGTCGCCAGTTTTGACATCTTCACCTCGGGTGGGAATCCATTCGGCTACGTTGTGGCCTCGGCCGACGGAGGCTCGACCTATTCGCTTTACACCATCAATCTCGCGACCGGGGCCCTCACCGCGACGGGAGCCTTCCCGACCGGATTCGAACCCACCCGCGGCTTCGCCATCGTCGATCGTCCCGAGCCCAGCCTCCCGGTGCGTGCCACCGGGTTCGCCTACAATGCCACCGGTCAGCTCTTCTCCTTTCCCTTGAGCGATCCGTCCCTCGTCACCCCGATCGGTCCGGCCGGACAGAGCGACGTGAAAGGGATCGACTTTCTCCCCGGTACCAACACCCTCTATGCGATCGCCGTCGGTCAGGGAAATTCCCAGCTCCGCACCGTGAATCTCAATGATGGAACGGCGACCCCCATTGGATCCGGATTCGCAAACGCGGCTGCCACTCCCGGAAACTATTCGATCGCTTCCTCCAATCTCTTTGGATTTGATTTCAATCCCACGACCCTCCAGGGAGACGGCAGCATCCGCATCCGGCTCGTCGATTCCGCCGGGACCAATCTGCGCCTTCATTCCGCCACCGGTGGCGTGGCTGCGGTCGATACCGGGCTCACCGTCAATGCCATGGCCTCGCCCGGTATCTCCGCCGCCGCCTACACCAACACGGACACCGCCCGCGCCGGAGCGACCGCACCGGGGACGCGTCTCTATTACCTCGATGCGAACAACGACGTGCTCCTCACGTCACCGGCAGCGAACTCGGGGGTTTCCACCGTCGTGGGTCCGTTGGGAAGCAATGTCACCGGCAATACCGCCTTCGACATTCTCTCGTTCAATGGAGAAAATGTCGGCTTCGTCGTGGTGGGATCGGGCGGCGGCTTCACCCTGCGTCGGATCGATCTGCAAACCGGTGCGCTGGGCAGCGTGATCGGCACCTTCCCGGCCGGTTTCGAGCCCGTCGGTGGATTCGCGACGACGATCCTCCCCTTCGTCGACACCCTTGCACCCCGGGTGATCACGCAAGGTCCTTCGCGGATTCGCGTGGGCGCCGGCGTCCGGTCCTTCCGTCTTCAGGGCCGGGCCTCCGACGACACGGCGGTGACCGGAGTCTTCGTGAAACCCGCGGGCGGAACCTTCCTCCCTGCCAAAGGCACAAACCGATGGAGCGAATCCGTCGATCTCGATTTCGGACGCAACGTCTTCGTGGTGGTCGCGCGGGATGCGGCCGGGAATCGCTCGACTCCGGATCGCATCGTCATCATCAGGGGACGTTGAAACGATCAGGCTGCGCGGTGATCTCCCGCAGCGCGAAGACCTCGACATCGACCGGCTCCGCCACGCAGGCGTGGGCCGGTGGACCTTCGAACGGTGGAAGTCCATCCCACAGCGCGGGCAGCGCCGACCACTCCGGCACCTCCACTTGGCGGTATTGATAGGGTGTGTGGTGGACCTGGCCGGAGAAATAGCGCCCGTTCGCCGGCGTGTGGCTGAAGAGGAGATAACGCTCGAGGAGGAAAAACTCGAGCGTGCCCGGAGTCGCTTCCCGTGGAGCTTCGGAGGAGTCGATGCGATAGCGGAAGCCGGCCGTTTCCTGTTCTCCACGACGACGGCAGCGGTAATTGATCCAGCCATCGGCACCGCGTGAGGTCCGCATCGCGGCATGGAAGTAAGGCAGCTTGAAGGCGGTCCGCGCGATCTTGTAGGCGGGCCAACGGTTCGTATCGAGGGAATGGAACCAGACGCCGGGATTGCCCTCGTCGTCGTGGACGTAGGTCCTGACGTTGAGCTCGAGGAACCACGAGAGCCACGGCACCGGCGGCAGGCAGTAGGGCCGGATCCGGTCCATGCGGAAGGGCACGACTCCCACCCAAGCGGCCCCGTCGAAGGTATCAAGATGGAGGCCCTCGGGCAGGGTTTTTCGCCAGATGTCAGGATCGGCGGTCCAGTGGAGAAAGAGCAGCTCCGACCAGGTCTGCCGCATCGCAGGCAGCTCGTGGGGCGGGCGCTGGCGGACGGCTTCGCGTTGGGCGGGGGTGGGGGAGGTCATGAATCAAAGAGGGTAAGACCGCACATCCAACACGGTCAACCCATCACGGATGTGCGGAGCGGGTGATTTCAGGATCGCTCCCGGGCGCGTTTTTCGCGAGGGTTTTGCCATGAAATCCGCAGCTTGGTTCGTGGCGATCGTTGTTTCTCTGTTCTTGACGGCATGGAGCTACGCCGAAGAAGAAACACTCGACTTCGGCGACGTCCGCGAAGAGCACGTGATGGTGCCGATGCGGGATGGCGTGAAGCTCTCGGTTTATCTTTACACGCCGAAGGGCGAGGGACCCTGGCCGGTGATCTTCGAGCAGCGTTACGCCTCGTTGCGAGCGAAGGGCACGCGCGAGTCGGCGGCGAAGCTGGCACGCGGTGGATACGTCGTGGCGCTGGTGAACTATCGCGGCACGCACCTTTCGGAAGGCAAATGGGTCGGCTACCGGGCGATGCAGTTCGGCGAGCTGCGCGATGGCTACGACGTCTGCGAATGGCTCGCGGTGCAGCCCTGGAGCACGGGCAAGGTCGGGACCTTCGGCAGCTCGCAGGGTGGCTACGCGCAGAATTACCTCGCGGTGACGCAGCCGCCGCACCTCGTCTGCCAATACATGGTCGACACGGGCCTGAGCCTCTTCCACGAAGGTTATCGCATCGGCGGAGCGACGAAGCCGGAGCGCTTCAAGAGTCTCGCCGAGGTCTGCCGCGATCCGCGCGACAACGAGGAGCTCCTTGATGAATGGTTCCGTCACCCCACCTTCGACGACTATTGGAAGGCGGAGGATTGCACCCCCCATTTCGGAAAGATGGACGTGCCCTGTTTCACGATCGGGAGCTGGTATGATTTCATGAACCAGGGTTCGATCGCGAGTTTCATCGGTCGCGAGCACGAAGGCGGTCCCCGCTCGCGCGGGAAGCAGTGGCTCCTCATCGGTCCGTGGCTGCACGGCCGCTCTAACAAAGGCACCAAGAACGGCGAACTGGAGTATCCGGCCAACGCGGCCTGGGAGACCGACGCGCACATGCTGCGCTGGTTCGATCATTGGCTGAAGGGAATCGAAAACGGCGTCACGGCGGACCCGAAGGTGCGCTGGTATGTGATGGGCGCGGTGGGTGAGGCCGGGGCTCCGGGCAACGAATGGCGCGAGGCGGCGGACTTTCCCCCGGCGGCGGAGATGACGCCGATGTTCCTGCACGAAGGCGGCGGGTTGAAGCCGGAGCCAACGGCGAAAGCGGGTTCGTCGACGAGCTACCTGAGTGATCCGCGGCATCCGATGCACATCCCGGCGGGCGGATTTCCGGGGGCGAAGGACGCGCGGGCTTTTGAGGAGCAGGCGGAGGTGCGCACCTTCACGACCGATCCCTTGGGCGAACCGGTCGAGTGGACGGGACGCGTCCAAGCCGAGCTGTATCTCTCCTCCACGGCGCAGGACACCGATGTGATCGTGCGGGTCAGCGACGTCTATCCGGACGGGCGATCCATCCTCATCATCGATTACCCGCAGCGGGTCCGTTATCGCGAGGGCTTCGACCGCGAGGTGTTGATGGAGCCCGGCAAGGTTTATCCGGTGAAGTTCCCCGTCGGATGGATCAGCCAGGTCTTTGCGAAGGGGCATCGCATCCGCGTCACCGTCGCGAGCACCGGGGCTCCCTATTACGAACCAAATCCGCAGAATGGAAAACCTCTCACGCGCGAGTTCCCGGATGATGCCGTCGCGGCGACGAACACGATCCACCACTCGGGGGACCACGCCTCCCGGATTCTCGTGCCGCTCGTCCGATAAGGTAAGAATGTCAGGATCCGCGCTTTTCCGGCAGGATCGCGCAGGCGCCCTTGCAGCCGAAGAGCTTGCTGAGGACGAGGCGGTGTTTCGAGACGAACCGGTAGACGACCTCGGCGATCTGGATGACGCCGGGGATCCAGAGAAAGAGACCGGTCGGCACGAGCAAGGGGATACGCATCCCGAGAAATCGGATCGCACGGGCTCCGCGATGGATCTCGCCGGTGGGAGTGATGCAGTGGATCGCCTCGAGCAAATCCTCGCGTGTGATCTGCGGGGCGATCGCGGCGGCGCGTTCGTCTTTTAGCGGCACCATCTCGACGACGTGACACCAGTCGAGCCAGGAAAGGAGCCGGCTCTGGAAGGTGCAGAGCGGGCAATCGCTGTCGTAGAGGAGGATGTGTTTCATGGGGAGGAGGCGGTGGAAGGTAAACGGTTAACGGTAAACAGTTCACAGTTCACAGTTTACAGTTTACAGTTCACGCGGGTCATCGAGGCGTCGTTCTTCCAAGATCGCCCGATATTCCGAAGCATAGGAGGTAAAGGTTTCCTCGCCCGTGTCATCGGCGACGACGAGGTCCCATCGGTCGTTGCATCCGGTGCAGCGATAGGCGACAGAATCGCCGATCTCCCATCCTTCCTCGGGCGGGAGCGTGAGACGGCGGGCCTCTTGTCCGCAGTCGACGCAGATGATCGTTTCGGGAATTTCCATCGCCTCCACCCTCGCACAGCCCCCCATGTCCGGCAACGCCTCTCCCGCCCGCCCCCTCATCGTGCTCGTCGAGCCGCAGCTCGGGGAAAACATCGGCATGTGCGCGAGGGCGATGCTGAATTGCGGGCTCGACCGGCTCCGCCTCGTCCGTCCGCGCGACGGCTGGCCGAATCCGGCGGCGGTGGCGACAGCGGCGGATGCGGACGAGGTGCTCGCGAAGGCGGAAGTCTTCGCCAGTCTCGACGACGCGCTTGCGGATTGTCGTCACGTCGTCGGGGCGACGGCGCGGAAGCGATCGCTCGCGGCCCCGGTGCTCGAGGCGGAGGAAGCGGCCCGGCAGATCGCGGACTGGGGCGAGGGCGGCACGGCGACGGCGGTGCTCTTCGGGGCCGAGGCTTCCGGACTCGACAACACTTCGATCGCCCGGGCCGATCACCTCCTCACGTTCTCCACGAATCCCGCCTTTCCCTCACTGAATCTCGCGCAGAGCGTGTTGCTCTTCGGCTGGGAATGGCGACGGGCGGCGGGCGTTGCCGGGCAGGCAATCGCGGGAGACGCCTCCGTGACCCGCGGCGATCTGGCACCCTTTCTCTCGAGGCTCGAGGACGCGCTCGAGTCACGCGGATTTTTCCTGACGCCCGAGTTGAGGCCCACGACCGAGGCGACGCTGCGCAGTGTCTTTTCCCGCGCCTCGCCGACAGCGCGCGAGCTGGCCTTGCTTCAGGGTGTCCTCACCGCCTTGTTGCGGACGGGAGAACGCGGGGAGTGAGGAGCGGGATGGGGTGGGGTGAGAGAGGGCTCGCGGTTCCGCGATCCTGTCACAGCCACCAGGTCGCGAGGCTGAAATAGATCAGCAGGGTGGAGACGTCGGCGGTCGCGAGGGTGATGGGGCCGGCGGCGATCTTGGGATCCCATTTGAAGGCGTGGAGCAGGGCGGGCATGCTGAGGCCGAAGGTACAGGCGGCCGAGAGCGCGAGGAGAATGCTCGCGCCGATCGTGATCGCGGCGAGGCCTTCTCCGCGCCAGAGGTAGACGATGAGGCCGACGACGACACCGCACCCGATGCCGAGGAGCACGGCGGTGCCGAGCTCGCGGCGCAGGGCCTTGAGATACCAGCGCAGGGTCGGCTGGGTGGAGCGCAGGGCCTGGATCGTGATCGTCATCGACTGGATGCTGACGCTCTCGCCGAGGCCGAGGACGAGGGTGAGGAAGAAGGCGAGGACGAGGCTCTCGGCGAGAGTGGCCTCGTAGACGCTGGCGAGGAGCGCACAGACCGTGCCGCTCGCGATCGTGGCGAGCAGCCAGGGGAATCGGAAGCGGAAGGCCTTCAGCGGGGAGGCATCGCGGACCTGGGCGATGCGGAAGCCGACCCCCTCGAAAAAGGCGTCGGCCTGCTCGCGGTCGGCGAGATCGAAGACCTCTTCGGAGAGCAGGCTGATGTCGACGATGCCGGCGATGCGCCCGTCGCCATCGACGACGGGCAGGGCGAGATACTTGTAGATCACGAAGAGCTCGCAGGCGTCGAACACGGTGGCGGTGTCGGGCAGGGTCACGACGTTCCGGATCATCGCGCCGGCGAGCGGTTTGCCGGGATCTTCGGTGAGGAGGCGGCGGGTCGGGAGCACGCCGACGAGCCGTTCCTGCGGATCGACCACGTAGAAATAGACGATCTTGTCACCGACGCCGCGATGACGGATCACCCCGAGCGCTTCGCCGATGGTGAGGTGATCCTCGAGGGTGACGAAATCGGTGCGGGCTTCGGTGAGGACGGATTCGCTGAGATGGTCTTTTTCGAGGGGCATGGATGGAAATCCTTAGCACGGATCGGACCTCCCGGCCCCCGGCTTTTTGAAAAACCCGTGTGGCCGGGGACGTGTTTCCAGGCTTGCACGGGCCGGGGGAATGGGATTCCATGGCAGGTGAACTCCCGAATCATGATCTCTCCGCTCCGACCCGCCCTTCTCGCTCTGCTGCTCTCCTTCACCGTGACACTGTCGGCGGCGGATTTTTCCATCGAACGCGAAGCCGATGGCGTCGTCATCAAGATCGACGGCGAACTCTTCACGAAATACGTGACGGGCGACACAAAAACGAACAAACCTTACTTTTATCCGGTGATCGGACCCGGTGGGCGGGAAATGACCCGCTCTTATCCGATGAAGGATGTCGAAGGCGAGGCGCAGGATCACCCGCACCACCGCTCTTTCTGGTTCGGGCACCAGTTCGTGAATGACTTCGACACCTGGCATGAAGGGCTCACGATGGAGGAGCGCGCCAAGGGCGATGCGAAGAAGCTCGCGGAACTGAAAACGAAACTCGGTGCGACGAAACACCGCGAGGTGCTCGAAGCGTCCGCGGCGGATGGGAAAGCCATTCTCAAAGTCTCGAGCGACTACCTCGATCCCGCCGGTGGGGTGATGGCGTCGGATGTCCGCACCTTCACCTTTTCAGTCGCGGCGGACGGATCGCGTGTCGTCGATGCGGACATCGTCTTCACCGGAGTGGCCGATTCCGTGACCTTCTCGGACGCCAAAGATGCCGGCCTGAGCCTGCGTGTCGCGCACTCGATGGCGGTGAAATCCGAGCAGGGTGGACGCATCGCCCTGAGCACCGGCGAGGAAGGCGAGGCCGCCTGGGGCAAACGCGCCGCCTGGTGTGATTTCAATGGTCCCGTCACCGGGAAGGGTGGCGAGATCTTCGGTATCGCGATGCTGAATCATCCTTCCAGCCTCCGCCATCCCACCCCCTGGCACGCCAGGACCTATGGCCTGCTGACGGCCAATCCTTTCGGCATGAAAAACGTGGCCGGTGAGAAGGATGAAGCACCCGTGGTGCTGAAGAAGGGCGAGTCCTTCACGATGCGTCACCGCGTCATCTTTCACCGCGGCGACGAAAAGCAGGCGAAGATCGCCGAGGCTTGGGAGGCTTACGTGAAAGAGTGAGGATTCAGCCTTACTCCGCGACGCTGTCGAGGAGCAACTCGCCTTCACCGTTGAGCCGGTCGTTGATCGAGACGCGGAGTCGCTCGACGCCACGACGGATGCGGGCTTTCACCGTGCCGAGAGGACTGTCGATCCGCTCGGCGATCTGCTTTTGGGTGAGCCCCTCGAAGTAGGCGAGCTCGATCACCTCCCGCTGTTCGGGCGACAGTTCCACGACCGCCGACTGGAGGATGTGGCGTGCGTCGGAGAGGTAGAGGGCCTCGCGACCGGTGAGGGAGTATTCGGGAGCCTCTCCCTCGACCTTCTCCTCGAATCGATCGTAGAGCGCGCACCGGCGTTGCACGCTGCGGACGCGGTCGATGGCCCGGTTCCGGGTCGTCGTGCAGATCCAGGTGACGAGCGATCCCTTTTTCGGGTGGTAGGTGTCGGCCTTCTTCCAAATCGTGGTGAGGACTTCGTTCATGATGTCCTCGGTATCCTCGTAATGGTTCAGCACCTTGAAGGCGGTGGAGAAAATCAGCGCCGAGTATTTTTCGGTCAGTTCAGCGAAGGCGCGCTGATCCCGGGCGGCGACCCGGTTCATCAACTCAGCTTCAGCGTGGCGGTCAGGGGTGGCGTCGGTTTCAGGGCTCATAAAGGAGGGCGTTGGTTTCGTGGTTGACAAAGATTTGTCTATGAACAGAAATTAGACAAGAACTTTTTTCGAGAAAAAACGCGAAGCTGTGGTCCCGTTTTCGTAACCTTCGCGACCTATCCGCTCAATTTTTGTCGAAAATCCCATGAAGACCCAGGAAGATGAATTCTTTGAGATCAGCGCCGTGGCCCGCCTCACGGGCATCTCGTCGCATGTCCTCCGGGTTTGGGAGAGGCGTTACGGCGTCGTCGAACCTCATCGCAGCGACTCCAAGCGCCGACGTTACACCCGCGAAGACATCCAGCGTCTGTCGTTGCTGAAGACCCTCGTCGACAACGGCCATGCCATCGGAACCATCGCCAAACTCGGCACGTCCCAGCTCGAGGAACGCCTTTCGAACGCCTTGGAAGCGCGGGTTTCCGGCGATGCGTTGGAAAACGCGGCTCCGGCAGGAGTCTGCCGGGTAGTGATGAGTGGGACAAAAATTAGACAGGCTGTGCGTTCGGCCGCGGACCACACCCCGGCCCTCCGCATTGTCGGCGAATTCACCACTCCCGAGGAGATCGTGGCCAGTCTGCGTCCGGGATCGGCGGATCTTCTCATCTTGGAGCGCGACACCATTTTCCCCGAGGACATCACTGAAATCCAGGCCCTCGTTGCCGAGACGAAGGTACGCCGCGCCATCCTCGTTTATCAATTCGCCCGCGAAGACACGATCCAGCCGCTCGACATCAAACGCATCACCGCCCTGCGGGCACCGGTCGATGCCGCCGAGATCCAACTCGCCTGCATCGCCGACATCCAGCTCGCGCTGAGGTCGGGTCGTCCCGAAACTCCGGGGTCGGCGGGCGAGGGGGCGGTCTTCCAACGTCCGACCGGCGAAATCCCCGCGAGGATCTTCAACGATGAGCAGCTCGTACGTGTCGCCCGGATTTCCTCGATCGTGAAGTGCGAATGTCCCCAGCACCTCGCGAATCTCCTTTCCAGCCTCGTCGCCTTCGAGCGCTACAGCGAGCAGTGCGAGGACCGGAGCAACGAAGACGCCGCGCTCCACGGTTACCTCCACCGCACCACCGCCCAATGCCGCCTCGGCATGGAAGAGGCCCTGCGCGAGGTGCTGGCGCAGGAGGGGATCGAGTTGTGAGAGCTCCGTCAAACCCGGAGTGTTGAAAAAGATCTTTCGAGGCCCTCTCAAACAGGCTATTCTGGCCATATGAAAACGGCCAGTGTGTCCGAATTGAAAAACAGCCTCTCCGCTTATCTCCGGGCGGTCATTTCCGGTGAAACGGTGGTCGTCACGGATCGCAAGCGTCCGGTGGCGCTGTTCCAGCCCATCGGTGCCGCCGCCGATGACGAGCAACTGGCCGGGCTGATCGCCGGGGGAATCGTCACTCCGGCGGCGGATCCGCTCGATCTGGAGGCATTTTTTGGAGCTCCGTTGCCCGCCGTTCCCGGGGGGCTCTCATCGCTCATCCTGGAAGACCGCGATTCGCGATGATTTTTTGGGACAGTTCGGCGCTGGCTCCGCTGCTCGTGGCAGAGGCGGATTCCTTGGAACGGGAAACCCAGCTGAGGTTCGATCCGAGGATGCTGGTGTGGTATGGCACGCGTGCCGAGATCGAGTCTGCCCTGATGCGGAGAAAGCGCGAGGGCCTGCTCGACGCCGCGGCCGAATCACTCGCCCGGAAGCGATTGAGCTTTTTGGAAAAAGCGTGGGTGGAGGTGGCCCCGACAACCCAGGTCCGGGATCGCGCGCTGCGTCTTCTGCGAACCCATCCCTTGCGCGCGGCCGATGCGTTTCAACTGGCGGCTGCGCTCGTGGCCTGTGCCGAGAGGACCACGGGCTGGCGCTTTCGGACGGGTGACGTCCGCCTGAGATCAGCGGCCGAAGCCGAGGGATTCCTCGTCGATTGATTCCGGTGAGGCTTTCTTCGGCCCGGTGTTGCGTGGATTCCCGGCATCCCCCACGTGGCAGGAAACCCGGTTTACTTTCGCGGGAAATCCCCTAGGTTCCGGGTCTTTTGACGATGTCCATCGAACTGACACGCAATTTCTCGATCATTGCCCACATTGATCACGGAAAGACGACCCTCTCCGATCGTCTTCTCGAGACGACTTCGACCATTTCGCAGCGCGAAAAGCAGGACCAGCTCCTCGATTCGATGGATCTGGAGCGCGAGCGCGGGATCACGATCAAGTCGCACCCCGTGACGATGAAATACAAGGCGCGGGACGGCAAGACCTACCAGTTGAACCTGCTCGACACTCCCGGTCACGTCGATTTCTCCTACGAGGTGAGCCGTTCCCTCGCCGCCTGCGAGGGCGCGCTGCTGCTCGTCGATGCCGCCCAGGGCGTGGAGGCACAGACGGTGGCGAACATGCACCTCGCGAGCCAGGCGAATCTCCACGTCATCCCCGTGATCAACAAGATCGACTTGCCCAGCGCCGATCTCCCTTCGGTGAAAAAGCAGCTCGAGGAAATTCTCGCGATCCCCGGCGACGAGGCCATCCCTGCCAGCGCGAAGATGGGCATCGGGATCGAGGACATCCTCGAGGCGGTCGTGACCCGCATCCCGCACCCGAAACAGCCCGACGACAACATCCTCCGCGCACTTGTCTTCGACTCGGTCTTCGACACCTACCGTGGCGTCGTCAGCTACGTGCGCGTCGTCAGCGGCGAGGTGAAGCGAGGCACCGGCATCCGCACGATGGCGACCGGCAAGACGTACGAGGTGAAGGAAGTCGGCGTCTTCACCCCCAAACAATCGCCGCGCGACAAGCTCGTCGCCGGTGACGTCGGTTACCTCATCGCGAACATGAAGTCGTCGAACGAGGTGAAGATCGGCGACACCATCACCGACACCCGCATTTCCGCCGAGGAACCGCTGCCGGGCTTCAAGGAGATCCAGCCGATGGTCTTCAGCGGGATCTATCCGGTCTCGTCGGAGGATTTCGAGCAGCTCAAGCTCGCCATGGGCAAGCTGCAGATCAACGACGCGGCTTTCAGCTACCAGGCCGAGAGCTCGGCGGCGCTGGGCTTCGGCTTCCGCTGCGGATTCCTCGGTCTCCTCCACATGGAGATCGTGCAGGAGCGCCTCCGCCGCGAGTTCAACATGGACGTCATCTCGACCTATCCGGGGGTTGTCTACCAAGTGAAACTGACCGACGGCACGGAGGTGGAGATCGACAACCCGAGTTTCCTCCCCGAACCGCAGAACATCCTCGAGATCCGCGAGCCCACGGTAAAGGCCTACGTCATGACGCCGAACGACTACATCGGCGAACTCATGAAACTCGTCGCCGAAAAGCGGGGCGAACTCGTCAACACCGAGACGCTCGACGCCACCCGCGTGCTCCTCACCGCGATCCTGCCACTCAACGAGATCCTCGTCGATTTCAACGACCGCCTCAAGAGCATGACGCGCGGCTACGGCAGCATGGACTACGAGTATGCCGACTACCAGGCCGAGAAGCTGGTGAAGATGGACATGCTCATCGCCGGCGAGCCGGTCGACGCCTTTTCCGTGATCGTCCACCGCGACAAGGCCGAATCGCGCGGTCGCCAGCTCGCCGCGAAGCTGAAGGATGTGATCCCCCAGCAGCTCTTCACCGTCGCGATCCAGGCCGCGATCGGCGGCAAGATCATCGCCCGCGAATCGATCAGCGCGATGCGCAAGAACGTCACCGCGAAGTGCTACGGCGGCGACATCAGCCGGAAACGCAAGCTCCTCGAGAAGCAGAAGGAAGGGAAGAAAAAGATGAAGGCCATCGGCAAGGTGAACATTCCCCAGGACGCCTTCATCAAGGTTCTCAAATCCGGGGACTGAGGCACGGAGATCGGAGGTCAGAGGTCGGAAATCAGAAATCAGATACCAGAGAGTCCCCGCCATGTTCTTTTTCAAGAAACCCAGCAAGGAAGAGCTCGCCGAGCTGCCGCTCGACAAGGGCGGCCGGAAAGAGGGCAAGTCGCTCGTCAAAGGGGTGAAGAAGTTCCTCCGTTACAACGACGATCTCATCAACGAGCCCAGCAAGGAGGAGATCCGCGCGAAAAACGCCGCCTTCCTCGCCGCGCTCGACGAGCCGGAAAAAAAGCGTCGTGAGCTCGAGGTGATGGCCGAGGAGCTGACCGATCTCTGCAAGAAGTCGGTGAAGGACTACAAACCCTCCGCCTGGAAGGAGAACATCGAGGTGATCTTCGTCGCCGTCGTCATCGCGATGGGGATCCGCGCCTACTTCATCCAGCAGTTCAAGATCCCGACCGGCTCGATGCAGCCGACCTTGAACGGCATCATCGCCTACCCGACGAAGGAAATGAACGCCCAGGGTGAGCGGTTCGCTCCGGATGATTACGATTATCCGGCCCTGCCGCAACGGATCTGGGACAAGATCTGGTACGGCCGCAGCCACGTCGAGTGGATCGCCAAGGAGGATGATGTGATCATCGCCGACGATCAACACATCTACGAAAAGACCCACTTCCTCTTTTTCCCGCGCACCTACCTGAAGACGAAAAACGGCCGGGTCTACAGCGCTCCCGGGACGAAATCCCGTGTCGAGGATCTCGTCTACACGGGGCCCTTCACCCACCGGATCGCAAACCGCACCTTCGAGGTCAAGGCGGGCGACACCATCGCCAAGGGATTCATCGACACGGGCGACCAACTCGTCGTGAACAAGTGGATCTATCACTTCAAGAAACCCGAGCGCGGCGAGGTCTTCGTCTTCGACACGCAGAACATCTATGGCATCCAGGTCGGGATCGATCCCCGGCACGGGTCCCAGCATTACATCAAGCGCATCGGCGGCGAGCCCGGCGACACACTGGAGATCGAGCCTCCCTACCTGAAGGTGAACGGCGAGCCCGCGACCGAGCCGGGCATCGTGCGCGTGATGTCCCAAGAGGGTTATTACACCGGCTATACCCTCCTGGGTGCGCGGCACGCGAATCTCGGCAAGGGAGAATACTGGGCGCTCGGCGACAACAGCGCGAACAGCTCCGATTCGCGGAACTGGGGTGTCGTGCCCGAGGAAAACATCGTCGGCCGCGCCGCCTTCGTCTATTACCCCTTCGGTCACCACTTCGGTTTCGTCGACTGAGCCCGCCTCATCCGTTCATGCAGATCCGGTGAAGGATGCCTACGGAACACACGGAATACGCGGAAGTAATCTGGAAAAGCCGGTTCCAGCTCCGTGATTGGAATGGCATCGATGATGCCTGCGGAATCCGTCTCGGTCTTTTGTCTTTCCGTGTTTTCCGTGTTTTCCGTGTTTTCCGTGTCTTCCGTAGGCCGCCACTTTTGCGCTCGATTGTAGGCCACCTCTACTTCGCTCGATATCAGTCCGCCTCCTCATTGGCCCCTCCCCGACTATCTTACCTCCCTCATCGTTGAACCCGTCTAGCGCCAGCGCCCGTGAGATCGTCCGCCGCAGCGGATCGAATCTCGCTTTTGCCCTCGCCGTGCTGCCGCGTCCGCAGCGGCGCGACATGGAGGTCTTCTACGCTTTCTGCCGCGTCGTCGATGATCTCGTGGACGAGCCGGGATTCACCCCGGAAGAGCGCCGCGCCGGACTCGACCGCTGGCGCGGTCTCGTCGAGGGCGCGGTCGCCGATCCGCGCGAGGGCATCGAGAGCCAGTTCGCCGATCTCGTCCTCAGGCGCGATCTGAACCGGGCCGATCTGCTCGCCATCCTCGAAGGCATGGAGATGGATCTCGCGCCGCGTCCTTTTGCCACGACCGCGGATCTCCGCCATTATTGCTACCGCGTCGCCAGCGCCGTCGGCCTCGTCAGTGTCGATCTTTTCGGCTGCACCGATCCGGCGGCGCGCGCGTATGCCGAGGAGCTCGGTTACGCCCTCCAGTGGACGAACATCCTCCGCGATGTCGGCGAGGATGCGGCGCAGGGGCGCGTCTTTCTGCCGCTCGAGGATCTCGATCATTTTGGACTCGACGAGGCCGCGATCCTTTCCGGCTCGCCGGATCCCGAAAATTTTCGTCGTGTGATGCGCCGGGGCGTGGCCGTGGCGCGCGCCCATTTCCGGGAATCCCTCGCCGTCTTTACGGAACTGCCCGCCTCTGACCAAACGGCCCTGCGCTCCGCCGAGCTGATGCGAAGGCTCTACACCCGCATTCTCGACGGGATGGAGCGCGATGGCTTCCGTGTCTATGACACGCGATACCGTCCCGGCAAGCTTGCCTCGCTCGCCGAGTTTTTCCGCGCCAAATATCTCGCCTGACCGTATCCCGTACCGCTCCCGATCTTCGATGGAATTTGTCCGCTTCAAGCACGCGCGTTTTTCCGCCCGCCTTCCCGCGGCCTTCCGCTATTCGCCCAGCCACTATTGGATGATGGAGGACCCCTCGGTGCCGGGGCGCTGGCGCGTCGGCTTTACCAAATTCGCCACCCGCATGCTCGGCGAACTGGTCGAGGCCCGCTACGAAGTGGCGGTCGGAGCCCCGGTCGCCTCGGGGCAGAACATCGGCTACGTCGAGGGTTTCAAGGCCGCGAGCGATCTCTACTGCGTGATGGACGGTGCCTTCGCCGGTGGCAATCCGCTGCTCGAAGTCGATGCGTGTCTCGTGAAAAGTTCACCCTACGAGGATGGCTGGCTCTACGCGGTCGATGGCGATCCGGAGGAGGCCAGCGTGGATGTCCACGGCTACGTCGCACACCTCGAGGCTCTCATCGAGAAGATGCAGAGCGAGGGGTATTGACGGAAGCGACAATCCGGTAGCGGCCGACCTTCATTCGGCGACCATCGCAAGAACCCGCGTTTCGAGGTCCCTGTCCACGAAAAAGCCCGCATCCCGCCGGAGCTTTTCGATCTCGTTGCGTAAAGAAGAAATGGAGCCCGTTCTCCGGGCGAAGATGAGGATTCCAAGTCCGCCGATGGTGGTGATGCCGAGGCTGGCGGCGCATTGCCTGCCTTCCTTCTCATCCATCAGCACGGCATTCGTCTTGGCGGACAGGGCCAGCCGCAGGGCCTCGGTTTCCCCGGGATCGAGTCCGCGAAGTTCGTCGGGAAAAGGAGCTGACGACGGTAGCGGCACTTGCATCAACCAGCCTCTCTGTATTGCCTCCGAGAGATCGGTCTGGGCTGATGGCGACCTCAAGGCATCCAATTCCCGAACCACGGCGGGCGGGATCCACACTTCTCCGAACTGCTCCGGCAAGAGCGCCAACCTGCCGATGATCGCGAGATTCGAGAGCGGCGAGGTGTCACTGACCACGACCATAGGCGAGATCGGCTTCCAGCTCGGCTTCGGTGTAGTGGCGGGTGATCCCACGACGACCGATCTCTTGCCCAAAAGCGACCTTCGGTATCCCGGCCAGTTCAGCCGCCCTGCCGAGGCTTAGCAGATCACGCGCATACAACGCACAGGCGATTTCCAGAAGCAGGTAACCGTCGCGCTCCGCTTCGGGAATGGGCAGCACCGCGAGCACATCGTCTGGAATGTCGAGGGTCACGTTCATCGCTGAACCTTACTTTGTAATCCCACGGGCGTCAACGCGACCTCGCCCTTCGAGAAGATGCAGAGCGAGGGGTATTGAGGAGAGTGAAATCCGCATCACCGCGCGTCATCACGTGCCGGAGAGAGGCTCGCCTTTTCTCCTGGTTTCCGCTTCGATGCCTGGATGGCGAATCCCACGTCCCGCTTGTTCTCTCCCTTTCTATTCCTCTGGTTCGCCCTCGCCGCGTCTCCGGCCGACGCAGCGCCACCCGCTCCGGATTGGATCTGGTCGGCGGAGGGAAACCGTGACGGGGGAGGGGAGTTCTCCGCGAAAAAGAGCTTCACCCTTTCGCGGGAGGCGGATCGTGCGATCCTGCGCGTCACTGCGGATTTTGCGGGACTGCGTGTCACCCTCAACGGCCGCGAGGTGCTCGCGCTGGATCCCTATGATCCGCCCGCCGAGATCGAGGTGACGGAGGCCTTGGTCGTCGGGGAAAACACGATCGTTCTGGACGCGGTCGGCGTCGAGGGGCCGTCGGCGATCGCGGCGGCACTTGAAAGCATCGCGCCAGGAGAAAAGCCGATCGTTGTCCGCACCGGTTCCGATTGGGGGAATGTGGTGGTGTTAGGAGAGGTGGAGTCGGTGCGATGGGAGCTCAATCGCCTGCCCGACGTCAGTCCCTTCGCCGAATACAACCAGTGGAAGGAAGCGCTCGATCAGCCGGATGCGGTGAATCTTTCCCCCTTGCCGCCGGGTTTCGAGATCCGGAAGGTCCGCGACGCGGGAGAAGACGAGGACTCGTGGGTGAGCCTCGCCTTTGACGCGAAAGGGCGCCTCCTCATCGGCAAGGAGCAGAAAGGTCTCCTCCGGCTGACGCTCTCCGACAACGGGGACGAAGTTCTCGCCGCCGGGACGATCGAGGACACCCTGCGCGAATGCCGCGGTCTCGCTTGGAAGGGTGACGTTCTCTATGCCCACGCCAACAACGCGAAAGCGCTCTATGTCCTGCGCGACGCGAACGGAAATGATCGCTTCGATGGCGATGAGGTGAAACTCGTCCAGTCCACCGAAGGTGGTGCCGGGCATGGGCGCAATGCTCTCACCGTGGGTCCCGATGGTCACCTCCACGCCATTGTCGGCGATGACATCGCCGTGCCGGGAGGCGCGCCCCGCCGTGCCCGTCCCGAGTCCGGAGCGCCGAAAGAACTCGGCCACTGGGTGCGCGCGGAAGTTTCGGACGATGGGTCCGTCATATGGGAGGCGATGAATCGCGGCCTTCGCAATCCCTACGGCATCGCTTTCAATGCGGACGGCGAGCCCTTCACTTACGACGCCGACAACGAGGGCGACGTCGGTCTGCCCTTCTATCGTCCGACGCGCATCCATCATCTCGTCTCCGGTGCGAACTACGGCTGGCACCAGGATCGGGGCAACACCCGCAGTTTTGAGATCCATGCCCCTGACAATGTGCCAACAAATTACGATGTCGGCCGTGGATCACCCACGGGCGTGAGGTTCGGCACGCGCAGTCATTTCCCGGCGCCTTGGCGGGACGCTCTCTATGCCCTCGACTGGGCCTACGGTCGCATCGTCGCCGTGCATCTCACGCCACACGGAGGAAGCTATCACGCAAGCGGAGAAGTCTTTCTCGAGGGACGTCCGCTCAACGTCACCGACCTCGACTTCGACAGCGAAGGTGCGATGTGGTTCGTCACGGGAGGCCGGAAGACGAAGTCGGCTCTCTTCCGCGTGCGTTACACCGGCGAGCGCAGCGCGGGACTTGCGGAGAAATCGGAGCAGGAACTCGCGCGTCGCCGCTTTTCCGAAGAGGCGCGCGCACTGCGTCGTTCGCTCGAGCGATTCCACGGCTCCGTTGATCCCGCGGCGATCGACGAGGCTTGGCCGCATCTCGGCAGTCCCGATCGGTGGATCCGGAGTGCCGCCCGGGTCGCGCTGGAGTGGCAACCCGTGGCCGGTTGGCGCGCGCGCGCGCTCGATCCTGCGACAGGAGGAGTTGATGCCCTCCTCGCCTTGGTGCGCGCCGGCGAGGCCTCCGATCGTGCCGCTGCTTCCGCCGCCGCCGCGAAAATCTCCCTGACCAACACCTCATCGCGAATTGAGAAACTGACCGTGCTCCGCATCCACGAGCTCTCCGGCCCGCCTGCCGACGAGACGCACCGTGCCGCCGTGATCAGCCAGCTCGAATCTTTGCGTGCCGATCCGACCCGCGAGGTGCAGCGCGATCTCGCCCGCGCCCTCATCCGGCTCGATGCGCCGCAGGCGGTGGTCTATGCGATGGAGCGGCTCGCCTCATCGACCCAACAGCTCGACCGGCTCCATTATCTCGAAGCCCTTTCCGAAGCCGACCGCGGTTGGACCGCGGGACAGCGAGACATCTTCTTCGCCACGCTCGCCCACGCGCGGCGTTTCTCCTACGGCGACCGCTTCATGCAGCCCTTCTTCCAGACACTGGAGGAAACCGCCCTCGCCACCGTCCCCAATGAAGCGGAGAGAAAACGTTTCGCCGATCTGCTTCACGCCACCCCGGCTGCCGAAGAGCCGCCCCTGGCGCCGCGGGCTCACGTCAAACACTGGACCCTCGATGAACTCGCCGCTCCGGCCGCGGGCGACCGAAGCCCCGACTTCGCCCGTGGACGCGAACTTTACCACGCCGCCCTCTGTTCCAAATGCCATGTCGCCGGCACCACCGGTCTGCCTGTGGGGCCTGACCTGACGATGGTGGCGAATCGCTTTTCGCGTCGCGATCTTCTGGAATCCATCCTCGATCCCTCCGCCGTCGTCGCCGAGGTGCATCGCAATGTCGTCGTCTCGAAGAAAGATGGCACCACCGTGATGGGTCGTATCGTGCAGAACGATTTCCGCGAATCGAAGCTGATCCTCGCCACCAATCCCTTCGTCCCCGCTGAACTCATCACGATCGCGAAGGCCGAGATCGACACCTGGGAGGAATCGCCCGTTTCGCCGATGCCGCCGGCTTTGCTCGATACCTTGACCCGGGAGGAAATCGAGGACCTCCTCGCGTTTCTTCTCGCGGGGGGAAAGATCGAATGAAGGCGATTGCCCCGGCATCCCCGCCCCCGTAATATTCCCAACCATGGACCTGCAGCCGCTCTCGCCCCCCTCCATTCCCGCCGATCGCCCGCCCGTCGTGGGTTGGTTTTACGTCTACTGCGGGGTCCTATGCCTGCTTTATCTGGCGGTCTCGGCGTTTTGTCTCCCCTTTTTCCTGATGGAGCCTTCCGAACTTGAAATGGATAAAACGCAAGCCGTCGTCACGGGCGTGATGTTCCTCGTAATGGGGCTTGTTCTTTTCATCCTCTTCCTGATGCCATTTTTTCTTCCGCGGCGTCCGTGGGTCTGGGTCTTCGACTTCGTGCTCATCTGCATCGGAATGACGAGTGCCTGTTTTCTCCTCGCGTGCGTGCCTTTGCTCCTTTTCTGGCTCAAGCCCGAGGCCAAGGCCTGGTTCGGGAAAATGTAAGGCACTCCGATCATGACTTCCCGCTCCCTTCACCGCCGCCATTTCCTCCGCTCCGCCGGGCTCGCCGCGCTCGGGCTGGCGGGTTGTTCGCCGCCGGCGGGGACCGTGGTGACGAAACGCCGTTTCGCCCCGGTGACCATCGAGGAAGATCGCATCATCCGCACCGTGGTGGGGTTGCGGCCCTTCCGTCCCGAAGGATTTGTAGTGAGGGAGGAGCGGATTGGATCGAAACGCGTCATCCATCATTACGGGCATGGAGGCTGTGGTGTGACACTTTCCTGGGGCACGGCACAACTGGCTCTCGAGGAAGTGCTCCGTGAAGAAACGTCCTCCTGCGCCGTGATCGGCTGTGGCGCGGTGGGCCTCGCGACGGCGCGGCTCCTGCAGAAGGCGGGCAAGAGCGTGACGATCTACACGAAGGATCTCCCTCCGCAGACCACGTCGAACATCGCCGGAGCGAAATGGCAGCCTTTCACCCTCGCCGATCGCGATCGCCGCACGCCGGAGTTCGAGGTCCGCTTCGAGCGGGCCGCGCGTTTCGCCCACCGCTACTTCCAGGATCTCGTCGGTTCGCATTATGGCGTCAGTTGGGTCGAGTCCTACGGATGCTCCGACAAACTCAGCGAAGGATATCTCCAGGACCCCCTCGCCGATTTGTATCCCGATCGCGAAGATCTCGCGCCCGGCACGCATCCCTTTCCCTACGATCACGTGCAGCGCTACACGACGCTCTTCATCGAGACACCCGTCTATCTCGAGGCGGTGCTGCGGGATTTCATGATCATGGGAGGAAAGCTCGTCGTGCGCGGATTCGTGACAATAGGTGAGGTGGAATCCCTGCCCGAGCCCGTCGTCGTCAATTGCACCGGACTCGGCGCACGCGAACTTGTCGGCGACACGGAGCTGACGCCCATCAAAGGCCAGCTCAGCGTGCTCCTGCCGCAGCCCGAAGTCGATTACCTGACCACCGCGGGCATGCTCTACATGTTCCCGCGCCGCGATGGCATCCTCCTCGGCGGCACGACCGAGCGCGGCGAGTGGGACCTCGGCGTCAACGAGGACGCCAAGGCGAAAATGATCGCGGGACATCGTGCCTTTTTCGCCGGCGAAAAGCCCGTCTGAGGGCGATCTCGCTCCCTATTCCTTGCGTTTCGGCGGGCGCGGGGCAAAGTCCCGCCATGCCGGATCCGGAAACCTCCTCCCACGACCCGAACGACCCGAATGGCCCCATGCCCGACCGCGGTTCGCCCGTGCCGGGCTGCCTCATTCTCGCCGCCATCGTCACGATCTTCGGCGGGCTCATCGTGCTCTATGTCGTCGTCGGCACCTATCAATATCGCAAAATCGGCACCTTCGCCCAGGACACGCCAGCCGAGCTCGCGATCGCGGCTCCGGCTCCCGCCCAGGTCGAGGCGGCCATGGGCAAACTGAAGGCGATCGAGACCGCGGTCGCCAACAAGCAGGCCGAGCGCATCCTGTTCTCCGCGGAGGATCTCAACGTGCTCATCGCCACTCTGCCGGTGGCAGAGGGTTTCCGCGGAAACACCCGTGTCGAGAGCATTGGACCCGCCGGTATCGTCACGGCGATGGCCCAGCCGATGCGCAAAGGCCCCTTCCAAAAGGGTTTCCGTTATCTGAATGCCAATTTCCTCCTGCAGCCCGAATTGCGCGCCCGCACCATCGCCTTCAAGGTGATCGGGATCGATCCGGTGATCGGCGAAGTGCCGAAGCCCTTCGTCGACAGTTACGCTTCGCTCGATCTCTTCAAGCTCGATCCCGAGAATCCGGCGATGAAGGCCCACGTCACCTCCCTCGCGGCCGTCTACACCGAAGAGGGTCAACTCGTCGTCGAGACAGGGTTGGGTCCGCGTGAGCGGGAGTGAGGGGCTGAGGCAGGACGTTGGAAGCGCCGTCCAAGGCTTCACCATCCCCTCGCGCCTCGCTCCGACTTGCGTTCCCCACCGGCCCACCTTACCGTCACGGGGTCCGGCGTAACGCGCGGATCTGAAACCCAACCTCATCCCATCCCACCCCATGGCTATTCCCGTAGGCTCCCACGCTCCTGATTTCGAACTCACCACCCTCGGCGCGAACGGCCCCGAGATCGTCCGTCTCGTCGACCAACTGGGCTCGGGCAACATCCTCCTCCTCTTTGTCCCGATGGCCTTCACCGGCGTCTGCACGAAGGAATTCTGCTCGGTGACGAGCGAGCTCTCCGAATACGAAACGCTCAACGCCAAGGTCTTCGGCATCAGCGGCGACAATCCCTTCGCCCAGCAGAACTGGAAGGAGAAGGAAGGCATCTCCATCACCCTGCTGAGCGACTACGAGCACAAGATCGCCAAGGCCTACGATGTCGCCTACTCGAGCTTCCTCCCCGAGAAGAACCTGAAGATGGGCGGTGTGCCGAAGCGCTCGGCCTTCATCATCGACAAGGCCGGCATCGTCCAATACGCCGAGAGCAGCGACAATCCGGGCGATCTCCCCGATTTCGAGGCGATCAAGGCGAAGCTGAAGGAGCTGGCCTGATTCCCCGCGCATCCTTTTGCGAAAACGAAAAAGCCCGGAGTGATCCGGGCTTTTTTTGTGGCCGGATCAGATCACCGTCCGGCGGGATGGGACCGCCGGACGGGAGAACCGGGTGAAGAGAGTTTTCAAAGACAAATACCCCTTCCATCGGTAGCCCGGTGAGCCGGGAGACTCAATCTTCCAAGGGTGACCGTTCTTTCACTTGCGAGGGTTCAAGTGCTTAAATTTTCATGATTATTGGGAAATCCGTAGTAATTTTGATACGGCCACCTCAGCGCTGTATCACCATGAATCCCCTGTCTGAATCCGATTCCCGGCTCAAGAGACGTTCTTTTCTTTCAAGTGTGCCGGCGCTGACGGCGATCCTCACCGGCGTGGGCACGGCGGCCGAGGCGGGTGGTTCGGCCGGAGGAAAGGGATTGAAAAAACGCCCTCGCCCGGCGCCGCCCTCTGCTGCCGAGCTTCGCCGCACGCAAGCCTACAACAAGCGTCTCGCTGCGGCGATCCAGCAGCGCAACATCCCGCTGCCAGCCCACCCGGCGAACACGGACGAGGCGCTCTATCCGAATCTCATCGGTAGCTTCTCCAAAGCCCTTCCCCACAACAGCGTGGGGGAGGTCGATGTCAGCGCCTATCGGCTCTATCAGCAGGCTTTTGTCGCAAAGACCCAGGCGGCCTTCAACGCCATCCCGCTCGGAGGAACGGTGCGGCTCGCGAATCCGCAGGCTTCGCTGGCCTTTTCGATCGAAGGGGGCGATTCGCACCATTTCGCCCTGCCGGCGGCCCCCGCTCTCGCCAGCGCTTGGGCGGCGGGGGAAATGGTGGAGGTCTACTGGCGCGCCTGGACGCGCGACGTGCCCTTCACGGATTACGGGACCAGTTCCGTGATCGCCGCAGCCGCAGCCGACCTCTCGGGCCTGCCCGATTTCCGGGGACCGAAGAATGGAGGTGCCGTCACTCCCGGCACGATCTTCCGGGGTGGATTGCCGGGCGAAGAGACGGGACCTTTTGTCTCTCAATTCCTCTGGAAAGACATTCCCTTTGGCGCGACGACGATCGTGCAGCGCTACCGCACGACGGCGGAGAACGACAATCACGGGATTTCTTTCGCGCATTGGCTGCATCTCCAGAATGGCGGTGCGCCTTCCACCTCAGCGATTCCAGATGGGCCGTTTTACATCGCAAGCGGCCGCGACCTTGCGGAGTATGTGCACTACGACTTTTCCTACCAGGCGTTTCTCAGTGCCGCGTTGATCCTGCTATCCTATGGGACAGGGGCGCTGGATGAAAATCATCCTTACCGCTCGATTTCCAATCAGGGAAGTTTTGTCACCTTTGGTGCGGCTCATCTCCTCGACCTCGTCGCACGGGTCGCGAATGAGGCACTCAAGGCCGCGTGGTATCAGAAATGGCTCGTCCATCGCCGGCTCCGTCCCGAAGCCTATGCGGGCCTCGTGCATCGGGTGATCGAGGAGAATGCCACCTATCCCGTGCACGAGAGCGTGCTGAATTCCGGCGTGCTCCCGCTCATCCAGGGGGCCTACGGGACGAGTCTGCTGCCCTTGGCCTATCCCGAGGGATGCCCGACCCACCCGGCCTACCCCGGTGGGCACGCCACGATTTCCGGAGCGTGCGTGACGGTGCTGAAGGCCTTTTTCAAGGAGAGCTTCGAAATCCCGGCACCGGTGCAGGCGGATGCTCTCGGAGATCAATTGTTGCCCTATCCCGGCGCACTGACGGTGGGGGGAGAGCTCAACAAACTGGCCTCGAATGTCGGCTACGGGCGCGACACGGCCGGCGTCCACTGGCGCTCGGACGAGTCTGCCGCGCTCGCTCTGGGGGAAGAGGTGGCGATCCGCATCCTCCGCGATCACAAGACGCTCACACATGAATCGTTCGCGGGATTCTCGTTGACGAAATTCGACGGCACGACGATCACGATCTGATCACCGGTTCTCCCTTTTCCCCGACATGCTCCACGCCCTCATCGATACCACGCGCGTCGTCGGCCACGTCGAGCTCGACGGTGCGAACCACGAGGTCTGTGCCGAGGCCACCGCGACGCAGGAACCGGGGACGACACTCGTGACGGTGAAGCTCCGGGCCTTCCTCCGGGCCACCGCGCAAGATCATCTCGGCGAGACGACGGAGCCCGCCTGGCTGCCGCCCTCGCAGGTCGTGCACGAACATCCCGATCCCGGCGAGGCCCACGAATGGGTCCACGAGGTCTTCGCGAGTTGGTGTCATCAGGTGGCTTCCGCGATCCCGTGAGAGCGATCTGATTCGCTTGCCGACCCGGCATCGGAGATCGTAACGTGGCGGAGCTTCCCCGATGATCCGACGCACGCTTTTCCTGCTCCTCCCGGTTCTGCTTTTTGGTGTTCCTGTCAGGGCGGAACGCGATGATGATTTCGTCGAATTGAAGCGGCTCGAGCCAAGCCTCGTCATCGAGTTGCCCTACGCCACGGAGAACAATTTCTGCAAGACCGTGCTCTATCCGGTGGAGCGCTGCTTCCTCCGGCGGAAGGTCGCGGAATCGCTCATCGCCGCGCATCGCAGCCTCGCCGACAGGGGGATCGGTTTGAAGATCTGGGACGGCTACCGGCCGCATTCCGTGCAATACCTGATGTGGGAAAAATCCCCCTTGCCCGGCTTCGTCGGACATCCCAAGCAGGGCTCGAAACACAACCGGGGGGCCGCCGTCGATGTGACCCTCGTCGATCTCGCGACGGGCGCGGAGCTGCCCATGCCGACGCCCTACGACGAATTCTCGCCTCGGGCACATCGTGATTATTTCAAGGTCACTCCCGAGGTGGCGGAGAACCGCCGCATCCTCCAAGCGGCGATGCGCGCGAACGGCTTCATGACGATCGAGAGCGAATGGTGGCACTTCGATCACCGCGATTGGTCGCAGTTCCCCTTGGCCGACGTCTCGCTCGAGACTCTCGCCGCGCAGTCGGACCGCGAGGCGAAGGTGGAGGCGCAAAAGGCCGCGGTGGCGTGGCCCCGCTTCCGTGGTCCGGACGGCACCGGAGTGTCGACCGATCCGGTGCCCTTGCACTGGAGCGCCACGGAGAATGTGAAGTGGCGCCTCGATCTCCCCGGGCCCGGATCTTCCTCACCCATCGTCTGGGGCGACCGTGTCTTTCTCACCAGCTACACCGGCTACGGAGACGGAAAGAATGCGGAGGCCACGCCGCTTGACCTCGTGCGCCATCTGCATTGCGTCGATCTCGCGAGCGGAAAACTCCTCTGGACCGCGAGCGAGCCGGCCACCATCGCCGAGAACGAATACAAGGAGTATGTCACCGAGCACGGATATGCCAGCAGCACCCCCGCGACCGATGGCGAGTTCATCTACTGCTTCTACGGAAAGAACGGCGTCTTTGCCTACGACTTTTCCGGAAAGAAACGGTGGTCCGCGCCGACGGGCACGTTGTCTTCCGCCATGACCTGGGGCTCGGCCTCGAGCGTCGTCCTCTCCGGAGAAGCCGTGATCGTGAACGCGGGTGATGAGGCGCGCGCCCTCCTCGCCTTTGATCGTACGAGCGGAAGGGAACTCTGGCGGATGGAGGATCCCATGCTCGAGCAGACCTACGCCACGCCCTCCCTGCAGCGGATCGCCCCGGATCGGATCGATCTCCTCGTCGGACTGCGTGGCGAGCTCCGTGCCCTCGATCCCGCGACCGGCGCGGTGCGATGGAAATCGGCGAGCCCCGTCACGGGGAATCTCTCGGCCGGTCCCGTGCCGATTTCAGGAAATCGCATCGCGCTCTTTGGCGGCTTTCCAAGAACGATCGGCACTGTCTTCCAGGGTGGCGGCGAGGGCGACCGCAGTGCCGAGGCCCTGCTCTGGGAGAGCCAAACCGCGAAGAGTTATATGCCACTGCCCGTGGAGCATGATGGCCTTCTCTACTGGGTGAGCGAGGATGGCATCGCCGCCTGTGCCCGGCCTGAAAGCGGTGAGTTGCTCTATCGCGAGCGTCTCAATGTCGCGAGCGAGACGGGCAAAGGCATGGCCTTCTACGCCTCGCCGATCCTTTCGGGCAATCACCTCATCGCCGTGAGCCGCAACGCCGGCACCTTCGTGATCGAGGCCTCGCCGACCTTCAAACTTTTCGGGGTGAACCGCATCGAGGATGACGCGACGCGATTCCAGGGCACCCCCGCCGTGGCCGGCGGCATGCTGCTGCTGCGATCGGAAAAGGCGCTTTATGCGATCGGGAAGTGAGGGGGCGGACCGCGGGATTGTGAAAGTCGCTGCGGGGTGGTAGGATCCGGCATGTCGGAGAACGACCACCTCCAGGAGCCCTTGAAAAAGAAAGTGGTCGGATCCCTCGCGAACAAGTCCCCGCTGGAACGGCTTGCGTCGCTGCAGAGAAGCGCCGACGCTCTCCTCGGCCGGTCATGGCGCGGCAAAGACGATGGAACCCCCGTTCGAAAAGTGGTTGGGAAGACTTCTCGATGAAGAGGTCGCCTTCATCGTCGTTGGCGGACTCGCCGTGACGTTGAACGGTTATGTCCGGCTCACGGAGGATGTCGGTCTCCTGATCGACACCAGTCCCCGAAACATCGAGCGCCTCATTCACTGCCTCGCTGGTTTTGGCGAAGGGCACGGAGGCTCGCTGAGCGCCGCTGATTTTGATCCCGAGCCAGGCGCCATCCGCGTGATCGAGGAAACCGAGGATTGTCAGATCGACCTTTTCACCGTCCTTTCGGGTCTCACCTTCGACGATCTGATTTCCGGCGCCGAGCGGGCGACTTTGGGGGATCGAACTTTCTCCTATGCTTCCAAGAGCCAGTTGATTTCGATCAAGTCGGGTTCCGTCCGTGAAAAGGACCAACTGGATGTCCTGGCGATGAAGAAACTCCTCGAGAATCCCCACGCCTTCGACTGAACCCCGGCTTCTCCCATGCGCATCGACTCCCATCACCACTTCTGGAACTACTCGCCCGAGGCCTATCCCTGGATCGGCGGCGACATGTCGGTATTGAAGCGTGACTTCGCTCCCGCGGATCTGAAGCCGCTCCTTGATGAAGCGGGGATCGGTGGAGTGATCTCGGTGCAGGCGCGCACCGAGGAGGTGGAGAACGAATTTCTCCTGCAACACGCCGCGGAGGACGATTGGATCCTCGGAGTCGTCGGGTGGCTCGATCTCACCGCCGATGATGCCGCGGAAAAGATCGCGCGTTTCGCCGAGAAACCGAAGGCGGTGGGACTGCGCGAGGTGCTGCAGGGCATGCCCGAGCGCGACTACTGCCTGCGCGAGGATTTCAACCGCGGTCTCTCCGTGCTGCACGATTTCGGCCTGACTTACGATCTGCTCATCTACGCCGACCAACTCGACGCCGCGATCCAGTGCGTCGATCGCCATCCGGCGCAGCCCTTCGTGCTCGATCACCTCGCCAAGCCCGTCATCTGCGGCCCCGGAGGCGTGGATGACGCGTGGGCGGCTTCGATCCGTGAACTCGCGAAACGCGAGCACGTTTTCTGCAAGCTCAGCGGAATGATCACGGAAGTGATCCCTTCGCTCGAGGACTGGGATCCCGATCTGATGGGGCCGTGGTTTGATGTCGTGCTCGAGGCCTTTGGTCCCGAGCGCCTGATGTTCGGAAGCGACTGGCCCGTCTGCCTCCTCCGCGGCGAGTATGCCGATTGGGTGCAGTGCGTGGAATTCTGGATCTCGGGCATGAGCGAAGCCGAGCAAGCCGCGATCCTCGGGGGAAACGCGAAGCGGTTTTATGGTTTGGGGTAGGATGGGGCTCCTACTCCTACTCCTACTCAGCGGACGTCCCTCGACGCCCCGTTTTGAGTATGAGTATGAGTATGAGTAGGGGATTTCAGTCTCCCGCTCACCGCTCCAGAAAATCCCCTAACATTCCCGCCAAAACCCGGATCCCCCAATGAAAACCCGCGACCGGGATCCGCTCGTCGTCGCCGTGGAAGAGGGCGGCGAAATCGAGATCTTCCGGGAGCTGCAGGGGGTAGAATCCGTAGCAGTGCGCGCCGAGCTTCGCGTAGTTCCGGCTGTCGGTGAAGCCGGGGATGATCGAAGGCACGACATGCCCGTCGGGATCGGCTTCGTCCAGGGCGGCTTCGATCGCGCGATAGAGATCGGTATCGGTGGTGAAGGAAACGGGCGGTGAATCCTGCAGCACCGTCAGGGAAAACTCGTTCCCCAGGACCGGGCGCAGCACCGTCTCCAGTTCTCGCACGAGATCCGCGGTGCTCTGGCCGGGAGCGAGGCGTCCGTCGATATCGACCGAAGCGGCTCCGGGCAGCACGTTGATGTTGCCACCGCTGCCGAGGCTGGTGGGGGTCGCGGTGTTCCGCAGGATGGCTTCGATGGAGGCCCGGCGCGAGGGTTCACGGACGAGGAGGGGCAGCAGAAACCGGCCTACCAAGGGATGACCTAGGAGTGAAGCGACTTTCTCCGCGGCGAATCCGCGGGGCTTCGCGAAGCCCGCGAGAAAACGGCGCGCCTCCTCGGAGGGATGCCAGGGCAGACGTGCCCGCGAGATCGCCTCAATGCCGCGGGCAAGGCGTGAAACGGCGTTGTCGCGCGAGGGCAGCGAGCTGTGCCCCGGCTGACCCCTGACCGTCAGTCGCAGCCACGCGACGCCTTTCTCCGCGACCTGCACCGGGTAAAATCGCCGACCGTCACGATGCACGGTGAAGCCGCCGACCTCGTTGATGACATACTCGGGATCTCCGAGCAGATCGGGATGTTCCTCGACGAGCCACTTTGATCCGAGCCGCGTGCCCGCCTCCTCATCTGAAACCACGACAAAAAGCAGGTCGCGGGTGAGGGATACGTTTTCGCGCTTCAGTTTGGCGATCACCGCGAAGGCCATCGCCACGAAACCTTTCATGTCGATCGCCCCGCGGCCCCAGATGTGGGTGCCGTCGTGATGGCCCGACCAGGGATCATGGGTCCAGCGCGCGGGATCGGCGGGGACGCAGTCGACGTGACCGCTCAGGATGAGGGGGCGTCCCGTGCGACGGGCGGGATCGGCACTCCATCGGGCGACCAGATTCGGACGCTCGTTGTGGGCGCCGACGACGAGGGTCTCGAGTCCGATCGTGCGGCAGTGACGCTCCAGCAGAGCGATGGCCGCCTGTTCATGACCCGGCGGATTCGTCGTGTCGAGCCGGATGAGATCCTGCAAGAGCGACGTGGCCGCATCCAACTCCGCCGGAGTGAAGGTGATCGCGGCCATTTGGGGAAGGGGCTCAGCGTTTCGGGCCGGTGTCCTTGGGGCCGCCGAGATTTTCGCGAGTGAAGAGGCTGGCGGGGAAGTTTCCGAGCTCCACGCCCGTGAAAGCGAGAGTGATCGTGTTTCCGCCATCGGTGACGACCATCTTCGAGAGGAAGGGTTTGCCGTTCGCCTGGTTGTTGTATTCCATCGTCGACGAGCGCACGAGATTGCCCGACTTCGCGAAAAATTCGGCCTTCTTGCCGAGGCTGCCGTTTTTCGTCACCCAGTATCGGATCTTCGCGTAGGTGTCTCCGAGCGAGTTCGCCTCCATCGTGTAGATCGTGGCCGCCTCTCCGTTGACTTCGCCATCCTCCTGCCCGGTGACCTTGTAGCCGTCGACGTAGCTCGTCGAGGCGATGTCGCCGATGGCCGCGTCGCCCGAGAGGCGCTGGCGTTTCGAGACCGAGACGGGGCGGCTCAGGCCCGGCTTCCAGAACCACATGTCGCCACCCGAATCGGCGAGATAACGGCGCCCGGTCGCGTCGGCGGGTTCGATGACTTCGGCGAAAATCTTTCCTCCCTGCGAGGTGGCGACGAATTTGGCGCTCTTGTTGCCCGAGACGTTGACGGTCCAGCGCACTCCCGTACCGGTGAGAATGCCACGGGCTTGTTCGGCGGCGAGGAGGGCGGCGTCTTGGGCGCGTACGGTCGCGGCGGCGGTCAGAACGAGGAGAGAGCAGAGGAGGGCTTTCATGGGGAAGCACAGTTTACACATGCCCCAGCGAATCGACAATGCCCTGTTTCGCGGCGCGACGGGCCGGGGCGATCGCGGCGAGCGAGGTGAAAAGGACGAGTAGGACGAAGGTCCCGAGAAGCGTCGCGGGGAGGATGCGGATCTCCCAGACGATCTCGCGGGCGGTGACCGGTGGTTCCCAGGTCGGCTCGACCGCGCCGACGAGCAGCGCGAAGGCGAGGGTCAGGATCAAGCCGGTGGTGGCACCGATGATGCCGAGCAGGGCGCTCTCGATTCCGAAAAGCAGCACGACACCGGGGCGCTTCAAGCCGAGGGCGCGCAAGGTGCCGATCTCCTTCGTCCGCTCGACCACGGCCATGCCGATGGTGTTGAGCACCGACATCGTCACGATCGTCGCGATGATCGCGAAGACGAGCCCGAAGATGATGTCGAACATGCGTTTGGTCCGCAGGTAAAGCTTCGAGACCTCGTACCAGGGGATCACCTCCCACTCCGATTCGGGAAAACGTTCGCGCAGCGTGGCTACGACCGCGTCGGTATCCTCGTTGTTTTTCAGGAGCACGCGCACGCAGCTCACGCCCTCGGTGTCGTAGAGACTCTGCGCGAGGGCGAGAGGCATGAAGACAAAACGATTGTTCAGCGCCTCCGAAGCCGTATCGGAAATCTGGAGAACGCGGGCGTCGATCGCATTCATCTGTCCGCTGATCGAGGCCGACATCAGGATTACCGCGTCTTCGATTTTCAGGCCGAGGCTCTCCGCCATGCCCGTGGTCACGCCGATGCCGTCGGGCGTGTCTTTCGTGATCGGCTTGCCCTCGTAGGTGCTGCCGTCGGCGCTGCGCAGGGCGGTGGAGCGCTGATGGATCGCGTCCTTCTCCTCCGGCACCATCGCCTGACCGATGAAAAAGCCGGGGAGACCGTTGAAGTCGACGTTGCCTTTCACTTCGAGCATCCCGGCGGCGAACTCGATGCGCGGGTCCTCCGCGGCGAAGGCCTTGATCGACTCGAATTCCTCCTTCGTGATCAGGTAGGCCCCCGGGTCCGTGCCGCCGTAGCCGCGGGCGTCCTTCTTCCAGATCTGGGCGTGGCCGTTGATCTGTTCGTAGATGTGCGCGTCCTCGATGCTGACGAACATGTAGGCCGTGAAACCCGCGAGGATGTTCACCGCCGCATAGCCCAGCGCGACCGCCGCGATCGTCGTGATCGAACGACGTGCGTTGCGGAGCAGGTTGCGGAGAGCGAGGGAAATCCAGGTCACGGTAGGGCAGGGGAAACCGGCCTTACTTTTGATGGAAAAGGGCGGGGGGTCAAAGGGCAATCGAGGGCCTTTTGCGGCCGGTTTCGGGACGGGAGCCTACCCCTTCACCCCTCGAACGCCGCCTCCACCAACAACGCTGCCAGGGTCTGGGTCGCCTCATCGAGGGCGGCATTCGCTTTCTTCAACGCGGCGGCGTCGTGGGGCTCCGCTTCCAGCACTTCGCGCACCCGCTGTGCCGCGTTCGCGATCGCGGTGCGCTCGTCTTCGTCGAGACGGTCGCCGACCAGTTCGAGTGCTCCGGCCACGGCGGGAAGGAGCTCTTCGCTCTTGAACTTGGCTTCGGTCCAGACGCGCTCGTTCATGTCGTCGAAGGCGTAGTCGATCGATTCGCTGATCATGCGTTCGACGGCTTCATCCTCGACATCGACGGCGGCGTCGCGGATTTCGAGGACGTGGTCCTCTCCCGTCGCGGTGTCGCGCGCGAGGACTTCGAGGATGCCGTTGCGGTTGATCGCGAACTGCACCCCGACGCGGGCGCTGCCCTTCGGTCCGGGGGTGAAGGGCACGACCACCTCGCCGAGGAGCCAGTTGTCCTTCGCCAGTTCGCGCTCGCCTTGCAGCACGCGGATGGCCATGGAGGCTTGGCCATCGACTGCGTTCGTGAAAAGCTCGCCAGCCTTCACGGGGATGGTGGAATTCCGCGGAATGATCACATTCATGAGCCCGCCGAAGGTCTCGATGCCGAGGGAGAGGGGAGTGACATCAACGAGCAGGATCTGCCTGACACGACCACACAACATCCCGGCCTGGATCGCGGCGCCGAGGGCGACGGCTTCGTCGGGATGCTGGGAGAGGTCGGGATCGAGTCCGAACCATTCCTTCAGTTTCGTCCGCACGAGCGGGATGCGGGTGCTGCCGCCGACGAGGATGAGTTTCTCGACCGATGACGCACCCTTCCCGGAGGCCTCGGCGAAGGCGCGGCGACAGATCGGTGCGGTGCGCTCGATCAGGGGCAGGGCCAGTTTCTCGAATCGTTCACGGGTCACTTCGACCTCGTAGCTGGCCTCGCCACGGAAGAAGGGGAGGCGGACGACGACGCGCTCCTCGCTGCTGAGGGCTTCCTTCGCCTCGCGTGCGCGCATTCGCAGCGTGGCCTCCTCGGATTCTGACAAAACACCCAAATCCAGTTCCCCCGCGAGGTGTCGGGCGAGGGCGAGATCGAGGTCGTCGCCACCGAGACGGGTGTCGCCGGCGGTGGCGATCACTTCGAAGAACCCTTCGCGCAATTGCAGGACGGAGAGATCGAAAGTGCCACCACCGAGATCGTAAACGGCGACGGTGGCCGACTCGCCGAGGCGGTCGAGCCCATAGGCGAGAGCGGCGGCGGTGGGTTCGTTGAGAATGCGCTCGACGGTGAGTCCGGCGAGCTCGGCGGCACGACGGGTCGCCTCGCGCTGCGAATGATTGAAGTAAGCCGGCACGGTGACGACGGCACGCGAGACGTTTGTTTCGAGGGCGGCCTCCGCCGTTTCCTTGAGCCGTGCGAGGATGAGGGCGGAGACTTCCTCGGGCGAGACGAGGGTCTTTTCATCGAGGGCGACGAGGATCTCTCCGCGCGTCCCGGGGACGAGGCGGTAGGGAGTTTCGTCGCGTTCCTCGACGGAAAGGTCGGCGAAGGAGCGGCCCATGAATCGCTTGATCGAGGCGACGGTGCGTCCGGGAGCAAGGGCCCGGGCACGCATCGCCTCGGTGCCGACGAGGGGATCGCGTCCGACCGGCCAGGTCACGCACGAGGGGAGGAGGCGTTCGCCCTTTTCATCCGCGAGGACGATGGGGAAACCCGAATCGACGACGCCGACGAGCGAATGGGTCGTGCCGAGATCGATCCCGATGATGAGCTCTTCGTTCATGATTCGATCACGGTGGTCTCAGGTGGCGATGAGGGCAAGGAGCCTCTCGCGGCATTGCTCCTCCCACTTCTTGAGAAACTTGAGCGGCCCGAGCGAGGCGGCGGCGGTGGTGAAATCCCCGTGTTTCGCCGCTTCCTCGAAATCGGCGAAGCGATCGAGATAGCCGGCTTTGGCCGCCTGGATTTGCTGGAGCAGTTCCTGCACGGCGAGCTGGGCGGTGATGGCCTCTTTCGTGAGCAAGGCCCGGGCCAGGGCGGTGGTGGCCTGGCGATAACGGGCGAGGAGGGCGTCGGTCTGGCTGAGGATGGGACCGATCTTCGCGAAGAGATCCATCAACGCGGGAGCAATGGCGCGGTCGGGCGCGAGGTCAGGTGCTTTCACCTCGAGCCAGGCGGCGAGACGGCTCACAGGATCCGTGAGGAGGGCGCGGGCTCGGTTTTGATCCGATGCACTCTCTTCGCCCAACGTCGTGACGTCGCGGGTATGCCCGCGCCAAGCGGTCTCGATCGACGCGGGATCGAGGAGGAGCGATTCGGGGAGTCCGAGGATCGCGAAGGGATTCGTCATTCACCGGTGGAGGATCGTCCGGCAATGAAGGCCGGTCCGGTTCAGCTGCCACCGCCGCCGCCACCCGAGCCACGACGCGGAGTCGGATTCGGCTTGGCACGCTTCTTCGGCTGGCCGGGGCGCGCCATGCTGCGGGGAGAGCTGCGTTTGCCCGGATTCATCGGACGGGGGCTGCGGGCATCGACGCGGTAGACGATGCGGGCCTTCTCCGTGTCGTAGGGCGACATTTCGATCTTCACCCGGTCTCCCGCGACGAGGCGGATGAAGCGCTTGCGCATCTTGCCGGAGATGTGTGCGAGGACGAGGTGGCCGTTGTCGAGCTCGACCCGGAACATGGTGCCGGGAAGGACGGTGTGGATGGTGCCTTCGAGTTCTACGGTGTCGTCGTTCTGCATGATCGCTGGGAAAGCCGACACTATCGCGCAATTCCCAGAATTGAGAAGCGAATTCTTTGTCAGAAAAGGATCCGGGGCCCGGAACCTGTTACTGAAGAGGGTTGGGTGGCGCGTTCAACCCTCTTCGGTCGGGCGGGAAAAGGGATCAAGGGGGTTCCCGATCAGCAGGGCAGGCGACGATGTTGAAATATTTGCGCATGCCGGGGCGGTCGGCGGCACGGAAGGGATGGAAGACGAGACGACCCTCTTCGATTTCCGGTCGATGAAGGCGATAGCCGATGCTCTCGAGATACTCGATGGGCGGCTGTGCCTTCTGCCTGGCGCCGACGCCGCTCTCGAAAACCAGGGCGGGACCGAGGCGGCGCAGGGTCTCGGTGGCGCCTTGGAAAACGGCGAGTTCGTGCCCTTCGACGTCGATTTTCACGACATCGAGCCGGTCGAGGGCGAGGGAGTCGAGCCGCTGGAGCGGGACGCTGGTACCTTGTCCATTCGGATCGATGCGGGCGAGTCCACTGTGGCGTGGCACGGACATGGTGACGGAGCCGTCGGCATTCCCGATCGCGGCTTGGTGGGTCTCGATCCATTCGCCGAGTCCGGCCTGGGCGACAAGGTCGGTCAGATCGGCGTAGGTCGAGGGCACGGGCTCGAAAGCGAGGATTTTCCCGCGGAACGACTCGCGCGAAGCGAAGAGGAGAGGGAAGTAGCCCCAGTTGCTGCCGATGTCGAGCATGACGCCGTCGTCAGGGAGCAGGGCGTCGAGACTGCGCGCGACGGTGACTTCGTAACCGTCGGCGTATTGGGCGAAGTAGAGGGGATTGAACTGCCGGTTGTAGGCATTGAGCCGCAGGGTTTTCGCGACTCCGCGCACGGGCAGGTCGATCTCGAGCTTGGCCTCTCGCGGGAGGCGGAGGGATTCGACGAGGTAGAAGAGCGGACGCGCGAGACCTTGCCGGATACCCCCGTGTTTCCGCCCATGCCCCGAGCGGAACGCGGCGCGGTAGAGCCGGTTCACGAGGGCGGGACGGACGGCGGTGAGGGGGAGCTTCATGGGGACGTGTTAAACCACGAATCACACGAATGCCACGAATCAAACCGGGCTGGGGACCTGAGCGCCAAGGAAGAGGCGGCCTACCATCGAGCGAAGAAGAGGCGGCCTACGGAACACACGGAAAACACGGAAATACAAGAGATCGAGATAGATGCGGAAGGCATCAAAATAAACGGAAAATACGGAACTACGGAGGCCCGGGATAGGGGCTGCCGTGATCAAAACGAAGGAAGATGCCCAGTGACATCGGAACGAGGTCGATGATTTGGATTTCTGATAAAGGTCTTTTTTACTTCCGCGTATTCTGCGTTTTCCGTAGGCCGCCTCTTCTTTCGGGCTTGGATTTGCCTCCGATCGAAGTCTTGAGACGTCGCCCATGCCACTTCTCAAATCTCGACCCACTCGCCCGGGATGGGTACGGGGTATTGGCCGTTCGCGTCGGCGACGAAAGGCGGCTCGCTGTCGTAATCCAGCGTGTCCATGCCGGGGAACCATTGGAACTCGGAGGCCATCGCCTCGTCCCAGGTGATGACCCGACCCATGTGCGTGGCGGCGCGTCCCATGATGGCGGTCAGATTCGAGAGGGCGGCGCGCTTGGCCTGGTTGAAGGGAGTGTTCTCGCGGATCGCCTTGGTGAAGTCGTTCCACTGCGCCTGCCACGGGGTGAGTTCTTCCTTCGGTGCCTCCCAGAGCACGTTGTCGTCGGCGATGCGTTTGTCCTTGAAGATCTTCGTGGTGCCGGCGTGGATGTTGCCGGAGAACTGCGCCGCCTTTTCCGATCCGTGGATGTAGGTGGCGAAGTCGTTGTGACATTTCGGGATGTAGCGCACGTAGTCGTAGGCCTTGGTGCCATCGGCGAAGGTCCATTCGACGGAGTAGGAATCGAGATTCTGTCCCTTGTCTGTGTTGTTGAAGGCGCGTCCGCCGATGCCGTGGGCGGAGACGGGATATTCGCCCTTGATCCAGACGAGTTCGTCGATCTGGTGGATGTCCATCTCGGCCCAGAGGCCTCCGGAGACCCAGAAGAACTTGGTGAAATTGCGGAGCTGCCACTCGAGGTCGGTCTTGTCGGCCGGCTTGGGGCCGAGGGGGCCGGAGGGTCCCATGCGATAGGCGCTGATGCTCTCGACGGATCCGATTTCGCCCGCGGCAATGCGTCGGAGGAGTTCGGCGCGGTTCACGGAGTGGCGGCTCATGACGCCGGCGGCGACTTTCACACCACGGGCTTCGGCCTCCTCGGCGGCCTTGAGGACGCGGCGCACGCCGGGAGGATCGGCGGCGAAGGATTTTTCCATGAAGACGTTGACGCCCTTCGAGACGGCATACTCGAGTTGCTGCGGGCGGAAGCCGGCATAGCCGGTGAGCATGGCGACGTCGCCCGAGTTCGGGCGCAGGGTATCGATGGCGCGTTTGAAGGCATCGAAACCGATGAAGCGGTTCTCCGGAGCGACCACGGCCCGTTCCTTGTATTTGCCCTCGATCGCGGTGCGGGAGCGCTCGAGACGGTCTTCGTAGAGGTCGGCCATCGCGGTGAGGGCCACGCCATCGTCGGCATCCATCGCATTGGCGACGGCCCCGCTGCCACGGCCGCCACAGCCGATGAGGGCGAGGCGGATCTGGTCGCTGCCGGCGGCGTGCACGGCCGGGATGGTGACACCGGCGAGGACGGAGGCGGCGGCGGCTTTACCGGTGCCGGAGAGGAAATCGCGCCGACTCGTGAGCGACGTGGTTTTGTCAGTGCCGGCGGTGGGACGGGACGGGAGAGGCTCGTTCATGCCCTCATCCTCGCAAGCGGCGCGGCCCGGGCCAAGTACGGCTTCGCGGTGCCGCGGGACGTGCCTGCGTCCGCCGCCGCGGGCGAAAATGGTGCCTCCTTGGGCGTTGACAGCCCCTTGTCGGATCGATCATGCTCCCACCGCCCGCATCGCAGCATGAAACGCATCCTCGGTATTCTCGTCCTCCTCATCGTCGTCTACCTCGCCACCTGGGTGATGAGCGATCTCCTCACGGGACGGCAAAGTTTCCTCTCCGCCTTCAACCAGGAGAACTTGCTGCGACGGACGGCGCTGTTCGGCATCATCGGCGTCGGGGTGGCCTTTGTCATCATCACGGGCGGCATCGATCTCTCGATCGGGTCGGTCGTGTGCCTCGTCGGAGTGGGCTTTCCGTGGCTGGTCACGCAGCAGGCCGTGCCGATGCCGGTGCCGGTCTGTTTGCTCATCGTTCTGGCGGTGGTGCTGGGGATCGGACTCTTTCATGGTTTCCTCGTCACCTACGGGCGTCTCCAACCCTTCGTGGTGACGCTCTGTGGCCTGCTCCTTTACCGCGGCATCACGCGCGGATTCACGGGGGATCAAACCGCGGGATTCGGGAACGAGTTGAAAGGGCTGCGCTGGCTCGCCAACGGGGAGATCCCGGTCACCGCGCAGTTCGGCATTCCGGTGCCTTGCCTGATCCTCGCGGTGGTGGCGGTGGCGGCAGGGATCTTCCTCAACCGCACCGTCTACGGGCGGCATCTCCTCGCTCTCGGCAACAACGAGGAGGCGGCGCGGTTCGCGGGAGTGAGGACGAAGGGGATCACGATCCTCGCCTATGTCATCAGTTCGTTCCTCGCGGGTCTGGGCGGCTTGCTCTTCGTGCTCGATACGAACTCGGCGCAGCCGGCCGACTTTGGGAATTTCTATGAACTCTTCGCGATCGCGGCGGCCGTGCTCGGCGGTTGCAGCCTGCGCGGCGGGTCGGGCACGATCCTCGGGGTGATCATCGGCACGGCCTTGATCCAGCTCTTGCGGAACATGATCACCCTCGTCGATGAGATCCCGCAGAACATTGAATTCGCCGTCATCGGTGCGGTGATTCTCGCGGGGGCGATCGGCGACGAAGTGGCGAAGTGGTTCGTGGCAAAGAGAAGAACCACGTGACGGGACGGAGATTTTTTTCGCAACCGGATTTCAGGCGGCGGGTTTGAAGGGCTGAATTCAATCCCAACTCGAACCATGAAAACCACGTTCATTGCCCTCATCGGCTGCGCCTTGGCGCTCGCGCCGCTCGGTGCCGAAGAAACCAAACCCAACCCGGATCAACCCAAGGGACCGGGAGGTCCGGGCGGCGGTCCGGGCGGACCCGGCGGAAAGGGCGACGGCTCTTTTTTCCGCAACATGGACAAGGATGGCGACAAGGCCATCTCGAAGGAAGAAGCCGGTGAACGCTGGCAAGGGCTCGGCAAGCTCGACAAGGACGGCGATGGCAAGGTGACGATGCAGGAAATGATGGCCGGACGTCCCGGAGGTCCCGAAGGCGGAGCTCCCAAAGGGGGACCGGGTGGTCCCGGCGGGCCACAGGCGGGCCGTGGCGAGTTTTTCAAGAACGCCGACAAGAACAACGATGGCAAGATCTCGAAGGAGGAAGCCCCCGCCCAGGCATGGGAGCGCCTCTCCAAACTCGACAAGGACAACGACGGTGCCGTCAGCAGGGAGGAAATGGCGGCGATGATGGGAGGACGCGGCGGCCCGGGAGGCCCGGGTGGTCCCGGTGGCGGTGGTCCGCAGATGTTCGAGCGTGCCGACAAAAACGGCGATGGCAAAATCTCGAAGGAGGAAGCCCCGGGCGAGATGTGGGAGCGCCTGAGCAAACTGGACAAGGACAATGATGGCGCCGTGAGCAAGGAAGAGATGGCGGCGATGATGGGTGGACGACCAGGTCCGGGCGGGCCGGGTGGTCCCGGCGGACCCGGAGGAGGCCCTCAGGGAGGTCCCGGTGCGATGTTCTCGCGCTACGACACGGACAAGGATGGAAAACTTTCGAAGTCCGAAGTACCCGCCGAGATGTGGGAGAAGATGTCGAAGGCGGATGAAAACGCCGACGGCCTTGTCAGCAAGGAGGAGCTCGAGGGTGCCTACGGGCGCCGCGAGGGTGGTCCTGACAAACCGGCCGAAAAGCGTCCCGAAGGTGCCGACAAGGAGAAGGCCTCGGCCTGATCCTGACAAACCAACAGAAGCTCGTGAAAAGCCCGGCTCCGGCCGGGCTTTTTTGTGGATCACTCGTGGCGCAGGGCTTCCACGGGATTCATCCCGGCGGCGCGGAAGGCGGGATAGATGCCGAAGAGCACGCCGGTGATGACGGAGATGGAGAAGGCGAGGGCGGGCGCCCAGAATTCGATGATCGTCACCATCTCGGCGAAGTGCGTGATGATGAGCGGAATGGCGAGGCCGAGGGCGACACCGATGACGCCACCCGCACCCGAGAGCATCACGGTCTCGATGAGGAATTGGACGACGATGTCCTTCTTCTTCGCGCCGAGGGCACGGCGGATCCCGATCTCGCGGGTGCGCTCGGTGACGGTGGCGAGCATGATGTTCATGATCCCGATCCCGCCGACGAGCAGGGAGATCGCGGCGATGGAGCCGAGGACGATGTTGAAGATCTGTTTGGTCCGCTCGGCGCGGCGGAGGAGATCGAGCGGCACGATCATCTCGTAATCGACCTTCTTGTGATTGCGCTCGAGGACATGGCGGATCGCCTGGGCGGCCGGCATGACGCGGTCGGGCTCGTCGATGCGGACGGTCACCTCGTGGAGCTCGACCTTTTCCGCCTCGAAGCTGCCGGAACGGTATTTGAAGAGGACTTCGCCGAAATGGTCTTCGAGCGTCGAGATGGGAATGAGCATTTCCATCGCCGCGCTCTGCTGGTTGCCGCCCTTGCCGGTTTTCGGATCCTCGGCTCCCGACGCCGCGGTGGGATCATCCTGGATCACGCCGATGACGCGGAAGTAACTCGTCTGGATGCGCACGGTGTCGCCGATGGGCTCGCTCAGGGGAAAGAGGTGGCGTGCGAGACTCCTCGAGAGCACGCAGACCGGAGCGCGTGTGTTCATTTCGATCTCGGTGAAGAAGCGCCCACGGACGATGGAGCGATTCCGCATCTGTGGGAACCAGGGCACGGTGCCGTGAGTGGCCCCGTCGATGCTGCGAGACTCGTTCCAGATGAAATCCTTTACTTCGCGGGCGGGCACGGTGACGAGCACGCCCGGCACGGTGGCCTGGATCTGGCTGATGTCGCGGTAGGTCAGCCCGTATTCGAGGATGAGCGAACGCTCCTGCTCCCCGGCGGTGGTGGCGTCGGTCGCCTTCACCGACCGGAGGATGATGTTCTGGCTGCCGAGTTCCTTGATCTGCTGTTGGGCCTCGTGGCTGGCTCCCTCGCCGATCGCGAGCATGGCGATCACGGAACAGACGCCGAAGACGATGCCCATCGCGGTGAGCAGGGACCGCAGACGGTGCATCCAGAGGCTCTTGATTCCGAGGAGGACGGAACGCTTCAGGCGGAAGAGCGAGAACTCGCGGAGGAGGGAATGGCGGATCATCGCACCACCTCCTCCCTGCGTTTGTCGGAGGCGATCGCGCCATCTTTCAGGCGGATGGTGCGCGAGGTGCGCAGGGACATGCCCTCGTCGTGGGTGATAAGGATGAGGGTTTTCCCGTCGGCGTTGAGCTGGTCGAAGATCTCGAGGATGTCGCCGCCCGATTTCGAATCGAGATTGCCGGTCGCTTCATCGGCGAGGATCACGGAAGGATCATTCGAGAGGGCCCGTGCGATCGCGACGCGCTGTTGCTGGCCACCGGAAAGTTCGGTGGGGCGGTGATCGAGCCGTTTGCCGAGACCGACCCGGGTGGCGAGCTCGATCGCGATCTCACGGCTCTCCTTTTCCGAGACGCCCTGGTAGTAGAGAGGCACCTCGATGTTCTCCACCACGGTGAGCTGCTGGATGAGGTTGTAGCTCTGGAAGATGAAGCCGAGCTTTTTGCCGCGCACCTGGGAAAGGTCGTCGTCGGAAAGCTTCGAGACGTCGAGACCATCGAGGAAGTATTGGCCGATCGAGGGCTGGTCGAGACAGCCGAGGATGTTCAACATCGTCGACTTGCCGCATCCCGAGGGACCGAGAATGGAGATGTAGTCACCCGGGAAGATTTTCAGATCGACCCCTTGCAGCGCCTTCACGAGGGTGTCGCCCATCTGGTAATGTTTCTCCACCCCGCGGAGCTCGATGACGGGCTCGCTTGTCGGGGAGAAAGCCATGGGGAAATCAGGGACGGGGAGAGCGGAGTCGACGCCGCTGCCACCGCATCAGGCGTTCTTGCCCGAGCGGGGTTTTTCCTCTTCGTTCGCGGCGGTGGCGTCTTCCTTCTTCTCCTTCGCCGCGGGGGCGACCGGGCGTCGCGCGATGCGCGACTTGTCGACCTGGGCGGGCTGGTAGTCGTCGGGCATCTTCAGGAAGACCTGGTCGCCCTCCTCGAGACCCTTGCGCAGCTCGATGAAGTCGTTGTTGTGGGCGCCGATCTCCACGATCTGGCGCTCGTATCCGGTGAGGGTCTTGCGGAAGACGAAATGTTGCCCGTTCTCCACGAAGACCGATTGCACCGGCACGTAGGTGACGTTCTCGAGCTCGTCCACGATCACCTCGACCTTGGCGCTCATGCCGGGTTTGAGGAATTCGTGGGTGCCCTCGATCTCGACGGTGGCGGGATAGACCTTCAGCGAGGGATTGTAGCGCGAGGCGTTGGAGTCGGGAAGAACGGCGACCTTCGCGATGCGCCCGGTGAGCGTTTTGTCAGGCACGGATTCGGCGGTGATGTAGACCTTCTGTCCGAGCTCGATCTTCTTGATGTGGGATTCGTGGATCTTCACCTCGACGCCGAGTTTCGACATGTCGGGGATGGTGATGATGGGCTGGCCGACCTTGAGGGTCGCACCCGAGCTGATCCCTTCGTAATAACGCGAGGTGTAATAATCGGTGTTGGCCCCGCCATAAGCGACGAGTCCCACCTGGCTCGCACGGATGACGCAGCTCGCGAGCTGCTCCTCCATATTCTCGCGCTTTTTCAGCTCCAGCTCGTAGCGGCGCTTCACGGTCCGGTATTTCGCGTAGATCTGCGACATCAGGGCGAGCTTTTCGCGTTTCGTGCGGATCAGGGAGAGCAAGGCTTCCTCGTAGAGCGAAAGCATTTTCTCCGCTTCCTTGGGGAATTCGTAATCGCGGAAGAGCTCCAGCTCCGTCTCGCTGCGCTGGAGGGCGAGGCGGGCCTTGTCGAGACCCACGAGTTCGTTCTCAAGGGTTTGTTTGGTGATGAACTCACGCTCATGGAGACGTTTCGCGCCCTCGACCGACTCCTCCACGACGGAGAGCTCGGAGGAGGCGACGAGCGCTTCATCGCGCATCCGGCGGATCGTTTGCTCCGCTTCCCCGTCGCCGAGGACCTCCTCTTTCAGGAAATCGCCGAAGTTCACGTTCGAGGCGAGGCTGTCGTTGGCGACGAGGGCGAAGGAGGCCACGTTTGAATCATCGCTCTCATCACCCGATCCGTTCGCCTTCTGGGCATCGAAGGCTTTGACGATGAGGTCGGTCGCTTCCTTCTCGTAGGAGGCGAGGGAATCGTTGTCGAAAGGCAGGCCGAGTTTCTTGAGGGTTTCCTGGGCGGCCTCGGCCCCGACGAATTTCTGGAAATCGAGCAGGGCGAAACGCAGGGCCTGGCGGGCGGCCTTGATCTCGCTGAGCGCTTCACTCTCCTGGATCTCGATGTTCTGCTTGGCTTCGGCGTAAAGCGCGTCGGTCTGCTGGAACTGCACGTCGTGATCGACGATGGCTTCCTCGAGTTCGGATTGGTCGAGGCGCACGAGCACCTTCCCCTTGGCCACATCCTCCTCCGTCACGTAATAACCCTCCTCGATGATCTCGAGGATTTTGATTCCGTTAGGCAGCTTCACCTCGTTGCGGAATTCGAGGAAGTTCAGCGCCTGGATGTTGCCGCCTTCGAGTACGTCGATGATGAGATCGCCCTTTTGGGCGACCGCCACGGGCATGTCATCTCCACCCTTGCTCGCGTCTCCGGAACCGCGGGAGACCGCGAAGACCGCGACCAAGACTGCCAGCACCGATCCCGTGATGATCCATTTTTTCATACCTTCGGGGATGATCCTCAGCGAGCCTCGTTCTCGAGACGTTCCGCCCAGGAACCATCGGGCTTAATATACAGGATGCCCATATCCCTCCAAAGGCGCAAACGTGCCAAGGTATGATCGATCAAGGTGGAGGTGCGTTGATTCTGCGCGTCGACGAGGTCTTCCTGCGCGTCGACAAGGTCGCGTGCCTCGCCCTGTCCGAGCTCGCTGCGCAAGAGTTGTTCCTCAAGGCGGCGGCTCGCGAGCGCCACCCCTTGCTCGGCGATGTCGAAGCTGAGACGCTCCTGATCGAGGGCGCGCCAGGAGTCGTAGATCGCGAGCCGGGCGCGATCACGTGCCAGATCTTCGGCGCGTTTCGCACGTTCCACTTCGATCAGCGTCGCCCGGTAGATGTTGCGTTCGGCCTTCCGATCGAGTGGCAGATCGACATCGAGTGATCCGGCCCAGCGGCGTCGCTCCCAATTGATCGCGGGCGTGGTGTCATCGGGATCACTCACGGCATTGTAATCGAGAGCGACGTCGAGTTTCGGGAGGAGACCGTTGCGCGCGACCTTGATTCTCCTCTCTGCATCGGCGACGAGATCGGAGGCGGTCGCGAGATCGGGGCGTGTCACCAGGGCGATCTCCACTGATTGATCGCGGGTGATGTCTGGCTCCTCGATCTTCAGCTTCTGCAGTTCGCGGTCATCGAGCACGAGTTTCGTATCGACGGGGAGACCGAGGGTGATTTTGAATTCATCGAGGCGTGCGAGATAGACACGGATCGCGTCGATCCACCGGCTCTCCGAGATCAGCTTCGCCTGCCGGAGTCGTCCGAGCTGGTTCTGGGTGCGCTTGCCGACCTCGGCGAATCCTTCCTCTCGCTCGACGTTCTTCACGTAGCCTTGATAGGCGATGTAGTTGTTCTTCACGAGGTCGCGCGCCCGCAGCACTCCATAATAATCGCTGACGAGATCGACGATGAAGGCCCTGCGGAAATCGGCGAAATCGCGGAGGTCGTAGAGCACGTTGCGCTCCTCCTGCGTCAGTGCCTCGAGGGTGACCGTGGTGCCACCGCCCTGCAGCAACGGCTGCACGAGCGAGACGGCGAGGTCGGATTCGTTCACCGATTGATTCCCCGTCATGATGCGGAGGAAATCCTGGGTGAAGTCGGTCGAAAGACGCGCGCCCGTTGCGAGCAGCCAGTTGAATCCGGCAGATTGCGTGCGCGAGAAGGTGTTCGTCGCCACGATTTCGGTCATGCCTTCTTCGAGCTTGAAGGTCCGTGAGTCCGAAGCCCGCGTGGCTCCGCCGCCGGCGTTGAAGATGGGGGAGAGCCGATGGCGCGCGAGGGTCAAATCGAGAGCCGAGAGGTAGAGGTTCTCCTTCGCACTTTGATATTCGCGGCTGTGATGGATTCCCTTGTCGAGCGCCTCATCGAGCGTCAGGATCTTGGCCCCTTTCTCGTAGCTGGAGAACTCGCCGAGAAAGTGATCGCTTTCGCTCTTGGGGAGCAGTTTGGAAAGATCGGGCGCCGGTGGCGTGTCGAGCGGCAGCTCCGCGGCGTCGACATTCTCCACTTCCGTCGATTTTTGGAAAAGGATGGTGTAGGCCTCGCGGTCGGCCCGGGCGCGGTAAAGCTGGGGCGAGCACGAGGCGAGCAAGATCGCGGCGGCAGCCGTCACCGTCGTCATCAGCGTGAGGCGTCGCGGAAAAGCCACCCATCCCGATCGCCCCGAGGGCGGCCGGGTTCTGTCCATGCATTCTGTTCGCATCCGTGTCGCCCCTCTCTCGGGCAATCCCGGCACCCTCGCAAGGACGCCAACAAGCCATAGACTTGACGATGAATGGATGGCGGGTCTTGGAACGGGCCACCGTAAGCCGGATTCTGTTCACCCGGGCCGTGTTCGACCCGGGCGGACGATCATTTCTCTAGGCCGCGTCTCCGGAGATCCGCGCCCTCCCCGCCGGAGCGGGGTGCGACTAATACCCGGGTTTATCCCGCGACCGGAGCCGCGGGGCCGGACCGGCGGCCCGTTCACCCTGTTCTGTCTTGCACCGCATGGGGTTTTTCCTGCCCCCTCGGTCACCCTCGGGGCGGTGAGCTCTTACCTCGCCATTTCACCCTTACCCTCCTTCGCCCGGAGGCTCGAAAGGGCGGTATCTTTTCTGCGACACTTTCCGTCGCCCTGCCATTACGACCGGGCGCCCCGGCTTTCACCGGGCATGCTGCCGTGTGGTGTCCGGACTTTCCTCTCCCTCCCGAAGGAGGCAGCGATCATCTCCGGCCCGTTCCAAGACGGGAAGGTTAAGCGCGAAGGGCGCGTCGCGCAATGCCTCGTAAGGTTGAGAGGAAATCAAGGGAGCCGGTCCCGGCGCAAGCCCGTCCACCGGGAGGAGAGCGCGTCTCCGGCGCTGCCGCGGGACCGGGCACGATTGACTTTCCCGGTCGAAACCTTACCTTTTGCCTCCGTTCTTCCCGTGTTGGCGTAGCCTGCGCAGGCATGTTGCGGCCTTTTTTTATGAAACCACCCCGTCTTCTTCCCTCCGCGGTTTTCTTCTCTCTCGGTTTCGCCCTCGCGGTTCCTGTTCTCCAATCCCAACAAGGTCCTCTTCCCGGCCCGCGTTTGTTGCCTCCCGGCGCTGCCCCGAAAGCACCCGAGACGGCACCCCCGCTCGAGGTGCCTCCCCCGGAGTCCGTGCAGACCGACATCTCCGAGATCGAATTCGATGCCATCGTCCGCGTCGAGGTCGACACGAAGCAGCCGAACTACCGCGTGCCATGGAATGTCGGCGGCATGGGCAGCGGGAACGGCACCGGATTTCTCGTCGGGCCGAACCGCTTCCTCACCAACGCCCACGTCGTGAGCGACAGCCGCCTCATCTACATCAAGAACGTCAGCGATCCCGAGCCCTACAAGGCGCGCGTCGTGAACGTGGCGCACGATTGCGACCTCGCCCTTCTCGAGCTTGAGTCCGAAGCCGACTTCGAGGCCGGCTTCAAGGGCGTGCAGCCGCTCCTCATCGGGGGTATTCCGAAACTCAACACCACCGTCATCGCCGTCGGCTATCCGATCGGGGGCGACCGCATTTCGGTGACCCGGGGGGTCGTTTCGCGGATCGACTTCCGCGGTTACAGCCACTCCGGGGTGGACAACCACCTCGCCATCCAGATCGATGCCGCGATCAACCCGGGCAACTCGGGCGGCCCCGTCCTGCAGAACAACCAGGTCGTGGGCGTGGCCTTCCAAGGCTACAGCGGCGATGTCGCGCAGAACACCGGTTACATGATCCCCGTTCCCGTGATCGAGCGTTTCCTCAAAGACGTCGAGGACGGCGATTACGACCGATACGTCGACCTCGCGACGAGTTTCCTCAATCTCCTCAATCCCGCCCAGCGACGTGCCCTCGGTCTGCCCAACGACGGCATCGGCGTGATGGTCGCCCAGGCCGATGCGGCCGGCTCCGCGGGAGGGGTGCTGAAAACGAAGGATGTCCTCCTTTCCATCGACGGGCATCCCATCGCCTCGGATGGGTTCATCGAGATCGAGGGCGAGCGCGTCGATCTCAATGAAATCATCGAGCGCAAGTTCTCGGGCGACACCGTCGCTCTCGAGATCTGGCGCGATGGCAAACTCGAGGAAGTGAGCGTGACCCTGAAACGTTTCATTCCCTACCTCATCCAATCGGTGCAATACGACAAGCAGCCGAATTTCGTGCTCTACGCCGGCCTGCAGTTCCAGCCGCTCGACCGCAACATGATGGCGGCGCACAACATCACCGACCTGCGCACCCGCTACTTCTACGGCTTCTACGGCGACGACGAGATCTACCGCGAGCGTCCCCAGGTGATCGTTCTCACCGAGGTGCTGCCCGATGCGACGAACACGCACATCCAGACCTTCAAGCACCTTGTCGTCGACTCGATCAACGGGAAAAAGATCACCCTGCTGCAGGATGTGTATGACGCCTTCTACGGCGATTTCCACGAGGAAGGTCGCGAGGATTTCCACGTCGTCCGCCTCGTTGGCGAGGAGCGCCCGCTCGTGTTGAAACGCAAGGACTCCGCCGTCGCCCACGATCGCATCAAATCGCAATACAACGTGAGCTTCGACCACTTCATCGAGAAGCCTGAGATCCTCGAGCTCGAGGGCCTCTTCGACAAGGTTGAGGGAGGCAAGGACGGGGAGAAGGGCGATGAAGACGCCGCCAAGCCCGAGCCGGAGGAAAAACCCCAAGACGAGCCCGAAGAGGCTGCTCCCGCCAAGAAAGCCGCCTGAGATCGACGTCCTGTTTCCAACCTTCCCTGATTCCATCACGTGATGAATTCCTTTGCCCCTTTCCGCTGCCTCGCCCTTGCGGCGCTCCTGCTTCTGCCCGCCGCCCGTGTCGAGGCGCAGAAGTCGACTCCTGAAAAATCGATCGTGCGGGTCAACGCGACCCTGCAGGATTACAGCTTCCTCCGCCCTTGGGAAAAAGGCGCACCCACCCCGCGTCGCGGCCTTGGGGCCGTGCTCGAGGGCAATCGCGTCCTCATCACCGCCGAGATGTGTGTGAACTCGACCTACCTCGAGCTCGAACATCCCTCGAGCGGGGCCCGCGTCACCGCCCGCATCGCCGGGATCGATTACGAGGCGAACCTCGCCGTGCTCAAGCCGGCCGATACGAACTCCAAGGTGTTCGAAGGTCTCGAGCCGCTCGCGCTCGATGATTCCGTGACCGCCGGCGAAACGCTGAACGTCTGGCAGATCGAGGACAACGGCGACGGCGTCTCGACCGATGTCGAGGTGCTGCGCGTCGATGTGGGACGTTTCTTCATCCCGGGATCCGTCTTTCTTCTTTATCAGGTGAAAGGTTCCCTGCAGGCCCGCACGAACAGCTTCACCCTGCCGGTGGTGAAGAACGGCAAACTCGTTGGCATGCTCCTCAGCTACTCCTCGAAGGAGCAGACCGCCAGCGTGTTGCCCGCGCCCATCATCAACGCCTTCCTCGCGGACCTCGAGGATGGCGAATACGAGGGTTTCCCCAATCTCGGGATCTCCTTCGCGCAGACGCTCGATGAAACCTTCCGCGAGTTCAACGGCATCGCCGGCAAGGAAGGCGGCATCTTCGTGCGCGAGGTGGGCAAAGGCGGATCCGCGGACAAGGCCGGGATCAAGAAGGGCGACGTGATCCTCTCCATCGCCGGGCAGGCGATCGACTCGCGGGGCAATTACAATCATCCGAAATACGGCAAGCTCAGCTTCTCCCACCTCGTGCGGGGTGGAGCGAAGGTCGGCGAAACGATCAAGCTCGAACTCATCCGCGAGGGCGAGCCGCTCACCGTCGATGTCCCGCTCCTGCGAAAGAAGCCCGAGGATTATCTGATCGATCCCTACATGTTCGACCGGGGTCCGAAGTATTTCATTTTCGGCGGTCTCATCTTCCAGGAACTCACCCTGCCCTACCTCGAGAGCTGGGGCGAGGATTGGACGAACCGGGCTCCCTTCAACCTCGTCTATGCCAATGCCGATCCGCATCCCTTCGAAGAAGAGGGGCGCGAAAAACTCGTCTTTCTCAGCAACGTGCTGAAGACCCCGAGTACCCTCGGCTACGAGTCGATCAACTCCGTTGTCGTCTCGAAGGTGAACGGTGCCTTCATCAAGGACATCAAGGATCTCGCCGCCGCGTTCGGCGCGGTGCCGGAAAACGGATTGCACACCGTCGAGTTCGACGATTATCCGAAGGTGATCTACGTCGATGACCGCGTCTCGAAGATGGTGAACCAGCAGCTCATCCAATACGGCATCGGCCAGCTCGAGCGCCTTGAGTGAGCGCGATCCAGGGGGCGGAATCGCGGATCATGCGCCGGTCCGTTCCACCGCTCAAGGAATGATCCGATGCGCGCTGAGGATGCGGTGCACCGCCGCCCTCAGCTCGGTCGGGGCATAGGGCTTGGGCAGCACGCCCTTGAATCCGAACGCGGCCGGACTCGACATCGCCGGGGCATCGGAGTAGCCGCTCGAGACGATCGAGAGCACGTTCGGATCGATCTGGAGAAGGCGTCGCATTGTCTCCACACCGCCCATGCCGTTTTCGATCGTGAGATCGCAGATGAGGAGGTGGAAGGGCTCGCCGCGCTGCATCGCGTCGGTGTAGACCGCGAGGGTTTCACGTCCCTCCTTCGTCTCGACGACTTCGTGGCCGGCGCGACGCAGGGTCGCGGCCATGAGACGCCGGATCGGGGCATCGTCCTCGAGGATGAGGATGCGCGTACCGACGAGGAGCGGTTCGCCGCCTTCGCCGGGGGCATGGCTCTTCAGCACGGGGATGTCGAAATTCGGATAGGCGGGGACACCGTCCGCTTCGCCCAATTCATCGGGGCGACGACCGAGCGGCGCGCAGAAGGTGGCGATGGTGCCTTTGCCCTCCTTCGACTGGAGCTGGATGAACCCCCCGTGCGCCTTCGCGATGGACTCACAGACCGTCAGGCCGATGCCCGTGGCATTGTTTTCGCGCCGCGTCGTGAAGTAGGGCTCGAAGACACGTTCGAGATCCTGATCGCTCATCCCGTGTCCGGTGTCGATCACCTCGATGAGGAGGTGATCTTCATCCGCCGGCGTGTGCGAGCTGCGGATCTGCATGACACCCTCCGGCTGGATGCGGGAACTCCGCACGATGAGGACCCCGCCGTCGGGCATCGCCGCCGCGGAATTCGTGACCAGATTTTCGATCAATCTCCCGACCTGGGCGGGATCGACGTTTGCGATCACTCCCGAGTCGGATCCCTGATATTGATAGCGGATCTCGGGGTGCTTGAGACGCTGTTCTGTCAGGATGCGGCGGATCAGGTCGGGGATGCGGGTGCGCTCGCGGATGGGACGTCCGCCGCGAGCGAAGGTCATGAGCTGTTGCACGAGACCCGTCGCTTTCGAGGCCGCCGCCTGGGCTTCCTCGAGCATGCTCTGCAGCTCGGCATCGTCCGGATGGCGCTCGCGGGCGAGGCTGACGTTTCCCGTCAGGGTCGTGAGTGAGTTGTTGAAATCGTGGGCGAAACCACGTGCGAGGAGTCCGAGGCCCTCGAGCCGGTGCTGGCGGACCTGCTCCGCCGCCTCGAGACGGGTCGCGGTGATGTCCGTAAAAAGGGCGAGGATGCCGCCACGGGTGGGATACGCCCGTACCTCGAACCACATTCCCCGGCTCGAGTCGTGGAAGTCGAAGCGGTGTCGGCGTCCATCGGCGAGCGGGCGATGGAAATGTTCATCATAGCGCTCGAGATCCCCGGCATCGAAATGATCGCGGAACGGCGTGCCGACGAGGCGGTGCTCGGGCGCAAAGACACGCACCGCCTCGGTGTTCGCGTAGCGGATGATGCCATCTTCGTCGAGACGCAGGAGGGGATCGCCCACTTCTTCAAATGCACCGTGCGCGGATGCCGGCAAGACCGCGCCGCCCATGGATCCCGCGGCGCTGAAGACCGCCTGGGTTCCTCCCTCCCTAGCCGGGGAAGGCTCGCTCGGACGTGCCGTTGGCTCGACCCACGGGGAAGGTGCCGTGGCCACCTCGGGGGCGGGCTTGGCGGGTTCGGGTTTGCGCTTGGCGATCAGTTCCTTGAAAGCCGGATCGCTCGCGAGCGAGGCGATCTTGCGCAGGGCTTCACTGCGTGCCGTCGGCGGGGTCGAGGGCGGGAAAACGACGGGCTGCACCGGATCCGCGGGGAGGGCGGGCACGACCGGCGCGTCGACCGCGACGGGAGCCGGGAGATCCGGCAGATCGCCCGCCGTCTCGGCGGTGGCGAGTACGGTGACGAGGCCGATCGCTTCTCCGTCGGCCGCGCGGATCGGCACCGAGCGCTCCACCACCTTCTGGAAATCGCCGTTTCGCGGCGTGAGCACGACGCGGCGCCCGACCGTCGCGGGACCGGTCTCTTCCGCTTCGCTGAGCGGGGCCACCGTCGACAGGGGCAGACCGATTGCTTCTTTCGCCTCCCATCCCACCAGTTTTGCCGCCGCCGCATTGAGATACACGACATTGCCATCGAGATCCGTGGCGAAGACCGCCTGGGGGAGATGCTGCGAGACCGCCTCCAGGGCCGGAAGACGCAGCGAGAGGCGCTCGCCCGCGATGCGCCTTTCCACGACGGACTCGAGGCAGACCGCGATCTCGGCATCGCTGAAAGGCTTCCGCAAAAAGGCGGCCGGTGCGGCGGAGCGGGCGCGCGAGAGGATGGATTCCTCGGAATATCCCGTCACGAAGATCGAGGGGATCCCGTGGTCTTTTCTCAGAGATCGGGCAAGTTCGATGCCATCCTCGGGACCATCGAGCTGGATGTCGAGGAGCACGAGATCGGGCTTCTCTCCGGCGAGGAGATCGAGCGCTTGTTTGGCGGAATACGCGATGCCCGTCACGATGAATCCACGGCGGCGCAAGGTGGCCTCGAGATCACGTGCGGTCACGCGATCGTTCTCGACGATCAGGAGTCGCAGGCGATTGGAAGGCAGGTCGTCCATGGAGGGAAACATCGCCCCGGACCGTTCCGGGCGCGGGGCACGCTACATTCAAATCACCATAATTAGCAAAGGAAATTCCCCGAATCAGACAAAGGGATCGCATTCGCCCCCGTGCGACTCAAGATCGCGTCTGTGGGACGATCAGCACCCACTCTTTCGAGGGATGTCCGGCATCGATCGGCTCGAGGCGGCCTTGGATTTGTTCCGTCAAAAGTTCGAGTGTCTCGATCTCCGAATCGCGGTCGGTGAAGACAAAGGAGCGATGGGTGCCTGGCCGCACCGTGAGCTGGAATCCACCCCCTGGATGGGGTCTCACATTCACATAGAGCTCGGGTCCGGGACCATGCTGGCGGCTGCCGAGGACGAGGCGCATCAGTTCGCCGATGAGGAGGCTGAAAGGTGTCGCCGTCTGCACCTCCATCGTCAGGGCTTCATCTCCCGTGATGATCACCTCGCGACGGCCGGGGCCCCGACCGACGAGCGAACAAACCTCGTCCGCGAGATCTCGCAGCAAGGGGAACACCCAGACCGTGGCCGTGTCATCATAGGGACAAGCAAGCGCCATCGAGCGGAGGCGTACCTGCCATTTCAAAAAGGCTTCGCGCGCCGCCGCACTTTGTGGTTCGAGGCTGAAGAGACTCGTCACGAGCTGCAATTGATTGCGGAAGCTGTGTTGGCGCCGCTCGCGGGTCGGGGTGGAGGCCACCATCACGGGCTGAGGTGCAGGAAGGGTGGGGAAGGGGAGCGCCGAGGCCTTTTCCCCTTCCGTTTTCCCATCCGCGTGCAAAAAGACGAGCGAGCCCCGCGGTTTGCCCTCATGCTCGAGCGCGAGGAAATCAGCGATCGTGCCCTTGGGCAGCGACGAATCATCGAATTCCGCCCCGATCGCGACATCACCTTTTCCGCCGATCACGTCCGCGGCCGCGGCATTCACCTCCGCGATGAGTCCCCGCGTGTCGAGCCTCAGCATGGCCAGTGGGGCCTGGTCGAAAGCCGCCCTCTGCCAGAGATCGCGTTCGCGGAGGGCGCGCTGGCTCGATTGATTCCGCACCACCGCGAGGATCTGGTCGTCGCCACAGGGCGAGAGGGAGATCGCAAACTCGTAGCTCTCCTCTCCGGAGCCGCGGACTTCCGCGTGGATCGTCCGTTGTTCCTCCAGCACCTGGCTGCGGCATTGGGAAAATAGATGACCGAGCACCGGCCAGACCTCGGCCGCGGGTCGTTGTCGCCAGGAATCATCGGGATTCAGTTCCGGCCACGCTTTCGGCGGCGGTGCGAAATCCGCCACCGTGCCGTCGGCATCGAGGAGCAGGATCAGATCCGGCACCGCATGCAGCAGCGACTGCGCTTTGCGGGAAAGCGTGCGCAGCTTTTCGCGGAGCTGATCCACCGCATTGTTCGTCTCCGGCAACTCCACCAGGTAAAGACCCAAGGCCGGGGGATCGCTCGATTCACCCACCGGGATCCAATGGAGGTGCACGCGTTTTTCGCCGTCCCGCGTCCGCAGCCAGACCTCGCGGGTCACCTGCCGGTCGTCGGAGGTTCCGTCCGCCGCCGGGTTCGCGAGCAACGCCCGCGCCGCTTTCGCGAGAGCCACCGCCTCGTCCGGATGCAGCAGATCGGAGAAGGGCGTGAGACGGAGGTCCTTCAACGTATTCCCACAAAGACCGGCGAAAGCCGGATTCACCTCAATGATGCGACCGAGGTGATCCACCAGCACCGTGCCAGTGCGGGTATGGGTAAAGAGGGCACGGAATTTCCATTTGCCATGCCTCTGCGTCGCCTCGGCGCGGAGTTCCTCGGTCACGTCCTCGATCGAGAGCGTGATACCGCCATCCTGCAACAGTGAAGAGCGGAATCGGATCTCCCTCGGCTTGTTGCCCGGCGAGGTGAGCGTGAAGGTGCGGGTGCGTTGATTTCTCCATATTTCTTCTCGCCAGGATTTGATGACTTTTTCGCGGTGGCCCGGGTCAGGGCAAAGGTGGGAAAGCCAGGGCTCGAAACCGCCGCATTCCGCGATGCTCTTCCCTGCCAATTGTCGGCAGCAGGCATTCTCGTGACGCAGGTCCTGCTTCGCTCCGAGGAGGACGAATCCGTAGGGTAGGGAATCCAGGATCGTCGCCCAATCGGGGGAAACCAGGCCCGCCTTGAACACCGGTGCCGGATGATGGGATACGCCTGTCGCCGTCGTGGAAGCCGGAACCGGTCGCGCGGCCACCGCCGCCTTTTTCAAGGGCACGCTCGAAAGGAGTGGTCCCGACGGTGCGGAGGGACCGGGGCCAAAAACGCCGTCGACAGGCGCGCCAAAGACATTCCCGGAGTGAGTCGGAGATTCACTGGAGCCGGTTGAGGAAGTTTCACGCGATGGATCGGGCTCGGGCAAACAAGTGCGGGGAACGGTGTGGACGGGCGGTGCTTTATTTAAGGAATGTTAATAATATCCTGCAAGCGTTTTATTCGCTTGACGGCCCGATTCACGACGATTTTCCCGAGAAAGTCACGATTCCGCCTCTTCCGTGGCTCCTTGCGGCTTCACGAAGAGGAAATAGATCACCACTCCGAGACCCAGCGTGCCGAGTCCATAGAGGAATTCCACCGTCTTCTGCTGGATCTGGAACCACAGCACATAGAGGCTGAGTCCACCGAAGATCAGCGGTGTCAGTGGATATCCCCACGCCCGATAGGGCCGGTGCAGATCCGGGCGGCGCACCCTCAGCACCACCAGACCGATCACCACCATCAGCGAAGAGATCGTCAGCAGCGCCTGCACGTAATTGATGAGCTGCTCGAAGGTCGCCGAGGCCACCAGCAGGATCACGATCGCCGCCTGCAGCAGCACCGCCAGCGCCGGCACCCCGTTTTTGTTCAGCTTGCCGAGAATCTGGAAGCGCGCGTGGTCGCGACCGATCGCCGCGGTGACGCGTGGTCCCGCCCACGTCATCGAGCTGATCGTGGAGATCAGCCCGAAGCTGATGAGGATGCCCATGATCATCCCGCCCTTCGGACCGAGGATCGCCTCCGCCGCGATCAGCCCCACCTCGGCCTGGCCCGCCATCTTTTCGATCGGCGTCGAGTAGAGAAACGCCAGATTGATGAAGACATACAGCACCGTCACGAAAGCCGTGCCGATCAAGAGGGCCAGCGGCACCGTCTTTTCCGGCCGGCGCACCTCGTCCATCATGTAGGTCGCCGCATTCCATCCCGTGTAGGCGTAGAGCACGTAGACGAGCGAAATCGCGAAGCCGCCCGAGGCGATCAACTGCCCGTCGCCCTCCTTCGGCAGGAACGACACCGGCTGCGCCGTTCCAAGAATGAAGGCGAGGAGCCCGAGCACGAGGATCAGCGCGACCTTCGCGTAGGTGAAGCCCGATTGGAAAATGCCGATGCTGCTCAGCTTGCCGAGGTGCACCAGCGCCACCAGCACCACCACCGGGATGCCGAACCAGAGCGGCGAGAGACCCGTGATGCTGCCCATGTAGCCCCCCAGCAAAGCCGCGTTCGCCGCGACCGGCGCCGCGAAGCCCACTGTCACCGAGAGCCAGCCCGCGAGGAAGCCGATGAATGGATTCCACGCCTTCGAGAGGAGGTGGTATTCCCCGCCCGATTTCGGGAAGATCGAGGCCAGTTCCGCGTAGCAGACCGCCCCGCAGAAAGAAACAAGCCCGCCCACGAGCCAGAGCACCAGGATCGGAAAGCCCGAGGGAATCCCCGCGACCTGGAAGCCGAGGCTGCCGAAGACCCCCGTGCCGATCATGTTCGCGACGACGATGGCAATGGCCGTGGCCAGGCCGACCTTGCCGGCATCAGATCCAGAGACAGGAGAAGACATGCCGTGAGTCAACAGGGTCGGGTGGGAGAGTCAAGAGGGTTTTGTGGCGGTGGGGTTGGGGAAGGATCGTGGAAGGAGGGAGGAATCTTTCCCGTGAATTCACTCCACCACGAAATACTCCAGTGCCCACTCACGCATGAAGCGCACTTGCACGGGTTCGATCCGGTAGAGCACAAACTGCGGATTCTCCGGCGTGCCGAGGTATTGCCGCAGCAGCGGATTCTTTTCCCAGATCGCGGCGATCACTTCGGGATCGGTCTCGATCGTGGCGAGGCCGGTGATGCGAACCTGGTCGTGGCCGGGAGAAAGGTAAGCGAGCTCGACCTTCGGGTTGGCGGCGATTTCGCGGGTCTTTTGATACACGGCGAGGTTGGCGACGTAGATCGTGAAGTCCTCATCGACGCGCACGGGCGAGACGGGACGGACGCGGGGTTGTCCTTCGGGATCGACGGTGGCGAGCATGGGGAACTTCGCCTCGCGGATCACGGTGTGGGCGAGCTCGTGGAGGCGGGCGGGATCGACGGGTTCGGGACGGGGTTTCATGGATGGAAAAGAAGTGGGCGGGTCGCGAGATCAGAGGCACTTTATCACGGCCCGGCCCCGACATGAAACGTCTCCTTTTGCTCTTTCTCCTTCTCGCGGTGCTGGTGCTCGTGCCTTTCGGGATCTGGGGTGGATCGTTTGAGGCGGCGATGTCGCCGGAAAAGCTCGTGGCGGCTTTCCAGGCCTCGCGCGACTGGGCCTGGTTGGCGGGATGGGGATTGCTGGTGATCGATCTTTTTCTACCGGTGCTAGGCACGGCGGTGATGTCGGCACTGGGGCTGGTCTACGGATGGTGGCTGGGCGGACTGCTCTCTTCGCTGGGATCGATCGGGGCGGGCATGGCTGCCTACGGACTTTGTTATCGGCTCGGTCGGCGCGGGGCACGATGGCTGACAGGTGAGGCGGGTCTGGAGGAAGGCGAGCGCCTTTTCCGCGGCGAACTCGGGGGCTGGCTCGTGGCTCTCTCGCGTTGGATGCCGGTGCTGCCGGAGGTGGTGGCGTGTCTCGCGGGGATGACACGCATGCCGATGCGGCGCTTTTTTCCGGCGCTCTGTGCGGGCAGCGTGCCGATGGGTTTTGTCTATGCCTGGATCGGGCATAGCGGGACGCAGCATCCCTGGTTCGCGCTTGGACTGAGCGCGGGTTTGCCCCCGCTGATCTGGCTTGGCTTTCGGGCGATCTACCGGGCGAGGGCGTCTCGTCCAGACGGGGCGATGGTGGACGATGCCGGAAAACAAAGCGGCCTCCCGAGGTCGGAACCTGGGGAGGCCGGTGAAAGGGACGACACGGACGCGACGGGATCGCCCGGAGTCGATCAGAGGCGGCGGTAGTGCTGGAGCATCACCTGCTCGTTGAGCTTCAGGTGGGTCTCGACTTCGTGGATGGCGGTGGGCTCGGCTTCGAAGCGGTATTGCACGTAGTAGCCGTGGGTCTGCTTGTCGAAGTTCGGGTTGACGAATTCCTTGCGGCCGAGACGATCGATCTGCTCGAGGTTGGCACCGTTGCTCTCGAGTTCCTTGGTGATCTTGCCGACCATCTCGTCGATGGTTTCATCCTGGCCTTGGAGTTTCAGGATGTAGACTCCTTCGTATTTGCGTTTCATAAGGTGGGTGGGGTTCCATCCGTCGGGCGGATGTCGCGTGGTCGTGGTTGATTTCAATTCCGCCGGTTGAAACGGTTCATGGCCGCGTCGAGCCCGGAGGAAAGCGCATAATTTACTCCTTCTGCGGCAATTTCGAGGACTTTTTCCATTTCGCCGCGTTCTCCCTCGCTGAAGCGGCCGAGAACGTGGTCGACGAGGCCTCCGTCGGAGGGGGCGGGACCGATGCCGAGGCGCAATCGGGGAAAGGCTTCGGTGCCGAGGTATTCGATGAGCGATTTGATGCCGTTGTGCCCGCCGGCGGAGCCTCCGGCGCGGAAGCGCAGGCCTCCGGGAGGCAGGGCGGTGTCGTCGTAGACCACAAGGACCTGGTCCGGGGTGAGGCGGTGCTGGCGCATGAGCCGGGCGGCCGCGTTGCCACTCAGATTCATGAAGGTGAGGGGCTTGGCAAAAACAATGCCGTCGCGGCCGGTGGCGATTTTCGAGCGGAATTTGTGCTCTTTTTCCCACTTCAGGCCGCGCTCGCGGGCGAGCCGGTCGACGAGATCGAAGCCGATGTTGTGCCGGGTGCCCTCATATTCGGGGCCGGGATTGCCGAGCCCGACGACGAGTCGGATCCGTGCGGGCCCGTCCTCGACGGGGGCGGGATCGGATTCGGGCCGGGAAAGGAGGCGGTCGAGGAAACTCACCCGGGAAGGTCAGGGGACATGGGGCGGGAGTCAAGGCGGACGGGGGAGGAACCTCGTATGACAACCAAACCGTTGGCCAGCGGGGGGAATCGGGTTTACCCTCGCGACCCCGCCTTGGATGAGTGACCTCGGAACGATCGAAACGCAGTTTGCAACCCTTGCCACACCGGAGCAGCCCTTCGTTTTCCGGAGTGGCGAAACGCTCGACCACGTCGAAATCGCCTATGAGACCTACGGCGAGCTGAACGAGGAACGGTCGAACGCGATCCTGCTCTTTCACGCCTTTTCCGGCAGCCAGCACGCGGCGGGGATCAATCCCCGCGTGGCGCGCACGCCTTTTTGGACGCAGGAGTGCGTCCCGGGCTGGTGGGAGCCTTTCATCGGTCCGGGCAAGGCGCTCGATACGGACCGCTACCACATCATTTGCGCGAACTACATCGGGGGCTGCTACGGATCGACGGGGCCGTGGAGCGAAAATCCCGCGACGGGGAAACGTTACGGCTCGTCTTTCCCTCACGTGACGGTCTCGGACATCGTGCGGAGCCAGGTCCTCCTCCTCGACCAGCTCGGCATCACGAGGCTCCTCGCGGTGGTGGGGCCCTCGACGGGAGGACTGAGTGCGGTGACGTTCGCGACGACGCATCCGGAGCGGGTCCGCCTCGTCATTCCGATCGCAACGGGGGTGAAGACGACGGTGTTGAACCGCATCATCCTCCTCGAGCAGATCCTGGCGATCGAGAACGATCCGCGTTTCCGCGCCGGGGAGTATTACGAAACGGGTGCGCCGGAGACGGGATTGGGTCTCGCCCGCATGATCAGTCACAAGACCTTCGTCCACCTCGATGCGATCGAGAACCGGGCGAGCAAGGACGTCGTGCAGGCCGAGGATCGCTTTTCCTGGTATCAGGCGCACGACCACGTGGAGAGTTACATGCTGCACCAGGGGAAAAAATTCACCGATCGTTTCGATGCGAACACCTACCTGCGGATCTGCGAGGCGTGGAGCCGCTACGATCCGGTGCGGGAAGGGGGCGCGGCGGATGCGTTGGAGCTCTTCGGCCGATCCCGCGACGCGGGGCATCAGTATCTCGTCTTCAGCATCGACGAGGATTACTGTTTCTACCCCGAGGAGCAGGCGGCTCTCGTCGATCATCTGAAGCGCGCCGGGGTGCCGCATCTCTATCTGACGGTGCACTCGGAGAAGGGGCACGACTCCTTCCTCCTCGAGCCGGAGCTCTACACGCCGCACATCCAGGTGATGTTGCAGAAGGCGAGCGAGTCCGCGGAGTGATCGGGCCTGCTGGTGGGGGGTGACGTGATCGAGGCGCAGGCAGGTCTCCGCGGCCATCCGATTGACGGTTGCGAAAGCGGGACGCTTGTCCTAGGGTCGCCGCCATGATCCGACACAATGTCTATTTCTGGCTCGATCCCGCGTTGACCGCGGAGCAAAAGACGGCTTTCGAAGGCGGCCTCCGCTCGCTCTTCGAGATCGATGTGGTCAAGGGAGGCACCTACGGCAAACCGGCGGGGACGCCGGTGCGGGCGGTGACCCAGAACACGTTCGATTACGCGCTGGTCCTCGAATTCGAATCGGTCGATCTCCACAACGCCTATCAGGTGCATCCCGATCACGATGTCTTCGTGAAGGAGTTTTCCCCTTGGTTCCGCGAAGTGCGCGTCTACGACACCCAGCTCTGAAATCCGCCTCACGGAACAAGAAAATCCCGAACTTCGCCGCGGTGGCGGTTTTTTCGATTTTTCGCTTAGACAATTCGCATCACCCCCGCAAATTAAAGAGAAAACCGCTTCGCCGACTGCATGCACCTCGAAATTCTCAACTCCTCGAAGGATACCCTCGACTACGAATTCCACGGAGATCCCTCGGATACCTCCCTCCTCGCCATCATCGGCCACGGGGTGACGGGCAACAAGGATCGTCCATGGGCGATCGGTCTGGCGGAGGCTCTTGAAAAGGCCGGATTCAACGCGCTGCGTTTTTCCTTCGCGGGCAACGGCAAATCGGGTGGCAAATTCGAGGATTGCACGATCACGAAAGAGGTGAAGGACCTCAAGGCGATCGTCGATGCCGCCGAGGAAGAAGGTTATCACCGCATCTGCTACATCGGCCACAGCATGGGCGCGGCGGTGGGAGTGCTGGCGACGGCGAAGGATGAGCGGATCGAATTGCTCGTCTCGCTCGCGGGGATGGTGCACACGAAGAAATTTGTCGAGCGTGAATTCGGCGACCAGAAGCCGGGCAAAGGCTGCATGTGGGACGACAAGAATTGCCCGCTCTCGCAGACCTTCGTCGACGACATGAACAAGATCGACAACGTCCTCTCGAAGACGGAGAAGATCGAAGTGCCGTGGCTGATCGTCCACGGTGACGCCGACGATGTCGTGCCGGTCGAGGAAGGGCAGGAAATCTACGCGAACGCCTACGAGCCGAAGGAAATCGTGATCCTCCCCGGAGTCGATCATGTCTTCAGCGGTGACGGGCTCGGCCAGATGACGGAGGCGGTGGTCTCCTGGCTGAAAGGCCACAGCAATTGAGCGGGCCATGGCCCGCGAAGCGTTGCCCGTGATCGCGGGGCTCGGTATGTCCGTGCTCGATCTCGTGCAGGTCGTCGAGGCATTTCCCGAGGCCGGCGGAGTCTCCCGCGTCCTCGACTCGGCGATGATGGGAGGCGGTCCGGTGCCGACGGCCCTCTGCGCGGCAGCGAAGTACGGCGTCCCGGCGGTGATCCTCGATCGCCTTGGCGAGGATTGGAAGGGGGCTCTCCTCCGCGCGGATTACGAGCGATACGGGGTGGAGACGCGGTATCTGCTTTCCGAACCAGGTCGCACGAACACTCTGGGCACGGTGCTGGTGAGGCAAAGCGACGGCGAGCGGCATCTGATCTACGAGGAAGGCGACACGACTCCTCTCTCGACCACCGGGCTGCCGGCGGAGGTGCTCGACTCGTGCCACCTCCTGCATCTGAACGGGCGCCATTGGCCGGCCTGCCTAGACGCGGCGCGGCGGGTGCGGGAGCGCGGGGGCCTCGTCTCTTTTGATGGGGGCGCTCATCGCTACGACCTGAAGTTCGTGGAATTGTTTCCGTGGGTCGATGTCCTCATCGTTGCGGCCGACTTCGCCGATCAGGCCGTCGGGATCGGATCAAGAGAGTCCCAGCTCGAGCGGCTCGCGCGATGGGGGGCCTCCCTCACGGGGATCACGGACGGCATTCGCGGCAGTTGGATCCTCATGAAAGGGGAGGTGCCTTTTCACCAGCCGGCCTTCGAGGTTCCCCGGGTGGTCGACACGACCGGATGCGGGGATGTCTATCACGGGATCTTTCTTGCGGCTGTGGCGGAAAGCGAGTCGCCCCGTGTCGCCGCGAAGCTCGCCTCCGCCGGATCGGCCCTCGCCGCGACGGCGCTCGGAGGGCGGGGATTTCTTCCGACCAAGGCGGAGATCGCCGCTTTTTTGGAATCGGCGAGGGAAGTGACCGGGGCCGTGTGATCTCTCATGAGTGGCTCCGCAGGTGAACTTTCCGATTCGACGTCCCTGAGAAAGCGCGGGCTCATCGTGATGGTCATCTCGGTGATGGGCTTCACCGCGAACACGCTGCTGCTCAAGTTCCTCGGCAGCGGCGATCACGCCATCGGACCGGATGTGCCGCTCTTTTTCCGCGCGCTGGTGGGAACGATCGTGGTGCTCGTCTTTTTTCGCGGGAATCGTCCGGTGCGGATCCTCCCGATTTTCCGTGATCGCGATCTGATCCTGCGCGGCATCAGCGGTCTCCTCGGCACGGCGGCCTATTACTGGACGATCCCTTCGCTGGGGGCGGGCAAGGCGACCCTCATCTGCAACACCTACGTCGTTTTTGCTTCGATCTTTGCGATGTTCTCGCTCGGGGAATCCCTCAACCTCCGCCGCCTCGGCTGGCTCGTCGCCGCCTTCGGCGGGATCGGACTGTTGATCGGGCCGGGAAATCTCGGGGGCGGATTCGCGTTTGGTTTTCCCGAGATCCTCGCGCTCTTCGGTGCGGTGATGGCGGCCTGGGCGGTGGTGTTGGTGAGACAACTCTCGCTCGGCTTCTCCATCGGCACGATCTATCTCGCGCAATGCCTCTGGATCCTCGGTCCGGTCGGAATCCTCGCGGTGCCCGATCTGGCCGGGCTTTCCTGGGCGGAGACGGGATGGCTGACGCTCGCGGCGACGGCGGCCAGCTTCGGGCAGCTCGCGATGAACGAAGGCTATCGCTGTCTCACCGTCACGACGGGCGCCTCCATGCAGATGCTGTGGCCGGTGGCAACGACGGCCGGCGGCTGGCTGCTCTTCGACGAACGTTTCGGACTGCTCCAATGGCTCGGCGCCCTCCTCATCCTCGCCTCGATCTGGAGGATCGCGGTGGGGGCGGCGAAGGCGAAAAGGACGTGAGGATCAGAATCCGGCGCTGAGGGAAAGGGTGCAGGTGGCGCCTCCACCCGAACGTCTCGCCACGGCCTCGATGCGGTCGGTGCCGCTGGCGTTCGGCGTGACTTTGCGCACCTCGAGATCGCCCACACCGTTGGTGCGCTGGTTCGTTCTGAGAATGACTTTCCCGTTCTTCCGGAGAATCACCTGCCAGAGTTCCCCGGGGGCGGCGTTGTCGAGTTCGTATTCGACCTCGATCTGGCCGTTCTCGGGACTGGCCTTGAGCTTCGTTTTGATGCCATTGGCGCATTGGCCACGGCGGATGATGTCTCCGTCCTTGGCTTGGAGAACAGGTGATCCCAGCAAGGCGAGGAGGGCGAGGGAAAGGAAGGTGTTTTTCATGGGGACTTTGGGTTCAGCGACGGGTTCGGCGGGAGCCCCGATCACTTGGCGATGAGATCGAAGTGGGCCTTGTCTTTGGCTCCGGCGATTTCATTGGAGGCACCTTCGACCCAGCCGCTGGAGCGGCCGCGGCCTTTGCCTTTCTTGCGGGCTTCGATTTCAAGTGTCTCGCGCTCGTCATGCCCGAGTTCACCGACGGTGATGCCTTTGCCGGAAATCTTCGCGGTCACGTTGCGACGGGGATTGGCGGTGAAGTACTGCGTGTCGAACTTCCGGGATCCGCGGGAGGCCCGGGCCGCGACGGAATCGTCATCGCCGTCATTTTCGATCTCGCTCCGGATCTTCACGGGGCGCTCGCCCTTGAGACGGACGACCTCGGTCTGGCTACGGCCGGATGAGTTGAAAAAGTCGTCACCTTTGAGCGGGCCGGAGTCGTCTCCGATCGACACGTCGATGGTCTGGCGGTTGAGATCGAGGCGGAAGGAGCCGCGTTTCTGGTCTTTCAGGACGCCATCGTCGTTCCGATCGAGGACGTAGGTGCCGGTCGTGTCGGATTCGAAAGTGAGGGTGAGATCGTCCCACCGGTCGACTTTGAAGGTGGCGACGATCGTGGCGGTGGTGGCATCGACCGGAGTGTAGACATAGGTGAAGGGATCGACATCGCCGGGCTCGAACTCGCGGCCTTCCGTATCGGTGAGAAACTCGAAGCGTTCGTCCTCGAGCTCCACCGCCTCTTCGAGACGGATGCCCGAGAAGCCTCCGGGCGGAGCGGTGGTGCCGCCGCTCTCGGTGAAGCGGCCGGTGTCGGTGTCCTCGAGGTTGGAATCCTTGTATTCCTCGCGGGTAAAAGTGCCTCCTCCCGCGGAATCCCAGGTGAGGGTCCACTCATCGTATTCGCCGACATCGTAGGTGACGACGACCGTGGCGGTGGTGGGGCCGGTCGGAGTAAAGGTGTAGGTGAAAGGATCGATGTCGCCGCTCAAGTCACGCTTTTCGCCGGTCGTGGCGTCGTCAAAGATGAGAAAGTCGTCCGGTCCCTCTTCAAAGTAAAGATACTGGCCGAGGAGATCCGCGGGAGGAGCGGCGTGGAGCGTGCCGGTCGCGAGCGAGGCGAGCACGGAGAGAAGGAGTACGGAGAGAAGGAGTACGGGGCGGTTCATGAAACTTTAAATACCATAAAGTCCCAATCCGCGGCGAGAAAATTCGGCGGGATTTTCGAAATCCTTCCGGGTTCACCACCCGAGGACGTGCGCGAAGACGAGAGGCGCGACGATCGAGGCGTCGGATTCGATGATGAATTTCGGCGTGTCGATCCCGAGCTTGCCCCAGGTGATCTTCTCATTTGGCACGGCGCCGGAGTAGGATCCGTAGCTCGTCGTGGAATCGCTGATCTGGCAGAAGTAGGCCCAGAGCGGCACGCCCTCGGCACCGAAGTCCTGATGGAGCATGGGCACCACGCAAATGGGGAAATCACCGGCGATGCCTCCTCCGATCTGGAAAAACCCGAGGGGTGAATCGGCGGCGGTGGCGCGATACCAGGTCGCCAGCTCCATCATGTACTCGATGCCCGATTTCACGACGTGCGGGCTCTTCACATTCCCCTTCAGGCAGTGTGAGGCGAAAATATTCGCCGAAGTGCTGTCCTCCCAGCCGGGGACGAAGATCGGGAGATCGTTCTCACAGGCGGCGACGAGCCAACTATCGGCCGGGTCGATCTGGTATTCGTGCGCCAGTTTTCCGGATCGGAGGATGCGGTAGAGGAACTCGTGCGGGAAATGGCGCCGCCCTTCGGACTCGGCCGCCTGCCATTCCTCCAAAATCACGTGCTCGAGCCGGCGGAAGGCTTCCTCCTCGGGAATGCAGGTGTCGGTGACGCGGTTGAGGTGCTGGTCGAGCAGCTCCTGCTCCTGCGCGGGGGTGAGATCGCGCCAGTTCGGGATGCGGCGATAGTGATCGTGCGCGACGAGGTTGTAGAGATCCTCCTCGAGATTGGCCCCGGTGCAGCAGATCCCGTGGATTTTTCCCTGCCGGATCATCTCCGCGAGGGAAAGACCCAGCTCCGCCGTGCTCATGGCTCCGGCCATGGTGAAAAACATGCGTCCGCCCGAGTCGAGCAACTGCCGCCAACCTTGCGACGCCTCCACGAGAGTGGCGGCGTTGAAATGGCGGTAATGCCTCTCGAGGAACTGGGAGACGGGACCGGACATCGCGCGGGATCAGCTTTCGAAGTAGGTGTAGCCGGCCATGCCCTCGCGATAGGCCTCGAGGGCCTTGCGTCGTTGCACCGCGGTGATGCGGCCCTCCTGGATGGCGGTCTCGGCGAGTTCGCGGAATTGGTCGATGAGTTTTTTCGGATCGTGCTCCACATAGGCGAGGACATCGGCGACCGAATCGCCCTCGACTTCGCGGGAGAAACGGACGCGCGTGTTTTCCACATCGACGCTCACCGCGTGGGTGTCGCCGAAGAGATTGTGGAGATCGCTCAGCGTTTCCTGATACGCGCCGACGAGGAAGATGCCGAGGTAGTAGGATTGATTGTCCTTCGTCTCGTGGATGGGCAATGCTTCGAGCACCTCCGAACTCGAGACATACTTCTTGATCATGCCGTCGCAGTCGCAGGTCACGTCGTGGATCACCCCTTGGCGGGTGGGACGCTCGGCGAGACGGTGCAGCGGCATCACGGGGAAGGCGCAATCGATCGCCCAGGAATCGGCGAGCGATTGGAAGATGCTGAAGTTGCCGTAGTACTGGTCGGCAAGGAGACCGGAGAGGTCGCGGAGTTCCTCGGGGACGTAACGCAGCTCGCGGGTGTGCGAAGCGATGTCCGTCATCGCGCGCCAATAACATTGCTCACAGGTGGCGCGCTCGCGCAGGCCGATGTCGCCGGTGAGGAAATTCTCATGCAGTTCCTCGCGGTAGCGGTTCGCCTTGCCGAAGGATTCGAGCAGATTGTCGGCGGTGATCCCGTTGGCCACTTCGGCGAGGGCGGCGAGGGCTTCGCTCGAATCTTCGGCGACGGAGAGTTCCTCGCGGTTCTCAAAGCGGTTCACATCGAGGATCTCGAGGGCGAGCATTGAATAATGCGCCACCATGGCCCGGCCCGACTCGGTCACGAGCGTCGGATGCGGCACACCGCTCTCGTCGAGCACCCACTTCACGGCATCGACGAGGCTGTGGCAGTATTCTTCGATCGAATAGTTCGCACTGGTCGAGCGGGTCGAGCGCGATCCATCGTAATCGACGGCGAGGCCGCCGCCGAGGTTGAGCAATCCCATCGGGGCCCCTTCCTTGACGAGGCCGGCATAGATCCGGGCGGTCTCTTCGATCGAGCGCCGGATGATGGTGAGATCGGGGATCTGCGATCCCTGGTGGCAATGCAGCATCTGCAGCCAACCGAGCCGGCCGCGCTCCCGGAGACGCTCCACGGTCTGGACGAGCTGGGCAAGGTTCAGGCCGAAGGGGCTTTTCTCCCCACCGGACTTCGCCCATTTCCCGGCGCCTTCCGCGGAGAGTTTCACCCGCACGCCGATGACCGGCTCCACGCCGAGGGCGGCGGAACGCTCTTCGATGATGCCGAGCTCGTGCGGCATCTCGAGCACCATCACGACACGCAACCCCATGAGCTGGCCGTAGAGAGCGAGGTCGATGAATTCCTCATCCTTGTAACCATTGCAGACGAGGAGCGCGTCGGGATCCTTGAGATAGGCGAGGGCGGCGATCAACTCGGGCTTGCTGCCGACTTCGAAGCCGTAGTGAAAGCGCCGGCCGTAGGCCGCGACCTCCTCGGCGACCTGCTGTTGCTGGTTCACCTTGATGGGAAAGACCCCACGATAGGTGCCGCTGTATTCGAGATCGCTGATCGCCTTGGCGAAGCCGTGGTAGAGCTCCTCGATGCGGCGTTCGAGGATGCGGGGAAAGCGCAGCAGGAGCGGTGGACGGATGCCGCGGGCATCGAGTTCATCGAGCAGTTTGGGAATGCTCACCGAATGCGGGGCACCCGTCGCGCGATCCGTGATGTCGACGACGACTTCACCGCGGCGCGAGATCGAATAATAGCCGGCGCCCCAGTGATTGATCCCATAGGTCTCGGCGGCCTCTTCCACCGACCAGGTATCCTTCGTCGATTCGGCATCGGCTTTCTTCGACGAGGCACCCGGCTTGCGGGAGCGGGAGGCGGCGGGGCGGGCGTTGGCAGGAGTGCGGCGCTGGCTCATTTCGGGGGAGGACTCGGACGAAGCGTTGGAGGCAGGGGTGGTTTCAAAAAGTCGCGGAGACAGAAGGGAACAGTCTCAAACGACCGCCCATCCCGCAAGTGGCGTCTCGGGAATTTCCCGACATATTTCCGGACGACTTTGTCGGCCCGGTGGGTGCTTTCCCTTGCCGCAGCAGGAAAGGGGAGTAATCTACGGCCCATCGCGCGAATAGCTCAGCGGTAGAGCATCTCGTTTACACCGAGGCGGTCGGGGGTTCAAATCCCTCTTCGCGCACCAGTTTTGGCAGGTCATTTTCCTTCACAAGTCATTGAAGGAGAGTCGTTTATCTGATTGTGTCCGGATCGGGTCTTCTTGCCGGCCCGAAGGAGGTAAAGAAGCTCAATTTGGCTGGTTTTGGCCCAATTTTGAGGCCCCGGTATAGAAAATCGGTATAGAAAAAATCCTACGGTCATTGGCCTGCAATCCCCGTCATAAAAGGGCTCCCGGGTTTTACTGATCTCGGCTTGGCGATCTGGTGAGGATCAATGGCGGTTTTATGGGCCATACAGATCCACGGTTGCTCCGCGAAAGCGGCACTCGACAGGGGCTGAGAAGGGAGAAAGCTTCCGATTATCTATCGAAGGCGATCTGCTCCGCCTTTGGACATCGCGTTAAAACGATTCTCCGAGCCATGAATCTTCGCCCTCTCTTCATCACCCTCATCTTCGGTTCCGCTCTTTGGGCTGCAACCGCGATGCGAGCGGTGGATGAGGGCGAGGCCGGGGTCGCTGAGATCACCGTTACCGCCCACATCAGTGAACTGCGTTTTGACACGGAAAAGTTCACTGTCAAGGCGGGACAAAAAGTGAAGCTGACGCTGGTGAATCCGGCGGACAGCATCAACCTTCAGCCGCACAATTTGCTCATTATCGAACCCGGAAAGCTGGAGGAAATCGGCGCGGCCGCCAATGCCGAGTTGGCCGATCCATCCTTTCTCTCCGATCGCCATGCCGTTCCCAGTTCAAACTACGTCCTCCACCACACCAAGCTCCTGCTCCCCGGTGAATCGGAGACACTTGAGTTTGTCGCCCCGACATCTGCCGGTGATTATCCTTTCCTCTGCTCTTATCCCGGACATTGGTCGGTCATGAACGGCATCATGGTTGTGGAGGATTGAAGTTGGGGAACGATATCGCCGGGTTGCTGCCGTCGAAGTCGGCCGGAATCGTGCGCGAATTGGGGCTATTGTCGGCAAGAAGAATCCCATCTCAAGGGTTCAGGTGGCTCTTTCAAAGCGACCGACATTTCACATTGCGATAACCGTATGCCTCTGCTTCGCTTTGGAGAAACCTGATCACCCCATGAAGACACGCTTGTTCCTTCTGACCGCCCTTTGGCTTTTCCCGGCGGTGTGTAACACTTCTATGGGAGGTGATCATTCCGGCAAGTCGCTCGTGCTGAATGACGCGCTCCCGGCGCTGGTGGATCCCACCATCGACATCCGACTCCGCTACGAATACGGGGATCAGGAGGCGCTCGACCCTTCCCATGCGGCGACGATGCGGAACCGGATCGGACTGCTCACGCGCGACCTCGGGGGCTTCCAGGCCTTCGCCGAATACGAAGGCACCCTCGCGGTGGACCGCGACGCCTACAATCCCGGAAACGGCAATGGACCGGCGACCCGCACCGTGATCGCCGATCCCGAGTCGCACGAGCTGAATCAGGCGTGGGTGTCCTACAACGATCCTTCGATGATCTGGTCCCTCAAGACGGGACGGCAGGGAGTCAATCTCGATGACCAGCGTTACATAGGCACGGTCGGCTGGCGCCAGAACATGCAGACGCTCGATGCGGCGGCGGTGACGTGGGATCCGAACGAAGATCTTCGCGTTTACTACGGCTACGTCTGGCAGGTGAACCGCATCTTTGGGTCGGAGGCGATCGCACCTCCCTCGACCGACTTCCAGGGTCAATCCCATCTCTTCAACGCCAAATACGAAGGACTGCCGTTCGGCACGCTCTCGACTTACGCCTACCTTCTCGATCTCCACCATGCCGCGGGAGACACAAACAGCAGCAACAGCTACGGGTTGAGATTGACCGGCGATTGGATCGGTCAGTCGAAGTACCTTCTCGAATACGCCCACCAGACGGACGGGGCGGAGAATCCGCTCGATTACTCCGCGAACTACGCCCGTGCCGAGGTGTCGCGCGACCTGACCGACGGGGTGAACGCCGCGGTAGGATACGAGTATCTGGGTTCGGACAATGGAGTCGGCTACAAGTTTCCCCTCGCCACCCTGCACAAGTTCAACGGTTACGCGGATCGTTTCGTGAGCACTCCGTCGGAAGGGCTCAGCGATCTCTACGCCACGGTCGGGACGACGGTCGGTGGGGGTATCAAGCTCGCCCTGACCTATCACCATTTCTGGGACGACGGGCTCGATCTCTCATTCGGGAACGAAGTCGATCTGGTCGCTTCGAAAGCGATCACCGAGCACATCATGATCCTCGCGAAGGGTGCTGCCTTCCAAGGGGAAAACGGCCAGCCCGATCTGACGCGGGCCGTGCTTGAGGTCGATATCGTTTACTGAGAAAACCGGGGACCCGGCTCACGAGACGAGATCGGCGGAAGCGAAGGCCTTCGGATCGAGAACAGTGATGAGTTCGCCCGAGGGCGAGATCCAGCCCTCGTCCCGGAGTCTCGCCAGATTGCGCGACAGAGTTTCAGGGGCCGTGCCAATTTCCGCGGCAAGGAGATATTTTTTTGAAGGGAGTCGCACGGCAACCGGTTGGTTTCCTTCCGGATCAGGGCAGCGCAGGAGGAGCCATTCACGAATCCGTTCGGCAACGGTGCGGTGCTGGAGGCTTCCTAGCTTGTCGACCAGGGACCGGAGGTGGCGGCTCATCGAGGCAAGCAGGCGCATCGCGATCCCGGGTTGGCCGGCAATCAGATGGGAGAGATCGGTGCGACGCACGAGCAGCAGCGTGGAGGTGGTTTCGGTGCGGGCGCTCACGGGGCTGGGGCTGTTGTCCGCAAGGAAGACTTCCCCGAAGGACTCCCCTTCCCTGAAAATCCTGATCACGGTTTCGCGGCCCGCTTCGTCGAGCCGGTGCACGTTGATGGTGCCTTTGCCGATGAGGTAGAATCCGGCAGGCGAGTCTCCTTCATGAAAAAGGTAGGTGCCCTTCGGGGCAAGACGGACGTCGCAACACTGCGCGATATTTCGCAGGTCGAGATCGCCAAGTTCCCCGAAGAGACGGGTCGATTGGAGGATACCAAGGATTTTCGAGGTTTCGGCTTGGTTGACAGGGTAGTTCGGCATCGTGAAACAAATTCGATAAAACCGTTCATTCTTGACCCAAGTCAAGGAGAAGCGGAGTGGCTTCGATAAGTTGCAGGCAAGACACAGGTTTTCCCGCGCCACTTCCAACCCATCCGCTTGTCCCATGCTCTCGAAATACCAGGCCCGCGCTTTCTTTCTTGGCGGCACCGCCGTGTTCGCCGGGATCTTCCTCGTCCTGACGTTTGACACCCATCGTCAGATTCCCAAGCAGACGAATGCCGACCAGATCACCCCGCAGGTCGCGGCGGGCAAAAAAATCTGGGAGGCTAACAACTGCATGGGGTGTCACACCCTTTTTGGCGAAGGAGCGTACTATGCGCCCGAGCTGACGAAGGTGGTGGAAAGGCGCGGCAAGGATTGGATCAAGGTTTTCATCAAGGATCCCGAGGCGATGTTCCCCGGCCAGCGGAAGATGGTGAAATATGACTTCACCGACGAGCAGATCGACCAGATCATCGCCTTCCTCGACTGGTGCGGCAAGGTGGACCTCAACGGCTTCCCGGCCGAGCCGCCCTTGAAAAAACTGATGCAGCCTGCGGCCGACACGGCTTCCAATGCGGGCGGCGAGCTGCCCCCGGCGGTGGCGGCGACGATCCCGCTGCCCGCGATGTTCGAACAGAAGTCCTGCACAGGCTGCCACCGCATCCTCGGCAAGGGCATGCCCGGGGTGATGCTGCCGAACGCGGTCACCGGAGAGGTGGTGCCGGCACCGGCGCTCGATCTCGTCTTCCAGCGCAAGACCCGCGAGGAGTTGATCGCCTGGATCAGTGATCCCCAGAAGATCAAGCCGGGTAGCCCGATGCCCAATCTCGTCCCGGCTCTCGTCTCGCCGCAGGAGGTGGAGCAGATGGTCGACTTTCTCCTCGGGCTGAAGGCGCATGCGCCCGCCAACTGAGGTCCGTCCCGCGTCTTCCCTTCAACCTTTTCCCCATTCCCCGACGTCATGAAATTCCAATCCCAAAAGATCGCCTACTGGTTCTTCGCCGCCGCGATGCTGCTGCTCGTGCTCCAGATCGTCTACGGCTTCATCATGGGCTTCGCCCGCATTGGCATGGACGGGCTGCACGACTGGATCCCCTTCAACACCGCCCGCGCCACCCACACGAACCTGCTCGTCTTCTGGCTGCTTCTCGGCTTCATGGGCAGTGCCTACTTCATCATCCCGGAGGAGGCCGACCGCGAGTTGATGTGGCCGAAGCTCGCGTGGATCCAGCTCGGTTCCTTCCTCCTCGTCGGGGTCGTCGCGCTGATCGGCTATCATGTGAATTGGTGGGAGGGGCGCAAATTCCTCGAGATCCCGCGCCCGCTCGACTACCTCGTCGTCGTCAACGTGCTAGCCTTTCTGGCAAACATCGGGCTCACGGTATGGAACGGGAAACGCTACACGACGACCTCCATCGTGCTCTATTTCGGCCTGCTCGCCGCCGCACTGCTCTATCTGCCGGGCATGATCGATTTCGACAACCAGACCCTCGATTCCTTTTACCGCTGGTGGGTCGTTCACCTCTGGGTCGAGGGAGTGTGGGAGCTGATCATGGGCGCGCTGCTCTGCTACCTGCTGATCAAGCTCACCGGCGTAGATCGCGAGCTCGTCGAGAAATGGCTCTACATCATCGTCGGCCTCACCTTCCTCTCCGGGATCCTCGGCACCGGGCACCACTACTACTACATCGGCGCGCCGCGCTACTGGCTCATGGTCGGCGGAATCTTTTCGGCGCTGGAGCCGCTCGCCTTTCTCGGCATGGCCATCTACGCCCTCGCCATGGCGAAGAAGGGCGGTCGTCGCCACCCCAACAAAGCCGCGCTTAACTGGACCCTCGGCAGCGCCATCATGTCCTTCGTCGGCGCGGGATTCCTCGGTTTCGCCCACACCCTGCCGCAAGTGAACCTGTGGACGCACGGCAGCCTCGTCACCGCGATGCACGGCCACCTCGCCTTCTGGGGCGCCTATGCCATGATCGTTCTCGCGATGGTCGCCTACGTTCTCCCCATCATGACGGGACGCAAACTCTGGGACAACGCGGCGGCCGGATTCGCCTTCTGGCTCAGCAACATCGGCATGGTCGGCATGACCGGGGCGCTCGCCGTCGCCGGCATCACCCAGGTGAATCTCGAGCGCCGCATGGGTCTCGACTTCCTCGCCGTGCAGAAGGAGATCGAGGTCCACTTCATCGGGATGCTCCTCGCCGCTAGCCTCTTCCTCGTCGGGATCGTCTGTTTCCTTTGGAACTTCTGGCGCTTCGGCCTGCCATCGGACGAGGCCGTGAATTCCGACGTGCGCGCGGCGGAGCGTGATTTGTCCAGGATCGAATCTACTCCCGCCGCCTCGTGAACGGAAACGCCACCTTCTACGTCGAGACCGGGCGCGAGTGCGAGCTCTTCACGGAGGCGTGGAAGGCGCGCCTCCCCCTGATGCTGAAGGGCCCGACCGGTTGCGGGAAAACGCGCTTGGTCGAGCACATGGCGGCCCGCTTGGGACGCCCGCTCGTCACGGTTGCTTGCAACGAGGACACCACCGCCACGGACCTGCTCGGGCGGCATCTCCTCGTCGGCGGGGAGACGGTCTGGAGCGACGGCCCCGTGACGCGTGCGGTGCGCGAAGGTGCCATTCTCTATCTCGACGAGGTCGCCGAGGCGCGCGCCGATGCCATCGTCGTGATTCATCCTCTGACCGATTACCGACGCGAGCTCTTCCTCGACCGCACCGGCGAGACCCTGGTGGCTCCGCCCGAGTTCATGCTCGTGGTCAGCTACAATCCCGGCTACCAGCGGAGCCTGCGAGAGCTGAAGGCTTCGACGCGGCAGCGTTTCGTCGGCTACGGCTTCGGGTATCCCGCCGAGGAGATCGAGATCCGCATCGTCTCCGGAGAGACCGGGATCGAGACGGCCACCGCGGCCAAACTTGTCGCGATCGCCCGGAAGATCCGCAATCTCACCGAGCTGTCCCTCATCGAATCCGTCTCGACGCGCCTCCTCGTCGATGCCGCGAAGCTGATCCGGCAGGGCTTGTCCCCCCGTTTCGCCACCACCGCCGCCGTGGCAGAGCCTCTCACCGATGATCCCGACGCGCTGAGGGCGATCCGCCAGATCATCGATCTCACCCTCTGATCCATCTTGTGATTCATCCATGGGCTCCATCCTCGAGTGGGAAGAAAACCTCTTCCTCGGGATCAAGGCGCTCTACCGCCGCATCGTCGTGCGTCCGGAAGAGCGGCGGCGCGAAACGGTGCGGGCGCGGCTCGAGCCGATGCGGCAGGAGCTCTTCCTCCTCGCACGCATGGTCGCGGGGCGCCCCGTCGCCCTCGTCGAGACGCCCCGCGCGGCACTGTGCGACGGGACCCATCTCTTCCTGCCCGATGAATTCAGCGCCGGCGCCGATCCCGCGGCGAACGAGGAACTTTACCGTCTGAAGACGATTCTCGGTGCACTCGCCCTGGGTTCGCAGGCCGATGGGTCTCTCGCCGACCGGCTCGCGGAATGGTCCCGCGAGCTTCCCGGACTGGGTGAACGAGTCGCAGTGGCCCGGGCAAGCCTTGGCGCGGGAGCCGATCTTTGGGCGCTCTTCGGAGAGCCCCTCGATGGCGGAGCGGAGGATGCCGCGGCATCGCTCACGGCCCTGCCCGCGGAGACGGGAGAGGATCCGGACCTTGAGGACATCACCGAGATCGAGGGGCGCGGGCAGATCGGGGTGAAGGCGATCGAGGAGACCGGCGATCAGCCCGTCGAGGCCGAGATGCCCATCCACACTTTCGAAAAGGCGGAGACGCTCGAGGAATGCGGCGGCCTCGACCGCAAAACCGACGAGGACGACGAGCTCCGCGAACACGAGGAGGCGCTGCGCTCCATCGACATGAACCGCGTCCTGCGCAGCCGCGAGCGTCCCCGCTCCATCTACCGTGCCGACGTCGTCATCGACGGCCTTTCCCTCGAGGTCGCCGACGAAGGTGCCACCGCCGGCATTCCCTACCCGGAGTGGGATTACAAGAGCCGGCGGCACCGCCGGGATTGGTGTCTTGTCAGGGAGACCCGCGCCGCCGGCTCCGACCCGGCCTGGGCGGCGGAGACCGGGGCGAAACACCGCGCCGTGATCCTCGACCTGCGCAAGAAGCTCGCCGCTCTCGCCACCAGCACGCAGCGGGCGAATCGCCAGCCGCACGGGCCGGAAGTCGACATCGACGCGGTGGTGCGCGCGCGCTGCGATCTCGCCGCCGGACGCTCGCCCGACGAGCGGCTTTACGTGGAGCGCCGGCGCCGGCTCCACGACGTCTCCGCGCTCATCCTCATGGATCTCAGCTTTTCGACCGATTCCTGGATCGACGACGCCCGCGTCCTCGACACGATCCGTGAGACGCTCTTCTGCACCGGCGAGGTTCTCGACGTGTTCATCGAGGGGTTCGCCGTGGCAGGATTCAGTTCGAACACGCGGCGGCAGTGCGAGTTCCATCTCATCAAGGATTTCCGCGAGAGCTGGACGGGAACGAGAGCGCGTCTCGGGGCCCTCGAATCGCGGGGCTACACCCGCATCGGTCCGGCCCTGCGCCACGCCCACGAGCTGCTCGCGCGCGAGGCTGGCGAGAGGAAGATCGTCTTTCTCCTCACCGACGGGCGCCCCTGCGACTACGACCGCTACGAGGGCGAATACGGCATCCGCGACGTTCGCAAGGCGATCGAGACGGGTGCCCGCCACGGCATCCTCACCCACGCCTTTGCGATCGAGAAACGTGCCCGCGAGCAGTTCCCGAGGATGTTCAAGCGGCACCACTACGACGTGGTGCCGTCGCCACGCGCTCTCGCCGCAAGTCTCTGCGGGGCCTTCGCAAGGCTGCGGCTCGGGGATTGAAGATTCGACTCAGTCAGGCCTTGAGGACCGCGTCAAATTCCCCGTGGGTGAAGGCGCGCATCGACTCAGTGCGGACATAACCGCGGGCGGAGAGTTCGGATAGGAGATGGAGGATCCGGCCTTCTTTTTCCGCTGAGAGGACGAGGACGCCGTCGCGGCTGCCGATGGTCCAGTACTGGCCCTCGACGTTGACTCCGGATTTCTTCGCGAGTTCGTCGAACTCGTGGGCGCGGTGGGTCGAGTCGCCGATGTCGGCGACGCCCTTTTCGGTGAAAGTGAGGAGCGAGATGTATCGGATCATGACGGGATTATTCTGGTGGGTTTGACAGGGTATGATGGTCGGCTTGACAGGGTTGGATCACCGGGTCGTGGATTTGTAAGCCGCGTAGCGGGCGCGCTGTTCGGGTGTGAGGTTCGCGGGATCGAGCCGCGGATCGGGGATCCGGTTGATCTTGAGATGGATCACGTTGGCCATGTCGGCGGCGCAGCTCTTGATGTGCTCCGCGTTCTCGCCGGCGAAGAGATCGTCGACGGTGGCGCGGAAGACCTCGAGCCAGCGGTCGAACTGGGGGCGGCCCATCGCGGTGAGGGGGGCGAGCTTCGCGTGGGCGGCAAGGGGATTGCCGGTGTAGCCGCCGCTGCGGAAGAGCACGGTCTCCCAGAAGGCGTACATCTTGGGCAGGTGTACGCCCCAGTCGACCCCGGCGACATCGTCGAAGATGAAACCGAGGAGATCATCGGAGCGAACGCGGCCGTAGAAGGCGTTGACGAGCCTCTCGATTCCGGAGCGCCCGTCGAGGTCAGGGAGGGGATCGTTCATGGCTTGAGGAGATTTCTGAGTGCCGTCACCGTGGGAACAATGTCGGCCCCAAGCGACTCTTCCCGATGGACGACGTTTCCCCCGGCGTCGACTACGGCGATGAGATTGGAGTGCGCGAAGAACTCCTGTACTTCCTGGAACTTGAATTCGAGGGCGACGGCTAGATCGCGGACCGTGCCATCCGGAGCAGTCAGAAAGGTCCATCGCTCCGAGTTCATCTTCAGTTCCGCCATCTTCTTCTCCATCGCAGCGGGTGTGTCGTGCTTCGGGTCGATCGAAAAGAAGGTAAAGCCGACCTTCTCCGCATCGGTGCCGAGAGCGTTTTCAATCCGCTGCATGTCCGCAAAGATTCTCGGGCAGGCGTATTCGCAGCGTGTGAATCCCATCGAGATGACTCTGGGTTTTCCACCGAGTCGGGCGAGGACGAGGGTGTCTCCGTTCTGATTTTGCCAAGTTCCCGGAAGACCATAGATAGTGGTGAAACTTCCCGCAGGAGCCGCCAGCCCATTGTCGGCGGAGGATATTGAGGCCCGGAATCCGAGACTGTTCACACAATAGGTGCCCTGAAGACTCGATCTGAAGGCGTATCGCATGAACGCGGCATAGTTTCCAACGTCGGAAGCGAGCAGGGAGGCCCCCCCGCAGAACAGCTTGCGTTCGATCGAATTGTCGCCCCGGGAGTCACCCACGACCATGGTGGAATTGAAATCCCCCACCCATTCCCACACGACTCCGTGCAGCCCGCGGACGCCGTAATAGTTGGATTCGGCCGTCGCGGCAGACGGTAAGTCACCTCTCGTGGGTTTTGAATACCACTCCAGGAGCTTCCCGATGAACTTCGGATCCTTGCTTGCGTCCGGCCGGGCCGCATCGGCAAGGGCGACAAACTCCCATTCATCCTGGGTCGGAAGCCGTTTACCCAGAGCCGCGCAATACGCCTTGGCGGCAAACCAGGAAACGTTCGTCACCGGGGCATCAAGCACCTCATCGCCGCCGGGGTCGAGATCACCCCTCCAGTGGGAGAGGTACTTGGTATCGGCAAGATTGCGCCCGATCCGCGAACGCCGCCACTCGGGGTGGTCCGTGACAAAGGTCAGAAAGTCCCGGTTGGTGACCTGACATTCATCCAAAAGGAAGTCCGCGACCTGCCTCGGACCGGCCAGCTTCGAATAAAGCGGCGCGTAGGCCCCTCCAGTGATCTTCACCATGCCCGGCGGCGGTTGGGCAGGCCCCTGACCGTCAGCCTTCGCGACAGAAATGACCGCCGCACCGGCGAGGAGCAGGTGAATCGAAAGCTTGTGTCGATGCAGCACGGGATTCATTTGTGCAGAGAGGTGCGAAAGGCGGATCATTCTCCGGCGGCGGGAGCGGGTGCGGGAACGGTGGCCCTGACCTGCTTCACCTGGTCGGGCAACACCTCGGTACCGTTGTTGCCCCAGCTGTTGTAGACGTATGTCAGGACGTTCGCGACCTGCTCGTCGTTGAGGCCGAGCTGGGGCATGATGCTGTTGTATTCGGCTCCGTTGACCTTGACCTTTCCGGAGAGACCGTGGATCACCGTGGCGATGGCGCGGTTCACGTCGGCGTTGAGATAGTCGGCGGCGGCGAGGGGCGGAAAGGCCTGCGGGATGCCCTGCCCTTCGGGCTGGTGGCAGGCCATGCAGATCTGGGTGTAGACCATCTTCCCTCGCTCGATCCGCTCTGCCTTGTTGGCTGCGGGAGGCTGCTGGCTGGAAGCTTGCGGGATGTTCTGGATCGCTCCACCCTCGAGCAGGTAGATGCGGTCATCCTGCTTGCCGGAATAGGTCAGGAGATTCTCGTCGCCTTCCACCTTGATCATGCCGACAGCCCCCTTGTTGAAGGCCCGGAAGATGGAGTGGTCGACGAGGATGTAGGTGCCGGGCACGTCGAGCCCGAACTCGACGATGGCAGAACCACCGGCGGGGATGAGAGTGGTCTGGACCTGATGCTGGTTCGCATTTACACCGCCCTCGGTGTAGACGTTGTCGAAGATCTCACCGATGACGTGGAAGGAGGAAACGAGGTTCGGCCCCCCGTTGCCGACAAAAAGGCGCACCGTCTCCCCGACCTTCGCGTTGACCGCGTTGTCGCCGGCCATGGCCCCGACCGCTCCGTTGAAGACGACATAGTCGGGAATTTCGGTGAGAGCCTTCTCCATGCTGAAAGGCTGCAGCCCGGCCTCGCCGTGGGGACCTTTGGTATAGAACTCGGATTGCATCACGTAGAACTCCTTGTCCACCTTGGGCAGGCCGCCGATCGGCTCGACGAGGATGAGGCCATACATCCCGTTGGCCACGTGCATGCCGACGGGAGCGGTGGCGCAGTGGTAGACGTAGAGTCCGGGATTGAGCGCCTTGAACGAAAAGACGGAGACGTGGCCGGGGGTGGTGAAAGACGCGGCCGCCCCGCCTCCGGGTCCGGTCACGGCGTGCAGGTCGATGTTGTGCGGCATCTTGCTGTCCGGATGGTTCATGAGGTGAAACTCGACCTCGTCGTTCTGCCGGATGCGGATGAACTTGCCGGGAACGCTGCCGCCGAAGGTCCAAAAGGTGTAATCGACGCCGTCGGTCATTCGCTTGACAAGCTCGATCACCTCAAGCTTCACCGTGACCTTGGTGGGGTGGTCGCGGGTGATCGGCGGCGGAACATTCGGCGCGTCGGTGAGGATCGCGGTCTCATTTCCCGAGACGGGTTTGTCAGGCTGCGACAGCGGGTTGCCCGGATTCACAGGACCGTTCGTTCCCGCGACCGGAGCAGCGGGCGCGGGGCCGTCGTTGGTGTTCGTGACCGAGGCCGCCTGCTTCTGGATCTCTTCGAGCTCCTTCACGAGACTGTCCCGTGACATCAGCTCGTTCTTGCTCAATTCACGGTCGCCACACTGCGCGAAGAGGAGGATTGCGAGGAGGGGCGTTGCGGCATTTCTGATTTGGATCATCGGTTGGTTTTCTGGTTTTTGAAAGGTGGTTGGCGGATGAGGATGGCACTTATATTCAACCTAAGGGCTGATCCGGAAAGAATCGTTGACCTGAGTCAAGAGGTTTCGAGAGAATGGTGTCGAAGTTGTGATCGGAAAACGGTTGCCGGATCCCGCTCAGGCGAGCCTGGATGATCGTGCCGACGAAGCCGGAACGGAAGCGGGCCTCAGACCCTTTGCCTCCGTGAAGAAAGCGGCAATTCCGCGGTGATCCGGCGAGGTCTGGTAGGCGATGGCGGACCGGGGATGGAGATTGCAGAATCCGTTGATCATGTAGGGCAGATCGAAGCCCCATCTCAGGTCTTTTCGGAGAGGTTCGATCACTTCGTCGACGCAACAGAGTACGGGTTGAAGACGGTAGTCGGGTTCCCCGAGGTAACCGAGGAGCAACTCCATCGGACAATTCCCGGCCCCGCGGCCAAGCCCGGCCATGGTCGCGTCGAGCCAGGTGGCGCCGGCACCGTTGGCTTCGAGGGTGTTGGCGAAAGCGAGCTGGAGATTGTTATGGGCGTGGATGCCGACGCTCGTGCCGGTCCCGGCGACGGCGCCCAGATATTTTCCGACCAAACGCCGCGTCTCGAAAGGGTAAAGGGCGCCGAAGCTGTCGACGACGTAGATCGCCCCGGCTCCGGCGGCGGCGAGGAGAGGAAGAACCCGGTCGAGTTCAGCCTCGTCCAAGGTCGTCACGGCCATCAGGTTCACGGTCGTTTCGTAGCCCTTGTCCCGCGCGTCTTTGACCATTTCTAGCGCGAGGGGCGCCTGATGGGCGTAGCAGGCGACGCGGACGAGATCGACGAGACTGTCGCGGTGCGGCGGGATGTCCTCGCGGAAGTCGCATTTGCCCGCGTCGGCCATGATCGAGAGTTTCGGACCGGGGCCGCGTTCGCCGACGATGCGGCGGATGTCCTCCTCGGAGCAGTATTTCCAGCAGCCGTGTTCGCCCGCGACGATGCCCTTCCGGGAGGCGCGGTAGCCGATCTCCATGTAATCGATGCCGGCGGCGGCGCAGGCTGCGTGGACGGCGGAGACGACGCGGTCGTCGAAGTGGTGACCGTTCATCAGCCCTCCGTCGCGGATGGTGCAATCGAGAACGCGGATGCCTGGGGCCGTCGCGGTCTCCAGCTTTTTTGGAAGAGGAGAGGTGGAGAAGGCTCCGTTGTCGTCGGGAGATTTCATGGCGGTCATCATGGAAAATGCGGGGCGCACGGCGCCTATTCGAAGCCCAGCTTTTTCATCTTGGGCGAAATCACCGCGCGGCAATAGCCGAAGTCGGGATTGCGGCGGTAGAAATCCTGGTGATCGGCTTCGGCTTCCCAGAATTTCGCGGCGTCGCGGATCTCGGTGACGACGGGGGCGGTGAGTTTGCCGGAGTCATCGAGTGCCCGTCTCGAATGTTCGGCCCGGTTCCTCTGGTCGGGGGTGTGGGTGAAAATGACGGACCGGTATTGCGGGCCGCGGTCCTCGCCCTGGCGGTCGAGGGTGGTGGGATCATGGGCCTGCCAGAAGACGTCGAGGAGCTCGTCGTAAGATATTTTGTCAGGATCGTAGGAGAGCTGGATGACCTCGACATGGCCGGTGTCCTTGCGGCAGACCTGTTCGTAGGTGGGGCTCTCGACATGGCCGCCCATGTAGCCGGACTTCACGTCGACGACGCCCTCGAGTTTTTCCATCACCGCCTCGGTGCACCAGAAGCAGCCGCCTCCGAAGGTGGCGATCTCCGTTGCGGGAGCGGGTTCGGCTTCGGCCGTGCTTTTCGGAACCGGAGGTTCGCCGGGCGCGGAATCTCCGCCGCAACCGGTGAGGAGAAGGGCGGTCAGCGGAAGAAGCAAAATCGGCCTCGGCAGGTTTGTCAGGGTCGGGGTCATGTCAGGGGTTGGGAGGTTCGGGCGGAGTGCGGACTTCGAGGAGGAGGCGGTCGGCGGGCACGAGGTGGCGGTAGGCGAAGGCCTGCATCATGTCCTCGGCGGGCACGGCCTCGACCACGACGGTCTTTCCGTCGATCACGGCCGTGCCTTCGACCCGGATCGCGACGGGATCCCCGCTGTGGTTGTAGGGTACGGCGATGGAGACGTCGAGTTTGTCTTCGCCCGCCGGTACGGGGCCGCCTTTCAGTTCGAAGCCTTCGGGAGCGTCCTTGAGGCCCAGCGAGACGGGGCCGTCGAATCCGTCGATGCGCAGAACGTGGATGGTGAGCCGGGCCGATGCACCCGGTTTCGCGTTGAGGGAGGCCGGGGTGGCGCGCAGGGCGAAATCCGGGACGCCCTCGGTGACGCGTAGGCGGTAGGTGTGGGCGTAGCCGTAGCGGTTCTGCGTGTCGGCGACCCTGACAAAACACCGTCCGTTGCCGGGCAGGGTCACGGTGACGCGGGCGTCGGCGTGATGCGTGGTGAGGCCGGCGGCGGGATTCTCGTGGTCGTCGTTGTAGGCGATCATCCCGCCGTCGTCGTCGTAGACGGTGAGGTTGGCGTCGAGCGGCGAGCCGAGACGGCGGGCGAAGATCTCGAAGCTGACGGGGCGTCCGCCCCGGCCCTCGACCTTGAAGAAATCGACGTCGCCGGGCACGGAGATGGTCCCGTTGACCAGTCCGGGAAAGGCGACGGGGTTTGCGGCACCGAGACGGTTGTTATCCTCCCTCTCGGCGTCCTCGTCCATCGATTCGACGTGGAAGGCGATGGGATTCGAACGCCCGCCCGGACCGGTCGCGGTGAGCTCGACGATCCCGGTTTCGTTCGGGACAAGATGGCGGGGAAAGTGGTGCTCGGAGAGATTCGCCCCGTGGAAGGTCAGATCGACCTCCGACCCGGCCTTGGCTCCGAGCGGGGTGATGCCGGTGATGAAGGGCAGCTCGCCGAGGGTGACGCGGTAGACGAAATCCTCGCGGCCCCGGTAGATCGAATCCCGGATGCGGAGCCGGTATTCGCCCTCGCGGGGAATCTTGTAGAAGATGACGGGATCGGGATCGAAACGGTAGTCATCGGCGTAGGCGAGTTCGCGGCCGCGGGCGTCGTGCAGGGAGACGACGGTCTGGAACCAGCCGGGCACGGCGTCGGCGAGGTAGGGGATGAGGTTCCGCGCCTGGAGGGAGACGACGAGCTTTTCGCCCTCCTTCGCGTGGAAGGCGAACTCGTCGACTTCTCCGGGGAGGATGCGGCCGTTCAGGGTCACGGGAAGGGTGATGGGATCGATCGTGCGATCCGTGCTCCGCGATCCGGCGGGGGCGAGACCGGCGTATTCGAGCAGGTCGAAGCGATGCGCCTCGGGCTCGTTCCGCTCGGGGTGGTTGCCGACGACGAAACGCATCGGGTTGCTCAACCCGGCGGCGGTCTGGAGGCGCCAGTGCCGCATCCCGGGTTCGGTGCCGGAATCGATGGTCACCCGCACGCGCACGATTTCACCGATCTGGGTGTTGAGCTGCTGTTTGGGATCGTTGCGACGGCGGTCATACTCCCACATGAGGCGCAGCTTCTTCTCGTCGAGTTCCGCTCCGTCGAGGAGCCCGATGACCGTTTTTCGCAAGGCGGCGGCGTCGCCCGGCGAGGAACCTTTGAGCGGCTCGAGTTCCGGTTTCAGCTCGCGGAACTTGTCGCGGTAGTCGTCGATGACCTGGGCGGACGGGATCTTGTCGTGTTCGACGACTTCGATTTGGATGCCTTCGCCCGAGACGACGACCCCGAGCGGCTGGTCGAGCGACTGCCCGCCCATGATGACCTCGAAGGAGGATCCGGCCTGCCCTCCCGCCGGGTAGACATAACCGATGCGGGGCGCTCCGAAGGCGGACGCCCCCGCCAGATGGGCGGCGATCGCGAGCGGAAGGAGAACGGAGGCGCGGGGATTCATGGAATGCGAGGGGTCGGGTCAGACGAGTTCCTTGAGCAGTCCGGCGGTGGGCACACCCTCCGATGGATCGGGGACGACCTTGGTGGGATTACCCTGGGGATGCGGCAGCGGCGCGTCGGCGGGAATGCCGAGCTGGCCGTAGATGCTTCCGATGACGTCGGCCGGGTAAACGGGCCGCTCGGCGACCTCCTCGCCCGTGGCGTTGGAGGAACCGACGACCTGCCCTCCCTTGAATCCACCGCCGGCGAGGAGGCACGAGAAGACCTTCCCGAAATGGTGGCGTCCACCGTTCCAGGGCGATTCCGTCGCGACCTTCGGAGTTCGGCCGAATTCCCCGGTGCACCAGACGATGGTGCTGTCGAGGAGTCCCTTGCTTTCGAGGTCCGCAAGAAGGGCGGCAAGACCTTGGTCGAGCTCTGGCAGCTTCCGGTTCATGATCTGGAAATGCTGCTTGTGGGTATCCCAGCCCTGGTAGTTGATCGTGATGAAAGGCACACCCTTCTCGACGAGACGCCGGGCCATGAGACAGGACTGGCCGAAGGTGTTGCGCCCGTAGGTGTCGCGGAGTTCCTCCTTCTCCTGTCCCAGGTCGAAGAGCTTGCCGGCGTCGCCGAGGATGAGCTCGTAGGCCTGCGTCTCGGAATCGACCACGGTCTGGATCGTGGCGTTGCCGGGCAGGGCGCCGCCGAGGGTGTTGAGCCGGCCGAGGAGGTCGCGGCGTCCTTTCTGATGCTCTTCGGTGAGGCCGGGGGCGACGATCCCCTCCACCGCGAAGACTTTCGCATTCGGATCGCCGCCGGTGGCGAAGGGCTTGTAGCGCGGACCGAGGAAGCCGGCTTCGGAGAACCGGCCTTGTGGTTGTGTCAGGACGACGTAGGGCGGGATGAGCCCGCTGTAGCCCGCGTCGTAGCCCTTGAAGTAGGAGACGACCGCCCCGAGTCCGGGAAAGACATCGCGCTCCGAGGTGCGTCCGGTCTGCACGAGGTAGGCGGCGGTCTCGTGGCCGTTGTTGCCGTGCGTCATGCTGCGGATGAGCGAATATTTGTCGGCCTGCTTCGCCAGTTCGGGAAGGAGCTGGCCGATGCGCATGCCGCTGATGTTGGTCTCGATGGGCGAGTCGAGGGCGCCGCTGTAGCTGCTGCCGGCTTCGGGCTTGGGATCGAAGGTGTCGATGTGGCAGGGGCCTCCCCAGAGCCAGATCTGGATCACGGACTTGGCTTTGCCCTCGGCCGCGGGCAGGGAGGGTTTGGCGCGGAGGGCGAAGGGTTCGCAGAGGAGCAGTCCTGCCGAGCCATAGACGGCGCGTCGCACGGCCTCGCGGCGCGTCAGGGGGACACCGCCGAAGGCCTGGGTGAGGCGGTGCAGGTCGCGTCGCGCGTCCTGCGTCGGGGGAGTGGCGGGTGTGTTCATGACCGGGTTCGGGTTCGGGGCGTTGTCGCCGGGGTTTTCGGATCAGTGGTTGAAGAGAAATTCGGGCTGGTTGAAAAGGCTCCAGACAAGGTCGGCGGCGAAGGCGCGGCTGTCGGTGACGGGGGATTCGGCGTGGGTCTGCAGAATGTCGAGTTCCTTCGCGGTGGGTGGCCGCGAGAGCACGGTGAGGTAGATCGTTTCGACGAGACCGGGCAGGCCGGCTTCGTCAGCTGCGGCGGTCGCGACGAGAGGGCAGGCCTCGATCTTCTTCTGCACATGGCTCGAGTTGAGCAGGTGCAGCCGCTGTGCCGCATTGGTCTCGAGATTGCGCTCGAACTGGTAGCCGGTGTCCCGGGGCGGACGGCCGAAGAGTTCGAGGAAGGAGCTGGTGATGCTCCCGTCGGGCAGGGCGATGCCCCGCACATCCTCGGGGATGAAGGTGAAGGGCTCGGGGATGGGGCTGCTGTAGGATTCCTTGGTTTTCGTGATCTGGTTGAGTGCGTCGATGAGTACTTCGGCCTCGAGGCGGCGAAGGGGATAGTGGGCGAAATGGGTCGCGGCCTCGGGAGTATCCTGAGCCGGGAGGGAGGAAAGCGCGAAGGTCCGCGAATTGAGGATGACGCGGACGAGGCGTTTCAGGTCGCATCGGGAGGCGATGAACTCGCGTTCGAGAAAGGCGAGCAGTTCCGGATTCGAGGGTGGATTGTCCGGGCGGAAATCGTCGGGCTCGTGGACGATGCCCCGGCCCATCAGCCAGGTCCAGACGCGGTTCGCGGCGACCCTGCTGAAGGACGCGTTCTCCGGACGGAGGAGCCACTGGGAAAACACGAGGCGCGGATCGGCCTTGCCCGGATCGAGGGCCGCCGGGGTGCCGTCGGGGAAGATGGCCTGTTTGTGAAGCCCGTCCTTGTCGGCGGTGGGATCGAAGTAGACGATCTCCTCCTTCCATTCCGCGGTGGGTTTGAAAGCGACGTTGGCGAAAAATCCGGCCATCGCATCGAGCTTGCGGGGAGGCCACTTCTCGGCCCGCTCGCCCATGAAGGTGAGGGCGACGGTGGCGGCCATCCCGCGCGGGCTGCGGTCCTGCATGGCGCGGTAGAAATTCACCTGGCCCTCGCGGAAGTTGCTCCCGCTGCCCACGAGGAGCTCCTGGGCGAACTGGTGGAAAGGTTTGTTGTCGCGGACGCTCGCGTGGATCCACTGGTGGTAGATCTGCACCGCGTTCGGCCAGAGTTTGATGGGGAACTCGGCTTTCACGCGGAGGACGTCGGCCCACTTCATCGCCCAGTAGTCGGCGTATTCGGGACGCGAGAGGAGACGCTCGACGAGCAGGGCGCGTTTCGCCTCGTCCTGCGATTCCAGAAAGTCCCTCGCCTCATCCTCGCGCGGCAAGGTGCCGATGGTGACGAGATAAGCGCGGCGGAGAAAGACCGCGTCCGAGGAGAGATTCGCCGGTTTCAACCCGAGCGAGTCGAGATTGGCGAAGACGATGCGATCAAGTTCGTCGCTCGGGTTCTCCGATTCCGCCGGCGGCCGTACGACGGGCCCGGATTCGAAAACGGGATGCACGCCTTCCGCCAAGGCGAGACCGGAAACGGTCGCGGCGATCCACAGGGTGATCAAGGCGGTCGGGCGCATGGGGGTTCAGGGGGTGGGGGGATCGGGCAAACGCCGCGGGATGGGGGAGAAGGCAACCCCCTCGATCTCGACGAGGAGGTCGGGGCGGCACACATCGGCCTGGGCGTAGATCGCGGGGATGCGTCCGAGGCGGCGTTCGCAGACGGCGCGGCAGGCTTCGAAATCCTTCGCGTGCTTCACATAGACACGCACCTTCGCGAGGTCGGCAAGCGTCGCTCCGCAGTCGTCCCAACCCTGGCGGGTGAAATTTTCAGCGGCGATCAATTTCTCGATGTTGTCGAGAGTCTGCTCGGTTTGCTTCGCGACGTCGCCCGGATGCACCGTCTCGGCATTGACGATGCTGGCGGTGCCGGAGACCCAGGTGGTGAGATGGTTGCCAAGGCGCATGGCCATGGCCCGGGAGAATTTCGGACTCTTCCGCGAGTATTCCTTGGGGTAGTCGAAAGCGGAGGTCTGCTGGGGATTCTCGAGGGAAAGGACACGCACATCCTTTCGATCGGTCTGCACGGCGAGGCAGGTCGTGATGAGTCCGTGCTCCAGCGTGCCGATGCCGGTGCTGGCGGGATAGACCGCATGTCCGTGGGAGGTCGCGGCGAGGGGATTCGTGCCGAAATCGTATTGCTCGAAGAAGTCGGTCCGGGCGCGGTTGAGCTCGCGGTAGCGTTCCGTGCCGTCTTCCTCCTCCTCGGTGATGTTGCCTTGATAGAGCCAGACCCGCACCACGTCGGTGAAGGAGGCATGGACACCCGAGAGCACCTTGCCAAGCGCGGCGAAGGCCTCCGCCGATTGCTCGTAGGCGGTGCGTTTGCCGAGGTTGAGGGTTCCCGCGGAGGCATGGATCCAGCGGATTCCGTCGTGCTCCAAGGTGAGCAGATGCGGACCGTGATAACCCACGCTGACGGTGCGGGTGCTGATCGCCCAGGCCTCGATCGCGATGCCGACCCCGCCGCAGGGCGGCTGCACGACAAAGAGCGTCAGGGGCATTTCCTCCCCGTAGGCCGCATCGAAGATCTGGCGCGCCACCGGGACATCGGCGGCCTCGGCGACAAAGACCGTCTGCACCGTCACCGCCATCGGCTCGCCTTGTTGTCTGAGGATCGCCCGGATCGTCGAGACGGCCTCCCAAGCCTGGTCGCGGAAACTGCCGCCGCAGTCCGGCGTGATCATCATGGCGACCCGGGTGAGGCCGTCGTACCCGATCGTGGTGTGGTGCTGCAAACCGAGGAGACAAGGCGGCACCTCGTGGACGTGGCCACTCTCTTCGGATTCCGCGTGCTGGCAGTGGTCGCAATCGGATGAGCCACACCCGCCATCAAGGAGCCGTCGATCGGGATGCATCCGGTAGCAGATGGGCTGAAGGCGACCGGAGGTCGATACCGGAGGGGTGGTGGGGTTTCCGCTCATGTTTGATTTCAGGTTAGTGAGGTTTTGTGCTTTAAACAAGAAAAAAAGATACTTGTTTCGTTATTTATTCCATTCATCCAGAAAAAGGACAAAAAATGCGGAATGGCGTGATCCCCACGGGAGCCGAACGGTTCACGTCATAACGATCCCCAGAAAAACAAAAGCGATGATGAGGGATCCGGCCGCAAACGTCCAGACGGCGGCGGCGTGGCGGAGTTCCATGAAATGCCGCGCGACGAACCAGGCCTTCGTCGCGGCCACGAGAAAGAGCGCCGCCGAAGGGAGGTGGCGTTCTCCGAGAGCGAAGCTCAGCAGCGTGAGTCCGACGAGCAGGATCCAGACGAGGGTGTTGGCGCGGTTCACAGCAGGTAGAGGGTGGGAAAGAGAAAGAGCCAGATGAAGTCGCAGAGGTGCCAGAAAATGCCGCCGGCGGCGACGTCGTCGTGCTCCCCTACCCGGTAGCGTCCCTGGCGGATCTTCACCGCGAGGTAGAGGAGGATGGCGACGGCGACGGCGACGTGGATGAAGTGGAATCCGGTGAGGGCGAAGTAGAGGGTGAAAAAAGGGTCCTCCCCGAAGACATGGCCCTGGCCGGATTTGGCCCCGTATTCGACGCCTTTGACGACGAGGAAGGCGATGCCGCAGGTGATCGCCGCGCCGATCCAGCGCAGGGAGCGGTCGCGATCATCCCGGCGTAGTTCGGTGAGCCCGCAGGCCATGCACCAGCCGCCGGTGAGGAGGATCAGGGTGTTGAACAGCGCGAGGCGCTGATCGAGGAGATCACGGCCACGCGCGAAACCTTCCGGATCGGCACCACGCTCGTAAAGAAACACGCCGATCCCAGCGAGAAAGGTGACCACTTCGACGAAGACGATGATCCAGACGAGGATTCCCCCGGGTGGTTCGTATCGCTCCCAGGGATCGGGCGGAGCGGCGGATGGTGGAGTGGACGGCATGAGTCGGAGAAAGAAGGGAGTGTGGCGGGATCACTTGCCGACCTGACATTCGGCGAGGCGCTGCGCGACGAACTTCTCCGTGAGCAGCCCTTCCTGAAAGAGCTGATCGACCTGGCGGGTGCGGCTCGCGATCTGGCTCTCGGTGAACTTCGGCGCATCCGGCTTCCCCGCGAGGGCGGCGAGCGTTCCCGGGTCGGGCGGAGGCAGGGGGCGGCCTGCGTCGGGTTTCGTGTCGGGATCGACGACAAGGGCGCGCAGATTGGCGGCCGGCACGAGATGCCGCCAGAGGAAGGCCTGCATCCGGTCCTCCGTCGGCACGGCGGCATGACGCACCGTTTGTCCCCCGATTTCAGCGGAGCCCTCGATCCGGAGGTCGAAGGACCGTCCGGCGGCCTCGGGAGCTGCCTTGACCGAGATCTTCGTGGTGGTTTTGTCAGGCGGGATCGTCGACGCGGCGGCGGTCAGGCCCGGAGGCAGTCCGGTGAACTCGAGTTTCACGGGGCCGCGGTATCCGTCGCGACGCGCCACGTGCACGGCGAGGGAGGCGCTCGACTTGGCGCGGATCGTGAGGCTCGAAGGGACCACCCGAAGCTCGAAGTCGGGTCGCGCCGGGCTGATCCGGAGTCGATAGGCGTATTCGTCGCCGCCCGCCCGTACCGTGTCTCCGAGGTGGACGCGGTAGGCCCCGTCTTTCGGCAGGGTGAGGAGGGCGTAGGAATCGGCGTGGTGGGTGTTCGCGCCGCCCGCGAGATCCTCGTAGTCGTCGTTGAGGGCGATCACGGAGCCGTCGGGACCGGTGACGCGGATCACGGAATCGAGCGGGGAATCGAGCCGCCTGGCCGAGACCTGAACGGCGACGGCCTGATCCTTCCTGCCGGAAAACTCGAACACGTCGAAGTCGCCGGGGGTTCCGATGCGTCCATTCACGATCACCGGAAGGGTCACCGCCTGCGCGGGTTTGTCAGGATCAGCGGACTCGGATTCCGTGATTTCGGGCAGGGTATCGAGTTCGAAGGGAAGCGGATTGGAAAGCCGGCCGCCGGCTTTCGCCCGGACCGTGAAGAGGCCCGGCCCGGAGGCCGGTAGAGGTGCGAGGACTTCGGCGCCCTGGAGATTCCATCCCTTCGTCGCGACTGCAGCCGGTGCGCCGGCCTTGCCTCCGAGGGGAAAGATCCCGGTGAGGTAGGGGATTTCCCCGAGAGTGATCCGGTAGATGAAATCCTCGCGGCCCCGGTGGATCGCGTCGCTGATGGCGACGACGTATTCCCCGTCGGCGGGCACTTCGAAGAGGATCACGGGGTCCGGCTTGAAGCGGAAATCGTCCTGGTACGCGATCTCGCGGCCGGAGGCATCGTAGAGCGCGAGGACGGGTTGGAACCAGCCCGGCACGGCGTCGGCGAGGAAGGGGATGAGCTCGCGTGCGAGGGCGGAGACGACGAGTCGCTGTCCCTTGCGCGCGGCAAAGCGGTAGCGGTTGACCTCGCCCGAAGCGATCTGGCCGTTCATCGTGCAGGGGGGCGCGACCTTCACCACCACTTCCTCTTCGGGCCGTTTGCGCAGGGAAAGCTCCTCCTTGCCGAGCATCTGGAAGGGGGCGGTGAGCATGGGCTTCCGGGTCGTCTCGAGAAACTGTCCGATCTGGAAGGCGAGCGGGTTCGAAATGCCGGAGGGGGTGACGAGCCTCAGCTCCCGGCGCCCCGGAGCGGCGTCCGCGGCGATCTTCATCTCGAGAAAAACGAGATCGGCGAGGGCGTTGCTGGCGGGGCGGTTGCAATATTCTTCGATCCGCTTCTCGATCCGACGGATCATTTCCTCGTTGGCCTTGTTTGCCTTGGGGGCCTGCTTCGCTGCGCCCGGAGCGGGTTGCGGCAAGGCGGCCGGTTCGGCCTGTGGCTTGGATTGGTCCTTGAGGATCTTGAGCTGGTCGCGGAGCAGGGTGATCTCCTGTGGGCCGATGCGTTTGTAGCATTCGACGACCCGGGCGGTCACTCCTCCGCCGGTCACCTCGATTCCCGTGACGGGACCGAGCCCCTGTCCTCCCGCCTTCACCGCGAAGGTCGTGCCCTGGCGGCCTCCGGCGGGATAGACGAATCCGGTGTAGGGGCGGGTCTGGGCGGACAGGTCGGGAAGGCAGATGAGAAAGCCTGACAAACCCACCAAAGCCAGCGCGTGGTTCGTTCTCATTTCACATGATTTCGGTGAGCAGTCCCGCCGCTTCGCCGGGCTTGGCATCCTGGGGGAGGACGTGCGCCTCGAGACCCATCGGATGAGGCAGCGGAGCCTTCGCCTCGATCCCGGCGAGTTGGTAGATGCTGCCGAGGAGATCGGCGGGGTAGACAGGCCGCTCCGCGACCTCCTCGGCTTTCGCATCCGACGCACCAACAACCGTTCCGCCCTTGAAGCCGCCGCCTGCGACGAGCACGGAGAAGACCTTGCCATGGTGGTTGCGCCCGCCGTTCCAGGGCGGTTGCCAGTCGATCTTCGGACCGCGTCCGAATTCGCCGCAGCACCATACCAGGGTCGAATCGAGCAGACCGCGGTCGTGCAGGTCGGCGAGGAGCGCGGCGAGCCCCTGGTCGAGCTCCGGAGCCTGCTTGCCCATGGTCTGGAAATGGTTGCTGTGGGTGTCCCACCCGCCGGGGTAGTTGACGACGATATAGGGCACGCCGGCCTCGACCATGCGGCGCGCGGCGAGGCAATCCTGGCCGAAGGTGTGGCGTCCGTAGCGGTCGCGGAGCTCGGGCTTTTCCCTGGAGAGATCGAAGACCTCGCGTCCCTTTCCGAGGATCATCTCGTAGGCCTCGGTCCGCGCGGCCTCGGAGGCGCGGATGACGGGATCGTCGCCGGCGGCCTGGCGCAGGGAATCGAGATTCGAGGCGAGATCGCGCCGGGCGGCCTGGCGGGCGTCGTTGACGTGGCGCGAGACGATGCCCTCGACCTCGAAGCGCGAGGCGTTGGGATCGCCGCCGGTGGCGAAGGGCTTCCGTTTCGCGCCGAGGAAGCCCTCCTCGGAGAAGCGGCCTTGTGGTTTTGTCAGGACAATGTAGGGCGGCAGGGAGCCCTTGTATTCCTTCTCCTTCATCAGTGCGAAGACCGCCCCGACGCTCGGATAGGCGAGGCGTTCACCGGGGGCATGCGCGGTCTGCACGAGGTAGGCGGCGGTCTCGTGGCCGTTGTTGCCGTGCGTCATGCTGCGGATCAGCGAATATTTGTCCGCCTGCTTCGCGAGATTCGGGAACCATTCGCTCAACTGGATCCCGGGCACGTTGGTGGAGAGGAATTTCTTGAGCGGTCCGTTGTAGTCGTAGCCCGCGTCGGGCTTGGGATCCCAGGTGTCGGAATGGGACATGCCGCCCCAGAGGAAGATCTGGATGACGCTGCGCGCCTTGGCGGCGGGCCTGGGAGCGGCGGGTTTCCGAGCCGCGGGTGCGGCGCCGGTTTTGGCGTAGTCCTCGCCGAAGAGCGTGCTGCCGGCCATGCCGATCGTGCCGAAGAGTCCGGCCTGGATCGCGCCGCGGCGGTCGATCGGACGGGAGAGCCGCAACCCGAGTTGGTTCGGATCCGTGGCGAGGTGGCGAAGGAGATCCTGCGGATTCATGATCGTGTCGACTTCGGGGTGGTTCCGCCTCAGTGGCGGAAGAGGAATTCACTGCTGTTGAGAAGCGCCCAGCCGAGGTCGCTCCAATGCTCGGCCCGCGTTCCCTTTCCGGGTTTGTCGCCGGCACCGATGCCGCAATAGGTTTTGGCCCGGGCCATCTCCTCCGCCGTGGGATGGCGCGAGAGGATCGTGAGATAGAGTTCCGTGATCATTTCGCGCGGCGGCCGTTTCGACTGGAGAAGTGCCTTGAGGGCGGGGCCGCGGTCCAGTTTCTCCTGGATCTGACTCGAGTTGAGGAGGTGGAGCCATTGCGCGGCGACGACCTGGTTGGAACGTTCGTCCTCGGTGCCGGTGGCGCGGGCGGAGCGGCCGAAGAGCGCGAGGAAGGGGCTCGTGATGCTGCCATCGCCGATCGCGACGGAGGGTTGGCCCTGGGGGATGTAGGTGAAGGGTTCGGGAATCGGGCTGGTGTAGAGTTCGGAGGTTCCGGTGATGCGGTTGATCGCGTCGATGAGCACCTCGGCCTCGAGCCGTCGCAAGGGGTAGCTCCCGAACTGCGCCGCGACCTCCGGTTTGGTGGATTTGGCGAGGGAGGAGAATTGGTAGGTCTCCGAATTCAGGATGAGACGGTAGAGATGGCGCAGGTTGTATTTCGAGGCGACGAATTCCTTTTCCAGATAAGCGAGCAGTTCGGGATTCGAGGGAGGATTGTCAGGGCGGAGGTCGTCGGGCTCGTGGACGATGCCGCGTCCGAGAAACCACGACCAGACCCGGTTGGAGAGGCTCCGCGCGAACCAGGGATTCCCCGGGGCGAGGAGCCAGTCGGCGAAGACCTCCCGGGGATCGCGGTCGGGGGAGAGTTTGACCGCCTTGCCATCGGGAAAAACCGCCGCCATGGGAAATGCCTTCGGCCCCGCCACGGCGACGTCGGCGGCCAGGGTCGTGCCGATTTCCTCCACCTTCGCCCGGCCCGGTGCGACGTTTCCGGCGATGGTGTGCGTGCCGATGGGATCCCAGAAGACATATTCCTCCTTCCACTCGCTCGTCGGCTTGTAGCCGATCTGGGCGAAGAAGGCCGACATCCCGGCGAGCTTCTCTTTCGGCCAGGATTCGGTGCGGGTGCCCATGAAGGTGAGGGCGACGACGGAGGCGATCCCTTCGGGGCTGCGGTCGGGCATGGCGCGGTAGAAGTTGACCGGACCGACGCGGAAATTGCTGCCGCTCGAGATGAGCATCTCGCGGACGAATTCATCACAGGGCTTGTTTTCCTTGAGGGAGGAAACGACCCAGCGATGGTAGAGCTGCGCCGCGTTCGGCCAGAGGTTGATGGGAAACTCGGCCTTGATGCGGAGGAGGTCGCCCCACTTCATGCCCCAGTAGACCGCGAATTCGTCGCTCGCGAGGAGCCGGTCGACGAGACGTGTCCTTTTGGTGGCCGTGTCAGGATCGTCGATGAAGGCCTTTGCCTCGGCCGCGGTCGGCAGCGTGCCGGTGACGTCGAGGTAGACGCGCCGGACGAAGACGGCATCCGAACAAAGGGCCGGGCGCACCCCGAGGGGCTTCAGCCGTGCCATCACGAGCTGGTCGATCCGGCTCTCCGTCTTCAAGGCGGCTGGACTCTCGAAGGGACTCGCGGGGGAAGGGCGGGGCGTGGCCGCCGTCGCGACCTTGGCCGGAGCCGGTTTCGTTTCCGCTTTGGGCGGAACGGAAGCCGGTTTGGCGGGTGCGGGTTTCGCCTTGTCCACCGGAGCCGAAAGCGCGGCCGGCTTTGCCGGAGGCAGGGCCTTCGGCGCGGGTGTGGCATTCGACTTGGCCGAGGCGGGCGCGGGTTTCGGCTCCGGTGTCGGGGCCGGCTTCCCGGTATCGGCGGCTTGAGACAGGCCCGTCAGGAGGCATCCGGCGATGACGATCCCACGAATTGGGAAAAACGGTCGGTGTGGAATCCGTGCCGGGTGCGATTCCCCGGAAACGGCGATGCACGATCGGGCCTCAGGCCGTCCGGATGAGAGTGGATCCGGTTTCATGGGAGACTACCGTAGGGGCCAAAAACGGGAGCGCAAGCGAAAAGACGAAAAAACCCTCTTTTATTCTTGATAAGACCCTCTTTTGCCTCCAGACTGACTCTGTCATGAAACATCCAGTCCTTGTTTCCCCCTCCGGCACACCGCTTGCCGGGCGCACTGTCGGCGAGTTGGTCGCCGAACGACCGGGCCGTTCCCGGATATTCCAGTCCTTCGGCATCGACTTCTGTTGCCAGGGAGGCACCACCCTGACCGAAGCCTGTCGGAGACGCTCCGTGCCGCTGGAGACGGTGATCGAACAACTCGAGGCCGAGTCGAGCCAGCCTTCCGGCACGGGAAACAATCCGGCAACCCTTCCTCCGGCCGAACTCGCCGATTACATCGTCGCCCGGCATCACGCTTTTCTCCGAAGCGAACTGCCGCGCCTCCAGGCGATGGCGCAGCGCGTCGCCAAGGTGCACGGCGGCCACACGCCTTCACTCGTCCGGGTTTACGAGGTCTTCAACGCCCTCTATCTCGAACTCGACGGCCACATGATGAAGGAGGAGCAGGTGCTCTTTCCCGCGATCCGGGCGATGGCGGCAGGCGGCGGTGCGATGCCGCTCGACGGGCCGATCGCCTGCATGCTGCGCGAACATGAGGACGCCGGCGACGACCTCGCGCGGCTCCGCGAACTGACGCGTGACTACAATCCACCCGCCGACGCCTGCAACACCTACCGCGCCCTCTTTGCGGGGCTCGCCGAGCTTGAGGAAGACCTCCACCGCCATATCCATCTCGAGAATCACGTGCTCTTTCCCGCCGCCGAAGTGCTTGCCGCGGGACGTGTTTGACTGTATCCCACTCTCCGCACCATGTTCGTCTACGGAAAAACCGCCTCGAATGCCATCGCCGTGATGAGTTACCTCGCCGCGCGTCCGGGCGAGGTGGCGGGGTCGGCGGAGATCGCGGAGTCGAGAAAGATCTCGCACGCCCTCACCGCGAAATTGCTCACCCAGCTCTCCGCGGCGGGCCTGGTGCGCGGGCAGCCCGGGCCGGGGGGCGGGTATCAGTTGGCCAAAGATCCCGCCGAGATCAACCTGCTCGGCATCGTCGCGCTCTTCGAGCAGACCGAGCCGCCCTCGCTCTGTCCATTCGGCCAGGGCTGGTGCGGCCACGGCGAACCCTGCCCCTTGCACGAGTCCTTGCTTTCCCTGCAGGAAAGGAGCCGCGCCTTTCTCGAGAACACCCGGCTCTCCGTCTTTGCGCCGGAGATGGTCGGGTTGGTAGAATAAGAGCGGCGGTTCGGTCAATTTTGCGGTCCTCCCGGCTTGGGAGACCTGCGGGTCGATCGCGTGCCGCGTTCATCCGCTCTTGACCAAACTCCGGGGCGCGCGCGAATCTCTTCTTTTTCCTTCCGATGAATAGTCCGCGGCTTCGTTTGGTTCTCACCCTCCTGCTGCTGCTTGGCGCGGTCGCGTTCGTATTTTTCCGACTCAAGGTCGTGCAGACGCCCGTCCAGATACATGCCGTCGAATCGGGGGATCTGGCGGTCGAAGCCCTGGGTACCGGGACGCTGGAGGCGCGGGTAAAAACGACGATCAGCGTGCGCATCCAGGAGCGGCTCGCCGAGGTGCTCGTTGATCAGGGCGACACGGTAGAGGCGGGACAGCTCCTCGCGCGGCTCGACGACGCGGAGTCGCGGCAGCAGGTGGCCATCGCCGAGGCGTCTCTCGCGGCGGCCAAACAATCCCTCGCGAGGGTCGAGGCGGATCAGGCCAGATCGGAGGCGGTCCTCGCGCAGGCGAAGCTAGACCATGATCGCAAGCAAGTCCTGGCCGGCTCCGGGTCGGTCGCGCGTTCGGACGCGGACAAGGCGGCCGAGGCGCTGCGGGTCGCGGAGGCGGACCGGGTCCGCTCCCAGGCCGCCATCGCCGAAGCGGGCGCGCAGGTGGGGGTGGCGGAGAAGACGTTGCTTTTCCGGAAAGAATGGCTCGCCTTCACCGAGATCCGCAGTCCCTACAAAGGGCTCGTGATCCGGCGCGACCGGGATCCGGGTGATGTCCTGGTGCCGGGCGCCTCCCTGTTGCAGATCATCTCCCTCGACGAGCTCTGGGTCAGCGCCTGGGTGGATGAAACGGGGATGGCCTCGCTCGCCGTCGGGCAGCCCGCGCGCATCCTGTTCCGCTCGGAGCCGGGGCGCGCCTACCCCGGGCAGGTCTCGAGGCTCGGTCGCGAGATGGACCGCGAAACGCGCGAATTCCTTGTCGATGTCCGGGTGACGGAATTGCCGGCGAACTGGACCATCGGGCAACGCGCCGAGGTCTTCATCGAAACCGGCCGGATCGAAGATACCGTGCTGCTGCCCTCGGCCTATCTCGGATGGGATGAGGGCAGCCCGGGCGTCCACGTAAACGAATCGGGCCGGGCGCGGTGGCGCGAAGTGTCGCTCGGAGGAAGTGGCGCGGAGATGGTCTCCGTCACCGGGGGGCTGCAGGCGGGCGAACAAGTGCTGCGTCCGTCGGCCGGGGAGAAGGGTAAACTCTCCGACGGACAGCGCATCCGACCCTTGCCATGAATCTTGCAGTCCGCGACATCCGGCACAGTGCGGGTCGCTTTGCCTTCACTACGGTTGGGATCGGCCTGCTCCTCATGATCGTCATGGGCATGGGCGGGATCTACCGCGGTCTCATCCACGAAGCTACTTTGCTGGTTGACACGGTGGATGCCGATCTCTGGATCGTGCAGGGGCGGACTCGCGGCCCCTTTGCGGAGGTGTCGCGGATCTCCGGCTCGCTGGAGGACCGCGCCCGGGCCGTCCCCGGCGTGGCGGAGGCGCGGCGCTTTGTCTCGCACACGATCCAGCGCGAATACCAGGGTCGGCCGCTGCGGATGGTCGTCCAGGGATTGTCCTGGCCGGAGGATCGGGGCGAATGGGTGCCGCTCGTGGCAGGGCGGCCTTTGGGACGGTCGCATTACGAAATGATCGCGGATACTTCGCTGCAGCTCCCGCTCGGCGCGAGCGTCCGGCTCGGCAAGGATCTCTACGAAGTGGTCGGACTGACCCGCGGCATGGTCGGCTCGGGCGGGGACGGTCTCGCGTTTTTCACGGTGGCGGATGCGATGGCGATCCAGTTCGACCAGCCCGGCGAGGCGATCCGGTTGGAGCGAGCCGCCCGACGTGCCCGGGTCGAGGCGGTCGATCTGGGCCGGCTCCAGCCGCAGCTCCTTGATCGCGCCGAGGGGCTCGTGAGCGGCATTCCAGCCCTGGGGGGAACGCAGATCAGCGCGGTGCTCGTCTCGCTCGCTCCGGGGGCGGATCCGGAAGCGGTGCGCCGGACCTTCGGGACGTGGCCGGACGTCACCGTCTATTCGACCGAGGAACAGAGAGAGCTCCTCCTCTCCGGGATGGTGGACAAGGCGCGGCGGCAGCTCGGTCTCTTTCGTGCCCTGCTCATCGTGATCTCGACGATCATCATCGCGCTGATCGTCTACACCCTCACCCTCGACAAGGTTCGCGACATCGCGCTGCTCAAGCTGATCGGTGCGCGCAATCCGGTGATCGTCGCACTGATTCTGCAGCAGGCACTCCTCATGGGTGCCGGAGGTTATGCGCTGGCGTGGTGGTGGGGCCGGTATGCCTTCCCTCGCTTCCCGAGGCTCGTCCTCGTCACCCCGGCGGATCTCGCCAGCCTCGCCGTGATCGTCCTCGTCATCTCCACCCTCGCGAGCTTTCTCGGCATTTGGAAGGCGATGCGGGTCGAGCCGAACACCGTCCTCGCCGCATGAACATCACCGCCCCCGCCATCACCGTCGAGCACCTGCGGAAAGTCTACGGCAGCGGCCACACCGAGGTCGTCGCGGTGCGGGATGCCTCTCTTGAGATCGCGCGGGGCGAGATCGTCGGCCTGCTCGGACCGAGCGGGTCGGGGAAGTCCACCCTGCTCACGGCGATGGCTTTGATCAACCCGCCGACGAGCGGCCGCATCACGATCAATGGAGAGGCGGTGCTGGACGGCCCCCGCGCCCTTGTCGATCTGCGCGCCTTCCGTCGTCGCCACCTCGGCTTCGTCTTTCAAAAGGCGAATCTCATCCCTTTTCTCACTGCCTTGGAAAACGTGCAGATCGCCATGGAAGTCAACGACGTCGCGCCCTGGGCGGCCCGGACGCGCGCCCTCGAACTGCTCGGATACCTCGATGTCGAAGAGCGGGCGAGGAATCTCCCGGCGGCTCTCTCGGGCGGCGAACAGCAGCGGGTGGCGGTGGCGCGCGCCCTTGCGAACGATCCCACGCTCATCCTCGCCGACGAGCCGACCGCCGCACTCGACAGCACCCGCGGCCGCCAGGTGATGGAGCTCTTCGCCAGGATTGCCCACGAGCGAGGTGCCGGGGTCCTCGTCGTCACCCACGATCACCGGACCCTGGATGTCTTCGACCGGATTTTGGATGTCGAGGATGGTGCGATCCAGTGCCGGAAGAATGGGTCTGCCGCGCCGGAGGCTTGATCTTTTCCGCACTCCATCCGGGAGAATCAATCCTCCTCATCACGCTGGACAAACCGTCGCCGGTGCCAGAGTAGCCAGAGCAGACCGAGGATCCCCCAGGTCCAGGCCGCGTAGATGTGGTGCGACACCGTCGTCGAGGGTACCCAGGCCGGAGTGGCCCGGGTCGTCGCGGCGAGCACGCCGAGGAGGATGAGGAAGCGCACCCACCACGACTTCGCGAAAAAACCCTCGAGGTCGCCGCTGTGTCCGAAGAGCACTCGCGAGCCCACGACGAGCATCAGCATGCCGAATCCGCCGATGTAGAGCAGGTGCTCGATCGCGACGTGCTGCACGTAGTGGAAGGGCGCGAGGACGATGCCGAGCCAGCCGATCGCGAGCGACCAGAAAAGCCCGGTCGTGAGCGAGCCGCCCTGGCGCGTTTTCCAGTCCACCTCCAGCAGCAGGTAGCCGGCCGCGACGATGGCGCGGACCGCGTAGCCCGTCCCGACCTGCCCGTAGGCTTCGAGAATAAAGCTCCCCACCAGCAGGAGGGCCGCGGCGAGGGCGCGGAGCAGTTTCGCCCGGGTTTGCGCCGCGGTCTTAGGATCCCCGAAGTCGCCGCCGAGCATCCGGGGGAAGACGAAGGAGCCGATCCCGAGTACCGGGGGCAGCAGCAGGCCCTGGTAGAGGAGAAGATTGGAGAGACGGTAGAGCTGGGGATCGTGCAGGCTCGCCCCGGTGAGATGGAGGATCGTCCCGGCGAGTCCGCAGATCAGGCCGGTCAGCGCCAGCAGCATCTGCGGGGGTGGCGCCTCCTTGCGGAATCTCGCCACGCGGACGACGAGACAGAGGAGCAAGGACCCTAGCAAAGCGACAAAACAGGCATCGCCCCAGGCGTGCTGCTGGCGCAGGTGCAGGATCGCGCCGGCATGGTGCAGGCCGAAGAGCCAGAGCAGCTCCGCCGGCGTCAGCTTCGGCGCGGTGGCCATGCGGGGACCGGCCGTGCCGAGGAAGCCGACGACGAACGCGCCGCCGAAAGCCTCGATCATGAGGCGGGCATGGACGAGATTCGGGAAGTAGGAGAGCTGTTTCGCGTAGAAGAGCGGCCACAGCGCCACTCCGGCGACGCCCCAGGCCGTGCCGCTGGCGAAAAAGAGCCGGTAGGGCTCCGCCGCGAGCCAGGCGAGGCCGTCCTTGCGGGGACCTTTGGCCTTGTGCTTGCGGTGCTTGCAGGCGGGGAAACTCATGATGGACCGGCGGCACGCGGGGGTGCCCTCCTCCGGGACCTTACACCATCGCGAGCGAGGGGTGGCGTTCTTCTTCCCGGAGATAACAGCCGGGATCGGAGCCCCAGAGATCCCCGTGGTTGGCGAAGGCGGCCCGGGTGCGGAAACCGCCGCCGCAGATCCCGAACCAACGGCAGCCCGCGCAGGGACCGCTGAGGCGCGCCTGGCGGTCCTCGGAGGAGAGTTGCCCGATCGAGCGGATCGAGGCGAGGGTCTCGGCCGAGGCCGGATTGCGGCCTTCCCAGATTTCGGAGAAGGGCTGGAGCTTCACGTTGCCGAGGAGGACATCCTGCCAGAACTGATCGGGGTGGACGTTGCCCTGGGTGTCGATGTTGGCGATGCCGCGTCCCGAGCTGTTCGCCCCGCCGCCGTTCCATTTCAGGAGCCGCCTTGCCTCCTCGAGGTTGGGGTGGTTTTCCCGCTCCATCCGCACGAGCAGGTAGGCTCCGTCGGCGGGCTGGGTCACGGTGAGCAACTCGCGGTCGACGCCCTGGGCGTGCCAGGTCTCGACGCGGGCGATGAGGGTGTCGATGGCGCGGCGCGCGGCCTCGGGCGAGAGCACCTGCAGCTCGCTGCCGCGCCCGGCCGGGACGAGGTGGTAGAAACAGACGCGCTGGATCTCCTCCTCCTCGATGAAATCGAGGATGCAGTCGATGTTCTCGACGTTGTGTTTCGTCAGGGTGAGCCGCAGGCCGGTCTTCTGCCCGACCGCGTGGCAGTGGCGGAAGCCCCGCACCGCCGCGTCGAAGGCCCCTTCCTTGCGGCGGAAATGGTCGTGGATCTCGCCGATGCCGTCGAGGGAGATGCCGACGTAGGCGACCTGCGCGGCCTTGAGAAGGGCGGCCTTCTCCTCGGTGATAAGGGTGCCGTTGGTGGAGATCGTCAGCTTGAGTCCGGCGGACGAGGCGCTCTCGACGAGATCGAAGAAGCGCGGGTGGATCATCGGTTCGCCGCCCGAGAGCAGCAAGGAGGGCACCTCGTAGGCGGCGAGATCGGAGACCACTTTCTCCATCTCCTCCCAGGTGAGCTCGCCCGGATATTTCGCCGCGTTCGAATCGGAATAGCAGTGGACGCAGCGGAGGTTGCACGTGCGGGTGATGTTCCACACGGTGATGGGCTTGCGCGCGTTGGCACTGCGGTGCGGGTGCGTGCCTTGGCCGTAGCGGAGACCGTCGGCGGGCTGCGCCGCTCCGGTCCAGAGTTTGGTGAGATTGATCATGATTCTGAGGTAATGGAAAGAAGCCGGGGGATCAGTTGGCGAGGGCGGGCTGGTAGCTGCAGGCGGGATCGGCCGCGAAGGGATCGCCGGTGACGCCGTAGGCCCGCGCCCGCGAGCCGCCGCAGCGGGTGCGGAATTCGCAACGCCCGCATTTGCCGCCGAGCGCGTCGCTGTCGCGCAGGGAAACGAAGAGTGGGTGATGGCGGTAGATTTCCGCGGGATGGGTGGTCCTGACATTCCCGCAAACGATCGGAAGGAAGCCACTCGGAGAAACCTCGCCGGTGTGCGAGATGAACATCACCCCGCGCCCGTCGCGGATTCCGGCGGGCGAGTTCAGCCCCGGACGCGAGCGGGCCATCCCTCCGCCGCGCTGCTGGATGAGGACACGACGGAAATGATGGCCCTCGGTGGTTTTCACCGCGAAGGGCGCGTTGCCGACGAGGCCGGCCATGTCCTCGAAGATCCGCTCGATCTCCTCTGCCTCGGGCAGGGACTCCAGTCCCGCCCGACCGGTCGGGACGAGGAGAAAGACGCTCCACATCGCCGGTTTGAGGACATACATGAGCCGCTTGAAGGATTCGTATTCGTCAACGTTACCTCGGGTGAGGGTGGTGTTGATCTGGAGACTCAGGCCCGCCGCATGCGCCCGTCTCACCGCCTCGATGGTCCGGTCAAAGGTGCCCGGGACACCACGGAAGGCATCGTGAGTCTCCCGGGTGGCACCGTCGAGACTGAGGGACATGCGCTGCACCCCGGCTTCCTTGAGTTGGGTAAAGTCTGCCCGGAGGAGTCGAGGGGTCGCCGAAGGGCTCAGTCCGACATGAAGGCCGGCATCACTGGCCTTGCGAACCAGATCGATCGCGTCGCGTCGCATCAGGGGATCGCCCCCGGTAAGAATGAGCATGGGTGGCTTCCATTCGGCAAGTTGTCCGATCAGCCGTTGCGCCTCGTCCGGATCAAGTTCCTCCGGGTTCCGACGCGGTTGGGCCTCGGCCCGACAGTGCTGGCAGGCCAGGGCGCAGGCGCGGGTGATCTCCCAGAAGGCAAGAAAGGGACGGTCGTTGAAATCAAAACCTTCCGCCATGGGCGCACTGATTGGGCGGGTAAAAGGGTGAGGAGGCATGCTGGAGCAATTAAAGAATAATCATTCCATAATTACTCTGCATGGATTGTCCTGGGCTGTGCACGGTTTGCCCTCGGCGCTTCAAGCTGCATCCCAACCTACTTTGGCAAACCATCGTTTACACCGAGGCGGTCGGGGGTTCAAATCCCTCTTCGCGCACGAGTTCCCCCGGGGCCGCTCCCCGTTCCGATGCAAATCGCAGGGTAGGGAACGGGTTTTCTGCAACGAAGAAGCCGGCGGGGGCTGGACGGTGTCCTGGGCAAGTCGCTGGTTTGGAGGGGGGTGCCGTATCCTGCCGCTGTTGGTACGCCATCCGCGATAAGGGATTCATTACTCCGGCGTGTGGACCGGGAGAACGGATCTCATGGAAACCAAACCTTTTTGGAGTGCGGCGCCGATTCCCTCTTACGCCGCTCTGGATCGCGACATCGTGGTCGACGTCCTCGTGATCGGGGCGGGCATCACGGGAGTGACGACGGCCTTTTTGTTGCAGAGCGAGGGATTGGACGTGGCTTTGGTCGAACGGGAGGAGATCGCCTGCGGCGACACCGGGCATACCACCGCGCACCTCACCTACATGACGGATACCCGGCTGTCCGATCTGGTTTTGTCGACAAGTCTTCAAGCGGCAGGCATCGCGTGGCACGCGGGAAAGACGGCAATGGATTTCATCTCCGACACGGTCGAATCGCAACAAATCGATGCCGCGCTGGCAAAGGTTCCCGGTTATCTCGCGGTCCATGCGGAGGATGCCGTCGAGGAGGAACTCACCTGCATGAAACGGGAGCGCGATTGGTGCGGTCAGCTCGGTTTACCGGTCCATCTCGACGAGCATGATCCGATCCGACGGCTCCCGGCGCTGTGTTTTCCCGATCAGATGAAATTCCATCCAGGAAAGTATCTGGCGGGTTTGGTGAAGCGGGCCTCGATGATCGGCGCGCGGATCCACGAAAACACGCGGGTGAGCGAGTTCGGAGGCGACCACGTCGTCGCGAACGGGCATCGCATTGTCTATGATCGGGTCGTCATCGCCACTCACGTGCCCTTGCAGGGCGACAGCGGCGGGCTCGGCGCGGCGCTCTTTCAGGCGAAGTTGGCCCTCTACTCCACCTACGCCATCGCCGCGAGGCTGTCGAAGCGGTCGGCGGAAGAGATGATCTGGTCCGATACCGCGGATCCATTCCACTATGTGCGGATCGATCGTCACGAGGAGGGCGACATCGTGATCCTCGGCGGATGCGATCACAAGACCGGACAAAAGGAAGCCGGGATCGATCCCTACCGCGTGCTCGAGGATCGCCTCGCTGATTGGTTCCCCGGAGCGGTCCGCACCCATCGGTGGTCCGGACAAGTCGTGGACGCACGACGGGCTCCCTTTCATCGGGCTGACGGACGAACGTCAATTCATCGCTACCGGCTTTTCGGGAAATGGAATGACCTTCGGCACCGCCGCGGCCCTCATGGCTCGAGATGCGATCCTCGACCGGGAGAACCCGTGGGCGGAGTGCCTGGCCCCGTCGCGGAAGATCGTGAAATCGCTCGGAAGCTATCTCGGCGAAAATGCGGACTTTCCGGTGCGATTGATCACCGATCGGTTCCGCGTTTCCGACGAGTCTGCCGACTCCGTGGCGCCGGGCCACGGCCGTGTCGTGCGGGGTGCGGAGGGGCCTGTCGCCGTGTTCCGGGATGACAAGGGAGCGCTGCACCTCCACACCGCGGTGTGCCCGCACCTGGGTTGCATCGTGGCATGGAATCGGGTGGAGCGGACCTGGGATTGTCCCTGCCACGGATCCAGATTCTCCGCCACCGGCGAACTCATCGGAGGCCCGGCGGAGACCGGTCTGAAACCCGCCTTCCCTGATCCTGAATGAAAGCGCCGCGATGCCGCGATCGCCCCGCCCCCGCCCGGATCCGGGCGGGTCCCGGCGTTGGTTTTTCGCCTCCTTTCTTTCTCCTGACATTCCTCTAAAACGTCTCCCGACTCATGAAAATCCCTTCTTCTCCTTTCCACGTTCTTGTTGCCATTTCCCTCGCCATTCCCTGTATCGGCCAGCAAAAATCCCGATCGGATGCACCGGCTCCTCCGCCCGATGCGGTCGAGGCGGCGCAGACGCCCGTCGAAGTCCCGGCGAAGCGTCCCGAGCAGGAAAAGAAACCGTATGACGAGGAGGTTTCGAAGAAACCCGCCCCCGCCTCTTCTCCCGCCCTGAAGGATCAACCGGAGGAGGGGAAGATCAACGGGTTCGACTTCGTGAGGGATCCGCTCAATGCGATGAAACCCAAGATGACCTTCGAGGAAATCCGTGATGCCGACACGCGATGAAAGACACCGTGATGGCGGCGCAGCAGAAGCTGCTCGAACAACGCTATGATCTCACCCCGCGTCCGCGCAACGGAGTGCGATGACCCGTGGCAAACCCATCCTGATGGGGCCGACGGCGCGGTTGCGCGAGACAAGTTGGGACGAACTGGGGAAGATGACGCCCGTGGAAATCAAGGAGCGGGGTCTGTTTCCGTATCCTTCGCTGCCTCATCCCAAACATACCCCGGGTGGTCAGGTGTTTCCGGAGATGCAGATCGAGCAATTCCCGCGGCTGCGTCGTTTTGATGTCGACTTCGATCTGCCGGAGGAGTTTCTCCCGGAGTTTCCGCCGGCGATCTTCCTCCAGAACCGGCCCGAGCTGGGCGATGTCTCGCGTGGTGAGGTCGTATCGATCAACAACTACTACCGGCTCTTCAAGGGCCTCGTGACGCCGGTGCAGCTCGACGGGCTGCGATTGCTCCTCACTCCCTTTCCCCAGGAGGAATTCAATCCGACGGATGATCGGAAAAGCCTTGAACCCAGCCTCGGGGTGACTTGTTTCGACTGCCATGTGAACGGGCACACGACGGGGCAATTCCACCTCAATCCCGACAACAGGCCGCAGGAGCGCCGATTCCGTCTCGATACGACCAGTCTTCGCGGGATGTTCGACCAGCAGATCCACGGATCGAAGCGGAGCTTGCGCTCCGTGGAGGACTTCACCGAGTTCGAGCAGCGCACCGCTTACTTCAACGGGGACCAGATTCACGCGATGAAGAAAGGGCTGACGATCCTCGACCGCGTCCATGTCAGCCACATGGCGCAAATGCAGAACATGTTTGATTTTCCGCCGGCCCCCGCGCTCGATCTCATGGGGCGTCTCGACCGGTCGAAGGCGACCGAGGAGGAGATCCGCGGCGAAGAGCTTTTTTTCGGCAAAGCCAAATGCTCGGGTTGCCACGTGCCGCCTTCCTACATGGACCAGCAGATGCACGACCTGAAGCTGGAGCGGTTCATGGACGAGCCGGGACGCGGCCCGATCAAGACGTTCACCTTGCGCGGGATCAAGGAGAGTCCTCCCTATCTCCACGACGGGCGATGTCTGACCCTGGAGGATACGGTGGAGTTCTTCAATCTCGTCCTCGAGCTTCAACTGAACGAACAGGAGAAGAAAGACCTCGTTTCTTTCATGCTCAAACTCTGAGCGGGACGAACGAGCCACCCTTGGTCATGCATCGAGAGCGTCTTGATTTTCCGTCTCCGTCCGCCTCCCCCCAAGAGGAAGCCAGGTGCGGAGTTCCTTCTCGGGGATCTCTCCGCGGACCGCGATGTCGTGCAACAATTCCTTGAGCAAGCCTTCGCAGTGACAGACGTCCTGATCCTCCAGCAGCAGAACGAGTTCAGCGACTTCGGCGGCGGTGAGGGGCCGATCCCAGGAATCGGTTTCGGGGCGGACGAGGGACTCCAGCCGATCCAGAAAACGCTGGATGAAGCCCGCAGGCAATCCCGCGCCAAGCATGGCGGCCCTCACCAAATGACTACGTTGCAACGGTTCCGAGTTCATCTCGTCGCAGATCCATTCATCGATCCCGGGAAGGTCATCTTAGGGGACCGGGGCGCGCGGGGTCAACCCCCGCTGTTGTTTTTCGCAGAAAAATCAGGCGAAGTGACAAGCTGAGTATTTTGAACAGAATTGAATTTCATACTCATAATCCCAATACCCGGATTACCCTTCCTCAACGAATCGCCCGCGAGGTCACGAGGCGCGCCTTGAGCAGGGTGCGCATGTGATCCAGAGCGCGCCGGTTGTCGGCCGCACTTTCGGAGGCGACACAGTCGGAGGGCACGATGAGATGATAGCCGCGCATGTAGGCATCATTGGCGGTGTAGAGGACGCAGATATTGCCGGCGAATCCGGTGAGGATGAGAGTGCGGCACCCGAGACTCTCTAGCAGCACCGGCAGGGAGGTGGCGTAAAAGCCCGAGTGTTTGGGTTTCAAAACGAAAAAATCCCCGGGTCCGGGAGCGAGTGTTTCGGTGACCTCGCGCCCTTTCGCATCCGGGGCCAGGCACCGCTCGGTCTGGTCGGCGAAGTCTCGCTGCCACTGCCCGAAATTGTCGTTCACGTAGATCGCGGGAATGCCGCGGGCTGCGAGACGTCGTTTCAATGCGGCGATGCGTTTTGCGGCGGGCAGGGCATGACGCAGGAGCTTCTCATGTCCCTCGAAGTCGAAATCGTTCACGACATCGATGAGGAGGAGGGCGGTGGAGTCCGGATCGAGGCTCATCATTTCATCACCCCGAGATCGCGGAAAAGGGGAGCGGGTATCGTTTGGGCCTCGAGCCGCGTCCAATCGTCCGGCACCTGGCAGGGCATGCCGATGGAGAACCCGTCGGGCGTCACGGTCTCGAGCTCGCTCCAGTCGATGGGCATCGACAGCGTGGCACCGGGCCGGGCGCGGAGACTCCAGGGGGCGACGCAGGTGCTGCCCCTCCCGTTCCGGAGCCAATCGATGAAGATCCGGCCGTGCCGTTTGGCCTTGCTCGCCGTGGTGAGAAACTTCCGCGGATTCATTGCCGCAACGGCCTCGGCGACGGCCCTGGTGAAAGGTTTCATCACGTCCCAGCCGTGCCGGCGTGCGATCCGTGCGACGAGGTGCAGACCTTTTCCTCCCGAGGTTTTCACCACCGTGGTGACCCCGCGCTCCGCGAGGTAGTCGCGCAGCAGCAGGGCGGCGCCGAGCAGTTCCCCGGGCAACACGCCCTCGCCCGGATCGAGGTCCCAGATGAGCAGGTCGGGTCTTTCGACATTCGAAGTCGTCGCACCCCAGGGATGGAATTCGATCACCCCGTATTGGGCGAGCGAGAGGATGCCCTCGACCTTCGAGATTTGAAAGATCGTCGTGCCGTCGTCGAGCTTGCGTTGGTCGACATGCGGCGGGATGTGGTTGGAGAAGGATTTCTGGAAAAACGTACTGCCCGTGATGCCGTCCGGGGCGCGCAGCACGGCGAGCGGACGGTTCGCGACAAAGGGCAGCATGAGTCCGCCGCAACGTTCGTAATAGCCGACGACCTCGAGCTTCGTGATCTGATCCTGCGGATAAACAAGGCGATCGGGATGGGTCACCTCGATGCCGCGGATCGAGCTTTTCCCGGAGCCCGCCCTGGTGCGCTGGATGCGGTCGATGTGGACATCGCGCGAAGATTTGTCTTCCCGGAGGGCGACGTAAGATCCCTGCCGGATCGATCCATCACGGGTGATCTCGGCGAATTCGATTTCCGCGACGAGCACGGGCTCGAGCCATTGGACTTTCTCAGGGAAGGGGAACAATGCCGTGCCACGGCGGAGCGGCTGGAAAAGAGCGAGGAGTCGCTCGCGTTCCCGCTCGGAGAACCCCGTGCCGACCTTGCCGCGCGGGACGAGCGCCTTCCCTTCATAGGAAGCGAGGACGAGGGCGCCGAATCCCGTGCGCGATCCTCCCGGAGGCGTGTAGCCGCAGACCACGAATTCCTGGCGGGCACGGCATTTGGATTTCACCCAGTCTTTGCGGGCGCCTTCGAAGTACCGGCCTTTCGCCGGTTTGCTGATGATGCCCTCGAGACGATTGCGACAGGCCTGGCGGAACAATTCCGCTCCATCAGCGGCGGGCCAGGATTGGGAGACACGCAGCGTCCCGTCATCTTCGCCGATCAAGCCGCGGAGCCGATCCTGGCGCGCCACGAGAGGCAGTCCGCGCAGATTTTCCCCATCGAGATGCAGAAGATCGAAAGCGACAAACGTGATGGCCTCGTGATCGTCGTTGCGGAGGGCGGCCTGCAAGTCGCCGAATCCCGAGCGGCCCTTGGCGTCGAAGACCACGGCCTCGCCATCGAGCACGAAATCATCGTGCGTGAGGTTCTTCATTCTCGCAACGAGCATGGGAAAGCGTTCGGTCCAGTCGAGTTCGTTTCGGGTGTAGAGTTTCACCCTGCCTTTCGATCCGACCGCGATGAGACGGTAGCCGTCGAATTTGATCTCATGCCGCCAGTCGGGACCTTGCGGCAGCGTGGGGACGAGACGGGCGAGCTGGGGCGGGACAAAATGGGGACGTTCGCGGACCGGCTTGGTTTGGGCCGGGTCGAGCGGGACCTCGTCGGAGAGCCATCGCAGCAGCCAGTTGGGTTCTTCCTTCATCCGGGCCAGCAGGTAGGTGCCGCGCAGTTGTTCCCCTTCGAGGATGAACTTCAGTTTCCCCTTTTTGAATTGCGCCTTCCAATCCCGATCGAGCGGATGCCAGTGCCCCCGGTCGAAAATGGTGACCGTTCCCGCTCCGTAGTTGCCTGCCGGGATCTCGCCCTCGAAGCTGCCGTATTCGAGCGGGTGATCCTCGACATGGACGGCGAGGCGCTTCGCCGCCTTGTCCTGCGGGATGCCCTTCGGGACCGCCCAACTGACGAGGACGCCATCCATCTCCAGACGAAAATCGAAGTGATGGCTGCGGGCGAAATGCTCCTGCACGACGAAGGAGTTCCCCCCGCTCTTCGTCCTTTGCGCCTGGGGTTCGGGCGTCTGCCGGAAGTCGCGCTTGGCACGGTAGGACTCAAGCGGAGCGTTTCGTTTTCTTTGCCGCGGCTTTTTTGGCAGGGGACTTTTTCGAGCGGCTCTTTTTGGCGGGGGTGTTTTTGGAGGCATGGCCTTTGGAGGTGGCTTTTTTTGCTGGGACCTTTTTGGCCTTCGGGGATTTGGATGACTTGAAGCTCCTCTCGAGGTATTCCGCGAGATTGATGACGTTGGTGGACTCGGGCTCTTCGTCGTCCCCTTCCTTCACGTCTTCGGCCACGTCGCCACCGGCGATCTTCTTTTCGACGTAGTCCATCAACGCGGTGCGATACTCGTCGTGGAAGAGCTTGGGATTCCACTCCTCCTCCATGTCGCCGATGAGACGCACCGCCAGGTCCATCTCCTTCTTGCTGGGCTGGAGCGACCGGGTGTCGGCGTCATCGATCTCCAGCTTCGAGATCGGCACGATTTCCTGGGGAAAGCGCAGCAACATCAGGATGAGCGCCTCGTCGCGCGCGAACATCGCCGACAGGTATTCGCGGGTGCGGATCACCACCCGCGAGATACCGGCGCGACCGGTCTTCTTGAGTGCTTCGCGCAGCAGGGCGTAGGCTTTCTTTCCCCGCTTCTCGGGTTGGAGGTAATAGGGTTTGTCGAAAAGGAGGGGATCGATGTCGTCGAGCGCGACGAATTCGGTGATCTCGATGGTCTTCGTGAGTTGGGGGCGCACCTGCTCCAGCTCCTCGTCGGAAAGCAGGATGAAACGTCCGTCCTCGTATTCATAGCCGCGCACGAGCCGGTCCCACGGCACTTCCTCGCCCGTGTCGGCGTTGACCCGTTCATAACGGATGCGGGCATGGGTCTTGCTGTCGACCATGTGCAGCTGGATGTCGGGCCGGCGTTCCGCGCTCGTGAGGGAGACGGGAATGTTGACGAGCCCGAAGGCGATGGATCCTTTCCAAATCGAGCATGCCATGACATGGAGCGGGAGTGGGGAGTGGTCACGAGGGGGAAGAGAATTGATCCAGGATTTCCGCGGTCCGGCCGACCGTGATCTCGGCATCGATCTCCTGTGTCAGGGTCTCGACGTATTCCCACGGCAGGTGATCGAGGACGGCCTCGCGCAGCCGGGCATCGGCACCGTATCCCCAGGTGGGATTCCCCTCGCGTGCGAGGATTTCCGCGATCTTCGCGGAGATCTGTTTCTCCGCGCGGATCTCCAGTTCATCGGGGAGCGGGAGGCTGTCGAAAGCGGGTTCTCCCGGATCCTCCGTGGGAAAGCTCTCCGCCTGGTCGCTGACGAGATCGGAGAGACTCTCGTTTCCTTCCATCGGATCGAGTGAGTCGGTCTCTTCATACGCGCCGGTGTTCGTGGCCCGATGGACGAGGATCCGATGTCGGTTTGTCAGGATCACGAGGGTGGGGATGATTTTCATTGGGGGGGATCGCTAGATCGGGTGCAATAAACATGCCGACGACCGCGAGACCGCCCCGGGGCGCGTTGGCCAAGGTCTGCGACTGGCGAAAGCATGGGAGTCCGGTGCAGGAACCGGGCGTTTCGCATGATCGCGAGGGCAGAATGAACGATCGGGAAGCCGTCCCAGGTCCGGTCGGAAATCGCCGCGGTCCGCGATGGCTTGTGAGACAACGGTCGAGGAGGGTCGCTCCTGCTGGCACGCCAGATGCAAAGAAGCCAGGGCATGGACAGGGAGCGAAATGAAGAACGATCGGGAAGGCGGCGCAGTGACCGGGATCTTGAGCGATATGCCGATCTGCCGGAGGAGACCCGGGAGCTCCAGCGCCTCCAGGATCGTGCCGAGAAGACCGCGGGGCCGAAAAAGGCGGCCTTGCACGAAGAGATCCGCGAGAAGGCGACGGATGGACCTGATCGCACGGATGAAGAATCCGCATGAACCGCGTCCACCGAAAAACCACGCGCATGCGACGGGGGCGTGGCGAGGTACACCGGATCGATCCCCGGACGCGGCGTCGCCGCAGTCGGAGCCGGCGTGCCCGGGCAAACGTGCTGGTGATTCTCGGTCATCCGCGCCCCGGAAGCTTGTGCGGGGCGATCGCCCAATCCTTCGCGGAAGCGGCCGGTGATCTGGGGCTCGAGGTGAAGCTGCTCGTTCTTGCAAAAATGGAGTTCGATCCCCACCTGCGCCATGCCCACGCCGGGGAGCAGGAGCTCGAGCCCGATCTCGTGCAGGCGCGGCGTCTCATCGTGAGGGCGAACCACCTCGTCTTTGTCTATCCGGTCTGGTGGGGCACGATGCCCGCGTTGCTCAAAGGTTTTCTCGATCGCATCCTCGCCCCTGGTTTTGCCTTCGCCGAGCGCGAGGAAGGGCGGGGATTCGAAGGTCTCCTGCACGGAAAATCGGCGCATCTGCTGACCACCATGGACACCGCGCCCGCTGTCGTGAAATATCTGCAGCGTTCTCCCGGCCATCGGGCTTTTGTGACCCGGACCCTGGGGTTTTGCGGCATCCGTCCCGTGCGCATCCGCATGTATGGACCGGTCAATCATTCGACGGAGGAAGACCGTCTCGGATGGATCGAGGATGCACGTCGTGAGGCGCGCACTCTTGCAAACGGAACGCTCGTATCGTGCGAAGCGGTGCGGGCGAAGCTTGGATCCTGGGGCAAGGCGATGCGGCTCCAGTTTTACCCGATGACGTGGATGGCCTGCACGGCGGGAGCGGTATCGACGATGCCAATGCCCGGGGTGTTTCACCGACCCGTTTACTGGCTCGGATACGCGGTGCTTTTCCTCATCGAAGTTGCGACCGTGTTCATCAACGAGGTCTTCGACTACGAATCGGATCGCCGCAACCTGAGCCACGGGTATTTCAACGGAGGATCTCGCACGCTCGTCAACGGGGAGCTATCGAAGAGGCAGCTCGCGATCGGTGCGGTCATCGCGTTGGGCCTGAGTCTCGGGATCGTGGCCATGGTCATCGGCCGGTTTTCTTCATGGGGCGGATTGCTCGCGATGTATCTCATCGCCGTGATCCTCGGGTTCGGCTACTCGGTGCCGCCGTTGAAATTGTCTCATCGCGGAGCCGGCGAGATCGTCGTGGCCTTCACACACAGCTTTCTCGTGATCCAGGCGGGAGCCCTGGTCATGGGGGGAGAGATCGCGAGCGGAGCCATCGTGCTCGTGGCCCTGCCGGTGTTCTTTGCGGTCATGCCTTCCATCATCCTGGCAGGCATCCCGGATCGCGAGGCCGACGAGTCGATTGGCAAAGGCACGCTCGCCGTCCGGTTGGGCGTCCACGGCGCGATGGGGCTGGCTCTTGCTGCGACGGTCGCGGCCATGGTGTTGCTCCCCCTCGTCTCCGTGCTTGATGCGGTGAGACCGCCGACGCAGTGGGTGCTCGCCGCTCCGTTGTTGCATGGTGTCGCCCTCGTCGGAGGGCTGGGCGTGGCGCGAAACAAAATCGCCCGGGGCGGACGTCCACGGCTCGATGGACTGATCGTGCTCTCGCTGGGATTCATCCTTTGGTTCTTGCTTTTGCCGCTGGTCTTTCCAGGAGCGCGGTGAAAATCCGGCGACGCGCATCAGGTGTTTGCAGGCAGGCGCGGATGGGTCATGATTTCCTGGATGAAAACACCCCCTCTCATCGCCGTCCTGGTGGTTCTTTGGTTCTCCCCGCTCCAAGCACAAGTCGAATGGATCGCCGGAGCTCCAAAGACGGAGGCCGTGAGCGAGCCCTTCAGTGTCGACTTCGATTCTAAAGGGATCCTCCACGGAGTCGAATTCACGAAAGCGAACCGCGTCTTCCGGGTTGTGGATGGAAAGGTCGAGTTCGTTGCCGGCGTGAACCACAATGCCGAAAAGGTGAAACCGGCTCCCGGCGTCGACGTGAAGGACGGGGCCGATCCTCTCGCCGCGGTTTTCAATGGCATGCACGACATCCAGATCACCCGGGAAGACATCGCGATCCTCGGGGATTCCTTCCACCATCGCGTGCGCCTCTTCGATCTGAAATCAGGCGCGGTCAGCACGTTGGCGGGCACGGGTGAGAAAGGGTTCGGCGGCGACGGCGGTCCTGCCAAAGATGCCAAATTCAACGTGACGATGACGGCCACCCTTTCCGCCGACGGGAAACGGGTCCTCATCGCCGACATCGGCAATCACCGCACCCGGCAGATCGATCTTGCCTCGGGCCTCGTCACAACAGTCGCAGGCAATGGCAAGAGCGGGCTGCCGGTGGATGGGACGGCGGCGCTCGAGGCCACGATGGGGGACACCCGGGCGGTCACGGAAGCCGCGGACGGCACCCTCTACGTGCTGCTGCGTGGCGGGAACGCACTCGTCGAGGTGAAGAATGGCAAGGTGCGCACGGTCGTGAATGGTTCGGGCAAAAAGGGCTACAGCGGAGATGGCGGGCCTGCGATCGAGGCCACGATGAACGGACCGAAATACGTCGCGATGGACCCGGCGGGCCGCGTCCTCATCGCCGATGCGGAGAACCACTGCATCCGGCGCTACGATCCGGAGAGCGGCACGATCATGCTCATCGCGGGAAAACCTCCCGTGGCGTCCGACGGGATCGGCGCCACTCTGCTCGAGACCGGATTGCGTCGTCCGCACGGGGTGCGCGTGGGGCCGGACGGTCGTCTCTACGTCTGCGATACCTACAACAACCGGGTGCTCGCGGCACCCTATGAAAACTGAGCGGGGCTCGCCATGTTCTGGATCCTGGTCATCGCCATCGTGCTCGTGCATCTCGACCTTGAGCGGCGGATCTGGATCCGGAAAGAGGAGGACATCTTCGCGAAGTATCGTGATGAAAAGACCTCTCCGCTCATTGCGGCGAAGTTGGCTTACTACGCGAAGGCCGTGTTTCTCCTCGCCCTGATCCTTTTTCAAACCGCCGGTTTTGCGTTCCGTGAGTCGCTCTATTTCTCGTTCGCGATCTACGCGGTGCTGCTGCAAGTGTTGCTGCCCTTCCGGATCTACGGGCTTCTCAACCTGATCCTCGCGATCGCATGTCTCGCGGCGTGGGCCTGGAGTCGCTGGGCGGCGTTTTGAATCACGTTTTTCCCGAAAAATGGGGTTGGCCCGGTCCCGGGTCACGCTACACTGCAGGGGATGGCGGCAAATCCAGGATTGGCGGCAGGGCTCGGCCTGCTCGCGGAGATCCTCGAGCGTGAGAAAGCTCGGGGCGGCGACGCCGTGCCGGTCTCTCCCGAAGCCATCGAGACTCTGCGAGGCATCCCCGCCGTGATGCAGGAGCGTCGCCGGTCGCTCGTCGCGGCGGCACAGGCCGCAGCGGTATCAGCGGCACCTGTTCCTGAGAGGAGTGCGCCTGCGGTCGAGGCCACGACGCCTCCAGCGCCCCTTCCAGCAGAAACTCCGGCCGTCTCTTCCGTGTCCGCTCCCGCGCCCTCCCCGGTCGAGGGCGCGGCGGAGCGCACCGAGGAATGGCGACGCGCCCAGCTCAATGCGATCTTCAAATCCGTGAAACAAGCCCCGGCCCCGAGGGAGCTGGGCACGCTTTTCGACACGGTCGTGTTTGCTTCCGGCAACCCTTCGGCCGAGATCGTCTTCGTGGGCGAGGCTCCGGGCGCCGAGGAAGAAAAGCAGAAGAAACCCTTCGTTGGACCCGCAGGGCAGAAGCTCGAGCAAATCCTCAAGGCCATGGGCCTGTCGCGCGAGGAGGTCTATATCTCGAACATCGTCAAATTCCGTCCGAAGAAAGGCGACGGGCGTTTCCAGGGATCAAGCAACCGCACACCGACCCAAGAGGAGATGGCCTCGTGCCTGCCGTTCATCCGAGCCGAGATCGAGGTACTGCGTCCACGGGTGATCGTCGCCCTGGGCCGCACCGCCGCGGAAGGCCTCCTCGAGAAGGGCGGGGCGCTCGCGGCCTTCCGCAACGAAACCCATCACTTCGCAGACATACCCGTGATCGTGACCTATCATCCCAGCTACCTCCTGCGGCAGGAGGCCGCTTCGGCCGAGGAGGGCAGGGTCGCGAAACGCCAGGTGTGGGAGGACATGCTGCGCGTCATGGAGATCGTCGGGCTGCCGATCTCCGAAAAGCAGCGACGTTATTTCCTGTGAAACCTTGAAGCACGCCGCGCCCCGGTCATGAGTGATCCCTCCGAAGAAAGGCCCCCCGTCATCCAGCCGGAACGGCTGCCGGGGTGGCGGATGCCGGGCACCGCTTTCTGGGTGTTTCTCACCCTCATGATTTCGGCTCTCATCGTCTATTTCGGCTTCTTGCGCCAGGTCGACCGCACCCTCGACAAAACCACCGGCACCGTCGACAAGGCGATTGATACGGCGAAGGGGGCCGCCGTCGAATTGGTGAAGCTCTTCCGCCCCGAAGAAGTCATCAACACGTTCCACGAATGGCGCGAGCTGACCGTGAAGTCCGGCACCGGCAGCCATCTCGAGATCGCCACAGCGGAGGCCAGCGAGCGGTTTGCCCGCACCACGAATCTGGAAGTGTTCGGAAAGAAGCTGCCGATGTCGACAAGCGTCTCCGAGATCACCGTGCCTGCCACCTACCGGTTTCACATCGATCTGAACGACGATTGGAATCTCACCTCCGACGGAAAACGTCTCGTGGTGCGGGCCCCGCGGGTGCGCCCGACGCTGCCGGTGGCCTTTGACACGGGGCGGGTCGAGAAAAAGACCTCGTCCGGCTGGGTGCGGTGGGATGCCGACGAGGATCTCGCCGAGCTGGAAAAGGGTATCACCAACGAACTCGCCGTCCGAGCCGCCGATCCTGACACGATCGCCAAAATTGAGGATGATGGACGCATCGCCGTGGCGCGTTTCGTGCGCACCTGGCTGCTCACGCGCGAAGCCTGGGGACAGGGCCGCTTCGAGGAGATCGTCGTGATCTTCGAGGGCGAGGAGGAATCCCCCGATGTCCTGCCGCAGACCTTGCGCTTCGAGGCGAATCAGGAAGTGTTGCCCTGACCTCAGCGCGTCTCCGCTTCCGCGGGCTTCGCCGCATCCTTCGGAGCGTCGAGCGAGGCCATGAGGCGTTCGCGCAATTCACGGACACGGAGGATGCTTTCCGACGCGCTGCCGGCGCCGCTGTCCGTGAGCATCGAGTTTGCGAAGGGGTTGTTTGCGCCGAGTTGTTTCCAAGGACCATCGGGCACTTCGTCGATGTCCACGAAACGCCAGTCGACGGTGCCGTAACCGCTGCCGAACTCAAGGTAATCGCGCACCGCCGGGGAGACGTCGAGACCGGCACCGCGGTTCATCTTCGTCTTGGGTTTGGGCTGGTCGCCGAAGACGTATTCCCAATCATCGGTCTCGAAGGGGCCGACATCTTCCCACTGCGCATAGCAGACCTTGTCGTTCCGGCGGATCGCGATCCAGCGCCCCTTGAGCACGGTGCGGCCGCTGCGATAGTAGGCATCTTCGAACCACGGGATCACGGCGCGGGCCGAAGCCTTCGTGCCGGTGCGGGTGATGTCGTTGTAGGGCAGGGCGAAATAGAAAGGGTTCTGTCCCGGAGTGAACCCTTTCGGGAGGAAGCCTTCGCGTGCGTCCGGATCGGGATCATCATAACCGCCGAAATTCGACGTCCAGCGGCGATCCCAGGCGCTGACCGTGTTGGGCACGGGATTGTTCGCCGTCGGCGTCTCACCGATCCAGAAGACCGTGGTGACGATGTCGAGCTTCCACGGAAAACGCGTGTAGACCTCACGCGGTTGGGTCGGTGCGAACACCTTGGGCAAGGTGGCGCGGGGAGCGGAGATCGGAAAAGCTCCCGGCACGAGATGCCCGGAGGTCGAGGTCGAGACCAGGGGTAGGAGCGCGCCGTCGCCGATCTCGGGTCGTTGGGCGACGCCCAAGGTCGGGGTCAGCCCCGCCGCTGGGGAGGTGGTGGCTTGGATCTGCTGGGAGTGCCCCTGCCACGCCGGACCCAGAATCGTCACGACGAGGAGAATCGCAGGAAGACGTGATTGCAAAATCATGGGAGGCAGGAGGAGCAAAAGCTCCGCAAATTAGCAAAAACTCCGCCTCACAGGAAACCTATTTTTGAAAAGTTTCCAGTAATTTCTTTAAGGTATGTAAATTATATGAGCGCTGTTCCAAGTCCGTGGGTCTTGCGAAGGGCGTTCAGAGGATGCGGCGCACCACCGTATCGATCCGCCAGTTCTCGTCGTCCTTTTCCGGATGATCGAGGGTGTAATGCAACCCGCGGCTTTCCTTCCGGCTCGCGGCGGACTCGACGATGAGACTGGCGGTCTCGACGAGATTGCGGAGCTCGAGGAGTTCGGCGGTGACGCGGAAATTCCAATAAAATTCCTGCACCTCCTGCTTCAAGTTGCGCAGGCGGGTCGCGGCGCGGAGGAGGCGTTTGTCGGTGCGGACGATGGAGACGTAGTCCCACATGAGACGGCGGATCTCGTCCCAGTTGTGGTAGATCACGACGAGCTCATCGACGTCGGAGGCGTCGCCCGATTCCCATTCGGGGAGGACGAGCTTTTCCTGGCTCCCCCCGGGTGGCAGTTTCGCGAGGCAGTCCCGCAGGGCGAGATCGGAAACGACGACACCCTCGAGCAGCGAATTGCTCGCGAGACGATTGGCCCCGTGCAGACCGGTGCAGGCGACCTCGCCCACGGCCCAGAGACCTGGCAGGGAAGTCGCTCCATTGACGTCGGTACGCACGCCGCCGCATTGATAATGGGCCGCCGGGACGACGGGGATCGGCTGTTTCGTGATGTCGATGTCGACCGACAGGCACGTCTCGTAAATGTTCGGAAAGCGATCGCGCACGAAGTCCGCGGGCTTGTGGGTGATGTCGAGAAAGACGCAGGGGCCGCCCGTTTTCTTGATCTCGCGGTCGATGGCGCGGGCGACGATGTCGCGGGGGGCGAGGGAGCCACGCGGATCGTAGTCGGGCATGAAGCGGCGTCCGTGCTTGTCGATCAGCTCGGCGCCTTCGCCCCGCATCGCCTCGGTCACGAGGAAGGATTTCAGCTCGTGATGGTAGAGGCAGGTGGGGTGGAATTGGACGAACTCCATGTTCGCGATCTCGCAGCCCGCCCGCCACGCCATCGCCACGCCGTCGCCGGTGGCCACATCGGGATTGGTCGTGTAAAGATAGACGCGGCCGCTCCCGCCCGTGCAGAGGAGGACACGATCCGAGCGCAGGGTGCGGACCGCTCCGCTCGTCGTATCGAGCACGTAGAGGCCCACGCATCGCTGCGGGGTGCGAGGCGCGACCTTGGCCGTGGTGATGAAGTCGATCGCGAAATGATGCTCGAGCAGGTCGATGCGATCGTTCTCCCGGACGCGGGCGAGGAGCTTGGTCTCAATTTCCCGGCCGGTGGTGTCCTTGTGATGGAGGATGCGTCGGGCGGTGTGGCCGCCCTCCCGGCCGAGCTCGATCTGCTCTTCGCCGGTGTCCGAGACCGTGCCGTCGAAATGCACGCCCCAGTCGATGAGCTCGCGGATGGCGCGGGGACCCTCGCTGACGATGCGGCGGACGACGGGCTCGGGACAAAGCCCGGCTCCGGCATCGAGGGTGTCGGCGATATGGCGGTCGAAGGAATCTTCCTCACTTTGCACACAGGCAATCCCGCCCTGGGCCCAGGCCGTGTTCGTGCTGGCAGCGTCGCGTTTGGTCACGATCGCGACGGTGCCGTGCTCGGCCGCCCGGAGAGCAAAGCTGAGGCCCGAGATCCCGCTCCCGACCACGATGAAGTCGTAGGTTTTCACTGGACTGCTTTACGATGAGAAACCGGGGAAAGTAAACCGGTAATTCGCGGTGGGAAGGCGGATGCGATGGACTTAGGAAACCCCCACGTTGTCAATCAACCGTGTCTTCCCGAAGAACGCGGCGGCGAGCAGACGGGGTTCGTTCGCACCGAAGCTTTCCAGCGGCTCCAGGGTCGAGGCATCGACGATCTCGAAGTAATCGAGCCTCGCGAGAGTGGCATCGGCGAAGGCGCTCAGGAAATGGGCGCGGGCCGCCTCCGGGGTGGCGAGTCCGCCCGAAGCGATCCCGCGTGCCGTGGCGGCGAGGGCGCGCTGCAGGACCGGGGCCTGGGCACGCTCTTCCGGGGAGAGGTAGACATTCCGCGAACTGAGAGCGAGCCTGTCTTCCTCGCGCACGGTCGGCGCACCGATGATTCCGATGGGAAAATCGAGATCGCGCACCATCCGACGGATCACCGCGAGCTGTTGGAAATCCTTCTCGCCAAAGACCGCCAGGACCGGTCGGGCGAGGAGAAAGAGCTTCGCCACGACGGTGCAGACCCCATCGAAGTGACCGGGACGACTCGCCCCGCAGAGCGTCGTGGAAAGGCGGCTTTCGGAGACGATGATGGAGCGGTCGGGCGCATACATGTCTTGCGCCAACGGAGTGAAGACGGCATCGACACCGTGTGCGCGGCAGAGCGCGAGGTCCGCCTCGAGCGGACGCGGGTAGGCCTCGAAATCCTCGTGTGGACCGAACTGGGTCGGATTCACAAAGATCGTCGCGATCACTTCGCCACCGATCCGTTCGGCTTCGATGCGGGCCCGGTCGAAGAGGCTGGTGTGGCCGCGGTGGAGCGCCCCCATGGTGGGAACGAGCACACGCGGCCGGTCGCGGTGCGCCGAGTGCCAATGGCGCAAGGTGGTTTTGTCAGGGAGGACGTCCATCTCACGAGCCTGCCACGCAGATCAGATGCGAATCGGTGCGGAGATAGAGGCGGTTGTTCGCGACCGCAGGGGTGGCGCTGGCACCTTCACCGATCTTGCTGCGTCCGAGGATCTCGAAGGTGTCGCCCGGCTTCGCCATGACGAGCTCTCCCTCGCGGCTGAGAGCGATGATCTTCCCATCGGCGACGATGGGCGAGGCGAAGAAATTGCCGCCGACGCGCTCGCGGTAGATGCCTTTGCCGGTCGCCGCATCCATGCAGGTGAGAATGCCGGAGTCGACCCAGACGTAGAGCTTTCCCTCGAAGTAGAGCGGCGTGGGCACGTAGCCGAGGCCGTCGCCGAGGCCCAGCTTGTAGGCCACCTCGGGGTCGCCCGAGGCTTTGGGACGGAGAGCGACGCCGTCACGCCCCTGCGAGCCGGATCCGAAGGTCGCGAAGACGAGGCCGTTCCCGTAGGCGATCGAGCCGACGCTGCGCTGGGTGTATTCACCGTCGAAGGACCAGAGGACTTCGCCGGTTTTGGGATCGAGTCCTTTCCATCCATCGTTGGTCTGCAGCACCACGACCATCGTCCGTCCCTCGACGGTGATCGCGACGGGCGTGTTGTAAGCGGTCAGGTGTTTTTCCTCGGCCCCTTCGGTGACACGCTCGACTTCCCAGAGCGACTTGCCCGTGGCGGGGTCGAGCCCCATCACGAAGCTCTTCTTCTTCTCGACCGAGTCGGTGTGGAGGATGAGAACGCCGTCGGCGAGGATGGGCGAGGCACCGAAGCCATGGTCGGAAGTGAACTCGGGCCACTCGCGTTTCCAAATCTCCTTGCCCGAGTGATCGAGCGCGACCGCCTCGGTGCGTTGTCCGGAGCCCCAGGCGATGTAGACGCGATCGGCATCGACGGTCGGGGTCGAGGAAGCGAAGGTGTTGAATTTGTGGAGGTGGTGCGTCTCCACCGGCGCATCCCAGGTCCAGTTCTTTTTGCCCGAGGCGGCGTCGTAGCACTCGACGCGGCGTTTCGTGCCATCGGCCGCGGCGATGGTGAGAAAAAGCTTTTCACCCCAGAGCACCGGCGAGGAATGGCCGAGTCCGTCGAGCTTTACCGACCAGGCGTAGTCGGCCTCGCTGAGCTGCGATTTCAGCCCCGTCATGCGGCCGATGCCCGTGCCATCGGGACCTCGGAACCGGGTCCATTCCTGGGCCTCTCCGGCAGAGAAACAAATCAGCGTGAAGAGAACGAGCAGGGATCGCAGGCGCATGGAATGGGGATTTCGATTGAGGCCGCCAAGGTGCCGGAAAGGCCGGGGCCGCGCAAGATCAAAGCGGGGCGTGATCGGGTGGGGACGGGAAGGAAGAGACCGGCACGTTTTCCGATGCGGGAGCCGGGCCGCTGGGCTAGGATGCGGCGATGGTCAAAAATCTCGTCATCGCCGCTCTTTCGATCGCCCTGCTTGTGCTGACCGGCCTGCTGGTTCGCAAGGCCGCCACGTCGCCCGAACCGGTGGTGCCAGTGGTCGCGCCCGAAGTCCCTCCCGTTCCCCCCGTCGAGCCCGAACCCTTGGAGCCCGCCCCGGATCCCGTTCCGGCACCGGATCCCCGGATCGTCGCGATCGAGGCGGCGCTCGATGCGGGCGAAGCGATGCCCGGGATGCAGGGGGCCGTGCTCGGGTTTTGTCTGATCGGACCGGATGGCGAGACGCTTTATGAAAGGCGTGGCGACCTCGCGCAGATCCCGGCGTCCTCGTTGAAAACGCTCACCACCGCCACCGCGCTCGAAGTGCTGGGTCCCGAATTCCGCTTCCAGACGCGGCTCGGAGTGAGTGCCCCGGCCGAGGGCGCGCCCAAAACGCAGGCCGATCTCATTCTCCTGGGAGGCGGCGATCCGATGCTCTCCTATTCCGATCTTGAGGCTTGGGCCAAGGGGCTCGCCGAAGCGGGTGTCACCACGATCCCGGGGCGGGTCATTGGCGACGGACGCTTTTTTCCGGGATCGATTTTCGCGGATTTCTGGAACTGGGGCGACATCGGCAACGGTTATGGCAGTCCGGTCTCCGGTTTGAATCTCGAACACAATCGTTTTGCCGCGGTCTTTGCTCCCGGGGAGAAAGAGGGGGATCCCGCCGCTTTTGTCGGTGCTCTCCCGGAGATTCCCGGCGTGGTCTATTGGAATGAAACGACCACGGCAGGCGAAGGCTCCGGCGATGGCGTCGTCATCCATGGAGGCGAGCGGACCGGCGTGATGCATTTTCGCGGTACCGTGCCGATGGGTGAGGAATTCAGCGTCACGGGAGCGGTGCCGGATCCGGAGCGCTTCGCGGCGCATCACCTGCGTCTCGCTCTGCTGGCGGCGGGGATCTTCGTCGAAGGGGAGGCCCATGGGTCGGGAGACTTGTTTTTGAAAGAGGAACCCGTGCCTGTCATCGCCGACGAGTTGCTGGTGCATGATTCTCCTCCGCTCATCGAGATCGTGAAGAGCATCCACGCCACCTCCGACAATCACGAGACCGAGTGCCTTTACCGCATGCTCGGGGTGCAGGCGGCGATGCCGCCGGAGGAAGTGGTCCGCCGCCACTGGGAGCAACGGGGGCTCGACCTCGCCGGACTCCGTCTCGTCGATGGCTCGGGGCTCGCCCGCGCCGATCACATCACCCCGCGGATGCTCGCGCATCTCCAGCATCTGGCCGCGACCGGGCCGGCCGGCGGGTTGTATGTCGATTCCCTGCTCGCCACCGCGGGCGGTGCGATCCGCTTCAAGGCCGGGGCGATGTCCGCGGTCCGATCCTATGCCGGACTGGTTGAGACGGATCAGGGACGCCTCGCCTTTGCCCTGATGATGAACCACTACGCGAGCGGCGGCGAGGTCAATGAAATCCAGGGTGCGGTTTTTGGCGCTTTGTTAGGTGAGGCCGGGGAAGAAGTGCCGGAGGAGGCGGCGGAGGAAAAAGACGAACCCCTCTCCACCGAAAAAAGTCCCGCCGGAGAGTGATCCCGTCATGCACATCGAAACCTTCCAGGTCTTCTGCGACCTCGTCGATACGGCGAGCTTCTCCGAGGCGGCGGCGCGCAACGGGATCAGCCAGAGCGCGGTGAGCCAGCAGATCCGCACCCTCGAGGAACGTTACGGTGTCACCCTCGTCGAGCGGGGGCGGCGGAATTTCTCCGTTACCCCGGAGGGCGAGGCCTTCCTTCGGGCAGCCCAGCGCATTCTCGAGGCGTATCAGCGCATCGAGCAGGATCTCGGCAAAATGCGCGATGTCGTGGCGGGGCCACTCACGATCGCGACGGTTTACAGCATCGGCTTTCACGAACTGCCTCCCTATCTCGAGGAATTCCGCCGCAGGTTTCCCGAGGTCGATCTGCAGGTGCACTACCGCCGGTCGAACCAGGTCTACGCCGATGTTTCGGAAAACCTCGCCGACCTCGGGCTCGTCGCTTATCCGCAGGAGCGCAAGGGCGTCGAGATCGAGCCGGCCTGGCGCGACCGCCTCGTCGTCATCTGTCCGCCGGGGCACCCGCTCGCCCGGAAAACCTCGCTCGACCTGAAGGCGATCGACGGACAGCGGTTCATCTCCTTCGAGCCCGATCTGCCGACGCGGAAGGCGATCGACGCGATGTTCGTGCAGGCCGGGGTGTCGGTGAAGGAGGTCGTCGAATTCGACAATATCGAGACCGTGAAACGGGGCGTCCTCATCGAGAACGCTCTTTCCATCGTGCCGGGGGAGAGCGTGCAATCGGAGGTGAAGGCCGGCACCCTCGTGCGCATTCCCATCAACGGGAAATTCGTGTGGCGTCCCCTCGGCATCGTGCGCCGACGCACCAAGGCGATCACCCCCGCGATGCGGGAGATGATCGCCTTGCTCAAAGAAAAACGGGAAGAGGAGAAGAGCGCGTGAGCGTTTCTCCGCGGACCCTCACTGCTTGAAGGGGCTGGCGATGAAGGCGTCGAAGGCCTCGCGCATCGCCTCGACCGATTTCGTCGGACCGGTCACCTTGATGAAGACGTCACCTTGCTCGCTGGGGAGGATCGCGGCGAGCATCGTGTAATCGGGCTTCGGCGTTTTGGGAGCTCCCGAGAACGGACCGGCACCGGCCATCGTCTCGAGGTAGGTGCCCTTGGCGGTGAGGAGCGTCACTTTTTTACCGCCCATTTCCTTTTCTTCGGTCTTCGACTCGGGGGCGCCTTCGAACTGGCCGAGCCAGCGGTCGATGTTCGCCTGGATGCCACCGCCTCCGCCCGCACCGAAGAAGAAGATGACCAGCTCGGTGTCGGTGAGGCTCTCGTCGGCGTGGTCGTAGAGGAATTGACCGGCCCGCATCGAGCTGGCGGCCTGTTGGCGCACCCAGGGTTTGCCGTAGGTAAAGGTGAATTCACTGACCTTGATCGCATCCTCTTCGGCCCGGACCGGGACAAAGGGGAGGGCAAGGAGAGCGGCGGTGAGAATGGCGAGGTTGGATTTCATGGCGCGGGATTTTAATCGAGAGGGGATGGGGATTCAAATGCCGATACGAACGGGAAGCCGTACCGGGTTCAGTCCGGGAGTCAAGAGGGTTGGGTCTCAGGAGGGATCGTCCCGATTTTCAACGGATCTTCATTTCCTTGTAAAAAACGGCTGGAATCCGCGTAAGCTCCTTGCTCCGACGTCCCCATGAAATCCCGCCTGCGCCGCTTCCGCCCCCTCTGGGCGACCCTGTTTTTGATCGTCCTCCTTGTCGCCGTGAGCGGCGACTCGTTGATTGCGAAAAAGGTCATCGCGCACCTCCTCATGCCAGCGGGATTTCTATGGCTGGTTCTGTTTGTCGCGCTGATGTGGCCGGGGTTGGCGAAATCGACGAGGATCTTCACTCTTTTGTTTTTCGCCGCCTACTCGTTGGCCGGGAGTCCCTACCTCGGCGTGTGGTTGCTCAGGATCCTTGAGAAGCCGTTTTTCGCACTCGAGCAACCGGCGGAAAAGCTCGACGCCCTCGTCGTCCTCGGCGGCGGCACGGCCATGTCCCCGGAGGGTCGTCCTGCCTTGGGAAACCACGGCGATCGCATCACCCGACCGGCGGTGCTTTTCAGTGAAGGACTCGTTGGCACGCTCATCACGACAGGGCGTTCGATCACGGAAGACCATGCTGACCGTCTCCTGTCCCGCGAGACTTCGCTGCTCTGGCAGGCCATGGGCATCCCCGCTGAGCGCATCGTCGAAGTCCCCGAGCCCCGCAATACGAGCGAGGAACTTGCCGCGGTCGCCGAGCTGGCCAAGCAACATCCCGAATGGAAGCGCATCGGCCTCGGCACCTCGGCCTCCCATCTGCCTCGTGCTCTCGACGAAGCCAAGGCACAAGGGCTCGAGATGATCCCTGTGCCGTCCGACTTCCGCTCAGGGCCGATGATTTTCTCTCCCATGTATCTGATCCCCCAGGGGCGCGGGTTCCGGGATGTGCAGGCAGCGGTGTGGGAATTTCTCGGACGGGCGTTTTGACGTGAGGCAGGCTTCCTGCATCTGCGAAAATCCGCGGCCATCCGCGCCCATCCGCGTTGAAAGAGAAGAACGCAGATGTCCGCAGATTCGCTTTGCTCCCGCAGATGAGCGCGGATGCGGGAGTGTGATGCAAGCGGATGAGATGTTTTTTCTTCACTGCCTGTTCAGCTTACCCTACCATCCCGATAGATGAAACTCCCCGTCCTGCTCTTCGCGCTTTCTCTCTCCGCGCTCGCTTACGCTGAAGCCGCGGAAAAGCGCCCGAATTTCCTTTTTATCCTCGTCGATGATCAGGCGCCCTTCGACCTGAAGATTTACGATCCGGCCTCGCCGCTCTCCACGCCGAATCTCGACCGCATCGCCGCCGAAGGCATCGTGATCGACCGCGCCTATCACATGGGAGGCTTCGTAGGCGCGGTCTGCACGCCTTCGCGGCACATGATCATGTCGGGCCGCACGATCTGGCACCTGCCGATCGGTCCGCTCGCGAAGACGCATTGCCCGCCGAACCTCGAGAAAGAGACGATCCCCGCCGTCTTCAATCGCGCCGGTTACGACACGATGCGCACCTGCAAGCAGGGCAACAGCTACGAAGCGGCGAACAAGGAATTCACCGTGCGGCACGATGCCTCGAAGCGCGGTGGCGACGATGAGTCCGGCAGCGCCTGGCACGCCGAGCAGGTTCTTGATTATCTCAAGACGCGCGAGGAGACGAAGGACGCCGATCCCTTCTTCATCTACTTCGGCTTTTCCCATCCCCACGACACCCGCGACGGGACGCCGGAGCTGCTTGCAAAGTATGGGGCGGTCAACCACGCCGATGAGAACAGCCTGCCTCCGGCGAATCCCTTGGCTCCGCCGCTGCCGCGCAACTGGCTGCCCGAGTATCCCTTCGAGCACGGTCACCCCGGCCTCCGCGATGAGGTTGCGGTGAGCGGGGTCTGGAAGAATCGCGACGCCGTCACGATCCGCAACGAGGTCGGTCGGGAGTATGCCTGCGTCGAGAACATCGACATCCAGATCGGTCGTGTCCTCGACCGGCTCGAAGCCATGGGCGAACTGGAGAACACCTACATCTTCTACACCTCCGATCACGGCATCGCGATCGGGCGTCACGCCCTGATGGGGAAACAAAATCTCTACGAGCATTCCTGGCGCGTGCCCTATCTCGTGAAAGGACCCGGGATCAAACCGGGCACCCGGGCCGAGGGAAACCTCTACCTGCTCGACACCCTCGCCACGGTCTGCGATCTCGCGGGCATTCCCACACCGGCGACGAACGAAGGGCTTAGCTTCAAATCCGTGCTCACCGGTGAAAGGAAAACCGTCCGCGACACGCTCTACGGCGTCTACAACGGCGGCACGAAACCGGGCATGCGCAGTGTCCGCAAAGGCGATTGGAAGCTGGTCCAATACGACGTGCTCGATGGGAAGGTGCGCGAGACGCAACTCTTCAATCTCGCGGAAAATCCGGATGAGTTCCTAACCGAACACCACGATCCCGCGGTCGTCGCTCTCACCGGCGTGAAACCCGGTGAAAACCAGCGCGATCTCGCCGAAGATCCCGAACACGCCGGCAAGCTTGCGGAAATGAAGGCGCTTCTCCTCGAGGAAATGCGCCGGCACGACGACCCGTGGCGGATGTGGGACCAGCCGGACGACGGGCTTGTTCCGCCCGCCGAGGAGGCTCCGAAAGCCCCGAAAAACCGAAAGGCCAAGGCGAAGTAGTGCAGAATGCCGTGTGCATCTTGAAACCTGCAAGGGTGATCCACGGACGAGCGGCAATGCGGTAAGAGAACTGCACCGGTGCCGACGATGGCCATAAAGGGCTACTCGCACTCTAAGCGTTTGTTTTTCAAGGTGTTTTGCGTGATTGACGAGGTGGTCGGCGGAGGGGTTCCCCCATGCCGTGTGCGGCTGGTGCGATCCATGCTCTTGCGGCTCGGGATGACCACTCCCTCCGCTTCCGCCTTTTCCACCGACGCCTACGCGCTTTCCGGTGACGTCTTGATGGCATCTCCGCGGCCCGATGCCCTCGGGATGTTGCCCCGTGACCTGAACGAAACCTGTCGACAGGTGCGTCAGGCCATCGGCAAATGCCTGCTTCAGATGGAAGCGATAAACCGATCGCAGGAGGAAAGGTGTCAGACGGTACGGAGGGAGTTGGGACGTCTCAATCTGATGCTGGCACGGGAGGATTTCCGGAATCGCGAGACCGCACGCGAAACCTGTCGCATCCTCGGTGCTCAGTTGCAGGAGACGTTTCAGATTCTAGACGAGTCCGCCGAAGCCGTCCGGGGAGTCGCCTACCTCAACGTTTCCTCCCTGATGGATGATTGGAAGCTCCTCGAATTGTCGCTCCAGCACTTCGCGTCGAGGTTGGAAGAATACGAGGGGGAATCCTACAGCGAAAACATCGTTTATACGCCGATCGCTTTCAGCTTTCCCGAGCAGCGGCCCCGCCTGATGACAGCGGTCGCGAACTGGCTCAGTGCGACCTTCCTCAACGCGCCCGCGAGACTGCACCGGACGGGGATGAAGTTCTGAGGCGTTCTGCGTCGCATTGACAAGGGGTGGGCGAATTCCGTAGTTTCGTCCGCATGCCCGATCCCGATGACGAAGAATTGTTGGAAGCAATCCGGAAGAATCGCGAAGCGCGCGAAATCAGACGCGAGGCGATTGAGTTTTTGAGGGCGCGGACGGTTCGCAACATTCCGCGAGGCATCTTCCTCTTCGCATTGTCCGCGGTCTACGGATTTGGATCGAACTGGATGGACTCGGAAATGGACCGGGAGCTAAGTGCCTACGACATGACGATGCGTGGAGTGGTCGTGATGTTCGTTATTTGGATGGGTATCAGACAATTTGCGATTGATCCACGTGACCGCCTCCTCCTCCTCCTCGCCGAAGAATCCCAAGCCAAGGACCCGCCGATCTTCAACGGCACGAAGAAAGACGAAGCCGGTCTCTCGTAGTGGTGACCTCCAGGTCGCCACTATGATGCGTCCGACCGGATCGTGGCGACGTGGACGTCACCACTACGGAAGAGCAGGCCGCCTCACTTCTTGAACCGCTCGTCCTCGGGATTTCCCCCGCTCAGGACATACGCGACGAGATCGAGAACCTCCTCCTTCGTCAGCATCGCGAGCAGCATGGGCGGCATCGGGGAAACCTTGGAGACTTCCATGCTCTTCACCGTCTTGCGGTCGACGTTGGTGCGTTGATTCGGATCGGTGAGGTCGGTGTTGAGAGTCACTCCATCGCCGCTCAGGTTCACGACGACGCCGCTGACGACGGAGCCGTCATTCAGCGTCACGACGACGGGGGCGAATTGCTCGTTGATCTCCTTGCTCGGATTGATGATCTGATCGAGCAGATCGTGGGGCGAATACCGTCCGCCCGCGCCGGTGAGGTCGGGACCATTCATCCCGCCTCCATCACCGAAGCGGTGGCAGGCATAGCAGGCCGCGGCGGCGAACATCTTCCGGCCGTTCTCGAAGTCGCGACCGCTCATCCCGGTCTCGGCGGCCTTGCTGAGTTCCTCGAGCGTCCACATCGTGGGAGTGCGTCCGGCGAAGATCGCGCCGACGTTCTCGATCGCCGATTTCCGTTCGGGCTTTTTCGAGATCAGCTCGGACAGTTCCGTCTTCTCCGCCTCGGTGAAGGTGGCGAGGGCGTCGTTGCGGATGAACTCGATGAATTTGTCGAAGCTCGCGCCGCCCCGGTAGTTCGCGGCCTTGAGGAACCACTCGAGGTAGGCAGTGCGCAGTTCCTTGGTCCAGCCGGTCTTCACGAAGCGGAGGCTGCGGGCGTATTCGAGCTGTTCTTCCTGGGAAACGGCCTCGTTGAGCAGGGCGATCCCTTTGGTGGCAATGTTAGGCGACTGGAGATAAGCGAGCGTCTCGCAAAGGAGCCAGTTCAGCGGGAAGGATTTCGCCGGGAAGGCGGGGTCGAGGTCGGCGATCAGCTCATCGCCCAGGTCGCCCGCGCCATCGAAGCGATTCAACGTGATCTGCACGGTGCGGACGAGGGTGAGTTGTGCCTCGGGCGACAAAGCTTCGAAATCGATGGCGATGAGCGCTTTCAGGATCGCGTCGCGCAGGGCCGTGTCGACCGGCGGCGTCGGTTTGGCCCCTTCGGGAAGCGGTGCCGTCTTGATCGCTGGCTCACCCGCGGGAGCGCCGAGCGGTTTCGCGGGGACGCGGTGGTAGGGGCAGATGCCGCCGACGCGGGCGAGGGCGAGGAGAGCCTCGACCTGCTTCGCCGGATCGGTTTCGGAAAGCGCTTTGTCTTTCCACGTGTCGATGGGCTGGTGTTCGATCGCGGTGCGGGCGGCCCAGCGGAGGTGACGGTCATCATCGGCGAGGCGACTCCATGCGACCTCGACTGCCTTCGAATGTTTCGCCTGATGCAACATTTCAAGTTGGTGGCGCACTCTCATGTCTGTGGTGACAGTTGGATTGACTTCGACGGCGGCAGTGGACTCGCTGCCGGTGTAGGTGACACGGTAGAGTCCCGACTGGACGCGGCGTCCACCGATCGTGAAGTACATGGCGCCGTCCTGCGGATGGATGAAGGCGTCGGTCACGGGGAGCGGGGCGCCGGAGATGAAATCCTCCTTCACCCCGGTGTAACTCGCGCCTTTCGCCTCGAGGTGGACGGCGTAGATTTTGCCCCAGCTCCAGTCGAGGATATAGAGGGCGTTCTGGTATTTGGCGGGGAACTTCGCGCCGTAGCCGAAGGTGGTGCCGGTGGGCGAACCGGGGCCGATGTTGACGGTGGCGGGCAGGTTGTCGGGGTAAAACTCGGGGAACTTTCCGGCTCCGTTGCGCCAGCCGAATTCACCGCCGCTGACGACGTGGTTCACGCGGGTGGGACGATACCACGGCGTGTTGAAGTCGTACTCCATGTCCGCGTCGTAGGTGAAGAGCTCGCCCGCGTGATTGACCGAGGCGTCGTAGATGTTGCGGAAGCCGGAAGCGATCCGTGAGAAATTTTTGCCGTCGCGCGAGACGCGGTAGATGATGCCGCCGGGCGCGAGGACGTGGCGGTTGTGGCCGCGGCCGTCGGGCATGCGGGGGAGGAGGTGGTCCTCGCCCCAGATCGCCGGCACGGGCGAGGCGGGATCGGCTTCGACCGGAATCGTGTTGTTGCCGCAGATCAGGTAGAAGTCGTCGCTGCCGGGCACGGGAACGACGGCGTGGACGCCGTGGTCGCCCTTCGAATCCATCTCGCGGAGCGCTTCGACCTTGTCGAGCTGGTCGTCGCCGTCGCTGTCGGTCAACTTGTAGAAGCCGCTCGAGATTTTCTGCTCGTAGTCGTTCACGCCGACATAAAGGGCGCCATCGACGAAATGCATTCCGTTCACCGCGCGGATGTCGGCGGGCACCTTTTCGACGGCCTTCGGATCGAGCGGCTGGCCTGCGGCGGGAGCGGGGAAACGGTAGAGTCCTCCGTATTGATCGCTCGCATAGATGCGGCCTTTGTCATCGGTGCAGAGCGCGACCCACGAGCCCAAATCAGCTCCAGGCACGGAGTAGAGCAGCTCCACCTGGAAACCCTCGGGTGCCTTGATCCGTGATACGGGCGTGGCGATGTTTTCTCCGATGGCAGGTCCGACCTCGGCTTGGCGTGGAGGGCTGGGGGACTTGCCTTTTTCCTTCCCTTTTGCTTTCGCCGCCTTGGGCGCCTCTTTTGCTTTGCCTTTCGCCTTGGGGGCCGGGGGCATGATCTCCTGCGCGTCGTTCGGCAGATCGGCTTTGGAGAAGGGCGTCACTCCCCCGTCGGGGAGCGCTTTCAAGCGGACGTCCTTGATCTGTACGGTCATGGCGGGACCGCGGTGGACCTGGAAGGCGAGGAGCCCTTCGAGAGAGCGACCGGCCTCGTCGTAGTCGTGGAGTTCGGTGGCGAGCTTGCCGTTGATCTGGTGGACGACGTGGTTGCCCTTGGCGATGATGGTGTATTCGTTCCACTCCGCGATATCCACGGCGACGGGATCGCGGTCGCCGGTGAGCCACTTCTTCGCCTGGGGATCGACCACGACGGTCTGGCCGTTCTGCGCGACGATGCCGCGGCCGCGCTCGTGGTAGGCCATGGCGTTGTTCGGAGCGGCGGGGTGAACGTCGCATTGGTAACCGCCGATGGACCACTTCCCGTTCTCCGGCAGTTCCTTCGAGCGGTATTGGATGCCGCTGTTGTTGTCACCGGTGACCTTGACCTTCACGCGCAGCTCGAAATTTTTGAGCGTTCCACCGCGCCAGATGAGGAACTGGTTGTAGGCGAGATGCTCGGGGCCCTTGGTTTTACCGGTGATGGCTCCGTCCTCGACCGACCAGAGTTCGGGATTGCCGTCCCAACCGGTGAGGTCCTTGCCGTTGAAGAGATCGACAAAGCCCTCTTCGGCGGACGAGGGCAGGGAGGTCAGAAAGACCGCGAGCAGCAGCGAGAGAAGACCAAGGGGGGATTTCATGAAAAGAAAGATGACGGGTTTTGAACTCCGGTGCACGCCGAAAGTCGCGTGAGGTGCGGCAAGGTTTGTGTCGAATCGGGGGATGGTGTTTCCAGACTCCGTCCCGCCGATCTCGTTTCAACCGACCAATTCATCGATCCGCGGCGGACGGAGAAACTTCGAGATGGACGCTATGGGATTTGTTGTGCGATTAAATTCTTGTCAGAAAGAACGAACCCGAGAAACTCTGCCCGAACCAGCGCCAATGCGGTCTTGCCGGTCTTGAGTCGCTCTCGGATCTGCCGCTTTTCAATACGCGTACGCAGATTCGCTTCTGTTTTCGGTTCGCCGTATTCCTTCAACTCGTCCTCGATTTCGCTGAACAGCAGTCCGGCTTCTCCGGCAAGCTCAGCCCCCCAAAATTTTGTCAGGCCGAACATCTTCTCGAAATTGTCGATCGCCTTTTGTTCCGATGCGTCGATCGCTGAGACCCGAATCTCCTGAGAGGGGCCAATAGCAGGAATCAGTTCGATTCGGAACCGGTCTTTTGTGGGCCGCAGTCGCGGATGAAACCAGTGTTCGACCTGATTCCGTTCCGCCGGATCGAGAGGAAGCATGGTCCCTTTGGTCTCGTTTGAGTCGGTGCAACACGGAATCAGATTGTCAGGATGACAGGAGAGCGCGGGAAAGGAGTCCTTTGGGAGATAGTGATCGAGTTTGGTAAGCTGAACCGCGTTGTCGCAGTAAGGGCAAATCTTTCGTTCGCTCTCGAAACACGCGATGAAATCAGACCGCTTGAAGGTGACTTCGGCCTTGCGTTCGGGAAAGCCGTTGGCTTCGTAGAAGAGGGGATTGTAGAACGAGTTCAGCAAGGACTTCGCCGCTTTTTCCGAGGCGGACGAATTGGGCCACTTTGGAATCGAGAAGCTCGAACCGCCATCGAACAGCTCCTTGAACCGGAGTTGCGCTTCGAAGGAGGCTCGAATCGAGTCTTTTTCAGCAGTCTCCGCCTTGGCGATTTTCCGAATCCATTTGGCGCGCTTTCCCTTGTCGTTGGTCCAGAATCGCTCGACAAACGACCTTGGCCAGTTGTGCCAAACGCGTTCGAGCCAAGCCTGATTCGGTCTTGTTCGGGGCGGTAGATCGCAGAGACTAAGAATCAGTCTGCGCTGCATCACCACCACCCGGAGGAGGCTGACGCGGCGTTTGGAGTTTCTGACGCGTCCGTGCAGCATCACTCGCTTGCTTCGATTTGGTCCAGAATGTCCATGAGTTTGGCTCGCGGCCACCCACTGCCCACTTCGTCGATCAGCTTTTCCAGTTCCTCTTTTCGTTCGGGTGGCCATTTTTCCGGATCAAATTGATCGCGAAGAAACTCTGCCGCCCGTTTCCCGATGACATCGGGTGCGTTGAAGACGTTCAGGAGAATCCGGCCGGGATCGGCTCCGAACGTGGGTTGAGAAAGCGGATTAATCGAGGTGATCCCACCTTCTTTCCAAAGCCTTGTGATTTCCGAATCGAACACATCGGTCAGCGCGAGACTTGTGTGGGTGGATACGAGAACATGGGCGCTCGTGTCCCTGAGCAGGTTGTCGTCGATCAGGTCGATGATCTGGCGCTTCCACGAATCGTTGAAATGCGTTTCGGGTTCGTCGAGAAGGAGGAGACTGTTTTCCTGGCCTTTAAGGAGAAGGAGAAAGGCCATACGACTGAGCAACATTCTCTCTCCGTCGCTGAAGTGGGAATAGGTCAAGACAACGTCATCGCCTTCCGGTTCCGCGGATTTGCTTTCCTCCTCCGATTCGTCGGGATCCCACTCTCCTTCGCCGGCGCGGTGAACACGCTTCACGGTCAAATTGACATCCTTGAGAATGCCGTGATTCCGCCATGTCCGAAGTGTTTCGAAGATGTCCCAAAGGGTTTCGTGAAGGTCGCGTTCTCCTCCGAAAAGCCTGCGCAACGCTTCCGCCCTGCACCGGGCGCCTGTCATCGGCTCGGCAAGCAGTTTCAGGGCCTCGGTCAGTTCTCGGTCACCCGCGAGATCGCCTGGAATCACCGGTGAACAGGTTCCCAAATTGACGATGGCACGGGCTTCGCCAAGCGGATGACGAACGACCGCGTTGGACAGTGCGAGCAGCCAGAAACAGCGGGCCGCATCGGGATTGAACGCATGCTGCGCGTAGCTGTGAAAATGAAAGCTGGCGTGGGTCGGCCAGAGCCAGTCGAGTTCGTTCAGGAAGCGGCGCGCTCCCGTGCCTTCCTTCTTGCGGTCGATTTGGTCGCGATACTTTTTTCGAAGGGCGTTCTGATCATACTCCAACGACCGGTCATTGAGATCTCGGGCGGCTTCCCAGATTCCAAGAGCCACAGCGGCGAGTTGGGCGTCGGCGGGCTCCAGGAGGATGCAACGATTGCTGAAATCGTCGTTCGATGGCATGCCGCCGAGCGGCGGATCCCAGGCAGGGTCACCGCCCTCAACAATTGTGCGTTGATCGAACTGTTCCTGTTCGGGAGTCCAGCCCTGGGGACGTTCGTCGGCGCGGAGGCTGTCCGGAGAATCGATCATCAGATCCGATTCAATGGAATCAGCGGGATAAGTATGTTCTTCCAGGGCTTTCCACGGAATCAGATCGCCGGAAGTGTAGGCGAGGACACGAGAGGGAAGCCAGTTCCTTAGATTTCCATCTCCTTTGAGTTTGTCTCCAAAGACAAAGTCGCCTTCAGGATAGATATTTCCCTCTGGTCGTTGGAAATTTTCGACCCAGGATCTCCACTCGTGCGTTTCCGAAAAGCATATCCACTCCCCAGCAAACAGGAACGCTTCCGAAGGTGGACCTTGGGGACGGTGAAAGGTCACCGTGGCTTCCAACTCCGGCTTTTTGATATCATAAATCAACGTAACCGGAAATCCGGGCAACTGTTCACGGGTGAGATTCCGGAAGACATCGTAGATCGCGCGAATCATGCTGGATTTTCCGGAGCCGTTCAGCCCAACGACAAAATTGACGGTTCCATCCCTCTCGGGGAGATGCTCATTGTGGGCGAAAACCACTTCGATGTCCTGTAATGGACCGTAGTCAGGCAAATGGACGTAGCGGAGCCGCATGAGAAGAAATCTTTTGTTCAGATGTCCCCGGTCGCCAGGCGGAACTGCTGAGTCATCATTTCCTGCCGACAATCGTCGTCGGGTTCCCCGTTCTCATTGTCCAGGTTTTCCACCGGCAAACGGTAGGCGAGAGCGTAACTGGTGCGCACACTGTCGGGATGGCGCCGGGACACGGGAATGACAAGGCCGCGCACTGCGAAGACTGCGAGGTGAGCCTCGATGGCGCGGGGATTTCGGTGAAGCGGACCTTCGTTGATTTCGTTCGCAACCGCTTCGGCGGTGAAGTAACGAAGGTGTTTGACTCCACCCACCATCTTGCGGATTCGCTTGAACAGATCTCGCTGCTCCCGGCTGAGGTCGGCGTATTGACCGTCGGTGGGGAGATCTTCGAAGATTGAAGCCAGCTCCGGTATTGTCGCGCGCCGACCGCGCGGGAGCTCGGCTCCGCTGGCGGCGAGGGCGGCGTCGCGTTCGCGGGCTTCGAGGGCGAGTTTCTTGTGATGGGTCTCGCGCCAGCTCCGGGTGAGTTCGCCGGAGAAGGCGTTGGCAGTGAGGGAAAAAATCAATTTTGAAGAATCGAAGGCAACAATATTTCCAACCTCCCGGAACTGTGCCAGCGTTTCATAAAACTTTTGAAGGCGGGAACTGGGGGGAACAGGGATACTGAGACTATTTAAACGTGATTTCGGAATATTAACCATCGACGCAGCAGCTCCGTCAGCTAAGTGTGCGATCCGCCGGCGAAAGGATGGATGAGAGAAGAGAGCCCATAGGTATTGATTGGAAACCGGAGCGTTTGATCTTAATCGAAGCCGAAAGACCAAATCAGGGAACATGAGACGTGGTGCGGTTTCCCAAACGTATGTTGCGACACCTACCAAATCCCGCGTGTTCTTGCGCACAAGTAAAAGATCTCCCGATTGAACTTCTAAGTCGGGCTTGGGTGTAGAATCCGACAGAAGCGCTTTGTTCTCGGAATCATTGTAAGTGCCGAATGAAACAGCCCCAAGCTTCAGGATTGCCCATTCTTCCTCCGACATTCGGTGATCTCCAGCGACAGGACTCCATCCCGTCTGGATTTCGCTCAATAGATTACCGAGGGGAATAAAGTCGCACTCTTCGAACGAACCGTTAGTACTCAAAAAGATCTCAGAAAACAAAGCCGGCACGATCTCGGCGGCTTTGGCTTCGGCGGCGGCGCGGAGACGGCGGATTTTCTCGGCCTCCTGCAGGATTTCCACGATGCGATGTTGCTCGCTCAGGGGTGGAAGCGGAATAGCAATTGAGTCAAACGAAGAAGCATCGAGACGCGGCAAGTTTGCGCCTTTCGTTAGCGATGCGACCCGATCAACAAACAAGTTGGAGCTAAGGAAAGCGGCGGCGAAAACGGGATGACAGATCGACTTTGGACGCAAAGCCCAAATTTCGGTGCTGCAAATTCCAGGCTCTCTTTCAGATGTGCAGGAGTGATTCCTGCCTGAGTTTGAGGTAGAGGTATTCGAGGGAGCGGATGCCGCGGGCCTTGAAGATGATGCGGCTCACGGTGCTGTTGAAGGATTCGATCCTGGCGTTGGTGATGCGGT
>JAEUHI010000081.1 GCA_016795385.1 Verrucomicrobiales bacterium | reverse complement strand
GGGCGGAGAGTGGATTTCGGAAGGTTCGTCATCATGAAGACCTGCCGAAACTGCGGGAGGCCCTGCGGGGCCCGCGCACCTCCCCGGATTCCGCTCCGGTCAACTCGCTACGCTCGCAGACCTCCGCTCCATCCGGGGAGGCGCGCGGAGAAACAGCTTGCACAACCCATCCTAACTGAACCAACCTATCAATGCCGACCGCTACCCTGTTTTAACGATCTCTGGGACATCCCCATCGTTTCTGCCTGGGAGATTAATCTCCGTTGGTTTTGTAAGTCGAGCCGACTTAGATGACCGCTCATGCAACCGAAGTGAACGGTGAGATCAAGCGATAGGTTAATCTCGTAGAATTGCATTCCGTTCTCAACGGTCGCAACCGATGTCATCGAGAATCTTGCGGTTTCCCCTAGTGGGTCGATCCCAAGAGTCGGGGCGTTCTCGATAAACCCATAAAGATTTACTCCGCCTCGCTCGCCAATGGGGTCGCGCGACAGCCACGTCCCGGCTTCCGAATCATACCACCTGAACCCATAATAATACAACCCCGTCCCATCCTGCGGCTTCGTCGAAAACCGATACGGATTCACCGCCGCCAAGCCCTCATCCCCCCAAGTCGCGATCGTCCGCCCGAAGGCATCGTAATCATACCGACCTACCTTCGCCCCATCCGCGAGATCGACGACCGCCGAGACATTCCCGTTCCCGTCGTACGCATAGCACCAGCTCCGCCCGCTTGCCGCATCCGACGTCGCGAGCAGTCCACCGACGCCGCCCGCGCCCTGCGGCGTGCCGCTGAGGTCATTCCCCCAGGCATACCGCTGCACGACCTCCCCGGCCGCATCGACGACGGCGACGACATTCCACTGATCGTAAACGAAACGCTCGCTCTTCTGCAGCACCCAGGAACCCGCGTCGAGATCCCAGCTCTCCACCGTCCGCGCGATGCGGCGGCTGCGGCTGTCGTAGACGAAGCGATACCGCTCCCTCGGCACCCCAGCGGCGAGGGCGGGGGCGGCGGTGGTCATCTCGATCAACTGATTTTCCGCGTTCCACCCATAGATCCACCGGGCATCAGAGACGAAATTCCCGTCGAAGTCGTAGAAGGGCGTCTCCGAGGCCATCGGCACGAAACGGTGTCCCGAGCGCCGGGCCGGGACATCGGCTCCGTTCGGTCCGGCCCCGGGATCGACGGCATCGACCTGCACCGGCTGCCAGACGGCGGCGAGGGCGTTGGGCAGGTCGCCGACCTCGCGCCGCCAGAACTCGCCCTGGCGGGTGACGGGCTGCTCGTTCATGGTGACGCTGACATCCGAAGGCGCGCGCCCGAGGACGTCGGGGGTGCTGGGGTGGGGGTTCTTGTCACGCGGGTCACAGCGATAGCCCATGGAGGGCAGGGTATCTTGGTCCAGGTGGAGGTAAAGCGTTGTGTGCGGATTTTGGCTTTGTGGCGCGAAGCTTGTACGGATGCGTGATACACATGAGCGGTGCGGGGGGCTCGGAGACTCACGGAATTGCCGCGATCAATTTTACCTGAATCTCCAGTGGGCGGCAGGATTTCAAGCGATTCGGCGGGAAACTTCGGTCAACCCCGGGTGAGAGCACCCTCACAACGATCGCGACGAAGTCGCCCGCCACCCACGAAAAAGGGCGGTCCCTCGCGGAACCGCCCTTTCGGAATGCATTGATGGATCAGCCGATCACTTCTTCTTCGCGGCGCGCTTCTCCTCGATCGCGGCCTGGGCGGCGGCGAGGCGGGCGACGGGCACGCGGTAGGGCGAGCAGCTCACGTAGGCGAGGCCGACGTTGTGGAAGAACTTCACGGAGTCGGGATCACCACCGTGCTCGCCGCAGATGCCGAGCTTGATGTCGGGGCGGGTCTTGCGGCCCTTGGTGATGGCGGTCTTCACGAGCTGGCCGACGCCGTCCTGGTCGAGGGTGGCGAAGGGGTTCTTCTTGAAGATCTCGTTCTCGGTGTAGGGATTGAGGAAGTTGCCCATGTCGTCGCGGCTGATGCCGAGCGCGGTCTGGGTGAGGTCGTTCGTGCCGAAGCTGAAGAACTCGGCGGTCTCGGCGATCTCGTCGGCGGTGAGGGCACCGCGGGGGACTTCGATCATGGTGCCGACCTGGTAGCTGAGCTTCACCTTCTTCTCCTTCTGCACCTCGGCGGCGACGGCGTGGACGATGGCGACCTGCAGGTCGAGCTCCTTCTTGAAGCCGACGAGCGGGATCATCACCTCGGGTTTCACCTTGATGCCCTTCTTCTGGACTTCGGCGGCGGCCTCAAAGATGGCGCGGGCCTGGGTCTCGGTGATCTCGGGGTAAGCGATGCCGAGGCGGCAGCCACGGTGGCCGAGCATGGGGTTGAACTCGTGGAGGGCGGCGACGCGGGCGGCGACCTTCTCGGCGGAAACGCCGAGCTTCTTGGCGAGTTCTTCCTGCGCCTTCTCGTCGTGGGGGACGAACTCGTGCAGCGGGGGATCGAGGAGACGGATCGTCGCGGGCAGACCCTTGAGGGCCTCGAAGATGCCGATGAAGTCTTCGCGCTGGTAGGGAAGGATCTTCGCGAGGGCGGCGCGGCGGCCTTCCTCGGTCTCGGCGAGGATCATCTCGCGGACGGCGTCGATGCGGTCACCTTCGAAGAACATGTGCTCGGTCCGGGTAAGGCCGATGCCCTGGGCACCGAAGGCGATGGCCTGCTCGGTCTGCTCGGGGTTGTCGGCGTTCGTGCGGACGGCGAGGCGGGTGGCCTTGGAACACCAGCCCATGAGTTCCTTGAACTGCTTGAACTTCTCGGTCGAGGCGGCTTCCTTGTCGCCCTTGAGCAGGCCGAGGACGATCTGGGAAGGACCGGTCTTGACGAGTCCGCCGTAGATCGTGCCGGCGGTGCCGTCGATGCTGAGGCTGTCCTTGCCTTCGTGGAAGACCTGGCCGGCGATGGTCACGGTCTTCTTGTCGTAGTCGATCTCGACGGCGCTGGCGCCGCAGATGCAGACCTTGCCCATCTGGCGGGCGACGAGGGCGGCGTGCGAGGAGACGCCACCCTTGGCGGTGAGAATGCCGGCGGCGGCGATCATGCCACGGAGATCTTCCGGAGAAGTCTCGTTGCGGACGAGGAGGACGGTCTGTCCCTTGTCAGCGGCGGCGGCGGCGCGGTCGGCGTTCAGGTAAATGATGCCCGAGGCGGCACCGGGACCGGCGGGAAGACCCTTGGCGAGGGCCTTGGCCTTCTTGATCTCGGCGGCGTCGAAGTCGGGGGCGAGGAGCTGCTCGAGCTGGTCGGCCGGGTTGCGGAGCACGGCGGTTTCCCAGTCGATGAGTTTTTCCTTCACCATGTCCGAGGCGAACTTCAGCGCGGCGGCGGCGGTGCGCTTGCCGTTCCGGGTCTGGAGCATGTAAAGCTTGCCTTCCTGGATCGTGAACTCGATGTCCTGCACGTCCTTGAAGTGCTTCTCGAGGATGGCGCGGACCTTCATGAGGTCGGCGTAGCTCTTCGGCATCTGCTTCTTGAGCTCGGAGACCGGCTCGGGGGTGCGGACGCCGGCGACGACGTCTTCGCCCTGGGCGTTGATGAGGAACTCACCGTAGAATTCGTTGAGTCCGTTGGCGGGGTTGCGGGTGAAGGCCACGCCGGAACCGGAGGTCTCGCCCGTGTTGCCGAAGACCATCGCCTGCACGTTGACGGCGGTGCCCCACTCGGCGGGGATGTTGTACTTGCGGCGGTAGACGATGGCGCGGTCGTTCATCCACGAACCGAACACGGCGCCGGCGGCACCACGGAGCTGGTCCCAGGGGCTGTCGGGGAAGGTCTTGCCGGTGCGCTCCTTGACGAGCTGCTTGAAGCGCTTCACCAGTTCCTTCTGGTCATCGGCGGTGAGGTCGCTGTCGACGATGTCGCGGTGGTATTTCTCGTGTTTGAAGCCCTCGATGACGACTTCGAAAGGCTCGTGGTCTTCCCCTTCGCGCTTCTGCACGCCGAGGACGACGTCGCCGTACATCTGGATGAAGCGGCGGTAGCAATCCCAGGCGAAACGGGGGTTCTTGGTGGCTTTCTCGAGAGAGACGACGGTCTTGTCGTTGAGACCGAGGTTGAGGATCGTGTCCATCATGCCCGGCATGGAGTCGCGGGCGCCGGAGCGGACCGCCACAAGGAGGGGGAAACCTTCGGCGTCGCCGAACTTGTATCCCATGATCTTCTCCATGTTCTTCACGGCCGCTTCCATCTGGGCCTGGAGCTGGGCGGGATAGGTCTTCTTGTTCGCGTAGTAGTACGTGCAGACCTCGGTGGTGATGGTGAATCCGGGAGGCACGGGCAGACCGATGCGGGTCATCTCGGCGAGGTTCGCGCCCTTGCCGCCGAGGAGGGCCTTCATGCCGCCGTTGCCGTCAGCTTTGCCGGCACCCCAGGTGTAGACGTATTTGGTGGACTTGCCGGCGGCCTTCTTGGCAGGAGCCTTGGCCACGACTTTCTTGGCGGGAGCCTTTTTGGCAGCGGGTTGTTTTGCTGCGGCTTTCTTCGCCGCGACTTTCTTGGCCGGAGCCTTTTTCACGGGGGCGGATTTCTTCGCCGCGGATTTCTTCGCGACGGGTTTCTTGGCGGTCTGCTTCTTAGCCATGGTTTTTTTGTTGGGATCCAGGTGGTTGGTCTTGGAGATAAAAGCGCAGGGAAAAAGACAAAGCGGCCCGTCGGAGGAGGGGGCGGGCTGCGACCGTGCGGGGGCGAACGGCAAAAGACAGCCTCGACGCTGAGGCGCGCAACTGTAAGCGATGCGGGAAGGGTGTCAACCGTGATCGCGCCGGGGCGGCGGCGTCACTACGCGGACGAGGCGCCCGCCCCCTCCTCACCAAACCCGTCGCACTCCATAGTCGTCGAACTGGGCGTCGCTGCCGATCAAGTCGAGTCCCTCGACGAGGGCTTGGGCGATGAGCATCCGGTCGAAGGGATCCTTGTGATGGAAGGGGAGTTCCTGAACCCGGCGGCAATGGCGGGGTGTGATGGCCAGTTCGCTGATGCCTTGTTCAAGCAAGCTCGCGACCAGATCTTTCTCCCAGTCGCCGGGGATCGCCAGATCATGAAATCCTCCGCTGGAAAGCTTCAACCCGATTTCCCAGAAATTGACGATCGAATATCGCAAGGAGTCGGCTTCCTCAAAGGCGGCGATGGCACGGACGGTAAGGCGGGCCGGATGATAGGCGAACCGCAGCAGGGCGTTGGTATCGAGAAGAAACGCCTTCACGAATCAAGCGATTCGACGCTTTCCAAAAAGTTGCTCTCGATCTCCGCATCCATGGCGGGATCCGAAGTCAGTCGGTCCACCGCCTCGAGAGGCATCTTGCCGGCGAGAAATCCAATCCGGCGTTTCGTCCTTCCCATCTCCGCGGGGACGAGGCGGGCGACGGGCTTGTCGCGACGGGAAATCACGACTTCCTCCCCTCGTTCCATTGCGGCGATTAACCGGGAGAGCTGGGTCTTTGCCTCGTGGATGGTCACCTGCATGCATTCAAGTTAGCTAAGATGACCAACACTGTCAAACGCTGGAGATTGGCTTAACCCATCCAGGAACTCCGGCCGATTCACGCCCGCGGCTCGCGGGGCGTCCCGGGATCGGAGATGTGGACCCACGTATGGACGTGGGGCGCACCGCGGAAATACCAGACCATGTGCGGCCCTTCGAGACGCCAGTTGTCCCAGACGCCGTCGTTGCCGATGTCGCCGGATTGGTAGAAGACGAGATGCAGGTCGTCGATGCCCGCCTTTTCGATCAGCTTCATCGATTCCTCGCGGTCGGCTTCGCGGAAGGGCATGAGAAGATCCTTCAGCACGCCGCGCACGCCCTCCTTTTGATCGGAGGTCATGTCGGCGAAGGACAATCCCGGCAGATCACCGGCCTGGCGTTTCAACTGGATGGTCGACGCGTTGTCGGGAGCTTCCTTCGGAGCGAGGGCGGCTTCCCGCTGTTTGCCGTCGAGCATTTGAAAAACCTTGTTCGCCGACCGGGCCTGATACCAATAGGCGTTGCCCGTGTGCTCGGGGCCTTCGTTGAAACTCTCCGCGGCATGACCATAGAAGATCGGCCCGCCGAAGGCCTTGCCCGCGACCGAATCGCCGTCGATGCGCCGGGTGCAGTGACGGCCGGTGAGGACGAACTGGAATTTCCCGGTGCCGGGCTCGCCGAAAAGGGCGATGGACGAGTCGCCGAAACCCGCACGTCCGCTGTCGTGCTCGACCTGCTTGATGACGGTCTCGGCATATTCCTCGCTGTGGGCCTTGAGGAAAATCTCGCGCACCATCGCATTCTGGTCGGCGTCGAGGAAGCTGCCGATACGCTGTTCGGTGATGTGCCAGTTGTTCGAGATCTTCGTGCGCAAGGGATTCTCGAAATCGAATACAAGGGCCTGTCGCTGCGCTTCGGTCAGGGAATCGTAGAGGGTCTTCACCAGCGTCTCGGAGGTCGCGCCCGGCGACGCGCTGGTGGCGGCCGATTCGGCGCCGATCACGGGCAGCGAGGCGAGGGCGGCACCCGAATAGAGGGAACGACGAAGGAAATCGCGGCGTGGGATCATGGGATCGGGAGAGGGTTGGGGGGATTAATCGGTGAGGCTGTCGAGGAAAGTGACGAGGTCGATCAGTTCGCTGACGCGGAGGACATCGGCGAAGGTCGGCATGGGCGAATTCTCCGCCTTGAAATGATCGCCGAGGCGGATCATCGCGATCTTGTAGTCCTCCGAGACAAGGTGGTTCGGATCCATGATGGCGCGGGCGTAGTCGTCGCGCGTCCACTTCGAGTGGACGTCGCCGCCGAGTTCGATGACAAGACGAGGGGCGAGCTCCACCGGCGGGAGTTTGGTCGCACCCGCGCTGTGGCATTGGTGGCAGCCTTTCGTGACAAACACGGACTGTCCGGCATCGGCTTTTCCGGTCGGCACGACCGCTCGTGCGCCTTCGGCCGACTCTTGTCCATTCATCCAGATCGCTCCTCCCCAAGCGAGGAGGACCGCCGCCGAAAACCAAAATCGCGATGACATATCGGTGAGCCTAGCGTTTTTGAAGTCGCCGGACAATATCGAAGTCGCCGCATTTCTTGCGGGATGGCGTGATGCGCGGGCGCGGAACCTCGGGGAACGAATAGAGGCATCCGGTGGATTCCGGATGCCTCCCGTCGGCGGTTCGGAGCAGCAAAGCCTACTTGCGGCTCACTCGCACCAGTTCGTTGATCGATTTCTGGCCGAGGAGATCCTCCGCGCGGAAAAGGAGACGGGTGCGAGGACTGACCGGAACGCGGACGCGCGCGGTCCATTGCTCCTTGCCCTTCACCGCCTTGAAGCGTTTGGACGAGGCGGAAACGCCCGAACCGCGGACCGAGACCTCCACCTTTCGGATCGCATTGTTTGTCCCAAATGCCTGCGCCGTGCCCGTGATCGTCACCTGCGGGCTCGTGATACGGCGGATGACGCGCTGGCGTTTCGGATTCACGATGGGGCGGGTGGAACCGTTCGCGCCGGGATTCGGTGGCGTCGGTGTCGAGACGAGGTTGAAGCGGCGGACCGCGATGTTGTCGTAGTCGAAGCTCAGCAAGCCGAGCGTGGCCGAGCCCTGGAGGACGACATCGAGATTCCCGGTCGGAGGCGTGCTGCCGGTGGTGAAGAGAAGCTTGGCGGTCTGCGTGCCTCCCGCTCCCGGATCCAGCAGCCCGAGCAGGCCGAGGGTCTCACCGCTGGTCAACGTACCGAGGACGTCTTCGACGAGGGAAAGGTTGAGGATGTTCGTCACTTCGCCGAGGAGATCGGATTCCCCGAGCAGAGTCGTGAGGAGATCGTCGACGGGGCCGAGGTCGCCCGGATTTCCGAGGATCGCCGTGAGCAGACCGGTGAGGGCGGTCACGGGGTCCTCATTGCCGCCGAGAGAGGCCAGCAGATCGGAGACGGCGGAAACAATCGGATCGAGCACGTTCAGGCCGAGAAGATCGGCGATCAGCTGATCATTCAGATCACCGGGATCGACCGCTCCGCTGAGGACGTCTTCGAGCAATCCGGTCAACGCCGTGAGGAGATCGCTGTCCGCGCCTCCCGCGACGAGTTGATTCACGAGGGCCTGGATCTCGGCGAGAAGGGCGCCATTGTTCGCGAGAGACCCGAGCAGATCCCTCAGGTTTCCGAGGAGGAGGTCGGAATCGGTCAGAGCCCCCGTCAAGGAGTTGAGATCGAGAGCGAGCGTATCGACCGGGCCGAGATTGAGGCCGAGCAGTCCGACCAGCTGATCATTCGTCAAGGTCGCGACGATGTTGTTCGACCCGTCGCGGATCTCGATGGCGTATCCGGACCCGACCGCGACGAGATTTCCGCCGGAAAAGTCGAAGGAAATCTCGTAGAGGGAGTTTGCCTGGAAGGTGCTGTTGGGAACGGTGGCCCGCAGGGAGCCGCTGCCCGCGGTGGGGGAGATCCGGCCCACCGTGCTCGCGCCGCTGACGGGGAAGGAGGTGGTGGCGACGCCGGAGGTCGATGCCGTCCAATGCGTGCCCGGATCGGTCTCGAACGTGCCCGCGGGGAAGGGGATCGTCTGGGCGGATATCGGGCCGGCGAGGAACAATACCGGGAGGATGGTATGCAGGAATGATGATTTCATGATGGTTGTTGCGCGTGTTGTTGTGAAAGGTAGTGGAACCCTTTGCGAAACATCATTAGAAAAAATACATAGATAGATCAATCCCATATTCACCTGTAAGAAGCTTTTAAAGATAGTATCTTTAATGAAATAAATAGTTCTAACTTGAACTATGGAAAACGGTGCCGGACTCCTGTCTCGGACGGAGACTCCCGGGATGGGATCGCGTGCGCGATGGCGGGTGTGATCGCAACGGCGGGACGCGCGTGCGCGGGGATTCCTGCCGTCACCGCTGCGGGTTCTATCCGCGCGATTTGCCTGGTATCACATGCCGCCCGCTGGGGGCGTGGCCGGATGAACGATCCCGGTCTCGATTTCCCGTATCCCCGGATGATATCCGAGGTGGTTGGCGAGGAGGTCGGGGAAATGCCGCAGGCAGAAGAAGCAGATGTCGGCGTTGTTCTGAAGGCCGAGTTTCTGCAGGATCCGCATGCGGTAGGTGCCGATCGTTTTCGGGCTGAGTCCCAGCTCGCAGGCGATGGCGTTGCCCGGCCGTCCGATGCCGATCCGGATGAGTACATCGAGTTCGCGGCTCGAGAGCGCTTCGCGATGGATCCAGCGATCCCGTGTGATTGAGTTTTCGATACCCCGGGCGACGCTGTTCGAGAAATAGGTGCTGCGGCTGAGGGCGGCATCGATGGCGTGGCGGAAGACATCGAGCGAGTCCTCGCGATGCACCATCACGCTGATCGAAGCCGCGATCGCCTTCCGGAGGAGGAAGTGATCGAGCACTTTCAGTACGAGGATGCCCTCGCACTGCGGATGCGTCTCGCGGATTCTCACCAGCATGTCGACGCAATCGAATTCCGGATGGATGCGGCCGTCCATCACCACCACACCCGGCGGCTGCACATGGGTGGCGAGGGAATGGAGCAACCGCGGAGCATCGACAGGCAGGGCGGTGAAAATCGCATTCAGCGTGATACCGGATGCGGAGGCAACCCCTTTCAACCCTTCGGCAAAGACGGGGCTGCGATCGATGATGAGGAGGAGCGGAGGGCGGTCTTTTGAAGGGGTGTGCGGATCCTTCATTGAAGGGGGGAAAGGGGACGAAGTGGGAAGCTTGGCTGCAGCGTCCGGCCGGGCGGACGCTACAGGCGGGAGATCTCCGGGTAGGTCTTCAGCTGTAACGGAGCGCAGGCCGAGAGATGGCCGTTCACCGCCATGCGGGCCTCGTAGTCTCCGGGCTGGGGGAACACGATGCCGCGAAACGGAATGAAGACATTGGAGACCAGGAAGGCGGCCTCGCTCCAGCAATTGCGTGGAAAGGTGCCGATGCGGGAAGGTTCGAGGAGGCGGCCGTCGGCGTCGACGAGATCGATTCGATACTCGTGATAACCGGATTCGATGGGATCGAAACGGATCCGGATCGCCAGGAGGAAGTTTTCGTGGCGGTAGGGCATGATCCGGGTACTGATGCGATCGAAGATTCCGTTGAGACTCAGTTTTCCTTCCGTAGTGCCCGAGAGATCGGCCGCTTCACAAAAAGCGAAGATTTCGACGTTCATGTCGTGGTGGGGTATGACACAAGAGGTGGAAGGGATTGATTAGTTTCGATAGGAAAAAATCAAACCACCCTCGTGGTCATCCGCCGGATAAAATCCCTCGGGTATCTCTAGTTCATTGATGAAGGGCGCCGCGGAAAAGGTGGCTCTTCCGTAGGCGGTGAAAGTCAGTTTGAAATCGCGGCCCGGCCGGATCAGGACGGTGCTCTCGGTCGGGTCGACATAGAGATCGACCCGCTCGCAGGAGAGCTTCGAGACGAGGACCCGGTTGAAGAAGAAGTATCCCTTGTTGATTCGGATGATGGGTCCGTTCGAACGGATGTTCTTGGCGCGTTCGTACTTTTGGAAAACAAGGTTACTTTTCATAGGGTGTCTGCGATATCAGGTGTTTCTGCAATGTTCGTGAATTCGCGGATATTCGAATCCGTTGCAGCAGACGTTAAAGGAGGCTTTGCCAGAGGAACAAGTTCATTAGGGGGAAGTGAAGGGGCTATGTTCGATGAATCTGATGTCAGTGAAATCTTACTTGGCCGAAGGCTGGATTTGGCAAGGGCGCGGACTCTTCGAGCGGGGCTTGGAATCTTGCGGTCACCCGGTCGGGAACCGCTGGGGATTCGGGACGCTCCAGCGCGATTCTTGATGACAAGATCCGCGTAACTCGATTATGGAAATTATAAGCGAGAAAGGCAACTGCTTTATGCGCCGACACGATAAGTTGCGTTTCGATACCAAAGCCCGCTCCCACCGAATTGTTATCCGGTGGACTGAACAGGGTGCGCTCGACGGCTAGACTGTTTGCCAAAAGTCCGTTCGTGAATCGGCCGAGTCGGAATTCGTGATGCCAAGGCGCGAAGAGAATGGAGTGCAACGACATAGCCTGCCAACGAGGCAGCCCGAAGGGCGGAGCGGCAGCGACGGCAAAGTGGA
>JAEUHI010000040.1 GCA_016795385.1 Verrucomicrobiales bacterium | reverse complement strand
TCGGCAACTTCGGAGATCGGTTTGCCGGTGTCGACGAGCTCCAGGGTCTGGGCCTTGAAGTCATCATTGTATCGATTGCGGGTCTTGCTGGACATGATCTGATTTTGGTCTCTGATGGTCCAAAAAGCTAGCGCACCTCAACGAATACATGGGGAGACTCAGTATCCAACTCCTCGGCTTCCTCGATCTCCTTTCCCTTCTGCAACAGGAAGCCATTGTCTTTGCCGCTCTCCTCCCACTGCTTAAACCGCAGCTCCACTCTGGTTCGGACCTGGAGAAAGTGCTGATTGTCTTCCAATCCCAACATGTCCTTGACTCGCTTCCAATTACGCAGCAAGGCCTCATGGGTCACCGCGACGACCCGCCTACCGGCTGTATCACTCCCTCCGGTGAAGAGTCGCTTCTCAATGAACTGATCCACGAGGCGCTGCGCACCCGGAAGTGATTCGAAGGCATCGTAGGGCACGACATTACGGACAACACTGACTCCTTCCCCAGCTTCACTGGCTCCCTTTCCGGCCTCGCCCGCCCTCGGCGAGGCGAGCGTCTTGATCACCTCGTTCAGCAAGTCCTCGTTTTCCTTACTCGGTGCTTCTTCGCCGCAGAAAGCAAGGAATACCTCATCGGCATGCGTCGTAAGAACCCCTTCGAGCTCTCCAATCTTTTCGTACCCGGAATACGTGAGAGCGCCCTTCTTGATATCGCGCACTTCATAAAGCCGATCGAGGCACATCTCAAGCAAAGGCAGAGAGTCGGGATCCGCCGCCGCTGCCTTGAGGATGTGATCGTCCAATCTTCCCCGTTTCGGGTCCTCCTCATAGATCAAACCCGCGGCACGGGCGGGTTCGCGAATCATCTGGAGCAATTCAGGGCCGGTTGGCAGATCGAGGTGGTAGTTGCCCACCTCTTTCAAGCGCATCAACTCGGTGTGGCCTTCGCAGCAAGAGTAGAAATCGCTCCGCAAAGTCGCCGTTACCAGTACCATCCGGCTCTTGGCAAGAGCACAAAGAGCGTCGAGAAACGCCTTCCGGCCTTCTTCGGTTGTGCCCGTGTAGAGCTCTTCCATCTGATCGACGACAAGAATGAATCCCGCCATTGGTATCGGCAGAGCGGCCGCCCGGTCCCGGGCGGCCTCTGCATCGGCCGGTCTCCCCCCATGCTCGAATTCTCGGGCGAGAAGCAGCAGATGGGCGACCTGGCGCTCGCGCTCAAGCTCGGCATCGGCACTCAATCGGCCCTCAATGCGCGCCACGATAGCGGTCGCTCCCTGACTTAGCTCCTCTGCTAGCTTTCTCATCCGATCCTCCTTGTGGAGGAGCGAGCGATCACCCAAGCCCGGAAGAGCGTCATCAGAGAGAAGTGCGGCTGCGAGCGCGAGGAAGAGGTCTCCAGACCCTTCGCTCGGTTTGAAAATGGACTGACGCCAAAGCCCCACGCCGGGAATCATCCCAGGTGTAGTCACCATCGGAAGCACCCCGGCGCGCATCAGGGAACTCTTTCCGCTGCCACTCGCACCGAAGACCATGAGGAATCCACTTCCGCTTCCGAAGCGTTCCTTCAGTTTCTCGACGACCTGGCCGATGGCACGGGTCCGACCGAAGTAGATGGGTGCGTGTTTCGCCTCGAACACATCGAGTTTCATGAACGGGCTGCCCTCCCAGCTCTTTTCGGGACGAACGCCCGCCGTTCCCACTGACTGGTGTTCGGTTTCAATTCCCAGCAGGCCCTTCAGGGCACCCCGCAACGTTTTTTCCAAAAGCTCCTCGAATCGGTCAAGGGTTTTGTAGGTATTGTAGCTACGCTTATTGGTGAGTATCTCCTTGCCGTCGGGATCGATTTCAGGGGCCTGAAAGTGCTCGTTGATAAACTCTTGGAGCGCATCGTACTGCGCTGTGATCTGGTCACGCTTGGATTTCTCCAACGATAGATCCAAGGGTTCGAGGTCAATATTGAGGAACACATTGAGCTGCGGCCGCCCTCCTGGCGGTAGATTCTGGGCTTCCAACGCAGTCAGCACCTCATACTCCGTGCCGCTGCGGTAGACCCCGCCGTCAACTTTTTGGTGCGCCGAGTTCAGGCGGGTGCCAAGGCGACCCCGGAGGATGACGACAACAATGTCGTAGTCGGACGTGGGGCCTATCGAGGTCGTGAAATCTACCGAGGAATCGTGCGGCTCATGCTCCCAGAAATAGGGATCCAACTTGGCCCAAGGTGAAAATTCAAGGGCAATGCGCTCAATCAGCAGCTTGGTCCGTTGACGTTCCATTTCTACGTCCCCCGGACTACTAATAAAGATGCTGATGATTTTCCTTTCTGAATCTGGTTCGGTTGTCATGCTGCAGGTTTGACGCATTGTTTTTTTACCACCCACCCAGACTGCCCGCGATGCGAATCTTGTGAAAAAACCTCCCCGCCTCCACCTGGCGCAAATGCGTTCCCCCATGGAGCGGGCGGGCCGATTGACCAAAGTGTCCGCCCCGCTCTTGCGGGGTGGGTTCGATCCGAGAGTGACCCACAAATGCACTTGTAGGACCCGGGGCACTGGTTTACCAAAATACATTATGGCGATTCGCGACGTGATTCAAAAACTGAAGGAAGCAGAGGCTTCCCGGGCAGTGCTTGAGGCTGAGCTGGAGTCGGAGATTCGAGCCAGACTTGTCGCGAGCGCTCTGGTGGTGCCCCGAAAGGAAGAAAAGGCAGTCGAGGTGGCGCAACGACTCGTTTCGGAGTTAAAAGCCGGTACGCTGCCCACGCTTCACGATGGCATCGGTGCCTTTGACGGGTGGCTTGAACGGGCCGGTCTGCTGGGCTTGCTCGACCTCCCTCCAATGAACGACGGGGCCTTCGCAACGGCCGCTTTAGACAGGGAGCGCGGGGTGGTTGGCGTGTTCGTCGAGCAGTACCTGACCACTCTGGGAGCCTATCTGCGATCAAAGTGTGACGAGGAGGACACCCGTTCGAAGGACCAGGCAACCGAAATTGCTTCCGAGGTCATCGAGGAATGTCTCGCCGGGAAGCTTCGCAAATACTCTGGAAAAGGTTCCCTTGAAGGCTGGCTGCGTCGCGTTTGCAGAAATCGCCTGCATGATTGGAGGGAGAAGGGAATGCGCGAACAGCTCAGTGACACGGTCGGTGAGGAAAGCGACGGGGAGCCGTGGTCGGGCCCCGCGGAAGATGAGAAGGCCCTCTTTGAGGCGATCCGACACGGGTTTACGTGGTTGAAACGGTTCCATCCCGAAGAGCTGGTGGTCATCCGGCTCGTCTATCTACACAAAATTCCGCAACGAACGATCGCCCCGATCCTCGGGGTGGACGCGGCCGAAATCACGCGGATGAAGAATGGCGGCATGGCCTCTCTGCGGACCGAAATCACCCGCTCCCTCGAGATGCGCGGACACGAATACACGTGGGAACAAATCGCCACGTTCATCGCCCGGCACCCCTGTCTCGCCAGCGATGAAGATGCTGTCGTGGAGATTCCCGAGGTGTGAAAGAGAGAGTCGTAGAGGCCGGGCGTCGACCGTGAAAGACGCTTTCGAAGCGCGAGTCCGGGATTGCGATGGTCGGCGCTCCCGCGCAGTTCACGCGGCCATGTTCTTGATGCGCACCGCAAGGAACTCGAGAGCGAGACGGTTCGACGCGGCGAGGATCATGGCCTGTCTCCGTTCGTCACGGGAGCAACGCTTTTCAATGAGTTTGAGAAGGAGGGTTTCATCCTCCTGGCTCAGGGGATAGGCGGCTCTTCCCTCGGCGGTCTCGTCGCCGAGTTCAAGCAATTCGGTGAGGGCGAGGAATTCCTCGGAATCGGTATCGTTGGGATCAAGGCTCATAAGCGATCAGGGGACTTTGTAGTTTGAACGAAGGGGATCTGTCAAGCGGTCGCCCGGGGGTGAGCGTTTAACAAGGGGGCGGCATGCCAGACTTTGCTGGCCGGCGGTTGGGGTTCGGGTGAGGTTCTGGTTTGCGAAGTGAGCGGAATGGGTGAGATCAGCCACGGGGACGCGTGGAGCCAGCGCCCCGCGCGAGGCTGCGGCCAGATTGGAGGCGGAAGCGCGGTCGCTCGTAGGCGAGCAATCGCAGCAGTCCCTTCATCTGCACGGGATCGACTTGCGGATGAACGGAAAGAATGCGGGCGATCCAACCGGCAACCCGAGGAGCCGCGTAGCTGCTGCCATCGACGCGGAGCCGCTCGTGGCGCGTCCAGGCCACCTCGACATCGACGCCACGGGCACCGAAGTCGGCGAAATCTCCCGGACTCCAGAAGAGCTCGTCGTCGTCGCAATGGATGCCATCGACCGTGACGACACTGGTGAAATGCGCCGGCCACTCCGTGGCCGCATGATTTTCATTGTTGCAGGCGGCCACGACATGCTGGCCCGCGAAGAAGGCACGATCGGCCCATTCCTTGTTCTCCGCAAAAAAGCTGAGACGGCCCGAGGCGGTCTGACCGCGGATGCCGAAGCTGCAATTGATGATCTGATAGCCCCGCTTCAGGGCAAGCTCGACCCCGCCGCGGATGACGCGGCCACTGCCGGCGGCTTGCTCCGCCTCAAAGACCCGGAAGCTGCCGAGACGGGCCTGGGGGGCGGTGCGGTGCAGGATGGAGGCCACGGCGGTGCCGTGTCCGTGCGGGTCGAAGGCCTCGCCGGTATCACGAACGACGAGGCTTCCGTCCTCTTCCGTCAGGACGACGTTGTCCTCGATCGTCGCCGTCGCGAGGTCGGGATGGGTGAAGTCGATGCCACTGTCGATGATGGCCACCTTGATGCCCGCGCCGGTTCCGTCCTCGCGGGCCCTGTGGGCCTGCTCGGCGGTGAGCCACAGGTGTCTGTCTGGAAGGAATGCGTTCATCACCGTTCGAGCGCCGCCTTCAGGTAGGCATGATCGAGAAGACGGTTCAGGATCTCGAGGTAGAACCGAAATCTCGCCGGGTCAGCGTCCTCGAAGGATTTGTCCCGGAAGGGGCTGAGGGAACCCTCATCCTCGAACCGGAACACGGACACCACTCCCTCCAGGGCACCGCTCTGCCCGAAGCGGGCGGACATGATCGACGTGACCGAGACATCGAGCTCGCGAATCATCTCGAGAGCCTGCTCACGGGTCGGCTCGATGCACCTCTCGGAATGGGGCAGCCGGAGCTGGGAGACCATGCGACGGTGAAAGACCTGGTCGAAGAGACGGCCGTTCTCCGGCGTCTCCCGCAGATGCAGACGGGGGCCTCCCAAAAGCAGCCGGAAACGTCCTTCGGTCGCGCTTCCCTCGAACACCCAGACGGCGATCTCGCCATCGAGCGCGGCGGCCATGTCGAGGCAATACTCCCGGATGGTTTCGTCGAAAAAGCGGTTTCGGAGGTCGTCGGAGAGGCTTTCGCTGAAGCGGGAGAAATGGGATTGAACCCTCTCGCGGAGATCGTCGGAAAGCCCGACCTGTTGCTCGATGTGGGAAGTTTTCATGGCATGGAAGGGTGGAGTGCGGCGGAGGTGGCGACCAATCGGTAGACGCGGATGCGACCTCCCTGTTTGGGTAGGTCTACCAGCCCCTGGGGCAGGCAACGGAAGGAAGTGACGCCTTCGGCCTCGCTGAGGGCGGCGAACTCCTGGCTGACAAAGATCTGCCCTTCCTCGACGACGGGCTCGATCCGGGCCGCCCGGTTGATGTTGGCCCCCAGGAACGCAGGTCGGCCGGTGAATGGGTCGATTCCCTCGACGAGGGGACCTCCATGGATGCCGATGCGGAGCTTCAGTTCGCGGCCGAAACCTGCGAAGGCGGAGTCGTTTCCGGCGAGGAGCTGCTGCATTCTCAGGGCGGCAAGTCCCGCAGGCTCCGCCCGATCAAAAACGAGGAGCACGGCGTCCCCCCAGGTGTTGGCGAAAAGCGGCTCCAGGTCCTTGATCTCCCCGGCAAGCGAACCAAGGAATTCGTTGAGGAAGGCCTCCATCTCCAGATCGTTGATACCCGAGAAGCCAACCACATCGAGAAAGAGACAAAAGCGGACCTGGATTGACGCGGGAGGAATCATGGGGTGGGGAAACAATTGTGAATGCCGGCGAGACGGTCTCCCAAATCCCGGACGAAATCGGAGGTGCCACCGCTTTGCCCGGAGCCGGTTTCGTTCTGGACGGTCATCAGGTAGACCCGGGCTCCCGACTGGCGCGCCTCGAGCAAGGCGAGACCGGCCATGAGCCGGTTTGTGTAGGCGTAGGCGGGTGACGGATCGATCGTGGAATCCGCGGGAATGGGGAAGGCGATTTCGTGGATTCGATGACGGAACGCGAGATTCGAGGGGCGTGCCCGCACGGTCGGTTCAAATCCCGCTTGAAGAGCGCGAATGACCTTGTCGGCACGTTCGTGCCACGCCTCGCTGTCGGCGTCTGGATGGCGGGCAGCCCAACGCTCGACGGTCGCACGAAACTCGGAAAGAGAGCGTCCCAGATCAAAGGCAAGGACCAGTGTCACGGGAATCCCTAGCTCCAGCGCCGCCTCGATGAAAAGCAAGTCGGCGCCGAAGGAGAAGGAGGTGTAGACCCGGGAAGGACGCCATTTGGCGAGCCGGACGCGGATGTTTTCGAGGGCTTCCCCGGCAAATCGGGCTGGAAAGCGGTTCCGATCGGGTGACAGGTCGAATTGATGTCCGGTGAAGATCACCTGGGGCGGCGGGACAAAAAGGGCGGTCAAGGGATACCACCCGGGCCGGGCATGGTGCTTGAGGATTTCCCGGGCGACCGCCCAACAGGCACGAAGATCGGCGAAGTAGGGGTCCCCGAGACGATTGGCCTCGCCATAAAGCTCGCGGGTCCGGTCGAGGTCCTCTCCGCGAATCAGCTCGATCTCAGCCCGGGTCACCGCTCGCCAGAACCGGCACTTCGGATCGCTGTTTCCCTGACGTTCCTCAAGCAAGCACTCCTTTTCAGCCTCCAAGAGGTAATGGTAGGATCGCGGATCGTCCGCAAAGAACGCGAATTGGGCCGCCTGAATGGCGTTGTAGTAGTTCGCGGGTCCTCCCGCTGCGCGGCCCTGTTCGGATCGGGCATAGGCCTCGCTCGAATAGTGGAATGCCTCGAGAAAGTAATTCCGTCGGCGGGCCGGGTCGGGCTCGGCCCATGCGATGTCACGGAACGTCCGCGCCAGCAGGCCCGCCGACTCCGGGTCGCGCGCCACGCTGGAGAGCCGCAGAAGAAGATGGTAGGCCTTTTTCACCGAACCCGAACGAGCGAGAGCGAGGGCGAGGAGCTGGTGAAAGGGAACTGTAGATTCTCCACACGCCTCGGCCTGCCGCACCCCGGCCTGTGCCAACTCCATCGCCATGAAAAGCTCGTCGTGTTCGATGGCCTTTCTGGCGCAGTCCCGATAGATCGAAGCGAGGAGATGGGCCTCGACGGAACCATCGATCCCTCCGGGGCGATTCGCCCAGGAATGGTAGATCGATTCGAAGCTGAGTTCTGGTTCCATCGAGGGTATTGGAAGCGAGAGTTGGTGGAAATGCAAACCGGGGTGGCGGGCGCAAGGGAGGTGGGGAATTTTTCGAGGCTCAACGCCGCTCGCTGAATTTCGCGCGTCCCGAGAGCGGAACCCGTGCGATGGAGGTGTTCCCGCCAACCGTCAGCGTGGCTCTCCGAATCCCGGGCGACCGCGGCCGGAAGGTGACCGTGACGGTGGTTCCTTCGCCGGGTGAAAGAATGCGTTGAGCCAGACCGGTAACCCGGAAGTCCCGCGCTGCACGACCCGAAACTCTCGCCCAAAGTCCGACGAGATCGCTTCCTCCGTAGTTGCCGACGAGGATGCGGCGGCTGCTCGCTTTGCCGATGGCGAGTGGAGCGAAACCAGGAGGGGTCGATACCACGACGACCGCCGGGTCGGGCTCTGCCATGCCTTGAACGGCGAAGGAATAGACGCTCTTCAGGGGATCATTGCTGGTAACCATGAGAGTGGCAGTATGAAGACCGACCGATTCCGGATCGAAAGCCACGATGAGCGTGGTGCCGGCACCCGGCGAGACGACCGCGGCAGGTTGTTCGATCACCTGAAACGCGCTGGACCCGGCGATGACCGCGGGGACGGAGATGGTGAGATCGGCCGTTCCCTCATTGATGAGATCATAGGTGTGGACGAGCGCGCCCCCGGAGAGGGCGATCGAGCCGAAGTCCGTGCCATTAGCGGGCTGAGGGAAGAGCTCGTTGTTTGGGATCGGGCTGCCATTCCCGTAAATGGTGAGCGACGGGCTCGTCTCGCGGAAGGAAAGACTCAGAACCCGCCAAGCGAAATCCAGCGGATTGGTGCCTCCACTGAAGCTGTCCCCTTCGAAACGTACCCCGCCCACGCCGGCGGCGATGTAGTAAGTCCTGCCCTTTTTGACGACCACCTCCGCATCGCGAGGCAACCCGGAAGTCACGCTCGCGTAAACAAGCGGTGCACTGGTCGCCATCTGCGAAAACGAGGTCGCTTCGTAGACGACGAGCGTCTTTCGGCTGGCGAAAGCGTAGTAGTTCCCCAAGTCGCTGCCGGCAAGGGAAAGGCCGAGCACCCCGTTCTCGGGCGCGACCCATTTCCACCAGCTCGAATATTTGGGATTGCGCACGGGCTCACCGGCTTCTTTCGCGAGGGCTTCGTTGCCGTAGGAGATACCCGCGCGCCTGTTCTCCTGGCCGCTCAGATCGGTCGCCGTGGTGAACTTGTCATTGGTGGCGGAACCTCCCGCTGCTCCATCGGACATGATGTCCTTCGAAGAATCGAGGACCAAAGAGAGGTCGAAGGTGCCCGAAACTGCCGCGTTGTCGTCGAGGTGGCCGACGGAGAGGTAATAGACGACACCCTTCACAACAGGAAGGTCTTCGCGAGGGTCCACATCCCAAAGGCCGCTGTCACCTCCCAGCCGTCTCAAGTTATCGAGGGCCGTCCCCCTCCATACGTCGTATTCAAAATACCGCATCGTGGATCCCGTCTTTGGTTGGACGGAGATCCGCAACCGGCCCGAACTCGGGGCGGTCCACTTGTACCAAACCGAATACCTGCCGGTTTCGGTTCGCTCGCCCGCCTGCCGCGTCGCTTCCACGGTGGTGCCCGAAACCGCTTCGAAACTCTTCGTGAGAGCGCGGGCGTTCACGAAGTGGTCGTTCGTGGGGGCGGCACCAAGTGCCACCTTCGCGGTAATCATCAGCAAGGACGAAATGAGAACTTTGAGAGAGATGGATGTTTTCATGGTTTTCAACAGATGGGTTTCTTGTTTCAACCAGAAGACCGCCGAGAACGGGGAACTTGGGAAATTTGACGAACTTTTTCTTCGAGCCCTTCCGAAACGCCAGCACCGTCGACATCCATTTCTGACGGCGAGCCGTTAACCTCATGTGCCACTAGCAACGGAGATAAGCGCTCGAAATCGGGAGCCGACGTCAAGGTCCGTCTACGAATCGGCACGTTGGTCGAGCAGAACCGCTAAAATGTTGATCGGTCGTCAGTCCACCCCCCGCGGGACGGGTCAAAGGTGGAGTGGGGGGCGAACGGTGGTCGATCCGGCCCGAATCCCGTCGCCCCACACTCCAGGAAGGCGGGCTCGCAACCATCTGAGACGGGCTTTCACCTTTATCGAAGCTCGTGGATGATTTTCTCCAGATCACCCTCAACCCGCACGACAATGGCATCGATGGCGAACAGAACTCCGGCTCGGTCCTTGAGGAAATTCGCAGGATGAGCATCGAAAACCGCGATGTCGTCGAGATCGCGATAGAACGAAAGAGATCCTCGATAGCCGGCACAATATTCGGGGAGGTGGGAAAACCTTCGCGCCTCGAAATAGGCGATCATTTCCTCGCGGGTAGCGGCCGATCCGACAATGGTCGGTTGCTTGGTCACAATGGCCAGCCCCATCGGTTCCCGAACGACACCCATCAGTTGAATGTCGTCGTCCAGAATCCGGTTGGAAAGAATGAGACGCTCAAGGTATTCGCCGGGCAGCGCGCGAACGAGAGTCGCTTGTCCACTCAGGCCGATCACGGAGAAGCCGAAGGTCCCGGGGTGTGTGGCTTGCCACCTCAATGCGTACACCCCATCGGCCCCTCGAGGCTTTCGAGCCTGCGGAACCAGAGGAATTTCCGGTGCAGCAAGGGGAGCGGTTCGAAGGCTTCGGGATCGCCGTGGATCTGGCCGCCTTTTCTCCCGAGCGACTCCTCTTGGCCTTTGCGGGTGTAGGTCACCTCGAAGTCGCCCTCATGTTCGCTGACGAGTCGGCGGAATTCGAACCAGGGCAGGATGCGGTGCCCGAGATTCGCGAATTGCTGGATCCCCTGAGGGCGGCTCGACGGGCCGAGGATGTCGGGCGCGGAGGTGAGGACCTCGACCATATCTTTCTGCAGATCAAAGACATCGGCGCGGCGGAGGAACATGTGGTTGCCCGCGGCCTCGGAGCGCAGGTTGCTGTACATCGAGAAGGAGGTCTGCGTCCGTCCGCCGATCCAGGGCCAGAGTCCGTTGAGGAGGACGGGGAGCAGACCGACCCAGGCGAGGGTGGCCTTGGCACGGTTCGGCATCGCGCCCGTGGCGGGACCACCGCGCCAGCCGGCGATGAGATAACAGGCGCCGATCCAGAGGCCCCAGGCGAAGAAGGCGAAGAACCCGATGCGGTTCGCGGTCCAGAAGACTTCGTAGCTGCGCGCGATGGTGAGGTAGAGCGTGCCCTGGGTGATGAGCACGGCAAAGAAGATCCCCACGACGAGGGCACGGGCGCGGCGGCGTCCTTTCGCGATTTCGCCGCCACCGAACCAGCGCAGTTGTTGATCCCAGAGTCCCTGCAGGGCCCGGCCCCATTCGATGGGCAGGAACAGCACGAGGATGGAAAGGATGAGCGTGGTGAAGCTGAAGATGCCGGCGGCGGGATGGATCGAGAGCCAGAGGTGGAAGACAATGGCAGCGACAAATCCGAAATAACGGGTGCGGCGGCAGTAAAGCAGGATGGGGATGCCGAGTTCGAAGACGAGTGACCCGACGGCGGCGGGGACGTGGGTCCAGCGGCCGGTGGGAATGAGATTGCCGAAGTAGGCGGCGATCTCGACGTGCAGCTTCCCGGCGCAGGAGACATCGGGATTGAAGTAATCCCAGTTCAGTTTCTGGATCACGGCCCAGACATACATAATGAGGACGGCAGCGCGAAGGACGGGGGCGATGCGGCCGAAGTAGTCGTCACCCCCGCCGACGGTCGGGGTGGGGAAGAGGACACGCCAGAGGGCGACAAGGAGGAAAAGCGTCGTGGCCGCGCCGAGGAGGTAACCCTGCGGAAAGACGGGAAGGAAAAAGTAGGCGGCTTTCGCGATCGCCGCGATGCCGAGGAGGAGGAGCCGCGATTTCCAAGCCACGCCGACACGGGCGAGTTCCGGGCGACCCTTGCCGCGGAAGAAAAACCCGATCGCGCCGAGGAGCATGATGAGATGGAGCATGCCCTCGTAGAGGATGTGATTCGGCACGAAGGGCAGCTTGTCCCACAGTTGCAGGAGCGAGGCAACGGCGTGGATGCCAAAGCGCAGGACGCAGTCGGGCCGGTAAATCACGGCGATGGCGGAGAGGACGAGGACCCAGCCTTCCCAGGACTCGGTCCAGAAGGTGAAGGCGAGTTGATGGATGAGACTGGAGATCCCCCAGATCAGGGCAAAGGCGGCGAAGGGTCGGTATTCGGTGCGGTCGGAAACGGCGGCGGTGGTCATGGGGGGCGGTGGTGACGGGTCGGCGCGGGCGCGTTTCAGAGCAAGCGGCAGGACAAAATGTTCAATGGGAATGACAATTTTTGCGCGGGATGAGGTCGTGCGGGACTTCCTCGATGTAGACGCTGCCGGCGTCGCGGCAATCGTCACCCACCATCAATCCGGATTCGCGGCAGAGTTCCATTTGGATGACCTCGCCGGGGTCGGGAAATTCACCGAATTCGTAGCCGATGCGCGAGGCCTCGGTCATGAGATCGTGCCACACGGGCACGGCGATGCGGCCGCCGTAGGCGTCATCCATGATCTTGGCGGGCTGGTCGAGACCGATCCAGACGCCACAGGAGAGACGGCTGGTGTAGCCGACGAACCAAGCGTCCTCGAAGTCGTTGGTGGTGCCGGTCTTGCCTCCGGCGGGGGCGGTGAAGCCCATCTGCCGGAGCCCCGCGCCCGTCCCGCCATCGGCGACGACTTTTTTCAGGAGCTTCGAAGTGAGCCACGCGGCCCCGGGGGAAAGGACGCGGTAGTTCGCGTCCTCGTGCTGGTAGAGGACGGTGCCGTCGCGATCGGCGACGGATTCGAGGAAGTAGGTCTGATGGCGGGTGCCTCCGGTGGCGAAGGCGCTGTAGGCGCTCGTGACGTCCCTGACATTCGCACCAATCGTGCCGATGTAGAGCGGCGGGGTCGGCTCGGCGCGTTCGGCTTCACCGAGTCCGGCGTGCTCCATCATCGCGATGACGGTGTCGATCCCGGCCCATTCGCCGACGCGGGCGGTCATGGTGTTGCGCGACTGGATCAGGCCGGTCTCGACGGGGAGGCGGTCGCCGTAGACGCCGTCGGCATTCTGAGGATCCCACCCGATCTTGTCCCAGGGGATCTCGCCCGGAGCGAGGGCCGCATCGCTGATGAGCATGCCGGGAAAGAGGCCGCGCTCGAAGGCGGTGCCATAGACGAGGGGTTTGAAGACGGATCCCATGGGCCGCTTCGAACGGGTCGCGCGATTGAATTCGCTGTGGGCGAAGTCGCGCCCGCCGACGAGGGCGCGAATGGCACCGCTGTAATTTTCGAGCACGACGGTGGCGGCCTGGAGGTAGGCGGGATCGCCGGATTGATAAGCCGCGTAGGTCGGATGGGTGAAGCCCGGCCGGCTCTCCAACTCCGCGAGGCGGGTGCGCACGGTGCTCTCGGCGGCAGCCTGGAGCCGGAGATCGAAGGTGGTCTGGATCTTCAATCCGCCGACACCGACGTGGGAGGGAAAAAGCGATTTCACCTCTTCCTCGACGAGCCGGAGGAGGTGCGATTGCTCGGAGATCTTCGCTTCCTCCCGCAGCATTTCCATCCATCGGGCCTGGGGCAGCACCTGCGGCCGTGCGAGGCAGAGGGATTCGGCCTCCTCCTCGGTGATCATGCCCTCGTCCGCCATGCGGTGCAGGGTGCTGCGCATCTCGCGGAGGGCGGCGTCGTAGTGGCGGAAGGGCGAGAATCCGTTCGGGGCGCGGATCACGCCGGCGATCATGGCGGCCTCGGGCAGGGAGAGTTCGGAGGCGTGTTTGCCGAAATAGCCGCGCGCGGCCTGCTCGATCCCGTTCATGCCCGTGCCGAGGAAGACGCGGTTCACGTAGTGGGTGAGGATCTCGTCCTTCGTGTAGTGGTGCTCGATGCGCCGTGCGATCGCCATCTCGAGGAGCTTGCGCTGCATCGTGCGTCCGGTGAGTCCGAAGGTCATGCGCGTGAGTTGCATCGTCAGGGTGCTCGCGCCCTGGACGGTGCGTTTCTCCTGAAAGTTCCGTAACCACGCGCGGATAAGGCCGCGATGGTCGATGCCGTGGTGTTGGTAAAAACGCGAGTCCTCCCGCGCGACGAGGGCCTGGAGGAAGTGCGGCGAGATCTGATCGAGCGGCAACGGCGTGCCGACATTCTCTCCATGGAGGTAGCCGACGAGGGCACCGGTCGCATCGGTGACGGTCGACTCCATCGGCATGCGGCCGACCGCGGTGAGATCATAGCGCGCCGCCTGGCGGTCGTAGTTGAAGAGGATCAACGCGGCGACGAGGAGCGCGGCGCAGGCTCCGACGAGTCCGATGAGGATGACGAGCCGGACCAAAGGCATCGCGAGGAGGCGACGCCAACGCGGTTGCTCCGGTTCCGCCCCTTTCCGGGAAGGAACGATCCGTTTGCGCGGACCTTTGGCGGGACGGGTCATCGGGCGGCTGTTCGGAGTCGGTCCGCGGCTCCGCCGCTCAGGTCATGGCGAGGATGAGACGCACCGAGTCGATCCGCAGCGGCGTCTCGGCGAGGTATTTTTCCAGTTCCGCACGAGCCCCGACGACGATCGAGACCTCCTCGTCGCGCACGGGGTGACCCATCGCACGGAGGCGCTCGAGCCGCTCGATCTCTTCGCCGAGGGCCTCGTTCATCCGCTCGATCGCGGTCTCGCGGATCTGCCGGGCGTGGGTCTCGGATTCGTTCTGCGCCACTTCCAGAAGTGGAGGCACGGCGGCGCGGAGAGCTTTGGATTTTTCGCGGAGGAAGGTCGAGGGGCCCGGGCGTCCGTCGCGGCGGATGCGCTCGAGATCGAAGTCGGCGGTGCGGTTGCGGCCCTTCTGATCGACGATCGTGCGGATCGGTTTCGAGGGCAGGAAACGCTCGGCGTGGAGCCGCTCGGGCGCGACGCACTCGAGCACGCAGACGGTCTCGACCATCAGAAGTTGCTCGCCCGCATTCTCGAGGCGGAAGAAGGCCGCGTTGCCATGGTCGGTCGAGACAAGGCTCTCGAGCGCGCCGGTGACGAGGGGGTGATCCTGGGTGAGGAAAGTGATGTCTTCGCGGGCGAGAGCGAGGTCGCGGTCGAAGGTGACGGAGAGCCCGTCCTCAGGCAGACCGGGGAAGGTGTCGGCGGAAAAGAGATGCTCGGGCGTGAGCACGTAGCTCCGGTCGCCGAGATCATTCACGGTGACGCCGAAGTGGTCGAAGACCTTCAGCATGAGCTGCTCGAGCCGGTTGTCCTCGTCGAGGGTCTGGATCTGAGAGACGAGAGCCTGGCCCTGGTCGCGGTCGAAGGAACTCATCTCCAGGAGATGGTCGCGGCCCTGCTCGAGCTCGGCATCGAGTTTCTTTTTGAAGGCCCGCGTCTTGTCGAGGAAGCCGACGAGCGCCGCCTCGCGGTCGACGGTGTCGGCGGCGGCGAGGCGCTCGAGGTCGGAGCGGAATTCGCGGTGGATCGTGCCGGCGCCGTGCAGGGTGTGTTCGAAAGCCCCGAGCCCGCGGTGATACCAGAGCGCCTTCAACTCCTCCACCGTGCCTTCGACGAAGGGCACGTGGAGATGGATGTCGGCGGTCTGGCCGATGCGGTCGAGGCGTCCGATGCGCTGCTCGAGCAGACCGGGATCATCAGGCAGATCGAAGAGCACGAGGTGATGGGCGAACTGGAAATTGCGTCCCTCCGATCCGATCTCGGAACAGATGAGAAGCCGGGCCCCGAGTTCCTCATCGGCGAACCAGGCCGCGTTTTTGTCCCGTTGAAGGAGGGTGAGTCCCTCGTGGAAGACGGCGGCCTGCGCACTGATGCGTTCGCGCAGGGCGGCTTCGATCGCCTCGACCGTCTCCCGCGCGTGGGTGATGAGGAGGAATTTCTCCTCGCCGTGCGCTTTGAGGAGACCGGCCAGCCAATCGAGTTTGCATTCGAAAGATTCGTCCTCGTTGCAGGCGAGCGGCACGAGGTGGGCGACCCGCTGGGGAAAGGTGTCGAGGACGAGGCGGCGGTTGCGGAAAAGGACGCGCCCGGGGCCGTGAAGGTCGATCAAGGCGATGCGGGCGGCGTCGCGGCGGGCCGGGGTAGCGTCGTCCTTGAGGCGCTCGGCGGTTTCCTTGCCGAGGAGCGTACCGATGGTCTTGAGATCCTTCGCCTTCAGCTTCTCTTCGCCGCGGAGGCGATCGGCGAGTTCGGAGATGGAGCGGTATTTCTCCGACTCGCGGACGAACTCATCAAGATCGGAAAAGCGCGCCGGATCGAGGAGGCGGAGACGGGCGAAATGCCCCTCGCGGCCGAGTTGTTCGGGTGTCGCGGTGAGGAGCAGGAGGCCCGCCGATCCCTTGGCGATCGCCTCGACCGCATCGTAGGCGGGGCTGGAGGATTCGAGGCTCCACTCGAGGTGATGCGCCTCGTCGACGATGAGGAGATCCCACGACCCCGCCGCGGCTTGGGCGGCGCGATTCGGATGCGAGGCGATCCACGAGGTCGCGCAAAGGATGAATTGGTCGTCGAAGAAAGGATTCACCGGGTCGCCCGCATCGGCGCCCTCGGTTTTTCCACCGGTCTCGATGGAGAGGGCGCGCTCTTCGTCGTAGATCGCGAAAGAGAGGGAAAAGCGGCGGTAGAGTTCCACGAACCACTGGTTCACGAGCGCGTCGGGCACGAGGATGAGCACGCGCGAGGCCCGGCCGCAGAGATGGAGTCGATGGAGGATGAGACAGGCCTCGATCGTTTTTCCCAAGCCGACCTCGTCAGCGAGAAGGACGCGCGGTGCGGCGCGGTTCGCCACCTCCTCGGCGATGAAAAGCTGGTGCGGGATCAGCGAGATACGGCCTCCGACGAGTCCGCGCACGTCGCTGGCGCGGGCCTCGTGTTGGGCGCGGATCGCCCACTGCCGCAGCGCCCAGAGACGTGGATCGTCGCTGACGCCGGAGAGGAGGCGCTGCTCCGGTCGCTGCACGTTCATGGTGTCGGAGAGCTGGCTCTCGGGCAGCTCGTTCCCCTCCGCGTCGACGTAGACGAGCCGCTTTTCCGATTCCCGGACCTCTGCCACGACAAAAGCCTTGCCCGCCTGATCCCGCACCGTGTCGCCCGGCTCGAAGGCGACGCGGCGGAGCGGGGCGTTGCGCGAGGCGTAGGTCAGCGTCTCGCCGACGGCGGGGAAAAAGGCCTTCACCTGGCTGTAGTCGGCCGAAATGATGAGGGCGAGTCCGAACTCCGCCTGCGTCTCGCTGATCCAGCGCTGTCCCGGCGCGAATTGCGTGGGATCGGCGGTATCGGTCTGATAGCGGGTGGCTTTCATGCTCGGTGCTCGGAGGGGGGCGAAGGAGAGGGGCGGAGAGTCAGAAGGGTAGCGCGTTTCGTCGAATCCGCCACCTCCCGCAAGCCAAAAATCTCCGCATGGCTTGGGAGTCAGTTCTGCCCGCCTCGCTCACCGCCGCCCGGGCGATTTCACAAACCCCGCGACGCGGTCTTCCAACCACGGATAGAACGGGTTCCAGCGGAGGCGGAGCTGGTCGACGGGCGAAATCTTGAGGACGCCTTTTTCTCCTCTCAAGACGACATTCCCGATCTGGAAGGCGGCTTTTTCTGTTTTGTCTTATCGAAGGCCCTTTTTGCCTTAAGATGTCCCAAGGTGGGTTGCGGTTCTCATAAATCGCTGATTTTGAGATTGTTAAGAGACTAAAAAACTTTTCCCTTGGAATTGCAGCTTTTTGTCTTAACCGACTTTCACCCTTGTCGAAACCGGTAGAGGGCGTTCGGGTCGCGCTGCTTCTCGCTCCGCCGTTCGATGATCCGCGACTCCTCCAGCTTTTTCAAATTGTAGCGGATCGCAGCCTCGGTGATTCCGACGGCGTGCGCCATCTCCGCGACCGTCACTTCCTGCTCTTCGAATAGCAGCTCGATCATCCGTTGCTGGCTTTTGTTCAGCGTGAACCAGACCTGTTCAATGGCCTCCATGACCTCGCTGAAGATGGTCTCGTTGTGGTCGCTGACCCGGTTGCGGAGTGTCAGTGTCACCGTAGTTCCATCGTCCGTGTAGACCGGCTTGCCGAGCATGATCTCGCGCATCGCGCGATAAATTCGCGGGACTCCTTCATTCAGTTCCCGGACGTAGCCTAGATCGCCGAGAGTGCGGGCGATGCGCACGTTCCGGGCGAAGCGTTCCTGTTCGATGTTCTCGACGGTCACCTGAGCAGGGAGCGGGCCGCTGTTTGAGACTTCCAACCGGTCGTCGAAATGCCTGATCAGGACCGGATTTCCCTGAATGTTGTAGGATCGATGACAAAGTGCGTTCACGATCCCCTCCAGCCAGGCATCCTTGGGAAACTCCGGCACCCGTTGAAATTTACCCTTGGTGAGGTCGAGGTAATAATAATCCCGGAGCGAACCTTCCATGAAGGTGCTGACCTGCCGGATCAGAGTCGGTATGCCGCCCTCGAACCGCTGATCCTTTACGACGTTGAATTCGCTCCCTGCCTTTCGTTCAGTGCCTTCGTAGCGGACGTATCGCACCGAGGCATTCGGGATGTAGCGTTCGGGATTCTCAGCAAAAAGGAGGATCGCCGCGTTCTTGTATTTCACTACGCCATTCCGCCTCACCGCCAAATTGCGCTTCAACGCCAACTCCTCGAAGGTCCCTTCATAGCCCATTGCCGCGCGGTAGTCCTCGCAGGCTCTCCGGTCCAAATCTGTCGGATCGAAGTCCTCTCTGGCCTCGTCTTCAAAGGAGCGGATTCCCTTGTTGTATTCGAGCTTTTTCACTTCTTCCCGACTCAGAGGCCCTTTGTTCGCGTCGGCCACCCGCAGAAAGATGTCTTCGTTGTCCTTCCGTTGAAAAAGGCGCTCGTAATCCTGGTCTACATGGAAGAGGAAAATGAGTTCCCCGCCCGTGAGATAAATCTCTTCCAGTTCGATATTGGCCGGGGGATCGATGTAGTCGTGGACGATCTTCCGGAAAGGGTCGAGATCCGGCCCGTCCGCGAGAAGGCCTCCTCCGCGGTTCAGATCCTCGACCGTCCCATCGTTGGCGATTCCCAACACCAGAACGCCGCCACCTGCGTTCAACATCCCAATCAGTTCACTTGCGATTTTTGACGGTTTTGTATCCCGGCCTTTGCGTTCCAAATACTGACCCTCCCTTTCCGTGCGGAGAATCGCTTCGGTCAGTCGAGAGTTGTGGATTGAGAGGCTCATCGGCGAAAACTAGGCATGCGGAAGACTCAGGGCAAGATCCAAGCGAGGGGATCGCCCCGCCTTTCTGAGGCTAATGCCACCCGCCTCGCTCACCGCCGCCCGGGCGATTTCACAAACCCCGCGACGCGGTCTTCCAACCACGGATAGAACGGGTTCCAGCGGAGGCGGAGCTGGTCGACGGGCGAAATCTTGAGGACGCCCTTTTCTCCTCTCAAGACGACATTCCCGATCTGGAAGGCGGCTTTTTCCTCTCCGGGCGCGAGGCCGTTGCCGTAGAGCGGATCATCGGGTGAAAAGGGCAGGGCGACGTGGGCGAGGGAATAGAGACCCTTCGGCCATGCCAGGCCCGGATCGGTGATGGTCGGCGCCCCATCGGTGCGTGGATAGTGGCGCTCTTCGAGAGCGGTTTCGTGATCGTTCCGGTTCTGGAGCACGGTGAGGGAAAAAGGCTTCTTCGAGGAACGGATGAGCGTCTCGAGCTGTCTCCCGGGATCGTGTGCGAGGAAGGATTCGATGAGGCCGGTGCGGTTGATGTCGAAGAGGACGAGTTCGTGATTTTCTCCCGGAAGTTTTGAGAAAAGTCCCTCGATCAAGGCTGGAGTTGAGACGGTGGCATCGACGACGGATTGGAAGGCGAGCACGGGAGGAAAACCCGCGAGACGATCCTCTTCATCGAGACGCGCGAGGTGTTTCGCGATGTCGGCGGTGAGGCGGTAGACCTGGTCGCCGGCATTCACGGCGAAGGAATTGTACTTGTAGGGATCGTACTCCGCCGAGATCGAATTCCACGCGAGCTTTTCGAGCCCGAGCCAGTGGCCGATGCGACCCTGCCAGACCGCGAAAGCCGCCATCGGCGTGACCCCGATCGCGGGAGAGATCAGGACGATGCCGTCGGCCTTTGGCAGTTCCTCATTCTCGAGGCATTCCAGAGCATAGTGTACTGAGAGAGCGCCTCCGTTGGAGTATCCCACGAGATGGATCGGACGATCGCCGAGGGTCTCGCGGAGATGGCGCATCGCCAACTCGACGGCGGCGGCCATATCCCCGTGGGTGAATTCGAGCAAGCCGGAGGGAGTCGTGCCATGCCCGGGGAGTCGCAGACCGATGACGTGGGCTCCCTCGCGGCGGAGGCGTTCGCCGACCATTCGCAGGCTGTAGGGCGAGTCGGACATGCCGTGGAGGAGCAGGACGCCGCAGGTCGCTGCGCCGCCTTCCGGAGCCAGTTGGAAGGTGCGGTTCCAATTCGAGGCGTAGCCGGTCGGATCGGCGGGACTCCCTTTCTGATAACGATGGATCACATCGGGTCCGACCGTGCCGGTCTCATCGTAGATCCGCGTTTTCAATTCCTCAAAAAGCCGGTCTTCCCGCGCGAGGTAGTCGGCGAAGGTCTCATCGCCCGAGTCTTCGGTGAATTCCTCCTCCAGCACCGTGGTGTGCCAGAGCGAGAGATCATCGCGGCGGTCCAGCGCGACGATGCCGAGGATGAGCAGGGCGAGGATCCCGCCGACGACGAGGAAAAAGACGAAACTCGCGACGCGCCCCGCGACGGTCAGCGTGAGCCATGCGAGAAATTTGCTCCACGAGATGAGATGATACACGGCCCCGCGGCGTGGCGCGGGATCCGTGGTGACAGGAGCGTCGTCGGGTGCGGGGTCGTTCATGGCGGTGGCGTCGCGAAGGTAGCAAACGCCGCGCCGTCACCCTACTTCTTTCTTCACCACCGCCATCGTTTCGCGCTGGCGCTGCTCGACGAAGGCACGGCCCTTGGCGGCGGTCTCCTTCGCTTTGGCCGGATCCTTCGCCATGGCGAGGACGGTCGCGGGGAGACGCTTCACGTCCTCTTCTTTGTCGAAATCGAAAAGCCATTCACCGAGCCCGATGTCCGACCACATGTAGCCCTTCGTCGTCTGTTCCGACCAGCGGCACACGATCGCGGGGATCCCCTGACCGATGCACATGATGGGCGAATGCATCTCGTTCCCGAAAAGGCCCGCGCTGCGCACGTAGACGCTCAGGGCCTCGCCCGTCAGCCAATAATCGGGACGCCAGACGACGCGCTTTTTCTCCTCGTCGGTGAGGCGGTCGTAGAAAAGTTCCTTGCCCACCTGCATCTGCGTCTGGTCCTCGGGACAGAGGAGGATCTTCAGATCCGTCTCCGCGAGGACGAGGCGGATCGCCTCGAGGTGCGGGTCGTGGTCGTGGAATTTCATCGCTTCGTTGCGGGCGTGTTTCACGTCATCTTTCGGCTGGTTCTTGATCAGCCAGTAGGGCGTGTAGCGGAGCCGCGGAATGCAGCAGAGGAAGCGGCCTTCCTCCAACTCATTCGCCTTGAGAAAGGCGGTCGCCTTTTCATCCTCCTTCAGATCGCAGGCGAAGGCCCCATCGGGACCGAACTCCATCACCGGCGTGGTGCAGCCCGAGGCCTTCGCGAGCTCGAGCGACTTCGAGTCGCGGAAGTAGGCGAAACGCGCCCCGCTCAACACCGCGATCGTTTTGGCGAAGGAATCATCGGACACATCGGCCGTGGCGGTGGAACCGCGACGTGACAGGGTAATGCCGTAGACCCCATAGGGTTTGTTGGTGGCTTCGGTCCAGCGCTCGACATCCTTCTGCGCCACGAGCGAAGGTCCCGAGCCGTGGAGGAGGAAATCGCTTTCGGCGAAGGCGCGTTTCAGGTCCTCGGCGCCCTTGATGAACTTCAGCTTGGGAAAGCGGGCCGACAGGATTTCCTCGACCCCGTTGTCGATGCGGCTGGGCCAGAGCGTGATTTCGGCCTCGGGCAGGTATTGCTCCAGCAAATGGAGGACGCCGGGGGTGTGGGCGATGTCGCCGATGTTCACCGTCTGCCACGACGAACGCAGGAGAACGCGCCTCGGCGTGTCGGCGGCGATGCCATTGCGCAGCCCGGCGAGCGAGGCGCCGAGGGTGAGTCCGAGACAGGAAAGCGCGGAGCGGCGGGAAAGGGGGGAGGGGATCATTTCCGCGAGTCTCGCGGGAGATCGGACCGGATTCCAGTCAAAACAGAATCATGAAGAGGCGAAAAGACGCGTGTCCAAAGATCGGGCGCGGCGTCGTCCTCACTTCCAGCCGTAGAACATCACCGAGGGCACCTCGGCCGCGGCGAAAGGTCCTGGAGGAGCCTCGATCCGCATCAGCACCAGGTAGACTCCCGTAGCGAGGGTGTTGTTGAACTCGAGCGCCACGGCGGTGTCGCCCGGCTCGCCTTCCGCCTTGGCCACTTCCTGGTTTTCCCCGTCATAGATGTGGAGGAAGAGCTTCGATTTGGGCGGCAGGTCCGCGGGCGTCGCGCCGAAGAAGAGCTGGTAGACGTTCCGCTTGAAGAATTGCAGCTTCACCGCCCGGCCTGTCGTCGGCGAGATCTTGCCCCGCCAATAATCCTGGCGCAGGCTGAAGGCTTCATCGCCGAGGAAAGGGCTCGCCAGAGTCAGCGCCTGATGCTCCGGTGATTCGGGGGGGAATCCTTCCTGGGCCCGCAGGAGGGCGGGAGCCAAGGCCAACAGAAAGGCGGCCGCGAAACGGGCGGATGAAGGCAGGAGTTTCTGGATCAGCGGGAAAGACACGCCCCAAGATGGATCCATTTGGCGATTCAGGCAACGGGCGCGAGAGCGGCTGCGACGGAGGATCCCCCGATTTCCCGTTACCACCCCGGCCGGAAACGTGCCACAATAGCGCCGCATGCACATCCAGGACATCCTCGGAAAAGGCGGACCCACCTTTTCCTTCGAATTTTTCCCCCCAAAAACCGCCGAAGCTTCGGAGGCTCTCTACGAGACCATCAGTGAGCTGGAGGCCTACGAGCCCTCCTTCGTCAGCGTCACCTATGGTGCCGGTGGCTCCACCCGCGAGCTGACCCACGACCTCGTCGTGCGGCTGAAGACGACGACCTCGCTCGATCCCATCCCCCACCTCACCTGCGTCTGCCATCAGGAATCGGACATCGCATCCATCCTCGGTCGCTATGCCGAGGAAGGCGTCGGCAACATCCTCGCCCTCGGGGGCGATCCGCCGCGGGATCTCAAGAACTACGTGAAGGCCAACGACGCCTTCCAGCAGGCCGCCGACCTGGTGCGCTACATCAAACGGTTTTCCGAGAACGGTGCCCATCCCGACCACCGCGGTTTCGGCATCGGCGTGGCCGGTTTCCCCGAAGGCCATCCCGCCACCCCGAACCGGCTCAAGGAAATGGATTACCTCAAGGCCAAGGTCGATGCCGGGGCCGACTACATCGTCACCCAGCTCTTTTTCCACAACGACGACTTCCATGATTTCCGCGATCGCTGCGCTCTCGCCGGGATCCACGTGCCCATCATTGCCGGGATCATGCCCGTGACCTCGACGAAGGGGATGGAGCGCATGGCCGATCTCGCCGCCGGAGCCCGCTTCCCCGCGAAGCTCATCCGCGCCCTGCGTCGTGCCGGAGATGACGCCGACTCCGTCGAAAAGGTCGGCATCCACTACGCGACCGAGCAATGCAGCGACCTCCTCGCCCACGACGTCGCCGGGATCCATTTCTACACGCTCAACAAATCGCACGCGACCCGCGAGATCTACGCGAATCTCGGTCTGAGGGCGGCCCGGCACGTGGGCGTGTGATCCTCCCCCATGAAAAATCTGTCGTGGCGCTGGATGCTCTACCTCGTCGTCGGGGGGTATCTGCTGCTCGATCTGAAGGTCTTTCATGGTCCCCTCCGCGATGCCATCCGTAATCCCCGCGAGGCCGCCCTCGTCGAGGCGCGCGAGCGAGGCTGGGTGGCGCTGGTGAACCGCGAACCGCTCACCAAGGCCCAGCTCGATCTCGCGGTGGCCCGGCATCTTTATCAGCGGGGACTCGACGCCGCGGCGATCCCGTCGAAAAATCTCGACATGATCCGTCGCGGGGTCTTGCAGACGCTGATCGACGACACCCTCGTCCGCCAGTATGCCGATGGCGACCGGCACCCCGTGCCAGAGGAGGAGACCGCCGCCTTTGTCGCCGCGTGGAAGGCGGGCTTCGCCTCGCGCGACGATTTCCTTGCGAGAGCCACCGCCCAGGGGCTCGATGAAAAGGCGCTCGACGCCGAGCTCGCCAGGATCTGGACGCGGAAACGCTGGCTCGAAAACCGCATTGCTCCCGGTATCGAAGTCACCGAGGAGGAAGCGCGCCAATGGTTTGAGAACAATCGTGTCGAGACCGGAGGGAAACCCCGCCCCGGATTTTTCGAGCCCGAGGCCGTCCGTCTTCGCGAGACCCTCCTGCCCGCGACCGACGAGGCGAAGGCCCGGCAACTCCATGCCGACCGGAAGAACGGCGCGGAGCCGGGAGGGGATGAGCCGCGCTGGCGGTCGCGGGATGAACTCCCCGAATCCGTCGCTGCCGCCGTCTTCGCCGACGGAGCGCAGGGCTTGATCGATCCGATCCTCTCGCCGGAAGGCTGGCACCTCGTTGAAGTGCTCGAGCGTCGCGAGAGCCGGGCGCTCGCTTTCGAGGACGTGAGCGACGAAATCTTCGCCCATCTCGAGGCGCAGCGCACCGAGGAGACCGTGCGCGATCTTCTCGAAAAACTCCGCAAGGTGGCGAATCTGCAGCTCTTTCCGGAAAACATCTGAGTCGTTTTCCGCCCACGGCCGCGCTCTCTCCGGGGTGGCGCGATCGCGCTACGCGAATCGCGGGAGGGAATCCCGTTGCCGGAATCCGGGAATCGGCGATCTTACCCTAACAAAACAACGAATCGACGCTTATGATGGGACTTGGAATGCAGGAAATGATCGTGATCTTCTTGATCGTGCTGTTGCTCTTCGGGGCGAAGAAGATCCCCGACCTGGCCCGTGGCATCGGGAAGGGCATGGGTGAATTCAAGAAGGCCAAACAGGAATTCGAACGCGAGATCACGATGGGCGAAGAGGAAGGCAAGAAGAGCTGGGAGCGGCCCGCCGCCTCCGAATCGACCGGACAGCACCACTGATCCGGTTCACCCGAGCTTGACGTAGGCCGCCAGTCCCTGGCGGCCGCCCTCGCGCCCGAAGCCGCTCTCCTTGTAGCCGCCGAAGGGGCTCGCGGGATCGAACTGGTTGTAGGTGTTCGCCCAGATCACCCCGGCCTTCAGCTGCGAGGCGATCTTGAAAATGCGGCTGCCCTTGTCAGTCCAGATCCCGGCGCTGAGCCCGTAACAGGTGTCGTTCGCCTTCTGCACCGCCTCGGAGGGCGTGCGGAAGGTCATCACGCTGAGGACGGGACCGAAGATCTCTTCACGCGCGATGCGGTGCGCGGGAGTGACGCCGGTGAAAAAACACGGACGGCACCAGTAACCCTCGCCCGGCAACGCGCAGGACGATTCGTGCAGCTCGGCACCCTCTTCGATCCCGGATCCGATCAGGGTGGTGATGCGACCGAGTTGCTCCTTCGAGTTGATCGCACCGACGTCGGTGTTTTTGTCGAGCGGATCACCGACGCGCAAGGTGCGGAGGCGGCGGCCGAGGCGCGCGACGAATTCCTCGTGGATAGCCTCCTGCACGAGGAGACGGCTCCCCGCACAGCAGACGTGGCCTTGATTGAAATAGATTCCGTTGATGACGCCCTCGACCGCCTCGTCGAGCGGGGCGTCGGCGAAGACGAGATTGGCGGCCTTCCCTCCGAGTTCGAGCGTGAGCCGCTTCTTCGTGCCCGCGACGGCGGCGGCGATGCGTTTGCCCACCTCGGTCGAGCCGGTGAAGGCGACCTTGTCGATCCCCGGATGGGCGACGAGGGCGGCTCCCGTTTCACCCGCTCCGGTGATAATGTTGACCACGCCCGGAGGCAGGTCCGCTTCCTGGAAAATCTCCGCGAGATGCAGCGCCGTGACCGAGGTCGTCTCGGCCGGTTTCAGCACCACCGTGTTCCCACAGGCCAGAGCCGGGGCGATCTTCCACGCGGCCATGAGGAGGGGGAAATTCCACGGGATCACCTGAGCCGCGACCCCGATCGGAGCGGGCTTCCGGCCGGGGAAGGCGTAATCGAGCTTGTCGGCCCAGCCCGCGTGGTGGAAGAAATGCGCCGCGACCATCGGCAGGTCGAAATCGCGGCTCTCGCGGATCGGCTTGCCGCCGTCCATCGTCTCGAGCACGGCGAGTTCCCGCGCCTTTTCCTGGAGGAGCCGGGCGATGCGGAAGAGGTATTTGCCGCGCTCCGACGGAGCCATCGGTCCCCACGTTTTCTCGAAGGCGCGGCGCGCGCTTTTCACCGCCGCATCGAGGTCGGCCTTCCCCGCTTCGGCGATGAGGGTGTGCCGTTTGCCCGTCGCCGGATTGACCGAGGCGAAATACTTCCCCGTCTTCGGTGCGACGAACTTGCCGTCGATGAAAAGCTCGTAGCGCTTCTTGAGCGTCACCGGAAAGGTCTCCGGCGACGGCGCGTAGTCGAGCGCCGCGGTGAAGGTGAGTTCGGGGGTGGTTTTTTTCGGCTGTTTCATCCCTTCGCAAAATACTCCGCACTCTGATACCGGCCTTCCTCCATCCGCGCGATCTGCATCTCCACGTCGAGCAGCAGCGAGCTCGCCCCGAAGCGAAAGAGATCCGGCGTGAGCCAGTCGTCACCGGCCGTTTCCTTCACCATGACGAGGTATTGCAGGGCCTCCTTCGCCGTGCGGATGCCGCCGGCGGGTTTCACGCCGATGTATCTGCCCGTGGCGAGGAAATAATCGCGCACCGTCTCCACCATCACGAGCGTCACCGCGAGGGTCGCGGCCGGGGCGACCTTGCCGGTGGAGGTCTTGATGAAATCCGCCCCCGCCTCGATCGCGAGTTGGCTGACGAAACGGACATGGTCGTAGGTCTGGAGTTCGCCCGTCTCGAAGATCACCTTCAGATGCGCCTCGCCGCAGGCTTCCTTCACGGCCGCGATCTCGTCGAAGACCCTGACAAAATCCCCTTCGAGAAAAGCCCCGCGGCTGATGACCATGTCGATCTCCGCGGCCCCTTCGCCGACGGCGTGGCGGGTGTCGGCGAGCCGCAACTCGAGAGGGTATTGTCCGCTGGGAAACCCGGTTGCGACCGAGGCCACCGGGATGCCGCTGCCTTCCAGCTCCTTCACCGCCTGGGCGACGAGATTCGGGTAGACGCAGACCGCGCCGCAGGGCGGGCAGCCGTATCGGGCCGGCATGGGTTGACGCGCCTTCCGGCAGAGCTGCGAGACCTTGCCCTTCGTGTCCGCGCCTTCCAGGGTGGTGAGGTCCATCATCGAGACCGCGAGCCGCAGTCCGGCGCGTTTCGCGTCGTTCTTCAGGGAACGTTTCGTGAAAAACGCCGCCCGCGCCTCGACCCCGACCTGATCGACGGGGGGCACGGGATGTTGCAGGGGAAAGTTCATCGCAGCGATGCGGGATTGTGGATGAAAGGGAGCGGGTGGTAAACGGGAAAGAACGGGGTCGAGGGGAAGTTTTGCCATGGCGCGACGATGGACGCGTCAGCGGTAGCGGAAGCGGCGACGCTTCCGGTGGGCGTCGAGGGATGTTCGATTCGGAACGGTAGCCCGTCCCGCTGCGGGTGCTGAGATGGACGGTGTCAAATCCCCATCCATTTGCGGAATTCCATCCACTTCTTCTTCCAACTGAAACGCTCGGGCACCGTGAGCCGGTGGGTCGCGGGATCGAGCCTGACACGCATGCCGTCGGGATGATGGGCGAGGTATTCCTCGAGCAAAGCGCGGAGGGTCACGTTCTCGTAGTGGCGGGGGAAATGATCGTCGGGAAAGACGGGGTCTGCCAGATTGAATTGCACGCAGGTCTGATTACCCACGGTGCGTTTCAGGTCCCACGCGTTGGTTGCCGTAAAGTGCGGCAGGGTGATGTCGAAGAGATTGTCGAGCTTCTCATTTCGCTCCGGTACACCTTGCAAGGGAGGCAGTTCAAAGACCACCCGTGCCTGATTCGGGCGGTAGCGAAGAACCACCGCTTCGAGTTCTTCGGGAGGCGTTTGAGTCGAGAGGTGCGAGACCGTGTGGGTGTTGCCAAGTTCGATCGTCTCCTCCTTGCCGTCGTGATGGATCAGAACGACGTCGCAGAAGCGACCGAGTTCCGGCGCGGACATCGAAAACACGATCTGGGTCTGCGGCTCGCGTTCCAGATCGAGATCGAACTCGAGGGCGCGTGTCTCGCGGTTGCCTGACTTCCCGATCCGTTTGCTGTTAGAGGCGCTCGCCATGGAAAAACGTTCGATCGCGATGATCTCGATTTCGAGGTCGATCACTTTGCCCCGGCTTCCGGGACGAAGGGGCATCCGTGCCTCTTCGAAAGGGCCATAAGCGACGTCGAATCCTGCGGCGATGCGGGCGGGATAAAAGACTTCGGCGGCCGGCATCGAGTGAAACATCCCGGGTAGGGACTCGTTGAAGCTGCCGCCAGAGAGGTGGTCGATGGGAGTCATCGTGTCGAGATTCATCAGCTCGATGGAGCCGACGGTCCGGAAATCGGGGAGCCCCTCCGGGAGAAAGTCGAGTTTCAGAGAGAACGCTCCGATTCCCCAGGTCGGAAGGAAACTCTTGGTCGCGGTCTCCCGTTTCAAGTCCTCCATCTGATAGCGACGGAAGGCTTCCTCATCGAGCGGCTCCCAGGTGTCGCCCCGCACCGTCACCTTCGTTCGCGTGAAAGGCTCCTTGGCGGGAAAGTCGCCCAAATCGGGATCGTATCCCATGGTGGCCCAGGCGAGCCGGAGGCTTCCTCCTCCCGGAAAGGACACGATTTGCTGCTCGTCGTCGGTGTGGCGGGGAGGAATCCGCCCTAAAACTTCCGCGCGTTTCCAGTTCGCCGCCGGCTCCTCCCAGATGAAGGAGAGTTTCCGATCCACCTGTTCGCGTTTCACTTCGGAGACCGCGAGCGTCTTCAATCCCGAAGGCAGCAAGGTCTCCGGGCGGGTGAAAAATTCGGTGTCTCCAAAACTCCTCGGCACACCCTTCCGGCTGATCCATCGGTCTTCTTGAGGAAGAAGAAAGATCCCGGCCACGTAAGCGCCGATCAGCAGCACGGCGACCGCGGCCACGATGAACGCCAGTTTCCCTTTCACGGGCCGATCCTATCGGGGCCGCAGTGCCGGCGGCAATGAAAATCCGCATCCGCCCGCTCAACTCATCCGCACCATGTCCTTCACGAGCTCGCGGTGGTGGCAGACGCGTCAGCGCCAGCGGATGCGGCGAAGCTTCCGACGGGCGTCGGGGGATGTTCGGTGGGGAAGGAACACATCCTCACGAACCGGTTACGGCACCTCCACCCGCATGTAATCTCCGGATCGAATCCCATCAAGCGCGGCAGTGATCTCTCCGGAAGCCGCAAGAATCCGTCTCAAATCATTCGTCGAGAGCTCGAGGATCGCGATGCGTCGTCCGGCCAGATTCTGCTGATAACGGATGTTCTGGTCGCTGGTGACGAAGACGTCGAATTCCGACTCGGCAAGGCGGATCAGATCTCCGTTGGTGATGGCGTCCCACCCCATCCTCTGCGCGGTCGTGCAGGCATGGCCTACGAGAACCTTCCGCATCGGCCACGGAACGCACTCATCGAGGAGCACCCTCATCGCGTCATCGAGAGAAGTGCCACCTCTGACCGATCGAGCAAGGCGATGGCCGCCTCGCGGGTGACCGTCGGGAAGCACTCGAGGAACTCATCCAAGGTATAATTCGACTCCAGATATTGGAACAAGGTCTGCACCGGAACGCGCGTTCCACGGAAAACCGGTGTTCCGCCGAGAATCCCGGAATCGACAGTGATGAGATCGGAGGAGTTCACGGAGAAAGCCTAGGCGGATTTCCACACAGGCGCAACCCTCCCCTCGAACGATTCTCCGGCCCGATGAAACCCGTGACCCGTGACCCGTGACCCATCCGCTCTTCAACTCATCCGCACCATGTCCTTCACGAGCTGGCAGTAGAGATAAAACAGGCCGCGCCACGAATAGCGGAAGGTGCCGTTGGTTTCGCCGGGTTTGATGAGGCCGGAATCGAGGTTGTGTTTGATCTGGCGGCCGGTCTCCTGCTCGATCAACGTGGTGAGCTGCGCGGGATCTTCGGCGACGAAGTCTTCGGGGACGAAGGCGAGGGCGTCCATCCAATAACGGTGTACCTCGAGGAGGGCGGCGAAGGAATCGCATTCGGGCGCCTGCCGCAGACTGAGCTCGGGCGCGGTCTTCATCGGACTGCTGAAGGGCAGGTTCGTCGTGCGATAGGTCATGCCGCGCGGATGACGCGAGGTGAGGGTGAGGGCGACCCACGACATGCCGTCCTGCTCGGTCAGGCAGATGGCGGCCTGCTCGCGGTTTCCGGCGTGGTAGAAGATCCGGTAAAACTGGTGCATGCCGTCCCAGTCCCAGCCGGTGTCGGCGACATATTCAAACCCCTCGGCTTCGATCTCGTCGGTGAGTTCGCCCAGCTCGGGAAACCGGGAATGACCGGGAGGCGCCTCGCGCTCAAGGGTTTTGCCGACGGGCAGGCGGAGACGCCGGATGCGGGTGAGGAGCTCGACCCACGGCAGCAAAAACCAGAGCAGCACCCCGACGATCCCCGCGGCGATGCTGTCGGTGAAAAAATAAAAGGCAAGGAAGGTCGCCCCGAGAATGCCCAGGGCACCCAGCTTGCGCAGCACCCGCAGACGCGAGGTGCGCAGCGCGAAGGAAAGGACGAGGACGCCCGCGACGATGAGGAGATCGGTCATCGATATTCCACGATGCTACGCCTTCTCACGAGGGCAAGAAAGGGGAAAATCCCCGGTCCTCCTCGCGCGGATGCGGTGGCCGGAACCCGGTGGCCGGAACCCGGTCACCGGATCACTGGGCCTCAAAGGAATCGACGATTCCTTGGGCGGCACTTTTCCCGGCGGCGTCTTCGACACCGATGATGCCCCAGAACTCCGCCATGGCACCGTTTTCCATGAAAAGGAAGGCGATGGTGAAGACGACGGTCTCGCCGCTCTCCTTGTCGACGCCCTTGCCGGGCACGGAAATGTAAGGCATGCCATCGCGCTCGCCTTCGGTGGGTTCGCCGAGTTCGACTTCCTTGTAGAATTCATCGAGCCATTCGCCGCCGGAGGTGATGGCCTCCTCCACGGCGGCGGCGGCCTCGTCGCCGGATTCGATGGCCTCGGCCCGGAACCAGAGCTCGGCTCCGGTGGGGCCGGTCACCAGGAAGTAGTCGTCCTCGGCCTCGGCGGGGGTGAGTTCCCACTTGTCCGGCACGGTGATCGCGAAGAGCGCGTCATCGGCGGTCGGGTAGGCGATGGTGGTATCCGCTTGGACGGCAGTGGAGCAGAGAACGGTGGCGAGAGCGGCGAGGGCGGTGTGTTTCAGCAGGGAGATCATGAAGGCAGGGTGTGGTTTGGGACGAGATGACGCTCGATAGCCGCGCGTGGACCGTTTTCAAGCGATAAGCGTGCCACCTTGTCAAAAGCTCCGCTCACTTCTTCTTCCGGAAGATCGCGACGTGTCGGTCCATCGATTTGCCGGGCGTGATGAGCTCGCGCGTTTCCTCGTTGAACTCGGTGCGGATGAGTTCGCCGCCCAGTTTCTGGATGGCCTCGAGGGCGAGGGCGTGTTCCTTGTCGAAATAGCTCGTGATGACGAGGCGACCGTCGTCGCCGACTTTGTCGAGGGCTTGATCGAAGATCTCCTCCCAGTCGCGTGCGCCGTTCCAGTAGTTCTGATGGCGCAGGAAGACGAGGTCGAAGTCCTCGCCCATCTCGGCGTGGTCCTTCAGTTTCGTCGCGTCGCCGGTGAGGAATTCAAACTCCCGTCGTCCCCGGTCGTCGCGCGGTCCCTGGCGTTTGCCGAATTTCCTCGCCGCATCGGCGATCTCGCGGGCGCGGACGTCGATGCCGGTGAGTTTCACCGAGGCCTCCGGGGCTCCTTTCAGCTCGGCGACAAAATCTCCGAGCACCTCGGCCTCGCGGCAATCGCCGCAGGCGATGTCGAGCACGCGGATCTCCTCGGCCCCGGGACGCGGTTTCGCACTGCGCTCGAGACGGCGTTTCACGGCCTCGAGGTCATGTCCCGCGACCTTGCGGAGCATGCGGCGGAGGCGCTGCAGGTCCTCCTCGTTCGCGCTTTGGATCTTCTCGGACATTTCCGGCGATTCACTCGGCCTTGTGATGGGCCTGGTAATGCTCGCGGAGCAGGTCGCGCCCGAAGTCGCCCTCGAAGTCGCGCCAGACGGCATGGACGTGGTTCGCCCCGTTCTGGGTGTTCGCATACTCGAGGAGGAAGGTCGGACCCTGCACGCGGTAATAATGCGGCTGTCCTTTCTCGATGCCGCCGAGCCAGGCAAAGACGATCTGGTCGAGCCCGGTCTTCTCGATCGCGGCGAGTTCGTCGTCGGCGACGTCGGGTTTGACGCGGCGGATGTAGACGTCCATCAGCTCCTTGAGATTCTTCTGTTGCTCCGGATTCAGCGCGGCGTAGCCGATGCCTTCACCGCCGAGCGGACCGACCTTTTTCTCGGCGGAGGTGAGAATGTCCTCGGGTGCCTCGGCGCCGGTGACGGCCTTGGCCTTCTGCGCGTCGTCGAGCGATTGGACGAGGCGGCGGGCGACGTCCTCTTCTCCGGCGAGGACGCGCAATCCGGCGCGGGGACCTTCCCGCACTTCGCCGGGATTCGAGGCGAAGAAATTCGGCGTGGCGGCGACGACCTTGCCATCCACGATCGTGAAATTCTGCGCGAGGTGGTGTCCCTCCCAGCGCCAGCCCCAGGCTTTCGAGCCGGGTTCGCCGAAGATGGAAATGTAATACATGAGGGTGTCGCGCTTCGGCGCTTGGTTTTCGAGTTCCCAAAGGACTTGCTCGAGGCTCATGATTTCGAGGGCGGTGGTGTAGCCGCGATGGCTCAGGGCGGTGCTCAGCAGGGCGTAGGCGAGGTGGCGCTGGTCGGGACGCATGTCCTTCAGGGTGAGACCGCCGCGCATGCCATCTCCCTCGAAGGGTTTCGGGATGAAATGCCAGTTTTCCCGCTCCTCGTCGGTCAGTTCGTAGACCATCTTCGCCTTTTGGTCGTCGGTCAGGCTCGCGAGCAGGACTTTCGCCGCGTCGGCCATGTCGGCGGCGGACTCGTGCGCGCGCAGATTCGCGGAGGAGAATGCCACGACCAGGGCCGCGGCACAGGAGAGGAGACTGGGGATTCGCTTCATATCGGCCGCTAGTTAGCCAAGGAATCCACCAAAGGGCAAGGGCGCAATCGATGCGCCCTTGCGGAACACGGCCCCGCCGATGGAGGCAGGACCGCCATTTGGAAGGGGACGATTCAGGAATCCTTCGACTTCGCGATCGCCGGATACACGAGGCCGGCGAGGGCGGCGCCGATGAGCGGGGCGATCCAGAAGAGCCAGAGCTGCGCGAGCGCCCAGCCGCCGACGAAGACGGCGGGGCCGGTGCTGCGGGCGGGATTGACGGAGAGATTCGTCACCGGGATCCCGATGAGGTGGATGAGGGTCAGTCCGAGACCGATCGCAATCGGGGCGAAGCCTTGCGGGGCGCGTTTGTCGGTGGCACCGAGGATGATGAGGAGGAAGAAGAAGGTCAGGACGATCTCCGCGACGAGGGCCGAGACCATCGAATAACCGCCGGGGGAATGTTCGCCGAATCCGTTCGAGGCGAAGCCGCCCTCGGTCGAGAAACCTTCCTTGCCGCTCGCGATGAGGTAGAGCACGGCTGCGCCGGCGAGGCCGCCGAGGACCTGGGCGACGACATAGGGGAAGAACTCCGACTTCGGATGGCGGCCGGCGACACAGAGCCCGAGCGTGACCGCGGGATTGAGGTGGCAGCCCGAGATGTGGCCGATGGCGTAGGCCATCGTCAGGACGGTGAGGCCGAAGGCGAGCGAGACGCCGACGAAGCCGATCCCGAGCTGGACGGGGCTGTCGCCGGTGGTGAGGAACATCGCCGCGAGGACCGCGCTGCCGCAGCCGCCGAAGACGAGCCAGAAGGTGCCGAAGAACTCGGCGGTGAGTTTGTTTTTCATGAAGACCGGATCCGATGGGGTTGGGTTTTTGGGATGGATGTCAGGAGGAAATTTCACGGGGCCGGGAAGACGGTGCGGCCTTCCTTGATCGTTTCGACCACCTGGATGTCGCGGATCGCGGCGGCCTCGACCTGGAGCGGGTCGCGGTCGAGGATGACGAGGTCGGCGAGTTTGCCGACGGCGAGAGTGCCTTTGGAGGCTTCCTCTCCGTATTGCTCGGCGCCCCATTCGGTCATGGCCTTGAGGCCTTCGTAAGCGGTGATGCGTTGATCCAATCCGACCTCCTTGCCAGCGCGGGAGACGCGGTTCACGGCGGAGGAGAGCATCATCATCTGGTCCAGCGGCGCGACGACGAAGTCGGTGTGGTTGCTGGGGCGCAGACCGGCATCGATGGCATCGCGCATCGGGCTGATGTAGGCGGCCTGCTCGGGGCCGCGGTTGGCGATGTGCGCGTCGGCGAAGTAGAAGGTGTGCAGGGTGTAGAAGGAGGGTCGGATGCCGTACTTCACATACTTCGGAATGTGGTCCTTCCGCATGAACTGGGTATGGATCGTCGTCACGTTCCACGGCTCGGAGTAGTCGTCGCCGCGGGCGAATTCGTAGGCGCTGAGGAAGGCGTCGATGGCCGCGTCGCCGTTGCAATGGAGGATCAGCGGCACCTTCATGCGGTAGACCTTGCGCACCATCTGGTTGACCATGAGCTGCGGAAAGGTCGGCTCGCCTTTCCAGTTCTCCTCACCACCGGGACCACCGGTGAGGTAGGGCGTGGTGAAAAAGGCGGTGCGCCCCTGCGGTGATCCGTCGATCGTGATCTTGACGCCGCCGATCTTGAAGCGGTTGCGGTAGGCGCCCCATTCCGACGCGGGCAAGGCGGCGAGGATGTTGTCGAGGTCGGTGATGAAGGGATAGACGACCACGTCGATGACATTGGCCCCGGCCTCGCTGGCGCGTTTCATCGCCTGGAGCGGGCCGAGGTGGGTCGCGCCGTCCTGGGCGGTCGTGATCCCGGCGGCGGCATACAGCATCTGCCCGGCCTTCGACCACTCGATCTCCTGTTCGGGAGTCATCGGTTCGCTCTGTTCGAAGACGGGCATGAAGGCCGTCTCCATGATGAGACCCCAGGGCTCCTCGGTGCCGGGCTTGCGCACGATGATGCCGCCGGCCGGCGTTTTCGTTTCGGCGGAGATGCCGTATTTGGCGAGCGCGAGCGAGTTGAGAACGCCTCCGTGCATGGAGACGTGGTCGATCCGCACGGGATTTTCGGGAAAAGCCTCGTCGAGGTCGTCGCGATTGAGGAGGCGGCCGTCCGGCATGACGGTGTCGTCGTAGCCGTAGCCGACAATGAGTTCGCCTTTCGGAATCCGCCGCTCGGCGGCGTAGCGTTTCAGCTCGGCGATGATGGATGGCACGTCCTTGCCCGGCCCCGAAGGCGGTGCGTAGAGCTGGCACTGGTTGGCGACCTGGAGGGAATTGTAATAGTGGCTGTGGCCGTCGATGAAGCCGGGCAGGAGGGCCTTGCCGCCGAGATCGACCAGTGCGGTGCCGTCATCTTTCAGCGCGAGGGCTTCCGCCTTCGATCCGGCGAAGGTGATCCTGCCTTCCTCGACCGCGAGGGCTTCGACGTAGGTGGGCTCGGGGCCTGCCATGGTCAGAATCGCACCGCCGTGGTAGATCGTGTCGGGAGCGGCGAAGGCGGCGGTGGAAAGGAGAAGGGAGGCGAGCGGAAGGATCAGCGGCTTCGAGGACATGAGCGGATCGTACAAAATTCGATATGGCATGAAAAGCGAAATCCGTGACGTTTCTGTTAGGGTCGGAAGATCGTCTTCCAGTCGCTCTTCATGTCGATGAGGCTCCAGCCGCGCTGCGGCGCTTCATCGAGACCACGTGCCAGTTTGCCGACGTGCGATTCGCGGTCGTAGGCGAACTCCCGCTCCGCATCGGTGTGGTGGATGAGGATTCCAAGGCGCGGTCCTTCGCCCGAGGTGGTCCACTCGAGCATCTCGAAGTCTCCGTCGGAATTGCCCGCGGCGAAGATAGGGCGGCGGCCGATGTGCTGGTGGATGCCGACGGGTTTGCCGGCCTTGTCGTCGATGAAATCCAGCTCCGGCCGCTTCACGATGACCGGCTTTCCCTCGCGGACCTCGTAGGCGGCCTTGAGGCTGGAGCCGACGACCTGCTCGGGCGGGATGCCGTAGACGCGTCCGATCCACGGGCGCATGAAGTCGATCCCGCCACCCGAGACGATGAAGGTCTTGAATCCGTTCGCCCGGAGATGGGCGAGCAGCTCGAGCATGGGTTGATAAACCATGTCGGTGTAGGCCTTGCCCGTGAAGGGATGTTTCGCGGTGGCGAGCCACTCGTTGACGCTGGCCGAAAACTCCTCGCTGGTGAGTCCGGCATGGGTGGCCGCGGCCATGGCGAGGAGGCCGTGTTCCCCGCCGGCGAGGGCGCTTTTGTAATCCCCTTTCAGGACCGAGGCGAAGGGCTCCTCGCTCGCCCATTCGGGATGTTGGGGGGCGAGGGCCTTGACCCGGTCGAAAAGGTAAAAGGCTTGGAAATAAAGCGGCTGCTCGGCCCAGAGGGTGCCGTCGTTGTCGAAGACGGCGATGCGTTCGGCGGGTGGGACGAAATCCGCTCCCTCGCTCGTGACCTTTTCGACAAAGCCGAGAATGGCCTGCTTCGTGGCTCCCTCGTTCCATGAGGGCAGCGGATCGGCGGCGATCGCGGGAAGAACCAGGGCGGCGGAAAAGAGCGCGAGGGAAAGAGCGGATTTCATCGGTGAAGTGGGTGTCGGAAAGCGGGGCACGCGAGGTGCCCCGCTTCGAAGGAAAGGCGGCTCAGTTGCCTCCCGTGGTCATCGACTTGATCTGCTCCTCCAGGGAATGGAGGCTCCAATCGCCCGGAGTCTGGCTCGGCGGGTAATCTTTCAGAGTCAGCAGGAAGCGGCTCGCGATGAGCTGCATCGGGCCGAGCACGTAGGCGCGGTCGATGTACCAGTCCTCGTAGGTGTTGGCTCCGAGCTTGGCTTTCTCAAAGGGATCGCGGCGCAGGTTGTAGAGGTCCGGCGCGCGCAGTTGCACGAAGGGCTCTTTCCAGATCTGGAGGCGCTCGGCGCGGTTCTCGGCGTAGACCGCCTTCCAATCACCGACGCGGATCGCCACGATGTGGCCGGCGTCGTCGGTGTAGATGAATTGATCGCGCGGCGACTTGTCGGTTTTCCCGGAGAGGTAGTCGAGCAGGTTGTGACCGTCGATGTGGTTCTTGTAGCTGCGGCCGTTCAGCTCGACCCCGGCGAGGAGTTTCTCCTTGATGTCGGGGGCGCCCGCGGCGGCGGCGAAGGTGGGCAGCCAGTCCTCGTGCGAGACGATGCCATTGAGCGTGGTGCCGGCGGGGAAATGGCCGGGCCAGCGGACGAAGGCGGGCACGCGGAAGGCGCCTTCCCAGTTCGAGTTTTTCTCGCCATGGAAGGGAGTGGTGCCGGCGTCGGGCCAGGTGTTGTAGTGGGGACCGTTGTCGGTCGAGTAAAGGACGATGGTGTCGTCCGCGATGCCGAGTTCATCGACCACTTTGAGCAGTTCGCCGACCATCATGTCATGCTCGACCATGCCGTCGTGGTACTCGTCTCCGCTGGGGCCGCTGATGCCCTTGTGCTCTTCCTTCACGTGGGTGCGGAAGTGCATGCGGGTGGCATTCCACCAGCAGAAGAACGGTTCGCCCGACTTGCTCTGGCGCTGGATGAATTCCTTGGCGGCAGCGAGGGTCTCCTCGTCGATCGTCTCCATGCGCTTCTTGGTGAGCGGTCCGGTGTCCTCGATGGTCTGGCCGCCCTTGCCGTCGGCCTTGCATTTCAGCACGCCGCGGGGACCGAAGGTCTCGCGGAAGGTCTTGCCGTTGGCAAGGACCATGTCGCCGGGGTAGTCGCGGTTCTCGGGCTCTTCCTCGGCGTTGAGGTGGTAGAGGTTGCCGAGGAATTCATCGAAGCCGTGCATCGTGGGCAGGTGCTCGTCGCGGTCGCCCTGGTGGTTCTTGCCGAACTGGCCGGTGGTGTAGCCCTGGCTTTTCAGCACCGTGGCCATGGTCACGTCGGTCATCTGCCAGCCTTCCTTGGCGGCGGGCATGCCGACTTTCGTCATGCCGCTGCGGACGGGCACGCTGCCATTGATGAAGGCGGCGCATCCGGCGGTGCAGCTCTGCTGGCCGTAGTAGTCGGTGAAGCCGACGCCCTCGGCGGCGATGCGGTCGATGTTCGGCGTCCGGTAGCCCATCATGCCACGGTTGTTGTGGCTGATGTTCCAGGTGCCGATGTCGTCGCCCCAGATGACGAGGATGTTGGGTTTTTTCTTCTCCTGCCCGGAGGCGAAGGAGCCGAGCAGCGCCAGTCCGAGGACGAGCGCGAGGCGTGTGGTCGATGGGTGTATTTTCATGATGGTTTTGTCAGGATTCTCGGGGAGGAAGCTCGCAAAAATCGGAAGGTGTCAGACGGAGGCTGTGGGAGCGGGCACATGGACCGCCCAGCGGATCGAGTCGAGGAGCGCGCCGGCGTCGACCGGTTTGCGGAAAAAGGCGGAAGCCCCCGCGGCCCTGGCTTGGCGCCGGGACTCTTCGTCCTCTTCGAGAGTGAGGAGGATGAAGGGAACTCCGGCCTGATTCGAGCGCACCCGCCGCATCAATTCGATGGTGCCGACGCCCGGGAGTCTCGTGTCCGCAATCACACAGGCGGTTTCGGGGACTTCCCCGGCCGCAAGGAACTCCTCTCCCGAGGCAAATGCCTCCCACGTGAAACCGGAGGCGGAAAAGAGCCGGCCGAGGGCTCGCCGCGTGCTCGCATCGCTGTCGACGAGGATGATTTTGACCGGGTCGGAGGACATGCGTGGCCAGAATGCCTCCCGGGCGTCCACTCCGCAATTGCCCTTTGGTGCAGATGGATCTTGCGCCGCCCGGATCACTCCGGTTTCGAAAAGCCGGCTGCGTCACACAGCCTCACCAGCTCGGCGACGGAGACCACGCCCATCTTTTCCATCACCTTCGAGCGATGGGCTTTCACGGTGCGTTCGGCGATGTCGAGCGCTCCGGCGATCTGTTTGTTGAGGGCGCCGGTGATGACCCAGGCCATCGTTTCCTTTTCCCGATCGGAGAGGGTGGCGATGCGGCGGAGGATCTCGTCGGTCTGCATCGAGGAGGAGAGACGGCGGCGATGGGCTTCCAGGCCTTCGTTGATCGCGGTGAGGAGATCCTCATCGTGGATTGGTTTGGTGAGAAAGGTCACCGCTCCGCCGCGCATCGCCCGCACCGTCGCCTCGATGCTGCCATTGCCGCTCATGAACACGACGGAGCACGGCCGGTCGCGGGCGCAGAGACGCTCCTGCAGTTCCAGCCCGCCGAGTCCGGGCATCTGGAGATCGATGACGGCGCATGTGGGTTGGGAAAAGGCCGGAGGGAGCGCTTCGAGGAAGGATTCGGCCGACGCGAAAGTTTCGATGGCATGACCGCCCTCACGGACCAGCCGGGCGAGGCCACGCCGCACGGAATCGTCGTCGTCGATGATGAAGACTTGGGTTCGGATCTCCGTCGGGCTTGTCATCTCGATGGCGTGGGGATCATCTCCCCGACCGGGTGCGGATTGCAAGTTTCATTCCCTTCGGTCGCGATGGGCAGGCGGATCTGGAAGTTCGCTCCTTTTCCAGCCGGGCCCGGCACCAGCTCGAGAGTGCCGCCGAAACGATCCACGATCCCGCGGCTGATGGTCAGTCCCAGACCGAGCCCGCCCCGTTCCGACTTGGTGGAGAAAAAGGGCTCGAACAGATGTTCGCGGTGATCCTCCGGGATGCCCGGGCCGTTATCCCTGATGGTGAGAAGGGCAAACGGGCCGGACTCCTCGATCTCGAGCCGCACGAGCGGCGATTCTCCCGGCCGGTGACTGGACTCGAAAGCATCCAGCCCATTGAGGATCAGGTTGATGACCACCTGCTGGAATTCCACCAATCTCCCCATGACCCGGGGCGATGACAGTGAGGGGATGAATTCGACGACTCCCTCCCTTGCCGCGATCTCGCTGTTGATGAGGGCGAGCGAACCACGGATGGCGGCGTTCAAGTCCACCTGTTCGAGATTGGAGCCCGTGTCACGGGTGAACATCGCCCGCATTCCATGGACGATGCTACCCGCGCGTTTCGTGTCCTCGATGATGTCGTCGAGGATCTCGCCCATCTCGATCAGATCGGGTTCCGGAGACCCGAGGCGCCGGCGTCCCGCCTGGGCGTTGCCGAGAATGGCGGTGAGCGGTTGGTTCAGTTCATGGGCGAGCGATCCCGAGAGCACGCCGAGCGTCGAGACCCGGGAGAGAAGGGTCAATTCGCTCCGTTGCAACGCGGCCCGGGCCTCCGCGTTCTTCTGCTCCGTGACATCGATCGAAACTCCCCGGAAGAGGACCGGCTCTCCCGCCTCGTTCATTTCAATGCGCCCCGATCCCGCCAGCCAACGTTCCACTCCGGCGGGGCCCTTGACCCGGAACTCCGCCGAGAACGTTCCGCTGGAGTCCACCGAGACACGCACCGTGTCCTGGAGTTTCACCCGGTCCGCTTCGTGCACGTGCTCCATGAAGTCCGCGAATCCGAGCTTCTCCCTCCGTTTGATACCGAAGACCTCCCAACCGGTTTCCGAAACCCAGATCGAATCCTTCTTCAAATCCCATTACCAAAAGGCAAGACGGGCCGCGGATCCCGCGAGGGCGAGGCGTCGTTCGCTGGATTCGAGTTCGCGCGCGAGCAGGGCGGTCCGCTGGAGGTCGCGGCTCATGTTGTAGCTGATGGCGAGCACCATCCCGAAAAAGGGGAAACTCACGAGCATCGGAGCACGCAACGTGCCCGCCGAAATCATTCCCGCGATCGCCATCGCCAGAAGAAAGAGCGCGACCATGCTGCCGCCGATCCAGAAAGCGCGGTGCCGGTCGAGCTCCCTGCCGCGACGCCAGAGCCGCAGGGACGCGTCCGCCACATAAAGGGTCTGGGCAATCGCCGCGAGTTGGCCCAGACGCACCCAGGGATTTTCCACCCCCTCGCCCACGACCGAGACCATCTCCCCGAGGAAGGAGATCCGGTCGAGCGACTCGATCGAGAGAAAATGGAGGCTCGGCCCCGTCGTCTCGTTGGCGAGGACCGCGGCCGCGCGGAGCGCGATGGCGAGAGCGAGCAACCAGCGCCGGCCCGTATGGAAGAGGCAGTGGATGAAGAGAAGGCTGGCGGCCACGACGATCCCGTACAAGAGATGGCCGAGGCGGATGGTCTCCAGATACGTCCCGGGAGAGTCCGTCCGCATGAGGATCATCTCGCAGGCCCCCATCGCGATGATCCCGAAGGCGATCAGCGGGAAGACGAGATTTGGCAGGGAACGAAAGTCCCGGCACCAAACAAGCAGGTGCATGAGCGCCAGAATGAGGCAGGCCCCCATGCTCGCCGACCAGATGACCAGGATCCAGCTCATTCGCGGACCATCATGGCCGCGGCGTGGGGCGGCGTCAACGAATCAGCGAAGGGGTGGCTGGTCCGTCACGGGAGCTACGATTTGCCTGCCTTCGTCCCCAGCGCCAGGAGCGTCTGGAAAAAGGGCGGCTCGGACTCGCGATCCACCACCGAGACCTCGACTTCCTCGAAGCCCGCGTGTTTCAAAAAGCGCGACATCTCCAGTTCCGAGAAACCCAGCCAGAGATCCGCGTAGAGGTCCTTCGCGTCCTCGAATTGGTGCTTCAGCAGATCGAGCACGATGATGCGGCCGCCCGGCTTGAGAATGCGGTGCGCCGCGGCGATGGCGGCCTCGGGCCGCACCGCGTGGTGGAGCGACTGGCTGAGGAAGGCGAGATCGACCGAGCCCTCTTCGATCGGCGGATCTTCGATCCCGCCGAGACGGTATTCGAGGTTCGTGTAGCCGTTCTCGCGGGCGACGTTCGTGCCGTATTCCACCATCTTCTCGGCGTTGTCGATCGCGATGACCTTTTCGGCCCGTTGCGCGAGGAGTTGGGAAAAAGTGCCCTCACCCGCGCCGAGGTCGGCGATGACGAGCGGCGGCATCAGTTTCAGCAGGGTCTCCCCGAGGGCCTTCCAGGAACGCCCCGGGCAGTAGGTGCGGCCGAATTTCCCCGCCAGGTTGTCGAAATAGGCCCGTGCCTTGTCGCGGCGTTTCGTGAGGATCAGCTCCAGCGCCGCCGCGTCGTCCGCCGCCTCCGGCACCTCCGCGGCGGCGAGATCGAGGGTGCGCACGAGGCGCTCGTCGAGCTGGGCCGCGTCGTTTCCGAAGGCGTAGATGATGTTTTTCCCCGAACGGCGGTCCGTCACCAGCTTGGCCTGGCGGAGCTGGGAAAGCTGCGAGGAAATGCGCGATTGCCCCATCCCGAGGACCTCCTGCAACTCCAGCACCGAGAGATCCTCGCGGCGCAGGAGGCTGAGAATCCGCAGACGGGTCGGGTCCGCGATGAGACGCAGCGATTTCAAGATTGACGACATGAGCGGCCCGAATATGGTATCAACCAATCAAGATTTGTAAATACATCATGGCAAACTCCTACATTTTCTCGTCCGAATCCGTCACCGAAGGGCACCCCGACAAGGTGTGCGACACCATTTCCGACGCCATCGTCGACGCCTGCTTCGCGCAGGATCCCAAGTCCCGCGTCGCCTGTGAGACCATGGTGAAGGACAATCTCGTCGTCCTCGGTGGTGAGATCACCACCGGTGCCAAGTTCGATTACCGCGAGGTCGTCAAGGAAGCCATCACCGGCATCGGCTACACCAACGACGACTGCAAGTTCAACGCCGCGAACTTCTTCTTCATCAACGCCCTCGGCCAGCAGTCCCCCGACATCGCCCAGGGCGTCGACGCCGCCGCCGCCGATGGCAAGGAAACCGCCGAGCAGGGTGCCGGCGACCAGGGCATCATGTTCGGCTACGCCGTGAACGAGACCCCCTCGCTCATGCCCGCGCCCATTCTCTACTCGCACCAGCTCGGCCGCGCCATCACCGAACTCCGCAAGAGCGGCAAACACACCTGGCTCCGCCCCGACTCCAAGACCCAGGTCTCCATGGAATATGTCGATGGCAAGCCCACCCGCGTCACCGCCGTCGTCGTCTCCACCCAGCACGCCGCCAGCATCACCACCGCCGAAATCCGCGAGATCCTCAAGAAGGAGCTGATCGAGGCCGTCATTCCCGGCGAACTCCTCACCGACAAGACCGAATATCACATCAACCCCACCGGCCTTTTCATCATCGGCGGTCCCGAGGGTGATTGCGGTCTAACCGGACGCAAGATCATAGTCGACACCTACGGCGGCATGGGCCGTCACGGAGGCGGCGCCTTCTCCGGCAAGGACCCGAGCAAGGTCGACCGCTCCGCCGCCTACATGTGCCGCTACGTCGCCAAGAACGTCGTCGCCGCCGGCCTCGCCGACCGTTGCGAGCTCCAGCTCGCCTACGCCATCGGCTATCCCCAGCCCGTCAGCGTCCACGTCGACACCTTCGGCACGAACCACGTCGACAACGCGAAGATCGAGAAGGCCATCAAGGAGCTTTTCTCCTTCAAACCCGCCGATTTCATCCGCGAACTGAATCTGCTTCGCCCCATCTATCGTAAGACAACGAACTACGGCCACTTCGGCCGTGAGGACGACACCGACTCCCTCACCTGGGAGAAGACCGACAAGGCGGAAGCGCTCAAGAGTGCCTGCGCGTGACGTGAACCAACGCAAACCCAACTCCATCCTGACAAAACCAAAATTATGAGCGCAAACGTCGCCATCAAGGGAGACTACAAGGTCGCCGACATCGGCCTGGCCAACTTCGGCCGTCTCGAAATCGAAGTCGCCCAGCACGAGATGCCGGGCCTCATGGCCACCCGTGCCAAATACGCGGCCGAGAAGCCCCTCCAGGGCGTCCGCATCATGGGCTCGCTGCACATGACGATCCAGACCGCCGTCCTCATCGAGACCCTCGTGGAGCTCGGTGCCGATGTCCGCTGGTGCTCCTGCAACATCTTCTCGACCCAGGACCACGCCGCCGCCGCCATCGCCGCCGCCGGCATCCCCGTCTTCGCCTGGAAGGGCGAGACCCTCGAGGAATACTGGGACTGCACCGAGGCCGCCCTCACCTGGCCCGACGGCAAGGGACCCCAGCTCATCGTCGACGACGGCGGTGACGCGACCCTCCTCATCCACAAGGGCGCCGAGCTCGAGGAAGGCGACACCTCCTTCATCGACAGCCCTTCCGAGAGCGAAGAAGAGGCCATCATCAAGAACCTCCTCCGCCGCATCAACAGTCAGGACCCCATCAAGTTCACCAACTACCTGAAGGACTGGAAGGGCGTCTCCGAAGAGACCACCACCGGCGTGCACCGCCTTTACCAGATGTCGCAGGCCGGCAAGCTCCGCGTCCCCGCCATCAACGTGAACGACTCCGTCACCAAGTCGAAGTTCGACAACCTCTACGGCTGCCGCGAGTCGCTCGTCGACGGCATCAAGCGCGCCACCGACGTCATGATCGCCGGCAAGGTCGCCGTCGTTTGCGGTTACGGTGATGTCGGCAAAGGCTGCGCCCAGACCCTCCGTGGCTTCGGTGCCCAGGTCGTCGTCACCGAGATCGACCCCATCTGCGCCCTCCAGGCCGCGATGGAAGGCTACCGCGTCCTTACCGTCGAGGACACCCTCGGCTGGGCCGACATCTACGTCACCACCACCGGGAACAAGGACATCATCCGCCTCGAGCACCTCCTTGCGATGAAGGACCAGGCCATCGTCTGCAACATCGGCCACTTCGACAACGAGATCCAGGTCGCCAAGCTCAACGCCGCCCCCGGCGTCAGCAAGACGACGATCAAGCCCCAGGTCGACCGCTACGACCTGCCCGGCGACAAGCAGCTCTTCATGCTCGCCGAGGGCCGCCTCGTCAACCTCGGCTGCGCCACCGGCCACCCGAGCTTCGTCATGAGCAACAGCTTCACCAACCAGACCCTCGCCCAGATCGATCTCTGGAAGAACAAGGAAGTCTACGCCCCCGGCGTCTACATCCTGCCCAAGAAGCTCGACGAGGAAGTCGCCCGTCTCCACCTCGAGAAGATCGGCGCCAAGCTCACCAAGCTCACCGACGACCAGGCCAAGTACATCGGCGTGCCGGTCGAAGGCCCCTACAAGCCCGAGCTGTATCGCTACTGAGCGATCCCCGGATTGGCAATCGATTCAAGGAAGACCGGCGGGAAACCGCCGGTCTTTTTTGTGTTTTGTAGCCGGCCTCCGTGAGGCCGGGCTGTGGGGGCTTGAAGGGCGTCCCATCTGACGTGATTCCATTTGTCCTGATTTCCGGTTGGATTACCATGAGCCCGTTCCAACGGCCGGAGGTTTGTCGATCCAACCCTCTTGACCCGGCCTTCCAACCCTCTTCACTCCCATGGACTTCTTCACGACCAGCGAAAGCAAGGACCGCCCCACCGATGAAATCCGCGAGGTGGAGAAGGAGGGTCTCGAGTCGGAGTTCCCCTGCCACGGGAAGGCCGGCCCGATCGAAGCTTGGGTCGGCAGCGGGAAGGGCACCGTGCGCTTCGTGCCCGGTTACGATCCGGCCGGACCTGCCTTTGATCCGGACGACTGGGAGAATTGAGAAAGCCCCCTCGTCAACGTCTCATGATCCAAACGTTTGCCGATCGCGATACGGAAGAGCTTTTCCACACGGAATCGAACCGCCGCTTTTCATCCATCGGCCGGGTCGCCCTTCGGAAGTTGATCCAGATGAATCGTGCCCGGGCCTTGCAGGATCTCCGGGTTCCACCGGGCAATCGTCTTGAATTGCTGAAGGGTGATCTGGCCGGTTATCATTCCATCCGCATCAACGACCAATGGCGGATCGTCTTCCGGTGGACCGATCAAGGCCCCGGAGAGGTCGCGATCAAGGATTATCATTGACGAACCCGTGTAACGTTATACGTTATAACCATGAACATCACCCCCGGCGAAATCCTGCTCGAGGAATACCTCCAACCCATGGGCATCTCCCAGAACGCGATGGCGCGTGCGATCGGAGTGCCGCCGAGGGCCGTCAACGAGATCGTCTTGGGGAAACGGGCCATCACCCCGGCCATGTCGATCCGCTTCGGCGCCTTCTTCGGACAGTCCGAGGACTTCTGGCACGGGATCCAGGTTGAATGCGACTTCCGGTCCTTGCGGAAAGAGAAGGCGAAGCTGACCGCGAAGATCCGGACGGCGGAGGAGTTGGTGGGGTGAGGGTGGGAAATCGCTCAACTCTGACCGAACTGAAATAAACGCTTCTTAGAAAGAACCACGGAAAAGGGTCGGCGAGAGGTGGCAGTGTTTCGAAATATCGCCGCGAAGCATAAAGAGCTTCGGGCTTTTGGTCAGCCGATAAACGCGGTATAAGGCATACCTTTCGGACTGCGATCTTGAAAAGCTTACTTCATTAGATGTAATGAAAAATGGTGCTTCTTTCCGAAATCGCGTTGCCTTGACTTCAATAAATAGATCCTTACCAGAAACGTCGAATGATCGGATGTCATATCCGGCGCCGTCACCCTTCTCGACAGAGACGTGCTCGATTCTATCGGCGAGATTTTCACGGCCTGAGCTGATTAAACGTGCTTTCTCAAACTGAATCACAAGCTCTTCTCCAGCACGGCCAACCGCTCGATTGTTTGCTTCCAATTCCAAAAAATTTACCTTTGAAAGCTGTTGAACGCTCTCACGTTCATGCAAATTTTGAAAGGGAGGATCTCTATCAGGAGGCGTGTCATCGAATATCCCCAGGATATCAGTGATCTGAAAAGTTCTCGGAGCTTGTTCTACCGTTCGCTCAAACTCTTCAACTAAGGTGGGCCTCCTTTCGATCACGTCCGCGATTACCGCGTGAAGAACATCATGTTGGTAGTTTCGCCTGGGTTTGTAGCCATCAATCGAAGGATAGCCGAGGGCAAGAAGTGCTGCGCTGATGTTGCAGTTCTTAAACTCAAGCGATCCATTTGATCGCCCGTTCAGACGAGGAAGAATCGCCTTCCTCATTATTGACTTATTGTATGGAATTCCCTGCAACTCCGACTGAAGCATGTCGAAATACCCCTCGACTGCTATTTCAACCTCTTTACGGCTCCAAACTTCCGACATCCACGGAAAAATTTTTTCAGGTTCGCCGGCAGCGGCTCAGTCCAACTTCATCGGCTTCGCAAGGGCCGTGGCGCGCGCCTTTTCCACCTTTGCGATCAGCTTGGACACGTCGTCGGCACCGACCATGGTGACCTGGACTTTCTGCACGGTGCTTCCGTAGTTCCGTGCGATTTTTTCCGCGAGTGCGGGGCTGGAGTAGCGAACTGCGTGGGTTTCCATGCGGGAGGGTTCCGGAGGGTTCCTTTTTGCGACTTCCAGAGAGGAGCGTCAAGACACAAACGCGGGAAGGTAAGTCCAAAGACGGGTTTTGCGACGGTTTTTCCGACCCTATGGATTCTTGTCGGACGGGCAAACCAAATCCATGGGTTTCCGGGCAGGGGCAAGGCAGCCCGTTCATCGGGGGCCTTTGCGCGAGTCCTTAGCGCTACTGCATAGTGAACTGCCCGATCCATTCTCACCCCAACCACCCCTTCAACCGCCCATCCAGCCAGCCCCGCGTCTCCACCGTCTTCAACGCACAAGCCCAGATCGTGATCACGTGCCAGCCTGTCGCGCGAAGCTCGGCCTCGACCCGGGCGTCGCGGGCGCGGTTGCCTTCGATCTTGGCCGTCCACCATTCCCGCCGCGTCCCCGGCAGCCGGAAATCCCGGCAGTCCTCGTGCCCGTGCCAGAAGCAGCCGTGGACGAAAACGACGGTCCGGTAGCGCGGCAGCACAAGGTCCGGCCTCCCCGGCAACCCCCGGTTGAGCGGCCCGTTCACCGTGAACCGATACCCCATCCGATGGAGCATGGACCGCACCACAAGCTCGGGCTTCGTCCCACCCCCGCGGATCCGGGACATCACCTCGGATCGCTTCTCGGGAGTGAAGACGTCGGCCATTCTCCATCATGGCCCGGATCGGAGCGGAAATCCACGCTCGCGCCAATATCAGTTCGAATGTGCTCTTGAAAGCATAAAAAAGACTCATATATTCTTTCAAGTAACTATGGCCGCCAAAAACCAGCTCACGAACGCGCCGCCCTACGTGGTGGAGTCTTCGCTCAAGCGTCTCGGGGCGGATCTCAAGTTGGCCCGGCTGCGCCGGAATCTCACGATCGCGGCGGTGGCCGAACGGATCGGTACGGGGCCCCGGGCGGTGTTGGACGCGGAGAAGGGGAAACCGACCACGGGGATCGTCGTCTACGCGGCCCTGTTGTGGGCATATGATTTGATCGGACAGTTGGACGAGGTGGCGGCCGCCTCGCGCGATGCCGAGGGGCTGCAATTGGCACGCCATTCGGAGCGACGCCGCGCCCGGGAGCGGGGAACGGGAGGACTCGACCATGACTTCTGAAGAACGCCGGGAATGTTTTGTCTACGTGACGCTGCCGGGATCGCCGGACTTCGTCACGGCGGGTCGCTTCGAGCTCTCGGGGGACTCCCGGGGGCGTTTCGTCTACGGGACCAGCTACCTCGCGCGGCCCGATGCCGTGCCGCTCGACCCGGTCGAACTGACCCTCCGCGAGGGCACTTTCGAGACCCGCGGGTTGAAGGGCGTCTTTGGCGCGATCCGCGATGCCAGCCCCGATTTCTGGGGGCGGAGGGTGATCGAAAAACACTCCGGTTTTCCGAGGCTCGGGGAGATGGATTACCTGCTCCTTTCGCCCGACGACCGTGCCGGCGCCCTTGGCTTTGGCACGGGGAAGACGCCACCCGCTCCGCTGCGTCGTTTCAATCGCACGCTCGACCTCGAAAAGCTCCAGACGGTGGCGGACGCGATCCTCGCCGAATCGCCGCATCCGGCGTCACCCTCCGATCTCGCCCGGGTCGAGGATCTTCTCCTCGTCGGCACCTCGATGGGGGGTGCGCGTCCGAAAGCCGTGGTGGAGGATGAGGAGGGGCTCTGGATCGCCAAGTTCAATCATCCGGAAGACCGTTGGAACCAGGCCAGGGTGGAACACGCGATGCTGGAGCTGGCCCGGCGCTGCGGCATCCGTTCCGCGTTGAGCCGGGTGGTCACGGTGGGTGGCCGCCACGTCCTGCTGGTGAAACGCTTCGACCGGAAACTATCGGATACCGGTTATGAGCGCGCCCTCATGATCAGCGGGCTGACCCTGCTCGGCGCGGAGGAAGTCTCGACGGATCGCCGCAACTGGTCGTATGTCGTCCTGGCGGAAAACCTGCGCAAGGTATCCGCCAATCCCCGGGCGGACGCCGCGGAGTTGTTCCGCAGGATGTGTTTCAATGCCCTGATTTCGAATACCGACGATCATCCGAGGAATCATGCGCTGATCGCGTTCGACCGGCAGTGGCAGCTTTCCCCGGCCTACGATCTGAACCCGGCGCCCCTTGTCTCGATCGAGAGAAGAGATCTCGCGATGGAATGCGGTGACTACGGGCGTTTTGCCAATCGCCTCAATTTGCTCAGCCAATGCCGCCGCTTTCTCCTCGATCCGGAGGAGGCGAAGAAAATCCTCGAGGAGACCGAGGCGGTCGTCCGCCATTTCTGGTATGACACGGCACGGGCCTGCGGGGTGACGGACGGCGATTGCCGGCAGATCGAAGGGGCGTTCGCCTACCCGGGGTTTCGTCGGAAGGTCGGCGAAGAGGAGTAATCCGAGGCCGGTTGCTTCCCTACGGCGTGGTCGCGTTGCACTTCCGAGGTAAGGGGCGAACTCTCGAGCTCCGCTTGGAGGAAATTTAGACCCTTTGCCAAAATTTTCTGCCGAAACCCGAATTATGACTTGTACGGATGTTTGTGTCTGCAATAGTGATGGATCGCACGCCCCCACCAGCTTCCGAATGTAGAGAATTGCTCCATCGAAGAGTTGGAGCAGGCG
>JAEUHI010000002.1 GCA_016795385.1 Verrucomicrobiales bacterium | reverse complement strand
CGGAGAAAGACTTCCCATCCTCTGCCAGATGCCCGAGGCTCCGGATCGATGCCGGTCTTCCGCAGACCCGAGGCTCCGCCGGATCGCCCATCCTCCGGAGATTCCGGGGCACCGCCAGGCATCGCGCCCGACCAACGCAAGGCCGGACACGGGGAGGCATCGATCACTCCGGATGCGGCGTCGGAGGGACGATCGGGGTCCGAGAACCAGCCGGCGCGCTCAACCCGATCCCCGCCAGCCGTTGATTGACTTCCGTGGCTCGTTTCGTGTATCCTGCCGTCGCAGCCGCGCCCCCGGGATCGGGTCGAGCGGCCTCTACGATAGGCCAGGGATTTCCGATCCATCGCCCCGGTCATCCGCCCCATCCTCCGCCTTCCGGACCGATGATCGACCGGATCCAGCATCACCGAAGCACCGTTCACCCTTCCGCCACTCATGCTCCGCACACGCCCGGATCGACGCGGCACACGACCTTCGCCAGGCTGGCGCTTGCGGGTCAGCGCTGCCCAGGATCCGTCGACCCGGACCGGCGCGGGACCACCGGCGGCCTATCAAGCCGGCGCGCTCAACCCGATCCCCGCCAGCAGTTGATTGACTTTCGTGGCTCGATTCCCTAATCTGCAACCGTGGTCGCGCCCCCGGGATCGGGCGAGCGGCCTCTACGTTCGCCCAGAAACTTCAGCCTTCAATATGTTCCCATCTGATCCATTAAAGAACGTTGGATACCGTATCATTTACACGTCCGTTGTGATCCACGGACTTGGATTGGCGGGTCTTATCGGTGGCTCCCCGATCCGGCACATTGCTGGGATCGTCGGCGCGTTGATATGGAGCCTTTGGATGATTTATGGTTCTTCAAAGTTCCCTTGGATCATGAACATCCTTGGAACAGCGGTGGGTACAATCGCTTTCACTATTGGTGGTATAGGTGTTTTGTCGAAGTCCATAGTGGGTGGACTCTCCATGATTTTTATCGGCATCGTATTCGCAGATCTGTGCAGGCGTCTTTGCTCAAGAGAAGTCAGCTCGAACTTCACATAAGAGATGAGGCGAACAAGACGTCACTCCTAACGCCTGACCCGCCTCCAGTTCCAGCCTCCATGACCGCTACAACCTCAACTCCGTATTCCACCCTCGCCCTCGGTGAGGCGTAGGAGGACTCGACGTTCTGCCTAAAGAAACTTCACGATGGGACGCCAAAGCAGAGCCAGGAAAAGAGTGCTTAAGCGTGCTTCATTAACGATCCTACCGTCTTTTTCGATCGACGAAGCGAAGGAGGTCATTCGTGAGGATCTTCCGCAGGATGCCGATCAGGTTCTCCGTCTTATCGCTGCTGCAAATCTGCTTTGCGCCGATCCCCAATCCAAAAACATCAGTTGCGGTGATCTTCTCTTTTGTGTCCGTCGAGGTGGGGTTGCCGCTGAAATGGGTGCTCGCGCGCTGAACGTTCGATTGGGGCGTCGGCGGGACGAGGACATTCGGATGGAGGATTTCATTACTGACGAACACTTCTGGATCGCCTATATTGCCGACCTTGAAACGCGCACTGAGACAGGTTCCAACGAATGAGCAGCGAAAATCTACCGCCACAGAACCGAACCGGCAGAACTAGGCGTGGGGCTCAAGGGCTTACAGCCCTGAGCCCACTTTGACGTTCTCGGAGAAAGATTTCCCATCCACCGCCAGATGCCCGGGGCTCCGAAACAATGCCGGGCTTCCGCAGACCCGAGGCTCCGCCGGATCGCCCATCCTCCGGAGAATCCGGGGCACCGCCAGCCATCGCGCCCGACCGACGCAGGATCGGACACGGGAGACATCGACATCTCGGGATGCAGCGTCGGAGGGACGATCGGGGTCCGAGAACCAGCCGGCGCGCTCAACCCGATCCCCGCCAGCCGTTGATTGACTTCCGTGGTCCGATTCGTGTATCCTGCCATCGCAGCCGCGCCCCCGGGATCGGGTCGAGCGGCCTCCACGTTCGCGAACCATTAACATTAGCAAAATGAAACAGATCACTTTCACTCTTCTTGCTGCAACTGTGGCTATTCACTCCATTTCCGCCGAACCGGAGAAGCTCACAACTTTGCGGTCTGGATTTGAGGCTGCGTCCGAACGAGCGCTCACTCCAATTCGAAGAACCTATGTCGCTGAACTTGAAAAGATGAAGATGGAGTTCACGAAATCAGGGAAGCTTGAAGACGCGCTAGCTGGTGACGCCGAAATTAAACTGCTTGGCATCCATGACACTTCCTCTGAAAAAACCCGTCCAGCGCAGAGTACGAGCCTCACCCAAGAACAAAAGAAGGCACTTGAAGAGCACCTAATGACCAACGCTTGGATTTACGGGGCACCAGGACAAGCTCAGGGGCAAGACGCCAAATTTCAAAGAGGAGGAGAATTGATCCTCGCAGAAACGAAAACACCCTGGAATTGGGAGATAGCGAGAAATGGTCTTCTTGAGATTCGACCTGGGACTGGAGCTGGCGTTACCATCGAAATTACCAACACAAGCAACGAGATTCTCCTTCCAAAGTTTTCCCCGAACGGTGAAGACAGAGCCTTTACTCTACGCAAATGACCCACCCGGACCAGATCGCGAACAAGGGTCGACAGGCAACGGCTTCGCCGTCGCCTGCGACCTGACGTTCTGCCAAAAAAATCATGATTGAGTCGATCCTCTCAACTTTGGGCAAGCAAGCCCTCCAACTGGCGACCAAAGAAGCTTGGCGGATAGCTTCTGCGCACTGGTCGCTTGATTCTAGGATGGGTGATGTGAATCGAGCATACAACAAGGTTCGAGGTGAGCTTGCCGAGGTTGGGCTCTTAGCCGACGGTGTGTATCTCGATGATATCGAGCTAGAGGTTGCATTTCTACCCAGCTACGGCGAGGCTGGATTCGTTTACGAGCAGACTGGATGGCTATCGCGCCTAGTCGGATATCGTGAAGGCGTTATTTATTTGCCCCGCGATCTGCCTGCGACAGCCTTCGTCCCAGGTGGAACACTCACGGATACAATTCGGCATGAATATGCTCACGCATGGCACTGGCTAGAGCCTGATTTCTTTGAGCGTCCATGGTATTCCAAGGCGTTTGTGATTCCATACAATGAAGTATCCGCATCTCCCGCTGAAGAGTGGCATTGGCGGGTGGAGCGCAGTCGTAAGTTCCAAAGCTCACTAAATTCCTGTCGGAATGACCGCGAGCGAATGGCCCTTTATCGCAAGACTCTTCGTGATGATTTCGTGTCGGAGTATGCCGCCACACTGAGCTGTGAGGATTTTGCGGAGACTTTCATGTATTACCTCCGGTATCGTAACAGCATCGACCGATTTTCATCACGCCCAGGGGTTTACAAGAAGCTCTTGGCCGTTCAAAAGGCAGTAACCACCGCAAGCCGTGAACTGGGGCTTCAATAGCAAAAAGGCAGGCAGAACACGTCGTGGGTGGCAACGGCGGATAAGCTCCCTCGTTCGCTTCGCTCTATGAGTCCTGCGCCGCCGTGCCACCACATTAAACGTTGTGCTCAAAAATGAGCGATCTGCAAGATGGGTCCGGAACCGGTAAATGAATTCGAGATCTACGCACGAGCGCTGAAGAGTAGCTTTCCGATTCTGCTCACGATTTCCTGTTTGGGAACTCTCGCTATCCTGGCGTGGTCATTCAACAGCCCGAGAACTCCGAGTTATTTTCGAACTCTTCATCTGGCTTTTGGATCTGTTGCTGTGGGAGTTATGATCGTCTCAGCATGTCGTATCACATTCTTGGAGCTGACCTACATCAGTGGCGATCCGATACCTTTCCGCTGGATTGGAGATTTGGTGATTCTGACCCAGATTGTCGGAGGCTACATTGTCTTTGTAGGGCTTTCGACGGCGGCGACGCTGATCCCAAAATCCAAGCACAACAAGACGGCGATCATAAGCCCAATCCCGCCGCGAGTTGATTGACTTATCTGATCCGAATCCTTACCTTCAAGTCGAGGCCGTGACCCCGGATTGGGCTACGATGCCTCAGACGTTCGGTCGAAAAATCATGAAGCCGAAGCTTTTTCGAGTCTTGTTTTTTATAGCGACAGCAGTCGTCGGACTACATTTCGCGACTGATTATCTCCTCATCCAACCGCTGAGACGAGAGCGCGAGAGATTCATCCAAGAATGGGTCAGTAAGTTTGAAAGCTACGATATGAGTGGAGTAGTCCCAGTCGAATGGAGAAACGACGTCTCACTCCGACGACTAAATCAGTCGGATTGGGTTCTTGCTGCGATGTATCATGGTGTTTGCGCTCCAGGACCGCGCGGTGAATTTAATGCATCTGTTTTGATCGACAATACAGGGAAGATTACCTCTAGCGATTGGTCCCCTTGTGCGGCTGGAATCGAAGAAATGGTTGATTTTTGGGGTGAGCAGTATCCCGCAACCACGTTGAAACAACTATATTCACTCCAGAGATGGGAAACCGAACATGACGGCGGACTCAACGGCTTACAGCCGTGAGTCGCCTTGACGTTATGGCAAAGAAATGATTCGACTAGTGACATACGCTATCGCTTTGATCCTGATCGCTTGCGACTCAAAAGCGCCGCCGGACCATGTCGAAAAATCTCCTCAAGAGACGCCCTCGGCATTGGAAAGCGAGATTGCCCACCTCGAAGGCGAATTAGACGCCGCAGCCGTAATGGCGAACAATCTGGAGAATGAATTCGAGGCGAAGAAGGCAGTTCTAGAAGCGAAGATTGCGGCAGCAAGAAAGGAACATGAATCCATTCGATCAGCGCAGGCCGCGCACCTCGCTGTGCTCGAGAAGGCCATGCAAGAAGAGTTTCGAAAGCTAAAGGAGGCCGAAGGCGACCTTGCGACTTGGGACCCCCTCCCACTTGAATCGGCCTCAACTTGGAGAGAAGAGATGATGAAGGTTATCGATGAGAATAAGGAACTGAGAATGGAAATCGAACGCCTCAAGAAAGAGGGGCCATAACTAGGCGGCGCATCGAACGGGCTGCCGCCCGTCCGATGGCCTTTGACGATAGGCCAGGGATTCCCGATCCATCGCCCCGGTCCTCCGCCACATCCTCCGCCCTCCCGGACCGATGATCGACCGGACCCAGCATCACCGAAGCACCGGCCGCCCCTCAGCCACCGATGCTCCGCACACGCCCGGATCGACGCGGCACCGGACCTTCGCGAGACCGATGCCCGCGGTCCAGCGCTGCCGGGGCTCCGTCCACCCGGGCCGGCGCCTCAGCGGGGCACCTCGTCACTTCCCCTGAAAGGGAAAGCCAAGTGATCGAGGGCGCGGACGAGGTCGTCAACGGACCGCGGCCCGTGCCTCCGCGAGAAAGCGTGACGCCACCTCGGCGGTTGGCAGGTTGGTCAGGTCGAGCTTGAGATTGCGCACGAGATGCCCCTTCAGCTCCGAGGGCAGCCGTTCGAGGAGGGCGGCATTGATTTCGGACGGTGCGGCAAAGGCCCACGAGAACGGCTGCTCCCGCTCGAGGATTTCCATCATCTTCGCGGCGATCTGGCGATCGGCGCGGATCTTCATTTCATCGAGGAGCGGCAGACTCTCGTGGGAGGCCATGGCGGGACCGACGGCGGGAAAGGATCCGGATTGGTCCGTGACCAGCTCGGAGATCTTGCGATTGCCTTCGACGGGCTCGAGCGAATCGATCGGCTCGAGGTGATCGGCAGGGGTGGATCGGTAGGCCAGGAGGCGGCCACGGTTTGCGAGGAAGATGAGGGAGGGCAAGGTTTTCATGACAAGCCCATTCTTTTGCAGAAGCCGTGCCGCGCGAAGGCTCCCGGGGCAAAGGGAATCTTCACGGAGCGATCCCGGCTCAGCCGGGCGTTTTGCCGGAATCCATCGTGCAAATTGGCAGCTGCGATGACGACCCCCACGCGGGGCCTCACACGACCTGCCCGCCTTCGGGAATGAATTCGTCGCCGTAGTAAAGCCGGTAGCGGCCGAGACGGGAACGGAGTTTCAATTCCGCGCCGAAAGCTTCCGAAAGGCTGAAGGAATTGAGGGCACGGCGTTTCTCACCCTGGGCGATGACCTGTCCCTCCTTGAGGACGAGGGCGTGGGTGATGGCGGGGATGATCTCCTCGACGTGGTGGGTGACGAGGAGGAGGGAGCGGAAGGATCCCTTCTCGGTGAGCTCTTCGACGAATTGGAGAAAATGCTCGCGCGCGACGGGGTCGAGTCCGGCGCAGGGTTCGTCGAGGACGAGGACCTCCATCTTCTGGGAGATGAGAGCCCGCCCGATGAGGACGCGCTGGCGCTCGCCCTGCGACATCGTCGCCCACGATTGGTCGCGGAGGCTGGTGGCGTTCACTTTCTCGAGGACCTTTTCGGCGGCGCGGATCTCGGCGGGATCGTCTTCGCCCTGCTGCCAGTAATTGACCATGGCATGGCGTCCGGAGAGGACGATCTCGAGGGCGGTCTCGGCGGGCTCGATGAGCTGGGAGATGCTGCTGCTGACAAAACCGATCCGTTTGCGCCAGTCGTCCCAGCTCTGGGAGGCGGAGTTCACGGCATCCTCGCGGCCGCGCATGTGGACCTCGCCGGTGGTGGGGGTGAGGTAACCCATGAGGACGTTGAGCAAAGAGGTCTTGCCCGAGCCGTTCCCTCCGAGGATGACCCAATGCTGGTCGCGCTCGACGGTGAGGTTGATCCCCTCGAGGATTTTTCGTCCGCTTCGTTGCACGGACACGTCTTCCATCTCGAACACAGTCGCTGCCATGGACGGAAGGCTAACGGGGCCTCGGCCCGATTGCCACAGAAAAGTCACGGCAGGGGCCGGGCCGTAAAATGGGGGATTCACTCGCCCCAGACGAAACGGAGTCCGGCGAAGGCGCCGAATCCGGCCGCCTCGTAGCCCTGGGTGGTCTCGTATTCGAGGTCGAAGACATTCTCGAGGCGTCCGTAGATCTCGAGGCGGTCGTTGATCTCGTAGCTGCCGAAGATCCGCGCGACGGTGTAGTCGTCGAGGATGACCCCGGGGGAATCGAGGCGATCGTAGGCTCCGGTGACCTCGGCCCCGAGCTGCCAGCGGTCGCCGTTGACGACGACGCCACCGGAAAGGGCGAATTCGGGCCGGCGCGGCAGTTTGTCGCCGGGATTGCCGCCGAAACCGCCGAGGTATTGGCCGTCGGTGATGGTGGCATCGAGCCAGGTGGCGTTGGTGTAGAAACGGAGGCCCTCGGTGGGCGAGACGACGGCCTCGAGCTCGAATCCGGAGGTCTCGGTATCAACGATGGCGGGATCGACGAAGGTGAAGGGATCCACGTCGATGAGGTTGTCGATGTCGGCCTCGAAATAGGTGAGAGCGATGGAGCTGCGTTCGTTGAGGACCTGCTGGCGCACGCCAAATTCGCGGGTGAGGCTCTCTTCCGGCAGCAGGGTCGAGGGATCGACGGTGGGGGCGAGGAAGATGAAATCCTGACCGGACGGCGCCTTGTAACCGGTCCCGGCCTTGGCGAAGAGGGTGGTGCCGGTGGCCTCGAAGGTGCGATCGAGGGCGACGGTCCAGCTGGCTTTGCTCTCGAAGGAGTCGTGCTGGTCGTAGCGTCCCGAGGCGAGGAGGTGGAAATCCGCGGGCAGCCCGAGATCGGCCTGGGTGAAGACGCTGCCATAGCCGTAGTCGAAGGCGCTCGGCAGATTGAAGGGGCCGGGAATGATGGGGGTGCGGTCGAATTCGTAGGTGTAATGACCGAGACCGAGGGTGTAGGTGGCGTCTTTGTCAGGATGCCAGTTGAAGACGGCTTCGAATTCGTGGCCGGTCTGCTCGAGGAGACTGTCGAGCCCGTTCACGTCGCGGGTGGCCTGCAGCTCGTTCTGCGAGTGGCTGTAGAAGGTGGAGAAATCCCATTCATCGCGCCGGATGCTGAAACGCGGCGAGAAGAGGGAGGATTGGTTGTCGTTGAGCTGCGTCTCGGGAAAGGCGGGACTGAGGGAGGAGCCCGGCACCTCGAGGAAGGAATCCTGGATGTAACCGAGCACGTCGAAGTAGACGCCGTCGGCGATCTCGTAGGCGACATTGCCACGGAGGACACCGTTTTCGAAATCGGAGCGGGGGCGATCATTCGCGGTCTCGACCCAGGCGGTATCGAGCGCGAAGGAGAGGCGGCCATCGCGGACGGCGAGTTTGTGGCCGGTGCGGAAGGTGGAAAACGAGCCGGCCTCGACGAAGGAATTCAGGGTGTCTTCGGTGATGAAGCGGGCATCGGTGGAGCGCAGGTCGATCGCACCGCCAAGGGCGTCCGACCCATAGAGCGAGCTGGAGGCGCCGCGGAGGATCTGCACGGACTCGAGGGTGGAGACGTCGAGGTACTCGAGCTGATAGAGTCCGGCGAGGCCGGGGGGGAGGCGGCGTCCGTTGAGAAGGACGACGGCATGATTGCTCTCCATCCCGCGGATGAAAAGGGAACTCTGCGAACCGGTCTGTCCCGCTTGGACGAGATGGACGCCCGCGGTGTGCTGGAGGACGTCACCAAGATCGCGGCGCTGTGAGGTGCGCAGCTCGGCACCGGAAATCGTGTCGACCGAGGGAAGCAAATCGCGACGGGCCTCGGCGGTTTCGATCGTCTTGGTGGCGATGAGCGGGGTGTAGGCCTCCTGCACGATTTCTTCGCGGAGGATGACGGTGCGGTCGGGGCCGTTCGCCTCGACCGTGGTCACATCCAGGGTGGCAACGGGATCCACCAGGGTGGAGACGACGGCCTCTTGGGCCGAGAGAGGGACGGCGAGGCCGGCTGCCGTCAAAAGACAAATCAATAAATCACGATTCATAGATGCGATTTGATTAACCGAGTCTCGTGGCCATCGCAAGCGAAATTTTCCTCCCCTTTTGGCGCTGTATGACAAAAGCCGTGCTTGCGAAGACATCCCGATTGAGGAAAAATGCCCCAAGCATCAGGAGTGGCCCGGCGAGAGTCGGGTCCGGCAACCGGGCTTGGAGAAGCCAAGGTGCCTTGGATGTTGGCGCGGGAGACCGCGGCAGCCTCCGATGTGCGGACTTTCGGGTCCGAACAGGAAGTTCTCCGGGGAATGACCCGCGCGACGCGGCGAATCCCAGACCTGATGCGGTAACTGAATCCCACAGAAACTGCATCACATGACCTATCTCGACCTGCTCGAAGAACACGGCGGCACGAGCGCCCCCGTCCTCACCGGAACCCTCGCGGTGCGCACCACCGACGAGAATCCCGATCACCACCTCTGGAACAACCGGGGCACGTGGTGGTGTCATTTCACCCTGCATCGTCCGGACTACACGGCCGAGCGCGTGCGGGTCTCGCTCCGCACCCGCGAGGTGGAGGAGGCGCGCCTGCGGCGCGATGAACTGCTCCGTCGCTTCGCGACGAACTGAAGGTTTCACCCCAGACTCGTCGTCCCCGATGTGCGCTCCGGTGAACCTGATCTTCGCAAGCCTTTCCGTGCCGGCGGCCCCGGCGAACTTCCGCGACTGGCCGGCCTGCATGCAGCGCCGCTATCGTGAGCACGCGCTGGCGGGATCTCGCGGCGCGGGCGATGCGGGATCCTCCGCGCAAACCGCTGCGATCAGAACGACGACGCCGACTCCAGCCCCAGCCGCAGCTTCTCGGTCTTGAAGGCGGAGATGGCAATGCGGGCTTCGCGGAGACGTTGTTCGCCGATCGAGCTCGTTTTATTCGTGAGCTCCAGATAACGCTCGGCGGCTTCGACAAGGTCTTCGGCGGCACCGAGGAGATTGCGGGCTTCGATCGGTGTATCGGCCCTCAGCTTCAGAAACTGCGAACCGGCGGGTTCGACGAGGGAGAGAAGATCCGACGCGGCATCGCCCGATTCCTCCAGGACGACGAAGGGTGAAACGATCTGATCGACCTTGGTGGAGAATTGCGAGAGGAGAATCTCCGGAGTCACCGGCCGGGTGCCATATTCGAGCATGGCCCATGCGCTGAGGTGGGCCGGGTAGGAGGCGAGGATGCCGCGCAGTTTTTCCTGGGCCGAGGGGATGCGGGCGAGATCCTGCAAGGCGACGCGCGTCGCGGGATCGGTGCGGAGGGAGACCTCGCGGATTTCATTGAAGATCGTGGAAGCGGAGGTCAGGGCGGGATCCGAGACGGCACCGAGGCGGGTGGCGGCATCGGCGGCATCGGTGTAGGCGATCAATTCCGATTGGAAGAGGATCTCGAGGCGGTTCGATTTCTGCAGGTAGGCGACCAGCGACTCGCTGATCGAGGCCGGCACGAGGAGGTAAGGGCGATTGGTCGTGGAGGCGGCGGCGAGCGTGGCGAGGGCATCTCCAGTCATCCCCACCCGCATCCCTGTCGGATCGAGCTCCCCGAGAAGGGCGAACTGCTCGCTGACGGGCGATTTTGCGGTGGCGCAGAGGGCCAACACCAGGGCGGGCAGGGCACCGTCGGCTTCGAGGAGACGTCGGGGACCGTCCGGAGTAACGTAGGGGGTGAAGGCCACCTCCGCCAGCGCACCTTCCACCCAGGTCTGACCCTGCAAGGCCGCTTTGGGCAGGGCGAAGTCTTTCAGGGGAAGATTGTCCTCGGAAGGGATCACCGGGAGATTCGGCGAGGCGGTCTCCTGCACGAGGGCGCGCTCGATTCCGTTCACCGGACCCCGGAGCGTGAGGGAGAGAGTGCCGCCGATGGGACGGCTCTCCACACCGGTGACTTCCCGCACCGTGGCGACGGAAAGGGTGATGGGCTCGATCTCCGGCAGCGCCATGCGCGGAGGGCGCGGCGGTGCGCCATCGGGGGCCGGGGTGGTCGAGGCGGTGGTGACCGGCGTGGCAGGGGATGTCGGCTCGCTGCGTTTTGCGAGTGCGGCCTCGCGACGTTGTTCGCGGAGGTGCTCGAGCGCTTCCTGGAAAAGGCCGTGGGCCCGGTCGGTGGAGCGGTTGCCTTCCCGCTGAAGATTCACGGCGGGCTCCCACTCGGGGGCGTCGCGATGACACACTTCGGCGAAGGTCGCGAGACGGTCGGTGGGCGGCTTGGGATGGGTGAGAAGAGAAAGCTCGAAGAGGTAGGCGGCGAGCCGTTGCTCCTCCGGATCGAGCGGCGGCGCGGCGAGGCGGGTGCCGATCGTCCAGAGTGTCTCGGAGACGGAGGCGAGGCTGTCAAAGAAGGCCGTCGTGGGCGGGTTGGCACCTTTGGCCAACTCCCGATAGGCGACCCGCGAGTTGAAATGCAGGGGATCGAGACGAAGGGCGAGGGCGAGGGCCTTTTCCCGCAGATCGTTGTCGACGCGGGTGTTGGCGGGGAAATTCGAGCCGATCGCGGCGAGCGCCTCGAGCAGGCTGGAACGATCCTCCGGGGCAAGAAAAATCCCGTCCGCCGAAAAGAGTCCGGGTCCGATCTGGGGAGGATCGTAGGCACGGAGAGGCGCGACGTCCGTGATCAGGACGGCGGCGGCGAGGAGCACGAGGCCACGCCCGCGCCGGAGGCGCGGCGGGAAGAGGCTCCGGGGCGATTTCATGCTGGAGAACACGTCCGAGATGCTACCATTTGCCTCCCCGGCTGTCTACGACGCACTCCCGCGTCGTCGGGATTTCCAAAAGAGCCACCCTGCCCACCCATGATCGAAGCCGAAATCTCTGAAACGATCCAATTTTACGACACCGATTGTGGCGGGGTCGTCTCGAACATCGCCTACCTCCGTTGTGTGGAAAAAGCCCGCACCGCACTCTTCGCGGCCCTGGGGATGCCGGCCGCCGAGATGATGACGACCGGTCTTTTCCCCGCCGTGGTCCGCACCGAGATCGATTACCGCTCGCCCGCCCGTCTCGGCGATGAAATCCGCGTCGTGGCGCGGCTCGTCGCAGTGGAAAAGGTGCGGGCGACCTGCGAATTCCGCCTCATGGCGGCGGCCCCGGGCGGCGAGCCACGGCCGGTCGCATCCGCCCTCCAGATCGTGGCTCTCGTCCAATTGCCCGAGGGTCGCCCGCGCCGGATGCCCTCCGAGTGGCTCAGTCTCACCGAGTAGCCCTTTGGGAAAAATCTTCGGTTCCCGCTCTCCCGGCATGATTTTGATCTTGCCGAAAATTCCCAATTCACTCACATTGTAAATACATCCAGCGCCCCCGACCTATGAGTGATGCCGAGACCGCCCCGTATCCAGGAATTTTGTTTTCCATTCTCAAGCGAGGCGAGCGGGATCCGCGGGGCCCCTTCACCGAAGAGGACCTCCTCGCTCTCCTGAATGCGGAAGAGATCGGGATCAACGATTTCGTCTACTACGACGGCATCGGCGAGTGGAAGCCGCTCCACGAAGTTTTCGAGATCCAGGAGCAGATCACCCATTTCGTGGACGATGGCCAGGATACCCAGCGCGTCGGCATCGCCTTCCGTGAAGTGTCGAACATCGTCGGCCAGGGCGAGAGCATCTATTACATCGCGGTGCAGGCCAAGGCCGGCCTTCTCAGCAAGACGAAACAGTGCGTCATCCTGACAGACCGCCATCTTTTCATCATGACGGAGAACCGCAAGGGCTACGAGCTCGAGGCCCATCCGTGGAAAGCCGTCACGAACACCCTGATGCGCGACGAGGGCAAGGGGCTCGGCACCTTCTCGCTGCTGCTCGGCGGGGAACGCCGCACCGACATCGCCCATATCCCGCTGAAACAGGTGCACCGGCTCTTCCAACTCTCGCAGGAGATGAAGGAAGGCATCGCGATCTGATCGCGGAACGCGGCCGGATCGGGAGCTCAGCGGCCGCCCAGATATTTCGCCATCGAGCGCAGGAGCGCTTCGGCGAGGTCCGGGTAGGCTCCGAAGAGTTGATGCAGGGCCCGGTGCGGCACGCAAAGACAGGTCGATGGCGTCGCCACCCGCACCGTGGCTGTGGCCGGGATCATCGAGACCGCGCTGATCTGCCCCACCACTTCGCCGGGCGAGGTGATGCAGTTCACCGCTTCGCCGTCGATGAGGATTTCGAGCTCGCCCGTGATCAAGACCCAGAGCTGCTGGCTCGGCTCGCCTTGGCGGACGATCTCCGATCCGACGACCGGCTCACGCACCGTGCCGCTGCGAATCAATTCGCCGAGCGAGCGTGCGCTGACGCGGGAAAGGTCGGCACTGCCTTGCAGGACCTCGATCAATGCGGATTCGTTCATGAGGAGGCCCTTTCTAACACTCTCCCCCTCAAGGTTTCAATCCGCATTTTTCGCGGGTCCGCGTTCGCGCTGCGGCGAAAGCGGTCGTATCCTTGGCGATCCCGCGGCCCGGGCCGCTCCTTTTTCCATGTCCGAAGATCCTGACAAAGACGCCGTGGCCGAGGCCATCGAGATCCGCTGCTACTTCGTGCGCGAACGAAACGCCCTCCTCGTGCGCGGCGACTTCACGCCCATCTACACCGACTTCTACCTCCACCTCATGCAGCACGGCATCCGCCACCAGCCCGAGCAGGATCTGCTGCTCAAGGACGGCCTCGCCGCCCTCGGACTGCACCTCGCCTCGCGCCCGTGGAACGAAGCCATCGCCTGGACCCTGAGCTGGCAGGATCCCCTGCAGAACATTTTCCTCACTGGCAGCAACCGCGCCGGGAACCTTGTCGGCCGCCTTTTCACCGAGGATGTGCGCGAGCGCGATCAGAATCTCTTCATCTCGCAGGTCAGCGTCGCCGGCCGCGAGCCGCGGCAGAGTCTCATCGAGGCACACACCCTCGATTTCTTCGAACTCGCCGAGAGCTACTATGCGCAGAGCGAGCAGCGTCCCGCGCGATATTTCCGACACGACGGCGACGACTTCGTGATGATCTCCGCCCAGCCCGAGTGCGATCTCGACTGGCTCCACGCCCTCGATGAGGAGGCGATCCGCGGGATCGATCAGACGGAGACCCTCAGCCTGCTCGAGGTGCGCCAATACCGCTTCGACTGTGGCTGTGGACCCGAGCGCATTTATCCCATCATCGCGAACATGAATGAGGAATCGCTCGAAGCCGTCTTCGGCGGCAGCGAGGTCATCGCGGCCGGTTGCCCCAGGTGCGGCGCGCGCTACACCATCACGAGCGAGGCTCTCGAGGCCTTCCGCCGGGATCAATCGAAGTGACCGCAATGAAACCCAGCCGCAAAGACGAAGAGATGCGTCGCGAGCAGGCCCTCGCGTGGATCGGCGACACCATCCTCGACCTCTACGCCCGCGAGTGGATCCTCCGCGTGAGGGGCAACGTCTGCGGCGAGACCCAGCGGCGCATGACCTCGAACCAATTCCTCGCCTGCTTCGGCAATCCCACCTCGGTCGAGGCGAAGATCGGGGAAATTTATCAAAAGGAGGGCATGGAGGCCGCTTTCGCGTGGATTCAGGCCGAAATTCTTCCCATTTTTGAGAAACAGGAGCGAAATCGGAGGTAATTCTAAAAAAATCCCTATTTTACTAATTCACGGCCTCGTCCTATCGTTTTGACCCAGCCTGCCAGGCTTTTTTTGTTGGAACGCTCTATGAAACATCTCCCGAATCGTGCCGGAGGTCTCTGGACCCTCCCGGCTCAAAGACTGGCACTCCTCCCGCTCGCAATCGCCGCCTCGGCCCTGCTCTCCTCCTGCACCACCACGGGCACGACCGGTGGTGCCGGCATGAGCGGATCCGGTGCCGTCGCCGGACAACTCACCAATTCACAGTTGAACCATCCGCAGGTGAAGGCCCGTGATGCCATCATCGCGACCGAGGCCCCGGGGAACTATTACATCGGCCGCCGCTGGTGGACGGACGGGACGCGTTTCTGGGGTTATCTCCGCGAGCCCGGCAAACCCTGGTCGACCGCCAAGCTCGTCATCATGAACGAGAGTGCGATGAAGCAGCCCGACCGCGTCCCCGAGGAAGGGGTCGCCCAGGTCCACGGCTACGATCACAACTACGAATACCGCATCTGGGGCAGCTTCACCGGGCAGAAGATCTACGATCCGAATTCGAACTTCGTGATCCCCGAGTTCCGCCTTTCGAAATACGAACTCATCAGCGAGAACCCCGGTTTCCTCTTCTATCCCGGTGAGAAATACAATCCCCGCCACCTCCCCGAGGTGCACCCGCCCTTCCCGGGCAGTTGATTCCGGGTTCGTGGCGACCTGACAGGGTTTCATCCCGGATCGTACCCTCTTCCGTTCCTGCTTCGATCCGCCCATGAGCCGCACCCTCGTCCTCCTCATCGAAGACGAACCGGCCATCGCCGAGACCGTCCTCTACGCGCTGGAGTCGGCGGGCTTCGAGCCCATTCACGCCGGCACGGGTGAGGCGGGTCTGGCGCTTTTCCGTGAACGGGATCCCGCGATCATCATTCTCGATGTCGGTCTGCCCGATCTCACGGGCTTTGAAGTCTGCCGCGAGATCCGGCGCGGGTCCGAGGTGCCCGTGCTCTTTCTCACCGCCCGCGATGGCGAAATCGATCGCGTCGTCGGGCTTGAACTGGGAGCCGATGACTACGTCGTGAAACCTTTCAGCCCGCGCGAACTCACCGCCCGGGTCGGCGCCATCCTTCGTCGCAGCAAACGATCCGTCGCCGCCGAAGACACGATGGCCGCAGCGCCGCCTGAAGTGATGAGGAAAGGCCGTCTCGAGCTGCTCACCGACCGCTATCAGGCCCGGCTCGACGGCGCCGACCTCGGCCTCTCGCGTTACGAATTCGGGATGTTGAAAGTGTTTCTCTCCCATCCCGGCCGTGTCTATTCGCGCGATCAATTGATGGACCTCGTCTGGGACGAACCCGAGGCCGCGCTCGATCGCACCGTCGACGCCCACATCAAGACGCTGCGCAAAAAGATGCACGCGATCGATCCCGCCTACGATCCCGTGAAGACCCATCGGGGGCTCGGCTACAGCTTCGACGAGCATCCCTGATTTTGCGATGAGGATCACCCTGCTCATCGTCGCCGGTTTCCTCGTCATCGCGGGGAGCGGATTTTTCATCCTCATGCGCACGATCAGCGAAGACATCGAGCGCCAGTATTCGCAGGCCTCCGAGGAGCCACTCGTTGATTTCGCCCATCTCTTCGCCGGGCTCCTCGAGCAGGACGTGCGCGAGGGCAAAATCGACGTCACCCGCTTTCGGGAAGGTTTCCGCGAGGCTTATGGGCGCGAATTCCTCGCAAAGATCTACCAGCTCGAAAAATCCAAGATCCACACCCAGGTCTACATCACCGATGAAAACGGCATCGTGATCTTCGACTCCGACGGAGGCCGCCGCGAGGGGCAGGATTATTCGCGCTACAACGATGTCTACCTCGCGCGAAAGGGAGAATACGGAGTGCGCGCGTCGCGCGAAAATCCCGACGACTCGCGCTCGACCGTCTTCTACATCGCGGCTCCGATCCACCAGGATGACAAACTCATCGGCACGCTCACCGTCTCGCGTCCCGAAAAGGCCATGGCACCCTTCGCGGACGAGTCCAAGGATCTCGTGATCCGCTGGAGCATCCGCACCGGGGTGATCGTCTTCCTTGTCGCTTCGTTTTGGGCCTATCTCGTGCTCCATCCCATCCGCAGCCTCACCCGGCACGCCCTGAACATTGCCGGGGGCGAACAAACGACCGTCCCCGAGACCGGTGTCGCCGAGCTGCGTTCGCTGAGTCGTGCCCTCGAAAAAATGCGCGCCGAGCTGGAGGGCCGCCACTACGTCGAGAACTACGTGCGCGCCCTCACCCACGAGCTGAAAAGTCCGCTCGCCGCGATCCGCGGAGCCGCCGAGCTTGTCGATGAACACATGCCCGAGGAGAAGCGCCGGCGTTTCCTCGATCTCATTCTCGCCGAGACGACCCGCAGCGAGGACATGGTGCGCCGTCTCGTGCAGCTCGCCGCGATCGAGAGCCGCACCGATCTCGCCACGCGCGAGCGCATCGACCTCGCTTCCCTCGTCCGCGGAGAGGCGGCCGAGCTCGCCCCCTCCGCAACGACCCGCGGGGTCGAGGTGGTTTTGTCAGGATCCGCCGGTGGCGTGACGATCTCCGGCGATCCCCTGATGCTCCGCATCGCGGTGCGCAACGTGCTGCAGAACGCGATCGACTTTTCCCCCGATGGCGGACGGGTCGTGATCGAGGTGACGGAAGGCGGGGGTGGTGCCGCCGCCGCCGCGGTGCGTGTCATCGACCAGGGGCCCGGCCTACCCGACTACGCGAAGGACCGCGTCTTCGACCGCTTCTACTCCCTGAAGAACGAAGTGACCGGCCGCAAAGGCTCCGGCATCGGCCTCAGTTTCGTGAAAGCCGCGATGGAACTCCACGGCGGCACCGCCACGCTGGAGAACGGCGAAGGCGGAGGAGCCGTGGCGAAGTTGTGGTTTGGGTGAGGGTGGGGGGGCTGGAAATGCTTGGCACGTTTGAAAGTCCTGATAGCATCCTCCCGTAAACCTCCTTGTCCTGCAGTTCTTCCTTCATGAAATCCGCTGCCTTTGCCACCTCCGCTCTCGCCGTGATGGTTTTGATCTCGGGATTTCTGCCTGAGTTCGCGTTTGCCAATGGAGGCGGCTACGAAACCGGCGGGGTCAAGGCGACGGGCGATGCGGTGCGCTTCGAGCCTCGGCTGACCAAGGGCGTGCGCATCGTCGACGAGCAGCTCCACATCGGGCTTGGGCCGTCGAGCGCCTCGGTGCGTGTCCGCTACCGGATGGCGAACGTCTCCCCCTCCCGTCTCAAGGTGCGCTTCGGATTTCCGGTGGAGGAAGTAAAAGGAGGGGAGCATGCCTGGGCCGAGCTGGCGCCTGCGGTTGTGGATGATAAGGGCAAGGGGGGCAAGGGACTGCTCGGCCTGCTTGGAGGCGCAAAGCCGATATCCAAGCCGCAGCCGGATACGGAGGCCGAATTGCCGACTCCGCCGAAGGCTCTCGCTTACTGCCGCGACTACCGCGTCAGCGCCGACGGCAGTTCTGTGGCGGCGAGCTTCGAACCCGAAGATCGCGGCAAAGAAGACACACGCTTCGCCAATCTCACCGGCTGGCTCGTCTCGGAGCTCGAGTTTCAGAAAGGCGAGGAGAAGGAGGTCGAGATCGCCTTCGAGAGTCTCTACGCGCGCAGCGTCACCTTCGTCAGCGACAACTCCAACATCAAGCCGGTGCGCTTCGTCTATCGCCTCTCCACCGCCGCCTGCTGGGCGGGACCGATCGGGAAAGGGCGCGTCGTGCTGGAGCCTCGCGGAATCGATCCCGAAGAGGTGCGTGTGATCAAGCCGGCCAACCGTTTCCGCAAGGAGGGCGACCTCTGGGTATGGGAGTTCGAGGAACTCATGCCAACACTGGACGATGACATCGAAATCGAGGCGCAACCTGCGATTGATGGGAACGCCGATGAAATGGAGGGATCGCACCTCAGCTATTTCAACCAGCGCGGCGAACGCTGGGAGATGAGCCACTCGAACTACCGTATCAAGGCCAGCTCCGAACAAGCTCTGGACAGTCAGAATGGATCCGCGGAGAAGTTAAAAACCTGGGGATCCTGGATTTCGAAGGAGGCCGGCCCTGGCGATTGGCTCGAGCTGAAGCCGGCCGTGCCCAAACCGCTCGCGGCGATCAGCTTCGACTTCAACGGACACTACTCGGAAAAAGGTAGCTTCCAAGCCTACGCCCGCCCCAAGCGCATAAGTGTCACACTCAATGGAGAACACCGCTTTACGATGGATGTTCCCGACGCCCCTGATCCACCTGGCATCGCCGAGAACTACCGCCATGTCGTGAACGGCTACAACACTCCCGTCTCCACGATCCGCCTCGAAATCGAGGATGTGTGGCCCGGGAAGGTGCATCCGCAGTTAAGCCTGAAGAATCTCCAGCTCCACGTGCTGCTCGACAAAAAGCCTGTGCTGAAGCCGAATCGCTAGGTCTCGCCCCGAACCATGAATCCGCATATGAAGACTTTCCTCCTTGCCTCGGTGGTGGTGTTTTTGATCGGCGATCTTTTCGCCAACGGAGGGGGCTACATCACCGGCGGTGCCGAGCGATCCGGAGACATCACCGGCTTTGAGCCTCAGGCGACCGAAAGTATTCGCATGGCGGAGGAGGACCTTCATATCAAGCTCGGCCCCAAGCGCGCCAAGGTCGAGATCCGCTACCGCATGGAGAACCTGACGAAGCAAAGTGTCTCGGTGCGGTTTGGCTTTCCGGTAGAAGAGGTGCCGGCAGTGCAAGGATTGGGGATCGGAGCGATGCTGCCTCCTGCGGGAGACTTCGACGTCCATCCGGAGCCGCTTTATTGCCAAGGATACCGGCTCTTTGACGGGAAGAAGGAGGTGAAGACGAAATGGCAGGCGGAGAAGCGATCGGCTCTTGATGATCGCTTTTCCCATCTCGCAGGGTGGTTCGTTTCCGAGGTGGCCTTTGCACCTGCGGAGGCGAAGGAATGGACGATCCGGTTTGAAACTATTTATCCGTTCAAGAGGTCGAGCGTCAGTGAAGACGAATTCATCAGCGCGGCGAGATTCAAATACCGGTTGTCCACCGCAGCCTGTTGGGCCGGAACGATCGGCAAGGGGCGCATCGTTCTCGAACCGGACGGAATCGATCCGGATGAACTCCAGGTGATCAAACCGGCCAACCGTTTTCAAAAGATGGGCGAAGGATGGGTCTGGGAGTTTGATGATTTCGAACCATCTCTGGCGGATGATTTTGAAGTGGAGGCCCAACCGGAGATCTCGAGATACTCGTCCTACAGCGAGGCGTCTGATCCGAACGAACTCGGGTACGAGGGGCGAGGTCACCGGTGGTCCATCATCCACGCAAACTATGAGGTGACGGCCAGTTCGACCCTTCTCCCGGAGGGCGACCGCGGCTATGACCCCGGGAATCTCAAGGAATGGGGGCGGGCTTGGGCCGAGGGTGCGACGGGCTCTGGAATCGGCGAATGGCTCGAGATCAAGCCGAAGGTCGCCAAACCTCTCTCCGCGATCACCTTTGTCCCTGGATTCCCGGAGAAGAGCCTGTTTATCGCCAACGCGCGTCCCAAACGGGTTCGCGTCGAGATCAATGAGGAGTACTCCACCACGGCCGAGATCGAGGACGGAATGGCGACTGTCAGAATCCCTGTGTCCGGTTACAACAAGCCTGTCTCGAAAATCCGCCTCGTGATCGAAGAGGTTTGGCCCGGTGCCCGATTCGAGGATCTCTGCCTCCATACGCTCCGCCTGCATGTCCGCGTCGATCGCAAGCCCAACTTCCAGCCGGCGCGCTAGCCTGGTGGCTGCGCTCGGCCTGGCCTGCCTGCCGGTCGGGGCTGTCGAGCGAGCCGTGCTCCCCGTCTTCCTCGCCGACAACCATGCCGAGACCTTCGGCTGGGTCACTCGTGTTTTCGATCTCGACGCGCCGCACACTCTCGTCCTCGTCGATGCCCACAGTGACGCGAGCGTGGCGGAGCGGTCCGAAGAGATCCGCGAGCAGATCCGGCGGGTTGTTTCGATCGAGGAACGGGCAACGCGCATCGAGGAATGGCGTGCCGGAGGCAGGCTCCAAGCATACAACTGGCTCGAGCCGCTCATGCCACGTCCGGTCGAGCGGGTCCTCTGGATCCCGCGGCCCGAGTTGAGTTCTTTTGAGGCCCGGCTCGGCACAAGCGAGGCAGCCGCACAGCTCGACGGACGGCTTGAGGTGGAGCCGCGGTCGTCGGGCTCCTTCGAGGGGCGATGGGAAACGCGGGATCTTCGTGGTTTGCTGGAATGGACTCCCGCTCCAGATGAGCAAGTCATTCTCGGCATCGACCTCGACTTTTTCACGGGAATGGAGACTCCGACCCTTCAGAGGCACTTCGACGCTCTCTGGACCAAAGCGATGGATTGGCCGGGGCTCCGTGGGGTGGCCTGCTCGATCTCAAGACCGTGGCAGCGGGATGACGAAGAAGCCGGGGAGCTGGTGGCTTTGTTGATCGGTGCTGTGGCGCGCACACCGCAGGCCTCGCTCGAAATTGACGCCAGTCTCGACGATCGGCCCGATCGATCGCTGAAGGCGGCGGAGTTCCCTGTGGGAAAGGTGCCGCGTTGGGATTGGGAGAAGGCACGTCAACCTTTGCGTTCCAGGCTTCTCGGACTGGCTCCCCGCCTGACCATCACGGACCGGAATCGATCGTGGCCGGCGATCTTCGAGGCATGGGAAGCCAATGCGGGCCAGGTGATGATCCGGCCGGAATCGGGTGAAGTCGATCTGGATGAAGTGTGGCGTTTCCCACTTGGAGGGGAACCCGTGTTGCGCCTTGTGCCTCCGAGAGGTGCGACGGGAAAGGTTCGCTGGTATCGACTCGATCCTGCCCGTTTCGCCTACGACTTCGTTCCGGAGACGGGTCTGGGGAAGGAATTCTCGTCATCGCCGGGGCGCTGGCTCCATGAAACCCGGACGCCCCTCGGCGAGACGCAGGATTTCCTCCTCGCTCCCCATGTCTGGAGCGGAAGCCCCGGTCGCTTCCGCATTGTGGCGGAATTCGAAACGGCGGATGGCTGGATGGCTGCCGCGCCAGTCGAGCTGCGGATTGCACAGGGCGCGGGATTTCGCGGCGCGCTATCGGAATGTTTCGGTATGCCCTACGTCTTTGGCATCGCTTTCGCACGCGCCGGCGATCTTACTGGAGTGGAGACGGGATGGGGTGCCGACTGCTCGAATCTCATGATCCACGCCTGGCGTCGCCAAGGCGTTCCGCTGATCTGGGGGGATCCCGGCATGCTCCGCAGGCAACTCGCGACCAAGGTTGAAAAAGTCGAGCGCGGTGACCATCCCGCAATCTCCCCCTCGGAAATTGAAGCCGGTCTTCTCATCGACTTCGGCCGCCATGTCGCGGCGGTCTGGGAGGATCGCGAACCTCTGGGCCTGCTGGATGAAAACGATCTCGTGATCCATCATCTCGGAGGCCTTCCCGAAGTAGTGACGCTCGCGGCTTTGACCTCGACACGGCCAACCTTTGCCCTGCGCGGGCCGCCAGAGGCATCCGGGATCCGACTCGCCCTGGCCGGGGATGTGGTCTTGTCAGGGAATGACCTCGTCGCGATCCACGGATTCGAGCGAGGCGATGCCGATCTCTTCCTCGTCAATCTTGAGGGCATTCCTTCCCTGCGTGAGGCCGAGGTGAAGCCACGCTACGATTTCCGATTTCCGCCGGAGCGCCTTTCTTTCCTCACCCGGCATGGAATCGATGCCGTCTCGTTGGCCAACAATCACGCTCTCGATGCCGGTCCGAAAGGGTTGATCGAAGGACTGGAGAATCTTCGATCGGCGGGGATTCCAGCTTTTGGTGCGGGTTCTGACGAGGTGGGCGCTTGCCAACCGTGGCGGATCGAACGCGGAGGACGGAAAGTCGCCGTTTTCGGTGTCTCCTTGCTGCCGGGCTGTGAGGCCGGACCCGGTCGGCCGGGTGTGGCGGCCCTGCCTGCCCATGCGAATCTCCTCGCGTCCGAGATGAGATCTGCGAAGGAACGCGGGGAAAGCGTGATCGTTTTTGTGCATGGTGGGGAGGAATACCGGAGCGAGGTCAGCGAAGAGCAGCGTCGTTGGGCCAGGTGGCTTATCGCCCGGGGTGCCTCGGTGATCGCCGGGGCGCATCCTCACGTTTTGCAAAAGACGGAGCGACACGCAGGTGCGGTGTGCCTTCACTCCCTCGGAAATGCCGTCTATCCGTCCGAACTGAAAGGGGCGGATTCAGGGATCGTGATCCGGCTAACGTTGCCTGCTTCCGATCGGTAGAAGGAATTCCCACCCCGTCACTCCCCCAGCTCCTTCAAAAACAGCCCGAAGCCCTGGCCGGCTTCCATGCCGCTTTTTCCGAGAGTGAAAACGAGGAATCGTCCGTCGTCGCTCACGACGGGCTCGCCGCCCTTGTAACCCTTGAAGTCGGTGAAGAAGGTGAGGCGTTCGGCATGGCCGGAGCCGTCGAGCGAGAGCTTCCACGCATCGATGAGCGGCCAGTGGTTCCCGCGATGTTCGGCCCGCTCCACGAGGGTGTGTTTTCCATCGGGAAAGATGCCCTCGACTTCCTCGTAGTGATCGGGAGAGCGGGAAACATTTTTCAATTCCCCGCTCGCGAGATCGAGGACGAAGGCCTCGCTGTTGGCGGTGTCGCCGATTTCGTAGGCGGTCACGGTGAGACGGGTGTCGTCGGGCGGAACGAAATTCTGCGTTTCGATCCAGCGATGGGGACGTTCGTTTTCGGGGAAGTCGGCGACCTTGATGACGAGCCTCTTTCCGGTGAGCTTGGGCACGCCGTTTTCGTAGACGAGATCGGCGGTGGAGATCTGGTCCTGATGACCGTGGGTCCAGGCGATGCGGAGGCGGTGGCGGGAAACGGCGGGCCCCTCGTCGCAGTGCTCGTTCAACGGAACGGGCGGCTTCGTGAAACTCTTGTCGAGAACGCTGAGATAGGAGGCGCTGCGGGCCCGCTGGCGATCCTCCTTGTCGGTGCGGTCGAACGGCGCGATCGGACCGCTCAAGAGCACGTCGCCGTTGCTCAGGTAGAGTGCCCGGGTGAAGCCGTAGTGGGTGAAATGATCGGTGCAGGGGGTGATGAGCCCCGTGGCGATCTCGTACTCGTAGACGTCGCCGAAGACCTTGGAGAGAAAGAGGATCTTTTTCCCGTCGTGGCGGAAGTCGGGCCGCTCGCCCCAGGAAGTGAGTTGGCGGGTGTCGGCGGGAAGGTGGTCGAGAGGCGAACCTTCACGAGGTCCCTCCGCCCGAGAGATCGGGCAGAGGGCGAAAACCAGGGCTACCACGGAAACGATTCGCTTCATGGGTGCCGCATGGCGGTATCACGCTTTCCACGCCCGCACGCCGGTGATCCGGTAGCGTTCGGTACCACCGGTTCCCAGCGGGAACTCGACTTCGTCGCCGATCTTCTTGTCGAGGATGGCGAGGCCGCGCTCGGAAAGGTAGGCGATGATGCCGTTGTCGGGATCGGAATCCCAGGCACCCAGCACGGTGTAGGTGAGCGGAGATCCCGCGCCGACGGGCTCGAGATTGACGACGGTGCCGATCGAGACCTTGGAGGTGTCGGGATTGGCGAAATCGGTGGGCTGGGCGAGCTTCAAATCGCGCTCCCAGTCGCCCTGGCGCTTCATGAGGACGCGCTGGTATTCCTTGGCGGACTTGTATTCGAAGTTCTCGCGAAGGTCGCCGTAGGAACGGGCGATCTTGATGTCCTCGCGGTTCTGCGGGATCTCTTCCTTGATGAGGCGGTCGTAGGCGGCCTTCTTCTCGGTGTAGCTGGCCTCGGAGACGATGAGGGTTTCCTCTTCCTCTTTCTCGCGGCCGCTCATGAGATCCTGGATCTCGGGATGGAGCTTGATGATGCGCGCCATGAGCGACTTGCGGGTGAGCTCGTCGAAGGAGGCGGAGCCGACGAGACGGCCCGCGAAGTTGCGGATCGTGTTGATGTTCGCGTCGGAGATGAAGTCGGGGATGAGTCCCGGATCATCCGCGACGAGGTCGCGGAGGCGGTTGGCGGAGCGCACGGAACCTTCCTCGTTGAGTTGGTCGGCTTCGAGCGAGCTCATCACGGAAAGGCAGAGCGTCGGGGTGAAAACGGGCGCGGCGAGGCCTTTGCGTTCGCGGCAGATCCAGGCGAGGGCATCGGAGGTGATGGTCCGTTGCTGGAGGCCGTTTTCCATGTAGGCGATGAGGGCGTCTTTCTTGTCGGCGGCCTCGAGGCAGCTCGCGATCTCGGCGATGGAGCGCAGGTTGCACGAGGGGATGAGGCCGAGCATTTTCTCGACCCACTCGGCTTCGCCGAAAGCATCGGGGAAGCTCTTGAGGGCCTGGCGCAGGCGGGTGAGGGAGAGCTCCTCGAAGAGGCCGGGAATGGCGCTCTCGTCGGCGGCGAGGATCTCGGCGGTGGAGATCTGGCCGTTGTCGGAATCGAAGCCCTTGATCTTTGTCTGCAGTTCCTCACGGATGAGGATGAGCTCGACGGCGGGCGCGTATTGGAGCTTCACGCCTTTGCGGGCGATCTCGCTGATCTCGGCGACGAGTTCAATGAGGTTGTCCTGATGGTCCTTGAAGGCGTTGATCTCCTTGATGATCGCCTCGACGGCTTTCACCTTCGCGCGGAGATCGCGGGCGGCCCGGAATTGCTCGATGAGGCCCTGCGAGGGATCGAAGTCATCTTCACGCAGCTCGAGCGGATCGGTGCGTTTGGCGGGCACGATGAACTGCATGTTCTCGCGCAGCTTCTTCTTCGTCGCCTCCCACCAGCTCTTGTATTTGCCTTCGGGGATGACGTAGCCTTTGAGCATTTCCTCGAGCTGGTCGAGGGAAAGGCGGTCGCCGCTGCTGCTGAGGGCGAGCTTCACGAGGGCGACGGGATCGCTGTTGGCGAGGGCCTTCAGTTCATCGGCGGCGGTGAAGCGTTTGCCGAGGAAGGAGTCTTCGGAAATCGGGGTCAGGGACATCGCGGCGAATTTCATGCCGAGCTCGTGGCCCTGCTTGGATTCGAAGTCGACGATGACTTTCACCCCGAGGCGGTCCCAGTCCGCGACTTTTCCGACCCCCCAGCTTTTGTGGTGGCAGAAGGTTCCGGGAGGGAGGAGTTCCAGTTGCTGGGCCGTGGCCCGGTCTATTTTTTCGCGCTGGACCAGCTTTTCGAGATCGGGATGCATTGTCCCTCAACATAGGAAGAAGCAGCCCTGAGCCAAGCGAAAAAAAATTTTGGTTGCCAATAAACTGACGCCTGTCTAATCTTCGACCCCAGTTATGAGAATCCTTTTGGCAGCCCTTTTGGTCTTCGGCGTGGTTTCCGCCTCAGTCGCTGATATTCACGAACCCCCGAAAGCCCGTTACACCAAGGCCCGCAAGCTTGGTCGCGGCATTTCGAACATCGTTTACGGATGGACCGAGGTGCCCATGACGATGGCCCGCTGGCAGGAGCTCCACACCGAGCAAGCCACCGGGATCGTCACGGCCGGCTTCCTCCAGGGCGTGCAGCGCGCCGGAGCCCGTCTCAAATACGGCTTCTACGAGGTGATCAACTTCCAGCGTCCGCTCTACAAGGACAGCTACCGTCCCCCGATGCCGAGCATCAACTACCTGCCGACCCATGGCTACGAGGAGTTCCCTCCGCAGATCGGTTTCCTGACCACGACGGGCTACACCCGTGGTCGCAGCTGGTGATCCACGACGATCCACGATCTCTTTCGAAAAGCCGCCTCCGGGCGGCTTTTCCATTGTTGGGGCAGGTCGCTCTCGTCCGATCACGAGCGGTAGGTCTCGAGGAAGCGGCGGTAGAAGTCACAACCGGCTTCCAGATCGGCGATAGAGACGTATTCATCCTTCGTATGCGCCTGGGCGATGCTGCCGGGTCCGCAAGCGACGGAGGCGATCCCGCCCTCGGCGAGGCGGCCGGCATCGCAATACCAGGGCGCGGTGGTGAGGCGCGATCCGATCGAGAGGAGGCGTTGCACGCCGTCGGTCGCCGGATCGGTGAGGAGCGGTTTCGAGTCGCCGCGGCTGTCGACGGAGACGAGATCGGACCATCCGTGCTCCTCAAGAAACCGGCGGATGAGCCAGCCGCTGCCGCCCGCGTCATAGAGAGCCGGCGTTTCGCGGATGTCGAGAAAGGCTTCGCAGGAGGCTGGCACGATGTTCGGGCTGCTCCCGCCTTGAAGGGTGCCGAGGCTGACGGTGGGCGTACCGAGAACGGGATCGGCGTAGTCGGGCAAGGTCGCTTCGAGATGGTCGAGCAGGGCCTGGAGCACGGGGAGGAGTTTGCGGATGGCGTTTTCTCCTTTCTCCGGAGTGGAGCCGTGGCAGGAGAGGCCTTGCGTCGAGAGACGGTGCCAGAGGCAGCCCTTGTGGGCGTGGACGATTTCGAGCGAGGTTGGTTCCCCGACGACGGCAAAGGAATATTCGCTGCCGTGATGACGGGCGAAATGGATCGAGCCGGGTTGTCCCGCCTCCTCCCCCATCAGTCCGACAAAGCCGACGCGCACCGGCAGATCGTCGAGAGAGCCGCGCATTTCGTGAAACGCCCAGAGCATGGCGGCCATGGTGCCTTTGGTGTCGGACGCGCCGCGACCCTGGATGCGCCCTTCGGAGATCTCACCGCCGAAAGGATCGATCGTCATGCCGGCGACACTCACGGTATCGAGGTGCGGGGCGAAGAGCAGTCCGGGCTTGTCCGCACCACCCGGAAAGCGACCGATGACGTTGGGTCGCCCGGGACGCACTTCCTCGAAGGTCACTTCCGCTCCGAGGGATTCGAGCAAGGCACCGACATGGGCCGCGCACGCGGCTTCACCGGTGGCCCCTTGGCCGGGGGCACTGTCGGGATTCACACTGGGGATGCGGATGAGGTCCTGAAGCAGAGCGGCGGGCGAGGCGGGAAAGGTCATAATCGTCAGAGTGTCTGTCAGATCCGAAAACAAAATCGCGAAAAAGCTGGATTCGCTCCAAGGATTTGATTATGCGTTTGACATCAAGGGCCTTCCGAGTCCTTAATCACGCTCTGAACTTTTTAAAAGTTATTCTTTCGTCGTATGAGTGATCAAGATCCGCCCAAGCCGTCTGTCAGCACCTCCACGGTGCCCCTGAAGAAGGAGACGGTGCGCATCAGTCTGCGGGCCCAGACAGAAGATTCCGGTCCGGTGGCCCCGAAGGGGTCGACGGCACCGATTCCCTCCGGAGGTCCGACGACGGCTCCGGTGGCCGGCATCCCCCCGACAGGCCCCATCGCTCCCGCCGCGGCCACGGATCCGATCGGTACGGCCCCGATTCCGGTGGGTGGTCCCACGACCGCTCCCATCGGTGGTGCCTCGGCCCCGACCTCTCCGAATGCTCCCGCTCCTCCGGCACCTGCCGGCGTGTCGGCTCCTCCTCCGGCTCTCCGCCCCATGGCTCCGACGCCTCCCGGTGTCCCCGCTCCTCCGTCGGCTCCGCGCGCGGTCGCACCCGGTGTTCCCGCTCCGCCCTCCGGCCCCCCGATCGCACCGCCGGCTCCTTCCGGTGCGAAAACGATCCCTCTCGCCAAAGGTCCCGATCCACTCGGTCCGACGCGACCCGTCCCCACCGCTCCGTCGGCCGGGGCTCCCGCCGCGCCCGTCGCCGCCGTTCCGGCCGCGGCGTCTCCGGTCGGTGCGAAGACCATCCCGCTGGCCAAAGCGCCCGGCAGCGCGGGTCCCGGACCGGTCGGCAAAGTGACCACACCGCTGCAGCCCGGTGGTGCCAAACCCCTTCCGCAAGCCACCGTCAAAATGGGTCAGACCCAGCCCATGGGTACCCCCGGTGCGCCGACGAAATCCATCCCCAAGTCTCCCAACATCCAGTCCACCGCCGAGGAGGTCGAGGAAGAGTGGGAGGAAGAATACGAAGAATCCGGACTCATGCCCTTCGCCATCATCGTCCTCATCCTTGCCCTTGCCGTGCTGGCCATCGAGCTGGTCACGAAAATGGGTGCCGGGAGCTGAGACCTGCGCGGTCTCAACTCTTTCGCGACAACGACCGGTGCTCGACTCCGGCCGTTTTTGCTTGTCCGGACATCTCCTTCGCCTTGAAACTGCGTCGAGGTGAAATAGCGTGTCACGATTTTCCCCGGACCGACAACTCCGGGAGTTCCCACAACCCATCTTGTTCATCCCGTCCCGACACCCTTATGGCCCACCCCTCCATCGTCAATCTCACCGGCGAGAACTTCGCCAGCGAAGCCGAGCAATCGACCGTGCCGGTCGTGATCGATTTCTGGTCGGAACATTGCGGTCCGTGCAAGATGCTTTCGCCCGTGCTCGATGAGGTCGCGTCCGAGGTCGGCGCGCAGGCGAAGGTGACGAAGGTCGACGTGATGGCGAACCGCGATCTCGCGATGAAGTTCGGGATCCGTGCGGTGCCGACCTTGATCTTCATGAAGGACGGCGAGGTCAAGGAAACCAAAACCGGCATCATGATGAAGGATGCCATCATCCAGAAGCTGACCTCGCTCGCGTGAGGCGGAACCCGCAGTCCGCCGTGATATCTCCTCGTTCAGAGTCGAGAGTGACGCTCTCCTTCGGCTGGATCCTCGCCCTCCTCCTTCTCGGTGCGGGTTATCGTCTTGCCGTGCCGGTCTTCGACCTGCCTTGGAATACCGCGCCGCTCATGGCGATGGCCTTCGGTGGCTCGATGTTGCTCGGGGTCCGCTTTTGGTGGGTGCCTGTCGTGATCCTCGTCACCGGCGACCTTCTCCTCGGCCTGAGAAATCCCGCCGAAGGGATCGCGGGCTACACCGTGATGTCCGCGGTCTTTTACGGAGTGGTCGCCTTCGTCGGTGCCCGGGCGGCGCGATCGATGAAAATCTGGCCGATGATGTGGTGCGGCACCTTGCTCTGCGCCGTGCTTTTCTACGTGGTCGCCAATACCTCGACCTGGCTGACGTGGCCGGGCTACGAGAAATCCCTCGCCGGATGGTGGCAGAGCCAGACCACCGGCCTGCCGGAGTATTCCCCGCCGGCCTGGGTTTTCCTGAAGAACTCCCTGATCGCGGACACGATCTGGTGCGCACTCGCCGGTCTCGTCTACCTCTTCTTCAGCCGTCCTGCCAAGGCCGCCGATCCGGCACCGGTGGTCGGCTGAGAAAATCGCGTCGAAAAGCGGACGCGTCCTTTACGCGGACGCGGCCCGATTTACAGTCGGGCATGTCTCAAGCGGCTCATCCCTTTCTCGAACACGATTTCCATCTGCGCTGGTCGCGCCTCGTCCCTGAAGCGATCGAACCCGACATCCGCGAGGCCCTGCGCCGTTCGCAGGAGCGCATCGACGCCCTTTCCGGCGACTTTGATCCCGCCTCCTTGACCTTTGAGAACACTCTCCTCGAGCTCGAGCGCGCCACCGAGGATCTCTCGATGGCCTGGGGTCGTGTCGGACATCTCGATTCCGTCCGCAACAGCGAGGCCCTGCGTGCCGCCCACAATGCGGTGCTGCCCGAGGTGACCCAGTTCTTTTCGCGCATCCCCTTGAACGACGGACTCTGGAAGCGGATCAAGGCCTATTCCGAATCCCGCGAGGCGGCGACCCTGACAGTCATCCAAAAACGCTTTCTCGATGAGACGGTGCGCGAGTTCGTCAGCAGCGGGGCCGACCTGCCCGCGGCTGAAAAGAAGCGCCTCGAGGAGGTGCAATCCGAACTCGCCCGCATCACCCAGAAATTCTCCGAGAACGTCCTCGATTCCACGAACGCGTGGGAACTCGTGCTCGAAGATGACTCGCGCCTCGCCGGTCTGCCGGAAACGGCGCGCGGGGTGCTGCGTGCGGAGGCGGCGGCCAAAGGGCTGGGCAGTGATGAAGCCCCGGTCTATCGCATCACCTTGAAGGCTCCGGTCTATTTTCCGATCCTCGAGTACGCGGACGACGCCAGTCTGCGCGAGGAAGTCTGGCGCGGCAGCATCACCGTGGGCAGCACGGGCGAATTCGACAACACCGCGCTGATCTGGGAGATCCTCGCCTTGCGTCATGAACGGGCCGAGCTCCTCGGTCACGCCCACTTCGCCGACCAAGTCCTCGAAGAGCGCATGGCCGGCAGCGGCGAGGCCGCCCTGAAATTCGTCGAAGATCTCGCCGAGCGCACGAAGCCTTATTTCGCCCGCGACATCGATGAACTCACGAGTTTCCGCCGCCGCCACGAGCCCGAGTGGGACGGGCTCTTCCAGCCCTGGGATGTGTCCTATTGGTCCGAAAAGCTGCGCAAGGAGAACTATGATTTCGACGAGGAGGAGGTGCGTCCCTATTTCGCGATCGGCCAGGTCATCGAGGGCATGTTCCGTCTCACCGAGCAGGTCTTCGGATTCAAGATCACGGAGCGGCAGACCGCCTACGCCAAACCGGGCGAGACGCCCGAGGGCGATGGAGTCGAGGTCTGGCATCCCGAAGTGCGGTTCTACGACCTGCACGATGCCCGCAGCGGAGATCTCCTCGGATCGTTTTACGCCGACTGGCATCCCCGCGAGGAAAAGCGCGGTGGTGCCTGGATGAATTACCTGCGCACCGGACTGCCGCCCATCGAGGAAAGACCGCGGGAGCCGCATCTCGGACTCATCTGCGGCAATCTCACGCCTTCATCGAAGGACAAGCCGGCCTTGCTCACCCATCGCGAGGTGGAGACCATCTTCCATGAGTTCGGCCATCTGCTGCACCACCTCCTCGGCGAGGTCGAGATCAAATCGCTCAATGGCGTGAAGGTGGTGTGGGATTTCGTGGAGCTGCCTTCGCAGATCATGGAGAACTTCTGCTGGTCGCGCGTCAGTCTCGATTTCTTCGCGAAACATTACGAGACCGGCGAGACCATCCCCGAGTCGCTTTTCCAGAAGATGCTCGGAGCGCGCAATTTCCAATCCGCGATGGTGCAGATGCGCCAGCTCGCTTTCGGCAAGATGGATCTCGATCTGCACATCAAGCACTACAAGAAGCCTGAGGACGGCGATCTCGATCGGGTCGTCCGCGGGATCCTCGAAGGATATCTCATGCCGCTGGCGATCCATCCGCCGACGATGGCGCGGCGATTCACCCACCTCTTCGCCAGTGCGACGGGATATGCGGCGGGCTATTACTCCTACAAGTGGGCCGAGGTGCTCGATGCCGATGCCTTCACCCGGTTCGCGGGAGCGGGGGTGATCAGCCCCGAGGTCGGCCACGAGTTCCGCGACAAGATCCTCAGCCGCGGCAACTCCGCCGAAGCCGCCGAACTCTTCCGCGACTTCATGGGCCGCGATCCCGAGCTCAACGCACTGCTGGAGCGCTGTGGCCTGATGGCGTGAGCCGTCACTCCGTGGGGTGCATTCATGCGTGCACGGTGTCGAGGCCTCGAGAAGAGCGGCCGGTGCTCCGCGATGTCTGGCATGGGCAGGCGTGATGGCCTCATTCCCTCGGGCATGCTCGGAAAACCACAGGATCGGCGGAGTGCTCCCGGACGAAGGGAGAGATTCTGGTGGGGACGAATCCAAGCCCTCCCATCATGAATACTCCCTTTCCGACACCCAGGCCGCTCTTCTCCGTGCTCTTGCTCGTCGCGCTCTTTGCTCTTCTCCGAGGGTTCGGCGGAGATGTATTCGCCCAGTTTCCGGCCGGTGATCTCACCGTCACGGTCGAAGAACTCGATGGTGGAGAAGTGCGCTTCAGCCTCGCCGGTTCCACACCCTTGCGTGAGGAGGGTGGATTCAGTAACACCGGTTTCAATGTGGCGACGTCGAGCCCTCCTCACGCCCTTCTTGGCAACGCAAGTTATTCCTTGCCTGCCGGATTGAAGTTGAGCGCCAACGGAAACGATTTTGCGCTCGATTACATCTACTTCAACAATGGTCCGGTGTGGCATCTGGGCTCCTTCTCCAGTTCCACCTTTCCCCAAAGCACCAACGTCATTGGCAGCGGCACGGGGGTGAGCAGCACGATTCCTTTTTCGAACTTCATTCCCGGTACTTATGAGGTCGCCGGGCAGTCCTTCGACATTACCTACCGTGTCATTGCCAGACCGGAAACTCTTCCGAGGCTGGCACTCGCCGGTCCCGGCCGTTTTCCAGCGACGTTGGTGGGCCGCGGCAGTCGGCCACGCACCTTGAGCATCACCAACACGGGCAACGCCGCTGCATCGGGTCTGAGGATCGCCCTCTCCGGCAAAGGTGCCCGTGATTTCAAATCCACTCCGGCACCGACTTCACTCGCCGCGGGCGGAACCGCGATCGTGAAGATCACTTTCAAGCCGCGGGCGAAAGGAGGGCGGAAGGCCGAGGCCGTCGTCACCGCCGCGAACGCCGCGCCGGGGCGGGTCGCGCTGATCGGCAAAGGCAGGTGAAACGGGTTCCGCCTGAGCGGGACTTCAACCCCGCTTCTCCAGAGCCGCCTTCACGAAGCCCTTGAAGAGCGGATGCGGGGCGGTCGGTTTGCTTTGGAATTCCGGGTGGAATTGCACGGCAATGAAGAAGGGGTGACCGGGGATCTCGACGATCTCGCCGAGCTTGCCATCGGGCGAGGTGCCGGCCAGGCGCAGGCCCTTTTCCTCGAAGAGGCTCAGGTAATTCTGGTTCAGCTCGTAGCGGTGGCGGTGGCGCTCGTTCACCGATGTCTTGCCGTAAAGGGCGGCGGACTTGCTGTCGGCGGCCATCTTGGTCTCCCAGGTGCCGAGACGCATCGTGCCACCTTTGTCCTGCACTTCCTTTTGGTCCTCGAGCAAGCAGATCACGGGGTGTGGCGTGCCGGCGTCGAATTCCGTGCTGTGGGCGCGCTCGAGACCACACGCATGGCGTGCGAACTCGATCGTGGCGATCTGCATGCCGAGACAGATGCCGAAGTAGGGGATGCCGTTTTCCCGGGCGTATTGCGCGGCGAGGATCTTGCCCTCGATGCCGCGGTCTCCGAAGCCACCGGGGATGAGAATGCCGGAGACGTTCGCGAGGTATTTTTCAGCACCGAATTCCTCGATGTCGCTCGAATCGATGCGCACGATGTCGACCATCGCATCATTCGCCGCGCCGGCGTGGGTGAGGCTCTCGTAGATCGACTTGTAGGCGTCCTTCAGGTCGATGTACTTGCCGACGACGCCGATCTTCACGCTGTGGCTCGGATTGACGATGCGGTCGACCATGTTGCGCCACTCGAGCAGATCCGGATCCGGAGTGACGAGGCCGAGTCGGGCGCAGATGATGTCGTCGAGATGCTGGTCGTGCAGGTTCAGCGGGGCGCGGTAGATCGTGCCCATCACGTCGAGGAAAGGGATGACGGCCTCGGGACGCACGTTGCAGAACATCGAGATCTTTTTCCGGACATCCTGGTCGATGGGATGCTCGGAGCGGCAAAGGATGACGTCGGGGGCGATCCCGATCTCGCGCAGCTTCGCGACGCTCTGCTGGGTCGGTTTGGTCTTCAATTCCTCGGCCGCCTTGATGTAGGGGACGAGGGTGGCATGGATGAAAGCGACGTTGTCGTGACCGACCTCGTCCTTGAACTGACGGAGGGCCTCGAGGAAGGGGAGGCCCTCGATGTCGCCGGTGGTGCCGCCGATCTCGGTGATGATGATGTCGATGTCATCCCGCTTCGCCACCTCGTAGATGCGGCCCTTGATGACGTCGGTGACGTGGGGGATGACCTGCACCGTCGCACCGAGATAGACGCCCTCGCGCTCGTTTTTGATGACGGTCTCGTAGACCTGGCCGCTCGTGATGTTGTTGAGCCGGGAAAGGCGGCCGCTCGTGAAGCGCTCGTAGTGGCCGAGATCGAGGTCGGTCTCGGCGCCGTCGTCGAGGACGTAGACCTCGCCGTGCTGGAAGGGGCTCATCGTCCCGGGATCGACGTTCAAATACGGGTCGAATTTCTGCATCAGGACGCGCAGACCACGGCGCTCCAGCAAGGTGCCGAGAGCCGCTGCCGCGAGCCCCTTGCCAAGCGAACTAACCACACCACCAGTAACAAAAATATACTTCATCGGCTCAACGAATCGTGGAGTATCGCCGCCTGTTCGGGAGTGTCAACGCCGGGCGAGGTGTCGTCGGTCAAAACCACCCGGATGCGCGCTCCGTTCTCCAAGGCGCGGAGTTGTTCGAGCCCCTCGGTGCGCTCGAGGAGGGATGGCGGCCAGGCCACGAAGTCGAAGAGAAAATCGCGCCGGAAGCCGTAAATGCCCTTGTGGCGGTAACAGACGAGGTCGTCAGGGACGCTGCGCGGATGCGGGATCTGGCTGCGCGAAAAGTAAAGGGCGTGGCCATCGCGATCGATCACGACCTTCACCACATTCGGGTCGGCGAGGACGGGATCGGAGGCGGCAACGGGATTGGCCGCGGTGATCATCGGCAGGCCGGGATCGGCGATCAAAGCGGCGGCGAGGGAGTCGATGAGGCCCGGATCGATGAGCGGCTCATCGCCCTGGATGTTGAGGATGTGGGTCACTTCCGGAAAGGCGGAGGCGACCTCGGCGGCCCGGTCGGTGCCGCTGGGATGGTCGTCGCGGGTCATCGTGACGTGCCCGCCGAAAGCCTTGACCGCCTCGGCGATGCGGTCGTCGTCGGTTGCGACGGTGAGAAAGGCGAGATTCGAGCACTCCCGGCAGCGGTCCCAGACGTGCTGGACGAGCGGCTTTCCGGCGATCAGATGGAGGGGTTTGCCGGGAAAACGGGTCGATCCCCAGCGGGCCGGGATGACGCCGAGGACTGAAGAGGGTTGGGTCGACATGGCAAGAGGGTTGGGTCCCGTCCATGAAGTCCGGCTTTCGACGTTTCGCAAGGGATTCCCTTGGGAAAGTCGTGCGAAGTCTGCCGCTGGCAGCGACATCGCGGCGGGCGGAAGCCCGGAAACAGCATCAATCCTCGTAGATGCGCACGTTCGCGTCACGACGCAGCTTTTTCAGCCAGCCTTCCATGTTCTTCTGGCGCTTCTCGATGGTGAGACGCTTGTCGATCTCTTCCTCGAGTTCCTCGAAGGAGGGCGTCTTTTGTCCCACGCGCTCGTCGACCCGCAGAATGTGCCAATTGATCCCGCTGTCGAGCGGTTGGCTGAGCTGGCCGACGGGCAGGCTGTAGGCGGCCTTGGTGAGACCTTCGTTGAGGACGTCCTTGCCGAGCACGCCGACGTAGCCGCCCTTGCTCGCGAAGCTGTCGGCGGAGTATTTCTTCGCCACTTCTCCGAAATCAGCTCCACCCCGCAGTTTGCCGAGGACTTCCCCCAACACCTTCTGCTGGGCCTCGAGATTGCTCGTCGAAGTCTGTTTCGGGATCGAGATGATGCGCACTTTCGGCTGGCCCGCGCTGGCAAATTCGCCCTTGATCTCGTTGTATTTCGCCCGCTTTTCCCATGGGGTGTTGGGGACGTTCTCCTCACCGCCGTGTTTCGAGCGCAGGGCCTGGATCGCGATCTGGTCGCGCTGGATCTCGCGGAATTGGGCGATCGTCATGCCGGATTTCTTGAGCTCGGCCATGAACTGCTCCTTGTCGCCCTTGAAACGCTCGGTGACGAAGCGGTTGATCGACTCATCGACGTACTGGTCCTTGATCTGGCCGCCGAGCTTCTTGAATTCGCTGAGGATGAGATTGCGGTCGATGAGGTCGTCGAGAGCGCTGCCTTCCATGCGGCGGATTTCACGCTCCGCCTCGGCTTTGCTGACCATGCCTTTGTTGCCCATCAGCCAGACCTGCACCTGCGTCTGCACGGCCGAATCCACCATCGTCTGGGTGATCGGCTCGCCGTTGACGACGGCCTTGATGCGGTTCAGCTCGACCGGCGCGGCGCCACAGCGCGAGGGGCACTGCGTGGCCCACACCGCCAGGGCGAGCAACGCGGGGAGGGTGTGTCGTTTCATCATCATGGTCGGGTTTTCTCGCGAGCGGTACTCTCTCACAGGTCGAGGACCCAGTCGAGGGCCGACTCGAGCCATTCTTCCTCGTTGTCCCCGATTAAACGCGGGAATTTGCCGTTTATTTGGAGATACTTGCCATTTTTGGTGAGCTTCAGCTTTCCTTCCTGAATTTCCAGAATGCTGCATCCCTTCCGCGCGGCGCGGATCCGGATCTCGGTGGCGGTGAGGAGATGCACGGCCGGCGGCGGGAGATGGCCGAAGCGATCGGTCCAGTTTTCGCGGAGGACGTCGAGGTCCTCGGTCTGGGCGGCCTCGGCGAGCTCGCGATAGGCGGTGATGCGGAGCCGCGCCTCGGGCATGTAGGCGGCGGGGATGAAGGCGGGAAGGCCGTCATCGGGATTTTTCTGCCAGGCCGCCTCGTTCGTGCGGAGGAAATCGATGTGCATCGAGATCTCGACGCGGTCGGCGGCGGGTTCGCCCTTCAATTTGGAGACGGATTGCTTGAGGAGCTGGCAATACAGATCGAATCCGATCGCGGCGATGTGACCGCTCTGCTGGGTCCCGAGGAGATTCCCCGCGCCGCGGATCTCAAGGTCGCGCATGGCGATCTTGAAGCCGGCCCCGAGGGAGGAATACTGCTTGATCGCGTTGATGCGTTTGCGCGCGTCACCCACCGTGAGCATGTCGGGCGGCAGGAGGAGGTAGGCATAGGCACGGCGGTCGGCCCGTCCGACGCGGCCGCGGATCTGGTAGAGGTCGGCGAGGCCGAAGCGGTCGGCGCGATCGATCATGATCGTGTTCGCATTCGGGATGTCGACTCCGCTCTCGATGATGGTGGTGCAGACGAGCACGTCGAACTCGTGGCGAATGAAGCGGCTCATCACGTCCTCGAGCTGGTCGCTCTCCATCTGCCCGTGCCCCACCTCGACACGGGCGCCGGGCACGAGATCCTGGATGCGGCGCTTCATCCCCTCGATCGACTTGACCCGGTTGTGGAGGAAAAAGACCTGCCCCTGGCGCGCCAGTTCCTTCTCGATGGCCGAACGGATGATGCGCTCGTCGTAGGGACAGACGGTCGTGGCGACGGGACGGCGGTTCGGCGGCGGCGTGTCGATCACCGACATCTCGCGGACTCCCATCATGGAAAGGTAAAGCGTCCGCGGGATCGGCGTGGCCGACAGAGTGAGGACATCGACGAAGCGCCACATTTCCTTGAAGCGCTCCTTGTGCTGCACGCCGAAGCGTTGTTCCTCATCGACCACGACGAGTCCGAGATCCTTGAAGGCGACATCCTTGGAAATGACCCGGTGCGTTCCGACGACGATGTCGGCGGCACCGGAGAGGAGGTTGGTCAAGGTCTGGCGTTGCTCGGCGGCGCTGCGGTAGCGGCTGAGGATCTCGATCTTCACGGGGAAGTCCGACATGCGCTCGCGGAAGTTCCGGTAATGTTGTTCTGCCAGGACGGTCGTGGGGGCGAGCACCGCGACCTGCTTGCCCGACATCACCGCCTTGAAAGCCGCGCGGATCGCCACCTCGGTTTTTCCGAATCCGACATCGCCGCAGATGAGGCGGTCCATCGGCTTCGGGCTCTCCATGTCGATCTTCGTCTCGCCGATGGCGCGGAGTTGGTCGGGCGTCTCCTTGTAGATGAAGGCGTGCTCGAATTCCCACTGCCACTTGTTGTCGGGCGGGTGGGCGAAGCCACGGTGCGACTGGCGCTCGGCCTGGATCGAGAGGAGCCGCCCCGCGTAATCCATGATCGCGTTTTCCGCATCCTTGCGCAGGCGCGACCAGCGTTTGTCGCCGAGGCGCGAGAGTTTCGGAGCCCCCTTGCCCGTACCGATGTAGCGCGAGACGAGGTGGGCCTGGTCGAGCGGCACGAAGAGCCGGGCCGATTCGTCGTATTCGATCTCCAGCACCTCCTGGCCGCCGTCGGGCGTCTCGCGGGTGCGGATGCCTTTGAACTTCCCGATCCCGTAATCGATGTGCACGACGAGATCGCCGTAGTTGTATTCGCGCAGGCTCGCCACCTGTTTGCTCGAGTGCAACTCGCGGGCGAGGCGGTAGCGGCGGTGGCCGCGTTGATTCTGGTAACGTCCGAAGATCTCCGCATCGCTCAGCACCGCGAGCTTGGCATCGGGAATGGTGAAGCCTCGGCTGAGCGAACCAATCACCGGTTTTAGAAAGCCGTCTTTCCAGGCCTTCTCGAAAATCAGCTCGGTGAAGCGCTCCTTCTCGCCGTCCGAATGGAAAGCCATCAGCACGGTCCACTTCTCCTTCTTCCACTCCGTGATCTGACGGGAAAATTCGTCGCGGCGCGCCTCTTGGAGAATGAAGTCGCCCGCCCCGAACTCGCCGAGGGGATTGTCGTAGCAGGCTCCGTCGTGGTCTTCGGGACCTTCGATCAACTCATCTGTCTCCGTGAGGATGCGGACGTGGGCATACTCGCTCTCACAATCGACCGCGATGACGAGATCCTTTTCCCCGAGGTAATCGGCAATGCGGCCCGATTGCTCGAGATTGGCCTCGCTGAAGAGGATTTCGCAGGAAGCGACCTTGCCGATCGAGGTCTGCAGGTCGATGTCGAACTCACGCACCGATTCGATCTCGTCGTCGAAGAGTTCGATCCGGGTGGGATGGAGCGATTGCCAGGAAAAGACATCGATGATCCCCCCGCGCAGGGCGAACTGGCCCCGCTGGTAGACCTGGGCCTCGCGCTCGTAGCCGGCATTCTCCAGCCGTGCGGCGAACGCTTCGAGATCGAGCTTGTCGCCCGGCTTCAACACCTCGGCTTGGCGGGTGAGTGATCCCGGCGGCGGCGCGCTCTCGGAGAGGGACTCGGCGGTGAGCACCACGATCGCCTCCCCCTTTTCGCGGGTGATCTCGTGGAGTTCCTTCAAGACCGCGAGACGTTCGGCGGCCGATTCCGGGTCGGGCAAGGTTTCTTCGAAGCCGGCCCATTCATACTCCGGGAGAAAGAGCGCCTCGCGACCCCACACGCCCAGCTCCGTCTGCATCACCTCCTGCGTTTTCACCTGCGAGCAGAGCACCCAGACCGCCGAGTCGAGCTCGCCCGCCTCGCGCCACGCCGCGATGGCCGCGGCGGCATAGAGCGGCTGGCCTGCCTCGGCGATGTGATCGATCACGACCGGTTCCTCGGGAGTCGCGAGAGGGACCCGCTTCAGGGCCGCGGCGATACGCCGGCTCCGGCGCAGGGCGGGCGTCGCGAGGTCGAGGGGATCGATCTGTTCCGGGACTTTCTTCAAGAGGGCGACACGCTACCGCACTTCTCCCCGCACGAAACCGGATTTCCCCGTTCCAAACGGTGCGAAACAGCCTCGCGAGGTTTCGCAGAACGTTTATTAAGGCCTCTTAATAATAATAGGGATTTTATAAAAAATATGATAAAATTGCAGATTTGTGAATTCATTCTTGCAAAAAATCGCTGCGGCCGATAAATTCCAATCGCATGTCAAAGGAGAACACCGCTTTAGCCGAACGTGCCAAGAGGGCGCGTCGTATCGTCAAGAATCCCGCCCTCTACAAGGTGTGCTTCGGGTGCGACTCGATCGTCGCGAGCAAGGTGAACATCTGCCCGAACTGCCACGCTTACCGTTTCGAGTGTGATGAAGATCGCGTTGTCGACCAAGCCCGCGCCCTCTCGATGCGCGAGCAAAATTCGGTCGTCGCCGAAGACCTTCTCTAAGAGCGTTTTTCAAGAGCGGGGGAGGGGAGAGAAATCTCCTTGCAAAACCGGCGGGAGCCTTCATCTTGCCGTCCTCGCAAACCGGTGGCCGTCAGGTCGCCGCCTGTGAAAGGGTAGATTCCGGAGCGGTCAAACGGGGCAGACTGTAAATCTGCTGGCTATGCCTTCGAAGGTTCGAATCCTTCTCTGCCCACCATCACAAAAGCCAGGTCCGGCTCGTCCGGACCTGGCTTTTGTGATTTTCGGGGCAAAGGTTCGAACTTCAGTTTGATTCGAAGGGAGCCTTAGCGAGCGGAGAAAGCCGCAGCGAGCCTTGCGAGCGAAATCAGGCGGAGCAATGCGCAGCCAATCCTTCTCTGCCCACCATCCCAAAAGCCGGGTCCGGCTCGTCCGGACCGGGCTTTTGTGATTTTCGGGGCAAAGGTTCGAACTTCAGTTTGATTCGAAGCGAGCCTTGCGAGTGGAAGAAGGGTCCGATCCATCTCGACTCAATCGCTGTAACTCCAAACCCAATCTCCGCGATAGGCGGGGTCACGGAACTTCGTCTTTCCGGGATCCGCAGGATCGAGATTCCTCTTGCCGCCATCGTCGACCCGGTCGGGACCGACCGACCAAAGGCGGTAACGTCCGTCCGAGGTTTTTGTGTAGCGCATGGGATCTCCTGTCCAGGGATCGATCGCGCCTACGGATATGAGTTCGGAGAGGGTCTCCGGATATTGTTGATGTGTCAGGAAATGGCGTTCGAGGGCGCAGGCGATTTCCGCCTGGGTGGCGAGGACCTGCGCCTGGATCGCCGTCATTGCGATCGAAGCGCTCGCCGGCATCGAGAGCAGGGCGAGGAAAGATCCGGCTTTCCGCAACGGTGAACCCTGCAGGTCCCCGAGCGAGGCATCGAGAGCGGTCGATCCGTCGTACAGCGCGGGCAGACCGCCTTGCTTGAGCGGTTTCAAGCAATGATTCCATTGTAGCTCGGTGAGGACCGCCGCATTGTTCCGGATTAGGCCCCGCGGCACGAGATGAAGATTGCTGAACTCGCTCTTGTCGAGGATCTGCCTGCGATCCGGCGCGCTTCCCGCCATGGCAAGGATGGACGAGGCTCCGGCGGCCATCTCGCCCCTCCAGGCCAGTTGGGCCGCCCGTACGAAATCGAGTCGGGCGAAGTCGGCTTGCAGCCCGGAAAAGTCTTCCGACGCGCCGAGACGGGCTTCACAAATCGTCCACGCGCCGTTCGCGGCGAGGGAGGCCTGGGCGCAGCCGACCAGCAGACCGATGAGGACGGGATCGCCGCTGTTGGCCTCGGAGAGCCTGGTGATAATACGGACGTTCGCGTGGGCCGCCGAGGCGTTGCCCAGGTCGACCTCGGCCAGGCTTCGCACCGCAAGGGACTTCGTCAGATCCTGGGTGGTCGAGTAGTGGGGGAGGGGAAGGGCGAAAAGGAAGGCCGGGAGTTCGCGCGATTTCCACGCCGGCGTCCATTGAGACGCAGGCCGGGCAAGGGCGCCGACCAATTCAGTCAGAAGGCGGTCCTGTGCCGAAAGGGCGGCGAGCAGATCCTGCGGTCCGGCATGGGGAGTTTCGATCAGAGACTCCACCCAAGGCGCGAGCGAGGGGCGTTGACCGGTGAGGGCGGGCGTTGCCGTGGCCGGGAGTTTTTTTCCTTCGCGGGCCTTCAATTCAAAAATCCCGAGAGCCTCGCGATTCGCTTTGCCCGCGGTTTCATCGGCGATTCCATTCAGGGCGGGTGTGGCGCAGAAGTTCGATTCGTCGGCTTCGGCATCCAGCAGGATCGCCTGAAAATCGAGCGTTTCCCCTTCGGAAGCGAGTGTTTCGCGAATGGAATTCAGTCGGCGTTGTCCCTGCCAGTCGGCCAGTCGTGCGAGCAGGATGGCGAGGGTGACGAGACTGACGAGCGTCCAAACCGTCGCTCGCACGGCACGTTTGGACCAAAGGCGATTGAAGAGGGCTTTCATGGGAGTTCGAGGTGTCGGATGAGGGCGGAGCGATTGGCAAGGAGCACGGAAACCGGGGACGCGGGAGCGATGGCGGTTGAAAGATCGTTCTCCGTTTCCACGGGGTTCGACCAGGAGAGGAGGGCGATGGCCGTCCACGCGATCGCCCACGCGATCAGGAGCGGGCGCGGTGGTGCGAAGGATTGGGAGGGAGCGGGCTCCGTGGTTGCCGCGGCGAGAATTCCGGCTTTCCAAGCCGGAGTCGGGTCATCCCCCGGGTCGCTGGCATGGACCAACTCGCGGAGTCGTTCTTCGAAGCGTTCGTCGTGATTCATTTCAGTTCCTCGTAAAGGGGTTTGAGTTGATCGCGTAGTGTGGCGACGGCATATCGGTAGCGGCTCGCGGCGGTGTTGAGAGGGATGCCTTGGACGGCTGCGATTTCCTGAAAGGTCAATTCCTGCCAGAGGCGGAGGCGGACCACGCTCTGCTGCTCGAGTGGCAGGCGGGCCACCGCGGCTTCAAGCTGGCGCCCCATTTCGGCGCGATCGGGATCGCACACGGGATTCCCCGGAGGCAAGGTCCCTGCTTCTTCCCGGCGAGCGCGATCGTAGTCGCGGCGCGTCGAGGATCTCCTGAGCTGATCGACCGCCCCGTTGTGCGCGAGCCGGTAAAGCCAGGCTTTTTCACTCTCCACCTCCGGCATGCCGGAACGAGCCACCTTTACGAACACTTCCTGCAGCACGTCCTTCGCCGCTTGCTCGTTCGCGAGGATGGAACGTGCGTAGCGGAACAAGCCGGCGGCGTGTTCGTCATAGAGGTTTTCGAGCCGTTCGGGTGGCATACGCAAACGATGACGCCCGGAGGAGCGGTTTTTGTCTAGGAAATCCTCGAAACTTCGTAGCCCGCGGTTTCATGGGAGGGCGTCTTACTGAACTTTTTGCCGGACTTGCGGCATTGTCTTGAGGCTGGATTCATTGGTAGATTTCCCAAGCATGATCGTTTCCACCGGACAAAAGGTCGCCGTTGCACTGATCGCCGTGGTCTTCGTCGGCCCGCTTTCCGCGGCCGACGGCAAACTCAGCTTCAACCGGGACATCCGGCCGATCCTTTCTGAAAACTGCTTCGCCTGCCACGGCTTCGATGCGAAAACGCGGGAGGCGGATCTGCGGCTCGACACGGCCGAAGGAGCGGCGATGGATCTGGGCGGGTATCAGGCGATCGTGCCGGGCGATCCGGAGAAGAGCGAGGCCTGGCAGCGCATCCTTTCGACCGATCCGGACGAGGTCATGCCGCCGCCGAAGTCGCACAAAACCCTGACCGACGCCCAACGCAACACTCTCAAGCGCTGGATCGAAGAGGGTGCGGTCTATGAGCGGCACTGGTCGCTCAAGACCCCGGTGAAGCCGGAGGTGCCCGCGGGCCGATCCGCGGTCGATGCGCTGCTCGAGGCCCGTCTCGCCAAAGAGAAGCTCGCCTTCCTTCCCGAAGCGGACCGCGCCACCCTCATCCGCCGGGTCGCCTTCACCCTCACGGGCCTCCCACCGACTCTGGCCGAGGTCGACGCTTTTGAAAAGGATTCCTCACCCGGAGCCTACGAAGCCATGGTGGATCGTTACCTGCAGTCGCCGCGCTACGGCGAAGAAATGGCGCGGCATTGGCTCGACGTGGCCCGCTACGGCGACACCCACGGGCTGCACCTCGACAACGAGCGCCACATGTGGGCCTACCGCGACTGGGTCGTGAAGGCCTTCAATGAAAACCTGTCCTTCGACCAGTTCACGACCTGGCAGCTCGCCGGTGATCTGCTGCCGGATGCCACGACCGATCAACTCATCGCAACCGGATTCAGCCGTTGCAACGTCACCACCAGCGAGGGCGGAGCGATCGACGAGGAATACCGCCACCTCTACGCGGTCGATCGCGCCGCGACGGTGACGACGGCTTGGCTCGGGATCACCGGCGGCTGCGCCCAGTGCCACGATCACAAGTATGACCCGATGAGCGCCAAGGATTTTTATTCCCTCTACGCCTTCTTCTACAGCGCCGCCGATCCGGCGATGGACGGGAATATTGCGAAGACCGCCCCGGTCTTGAAGTTGCCGGCCCCCGGTCAACAGGAAGCCCTCGATGCCGCCCGGAAGGACGAAGCCGCCCGCCTCGCCGCGCTGGAGGCGATCGCCCTCCCGGCCTACAGCGAGCCCGATGCGAAGGCCGCTCCGGTGGCGCGCGACCAAGTGATCTTCGACGATCTTTTTTCGATCGGAATGGTCCAGCGCAACACCTCGCGCAACGCCCCGGTCTGGCTCGATCGTCCGGAGTTCGGCGCGCCGTCGGGACGCCGGGTCCTCGAACAGGCGAACGGCCGGTTCTTCGAGCACATCCTGACACCCGAATTGATCCCCGTGACCGTGCCGGAAAAGAACGCGCGGTTTGAAATCGCGGTGCGGCCCGATCCGCTCAGTCCGCCGCAGGCGATCGCGATCGTTCTCAATGGCAAAAGGATTTACTGGGGCGATCCGGCGGCCTTCGACGTCTACAACGCGGGGAACCCGGCGAAGGTGGTTTCAATGGGAGCCCTGCCCGAGCCGGGAAAATGGACGACCCTTTCCTTCGATCCCGCCGTGCTTGAGATCGGACCCGGGTCGCGGCTCAACTCGATCTCCGTGCAGATGGTCGGCGGTCGTGTCACCTGGGACCGCAGTGTCGTGAAGGGCGAATTGAGTCCCGCGAAGGACCCGCTCGCGTCCTTCGCGCTTTGGTGGAAATCACATGGCAAGAAGGCACCGGCCGACCTGCCTGGTCCGCTCGCGAAGACGCTGACCGACGGTCCTGACAAAACCACCGACGCGAAAGCCCGTGAGGCGCTCCTCGCCTTTTACCTGCGCCGGATCGCGCATCCGGCGGATGAATCGCTCGGCGCTCCGCGTCAGGCCTGGCAAGAGGCGCGTGTCGTGGCGGCGGCGGCCGACGAAGCCATCCCGACGACTTTTATTTTCAAGGACCTCCCCGAACCGCGCGAAACCTTCATTGCCGAGCGGGGGCAATACACGAAGCTGGGTGAGAAGGTCGTGCCGGCCATTCCCGCGAACTTCGGTCCCTTCACCGCTCCGAAAGAGCCGCGCCGCCTCACTCGTCTCGACCTCGCTCAGTGGCTCGTCTCGCCACAGCATCCCCTGACCGCAAGGGTCACAGTGAACCGCTTCTGGCAGCAGGTCTTCGGCGTCGGGTTGGTGAAAACGAGCCACGACCTCGGATCCCAGGGCGAACCGCCGAGCCATCCGGAATTGATCGACTGGCTCGCGGTGAGTTTTGTCGAGAAGGGCTGGGACGTGAAATGGCTGATGAAGGAGCTGCTGATGTCGCGGGCCTTCCGCCAATCCTATCGGGCCGATGAGACGACCCTCGCCGCCGATCCCGAGAACCGCTTTCTGGCGCGGGCGCCCCGCATCCGCCTCGATGCCGAACAGATCCGCGACAACGTGCTCTCCGTCAGCGGGCTCCTCAGCCTGACGATGGGCGGACGCGGCACCCGCACCTACCAGCCGCCGAACATCTGGGAGCCGGTCGGCTACGGCGACAGCAACACCCGTTATTACTTGCAGGACCACGGCGAGGCGCTCTACCGGCGCAGCCTTTACATTTTCTTCAAGCGCACCGCGCCGCCGCCCTTCATGACGAACTTCGACGCGCCCAACCGCGAGCAGAGCTGCACCAAGCGCGAGCGCAACAACACACCGATGCAGGCCCTGCAATTGCTCAACGACGTCCAGCATTTCGAGGCCGCCCGCGCCCTCGCCGAGCGGGCCCTTGCCGAAGGCGGCAAGGACGACGCCACGAGATTGCGCTGGCTTTTCCGCACCGTCCTGAGTCGCGTGCCGGATGAAAAGGAGACCGGCCTGCTCACCGACGCCCTCGCCCAGCAGCGTTACCACGCCGGAGCGGACGCAAAGGCCGCGGAAGCCATCGTCGCGGCCGGCGAATCCGCGCCGAAGCAGGTCGCCCCGGCCGCGGAGACGGCGGCTTGGACGATGGTGGCCAACCTGGTCCTGAATCTGGACGAAACGGTGACGCGAAATTGATCGAACCATGAACCCACTCCACGAACACGACCTCCTCCTTTCGCGGCGGCAGTTCTTCGGCCACAGCGGACTCCGTCTCGGCGGGCTCGGGCTCGCCAGTCTGATGGGACGCGACGCGTTTTCCGCGGCACCGGCGGCACCTTCGGCGCTGGTGCATCCCCCGCTGCCCGGACTGCCCCATCTCCCGGCAAAGGCGAAGGCGGTGATCTACCTCCACATGAACGGTGGTCCCTCGCAGATCGACACCTGGGATTACAAGCCCGGCCTCGCCGAGTGGTTCGACAAGGACATCCCCCCGAGCGTGCAGGGCGGCCAGCGTCTCACGGGCATGACGAGCAAACAGGCGCGGTTTCCCGTCGCTCCGAGTCTCTTCCAATTTTCCCAACACGGCCAGTGCGGGCGCTGGGTCAGCGAATTGCTGCCGCACACCGCGAAACACGTCGATGACATCGCCCTCGTGAAGACGGTCCACACGAACGCGATCAACCACGATCCGGCCTGCACCTTCGTCATGACCGGACGCGAGGTCCCTGGCTTCGCCAGCCTCGGTTCGTGGCTCGCCTATGGGCTCGGCAGCGAGAGCAACGACCTGCCCGCCTTTGTCGTCCTAACACCGAACTGGAGTTCGAAGGCCGCGGCTCAGGCCCTCTTCACGCGGATGTGGAACAGCGGATTTCTTCCCGGCAAATACAGCGGCGTGGCGCTGCGAGCCGCGGGCGATCCGGTCCTGTATTTGAAAAATCCCGAGGGCGTCACTCCGACGCAACGGCGTGCCCAGCTCGACATCCTCGCGGAGATGAACGCGCATCGCTTCGGGCAACTCGGTGATCCGGAAATCCAGAACCGCATATCCCAATACGAGATGGCCTTCCGCATGCAGACGAGCGTGCCGGAGCTGACCGATCTTTCCGGCGAGAGCAAGGCCACGCTCGAGAGTTACGGACCCGATGTGGAGAAGCCCGGCACCTTCGCCGCGAGCGCGATCATGGCCCGACGCCTCGTCGAGCGCGGTGTCCGTGTCGTCCAGATCCTCCACCGCGGCTGGGACCAGCACGGCAACCTGCCCTCCGACATCCGACTCCAGTGCCAGGACACCGACCAGCCCACCGGCGCGCTCCTCGCCGACTTGAAAGCGCGCGGCCTCCTTGAGAGCACCCTCGTGGTCTGGGGCGGCGAGTTCGGTCGCACCGTTTACTCGCAGGGCACCCTGACAAAAACCAACTACGGCCGCGACCACCACCCGCGGAACTTCTGCATGTGGATGGCGGGCGGCGGGATCAAGGGTGGCGTCAGCTACGGCGAGACTGATGATTTCAGCTACAACGTCGCGGAAAATCCGGCGCACCTGAACGACATCAATGCCACCATCCTCCACCAGTGCGGAATCGACCACGAGCGGCTTAGCTACAAGTTCCAAGGTCTGGATGCGCGGCTGACCGGGGTGGAGCACCAGCATCCCATCCGCGAGATCATCAATTGAAGATCCCTTGGGGTGTTGCTGGATCAGGAGGTCAGCGAAGGCGGATTCTTGTGGGCTGGAGGGCCGAAAACATCGACCTGAAGACCTCGAAGGGTTCGCAGTTCTCCCCAGACTGATCCGCCGCGGAGCCGTTGGGCGGCTGATTTTCGATTGGGAGGAATCTGCCCGGTCGACTTGAGTCGAGCGATCGTTTCCTCAATGAACGCCGAAGTCCCGAGCACGGCACCATCACAGAAATAGCGGACTTTTCGTCTGAGCATCTCGGGAAGTGATGGGCCATGTTGACGAGGGCAGGGGGACCTGCCGGGAGGGGCTGTCCTTTCCGAGGCTCCGGACGAGGATGTTGGGGTCGGGCCGGGATCGGGATCGTCCGCGACACCATCGAGCGAACTTGGGTCGAGAAGCCGGCGATAGCGCATTTCCACTTCGCTCCAATCAAGTGGATCGGTCGGGACCGTATCATCGGGACATTCCAAGCTCTCGCGCTGAATCAGGCCGAGGCCTAGCCTGGCCCGCGCCGCGCCTTTTCCACTGCCAGAGGCCTCGCCATACCCGCTCCATCGATAGGCTTCGGGTTTTGAAACAAGCCCGGCCCGGACCGGATTCAGATCGATATAAGCGGCTACCGCTTGCAGGGAAGCTTCGCCGCCCTCGACGAGGACGCTTCGAAATCGCCCTTCCCAGAGTGTTCCGACGCGGCCGAGACGACGATTCATGAAAATCGAGACCCGTTGTTTGAATTCCTTGAGAAAGATTGAGAGATCACCACGTCGATGCTCATAGCGTGCGAGAAGGGCTTCCTCCCAGGAGGTGTTTCCGGACTCGCGGGCGGCAGCAAGTTCACGGGTGACGGTTTCCACGGTTGCCTTGTCGTAAAGAAGCGGAAGCAATTCGACCAGGGATCGTGCATCGAGAGGTGCGATACAGGACCTGTCAGGAACCTCGACCAGAAGGTGGAAGTGGTTGCCCATGAAACAGTAGGTGGCGACGCGAAGCCCGCTGAACTTCTCAAGTTTTCGAAGAATGGATCGGAGAACCTCCTTTTCATCCGCATGAAAAAGAATGCGGCGATCCACCACCCGCGAAACGCAGTGGTAAAAATTGCGTGCCGAGGAATCGCCAAAGATCCGGGGTGAACTCATGCCGATAGCAGTAATTCAAAAAAGAGGCCACGCAACATGAAATAGGCTGACTATTTAAAATGCGCGGCGACCTTCGACCTGTAGGCTATTTCGCTTGCTTGAATTTTTGAACCGAGTGGGGTTCCTTTGAGGATGGGAAATGCGGGTCTTCAGGAGCTTTTGGTGATTTTAGGCTGTTGTGTGGGACTGCTCTTCCCGGCGATCTTTCTGTTTTTCCTGATCATGGCCCTGACGAGGAAGTCGCGGGGCTGGACGATTGCGGCGGTAGTTGCGGGAGTCATCACGCTGGTCACATTCGCCATCGGCATCGCCTACGCGGTCCGGTCCGGGATGAAGGAGGCGAAGGAGCAGGCCGAACCTCGAACGTTCCCCACCTCGGATGGAGTTGCGACGGTGAGGGGGGCGCCTCGCTGGAGGGAACTCGCGATCGGCTCGGCGGATTCTTCTCTCGGGATCGGCAATCCCTACCTCGAACAATACCTGGTCGTCATCACGGAAGCGAAAGCCGATTTTCCCGAGGGCTACACGCTCGCGGAGTTTGCGCCGCTCGCCGCAGAACAAGCGGCATCGAATGTCATCGATCTACAGGCCACGGAATTCGAAGAGGTCACGGTCGGCGGGTTGAAAGGGCTGCGCCGTGAAGTGACTGGAAAGGCCGACGGACTGGGGATCTTTTACCTCAATACCTATCTCGAGAGTCCCGGCTATTTTCATCAGGTGATGGCGTGGACGCTGCGGGAAAACGAGGAACGCTATCGTCCTGTTCTGAAGGAGGCGGCGGATTCTTTCCGGGAGGTGGGGGCTGCGGCCCCTTGAGGGAAGGCAATTGGTCAATTTCCGTCTTTCATGGCTTCCGGTGTCGGTCGTCCGGGTGTCGGAAAAACCGCTTTCCTGAGTGGCGCTTTTCGCTTTGCTATCTAAGGCGCTCGTTTTGAGAGGGAGACGGCACGAGAGTTGCGTCCCGAACGGCAGGAACACGGAACCGCCGGCAGTGATGTCGGAGCAGCAGCATGAGAGATCATTTGGAAGAACGCATCGGATTTGACGGAGCCCAGCCCGCGGCCGGCCCGCTCGGAGACTCCCGCTCAAGGGAATACATCAATTTGAAATTCGCGGCGCGGGGGTTGCCGATCGTGGGAGATGCGGAGGATTTCCCCTTCCTCGAAATGGGACGCGGGTTGATTCTCAATTTCCAGGAGCGTCTGCGGCTCCTCAAGAGCCATCGATGCCCGGTCGACCGACACATCACCGAGTGGCTTGACCGCTACCTCGCCGATACGGGCGTGTTCGGCGACGGCGAGGCCAAGCTGCCCGATCCGCTGATCCTCGAACGTCACGGGCTCGCACGGCTGCTTTCGTTGCCCCACGGCGGAGACCGTTTTGAATCCTCCATCGTTTCGAGCTATCGGACCTGGCAGGGGGTTTGCCACAATCCCGCAAAGGACCGCCGCACGACCAAAGGGGTCTTCCACGTGACCGAAGGAGGTTTGCCCATCGCGTCCGACAAACTGGCGGTGCCGAAGGTCACCTTCGCCCGGCTCCTCAAGGCGGCCCTGAATCCACCCGACGAGCTGCTCACAGTGCCCTACACGAGCGCGGAGCCGCAGCCGGTGAAAGCGTTCGTCTCCCTGCTTCTCCGCCCCTTGGTTTGTCCCGAGGTGCCGGGATTCACCAAGGAGAAGACGATGGAGACGCGGTTCTTCGCGCCGGGAAACCTCGTGAGCAATCTCGATTTCGTGGAGTCGATCTTCGGCAACGCCGGGGACCCATTTCTCCCGGAAAATGATGCCCGGCTCGACGTGGAGCATTGGACGGGTCACACGGGCTGCGTCATTCTCGCGCCCCATTTGATCACTTTGAAAAAGAAGGATCTGGGATTGCCCCACTTTTCCGAGGCGACCGAACGGCAGAAGCGGGACGGGATGTGTTGGAGTGACGAGGGCGAACTCTACAACAATGGCTCGGCCTTCAAGGTGACGGCGCGCGATTCGGAAGGGGTCGTGGTGACCTTGATCGCGGACAACTATTTCGGCTACTGCAAAAAGGAGGTGAAAACCCAGATCAGCTATGCGGCCAACCTTTACGGGCTGGTCGAGGAAGAACACGCGGGAGGGGCCTTGGTCTTCCCGAGTTTCGACCATGGCGAAGATTTCCTCCTCGATCCCTACCGCCGCGACGCGGATCACACCCTGGCGGAACTCATCGCCCTGTTGGGGGACCGCGTGGAGGTGCGGGAGGAGGGTTTCGCCATCGACAAATGCTATCCTGATATCAAGTACGTGCCGGAAGACGCTTATTTCGACCTGACGACGCAGTCGGTGACGTGGACCCGGGGCGGGGCCGAGCGGTCGATCCCCTTGCGTCCCGACCGGACCTATGTGCTGCCCTCGGGTTACAAGATCGAGATGCGCAAGCCGTCCGCCGGTCAGCGGTGGCGCCTCATCGGCACCAATGCCGAAGGGACTTTCTGTCACAAGCCCTGCACGGTGTCGGGCGGCGGGAAATCGGAGATTTCGAAATCGCTTGCCGACGCGATGGAGGCGGGGCCGGTCATCATGCCTCGCTTCGAGGCGGATATGGCTTTGGTGGAACAGCTCCTCGCCCGAGACTACGGCGATCGGGCGAAGAATCCGCGTGTGCCGGGAGCCAAGAGCCGCCCCATCCTCGATCCGGAGCGTTCCCTGGGGTCGGTGATGCGTCTGTTCTCGCCCAGCGATGAGTTCACCGACGAGTACAACGCCTTCATTGCCTCGATCCCGCGTTCCGTGAAGGATTTCATCCTCACGCTGAAACGCTATTGGAAGCCGGATTGGGGTACGGACTGGCGCAGTCGTTTCCGGGTGGATCGCGTCAATGGCGAGCACGGTTCGCTTTTGAAATACCGTCTGGCCTCGGTCATGACGAGCTATCTGCGCGTTGGCTTCGAGCAGGACGGGGCGTGGCGCATGTTCAGCCTGCGCAAGGATTTCGCGCCGGCCACGAAACTACAGCGTGAAGATGACATCACCGCATCGATCACCGTGCCGGCGGCGCGTCTCGATCGTTCCCTGATGCATCCGGAGGTGGACTTCCCGAGCTACAAGTTCGCAGAAAACTGCGAGTTCCGTCTTTTCCAGCGCCCGGACGATGCGATCCACCGCGGCTATGACAAGCAGACGGAGTTCGATTTTTCCCGTGGGGGAAATTTCTTTTCGAACTACGAGCCGAAGAGCCGCGCCGAAGTGAAGGCGATCGTGGATGATGCGATCCGCTTCGACTATTTCACCGCGCCGTTGAAGAAATCGCTCCTCGATTTCGTCGCTGCCGAGGGCAGTCCGGCCTACGCGATCAGCTCGGCTCACCCGCGGATGGTGGATGGATCTCCCAGCGAAAACCCGCGATATCTTCAGAATCGCCCCGACCTCGAGAATCCTCGGGCCGAGTATCTGGGGGAGATCGGAGCTCGTCTTTATCGACGGATTCCCTCTGACAAGCCCGTCCTCAGCCCGGTCCACGCCGTGTTGCCGGGGCGTCGCAACAATCCGGCGGATCATGCCGCGAAGATCGGCGCGCTCGCGCCTTTCGGCCCGATTCATTATCAGGAGCTCCCCGAACTTTTCATGGACTTCATCGCCAGCCTCACCGGCAAGTCTCCCTCGACCACGGGAGCGGGCTCGGAGGGCGCCCTGACGAAAGGTCCTTTCAACGCCTTGCTGCCCGTGATTGATCTCAACGCCGCGCTGCTCGGTTACATCCTGAGCGGTTACGAGGGATTCAGCACGGCGGCGGGCTATGTCGGTCCGAAATACAAGGTCGCCCACGACGTGAGTCTGGTCGTCCCCGAGGTGTGGAGCCGCATGTTCCTCCACGAACGGAAGCCGGCGTTCCTGATTGCCGAAGGGTATCTGGAGCGCCTCGATGATTTCGAGGAAGGGGGTGAATTCGTCCCCGCGAGCCGTCTCGGCTACCGCATCACCCAGAAATTCGTCGAGACCTTCTTCGGCCGTGTCTTTGCCGAACCCCGCAGTGTTTTCACCGAGGAAATGCTGAAGCCGGAGCTGCAAGGCCGCGAGGACTATCTCGAGGCCATCCGCAACATCGCCGGCACGCAGAAGAGCGTCGCGCTCGCCTATTTCGACGATGGCGGGATCGATGCGGCCATCCCGCCCCTGAGGGCGCTGCTCCATCTCATGGCCTACGGCGAATATGAAGGGAAGACGATCCACGATCCCGAAATCCGGGGGTTGTTCGACCGTGAGAAAGTGATCGCGAGCGACTGGTATCGCGAGCGCCTCGTCGCCAAGACCGACCTCAGGGTCCGCACGATCCGCACCCACGTCGTGGCCTTGGAGGAGTTCCTCGAGCGCAAACACTATGAGAAAGAGGCGGAACGCCTGAAACTGGCGGAGCGACTCGTGCAGACCAAGGCGGCGCTGGCTACCTTGGAAGGCTCCCCCGAGGCCTACATCCAGAGCATCGTCGGCACCATCGGGCTGGATCCTTCGCTTTATTCCTGAGCGGAGGGACTTCCCCGCCGGTGCTGCCGGTAGTACCTTACCAGCCCGGACGTGACCCCATCCGCATACTCCTGATAGATGTTTTTCCGATAGACTCCGTTGATTTCGCGGAGTCCCGGATAGGGGCCTTCCTGCACCCGGGCGTGGGTTTCCTGGTGGTTCATGCAGAAGGGTTCGAAAAACAGCACCGGGCAGAAGAAGACGCGGTTGGCGAGGAGATTGCGGGCCCAAACCAATTCATTATCGTTCACCGACATGCCGCTGGTGCCATCATAGCCGAAGGCGGGAAGCCGGGTTTCGGCCTGTACCGTTCTCGAGACGGTGTCGGAGAGTCGGAGCTCCTCGTGATAGATCCGCTGGAGAATGCGCAGGACCATTTCAAAGCGGGTGTCGTCCTCTTCCATTTCGCCTTTCGAGTAACAACCGTTCAAAATCAGGTGAAGGTGGTTGGGGGAGCGAAAGACCGGTTTCCCTCCGGGCCAGGGAGATGCGTCAAAATGGAGGCAGAGCGCAAGGTCGGGGCGGATCGTCTCGTTGATGAGTTCCCCGCGGGCACGGATCTCGGCGGAAATGGCGAACATGGCTTTGGCGGTACTCGCGATGAGCCCGGCCGAGGGCACCTGGCCGCGGCGGATGAGGTAGGCCCTTGCCTCTTCCTGAAGGGTTTCGACCCGCTCTTGGGTGACCGGGTTGTTGCTTTCCCGGGTAAGAAACACCTCCGCGCCCAGCAGGGTGAGATCACGACGGAGGATTTTCGCGACCATCAGCGTCATTTCACCCTCACGGACCTCGAGGGTGTCGGGACCGCCGAGCTTGAAGTGCCGGTCGTCCCAGGTGACCCATTTGCCTCCGATGTGCCCGGGGTCGATCGCGATCCTCAGTCCTTCGAGCGGACGGGTCGAATTGACGGGCAGATCGGGGACTTTGACGGGATCTTTCCAATAAAGCGGGCCTTCTTTCGGCAGCGGAGACTCCGTCCGAAACCGGAGATCATACCAACCGGCTCCGGGGAAATTCGACTGCTTCAGGATGAGGGCGCGGTCGTGCTCGATGCGGATCACCCCATCGGCCTCTGCGGGCGTCCGGGCATAACAATGGCGCAGCAGGTAGACAAACTCCCCCCTCGTCATCGTACCTTGATACGGATCCAAGCGAGTCCAGTCCGGTACCGACCCGAGTCGGGCGAGATTCGGAGCGGGAGGGGAGGAGGAGGCTCCGGCGGCGCGGGTTTCGAGCGGGATGCCGGCACCGTGCAGAATGGCCAAAAGGACGGAGAACAAGGCTCCGCAAGACCCAAAGAGAGACTTTCCGGGGGGCTTCAAGCCGTTGAAAGTTTTCAGTTTCCAGACCCGGAAACCGGGCGATCTAAGTGAAGCATGCTCAGGATTCTATTTCTAGGAGATATTGTCGGCGAACCCGGACGGAAGGCCGTGATTTCGAGGCTCGCCGCGATCCGCGAGGCTGAGAACATCGACTTTGTGATCGCGAACGGCGAAAATGCCGCGGCAGGGAGGGGGATCACGCCTAAAATCGCCATCGACTTGCTGCGGGCTGGCATTGCGGTCATCACGACAGGGGATCACATCTGGGATCAAAGTGAAATCGTGGAATTTATGGAAATGGAGCCCCGGGTGCTCCGGCCCCTCAATTACCCCCCGGCCGTGCCCGGCGGAGGATCGATGGTGCTCGATACCGCCAAGGGCAAGGTGGCGGTGATCAACGCGCAGGGGCGTAGCTTCATGCAACCTCCCCTGGAAAACCCCTTCCATGCGGTGCGGGATGAAGTGGCCAGATTGAAAGCGCTCGAGCAGGTTGCGGTGATTTTCGTCGATTTTCACGCGGAGACGACCAGCGAGAAAATATCGCTGGGGTGGGCGCTCGATGGGACGGTCTCCGCAGTGGTCGGTACCCACACCCATGTGCAGACAGCCGACGAACGTATCCTGCCCGGAGGCACGGCGTTTCTATGCGATGCCGGGATGTGTGGTCCGCTCGATTCGGTGCTCGGGCGTGAGACAGGACCTGTCGTCGAGCGATTCTTCACCTCGACGCCCCAGCGTTTTCCCGTCGCCAAAGGCCCGGTGGGATTGCGCGGAGTGATCGTCGACGTCGACGAGATCACCGGAAAAGCCCAGGCCATCCGCCGATTTTCCGAGGATTTGACGGAGTGATCGAGGCGCCTTGAGAAATTTTAATGAAGCGGGGAAGTTTTTTTTGACAGTTTTCGAGGCGCGTTTACCTTTCGCGCCTGATTCTGCCGGACTGGCCATGGCCTCGATGCTCCTCCCGAAAGGGCAAGGTTGCTAGGGGTTTATTGCCTTTGGTGGTCTCAGGACCCGTGGGTTTCTGGATCTCATGTTATCATTTGGTCTTTGAGGCTCAAGGTGTTGAAAGGCTCTTGTAGCTCAGGGGTAGAGCACATCCTTGGTAAGGATGAGGTCATGGGTTCAATTCCCATCAAGAGCTTCACTTGAGTGACAAGAGACAGAGACAAAAAGCGATTCCGCCGCGGTCGCGCCCCGGTTTCCCTTCGAGGGAAAAAGAATTTACGAATACCACCAACAAAAAAACCTAACGACAATGGCTAAAGCAGCATTCGAACGCACCAAGCCTCACGTGAACGTGGGCACGATCGGTCACGTTGACCACGGCAAAACCACCCTCACCGCGGCCATCACCGCAACCCTCGCCGACAAGGGGCTTGCAGAAAAGCGCGCGTACGATGAAATCGACGGCGCCCCCGAAGAGCGCGAGCGCGGTATCACCATTTCGACCGCCCACGTCGAATACGAGACCCCGAATCGCCACTATGCGCACGTCGATTGCCCCGGTCACGCCGACTACGTGAAGAACATGATCACCGGTGCCGCCCAGATGGACGGTGGTATCCTTGTCGTTTCCGCTGCTGACGGTCCGATGCCCCAGACCCGTGAGCACATCCTTCTCGCCCGTCAGGTCGGTGTTCCCGCCCTTGTGGTCTTCCTCAACAAGGTTGACATGGTCGATGACGAAGAGCTTCTCGATCTCGTTGAGATGGAAATCCGCGAGCTCCTCAGCAAGTACGACTTCCCGGGTGATGACATCCCGATCGTCCGTGGTTCCGGTCTCAAGGCCCTCGAGGGCGACGCGACCCACCGCGAAAACATCATGAAGCTCATGCAGGCGGTGGATGACTACATCCCGCTTCCGGAGCGCCCCATCGACGGTGACTTCCTCATGCCCGTGGAAGACGTGTTCTCGATCGAAGGTCGTGGAACCGTGGCCACCGGTCGTATCGAGCGTGGCATCATCAAGAAGATGTCCGAAGTCGAGATCGTCGGAATCCGCCCCACCCAGAAGACCACCGTCACGGACATCGAAATGTTCCGCAAGCTCCTCGACGAAGGTCGTGCGGGTGACAACGTGGGTCTCCTCCTCCGTGGTCTCAAGAAGGACGACGTCGAGCGCGGCCAGGTCATCGCCAAGCCCGGTTCGATCAAGCCCCACAAGAAGTTCAAGGCCGAGGTCTACGTCCTCTCCAAGGACGAAGGCGGTCGCCACACTCCCTTCTTCGACAACTACCGTCCCCAGTTCTACTTCCGTACCACGGACGTGACCGGTTCGGTGAAGCTCCCCGAGGGCGTCGAGATGGTCATGCCTGGTGACAACGTCGCCATCGAGGTCGAGCTCATCACTCCGATCGCCATGGAGAAGACGATCCGTTTCGCGATCCGCGAGGGTGGCCGCACCGTCGGTGCCGGTCGTGTCTCCGACATCGTGGAGTGATTCGTCCAGCCAATTTTTCCCAACGGGGCGCGGATCCCAAAGGTCCGCGTCCCCGCCAGGGAAGTCCGGAGGGGACCCGAATTTTCGGCTCCCCTCTTTCCGCCACTAAAAACAACTTTGAACACAGGGCAGTAGCTCAATCGGTAGAGTAGCGGTCTCCAAAACCGTTGGTTGCGAGTTCGAGTCTCGCCTGCCCTGCCAGTCTTCTGGATTGCGATTGAGAGCGCCGAGGGGCGCGAAGCGAACATGAAAGTCGGAAAATATCTTGGAGAGGTGCGCGGGGAGCTCCGCAAAGCCACCTGGCCCTGGGACCCCAAGGAAAAGGGGGTCAAGAAATACAAGCAGCTGATCGACTCGACCGTGGTCGTCCTCATCGCCATGGTGCTGCTCGGGGCCTTTGTCGCGACGATCGATTTCGCGATGCGTCAGGTCATGACTTTCCTTACCACCGGATTCTGATTTCCCCGGATCCCCGAACCCCCTCTTTTTCGATGCCGACGATCCCTTCAGCCAAAGACCAGTGGTATGTCATTCAGGTGCTCTCCGGGCAGGAACTGAAAGTCCGCGACAGCATCGAGCGTCGTATCGCCTCCGAGGAAATGAGCGACCTCATTTACGAGGTGCTCGTCCCGCAGGAGCGTGTCTCCGAGGTCCGCGGCGGCCAGAAGCGCGAGGCAAACCGGAAGTTTTACCCCGGTTACATCATCATCAACATGCACCTCCTCCACGAGGACAATACGCTCGTGGACCGGACCTGGTATTTCATCCAGGAGACCGACGGGGTCATCAATTTTGCCGGCACCAAGGGGCACCCGATGCCCATGCCGAAACACGAGGTCGACAGCATGCTTGCCCAGATCAAGGAGCGCGAGGGCAGCGTGAAGCCGGCCATTTCCCACGAAGTGGGGGATTCTGTGGTGGTCTCCGACGGTCCTTTCCAAGGGCAGGCGGGTGTGATCGCCGAAATCAACGAGGCCAAGGGCGAACTGATGGTCTCGGTCAACATCTTCGGCCGGGAGACCCTCGTGCCGCTCGAATACTGGCAGGTCGAGTTGGGCTGAGCCCGCGCCCTGGCCGATGCGACCGCGCGGTCACCCCTGAATCAATCAACCTAGAAGCACGATGGCTAAAGAAGTAGTAAAACAGATCAAGCTGCAGATCACCGCAGGCAAGGCGAACCCCTCTCCCCCGGTTGGTCCGGCGCTTGGTCAGGCGGGTGTGAACATCATGGAGTTCTGCAAGCAGTTCAACGCCCAGACCCAGGGTTCCGAAGGTGACATCCTCCCCGTCGTGATCACGGTCTACAAGGACAAGAGCTTCACCTTCATCACGAAGAAATCCCCGGCCGCCGTGCTCCTCAAGAAGGCGGCGAACCTGGCTTCCGGATCCAGCGAGCCAAACAAAAAGAAGGTCGGCAAGATCTCCAGTGAAAAACTCCGTGAGGTCGCCCGCTACAAGATGGAAGACATGAACACGCGCGACGAAGAAGCGGCTTGCCGCATTCTCGCCGGCACCGCCCGCCAGATGGGTCTCGAGATCGTCGACTGATTTTTCCCCTAGCAACCCCAAACATCCGCAGGAGGGCGAGGAAACGCCCGCACGCACTGCATCCAAAACATGGCCAAAAAAAGAAGCAAACGATACAAGGCGGCCGCCGCGCTTGTTGACAGTGTCCGCGTCTACTCGATCGAGGATGCGGTCGCGCTGGTGAAGAAACTCCCGGCTCCGAAGTTCGATCAGACCGTCACCCTCACCTTCCGCATGGGTGTGGACCCCCGCCAATCCGACCAGATGGTCCGCGGCACTTGTCCGCTTCCGCACGGGTCGGGCAAGGATGTCCGCGTGCTCGTCTTCGCGGAAGGCGAAGCGGCCACCGAGGCGAAGAACGCCGGTGCCGAGCACGTGGGCTTCGAGGCGCTCATCAAGGAGGTCATGGGTGGCTTCATGGATTTCGACGCGGTCATCGCGACGCCTTCGGCCATGTCCGAAGTCCGTAAGCTGGGTCGGCAACTCGGACCCCGCGGTCTCATGCCGAATCCGAAGACGGGCACCGTCACCGACGACACCGCTGCCGCGGTGAAGGCGGTCAAGGCCGGCCGGATCGACTTCAAGCTCGACAAGAACGGAAACATCTCCGCTCCCATCGGCAAGCTCTCCTTCGACGAGAACATGCTCGTCGACAACGGCAAGGCCGTGATCGATTCCGTCAGCGCTGCCCGCCCCGCGACGGCGAAAGGCATTTTCATCCAAAAGGGCACCCTCACCGCCACGATGGTGCCGGGTCTCAAGGTCGACGTGTCCGCCTGGCATTGATCCGACCCCTTCTACCAACCCCATACTTTTTCCGAAACGATGAAAGTCCTCAAGAAAATCGTCATCGACAGCCTCCTCTCACGAGTCAGCGAGTCGCCCTTCCTGATCGTGGTGGATTACTCCGGGATGAAGGTCTCCGAGTTCGAGGAGCTCCGCAAGCGCCTCGCCGCGACCGGAGCGAAACTCCAGGTGGCGAAAAACACCTTCGTCAAGCAGGTCGCCAGCTCGGTCGAGTACCCCGCTGAGATCGCGGATTACCTGAAGGGTCAGACCGCCGTGGTGACCGGAGCCAGCGATGTCTGTGCCGCCGCCAAGTCCCTCAAGACCTACGGGAAGGAAATCAACAAGCTCGCGATCCGTTGCGGTGTCCTTGATGGCAACTTCCTCAACGAAGCGAATGTGATCGCTTTGGCGGACCTCCCGCCGATGGAAGTCCTTCGCGCCCAACTTCTCGGCGTCTTCAACTCGCCCGCGCAAAAGCTCGTGTCGGTGCTCAACGAGCCCGGCGCTTCGCTCGCCCGCGTCCTCCAGGCCAAGGCCGATCAAGGCTGAGAGGATCATTAGAAACCTTTTGGGTGCCTCCATGGAGGAGGTGCCCGGAACCAAAAAGAAAACCAAAACCGGGTTCCTTGCCGAATGCCGAGCGCGGCATCTTAATTGTCGGAGCGCTTTCCGACGCGGCGATACCCAACCAAGAATATGGCAGATACCAGTGCACTAGTGGAACAGCTTAGCGGACTCACCGTCCTCGAGGTCGCCGACCTCGTCAAAGCTCTTGAAGAAAAATGGGGCGTCAGCGCCGCAGCTCCCGTCGCCATGATGGCCGGACCGGCCGCAGGTGGTGGTGCGGCCGAGGCTGTCGAGGAGAAGACCTCCTTCGACGTCATCCTCACCTCGTTCGGCGACAACAAGATCGGTGTCATCAAGGCGGTCCGTGAGGCCGTTGCGGGACTTGGTCTTGCCGAAGCCAAAGCCCTCGTCGAAGGTGCTCCGAAGTCCGTCAAGGATGGTGCCACCAAGGAGGAAGCCGCCGCGATCAAGGCCAAACTCGAAGAGGCCGGCGCGAAGGTCGAACTCAAGTAATTCGAACTTTTCGATCCCGGCCCGCAAAACGGGCCGGGATCAAATTTTCGAAAAAATTCAAGAAAAATTCGCGATTTAATCGTATTTCATTGGAAGACAGTGTTATTCTCCCCCGAGTCCAGATGATCTGACGCCGAATCCCGGGTGTTTCCCCAAGCACCCGGGCTTCGTCGTCTTTTCTTTTGACGACCGGCTTCTTGGCTGGCGATTCCGCGTGTACACCTTTCAGGAGGCAGCCAGCGCGATTCGTCGACCCCGAAGCTCATCCTATAGACCGCCAGACCAACCTCAGCAGCGCCCTTATGTCAGCAAGACCCGAGAAACTTGAACGTGTGTATTTTGGCAAGATCGAGGAGGCGATCGAGACGCCCAACCTGATCGAGGTGCAGCTCGATTCCTACAAGGAATTCCTCCAGCAGGACATCGAGCCCGATGCACGTATTTCCACCGGGCTGCAGTCGGTCTTCCGCGAGGTCTTCCCGATCCAGAGCTACGACGAGAAGTTCACCCTCGATTTCGCGAAGTATGAGGTGGGCGAGCCGAAACTCACCGCGCTCGAGGCTCTCCGGGACGGCGAGACTTTCAGCGCCCCGCTTTACGTGACCTTTTCCCTGACCGATGAGACGGGCACGAAGGAAGAGCGCGTCTACATGGGTGAACTTCCGATGATGACCCTCCGCGGGACCTTCGTCATCAATGGCGCCGAGCGGGTCATCGTCAGCCAGTTGCACCGCTCGCCGGGCGTTTGCTTCGAGACGAGCCTGCACCTCAACGGCAAGACCCTTTACGGTTTCCGCATCATTCCCGATCGCGGGACCTGGATGGAAGTGCAGTTCGACACGAACGACCTCCTCTACGTCTACCTCGACCGCCGCCGCCGCCGCCGCAAGTTCCTCGCGACGACCTTCCTCCGTGCCATCGGCTATCCGACCGACGAGGACATCATCGAGCAATTCTACGACATCGAGAAGCTCAAGATCGACCCGGCCATGAACGAGGCCGAGCTCGCCAACAAGATCATCTTCAACGACGTCCTCGACGGCGACATGGTCGTGGCGAAAGCCTATGAGCCGCTCACCCTTGCGACTATCACCCAGCTCCATTCCCTCGGCGTGAAGTCGGTGCCTTGCGTCACCGCTTCGCACGACGACCTCCTCATCAAGTCGCTCCGCAAGGATCCGGCCAAGAACGAGGAAGAGGCCCTCAAGGACATCTACCGCCGCCTCCGCCCTGGCGATCCGCCGACCGTGGCCAATGCCCGCGCCCTCCTCAAGCGTCTCTTCTTCGATCCGAAGAAGTATGACCTGACCCGCGTCGGCCGCTACAAGATCAACCAGAAGCTCGCCCTCGATGTCGATGAGAACGAGCGTGTCATCACCGCGGACGATTTCCTCGTTTCCATGGCCTACCTCTTCGGTCTGCGTCGTGGCGAGGGTGTCCTCGACGATATCGACCACCTCGGCAGCCGCCGCATCCGTGCCGTTGGCGAGCTCCTCGCGAACCAGTGCCGGGTCGGACTTGCCCGGACCGAGCGCCTCGTGAAGGAGCGCATGACCTTGTTCGACATCAATCTCGACGGGATGACTCCCTCCAAGCTGGTCAATCCGAAGGCCCTCGCCGCGGTCGTGCGCGACTTCTTCGGCCGCTCGCAGTTGAGCCAGTTCATGGATCAGATCAACCCGCTCTCGGAGTTGACCCACAAACGTCGTCTTTCCGCCCTCGGGCCCGGTGGTCTGAACCGTGACCGCGCCGGTTTCGAAGTCCGCGACGTCCACCCCTCGCACTACGGCCGGATCTGTCCGATCGAGACTCCGGAAGGGCCGAACATCGGTCTCATCAACTCGATGAGCTGCTACGCCCGGATCAACGAGTTCGGCTTCATCGAAACGCCCTATCGCCGCATCCAGAAGGGCAAGGTGATGAAGAAGATCGACTACCTCACCGCCGATCAGGAGGAGAGCTACCTCATCGCCCAGGCGAACAACCCGATCGACGACAAGGGCAACTTCCTGACCGAAAAGATCACGGTCCGTCACCTCGGCGAATTCATCGAGGTCGACCCGAACGAAGCGACCTACATGGACGTTTCGCCGAAGCAGCTCGTCTCGGTCGCCGCGTCGCTCATTCCCTTCCTCGAGCACGATGACGCCAACCGCGCCCTCATGGGTTCGAACATGCAGCGCCAGGGCGTGCCGCTTCTCGTCTCCGAGTCCCCCTACATCGGGACCGGGATGGAGGGCAAGGTGGCCCGCGATTCCCGCGCCGTGGTCGTCGCCGAAGGCTCGGGCGTGGTCGCCGCCGCCACCGCCGAGATCGTCATCGTGACGAAGGACGGGGAGCTTCCCTGTTCCGAGGCCCAGTTCCTCACCAACCCGCTCAAGCTCAAGAGCGACAAGGAGAACGGCACCTACGTCTACCCGCTGCGCAAATTCATGCGTTCGAACGCCGGCACCTGCATCAACCAGAAGCCGATCGTTCGTCGTGGAGAAAAGGTGAAGGCCGGCCAGGTGCTCGCCGACGGACCGAACACCGAGCATGGCGAACTCGCCCTCGGCCGGAACGTCCTCGTCGCCTTCATGCCCTGGAACGGCTACAACTTCGAGGATGCCATCGTCATCTCGGAGCGCATCGTGAAGGAGGACATCTACACCTCCATCCACATCGATGAGTTCGAAATCGGTGCCCGTGACACGAAACTCGGTCCCGAGGAAATCACCCGCGACATTCCGAATGTCGGCGAAGAGGCCCTCAAGGACCTCGGTCCGGACGGCGTCATCCGCGTCGGTGCGGAAGTGAAGCCCGGCGACATTCTCGTCGGCAAGATCACGCCGAAGAGCGAGACCGAACTCGCCCCCGAAGAGCGCCTTCTCCGCGCCATCTTCGGTGAGAAAGCCGCTGATGTGAAAGACACCTCCCTCCGCGTGCCTTCCGGTTGCGTTGGGATCGTCATGGATGTCCGCGTTTCCTCCCGCAATGCCTCCAGCAAGGAGCGCCTCGATCCCAAGGAGCAGCAGAAGCAGCAGAAGCAGATCATCGAAGAGCACCGCCGCCGTCACGAGGAACTCACCGAGCAGCTCACCGAGAAGCTCTCCGACATCCTCCTCGGCGAGAAGATCCCGCTCGACGTCGTCAACGGCCGCACCGGCGAAATCCTCGTTCCGGCGAACCGCAAGATCACGAAGACCCTGCTCCGCAAGCTGGCCGACAACTACTCGAACATCGAGATCGACCCCAGCCCGATCCGCAACAAGATCCTCGACATCGTCGCCAGCTACGAGCAGAAGTTCGCCGACATCGACATGGAGCGGGAACGCCAGCTCGACCGCATCGAGTCGGGCGACGAAGTCGACCCCGGTGTCATCAAACAGGTCAAGGTCTACGTGGCGAAGAAGCGCAAGCTCTCCGTCGGTGACAAGATGGCCGGACGCCACGGAAACAAGGGGGTCGTCGCGACGATCGTTCCCGAGGCCGACATGCCCTTCCTCGAGGACGGCACTCCGGTCGATATCTGTCTCAACCCCCTCGGCGTGCCGAGCCGGATGAACGTCGGTCAGGTGCTCGAAACCCACCTCGGGGTCGCCGCCAAGGCGCTCGGTTTCAAGGTGGCGACGCCGGTCTTCGACGGGATCCCCGAGACGAAGATCGTCGAATACCTCAAGGAAGCCCAGCAGATCGAGGGCTACAAGTGGATCGGCCTCAACGGCAAATCGCAGCTTTACGATGGCCGCACCGGCGATCCTTTCTACCAGCCCGTCGTGGTGGGTATCATCTACATGCTGAAGCTCGGCCACCTCGTGCAGGACAAGATCCACGCACGGGCGGTCGGACCCTACTCCCTCGTCACCCAGCAGCCGCTCGGGGGCAAGGCCCAGTACGGTGGTCAGCGTTTCGGGGAGATGGAGGTCTGGGCTCTCGAAGCCTACGGCGCCGCCTACACCCTTCAGGAGCTTCTCACCGTCAAGTCCGACGACGTGCAGGGGCGTACCCGTATTTACGAATCCATCGTCAAAGGTGACAACACGCTCGATGCCGGCACGCCGGAGTCGTTCAACGTGTTGATCAAGGAGATGCAAAGCCTCGGCCTCGACGTCCGCGTCGGGTCTTCGGACCGCTCTCCCGAGGAGATTCTCACCGACAGCCTGGCCATCATCTGATCCGTCCGGCTAACGCCCACCCTCGCACCTCTCGAAATTCAGCTCCCTTCCACTCATGTCAGTCCCCTACCTCAGCTCCGAATCGCAACTGGACGAGATCTTCGGCCTCGAGCGCAAGTCCGACAGCTTTGACCACGTCCGCATCACCGTCGCCAATCCCGATACGATCCGTTCGTGGAGCCGCGGCGAAGTGAAGAATCCGGAAACGATCAACTACCGCACCTTCAAGCCCGAGAAGGGTGGTCTCTTCTGCGAGCGCATCTTCGGTCCCACGAAGGACTGGGAGTGCGCCTGTGGCAAGTACAAGCGCATCAAGCACAAGGGCGTCGTCTGCGACCGTTGCGGCGTTGAGGTGACCCTTTCCCGCGTCCGCCGCGAGCGCATGGGCCACATCGAGCTCGCCGTGCCGGTGTCGCACATCTGGTTCTACAAGTGCATGCCCTCGCGCATCGGTCTCATGCTCGACATGAGCGCCCGCCAGCTCGAGCGCGTCATCTACTACGAGGACTACATCGTCATCGACCCGGGCAACACCCCGCTCGAAGCCGGCCAGCTCCTCACCGAGCTCGAGTACCGCGATGCCCAGGATGAGTATGGTTCCGAAGGTTTCCGTGCCGGCATGGGTGCCGAGGCGGTCCGCGATCTTCTCACCCGCGTCGATCTTCCCTCCGTGATCACCGACCTGGAAGAGGCCATGGGCAAGACCCGCTCCAAGCAGGTCCGCAAAAAGCTCGCGAAGCGCCTCAAGCTCGCCCAAGGATTCCACAATTCGAAGACCCGCCCCGAGTGGATGATCCTCGAAGTGCTCCCGGTCATCCCGCCCGACCTTCGCCCTCTCGTTCCGCTGGAAGGTGGCCGCTTCGCGACCTCCGACCTCAATGACCTCTATCGCCGGGTCATCAACCGGAACAACCGTCTCAAGAACCTGCTCCAGCTCAAGACGCCGGATGTCATCATCCGGAACGAGAAGCGCATGCTTCAGGAGGCCGTCGACGCCCTCTTTGACAACGGCCGCCACGGCCGCGCCGTCACCGGTGCCGGCAACCGTGCCCTGAAGTCGCTCTCCGACATGCTCAAAGGCAAGGGCGGACGTTTCCGTCAGAACCTCCTCGGCAAGCGCGTCGACTACTCGGGCCGTTCCGTCATCGTCATCGGACCCGATCTCAAGCTGCACCAGTGCGGTCTGCCGAAGAAGATGGCGCTCGTCCTTTTCGAGCCCTTCATCATCCGCCGGCTCAAGGAACTCGGCTACGTGCACACCGTGCGCAGCGCCAAGAAACTGATCGAGCGCAAGACCTCCGAAGTCTGGGATATCCTCGAGGAAGTGACGAAGGGTCACCCCGTTCTCCTCAACCGTGCGCCCACCCTGCACCGTCTTTCGATCCAGGCCTTCGAACCGGTCCTCATCGAGGGTTCGGCGATCCGGGTCCACCCCCTCGTTTGTACCGCCTACAACGCGGACTTCGACGGTGACCAGATGGCCGTCCACGTGCCGCTCTCGGTCGAGGCGCAGATGGAGGCGCGCATGCTCATGCTCGCGCCGAACAACATCTTCACCCCCTCGAGCGGCAAGCCGATCACGACTCCTTCGCAGGACATTACGCTGGGTGCCTACTTCCTTACCTATTGCCGTCAGATCCCGCTGCGCGATCCCGAGGCAGAGCGCAATCTGCCGCTCTTCGCGGACACGTCCGAAGTGGAGTTCGCCGTGGCGAACCGGTCGATCGACATGCACGATCCGATCCGCATGCGCAATCCCGACTACGGCACGACCGGCCGCATCTACGGAGATCGCGAGCGCAAGATCCTCGTCACCACCGCCGGCCGCGTCCGTTTCAACGAAATCTGGCCCGATGAGCTCGGCTTCTTCAACAACACCGTCGCGAAGAAGCAGCTCTCGGACATCATCTGGCGCTGCTACCAGGTCTCCGGTCAGGAAGGCACCGTGAAGTCGCTCGACGCGCTGAAGTCCCTCGGCTTCCGCGAGGCGACCCGCTCGGGCACCTCCGTCGGGATTTTCGACATGATCATTCCCTCGGAAAAGGCCGTCGAAGTCGAAAGCGCCACCGCCGAAGTGCAGAAGGCCAACGATCAGTACCGCGCCGGTGTCATCACCAACAAGGAGCGCTACAACAAGATCGTCGACATCTGGACCCACGCCGGTGACGAGATCACCAAGGCGCTCTTCCGCACCATCGAGCACAACGATGGCAAGAGCCTGCCGAGCCCGCTCTTCATGATGGTTGACTCCGGTGCCCGGGGCAACCGCCAGCAGATCAAGCAGCTCTCCGGGATGCGCGGCCTCATGGCCAAACCCTCCGGCGAGATCATCGAACGCCCCATCATCTCGAACTTCCGTTCGGGTCTCTCGGTGCTCGAGTACTTCATCTCCACGCACGGTGCCCGGAAAGGTCTTGCCGATACCGCGCTCAAGACGGCCGACTCCGGTTACATGACCCGGAAACTCGTCGACGTGGCGCAGGATGTCATCATCACCGAGGAAGACTGCGGCACCGCCAACGGCATTCTCGTCAAGTCCATCTATGAGGGTGACGAGGAAGTCGTCGACCTGAAGACCCGCATCTACGGCCGTGTTTCGGCCGAGAAGGTCGTCAATGGCGACGAGGTCGTGGTGCGCCCCGGCGAGATGATCAACGAGGCCATCGCCCTGCGTCTCAACAACATCGGTCACGAGCAGCTCAAGATCCGTTCGGTGCTCACCTGCGAGAGCCGCCGCGGTTGCTGCGCGAAGTGCTACGGCATGAACCTCGCCTCCAACGGCATGGCCAAGATCGGCGAGGCCGTCGGCATCATCGCCGCCCAGTCCATCGGCGAACCCGGCACGCAGCTCACGATGCGTACCTTCCACGTCGGTGGGGTCGCTTCGGGAACGTTCAAACAGCCCATCATCAAGGCCAAGGCCGCCGGTGTCATCCACTACAACAATCTCCGCACCGTCGAGACTCCGGATCACACCTTCGTCGCCCTCAACAAGAACGGCACGATCTCGATCCACGACAAGGACGGCCGCGAACTCGAATCCTACAACATCGTCAGTGGTTCGGTGATCCGCTTTGCCGACAACTCGCAGATCAAGAAGGGCGATACCCTCGCGACGTGGGATCCCTATTCCGTGCCCGTCATCACCGAGAAGGCCGGGAAGATCAAGTTCCGCGACATGATCCAGGGCATCACCCTGGATACCGAGATCGACAAGGAAACCAACACCAAGGGACTCGTCGTCATCGAGCACAAGGAGGACCTCCACCCGCAGATCCTCATTGTGGATGCGAAGACCGGAGATGAGCTTGCCGCTTACTCCATTCCCACCGGCGCCCACCTTTCCGTGAAGGAAGGCCAGGCCGTCAAGGGTGGCGACCAACTCGCCAAGACGCCGCGCAAGGTGTCCGAAACGAAGGACATCACCGGTGGTCTTCCGCGTGTGGCCGAGCTCTTCGAAGCCCGCAAGCCGAAGGAAATCGCCGAGATCGCCAAGATCGACGGGGAAGTCACTCTCGGTGGGACGATCCGTGCGAAGCGCAAGCTCATCGTCACGAACACCGAGACCGGCGAGCAGGAAGAGCACCTCATCCCGCTCGGCAAGCACTACCTCGTGCAGCCCGGTGATCATGTCCACAAGGGCCAGAAGCTCACCGAAGGTGCCGTGGCACCCCACGAGATCCTCGACATCCTCGGGCCCCATGCCCTCATGGAGCACCTCGTCTCCGAGGTTCAGGACGTCTACCGTCTGCAGGGCGTGGAGATCAACGACAAACACATCGAGATCATCATCCGCCAGATGCTACGCAAGGTGCGCATCACCGATCCGGGCGATACCCAGTTCCTCTGGGGCGACCAGATCGAGAAGACCACCTTCGAGGCCATCAACGCCGACATGATCGAGCAGGGCGGTAAGCCCGCCGAAGGCGAGCCCGTTCTTCTCGGGATCACCAAAGCGTCCCTCGAGACCGATTCCTTCATCTCCGCGGCGTCCTTCCAGGACACCACCCGCGTCCTCACCGAAGCGTCCACTCTCGGCCGCATCGATTACCTTCGCGGGTTCAAGGAGAACGTCATCATGGGTCACCTCATCCCTGCCGGCACCGGTTTCCACACCACCCGGAATCTCGGGGTCCTCGAGCACGCCATCCCGGATGATCTCGGAGTCGGCGGAGACGACGAAGAAGAGTCGCCGCTCGATCAACTCATGGGCGAGCCGGCCTGATCCGGTTCCGTCCTCGGAAAACCTTCAAGGGGAGCGCGGATCCCGAAAACGATCCGCGACTCCCCGGAGTTTCTCCGCCGCAGTTTTGCTTGATTTTATGAATTTTGGCGCGTAAGTGCCGCCCGCTCCCGACCATCACCTGAACCAAACGAAAAGCGAGTGCCCGCGAGGGCCCGGGGCGAATCCTGAAAGATGGCGCTTTTCAAACACCCCCGGCTTTCTGCCAAAAGGAAGCCACCCCTGACATGTCCAACGAACTCCTCACCGAGCTGATCGAAGCCGGCGTCCACTTCGGCCACCAATCGCGCAAGTGGAACCCGAGAATGCGTCCCTACATTCTCGGCGAACGTCACAACGTTCACATCATCAACCTCGTGAAGACCGCCGAGCAGCTCGATGCCGCCGGTGCCTTCCTTCGCGACACCGTTTCCCGCGGCCGCAAGATCCTCTTTGTCGGCTGCAAGCGCCAGGCGCAGGATGCCGTCCGCGAAGCCGCCGAGGCGACCGGACAATATTTCGTCAATCACCGCTGGCTCGGTGGTACCCTCACCAACCTTCCCACCGTGCGCAAGAGCGTCGGACGGATGGAGTCGCTCGAGAATCTCCAGAAGTCGCCCGACTTCAAGAAGATGAGCAAGAAGGAACTCGCCTCCCTCAACCGCGAGCGCGACAAACTCCACCTCCGTCTCGCCGGGATCCGCCACATGGATCGTCTCCCCGACGCCATGGTCGTGGTGGATTCCGCCCGCGAATACAACGCGATCAACGAGGCCCGCAAACTTCGCATCCCCATCGTCGCGATGGTCGATTCGAATGCCGATCCCGAAGTGGTGGACTACCCCATCGTGGGCAACGACGACGCGATCCGCTCGATCCGCGTCGTGTTGAAGAAGCTCATCGATCCGGTTCTTCCGGTTGTCTGAGCCGGCTCCTTGGAAGGAACCACCACCGGGGAGCCAAACGCTCCCCGAGTTGACTATTTTGCCACGGAATCCCGTTCGCGGAATTCCAGAATCCGACTACTGAACACGCATATCGTTATGGCTGAAATCACTGTTGAACTGATCAAGACTCTCCGCGACAAGACCAACGCGGGCATGATGGACTGCAAATCCGCCCTCAAGGAAGCCAACGGCGACCTCGAGGCCGCCGAGACCATCCTTCGCAAGAAAGGCATCGCCGACGCCGACAAGAAGGCCGACCGCGCCGCCAAGGAAGGTGTTTGTGCCGCCCGCATCCTCGACGGAGGCAAGACCGGTATCCTTGTCGAAGTGAACTGCGAAACCGACTTCGTCGCGAAGAATGAAAACTTCCGCGCCTTCGTCGACGAGATCCTGGATCACATCGCCGCCAGCCCGAGCGTCGCGACGCTGCCCGAACTGCTGGCGCAGAGCTACTCGGCCGATGCTTCCCAGACCCTCGAAACCTTCATCAAGGCGAAGGTCGGCCAGCTTGGCGAAAACATGGGCCTCGGACGCTTCGCGAAGTACGAGATCTCCGGCGAGGGCCTCGTCGGTTCCTACATCCACATGGCCGGGCGCGTCGGCGTCCTCGCCGAAATCACCTGCGGCAAGGCCGAGACCGCTTCTTCGCAGGCGGTCGCCGACTTCGCCAAGGACCTCTGCATGCACATCGCCGCCGCCCACCCCATCTGCGTGCGCCGCGACGAAGTGCCGACCGACAAGGTCGAGGCCGAGCGCGACATCTTCCGCGAGCAAATGAAGGGCAAGCCCGCCGAGATCATCGAAAAGATCATCGACGGCAAACTCGGCAAGTTCTACTCGATCAACTGCCTTCTCGACCAGCCCTTCATCAAGGACAACGACAAGACGATCCAGGCGCTTCTCGACGACCTCTCGAAGGCCGCGGGCGACACCGTCACCGTGACCCGTTTCAGCCGCTACGCCGTGGGCGAAGAGGCCTGATGGCGGATCGAAAGCGGATCGAGCGTCCGTGATCTTCTGGAGCCCGGTTCCCGAAAGGGGCCGGGCTTTTTTGTAGCCGCGGCCGAAAAGGTCCCGGTCGCGGGCATGACCTACGGAATACGCTGAAAACACGGAAACGTGGACGGTGGGATAGAAGGTGCAGTGCTGCTCTGTGTCCTGGCGCTGTCCACGTGCACCGGAGGATTCTACTCTCTCCCTTCCGTGTATTCGGTGGGTTCCGTAGGCCGCCTTTTCGATGGCCCGGCCGCGTCCCGTCACTTCGCCGCGCGATCCAGAAAATCGCAGAGCACCGCCGCCATGCCCGCGACTCCGGTCTTGAGGCATTCTTCATCGACATCGAAGGACGGGGTGTGGATCTCGCCCTTGATGCCTTTCGCTTCGTTCGCGACGCCGAGCCGGAAGTAGAAGCCGGGACTCACTTTGGCGAAGTGGGAAAAATCCTCGCCACCCATCCCCGGGATCGATTCGATCACGTTCGCCTCTCCCGCGATCCGGCGCAGGGTCGGCAGGGTCGCCTCGACCAGCTTGGGATCATTGTAGACGCTGGGGTATCCCTTGCGGTAATCAAGGGTGTGGCTCGCGCCGTGGGCGGCGGTGATGCCGTCGAGGATCTGGTACATCATCTTCACCACGGAATCGCGGAAGGCTTCGTCGTAGGTGCGTACCGTGCCGGTGAAGCGGACTTCGTCGGCGAGGATGTTGTGCCGTTGTCCGCCCTGGATCGTCCCGATCGTGAGCACGAGTGGCTGCCGGGTATCGGTGCGGCGGCTCCGGATCGTCTGCAGTGCCGTGATCGCCTCGGCCGCCACCGTGATCGCATCGACGCCGCGCTGCGGGGCCGAGCCGTGGGCCATCGTGCCTTTGATGACGACTTCGAAGGTGTCGCTGTTGGCGCTGTCGTACCCCGAGGCGTAGGAAAACTGTCCGGCCGCGAGGTAGCGGGTAGTTTCCAGGTCGGCGCCCTTCGGCGTGATCGTGGGGCGGCAGTGCAGGGCGAAGACGGCTTCCGGTCGTGGATTCTCCATCGCTCCTTCCGCGACCATTTGTTTCGCACCCCAGTCCTCTTTGTAATCGATCGGCATGCCTTCCTCGGCGGGCTGAAATAGGAATTTCACCGTGCCAGAAAACTGGTCCGGATGTTCTGCCAGAACCTCGGCCACACCGAGGGCGACAGTGGTGTGCACATCGTGACCGCAGGCATGCATGACGCCGGGATTCTGTGAACGGTAGGGTTTGCTGCTCAGTTGCGTGATGGGCAGGGCATCCATGTCGGCGCGCAGGGCGACGCAACGTTCGCTCTCGCCGCCCTTGCCGTGGAGAAGAGCGACGATGCCGTGCTTGGCCACGCCCGTTTGCACCTCCAGCCCGAGTTCGGTGAGCCGTTTGGCCACATACGCGGACGTTTTTTCTTCTTCGTTCGAGAGTTCCGGATTCGCATGGAGATGCCGGCGCGCCTCGACGAGCTTGGGGAAGATGTCGTCGATCGTCTTCGAGAAAATCGCGTCGCGTTCCGAGCCCGGAGCCGGCTGGGCAAATGCCGTGAAGAAGAGTGTCGCGATGCCGGCTCCCGCGGCGAGGAAGGATGATTTCATCACTCCGAACATAGGAAATCCCGGTAGTTCCGGCAAGCCGTGTTCTCTCCCGGAGTGCGTCCCATTCAAGGCAGCAAGTTGATCGCGCAGCCCATGGCCTCGGTCTTCGGGGTGGCGACGGCTTTGCCTTCGCGGATCGCGGTGAGGGCGTCCCGCAGATCGTGGGTCTTGATCTCGCGCTGGCGTTTCGTGGGGCCGAGGTAGAGGTCGTTGATGCGGCCCTGGTAGAGCGTTTTGCCATCGGGGGCCACGACGAAGACCTCCGGGGTGGTTTTCGCTCCGAGTTGTTTGGCGAGCTGTTGGTTGCCGTCGGTCAGGACCGGCGAGGTGAACCCCATCATCGTCGCGTGTTGTTTTCGATCGGTTTCGCTCACGGTCGTATCGGAGTGGACGATGCGGAAAACGAAGTCGTTCGCGAAGTCCTTTGCGATGGCATTCATCTCCTCGCCGAACTTGTTCGAGGTCGGGCAGTAGGGGGAGACGAAGAAGATCACCGTGCCTTTCCTGCCTTCGGCATCGAGCGGCGCAACGCCCTTGCCTTCGAGATCCGGGAGTACGAGCGGCGCGGCGGTGGCCAGGGTTGCGATGGCGAAGGAGAAAAGGATCGGGAGCGGAAAGAAGCGGTTCATCGGCTCATGGTTTACCGCTTCCCGCCTCCCGGAGCAAGCCCACAGAGAGCTGGCGGCAGGTATTGCCCCGGCGCGAAGTCGTCCCCCGCGAGGCTTGACCAATCGGGCCGCGATCCCGACTCTGGAAAAAATTCCCCTTCTTCATCCATGATCGAACGCCGCCTTCTTTCCCTGCTTCTCGCCTGCCTTTCGATTTCGTGGATCCGCGCTCAGGAAGCAGTGCCGCCGACGAAGGAAAACTTCCACCTCTTCCTCCTCGTCGGTCAGTCGAACATGGCGGGTCGCGGGGGCGTCGAACCGCAGGATCAGCAGGCCGATCCGCGCGTGCTCATGTTCGACCGCGAAGGGCGCTGGGTGCCGGCGGTCGATCCGATGCATTGGGACAAACCTTCCGCGGGCGTCGGGCTCGGGCGCAGCTTCGCGCTCGAGATCGCCAAGGCGCATCCCGGCGTCACCATCGGACTCATTCCATGCGCCGCGGGTGGATCGCCCATCGATACCTGGAAACCGGGTGTGATGCACGACCAGACCCGGTCATATCCCTGGGATGACACGGTCAAGCGTTTGAAAGCGGCACTGCCCTCCGGCACCTTGAAAGGCATCCTCTGGCATCAAGGCGAGAGCGATTGCAAACCGGACCTCGCGCCGGCCTACGAGGCAAAGCTGCTCGACCTCGTGGCACGCTTTCGGGTTTTGTCAGGATCCCCCGACGTGCCTTTCCTCGTCGGGCAGATGGGGAAGTTTCCCGATGTGCCGTGGACTCCGGAGATCGTGATGGTGGATGCCGTGCACCGCCGCCTCCCGACGCTCATCGATCACTGTGCTTTCGTTTCCGCCGAGGGGCTCGCGCACAAGGGCGACAAGATCCATTTTGATTCCGCCTCCTTCCGGGAACTGGGTCGTCGTTACGCCGCCGCTTACCTGCGGCTTGAGACGGTCGCTGGCAAAGCCGAGGCCGACGCCATCTATGTGAACGGCAAGGTCATCGCCCTCGATCCGGCGGAGTCCGTCGCCGAGGCGATCGCAGTGAAAGATGGGCGCGTTCTCGCCGTTGGCACCACTGCCGCGATCGAAGCCCTCGCCGGACCCGCGACCCGGCGCGTCGACCTTGCGGGACGCACCGTCGTGCCCGGGTTCATCGAGAGCCACTGTCACAGCCTCGGGGCCGCGCGTGCCGCACTCGATGGCGACTACGCCGAGCTCCGCAGCATCGCCGAGGTGCAGGACTGGATCCGCCGCCGCGCCGCCGAGGTCCCTGCCGGCACCTGGATCGAAGTGCCGCGAAACGAGATCACCCGTCTCATCGAGCAGCGCTTTCCCACGCCGGAAGAACTCGATGCGGCGACGACCGAGCATCCCGTGGTGTTCGTCTCGGTCACGAAGACGGTGCTGAACTCCGCCGGCTGGAAGATCCTCGGCCTCGATGATCCCGCCGCCACCCTGCCCGACGGTGAGGTCGTGCGGGAGGAAGGCAAGCCGGTCCTGATGCGCGGAGGCCAGGCCTCGCTGCGCAAACACATGCCCGCGCCGAGGGTCCACGATTCCGAGGCGATCCTCGCGAAACACGAGGAGTTGGTCAGGGTCTACAACTCGGTCGGCATCACCACGATCTTCGAAAGAGCCACGGATCGCGTTGGTTTCGACACCTTCCGCGAACAAGCCTCGAACGACCGTCTCAAGGTCCGCGTGCGGGGCACCTTCCGCTTCTCCGCGAAGGATGGAGCCGGCGTCGAGACCTATCTCGCGAAGCTTGGGCTCGCTCCGGGCGAGGGCGACGATCACGTGCGAGCGACCTGCCTGAAGATCACCGTCGATGGCGGCATCCACTGGGGCACGACCTGGCTCAGCGAACCGCACGGGGAGAAACGCACCGCCTTTTACCGCAACACCGATCCCGCCTATACCGGTACGCAGAGCTACTCGCCGGCGCAGATGGAGGCCATCTTCGGCGCCGCGAACGCGAAGGGCTGGCCCATGAGCGCCCACGTCACCGGCGACGGCGGTGCCATGGCCGTGCTCCGGGCCGTCGAGACGGTGGCAAAATCGCAGCCCGACATCCGCGACCGCCGCTTCAATCTCATCCACTGTTACTTCCCCACGCCGGAGATGGCGGCGCTGGCGAAGTCGCTCAATGCGGGCGTCGATACGCAGGGCTACCTCTACGAACGCGACGCCGATTTCATCGCGAAGATTTACGGGCCCGAATGGGCGGACCGTTTCATGGGGCTAGGCGAGTGGGTCAAGGCCGGTGTTCCCGTGGGCCTCAACAGCGATCACATGATCGGCTTCGATCCCGACCGGGCCATGAATTCCTTCCGTCCCGCCCTGATGCTCGACATCGCCGTGAACCGGCGTGACGACCGGGGCAAGGTCTATGGAGAACACCAGCGTCTCAGCCGCCTCGACGCCTTGCGGACGCTCACGGTCTGGCCGGCCTGGTTGAGCTTCGATGAGGAGAAACTCGGCACCCTCGAGCCCGGCAAACTCGCCGATTTCGCCGTACTCGACCGCGACTACCTCGAATGTCCCGCCGAAGAGATCCGGAAGATCGAGGTGGTGAAGACGGTGATGGGCGGCGAGGTGGTGTTCGAAGAGTAGCGGAACGGGCTACCGTTCCGACCGGGTGTCGAGGGACGTCCGATCTCGGAAGCGTCGCCGCTTCCGCTACCGCTGACGCGTCATCGGACCGATTCGTCGCGGAACGTGCAAACGTTCCGACCGGGTGTCGAGGGACGTCCGATTTCGGAAGCGTCGCCGCTTCCGCTACCGCTGCCGCGTGCATCGGAGCGAATACGTTTTTCGCCAGCCGCCTTCACTCCACCTCCACCCACTGCACCGCGTCGACGACGACAAAACCGTCGCTGCCTTCGTTGCTCAAGGTCACCGTGGCGGTGGCGCCGGAGGGAAATTCGAAAACGCCGAGCTCGTGGAAGAGTTCATGCGAAGGTGCCTTCTTCTGGTCCACGGTCACGACCTTTTCGCCACCGGCGTGACTCACGACGACTTGCACGTTCGAGGCGCGGTTGTTGTTCGGCGGGTAGGCGAGACGCACCGCGTAGTTCCCCGCCTTCTGGATCGTCGTCGTGAAGACCGCCTTCGCCGTGCCCTTGGCGGTGTTGCCATCGTGGCGGTAGCCGAAGCCGACGTAGCCCTTCGCCGCGCCGCTTTCCTCCCAGTTGCCCTCGAACTTCGCGGCCTCGTCATCAACGACGATGCCCTGCACCTTGCGCGGGTCGGTGCCTTTCTGATCGGCGGCGGGAGCCTCGTAGTGGAGGATCTGGCCATCGGCGAGGAGGCGCTCGCGCAGTTTTTCGTAATCGACGTCCTGCACCGCGATCCCTCCCTCGATCGCCATCGCGGCGGCGGTGGCGGCGCTTTGGGCGAGGATCATGAAGACGGGCTCCATCCGGATCGAGCCGAAGGCGATGTGCGAGCTCGAGACGCAGACCGGCACCATCAGGTTCGTGCACTGTTCCTTTTTCGGCACGAGCGAGCCGTAGGCGATCTCGTAGGGACCGCGGGTGCTCACGCCGATGTCACCCTCGTTCTGCACGTAGCCTTCGGGCGTGATGTAACGCTGCACGTTGTGCGAATCGATCGTGTAGCTGCCCATGCCGACGGATTCGGGCGTGGGCTTCTTTTTGCGCAGTTCGTTCTCGGTCATCACGTAGTCGCCGATCATGCGGCGGGCCTCGCGGATGTAGAGCTGGTGCGACCAGTTCCCGTTGTCGGTGAATTCATCCTTGGGCAGTCCCCATTCGCGCATCGCCTCCTGCACGTCCTTGGGCACGCGGGGATCGTTGCAGATGAACCAGAGCCAGCCTTTCTGATAGGTCTCGTGTTCCCGGATGATCTCGCGACGGCGCTCGTAGCTGGCCTCGGGATAGTCGTAGTTGTAGCCGATGTTGTCGGTGCTGAAGGGGCCGTGGTTGTTCGTGTCGGTCTTGTGGTTCGGAATGGGGTCGAACTTCTCGAAGGTCTCGCGCCAGCCCGCCTCGAAGATGCGCAGGAGCAACTCGTACTGCTTGGGATCGTAGCCTTCTGGCTTGGGGAAGGGGATGCGGTTTTCGGGATGGTTCGTCAGGCACATACGGAAGCAATAAGCCTGGACGCGTTTGTCGCCTTCGCCCTTCACGCCGGGCGGCTCGGTGCTGATGCGGGGCAGGACGCCGCTCGACGGATCGCCTGGCACGACGTAGGGGCTGATCGGTTTCTCGACCGCGCCGAAATGGTGGCGGTGATGGAGCACGCCGACCTGCACGCCGTTCCATTCCTCGCCATAGACCGAGTTGGCCTCGCGTCCGACGTGGTAATCGACCCCGGCGGCGGCGATGAGATCACCCTCGTAGGTGGCGTCGAAAAAGATCTTTCCGGCATAGGTCTTGCCGCTCAGGGTCGTGATCGAATGGATCGCGCCTCCCTCGACGACGACTCCCTTTTCGCGGTCGAGCCACTCGTCGCGGTGCACCTCGATTTCGAATTCCTTCACATAATCCTCGAAGACCTTCTCCGCCACGCTCGGCTCGAAGATCCACATGGTGCGGTTCTCGCCGTCGATCGCCGGGGTGCCCTGGCCCTGGTTGCCGTATTCGGATTGCTTCTGCCACTTCCAGGTTTCCGGCTTCTGGTATTCGAGGAAGATGCGGTGGTAGAAATCACGGGAAAGACCTCCGATGACCGCCTTGTTCCCCGTGTCGGTGAAGCCGAGGCCGCCGCTGGAGAGGCCGCCGAGGTGTTTGTCAGGACTGACGATGACGACCGACTTGCCCATCTTCTTCGCCTGCACCGCGGCGATCACGGCGGCGCAGGTGCCTCCGTAGATGACGAAATCGTGTTCGCTGGATTTCTCCTGCGCCCCGAGCGGGGAAAGGGCGGCGAGGAGCAGGGCGGTGAGAAAGCGGGGGATCTTCATGGGTGGAGAGACCCGAAGATAGGAAAGGCCGCGGGTGAAGACAAGCACCCAGTTCGCGCCGGATTTTCCGTGACCAATTCCGCTCCGTCGTGAATCCGTCGAATCCCGGGGGTGCGGCGCTTTTCCGGGTGGAAAATGACCGGGTCTGTCCGAAAGTCTGCGAGCTCTCATACCCATGGACAATCGCAACGTACTCGGCGGACCCCTCATTCCCTGCTCGACCGATCCTCTCACCGGCTTCTACCGCGACGGCAAATGCAACGTCGGTCCCGACGACATCGGATGCCACGCCGTCTGTTGTGTCGTGAACGAGGAATTCCTCGCCTTCAGTCGCGCCTCCGGGAACGATCTCAGCACCCCGATGCCTCTCTACGGCTTCCCCGGTCTCAAGCCGGGCGACCGTTGGTGCGTCTGCGCGGGTCGTTGGAAGGAAGCCCTCGATGCCGGCTATGCCTGTCCCATCATTCTCGAAGCCACCTCGGAGGCCGCGCTGCAATACGTCTCCCGCGCCATTCTCGAGGAATACGCCCTCATCGAGGACGAGGAGTGATTTCCTGACAAAACCGCGAATCGCGGCGCGTGATCGCGATCAAAGACCCAGGCTCGCCTTGATCGAATCGATCTCGGCTCGGAGTTCGGAGACCTCCTCCTTGAGCGAGGTGATTTGCTCCTCCATCTCCGTGCGCCAGCTCGCGGCGGGCGCTTCGGAACCGCGGACGGGCTCTGCCATCGCAGGCATCGCGGGGATCGCATCACCACAGAGGGTGTGCATCCAGGTCGCGACACGGCGTCCGCCGCCTGCGGGAATGAGCTTCACGATCGGGTCCGGCTTGTGCGCCGCCATCTCCTCGAGGACGGTCTGGACCCGCTCGAGGTCGGCGAAGGCGTGCATGCGCTCGGTGCGCTGGCGCAGCTCACCCACGGTCTGGGGGCCGCGGAGAAGAAGAACGCAGAGGATGGCCTGCTGCCCCTTCGTGAGATAGGGATACTTGTTGTCGATCGTGTGTTTGCACTTCGGCACCCGTGCCCCGGCCTGGTGGACGAGGATGGAGAGCTTCTTGTAGCGAAGTCCTTCCATCGCCTCCTCCACCGTGTCCGTGCCGAAGTCGACGACCGGCTCGCGGTTGCTCGACTGGTTGCAGGCGGCGTGCAGGCTGTTGAAAGTCAGCGGATACTGGTCGGGCACGGTCGCCTCTTTTTCGAGGAGACAACCGAGGACGCGCGACTCCTCGAAGGTGAGGTAGGCGGGTTTGGCGGAAGCGGTTTCGGGGGCGGGGTCGGAGGATTCTTCGGACATGGGGGAGTGCAGAACGGGTAACGCCGGGAGGGTCGGTTTTCAAGGGGGGGGGGCGAATCCAGCCACTAGTATTCTGAAAACCCTTCCTGTTGCGGCGACCGACATTCGACACCAGATCGTTTTGCGAAAGACCGCTCACTCCAATGTAGCTTCTCGATCCTCTTCGAAAGATCCGCCAGGTGGGTCTCCCGAATAATCCGGGTGCAAGACGACAATCCAAAATCGCCTGGATGAGGGGTGAAGGTAGCAACGCCAAGATTGCCATTGGCTGGCACCGTGAATTTCCAGCAACTCGGGTGCCGGTGGATAGCTCTCTGCCGGCAGTTCTCTAACCTCAAATAACCTTCCCCAAGGCGTACTTAACGGATCGGTTTCACACGGAAGAAAAGGATGAGCGTTCACGAGCGAAGCAAAGACGTCTGTCGTGAGCGTTCCGAATCCCGCCACTCCGACGTCTTCTTGCCACCATTGGACTGAATCGCCGGCTCGGGATAAATCTATTGCCGTAACTTCGCGTATCCACTTGGTCGGATCGTTCGCTTTCCTGATGTGGTTTGAGAAGGCAAGCAAAGCACCCAAGGCTCCAAGAGACGCCACAAATTTGAGCCAAGAACGCTGTGTCATCAGGTTGTGGAAAACCACCTCACCCCAAAAACTTCCCGGGATTCAAGATCCCCTTCGGATCGAGCGCGGCTTTCAGCCTTTGATGCACCTCCGTCGAGACTTCGCCGACGGCATCTGCGAACCATCGCTTTTTCGCGAGCCCGACCCCGTGCTCGCCGGTGATCTGGCCGTTGTTGGCGATGATCCATTTGAAAAGCAGGTCGAGGGCGGCGTCGGCCTTGGCCTTTTCGACAGGATCGGTCTCATAATCCTTCACCATGAGATTGGTGTGGATGTTGCCGTCGCCGGCGTGACCGAAACAGGCCACGGGGATGCCGGTGTCCTTCTCCAACTGCCGTGCGAAACGCACGAGATCGACGAGCTTCGAGCGGGGCACGACAATGTCCTCGTTCAGCTTGATCAGACCCGTGGCGCGAAGGGAGTAGGAAAACTCGCGGCGCAGCTTCCAGATCGCCTCGCAGGATTCCGGATCGCGCGCCTCTTCCACGGTGATCGCGCCGAGGGTGTCGACGAGTTCGCGCAGCTTCGCGAGGTCCTGCAGAATCGTGTCGCGCCGTCCATCGAGCTCGACGATGAGGTGGGCGTCGCCGTCGGGCAACATCTCGGGTCCAAGGTAATCGCGCGCCGCCTGGAGGGTGAAACCATCCGTGACCTCGAGTCCCGAAGGTTGCCAGCCGTGGTTGAGGATCGCCTGTACCGCCTCCGCCGCGGTTTCAAAATCGGGGAAGGTCGCGGTGAGCATGGCCCGTGCCTCGGGATGCGGGATGAGGCGCAGGGTCGCTTTCGTGATGACTCCGAGGAGCCCTTCCGAGCCGACGAACATCCCGATCAGGTCGAGTCCCGTCTTGTTCTTGTGGCAGCGTCCGCCCGTTTCGAGGATCTGCCCATCGGGCAGCACGACCTCGAGCCCGAGCACATAGTGACGGGTGACGCCGTATTTCACGCAGCGGGGGCCGCCCGCGTTCGTCGCGATGGTGCCGCCGACGGAGCACTCCTTGAGGCTCGCCGGATCGGGCGGGTAATACCAGCCTAGGGCGCGCACCGCTTCCTGGAGATCGTCGAGGGTTACCCCAGGTTCGACCACGGCGATGCCGTCGGCCGGATTGATCTCGACAATTCGGTTCATTTGCCGCACCGAGAGGAGAATGCCGCCTTTCACCGGCACGCAGCCGCCGACGTAGCCCACGCCAGCCCCGCGGGTCGTGACGGGGATGCCATGGGTGTGGGCGAATGTCAGGGTGGCGGCGACTTGTTCGCGGTTCGTCGCCTCGACGACGACCTCGGGCATGGCGGCGGCGTGCCAACGGTCCATGCCGAATCCCTTCCGCACCTCCTCCGCCGTCGAGATCGCGGCGCCTGCTACCGCTTCGCACAGACCCGGCAGCCAGGCCGGATCCGTTTCCAGAGTCAAGAGAGTGTCAGCCAAGCCCATACTTTCGGTAAGAAGACGATAGCTCCGACCACCGCCGCCGCAACCGCCGCGATCAACACCCCGCCGGCGGCGGCATCCTTCGCCATGCCGACGCCACGGTCCACTTCGGGATGGACCGCATCGGCGAGGTATTCGAGAGCGGTGTTGAAGACCTCGGCCATGAAGACGAGGCCGGCGCTCAGAACCACGGCGAGCCATTCCCCTTCACTGATCCCGAAGAAGAAACCCGCGACGGTGACGAGCAGGGCAACGACCGCGTGGATGCGGAAATTCCACTCTGTCCGCAGCACCGTGACGAGGCCGCGCCCTGCGTCAACGAAGCTCTGCATCCCGCGATAACGACGCGCTCCACTTCTCATAATTCACTTGGCTGGATTCGAAATTCTGTTACACCTGAGACTCTACCCAAGACTTCACCGAAAGCGAATATGACCAAAAAGCCCGCCAAAAAAGCCGCTGCCAAAAACACTGCTCCGAAAACCCGCGTCGCCTTCGTCGGCGTTGGACGCATGGGGGCGAACATGGCCCGCCGTCTCAACGATCTGAAATACGCCGTCACCGCCGTATACGACGTGAACACCGAGGCCGCCGAGTCCCTCGCCCAGGAGTTGGGCGCGACCGCCTGCAAGAAACTCGCCGACGTCACTGCCAAGGCCGACATCATCTTCACCGTCGTGACCAATGACGCCGCAATGAAGAAGATCTTCCTCGGCAAGGGCGACAACCTTCTCGCCGGCGCGAAAGGCCGCACCTTCATCAACTGCGCGACCCTTTCCCCCGGCATCCAGCAGACCGTGGCCGAGGCCGCGAAGAAAGCCGGTGCTGCCACGATCGAAGCCTGCATGGCGAGCAGCATCAGCCACGCCCGCAACGGCCAGCTTTACCTCATGATCGGTTCCGACAAGGCCGTCTATGAGAAGAATCTGAATCTCCTCCAGGATCTCTCCATCAGCCTGCGACACATCGGTGCGGTGGGCAAGGCCGCCGAGGTGAAGGCCCTCGTCAACATGGTGATGAACATCAACACCGCCGGCCTCGCCGAAGGTCTCGGCCTCGCCGCCGCGCTGGGCCACGATCTGAAGATGGTCTGCGAAGTCTTCTCCCAGACCGGTGCGAACTCGCGCGTCCTCGAGACCGACAGCGCCGACATGATCGCCCGCGAGCACGATTGCTGGTTCTCCGCCGAGCACGCCGCGAAGGATTCCGGCATCGCCGCCGGTCTCGCCAAGGCCGTCAAAATCGCCCTGCCCCTCAACGACGCCACCAAGGCCCAGTATGACCGCATGGTCGAGCTCGGCATCGGCGGCCTCGACAAATCCGGCATCGCCGAACTCACCTTCCCCGGCCGCACCGGCACGGCGAAGAAGGAGAAGAAGGCGGCGAAAAAGGACAAGAAGAAGTGAGTTCCCGGCTCAGGAGCGATAAAGCTCCTTGAGCGTAAGACTCAGGCCGAGGCTGGCGAGAGAGATTTCGCCGGCCGTGATCGGCTCCGGCATCTTCCAGCCATCCGCGCGGCGATAGAGCCAGGCCGCGGGCTCATCGGGATTTTGCGAGAGCACGAGATACTCCTCGAGGGTCCCGATCTGCTGGTAGATGAAAAGCTTCTCGAAGTGGTCCGTCTTGAAACGCGACATGACCTCGGCGAGAAAGACGGGTTTTTCCTTGTAGCTTGAGTGATCGTCTTCGGGATCACACACGACCATCACATCCGGATAGTAGGAGAGATCGACCTGGCCGGCGCGGTAGCGCAGTTTCATGTCGCCCTTGTAGGCGCGGCATCCTCTGCCGCGAAGGTGGTTGTGGATTTCAACGAGAAGGTTCACCGCGACCAGTTCATGGGCATCACTGGCCCCCGCCATGGCCAGGACCCGGCCATTGATGAACTCATGTCGCTCTTCCTGATCCTCTTCCCAGATGAGATAGTCCTCGAAGGTGAAAGGTTCGGAATCGGGTAGCGTTTTTGGCGCGGCGGACATGCGGAAAAGTAAGAGAGGCTCGGAGAGAATTCAAACCCGTCTCCAACGGCCGCTCATTTCTTTTTGTTCACCATCTTGTCGAGCGCCTCGTTGAAGACCTTGCCGCGCTCTTCCCAGGACATGTCGGGGCTCTTTTCGCGCAGCTCCCTCATCTTGTTGAAAAGCTTTTCGCGCTGATCGTCGGAGAGTTGCTCCATCTTTTCCCGGATCTCCGGCGGCGGTCCTCCCATGCCGGGACCCCGTGGACCGCCAGGACCGCCGAAGCGGGCGCGTCGCGCCTCCATGATCGCCGTGGGGCTGCCGTTCGTCTCGGTCGAGGGACCGGGCGCGGGTTTGGCTTCACCATTCTTGAGATCGATGTCGGCGTAGCGCACCGTCACGACCTCGCCGCCATCGACCGCCACCTTGGCCGCGACTTTCTCGAGATCGGCGTCGGTCTTCAGGTCGACCATCTTCCAGCCCTGGGAATTGATCTGGCTCGAGACGACGTAGGTCTGCTTCGTCTCCTTGTTCAGGATCGTGGCGACCCGCTCGCCCTCGACATCGGCGAAGCCGGTGAGGACGAGGGAATCGCTCAGATTCAGCGATCGCAGGAAAGGTGATTGTCCCTTCAAGGCGGTGAAGTCCTCCGTCGCGACCCCGACCGGAGCCACGTCGTCAGGCACGGGAGGGGTCTCCTGCGCCGGGGCGGAGGAAAGCAAAGCAAGGGGGAGCAACCGGAGGAGGGTTTTCATGCCACGGGGACCACATGAGAAGAACACCGCAAAACGGGCGTGGTTGCAAGTCTGGATCCCGTGGCTCCCCCCTGTGGCTGCGACTTCAGTCGCAGGCTGATGCCCCGGGATTCGGCTGAAGCCGAAACCACATTGCCTCGAGCCAGCCAATCGTTGACATCCGGGGCGGGTCCCGGCTAATCTGAACCCGTGAAACCGCTCCTCCGCCTCGCTCTCCTCGCCCTCCTTGCCACCACTCTCAGCGGCTGCGGGCGCAGTTTTCTCATCGGGAAATGGACGCTCGACCGCGAGACGACCATCGCGAACCTGACCGCCGGACAGGACCAGCCGGCTGCGAATCCCGGCGAAGGCTTTTTGAAGGAACTCGTCACCGGGCTGCAGAAGGGCGTCTCGCGCCTCCTTCTGACGCAGTTCGAGGGCGTCGAGGTCGAGTTCACCGCCACCGAGATGCGCCGCATGCGCAACGGCACCGGCGAGGCGGTTGTGTACGAGGTGATCGAGAAACCCGCCGCGGGGACCGTCGTCCTGAAATACGCCGACGGCGAGATCGTCACCTGGAGCCGCGCCGACACCGGCATCCGCATGCGCCTGCCCGGCGAGGAGGAGCATTGGATTTATTTCAAAGCGGTGGAGTGAGGGGAGGGTGGTGGTCCGATTCTTTGGCAGCTGATTCCGCCTTTTACCTCTCGCCATGGATTCAACGCTCTCCGTTATCGGCTACGAAGTCTCAGGGACGCGTGGAGTCTTCTTTCGCGATCCCACCTTTTCCTACCGCGTCGGTTCGGGAGAAGACTGCGTGATACGCGTGGAGGGTGAATCGGTTCCAGCCCTGTTGATCACGTTTGAAACCGCCCAAGAAAATCAAATCCGGATTTTCGACCGGCACGGGCAGTTGGTCGATGAAGCGGAATTGCCCGTGGAGCTCGAAGTCGGGTCGGATCTCCTGGTGCTCTTTGACCCAGCCGATCTTTTCGAGGAGACCGAGGCCTCCGATGTCGAGCCCATCGAACTGGAGATCGATGCCGGAGGGGGCTCGGTGCGGTTTTCCATGCCATCGTCCGGGATTCTCTATGCGGGGAGCAGTCCCGCGGCGAATCTCGTGCTTCCGGGTGGTCCTCCCTTGGCATATGCCATGAGATGGATCGGCGGCGACGAAATCCAGATACATTGGCTCGATGGCGAGGGAGATCCCGCCTGGGCCGCTGCCGGAGAGACCGAGTGGGGTCGTCAGGAAAGGACGACTTTACCCCTGCAATTCAGGGCGGGAGATTACACCTGCGTCCTGCGGCTGAGCGATCACCTCGGTGAGGAAGCGTCGCTCGCGAATGTCCGCGGAGAGGAGTCGCCCGGCACCACGGCCATTCCCCTCCCGCCGCTGGATCTTCCACAGGTGGAGGCCTCGTCCCCGCGTCCACCTGTGCCTGAAACGTCGATCCCCATCGCGCCGGCGGCTGCGATGGGCTATGCACCGGCCTACGCTTCGTCATCGTATGCGCCTGCGATCTCGCACCGACACGATCTCGTCCTCCTCGGAGCCGAGAGCGACCGCACCCAGGCGACGACCTACATCCTCTCGTGGTTGCTCGGCATCTTTGGTGTCGACCGCTTTTACCTGGGGCAGACCGGGCTTGGTCTGCTGAAGCTGTTCACGCTCGGAGGATTCGGGATCTGGGCGGCGATCGACATCTATATCATCGGCATGGGGGGAGGCACCGATGTTTACGGCAGAAGACTTCGCCGTGACCACGTCGGCGCTCCCGCGAAGAGCCAGGCGGTGACCTTCCTCCTTTCCACCTTTCTCGGTTACTTCGGTGCCGATCACTTTTATCTCGGCAACACCGGGCTGGGTTTGCTGAAGCTGTTCACCTGCGGAGGGGCGGGTGTCTGGGTGGTGATCGATGTCATCCTCACCGGCATCGGAGCGCGTCGCGACGCGCACGGCAACAGCCTGCTCTGAGGCGCGGGGAAAGGCTCGTCAGTGGCCGGTGCTTTTCTTCGCGGTCCCCTTCAATCCCGCCAGATACGCCACGACATCGCGGATCTCGCTCTTTTGCAGGATGAACCCCATCGGCGGCATCGTCGAGATCACCGGGGTGCGCTCTTGGATGGTGTCGGACGCGACGACGATCTCCTTTCCTTCGGCGTCGCGAAGAGAGACCTTGCCGTTCTTTTCGGCGAGGAACTGCCCGGCGATCGAGCTGCCGTCCTTCATCGTCAGGGCGATGTTGCCGTAGCCGGGGGCGACGACGGATTGCGGATCGACGAGGCTTTGGAGAAGATAAAGTCGGTCCTTCTTCTTGCCGATGTCCTTCAGGTTGGGGCCCACGTTGCTGCCCGCCCCGTCGGCGATCTTGTGGCAGGCGGTGCATTGGGCGGCAGGGTGGTTGAGAAGGACGGATTTTCCCCGCGCCGGATCGCCACCCTCGAGGGCGAGGCGGAAGGGCGCGAGCGGATCCGCCGAGGCGGCGGTCTGCCAGCCCGTCTCCATCGAAAGCACGGCCGCGGCGAGCTTGGGGTGGTCGGCAAAGACGGGATCCTTCGCCGCCTCGAAGACGTCGAGCTGCAGGGCCGGCTCGATCTTGCCCGCCTCGAGCTTCGCGAAAAGGGCGAGCATGGGCTCGGCCGCCTTCACTGCCGGCAGGGTGCGGACCGCGTGCTGTTTCACCGTGACGGAGGACTTCGATTCGAGGCGGCGGGTGATCTCGGTGGTGGCTTGGTCAGGATCCCGTTTCGCGAGCAGGTCGAGTCCCGCGATGCGGAGGGCGTCGTCCTTCGCAGCGAGGGCGTCGCCGACGAGATCGTCGAGCCCGGGTGCCTCCTGGGCGGCGAGGGAACGCAGGGCGGTGGCGCGGAGAGGTCCCTCGGCGTCGGGATTGTTGAAAACGGCGAGAAGGGTCTCGTTCGCGATGGGGAGCTTCAGCGAGACGGCGAGTTCCATCGCGGTGGAGCGGACTTTAGAAACTTTGGCGGTGAGCAGTTCGTCGAGATGCGGCTTCAGAGCCGCGGCGAGGACCGCGGGATCGCGTTCGGCGAGGGGACGGTATTGGCCGACGACGAGATCGAGGTCGCGCGGTTTCGTCCAGTGCACGAGCGACTCGAGTCCGGCTTCGATGAGGGGCTGCGGGGCTTCCCCGGCGGCGACGAAGGCGACGACGCGGGCCGCGGCTTCGGCGGTGCCGAGGCGGTGGTTGGCGTTGAGGGCGCGACGCGTGAACCCTTCGTGATCGCGGTGTTTGCCGAGGCGGGCGGCGAGATCCTCAAGGGCGTCCGGGACCATCCAATCATCATGGATGGCGCGGGCGACATCGGCGGCGAGGATGGCGTCGGCATCGTCGAGGAAGGCGGCGATCGCGGGATCGCTGCGGCGGCCGAGCGCGAGCGAGGCGCAGGTGCGGACGAAGAGCGAATCGTGTTTCGCGAGGGCGGCAAGACGCTCCGTCGGCGCGGATCCGGCGAGGGCGGTGGTCCCGGCGTGGCGGAGGGCGGTCAGGCTCACGACGTGTTCCTTGCGGGCGAGCAGTTTGACGATCGACTCCGTTGCCGCAGCATCGCGGAGGCGGCCGAGGCCAAGAAGGGCCTGAATGCGGACGCGTTGCGAGGGATCCTCCAGCAGGGGCGTGAGAGCGGCGGTGAGGGCGTGGCTGTCGCCGGTGGGAGCGGGAATGACATCGAGTCCTAACAAACGTCCATAACGATCCGTCACCGTCCGGATCGCCTGGGCGCGGACTTCGGGATCGGGATCGCCGAAGAGTGTGGCAAGCGTCGCGTCCTCCGCCCTTTCCTGCCGGAGGAGTTGCCCGATCCCCCAGATCGCATGGATGCGGGCGAACTGCGGGGCCTCGACTTTCGCGGCGACCGCCTCCAGTTCGGCAAGGGCGTCGCGCTTCACCAATTCAAACTGTGCCTTCATCCGCACCCGCTGGTCCGCATGACCCAAGAGGGTGGAGAGCTCGACCAGACCCTCTTTGCCGAAGTCCGCGGCGATGAGTTTCTTCGTTTCCCCGCGCAGCGGATGCTGTTTCTCCGTCGCCACATCGATGCGCCAGATCGCGCCTTTTTCGTTCATCGGATACCCGCCGCCCCAGTCGACGCCGCAGAGGTCGCCGTCGGGCGAGAACTGGAGCCCCACGATCGGGATGCCGTCGCCGATGCGGTGATCGTCGCGCATCGCCCACGAATCGTTTTCCGGCTCGATGCGGAAGGCCCACTGCTGGCCGTTCGGGGCGCTTGTGAGGAAGAAGTAGTTCTCATACTCCGGACCGAGGCCGGTGCCGGGATTGAACTTGAAGCCCGCGGGGCCGTTTTCGTAGTTCGCGATTGTCGGGGTGAACCAGCGGGGCTGGGCCTCGTGCCAGGGTTTGTGCATGAGGTCGTCGTCCCACGGGTTGTAGTCGTCGCGCAGGTATTGCCAGTGCGAACGCCAGCCGAGGTCGCCGTATTGTTCGATGAAGACGAGGCGCTCCTTTTCGCCCTCGAAGTCGGCGTCGTTGTCGACCCCGAAGAAGTTGCCGTATTGGTCGAAGCTGATCTCCTGGATGTTGCGCTGGCCGTGGGCGAAGACCTCGAAGTTCGACCCATCGGGCTCGCAGCGCATCAGGCCGCCCTGGTGGGGGAAGCGGTAGTCGAGTCCCTCGGGGGTCTTCACGCGGATGCCCTTGTCGCCGATCGACCAGTAGACGCGTCCATCGGGACCAAGAAAGAGCCCATGCATGTCGTGGCCGGCATAAGCGAGGTGGGCGCCGAATCCTGACACGACCACCTTCTTTTCGTCCGCCTTGCCGTCGCCGTCCGTGTCGCGGAACTTCACGAGTTCGGGCACGGGACAGACGAAGACCTCGCCCTCGTGCCAGAGCACCCCGCCGGCGACGCCGCCGATGAGGTGGTCGAGCTGCTCGGCGTAGATCTTCGTGGAGTCGGCGAGTCCGTCGCCGTCGGTGTCCTCGATGAGGTGGACGCGCTCGCTCAAGGCGGTGAGGTCGCGCACGTCGTGGATCCCGTCGCCGGTGAAGTCCTTGACCCGCTTCACGTTGAGGGCGCTGTTTTCGGGCGTGAACTGCTTGCGGTAGAAAGCCTCCTTGTCCTCCGGTGAGGTGAAGCTGAGATCATTCGGGATCCAGTCGGTGTTGTCGCGGATGTCGAGGTCGTTGGCCTTGCGGCGCATCGTCTGGGTGACGTAGGCGCGACCCTGGGGATCGAAGCTGATCGCGACGGGATCGGGTACCTGGAATCCGGGCGTCCACTTCGTGTAGGTGAGTCCCTTGGGATCGGGGTGGCCTCCTGACACAACCGCCACGGGCGGCTCGACCGCGACCCCGCGGACCTCGACGTCGTCCCACAGCCCCTTGTCATCGAAGGTGCCGATGCCGATGCGACCCCAGGCGAAGGTCTTGTCGTGGGCGACGTGGGTGGGCGTCTCCATGTCGTCGAAATAGATCTCGATGAGGCCCGTCGCCACGGTGCGGACGATCTTCACCCGGTGCCAGGTGGCGTCTTTCCAAGGCGTGCCCTCGCTGGCCTGCTCGGAAATGGCGACGCGCGGGGCGTTGTTGACGAGGAAGATCTGGTTTGAATGCGGGTCGGTCTTTTCGCCGAGGTGGACGTAGTAGAAATTCGCCGGATCTTGGTAGCCGAAGACGACGCACATGTCACGGTGACCGCGCGAAGTCTGTTTCGTCATGACGCGGGCGGTGAAGACGAAGTCGCCGACAACGCCTCCTTCGCGGATCGCGATGTTGACCGGACTGCGGTGGGGTGGGGTGTACTTCGATCCGCCGAGGATTTCGAAGGCGGGATTGCCGTCGGCTTCGGTGATCTTCCATGCTTTCGCGTCGGTAGGAGTCCAACCTTCGGCGCCTTTCGAAAAATCATCCGAAAAGATCAAGGGCAGCTCCGCGCCCGGGAGGGCCGGAGTGAGGGAAAGAAGGGCGAAGAGCAGGGGGAATTTCCGCATGGCCGATTCTCCCACATTTCCGGGGGCATTCCAGCAGGGACGATCAACTCGAAAGCGGGACCCAAGCCACCTCATTGTCGCACAATCTCCGGGTCAGAACGATACCTCGTCGCTTCCCGAAAGCACGGCCGAACACGAGTACCATTGTATCATCACCGGGACGGTAAATGAGGGTGGCGCCGTTTCTTCCCTCTACCTTGACATCTGATGTTTTAAATGGGAACATCAGATGCATGAGAACCACCCTAGACCTCGACAAGCCTGTCCTGGATGGATTGAAGCGGCTTCAAAAAGTGGAGAAGGTATCTCTGGGTGAGCTCGCTTCCCGACTCCTTGCCGAGGCGTTGCGTGAGCGGGAGGCTCGTCGCAGGGTCGGGTCACCCGCACTGGATTGGAACGTGGCGGACATGGGGGCGAAGGTCGATCTCGCCGACAAGGATTCCCTCTACAGGGCCCTCGGTGAATGAGCTATTCCATCGACGCGAACCTGCTGCTCTACGCGAGCAACTCCGGCTGTCGGGAGCACGCGGCGGCTCGAGCGTTCGTGATGGAGCGTGCCGCCGACTCCGATCTGTTTTGCCTGACTTGGCCGACGATCTTCGCTTACCTTCGCATCGCGACGCATCCCTCCATCTTCGAACGTCCGCTTTCCTCCGAGACGGCTTGGTCAAATCTGCGCCAACTCATGAACCTGCCGCGCGTCTGTCTCATCGGGGAGCAGGAAGATTTCCTCTCCCATTACGAAATGGCGACGAAGGGGGTCGTGGTGCGCGGCAATCTCGTGCCCGACGCGCACCTCGCGGCGATTCTCCACCAACACGGGGTGAAGCGTCTCTACAGTGCCGACACGGATTTTCTGAAATTTCGTTTCCTCGAAGTCGTGAACCCGCTCGAAACGACTTGAGAGATCCGTCACGATCGAGCGCGGGCATTCCCGTCCGCAGTGGCGATTTCGTCAGTCCATCTCCGGCTCCACCCGATACACCGTCGCTTGTTCGAAGGCGTAGGCATACGCCAGCAGCTTCGCATCCTCGCCGGGTCGGGCGATGAGGGTGACTCCGTTGGGCGCGCCCGTCTCATCGAGTCCGAGCGGCACGGTGATGGCGGGATAACCGGCGGTCGCGTAAAGCATGGAATGTTGGTTCGCAAGACTCACTAACAAATCCACCTCGTTCTCCGCGAAGGTCCGCGCGAGGATCGCGGCCATTCCCTCGCGCACGTGGAGGGCGGCTTCTTCGTAGAGTTGATCCATGCCACCCTCCGTCACGCCCGTGTCCTCGCGGATCGCTCCGAGGACCCGGACAGCGAGATCGACCATGTTTTGTCCGCGCGGAATGCGGCGGGCCGGATCGGCCTCGTTGTAGGCCTGGAGCTCGGCGACGGTTTTCACGGGGGCTCCGGCTGCGGTCAGGTAGGGAAGCGTGTCGCAGGAAAGGCCGAGAAAAATCACGGGAAGAAGCTCGGGTTTCTCCGCGAAGGTCTCGTCGAGGTCCTTGGCTTTCGCTCCGGCACGGGCGAGGCCTTCGTCGATGCGAGTCAGCCAGAAGGCGGCGTTCGTTTCCTCGTCGAGGATGGCCTTGCGCAGGACACCAACGGCGATTCCTTCGAGGGCTTTCGCATCGAGGGACGCGGCGTAGTCGGTCTCCGTCTCATCGATCGCCCCGAGGAGGATCGCCGCATCGGTGACGGTGCGGGCGATCGGTCCAGCGGAATCCTGGAAGCGGATCAGCGGCACGATGCCTTCACCGCTGACGAGACCGTGACTCGGTTTCATCGCGACGACGCCGTTGCTCGCACCGGGGGAAAGCAGCGAGCCCGAAGTCTCCGTGCCGACGCTGACCATGGCGAGACGCGCGCTCGTGGCGATGGCCGAGCCGCTGCTCGATCCGGAGACGGGCAGGTTGGCGCGATAGGGATTCACGCCCAGGCCGCTGATCGCGTTGTAGCCGGGAGGTTCGGTGGTGAGCGATCCGGCGAGTTCGGAGAGGCTCGCCTTGCCGAGGATCACGGCTCCGGCCTCGCGGAGGTGTTGCACGACCTTCGCATCGGCCGGGGCGATATGGTCGAGGAGGATCTCGGCTCCGGCGGTGGTGTGCATGGGCGCGGCGGTGGCGAGGTTGTCCTTGATGCTGAGAGGGATGCCGTGGAGCGGGCCTTTCACCTCGCCCGCGGCGCGGAGCCGATCGGCCTCACGGGCTTCATCGAGGGCGCGGGGATTGAGCTCGAGATAGCTCCGGAGGGTCTCGTCGTGACGGCGGATGCGGTCGAGGAAGCAGAGGGTAAGTTCCTCGGAGCTGAGTTCGCCTTTCACCAAGGCCTCCTGCACTGCGGGAATGGTCATCGGAGCGACAAGACGATCGATCTTTGCAAGGCGGCGCGAGCCGATCCCGTCGAGTGATTCGGCAAAGGGCGAAAAATCGAGCTCGCGGAGCCGGGGGAGATTCGGCGGACCCGCGACCGGCACGGGAGCGGAGCGTTCGCATCCGGCGAGGAGGCAGGCGAGAAGGACGAAGGGCAGGATCGACCGCATGGGGCAGTGTTTCACAGGACGGCGGGGTGTCCAGCGTTGAGAAAAGGATGCAAGCTTCCCCTTGGAAACCGCGTCTGAGCGTATACCTTCACGCTCTCCATGGACTGCGCCCAGCGACGGATTATCGACTCACTTCTCGACTCGTATCACCGGGTCGGGGGCATCAATCGCCTCGACAGCGGCAACCTGCCGTCGAAACGCGCCATCACGGACGTGTGTGTGAAGCTGCTCCAGGTCCTTTTCCCCGGTTACCACGACGAGGAACCGATCCCGGCGGACGAGCTGGAAATGATCACGGGAGAGCGCATCGCCCATCTCGTCGACGTGCTCCGCACCGAGGTGGCGAAGACCCTGCGCCTCCGCGACGACGAGACGGGCGAGCACCACAACGGCCTCGACCAACAGGCCCGCGATCTCGTCTGCGAATTTCTCGGCAAGCTGCCGCGCCTGCGCGAGCTGCTCCAGACCGACGTCGAGGCGGCCTACGAGGGCGATCCCGCGGCGAAGAATTTCGACGAGATCATCCTCGCCTACCCGTGCATCGAAGCCATCGCGATCCAGCGCTGCGCCCACTGCCTCTACGAGCTCGATGTGCCGTTGATTCCCCGGATCATGACGGAATACGCCCACAACCTGACCGGTATCGACATCCATCCCGGGGCGACGATCGGATCACATTTCTTCATCGATCACGGCACCGGCGTCGTCATTGGCGAGACCTGCGTCATCGGGAACTACGTGAAGCTCTATCATGGTGTCACCCTCGGGGCGCGCAATTTCCCGAAGGACGAGAACGGCCGCATCGTGAAAGGCAACAAACGCCATCCGAACGTCGAGGACCACGTCGTCATTTATCCCCACGCCACCGTGCTCGGGGGCAAAACGACGATCGGGGCGCGCTCGACGATCGGGGCGAACGTCTTCCTCCGCGAGAGCGTGCCGGCCGATTCCTTTGTCACGAACGTGGGCGAGCAGCTCAGCCTCTTCAACAAGGTCACGGGCGAGGCGGTCGAGCCGATCGGTGAGCCGGGCGACTCCTGAGACCATGGCGGACTCCGAGGCAACCGCCGGAGCCACGCCGCCCCGGCTCTGGAGCCATCCCCGCTCGGGGCGCGACGAGGCTCTCACCCTGGTCGCCGCCGGTTTTGCGCGCGATCTCGGGCTGGAGACGCTCGCGAAGGCCGTGTCGGTTTTGTGGAATCCCCGGATGCGGACCGCGGCGGGCCGGGCCTTCGCCCGCGACTGGATCATCGAGCTGAATCCGCGCCTTCAGGATCTGCCCGAAGACCGTCGCGACGCGGAGTTGCGCAACACCTTCCTCCATGAACTCGCCCATCTCGTGGCCTTCGCCCGGGTCGGTCGCAAACGCATCGCGCCCCACGGTCCGGAATGGCGGCAGGCGTGTCACGATCTCGGCATCCCCGGCGAGGATCGATGTCACGCCCTCGATTTCCAACCGCGGCGTCACGCGAAGAAATTCGCCTACACCTGCCCCGCGTGCGAGGCGGTGATCCACCGGGTGCGGCGTCTGCGTCGTCGCGTCGCGTGTTATCCCTGCTGCCGGAAGCACGCGGGCGGTCAATACGACGCCCGTTTCCAGCTTCGCGAGACGCGGCTGGATTGACCCCCGCGAATCTCAGCGGATCGCCTCGCGGGCCTCGAGGAAGGCGGCGCGGAGCTGCTCGTAATCCGTCGCCACGGGGAACTGGGGAAACTCGTCGATCACATTCTGCGGCGGGCAGAAGAGGATCCCACGGTCGGCCTCGCCGAGCATGTTGGTGTCATTGTAAGAGTCGCCTGCGGCGATGACCTTGAACTTCAACTCGTGGAAACGCTTCACCGCCTCGCGCTTTTGGTCGGGCATGCGCAGGTGGTAGGCCTCGACACGGCCTTCGGGGGTGATGCCCAGCTTGTGACAGAAGAGGGTCGGCCAGCCGAGCTGGCGCATGAGCGGTTTCGCGAATTCGTAGAAGGTGTCCGAAAGGATCACGACCTGGAATTCCGACTTCAGCCACTCGAGGAAATCGACGGCACCCTCGAGCGGACCAAGGCCGTCGATCACTTCCTGGATGTCGCCGATTTTCAGCCCGTGCTCGTCGAGGATGCGGAGACGCTGCGTCATCAGCACGTCGTAATCGGGAATGTCGCGGGTCGTCGCGAGCAGCGCGTCGATCCCCGTTTTGTGGGCGACATTGATCCAAATTTCAGGGACGAGGACTCCCTCGAGGTCCAGGCAGGCGATTTCCACGGTCTTGGCGGGTTGGTTGAGGGGCATGATTCGGCCCTTTCCGGCGGAATTCAAACGCGAGTCTCGGGAAAATGCTCCGGATCCCGCGCGAATGCCGGGATGCCGATCGGGCGAATTGGGTTAAAGTCCCCCCGTGCGTGTTCTAGCCATCGACCCCGCGCTGCGGAACACGGGTTTCGCGGTGATCGAAGAATCCACCCCCGCCGCCGGACGCCGGACGCAGCGGGCGCTCACCTATGGCGTGATCCAGAACGCGAAGGGGCTCCGCCAATCGGGCTGTCTCGTCGCGATCCGGGAAAAACTCGTCGAGGTCATCCGCGAATTTTCGCCCGAGGTTTGCGCCGTCGAGGGCGTGATCTTCGTGCAGAGCTACCGCACCGCCATCACCCTCGGCGCGGCGCGCGGGGCCGCCCTCCTCGCCGCCGCCGAGCACGGACTGGAGATTTACGAATACGCTCCGAAGCGGGTGAAGCAGGCCGTCGTCGGCCGCGGGGCCGCCGACAAACAGCAGGTCGCTTTCATGATGCGGGCGCTTCTCGGGCTCACCGAGACCCCGCCTTCCGACGCCGCCGACGCCCTCGCCATCGGGATGGCCCATTGCTACGCGCACGATCCGAAGCGCGCCGCCGTCCTCACCGATCCACCCGTGCCGCTCTGAATTGGATGAAGACGGAGGACTCCCGGAATATCCTCATGCTCGCGGCGGTCGAGGAGACCGACGAGGGCGGCATCGTGCTCTCCGCGAAGGAAAGGCAGGAGGCCTCGCGCGAGGCCGGTGCACCCCTGCCCGCGAATCCCGGCCGGACCAAGGAGGAGGCCTTTCTCGCGACCCGCGCCACCGCCCTCCTCGAGCGGATCGTGACGCGTTTTCCCTCCTCCGCCTGGCTCGATCCGGCGGCGAGTGCCCATCCGACGCGACATCCCGGTCTCGTCGCCCTGTTCCTCATCGCCGCCGCCGTCGTCGGATACCTCACGAACGAACTGGGACCGGAGAAGCGCATCAACATCCTTTCCTTTCCGCTCCTCGGCATCCTCGCGTGGAGCGCCCTCGTCTACCTGCGCGAAGCCTGGCTCTTTTTTCTCCGCCGCCCTCCCGTGCTTCTCGAAAGGTGGTTCGAATGGAGGGATTCCGCATCCGCTGCGGAGGAGAAAGCAGATCCCGCCGCCCGCCTCCTCGCCACCGCCAAGCGGCTCTTCGAGAAACGCTGGTCGCGACTTTCCGCTCCCGTCACGGCGGCACGCTTGAAGTCGATCCTCCATCTCGCCGCCTTCGTTCTCGCTGCTTCGGCCATCGGTGGGATGTATGTCAGGGGACTCGCCAACGAATACCGGGCCGTCTGGGAAAGCACCTTCCTCACCGACAGCACCTCGCTCCGCGGCATCCTCCAGGTCGTCCTCGGACCGGCCGCCTCGCTCAGCGGACAGAGCCTGCCGACGCCGGAGGAGCTCGACGCCATCCGCGGTGCCGACGCCGCCGGAGAAAACGCGGCCCGCTGGATCCACTGGTATGCGCTGACCATCGCCCTCTTCGTCCTCGTGCCCCGCGGGATCCTCGCGATCCTCTGGCGGATGCGGTCGGCCTCGCTCGCCCGCTCGCTGCCCTATCGCGAGACCGCGCCGCGTTATTTCGCCCGGCTTCTCGCGACCTCGTCCGGATCGGCCCGCACCGTCGCCCTGATGCCCTACGCCCTCGATCCTGACGAACCCACCAAAAGCGGTCTCGTCCGGCGGCTCGAGGATGAATTCGGTGCCGCGGTCGAGCCGGTCTGGCTGCCGACCGTTGCCTTCGGGGAAGAAGAAAGTTTTGCCCTCGCTCCCGGCTCCGTGGCCGCGGAGATCGTGCCGGTCTTTTCCTTCGCCGCCACACCCGAACGCGAGGCCCATCTCGCCGTGTATCGCACCCTCTTGGGTCTCGTACCGCACCCTGTCCGATTCATCCTCCTCGAAGCGACCGCCTTCGATCGCAAGTCGCGCGACTTCGCCGATGCCGCGAACCGCCGGGCCGCGCGCGAGGAAGCGTGGAAGCACCTCTTCGCCGGCGAAAGCGCCGCCCTGCTCCTCCAGCCCGAGACCGCCCCGAACACCGCCCGTGTCTGAGCCATGCCCGAAGTCTCCGACAAAGAAGTCGTCCTCAGCCTCATCTCCCACACCAACGTGGGCAAGACGGCGCTCGCGCGCACCCTGCTGCGCCGCGATGTGGGCGAGGTCGCCGACAGCGCCCATGTCACGCTCGTGCCGGAGGCTTATCCGCTGATCGAGAGCGGCGAGAGGCGCGCCCTCCTCTGGGACACTCCGGGTTTCGGGTCGAATCTCGCGAAACTCGCCAAGCGTCTCCGTGCGAGCGACAATCCCGTCGGCTGGATCCTCCACCAGGTCTGGGACCGCGTTACCGATCGCTCCCTCTGGTGCAGCCAGGAGGCGATCCGCAACGTGCAGTCCGAGGCCGACGTCGTCCTTTACCTCGTCGATGCCTCGCAGTCGCCCGCCGAGACCGGCTACATCGATCTCGAGATCGAGGTGATCGAATGGATCGGCAAACCCGTTCTCGTCTTTCTCAACCAGACCGGCACTCCCGATCCCGAACGCGACGAGCGCAACGAGGAGGCCTGGCGCGCCCATCTTTCGCGCCACCGCATCGTTAAGAAGGTCTCGACCCTCGATGCCTTCACACGCTGCTGGACGCAGGAACACGAGATCTTCGTCGAGGCCGCGGGTGTTTTGTCAGGGGGCAAGCGGGAAACGGCGCGGCTTCTCTCCGAGGCCTGGGTCTCGCGGCAGCTCGATGTCTTCGACGACTCCGTCGCCATGATGGCCGATCTCGCCTATTCCGCCCTCGCCGACACCGAGGAGATCGGCAACGCGGGCTTTTTCGACAAGCTGAAACAGCTCGTCCGCAACAAGGATCGCGACCGCGACTTTGAGAGAGCCCAGCGGGCCATGTATGCGCGGCTCTCCGAGCGCACCAAGGAAACGGTGAACCGGCTCATCGCCCGGCACGGGCTCTCCGGCGAGACCGCTTCGCAGCTCGCCGCCGCCTCGCGCGAGGCCTTTGCGGTAAAGCGGAATGTCGAGGAATCGCTCATGGCCGCCGTCGGCGGAGTCGGCGCGGGATTGCTCGGAGGTCTCGCCGCCGACCTCGCCGCCGGGGGCATGACCTTCGGCGGCGGTGCCCTCCTCGGCATGCTCGCGGGCGGTGCGACGACCTTCGCTCTCGCGCGGGGTTACAATCTGACCCAGGTCGGCACCAACCGCGTCCGCTGGACCAAATCCCACTTCCTCGACCAGGTGAAATCGATCCTCCTGCTCTACCTCGCCGTCGCGCACTTCGGCCGGGGCCGGGGCGATTGGCTCGATCCCGTGCACAATCCCGCGCACTGGCAGAAGCTCGTTGAAGAAAGAGTGGCGAAAGACGCCGCGGCATGGGAGTCCCTCTGGAGAGCGGGGGCGAAGATCGACGATCCCGCCGGGGTGAAGAAAAAGCTCGCGAAGGAATTCCGCCGTGTCTTGGTGGATGTGTTAGGCGATCTGTATCCGGAGAGCCGGGGGATCTTCGGGAAGTGACGGGGTCGATCAGCGGCGTTTCCACACTTCCTCCACGCGGCGCTGCGAGGCGGCGGAAAAGAGGGTCTCCGGCAGCGCTTCGCGGAGGCGCCTCGCCAGCTCGCAGGCATCGCGCTCGACATAGGTCCTCAGGACGAAACGCTTGTTTCCGGCGTGGAGGTAGAGATCGATGCTGCCGGAGCTGCGGAAACCCTTGGGAAAGGTTCTCAGATCGAGGCGGGTGATTTCCTCCCAAAGAACCAAATGCCGGCCCCGTGAGATTCCGCGATGATCAAGGGTCCAGCGATAAGTCGCGGGCAGGAAGCCCCAGAGAGCCGGCACCAGAAAGAACACGGCAAAAAGATAGAGGTGGCCGTGTCTGCCTTCGACGAAGGTCTGGATCGCGATTCCGGTTCCGAGAGCGGCAGAACCAAGCACGAGAATCCAAGCCTGAACCGCACGTTGGTTCACGACAAATTGGTGGGTCGAGGGGGCGTTCCCGGACATCGCCGCCAATCAATCACCGGATCGGGGCACCGCAAGCCGCAGCTTCGATCTCTCGTAACCGATCCGGTTCCATCACAGTCTATCCTGACATGCGCCCCATCCTCTCCCTCGCCCTCCTCCTTTTGCTGACGCTCCAGCCTTTGGCCCGTGCCGATTCCCCCGCGGCGATCGACGTGCTCCGCTACGAGCCGGTCGACGCGGCGCGCTCCCGCACCGTGCCGGTGAAGATCTACCGGGTGAAGAGCGCGGAGGCCAAACCCGTCATCGTCTTTTCCCACGGGCTCGGCGGTTCGCGCGAGAACGGTGTCTACCTCGCCGAGCACTGGGCTCGTCAGGGCTACGTCGCGGTCTTCGTGCAGCATCCCGGCAGCGATGAATCGGTCTGGAAGGAAGCGGGACGCGGCGAACGTTTGGCGGCGATGAAGCAGGCCGCGAGCGGAAAATCCCTGCTCGACCGCCTCGGCGACATTCCCTTTGTCCTCGACCAGCTCGAGCGGTGGAACGCGGAGTCCGGTCAAGCGTTGAGTGGCGCGCTCGATCTCCAGCACATCGGCATGACCGGTCACAGCTTCGGCGCGGTGACGACCCAGGCGATGATGGGGCAGACGTATCCCCTCGGGAAAAGCTTCCCCGATCCGCGCTTCGATGCCTTTCTCCCCATGAGTCCCTCGACCGGGCGTGGTCTCTCCGCCTCGGAGGCTTTCGGCCACATTCAGGCACCCGTGCTCTGCATGACCGGCACGGAGGATACCAGCGTGATCACTCCCGAGATGACGGCCGAGTCCCGTCGCGAGGTCTACGCAGCCCTGCCTGCGGGTGACAAATACCAGCTCGTTTTCGAGGGCGGGACGCATTCGGCCTTTTCCGACACCGCCTTGTTCAACGAAAAACGTTTCGAGCATCATCATGCTGCGATCCAAACGATCTCGACACGTTTCTGGGACGCCTACCTGAAGGGCGACGCCGCGGCGAAGGCATGGTTGCAGTCGGAGAAGCCCAAGGCTGAGGCGAAGCTGATCGAAAAAGACGTGTGGGAGTGGAAGTGAGGCTGGGAGCACTCCCGCTTCACGCGAAAAGGGGACGTTGAAGCTTTCCGGCATGCGGCGACATTCCCGCGCGCCATGAAGTTTCCCTTTTGCCTCTTCGTCCTCGTCTTCCCGACTTTCTTGTCCGCCTCCGATTGGCCGAATTGGCGCGGCCCGAACTACGACGGCATTTCCAAGGAAACGATCCCCGCGACCCTTCCGGAGGAACTCCCGATCCGATGGACCGCCAAGGTCGGCACCGGCTTCAGCACCGTCTCGGTGGCCGGCGACAAGGTCGTGACGATGGGCAACCGCACCGTCTCGGAGAAGGAAACGGACACGGTCTGGTGTCTCTCCGCAAAGACCGGCAAGGTCATCTGGCAGCATTCCTATCCCTGCGCCCTCGATCCGCTTTACTACGAGGGTGGTCCCGGCGCGACGCCGACGATCCATGAGGGCTCGGTCTACACGCTCAGCAAGAAGGGCCACGCCCTGAAGCTCGATCTCGACAACGGCAAAGTCCTCTGGAGCCGCGATCTCGTCGCCGATCACCAGGTGGAGCTGCCCGAGTGGAGCTTCGCGGGCTCGCCCTTCATCGATGGCGACCGCGTCCTCCTCAACGTCGGTCGCGGCGGCATCGCGCTGAACAAGGAGACCGGCGAGACGATCTGGCTTTCCTCCACCGAGACCTCCGGCTACGCCACTGTCGTGCCCTACGAGGCGGGAGGACCGACCGCCAACCGTCTGCTCTTTTCCGCGAAGGGGCTCATCGCCTTTGATCCCGCCACCGGCAAGGCCGCCTCCGAGTTGCCATGGAAGTCGAGCCGCGATGTCAACGCCGCCGATCCCATCGTCATCGGAAACCGCATCATCGTCTCTTCGGCCTCCGGCTCGGTCATGATCGAACCGAAGGTCGGTGGCGAGCCCACGACGATCTGGGAGCAGAAGGACATGAAGTGGTATTTCAATCCCGGCGTCCTCATCGACGGTCACCTCTATTCGCTGCACGGCACGACCCACCGTCCCACCGAGCTGATGTGTCTCGAGGCCGCGACCGGCAAGATCGTCTGGACCGTGCCCGGCTTCGGCAGCGGCGGCGTCATGGCCGCGGGCAAGACCGTGATCGTTTTCGACAACGGGCTCCTCACCCTCTTCGACGCCGACCCGAAGGGATACAAGGCGCGTCACCAGCAGAAGATCCTCGAAGGGAAATGCTGGACCTCACCCGTGATTTCAAACGGCCGCATCTATTGCCGGAACGCCGTTGGCGATCTGGCGTGCGTCGAGTTGCCGGAGTCTTGAAGGGGCGGGGGCAACGACGAGGGGCGGCCTACGGAATACGCCGAAGATACGGAAGGAATTGTTTTGCTGGCCTGCGGCATCTATCTCGGTCGCCTGTGATTCCGCGTTTTCTGCGTATTTTGATGCCTGCGGCATCTATCTCGGTCCCCTGTAATTGCGTTTTCTGCGTATGTTGATGCCTGCGGCATCTACCTCGGTCCCCTGTAATTCCGCGTTTTCTGCGTATTCCGTAGGCCGCCTCTTCCTTGCTCGATGGTAGGCCGTCTCTTCCTTGCTCGATGGTAGGCCGCCTCTTCCTTCGCTTGATGGTAGACCGCCTCCTACCTCCGCTCCGGCAAACTCAGGATCGTGATCTCTTTCCGGTTGGACGGCAGTTGGGTCGCGATCACCTCACCCGGCGTGAGTTTCCGCACCCGTTCAAGGAAGGCGGGGATCTGCGCCTGCATCTTCGCGTCATTGATCTTCAGCGTGAGGAGCAGGGTCTTCGCCCGCACCCGCCGTTGCAGCCGCTCGATGTAGCGCAGGGCCACGGGTGGAGCGAGGTTCATGTCCGAGGCGAGGAGATCGACGCGACGGGGAAGGTCCTCGATGCGGAGCTCGCCGGCGGAGATCGCGAAGTGGGAAAAGGCCGCACCCTTCCCGTCCTCGAAGGCGAGTACGCGGCCATCCATTTCCCCCGTGTCGACACCGAGCACCTTCGCTCCATGCGTGAGCAGCGAGAAACTGCCGCCTCCCGGCGCGCAGCCGAGCTCCAGTGCGGTCTTTCCGGCGAGGCTTCCCGGATCGCCGAGGCCGGCGTAGTGGAGGCCTTGCTCCATCTTCAGCCAAGCGCGCGAGGGCGCGTCGTCCGGCAGGATCGCCCGTGGCATGCCGCCGGGGAAGGGAGAGCGGAAACGGTCATGACGATGCCACCCCACGAAGAGCGCCTCGCCTTCGTCGCCGAGGATCACGTCGAGGACGACATCGCCGTGAAGGGGGGGGGAAGACTCGACCTTCAGTCCCGATTCCCGGAGGACGGCGGTGATCTCCCCGGAACGGGCATCGATCGACGCCCACTCCTCCGCGTTGAAGCCGTTTTCGGGTAGCACGCGTGGAAAGACATGGATGCGATCCGGCATCGTCCCGCATCGTCCGACGATCTCCGGCAATTCCTCCGGCGTCTTCGCCATGCCGAGCGAAGACCCTGACACATGCGCCAAAACCGGGAGTGGACCGGCGAGGGAAAGTGTCGCGTCTTCACGGATTTTCCAAGTCACCAATCCCGGCCGCAGAAAAGCGGGAGTGACCGCCTCGCCATGGCGCGCCCACACCTCCGCTTTCAGGGCGGATTCCCAGCCCGGATTGCAGGTGGCGAAGAGAAAGGTGGGGGACGGAGCGGTCACGGCGAGAGCGGGCATCATGCACTATCTGGTGGTGGCGTGCCATGCTGAAGATTTGGGTTCCGATCCTCTCGAATGGGAGCCACGGCAGCGCTTCGTGGCCGTCTTTTTCCATGGTTTGGGAAACGGCACTTGCGAAGTTTTGCAAATTAGCTAACCTAGCTAACGATGATCACCGTCAACATGCACGAAGCCAAAAGCCGCCTTTCCCAATTGGTCAAGGCGATCGAGGAAGAAGGGGAGGTCGTCATCTTGCAACGGAACGGCCAACCTGTGGCCGAGATCCATCGTTACCGTCCGCCGGCAGCCTCGCCTGTTCGCCGACTGACACCAAATCCGCGACTGAGAGCCACGTTCGCGCCTGGATACGATCCTACCGAACAAGCCAGTGAAGAAGAGTGGCCGGAAGACTGCCGATGATCTTGGTCGATACCTGTGGCCTGCTCGCCTTGCAAGACGGGTCGGAAGCGTTTTCCGAAAGCGCTTGCCAGCGGCTGGAGGAGCCCGGTTCCAAAGTTTATGTGTCCGCGATCACGGCCTTCGAAATCGGCCAGAAGCATGCCTCGGGCAAACTCTTGCTTCCGATTTCACCTCAGGAATGGTTCGAGTCGATGCTCCGGCACCATCGAATTGAGGAGCTTCCAGTGACTTCTTCGATCGGAATTGCCGCTGCTGCACTACCCTTGATCCATCGCGATCCGTTCGACCGGATTCTCGTCGCCACGGCTTTGGCACATCATCTCACCATCCTCACCTCGGACCGAATCATCCCGGAATACCCCGGAATCGAGACGGTCTGGTGAGGGAGCTTCTGCGTTGCTCTGATGGCTCACTCCGGCCGGATCCCGATCTTCTCGAAGGGAATGGGCTCGAAGCCGAGCTCGAAGGCCGGTGACTCGGGGCGGAGGCGGAAGTCGTCCTTCTTCCAATCCACGAAGAGCGGGTCGGCGACGAGGCTGTTTTGGTCCCAGCCTTCGGCCTGCCAGGAGGTCCATTCGTCGAGAGGTTCGGTCTCGGTGAGGCGGACCTCGTCGATGAGGACATGTCCCTGCTGCTGTGGGCAGTCGACCCGCAGCCAGAAGGCCTTCATCCAGGGCTGCCAGGCGGCCTCGTTCTCGCGCGGGAGTCGTCCGACCGCTTCGACATCCTGCCACTCGTTCGTGACCTTCAGGTTCGTCGCGGAGGTCTGCCAATAGCCGAACCCGGCGGCGTAGGCGGCGAAGGCGAGGCTGACCTGCGCGTTCGCTTCGCTCGAGCGGATGCGAAGACGCACCCGGAGCGAGGTCCCGGCACGGAAGGGGAGATCGGGACCGTGAAAAACGCTCTTCACGTTTTTCGGATCGGTGCCGAGGGCGCAGTCGCAGCGCAGGGCGCCTTCGGCGGTGGTGACGAGCTTCACCTCGGCGTTCGGCTTGTGGTTGAAACCCCAGCCTTTGGGGGTTTTGTCAGGCTCGGAGGAGTCGAAGTTTTCGACGAAGAAAGGTTCCCCGCGGTCGGGGCCGGCCTTGTTGATGCCGGTGACGATGGGATGTCCGTTGTTCCAGGCGAGGTTGCGGTCGATCGTGTTCCACTTCGGCGAGACGTTGCGCAGGTCGCCGTATTTGATGCCGGCTTGGTCGCCGAACATGATATTCCGCTCGACGATATTGCCGCTCATCATCGTGCCGTCTTCGCGGATCGCGTCGCGGGGATGGAGGTCCATGTTCCGCATCTCCTTCCACGCGGGCTGGCCGGCGACGGATTCGTAGCCGTCGATCATGGTCGGGAGGTGGTTTTGATAGTAGGAGTGGTCTTTCGTCCAGCCGTGGAGATCGAACTGGAACTTCCCGCCGAGGGCGAAGACATTGTTCTCGACGCGGCAGTCGCGTGCGTTGTGGAGATGGATGGGAGTGTGGGCGACGCGGTAGACGACGTTGCCGATGATGTCGAGCCCGCCGCTGTTGTCGTCGGGATAGAGGCCGAAGGTGAACCAGGGGTGCTTCGGCCCATCGGCCTCCTGTCCGCAGCCGACGACGTCATGGATGAGGTTGTATCGCCAGGCGCTGCCGCGGCTGCTAATCCAATCGCGCCCGCCTGTGTAGATCGCGCCGCCGTCCTGGGTCTCGAGGCAGAGGTGGTGGAGGTGGTTGTATTCCACGTGGATCCGGTTGCCGCTCATCTGCACGCCCATGCGCGGACCGTGGTGGATGTGATTGTGCCGGATCGTGAGATCGACACCGTAGGCGCTCACCCCGCACGCGTTTTTGTTGTAGACGCCGAAGCCGTGGAGGTGGTTGTCCTCGACGACATGACCGGGACCGGTGAGTATCTTGCGATCGCCACCCGATAGTCCCACCGCGTTGCTGCCGGTGCGGCGGATTTCATTCCGGGCGACGCGTACGTTCTTTCCGCCATTCACGACGACCCCTGTCCCGTGAAAGGCACCGCAGTCGGTGATGAGGCATTTCTCGACGAGCCCGTCCTCGGCTCCGTCGAAGGTGATGGCCGAGCCATGAGAACCCGTGAGGGTGAGGCCGCGGATCGTCACGCCTTTCGCGCCCGCCTTCACCTTGAAAAAGCTCTCCAGCATCGGCACCCGCACCTCGCAGGATTCGACCGGCTTCGGCGGCCAGAAATAGAGCCAGCCGGAATGGCGGTCGTAGAACCACTCGCCCGCGCTGTCGAGTTCCTCGAGCGCATTCTGGAGGTGGAAGCGGTTGTGCGGGTGGAGATCGTAGGAGCAGGGTTTCGCGAGGGTGAGTTTGCCGCTCGCCGCGTCGAGCGAGGCGACCGGGAGCACGAAATTCCACCAGCCGTATTGGGCGAAGATGTCGATCTCGACGTCTTCGGGATGGGCCCATTTCCGGATGTCGGCGGGCTTCAGGTAGAGGGTGGTGTTCCAATCGTGTCCCTCGGGCGCTCCGGTCGGAGGAAAGGGCGCGACAAAGGCCCAGCCACCGTAGAGCGGATCGTTGGCGTCAACGTTCGGGTAGCGCGCGAGGATCTGGCGTTCGCCGTCGCAGAGGAGTTGCTTAGGAAGGAAACCCTTCGGGAGCATCTTGCCGATCTCCGCCTTCACGATGGAGCCCTCGTGGGATTGCCATCCGCTCACGATCGGGGCTCCGGTGAGCGTCGCCTTTTCGCCGGTGAAAACGAGATTCGAATCCGCGGCCTCGAGGACGAGCGGTTGCGTGAGCTCGGTGGTGCCGGCGGGAAAGACGATCGTCGCCGCCGCGGTGTCGCCCGCTTTCCGGGCCTCGCGGACCTTGGCGAGCGCGGCTTGGGGCGGGAGATCCGCGGAGATCTCGACGGTGATCGCGGAAGCGTTTCCCGCGACGACGAAAAGTAGCAGGGTGGCGAGGACGGATTTCATGGCTTGAGGGGAAAAGAGTGGCAGAAGGTGGGGCAGACCTTGGCTCCGCCACCCGTGAATCAAAGCAGTCCACTGTCGACGAGCCATTCGCGGAAGCGCTCGGGCCAGGCGGCGGCCCCGCCCTTCGCGTCGGGACGATAGCCGAAGCCGTGTCCGGCATTCGAGTAGATGTGCAACTCGGCTTTCACGTCGGCGGCCTTGTATTTCAGGTAGAGCGAGGCCATGCCCTCGGCGATGTCGGGGCGGTCGCCGTAGCCGCAGGCGATGAAGACGGGCGGCATGCCCTTCTCGACGGTGAAGGTGCCCGACTTGCCGGGATAGATGAGGGCTTGGAAATCGGGACGGCTCCCGGCACGTTCGATGGCATCGGCGGCGTCGGCTTTGCCGGGATCGGACTGCATCGCGGAGTAGGCGGCGAGCTCGCCTCCGGCGGAAAAGCCGAGGATGCCGATGCGGTCAGGACGGATGCCCCATTCGGCGGCGCGGCTGCGGACGAGGCGGATGGCGCGGCGGGTGTCGTCCATGGCATGACCTTCGAGGGTGTAGGTCGAGCCCGGTTCCTTGGAGAGACGATACTTCAGGATGAAGGCGGCGATGCCGCGCTCGCGGAACCATTCGCCCAGTGCGAACCCTTCGTGGCCGACGCAGAGTTTGGCGTGCCCGCCGCCGGGACAGATGATCACCGCCGTCCCGGTGTGTTTGTCAGGGTCGGGGAGGTAGGGAGTGATCGAGGGATGGTGGACGTTCGTGATGTTGCTGCCCTCGATCTTCTCGGCTTCGTCCTTGCGGGCTTCGGAGCCGGGTGCGCCCTTTTCCCAAAGGGGGATGGAGGTCGGTAGGGCATCGTCGGCCCGCGCCGGGAGGAGGCTTGCGGCGAGAAGGAACAGGGTCGGGATGAGCGGTCTTTTCATGGGGTGGAAAGGGGTTTGGCAAGGACACGGGCGAGGTCGTCGGGAGTGAGGACGCGCCAGTCGCCTTCGGCGAGATCATCAGGTAGTTCGTAGGCCCCGATGGCGAGGCGCTTCAGGGCGACGACGTGGTTGCCCGCGGCGGCGAACATGCGGCGGATCTGGTGATAACGCCCCTCCTCGAGGGTGATACGGGCTTCCTTCTCGCCGAGCACCTCGAGAGGCGCGGGGAGGAGCGGCTGGGTTTCGCTTTTCAGGACGAGCTCGCCCGAGGCGAAGAGCGGAGCCTCGTGTCCTTCGAGAGGCCGGTCGAGGGTGACGTGGTAGACCTTCGGGCAATGTTTCTTCGGATGGATGAGGCGATGGAGGAGCTGTCCGTCGTCGGTGAGGAGGAGCAGGCCGGTCGTGTCCTTGTCGAGCCGTCCCACCGGATTGAGCGTGGGAGTGCGCGCGCTGAATCGCTCAGGCAGCAGCTCGTAGATGGTCTGGCCGGGATCGTCGGTGCTGCAGGTGTAGCCGGCGGGTTTGTGCAAGGCGATCACGAGCGGGGCGGGCGGATCGAGCGGTTCGCCGTGGTAGCGGATCTGATCGTGCGGCGGCACCTCGCTCTCGCCGAGGACGCGTCCATCGAGGTCGGTGACGGCGCCTCCGCGGATGGCGCGCTGCACTTCCTTGCGCGAGCCATAGCCGAGATTGGCGAGGAGACGGACGAGTTTCATGAAGAGGGAAAGGGTGCTTGGTCAGGGTTTCCGGGCGAGGATCACCTTGTAGGTCTTGTCCTCGGCGAGGCGTTCGTAGCCGAGTCCCTCGGCCTTGAGGACCGCCTCGTAGGGGAGCTGGCGGTTCGCGACGAGATAGAGTCGTCCGGTCCGCCCGAGGGCACGGGCCGCGCTCGTGACAAAAGCACGTCCGAGATCGACATCGGTGTCGCGCCCGCTGTGGAAAGGTGGGTTTGTCAGGATGACGTCGTAGTGGCCGGGGATTCCGGTGGTGACATCGTGCCAGGAGAAGACAGGACGATCGCCCCACTCCGCGAGGTTCGTGCGGGCGCAGGCGAGGGCACGGCTGTCGCTCTCGAAGAGGTGGATCCGCTGGATCCCCGGAGCGAGGCGGAGGGCCTCGGCGGAGAGGTAACCCCAGCCCGCGCCGAGATCGGCGACTTTCCCACGCAGGTCCGCCGGGAGGTGGGCGACGAGAAACTGCGAGCCCGCATCGATTTCACCATGACTGAAGATCCCGGCCCGTGTCGTGTGGCTCGTCCCGGGAACGGGTCGTGGCTCTCCGAGGGTCCGCCATTCCGCGAAGAGCGCCTCGTTCCAGGTGCCGTCGTCGCTCGCGTGAAAAACGCGCGATTTGTTTTTCTGGATCGAGCTGACCGATCCCGTGGCGCGGGCGAATTCCTTTTCGAAGCGGCTTGCCCCCAGTGTGTTCGGCAGGGCCGCGACGAGGGTGCCGCCGGGCTCGAGGTGATCGCGGGCGAGGGCGAAGGAAGCGAGGATCTCGTCGCGCGATTTTCCGGGGAGGAGGAGCACGAACGGCCAACGTCCTTCCGCCCTCTCGACCGGAGCCGGCAAACCCGCGCGACGCCAGGCGTCGGCGAGTGGTTTGTGCGGCTGTACGGCGGTGAGATTCTGCCAGCCCTTCAGCAGGGGATGGGCCTCGGCTCCGAGGAAGAGGCAGCGCCCGGGCACGGGAATCCCGCCTTCGGAGGAGAAGGGAAGCAAGAGGGTTTCGAGGGCGGGGTTCATCGCGGAGCGCCGACTGTAGCACGGATTCCGCGATTCAAACGACCGCTCCGTGATCGGGGCGGGCTTTTTTCTTTTCAAACCCCGGCGGCTCCCGTTTCCTGAAGGCCGACCTTCTGAAGCATGAACTCCCGTCGCGAATTTTTGAAAACCTCCGCTGCCGTCGGCGTCGCTTCGCTCGCCGGTGCCGCCCCGCTCCACGCCGCGAAAACCGCCCGCATCATCGATTGCCACACCCATTTTTATGACCCCACCCGGCCCGAAGGCGTGCCGTGGCCGGCGAAGGGTACGCCCCTGTATCGCCGCGTCCTCCCCGATGACTGGATGGCCGTCGCCGGACCCCATGGCGTGACCGATACGGTCGTGGTCGAGGCGAGTCCGTGGGTCGAGGACAACCAGTTTCTCCTCGACCTCGCGGCAAAGGACAAAAGGCTCCTCGGCATCATCGGCAATCTCGATCCCGCCGCGCCCGACTTCGCCACCCACGTGAAACGCTTCGCCGCGAACCCGCTCTATCGCGGCATCCGCATCGCCTCGGCCAAGGCCGCGCTGCCGGAAAATGTCGGAGCCTATGCGGCCGGACTGAAGCAACTCGCCGGGGCGGGACTCGTCCTCGACATCAACGGCGGACCGGCCACTCCCGGCGCGGCCGCGACCCTGGCAAAAGCACAACCGGATCTCACCGTCATCATCAATCACTGCGGCAATCCCGGCGACGCGGCGAAGCCCTTGCCCGAAGAATGGAAAACGGGAATCACCGCCGCGGCCGCCTTGCCGAATGTCTTTTGCAAGGTCTCGGCCCTCGTCGAAGGCGTGCGCGGCGAGCTGGGGAAAGCGCCGGCCGATCCGGGCTATTACCTGCCCATTCTCGACACCCTCTGGGAGGCCTTTGGTCCCGACCGGCTCATCTACGGCAGCAACTGGCCCGTCTCTGATCGCGGCGCACCTTACGCGACCGTCATCGGGATTGTGAAAGCGTATTTCGAAGGCAAAGGCGAAGCCGCGGCGGAGGCGTATTTCTGGAAGAATTCGCAGGTCGCTTATCGTTGGCGGGAGCGGTGAGGAGAGGCCCCGGAGGGGCCGGAGAAACTAGCCGGTTAGAAAGGGTTCCGGCGGGGCCGAAGAGATTGGCTCTGAAGAGAGGCCCCGGAGGGGCCGGAGAGATTGGCGGTGAGGAAAGGCCCCGGAGGGGCCGAAGAGATTAACTGTGAAGAGCGGCCCCGGAGGGGCCAGAGAAGGTAGCCGGTGGTGAAGCGAGGCACGAGCGGAACCACCGGATTCCGTGGATCCATCCAATCCGCCCCGGAGGGGCGGGAGAAGCGTCCGGTTTCCCATCGGCCGCGCGCATGGCCAAGGCGTGGCCTTCTCGCGCCCCACCGGGGCGCCATGCCGTCCATGTTTTCTATCCCGGGGGTTTCACCCCCGGCTACCTTCTGTCGTCCCTCCGGGACTCGTGGTCCGGGACTCGTGGTCCGGGACTCGTGGTCCGGGACTCGTGGTTTGGGACTCGTGGTTTGGGACTCGTGGTTTGGGACTCGTGGTTTGGGACGCTCAAACCGTCCCTGCGAACCGCGCCCCGCTCCAAACTTCCGGCTGGCATCCTCCGACCCTCTCGGCGACGATCCGGGCGCATGCCTGAGATCACGTCCATCGCGACCCTGCGCACCTGCTACACCGACAAGTTCGGCGTTCCGCGGCAATCGGGACTCGTCCCCGGCGCGTGGGGCATCGTCGAATTCGAGCCGGCCTTTCGCCGTGCCGAGGCGCTTCGCGGGATCGAGGCCTTCAGCCACCTCTGGCTCATCACCCAATTCCACCTCGTGAAAGAGGAGCCGTCCGCCTTGACCGTCCGTCCGCCGCGTCTCGGCAGCAACGAACGGGTCGGGGTCTTCGCGACGCGTTCGCCCTTCCGGCCGAACCGCCTCACCCTCTCGGTCGTGAGACTCGACCGGGTCGAGTGGGACGGACCCGCCGCACCGCGCTTGTTCGTCTCGGGCGTCGACCTCGTCGATGGCACGCCCGTCTTCGACATCAAACCCTACCTCCGCTACGCCGACAGCGTGCCCGACGCCGTGAGCGGTTTCGCCGACGAGGCGCCCCTGCGCATCCCCGTGCGCTGGGACGTGGCGGTCGATCTGCCCGAGGAGACGCGCCGGCTCATTGAGGATTCCCTTTCCCTCCAGCCCCAGCCCGCCTACCACGACGACCCCGCCCGCCTCTACGCCACCGAGATCGCCGGATGGCATGTCCGTTGGATCGTGCGGGACGACGAAGCCCGCGTGCAACACTGCGAGCCGACGCCCTGACAAAACCACCCACGCCTTCTCCCTCCGTGATTCCTCCCCGCCTCGAACTTCCCCTCCGCGCCGCCGTCGAGACCCTGCGGCAACACGGTCTCGAATCCGACCGCTGCGAGATCCTGCAGGATGGCCACACCCTCGTCGTCCGTCTCGCCGCCGATCTCGTGGCCCGCATCGTCACCGATCGCGAAGGGCCCCGCCAGGGCACGGAATGGTTCGCCCGCGAAAACGCGGTGGCCCGCCATCTCGCGCTTCATGGGGCTCCGGTGATCCCGCTCCATCCCCAGGTGCCGCCCGGACCGCACGAGCATCTCGGCTACACGATGAGTTTCTGGGTCTTCGTCACCGAAGTCGAGACCGAGCCCGACCCCACCGAAATCGGCACGACCCTGCGACGTTGCCACGAGATCCTTGCGACCTTCCCCGGGGAATTGCCCGATCTGAAAATCCTCCACGAGAGCATCGCCCTGCTCGAGACGCCCTCCGTCGTCGCCGCCTTCGATGAGCCAACACGCCGGATGTTGCGTTCTCATCTGGAGGAGACGGCCGGGATCCTGCGCACCTTTCCCAAACAGGCCCTGCATGGCGACGCGCACTACGGCAATCTCATGCAGACCACCACGGGACTGCTCTGGACCGATTGGGAGGACGCCTTCTCCGTAACCGTCAATAAATTGGCCCCGTGGTCGCGGTGCGCCTGAGCCGGTAGATTCGTCGGATGCCCACGAAGTCATCCCGAGGAGTGAAGGCGAGCCGCGTGAAGCGTGCCGAGTGCGAAAGTGTCGAGTTTGCCGAGGTGGAGTTTTCCGCCCCCGTCGTGCCGC
>JAEUHI010000089.1 GCA_016795385.1 Verrucomicrobiales bacterium | reverse complement strand
TTACGCTCTCGGTGACGTAGCCCTCGAAGGGATACACGGCTCGGAAGTCTTTGATTTTCACACCTCAAACTTCCCCGCTCTTCGGGGGCTCGTCACCCCGCTACCGCCCTCAGGCGCAACTGCGGATCTGAAAGAGAGCCTTACGAGTTGCCTTGGGCGATTTCCCGGAGCGTTGGGTGGGCTTTTTCAGCGAGGCCTTGGGGCTACGCGGTTTCGCATTTGCCCGCTTTTTTTGAGCATCCGCTCGTCCCTTCGATGGCTTTTGGTTCGCGGACGTCGTTTTCGTTCGTTTCGATTTCGCCGGTGCTGATTTCGTCGTTCGCGACTTTGCCGGTGCCTTTTCACCGGTCCGGGCTTTCACCGATCCTGATCTCTTGCGCCCTTTATTGTCTGGCCCGAGCTTTGTTTCTTTCGACTTGGATTCATTCGGCTCAGCTTTTGCGGCTGGCTTTCCAAATATAAGGTCACGCATGGACATCCCCGAGTATTTACGAAGAGGGATTTATGTAAAGTGTTTTTAGATCCTCGGAACCCTGGGATGACACGTTCTCATGCCTTCCAGAGGGCACTAAATCTCAACCCTCTCCAATCGGTCCTTCTGCTTCCGCCACTCGGGCAGGATGGCGTCGAGCAGTTCGAAGAAGGCCCGGCTGTGGTTCGGATGTTTCAGGTGGCAGAGTTCGTGGAGGATCACGTAGTCGATGCAGGGCGCGGGGGCCTTCACCAGATCGGGATTGAGGAGGATCTCACCCGCCGGGGTGCAGCTGCCCCAGCGCTTGGCCATGCGGAGCAGGCGGAGGCGTGGTTCTGGAATCTCGTGGGCCTTCATTCGGGCATGGGCCTCGCGGAGCTGCTTCGCAAACCGGACCTTCGACTGATCGCGATACCAGCGATCGAGGACCCGCCGCACCGCTTTCGGGTCCGCGGGATCCGGGAGACCGACCTCCAGGAAACCTCCGCGGAGTTTCACCGAAGACGCCTTCGCGCGGACCAGCTTCAGTCGGTATTGGCGGCCTAGGTAGCGGTGCGTCTCGCCTCCGCGATATTGGCGGTCGCGTGGTTTTGGCATCCACGAGAGGAACTGGCGCTGCTGGCGCAGGATCCACCGGGCGCGATGCCGGACCCGTTCGAGGATGGCGGTCTCCGCGGCATTCATCGGCGCGACCACCTCGACCCGCAAATCCGGGTGAACCGTGATCGCGAGAGTCTTGCGATGGCGTCGCGACAGAGCGAACTCGATCCGTTCGTCGCCGTAGGTCACCGACCGCCGCACCGGCCGTTCATCAGGCGCGGACTTCATCGCGGGTAATGGTGGCGCGCCGCCTGAAGGATGTGATCGAGGATGAAGTCGATCGTTTCCAAGGCGATCTCACGCCCCGACTCGGCAAAGGCCTCCAGCAGCGCGTCCTCCAGCGCGTTTTTGATCGAGTTCTGTACGTCCGGCTTGTTCTGCCAGTCCACCACCACCCGGCGGGCGACGACTTCGTCGAGATGGGTGGAGAGGGCCGTCAGCTCTTCCACTACCTTGGGCTTGGACTCGCCCTCCTCGCCGAGGATCGCTCTCCGGAGCGTGTGGAAAAAGGCGAGCGCGGGCGGCCGGTCGCGCAGCGGTTCGGGCACATTCTTGATGCCGTGGCTCAGGACCTCCTCTGACACGGACTGGGCGCGCTTCAGGTATTCGGCGGCGGCGATGCGTTTTGCCTCGTAGTCCTCGATGACCTTGCGGAGCACCTTGGAGAGCCGCTCGAAAAAGACCGGGTCCTGGTCCATGCGCTCGGTGATCGTCTTGGCGGTGCGGTGGGCGATGGTGTCGGCGCGGGCGGCGGGTGTTGCGACCTTCTCGACCTCGGCCTCGAACTTTTCCTTGTCGAAGATGTCCACCAGCGGCGTGAGCTGCCTCACCTCGTCGGAGCCGACGTGGCGGTCGATCAGTTTCTGCATCTGCGCCTCGTATTCCTGATAGTCGACCTCCGCGGAGAAGATCTGGCGCAGATAGCGGCGCAAGTTTTCGAAGAACTTCAAGTCGTCGCGATACATCGCCACTGTGGCCGCCGGTGTCTTCTCGATCCAGTCCAGGCTGGAAAGGGCGATTTCAAGGGTGCGGGCGAATTTTCGGAGCCGGTCGACGAATTCGTCGCGCACCGCCTCGTTTCGGAGAAGGTCCACGTATTCGTCGAGATCGTGACGGTTGCGGACCTTCTGGAAGAGGCTTCGCAGCGCTGCGTGGGCGTCGGCCAGCTTGGCGATCTCGGACTCGATCGAAAAGAGGGCCGTTTCCAGATCCTGCGGGTCGAATCCTTCCAACTGGCTGTAGGTGGCGAGGGCCTGGTCCAGTTCGCCGAGGATGCCGCGGTAGTCGATGATGTAGCCGAAGTCCTTCCCGGGAAATTTCCGGTTCACCCGGGCGATCGCTTGGAGCAGGGTGTGATCGCGCAGGGTGCGGTCGAGGTAGAGCACCGTGTTGCGCGGCGCATCGAAGCCCGTCAGCAGCTTCGAGCAAACGATGAGCAGATCCGGCGCCCCCTCGCCCTTGAAGGAGGTGACGAGGTTCTCTTTGTAGGATTCCTCGGAGCCGTGCTCGCGCATCATCTCTTCCCAGAACTGCTGGATCTCCGTCTCGGCGAGCTTCGATGCGCTGGTGTGGTCCTCCCGTTCGTCCGACTTTGAGATCACCACCTCGCTCGTCACCAGGCCGATTTCGTCGAGGAGTTGTTTGTATTTGATGGCGGAGAGGCGGCTGTCGGCGACGAGCTGCCCCTTCAGTCCGGTTCCCTTGAAGCGATCCTCTAAATGGGTGCTCACGTCCCAGGACACGAGCCGCATCCGCTGCTCGGCTTTGTGCAGGTGGCCCGCCGTCGCGAACTTCCGTTTCAGCGCGGCCTTCTCCTCCTTCGTCCGCTTCCGGGTGAGCCGGTCGAACCACGCGTCGATCTGCTTTTTGTCGACGTCCTGATCGACGAGCCGACCCTCGTAGAGCAAACGGAGCACCGCCTCGTCCGCGACCGCCTGGTCGATCGAGTAGGTGTCAATGAACCCGCCGAACTGTCGCGCCGTGTTCTTTTCGCGCTTCATCAGCGGCGTGCCGGTGAAACCGAGATAGCAGGCCCGGGGCAGCGCCTTGCGCATCATCGCGTGCATCGCGCCGAATTGGCCGGAAAACTGCCGCCCGTGCTGGCTGCGGTGGCTCTCGTCGACCAGCACGAAGATGTTGGCGTCGTCGTCGAGCTGCTCCTCCTTCTGGAGCGCGCCCTCGAATTTGTCGATCAGTGTGGTGATGACCTCGTGACGACCCCGCAGGAGTTCGCGGAGGTGTTTCCCGCTGCCCGCTCGTTTCACGTCGGTGAGCCCGCAATCGGCGAAGGTGTCGCGGATCTGCTTGTCGAGATCGACGCGGTCGGTCACGAGGAGGATGCGCGGAGCCGCCACCGCCGGATGCAGGGCCAGGTTCTTCGCCAGCATCACCATGGTCAGGGACTTGCCGCTGCCCTGGGTGTGCCAGACTACTCCGCCCTCGCGTCGGCCGTCCGGGCCGTTCTGTTGCACCCGCTGGAGGATTTTCCGGATCGCGAAATACTGAGGGTAGCGCGCGATCTTCTTCTTGCCCGCGTCGAAGACAATGAACTTGCGGAACAGTTCGAGGAGACGCTCGGGGCGGCAGAGGGCGTGGAGAAGGCGGTCCTGTTCCGTCACTTGTCGTCCGTGCTCCTCGCGTGCGACGATGGCTTCCCGACGGCCGATCTTGTTGCCGACCGATTCGATCGCCTCCGCGACGCTGGGCGGCAGTGCTTGGTTCACCAGCGCCTCGATCACCGCCGTGTTCGGTCGTTCCTCCTTCCACTCCGACCAGAATTCCGGCACTGTCGCCGTGGTGGCGTAGGACGCCTCGTCGCGGCTCAGCGCCACGAGCACTTGGGAGTACCAGAAGAAGTGGGGAATCTCCCCAGCCTTCTGGTTGCGGAGGTGCTGCGAGATCGCCTCTGGCAATGCCTTTTTACCGAGCAGCGGACTCTTGCATTCAATCACCGCCAGCGGGATGCCGTTGACGAAGAGGACGAGATCGGGCCGCCGTGTCTCCTTGCTGCCGTGGCGCTCCACCTCGAATTCCTCGGTCACGTGGAAGGCGTTGTTCTCGATCCGGTCCCAGTCGAAATACCGTAGCTGCGGATTCACCATTCCCCCATCCACGACCTGCTCGATGCTCTTGCCCAGGCAGAGTAGGTCGAAAATCCGATGGTTCGAGGGGATGAGACCGTTGTCGCCGATCTCGGTCAGGGCGGCGATGGCGGACTCGATCCCCGTCTCGCTGAAGGCATGCGTCCGTCCCTTGTAGTTGAACCGGTTGATCGCTGCGAGCCGATCGCGCAACACGCCCTCGAGCAGGACCGACTTCTTGCGCCCGGCCCGCTCTGCCAGTGCCTCCGCTGGTGTCAGGTAGGACCATCCCAGGTTCACCAGCAGTTCCACCGCCGGGAGCTGTGACATGGGGTCTTCGCGGAAGGAGGGGGCGCTCATGGATTTTCGCCTTGCAAAGGTTCTGAATTCTGAGAAAATGAAATTGCGTTGGTGGTTGGGCTTTCTTGTCCCGACTGAGAGCTTAGGCTCGCCAACGCGTTCTTCATTTTCAGGGCTTTCTGATGACCCTCAGGCCACTGTGCCACTTCCCGGGCGGGTCTTGCCACCGGTAGATGGATTTGTTCAATTCCTCCCACATCGGTTCGATCTGTGGCATTTGTTCGAAGTGCTGGCCGATGATCGTGGTGACGAAATCCGCCAATTGAAGTCCGACGTTCTGGGCTTGGGAGATTCCGAAAAACGGCGTATCGATGATCGAGTTGAGCGCGAGACCATCGGCGCTGCGGAGAAAAAAGTTGGTGATCGCCGTCGCGTTGTTGGCATTCGTGCCGTGGTCGCGGTCATCGAACACGAGAATCGCCTTCTGGGCCGGCGCTTCGATCTTGATGAACATGTCGATTCGCTCGAACAGATAACGGAACGTGCGATCCAGCGCGGTCAGATTCTGGCATTTGAAGCCCTGCAAATCCTCCTGGAAGCAGACACATCCAAAAACCGGTATCTTCTTCCGGCGAAGGTAGCGTATCAGGTCCCGCGCGAGATTCAGGTTGTTTGAGACGATTCCCTGCTCTTCTAGTTTGAAGGCGTAGCGTTTCGTCAGCTCCTTTCCCTTGATTTCACCATCCCGGGCGAAGTCGGCGCCGAGGTGTTTGTATTTCAGCTGGTAGACATCCCGGGCCACTTCGGTCAAGGAGTCTTCCCGGAGGGCGACGCCGGCCAGTACGCCGAAGGGAGCCGGCTCCGGTTGGGTCTTGTCGGTTCGGAAGGATTCGTCGAGGAAGATGAGCATGATCTTATACAGAAAAGTCTTCCAAATGGCGTCGGCTACCGGATTCTATTGACAGCTGGTAAGACATTAGAGAGAGCACCGGCACTTGGCTTGATGTGAGCTCGGACCTCGGTTTTTCGGAGAAGGTGCCGGAATTCATTGTAATCATCCTTGAGGGGCCTCCGTTTCAATGCCCAGCGATTCAAAATCAGCCCGAAGAGGGAAAAGGTCTTCGACAGTGGAATCCGAAATGAAGAACCCTCTCTCCGGCCGGTCTTCCGGAGGCTCGTGTTCGCCGCGCCCATGCTGAACCGCCTGGTTGCGTTGTTTAAGAAGCTGATCGCGAAGTTCCGCCTCGACCAGAGGGCTCATTGCCCCCTTCCAGAGGTATCGAACGTAGGACGTCTGACCATTTTTGATGAGTTCTACGATTCGTAATCGCTCGTTGCTACGGTTGCGATCAAATCCGCGAGAAAGCGGCTCAAGGAACAATTCCTGAACAATGCGTGCAAAGTTGTTGGCGATTGCGGCAGAACTATCTGCGTCTCTCACAAGATTACTCAACGGCTCGAGTCCACTTCCACCAAAAACCACTGGAAGCCAGTTCTGAGGTTCGTACAGAAAATCTATACCAAACCGCTCTGCAACCCGATTACCGTCCCAGTCATCCGGGAGTTGCCCGCTCCGGAACAGATCGCAAACATGGTTAGTGACCCGCTCTAGAAGCTTCCTGCGCAATTCCTCGACGTGTTGCTCTGTCTCCTTTGGGCGCTTCGTGTAGCCGCGATCAACGATGTGCGCGACTCCAATTGCGTAGAGTCGGTAGCAGCGATCGATTGGAATCGCTCTGACAAGATCATAACCGAGGGAGAATCGCTCGTCACGAAGCTCGGCGATCCGTGGCGTGTTGATGAACTCGAGAGGAGTCTGGGCAATTCCTTCAAGCCACCGTCGGAAGAAATCTTCCCCGAAGACGAATAACTCCGCCGAATACTTCTTATCGAATGAAAATAGAAAGTGGTTCCGAAGCCTTTTGGTAGAAGACAACGCCACGCCAATTCGTGAGGCAACATCGCTGTCAGTACGCGTATCGTAGCATTCGCGAATCGCATGTTCGATCTGTTCCACCTCCATTTCAATGAGCTGAGCCGCACACCGGTTGACGTCCGAAAAGATTTGTTTCGGGAACTCCTTTGCGAGCATCTCCTGAATCGATTCCGTGCCCGCCTTATTGATCCATCGCGATTCCAGTTTTGTCCTCTCTTCGACTGCCAGTTCCAATAGGCGTTGGTGTCCGTAAGCAGCCCACCGAAGATTGAAAGTGTTCCTCCCGAGCCACGCGCCATCATTAGCGCTCACAACGTGGCGGACCAATGATTCAAGAAGTAAATGAGCACGTCGCCCGCTCGCTTCTCCATGTTTTTTGACGACAGCTTTTACAATCCTCTTAAAATTCTCGCTTTCGACTTCGTCAGATCCCTTGTCGAAAAGCTTGAACTCTGTGATTGAGCCCAGATCTCGCTCGACTTCTTCGGTCAGAAGAATTTCGATGCTTCCAGGGAATTCCGCGTCCAGCATCCAAAGGATGAAGAAGGGAAGATAGGGATGCTCATCATCGCGGTAGCGAAGAAGAAACAGATTTTCCTTGCTAATCGCAAGCTCGAGGAATTTTTGAGCCGCCCTTGGATTCTTCGGAAGAAGTGGTTTAAGGTCGGCGAAACATGCGAGCAGCTTTGGATGCTCGTTCGCGTTCAATCTTGCCAAACACATTTCCCCGATGTCTGCTTCCAAGGGGGCGGGCAGTTCGAGTTGCAAGTCAAACACCTTGTCGAGATATCCCAGTGATTCCTCTTTCGCTCGGACGTCATCGCCGAACGCTTTGGCAACACGATCGCGGTCGATTGCGAAGACGAAGAAGCAGTTCTGCAACTCACAGAGGCGATCGATGACCGGGAGCATCTTCCGTATCACTTCCGGCTCCGCCCTTTCCATGTCGTCAACCATCAGGATTAATCGCAGTTTCCTACCGGAAATGATTCGATTGATCCTATCGACCCTTCCCTGATCGGAAGCGCCTCCGCTTCCTGCGAAAACTGTGAAAAGATCTCCGGCGATTGTAGGAATTGGCAGGACATTTACAATCCTGGTGAGGAGTGGGTGTCGCCACCATTTGTGGATAACTGGGCCGGGTAGACCCAATGCTTCGTCGAATCCTTTTGCAAGAATTGCCCACGCTTCTTCAGGGGTGCGAGCCTTCCATGGATTGACAAACGCGGTTCGAAACTTGATCTCCGACACGCCGTCGAGCTCGTTCCGGAGGAGCTTGAGGATAACGGTTTTTCCGGATCCCCAGGTCCCAATTACGGCGACTCGCCTGATTTTTGTATTCTTCGTTAAAAAAATCTCCCGTAATCTTCGAACAAAATACTTACGGTGAAGCCTGTCCATTGGCACTGTGTCAGCAGATCTATCGGGCCAAAAGAACCACGTCGTTGCTCCAAAGAGTAGGAAGAGGCTGATTGAAAACAAGCAAACCTGCTTTGGCCATAAGGTTCCTATTGTGATGCAGATTAGAAATCCACCGATTAACAATAATGGTGCGAGGTAGCGGTGCGACAGCCAAAACCAAGTGGCCCGTAACCACCCGAGAATTTGCGTGAAGAAAAGTGCGAAACCGATCAGCACCACCACCAAAACCCACGGCCAGAGATCGAAATGGGCCTTACCCTGGCTGGTCAGCCATTCGCTGGCAGTCTTGAGCCATTCTTGAACCTCACCCTCGACGAGTTTCAAGGAGATTCCCGTGGCCCCAGTCAAGAGCAAGGCACGGATGATTGCGGTGGTTCTGGTCGGTTTCATCGCTGATTATTTCACCCTCACCTCCCCGGTGAGAAGCTTCTGCATCAGCCCGCGCTTTTGTTCCCGGAGCGCCTCGAGTTGCTGGCGGAGGAGGGCGAGTTCGCGGTCGCAGGTTTCCAGAACATTCACGATCTGCTCCTGCTCTACCAAGGTGGGCGGGAGTTTGATCGAGAACTTCAGAAAGTCTTTGGGAAGGAAGATGAGCTTCTCAAGGGCGACGCCGCTGCTGACTACGTGGGCGAGCCACCACATTCGCCGGGTTCGGGAGAGCCAATCGAAGAAAGGCATGTGAAGACGGTCCGGATCCCGGTTTTCCAGAATGGTGTATTCTTTCGAGACGTGACAGCCGTGGAACTCCTTTCGAACCATGGCGAGGGCTCCGTGGGACACCTGGCGCTTTGAGATGAGGAAATCCCCTTCGTGGACTTCATGCAAATCCCGCGTTTTGTATTCGTCGCCGCGGAGGCTTTCGCGAGCGAACAACCCACGGGAGCGTCGTCGGATGCTGACGAGATGAAAAATCTGATCGGGCGCCCAATCAACCGGTCGGAAAATGTGCTTGAGAAGCTTCCCGAGCTTCACGTCGTGCCACCGCTTCGTATTCCCCGGGAGGCGTATTCGGCCCGTGAGAAGCTGCTGCATCAGCCCGCGCTTTCGGTCGGACTTGGCGGCGATGAGGGATTCGAGAGTTTCGATGGCTCGGTCCCAAGCCCGAAATGTAGTCGAGATCTTCGAACGCTCAGCGATTGGTGGGATCGGAATTACGAGTTTCCGCACGCTGCCGATATTAATACCCGTAACTGCCTGGCCAACTGTATCTAACTCAATTTGACGCTGGACGAAGTCTCCCTGGAGTGCATGAGGCAAGTATTCTCGAAAACTTTCGTCCTTCGCCCGTAATCTCGCGGTGTCCTGGGTAATGTTAGCGCCGGATAATGCCGCAGGAACAATAGTGATTTCACCAGTCCCACCCCGAATTGACATTAGAATGTCACCCTCGATTACGCGTGACCGGTGATACTGCTTTTCTATTTGATAGGATGTTCTTAGAATTCCGTCCAAAGAAAGGGGTTTTCCAGAATAGTCCTTCACTTTGATTACAGGGATGCCGTCTTCTTGGTGGTCTCCCGGCATCAGGATTCCATAACATATCGGTGAAGAAGGTTCGATTGCATCATCAAGGTGGATTCGTTCCCAGTCTTCGGGGAATTTCACCTGAAGGAAATGCTGCTTTATCGCAGGTGCAGTTGGTTCAAAATTCTTCATACCCCCAACTCCCGCAAATACCCCTTCATCTCCTCCCGCACCGCCGCCAACGTCCCTTCCAGCTCCCCGATCCGCTTCTCCACGGCTTTCAGATCCACCGGCGCCTCCTCCTCGAAGGTGTCCACGTAGCGGGGTATGTTCAAGTTGTAGTCGTTCTCCTTCAGCTCTTCCCGCGTCGCGCGGTAGGCGTAGCGATCCACGGTCTCGTAGGTCCGGTAGCTCTCGACGATCTTCGCGAGGTCGTCGGCGCGCAGCTTGTTCTGGTTCGTCCCTTGCGCGAAGCCCTCCTTCGCGTCGATGAAGAGCACGTCGGTGTGCTTGCGGCCCTTGTTGAAAAGAAGGATGGCCGCCGGGATCCCGGTGCCGAAGAAGAGGTTCGCGGGCAGCCCGATGACGGCGTCGAGCAAATTCTCCTCGATCAGCTTTTTGCGGATCAAGCCCTCCGATGCACCCCGGAAGAGCACCCCGTGCGGCACGACCACGCCAACGCGGCCGGATCCGGCCTTCGCCGTCTCGACCATGTGGAGGAGAAAGGCGTAGTCACCCTTCGACTTCGGCGGGATGCCGCGCTGGAAGCGGCCGAAGGGGTCGTTGCTCGCGTTTTCCGCTCCCCATTTGTCGAGGCTGAAGGGCGGATTGGCCACGACCACGTCGAATTGAATGAGCCGGTCGTCTTCGACGAGCTTGGGATTCTTGATCGTGTCGCCCCATTCGATGCGGGCGCTGTCGATGCCGTGGAGGAAGAGGTTCATGCGGCAGAGGGCGTAGGTGCCGCTGTTGACCTCCTGCCCGTAGAGCGAGAAGTCGTCGGAGGGATTCCCCTTCGCATCGCGGACCTCCTTGGCCACCTTGATGAGGAGCGAGCCCGATCCGCAGGACGGGTCGCAGATGCGGTCGCCGGGCTTCGGCGCGACGAGGCGGGCGATCAACTCCGAGACCTCGGGCGGAGTGAAGAACTCGCCACCCTTCTTCCCGCTCTCCGAGGCGAAGCGCGAGATCAGGTATTCGTAGCAGTTCCCGATGACGTCGAGGTTGCCGATGCGCGATGGCCGCAGGTCGAGCCGGGGGTCGTGAAAGTCCTGAAGCAGGTGCTTGAGACGGCCGTTGCGGTCCTTCGTCTCGCCGAGGCGCTTCTCGTCGTTGAAGGAAACGGTGTGGAGCACGCCCTCGAGTTTGGCCTTGTTGGCGTCCTCGATGTCCCAGAGGGCTTGGTCGATCCGCTCGCCGAGGTTGTCCGCGTCGCGCGCGGCATAGAGGCTGTCGAAGTCGCAGCCGGCGGGCAGTAGGAAGCGTTCTCGCTCGAGACGGCGGTGCACCATCTCGGGCTTACCGGGGAACTGCTTCTCCAATTCCTCGCGCCGCTCCTTCACCAGATCGGAGAGGAACTTGAGGAAAAGGAAAGTGAGGATGTAGTCCTTGTATTGGTCGGAAGACATCACTCCCCGAAAGGAATCGCAGGCTTTCCAGACGATGTCGTTGATCTCGTCCTGGTTGGCGGGGCGGATGGCGGTGGTCATATGTGGTTGAAAATTGGAAAAATGTCAGCGTGAAAGGCAGGATGTTCGGAGATCTCTGAGTGCGACGGCTCCGCTATTCGGCGGTGTCATTTCCGTGAGAATCAGCAAGGAACCGATCAAGGTTTGCGACGACGTGGAATTCGCTCATGTCCATGGTTTCCATCCGGCGAACTCCGAGACGGGAAGCGAGCTCGTCCAGTCCGGCACGAATATCGCGGTGGTCTCCATCCCAGCCCCGAAGGCTGTAGGCGTTTCCGGCGGCGACGTGTTCGCGAGGATCCCGCACTGCTTGTCTGAACCGCTCTGCGAACTGACTCTGGACAAAACGCTGGTATCGGGGGCTGAACTCGTTCACCAGAATCCGTAGACTTTCCCCGTCCATGATCACGACGGCATCAATCTCGGAGAATCGTTCGAAGTCGGAGAATCCAAGATAGTAACAGTCCTGCATTTCGCCTCCGTGATCGTCGACATCGAAGACATGGCGCAAACCATAGACACCTTTAGTCAAAGACAAAGCATTGGCGTCCCGCCAAACACCCCAGACCGTCATCCACACGATCTTAAAGGCGTTGGCCGCATCGGGATGTGCCTCGATCTGTTCGAGCGCATCTTCCAGAATTCCGGAGAGCACTCCTCTTGGACGAAGAGGCTTTGCTCGGTCAATGATCTTCGTGTTCTGAAGTGCCTCACTATCCCGCGCGCGCTCGTCCGGGTCATCTCCCTTGGATTTCTGTTCGACAAGGTATAGCTCATCGCCGAGACGCACGGCCACGTCGGGGCGGCGCACATCCCTTCTCGCGGGGATGCGCTCGACGGTGAATCCATATTGTTCAAGTATCGCGGTCATCTCCGAGATGGATTCTTCTTCGGTCATGCGATTTGGAGGGCGATTTTCGTCTAGTTGGCCAAAATCATGGCATCGAGCCATTCCTGGCGGGCGCTTTCGAGTTCGCGGTGCAGTTGACGCTCGCGACGCTGGGCGGATTCAAGCGCGACAAGGCAACGCTGACGTTCAATCGGTGGTAGGGGAACCATCACCGAGCGAAGATCCTCGACCCGGATGTAGGGGATCGTCGAGCCTTTGATCAACTCGGCAAGGCGAGCCCGCATCAAGCTCTGATTCAGAATCATGGCAAGGAATTCAGGGATAAGGGGGATTCCGCGGTGGATACGCAAGGTGTTGAACGAGTTTTGAACGACGGTGGGAGGCATCTCGAACGGCAGGTGGACCGCGTATGGCTTCTCCGATCGGATCATCACGATGACGTCGTCCCGTTGAACGAACTTTTCCGCAGGCCGTGCCCTCCCGGGAAGGCGGATCCGGGTTAGGCGGTCAAGATCGACGAGTTGTCCATCAACGACATCGCGAGCCTGAATCACGCGCAGATCGCCGTCTGGGATGCTTTCGACCCGACCTCGGAACGGGTAGCCGGTCATGACCTCGGCGATCGAATCCAGCGGTTTTTCGGTCATCATTGATTCAAGGAAGATTGCCGGAGCCGGGAATTCCGGCTCCGGCAAATCGAATTCATGCAGCGTTAGACAAGCCGCTCCGAGCAGGGAGATCCGGAATCGAGGCCCAGATCGTCGCGAAGTTCGCCGCCTCTCCTTGCAGAAGTGGCAGGAGGTCCTGCGAGGGCGAATCGTGGGCGAACAATTTCGCCCGCTGAACGTCGAGCAGCGCAAATTTGGTTCCTGGCCGAAGGTTCGGGATCGCCTCGCGCATCAGCAGAATGATCACATCGGCCTTGGTCTTTGTCATGGCATCCGCCTTGAAGTAGAGCTTGACCAGATGGTGTTCGCCGTTGATCACCAATCCCAATTCGGGATTCACCCGGATCGTGAGGTCGCCCGACGTCCAAGCTTTGGTCGGCGGTTGATACCAAGAGATTGCCTTCCGACCCAGGAACTTTTGGTATCCCTTGATGGCCGCCGGGTAGGCCGACTCCTTCGGTTTGTGGGTGACACCGTCAAGGGCGCCGCCCAGCACGGTTTTGTCGGTCGAGCCCGATTTGTGGTAATCCACGATGGCCGAGCGAAGGCGGCGCCAGAAATCCTCCTTCGGGTCATATTCGGGGCGTTGCTTCACCTGTTTCACCAGGGTCATCTTCGGACGACCGGTTTTCGCGACAAAGTCAACGAAGTCGGTGAGAGAGATGATCGGATGCGGCGAAGCCGCGTTTGCGATGGTATTGTTTTTCTTTTTCATTGGAACGGAACGGGCGCAGCCCAACCCGTGTCTTTTGAGATTGACAAACGTTCCAAAACAAGACAGCATCGCGATCTCAACTGCGGTGGCTGACCTGTTTCAGGCGGTTCATCATTATTCAGGACCCCGGGGCTGCGGCTTCGGGGTCCTTTGTTTTTTGACCGATCCACACTCATGGATTGGCAAAGTCGATTCTAATATCTGCGAAAAAATCCGAAAGTCAATCGGAAAGTGAACGTTATTCAATACTGGAGTTTTTTTGCCTTCAAATTCTAACTCGGCTCGGCTAGAGTTGTTCAAGCATGCATTGGAATATTGGAGATGCACTACGTCCTGTCTACGCCAATCTTTCTCCTTGTGGTAAAGCGATCCCGACGGAGTCGAATTACCTTATTAACAATGAGTTAAGGCGGTTTTGACAGGCCTTGCAGGTGTGCGCGCGCTCCTTCCTGCCGCCAACATTGCAATGCCCGCGAGGCGGCCACGCCCCAAACGAAGTGGGTGGGGGCTTGGATTTTTGATGAGCGCGATCGAGATTGTCGCGGGAAATAAGAATCCTACGAAGAGCTTTTGGACTTCTCGTCGGATTTTGCGGAGTCGCTCGATGAGTTATCGGGATTCGACGAGTTTTTCCTCGGTGTCTTTCCCACTGACCGAACGGCTTTGCGGATCTTTGCGAGCGAGAGGTTTCCGGTGCCGTAGTGGTGTTTGAGGACTGTGTTCATTACCGATGAGACCAATATCCGCTCTCAGTGTCATTCGCCAAGTAGGCGCGGGGGCCATCGCGATTTATGTTCTACGCGGATCTGAGATCTGGTTCACTTCAGCTTCACCGTGATCTCATCCTTCGACTCCACGGTCATGGCTTCGAGTTTCAGCATCATCTCCTTGGCGGCCTCAGGCGTCACGGCTTTGGGATCGGCGGCGGCTTTGTCGATGAAGGCGCCAAAGTCGGGGTCCAAGAGGATCTTTCCGACTTCGGCGTCGCTGAGAATGATGAGATCTCCCGTGACATGATCGGCGTTGGTCTCGGCAATGCCATCCTCGGCGCGGACAAAATAGCCCACCCGCATGCCCTGCGTCATGCCCGCGGCCATTTTCATCGCTTCGGAGGGAGCCATGCCCATGGCCTTGGCCTGATCAAGCTGCTGCTGATCGACGACCCCGTCCATGCCATCTTTGGCAAAGGTCGATTTCACGGTGAGCACATCGCCCTCGAGCGCGAATGACAAGGCGCCGCCTTCGTCTTTCTTGAGCTCCTCGCCAGCCGAGGCGACGAATTCCTTGGCCTTGCCGGGCACGGAATTCTGATCAATGCGCACTTTGCGGATGTCGTCGAAGTCATAGACAACGGTGTAGCCTTCCCAACCATCTTCGTCTTTGCCGGGTTCGTGTTTGGCATAGCGGACTCCCTCTCCAAAACCGGCTGCATCGGCCTTGAGGGATTCCTCATCGGGTTTCGCGAGGTCCTGAATCAAGCTGAGATCGGGACCGGCTGGCGCCGCACCGGCGGATCCGCCACCGAGTTGACCGAGCGCTCCGCCCAGTTGGCCGAGTTGGTCGAGCATGGCGAGCGTTTCGGGAGAGAAATAATAGCGTGAAATGATCGAGCCGGTGCCATCTTTTTTCACCCGCACGACGGTCGAAGTGCGAAGGCAGGAGGTGGAGGCCGTGAGGGTGAAGGCGGCGAGGCAAAAGACGAGGAGGGATCGCATGAGGCGGATTCTACCGTGACGGCGGTCGGGAAGGAATCCCAAAAACAGCCCGCGGGAGGAAAAATCCGGTCATTTCCGCGGCATCGCGCATCCCGATTTCGCTTGCAGAAGGCCGGTCGATCTGACAAGTCACCTTCATGAAATACTTCGGTGCCGTTCTCCTTTTCCTGGTGGTCTTTTTCGCGGTCGGGGTCGCGATGCATTTTTCGCTCTATCAACAGCCGGGGGTCTTCGTCTGGTCGCTGCGGGAGGACGCCGATACGGGCAAGTCCGGATTCGCCCGCACCACCCTGACGGTCGCCTCATCCGAACCGGCCGCCCCCGCCGCCGAAGCCCCCAAGGCGGAACCTGCGAAGCCGGTAGCGGCCGAGACTCCCCAGGCAGAGCTCGCCAAAGATGCTCCCGATCCAGCCAAGGCGGACGAGATCTCGTTGTTCGATGGCAAGGGACTCGGGAAATGGCAGAAAACCGCGTTCGGCGGGGAGGGAGACGTCTTCGTGAACGAGGATGGAAATCTTGAGTTTGGCTTCGGCGCGGTGATCACGGGGGTGAATTGGGGCGAGGCCCCGCCGGCGACCTCCAACTACGAGCTGTCCCTCGAGGCCATGAAGCTGGATGGAAACGACTTCTTCATCGCCCTCACGTTTCCGGTGAAAGACAGCCACGCGACTTTCGTGGTTGGCGGATGGGGTGGTGGCGTCGTCGGGATCTCCAGCGTCGATGATCTGAATGCTTCCGAAAACGAAACGATGAGCATCGAGGGATTTGAAAACGACGTTTGGTACAAAATCCGCGTCAAGGTCACCGATGACCAATTGCAGGCGTGGATTGACGACGACGAGAAGGTCTCTCTTGATCTGGAAGGCAGAAAGATCAGCCTGCTTCCGGGAGACATCGAGCTCTCCGTGCCCATCGGAATCGCCGCCTATCAGACCCGGGCTCAATACCGGAATCTCGTCTGGCGAAAGCTGCCCGCAGGCGAATGATCAGGCTCCTTCACGACGCGCCCGTGCGTGAAAAATCGGGCCGTTGTCATGGAGATTATAAAATTGTTCAAAAATTAAAATTATACAGGGCTTAACTATCAAGTTTTTGAACGAAACGCTTGACCTTGGGTCAATCTGGAGTCTGGATCATAAAAAGATGAGCGAGTCTTCCCTCCGCCTCGCCAATTTTTGACGACCACTCAACTTCAGACCCGCAAACTTTATGAATCTCCGCGACCAGCTTAAAGAAATCCTCCCTGACATTCTTCCCCGGAATCCCGCACAGGCGATCAAGGGTACCGAGCTGATCGACCTCGTCAAAAATCGTCTCAAGCAGGATTACTCCGACGCGACCCTCCGCTACCATTTCTCGATCATGTCGTGCGATCCCTCTTCGCCGATCGCGAAGGTGGAGCAGGGCCAGGGATACTACCTGCGCACCGCGACGATGCACACGCTCAACAGCGCGCGGAACCTGTTCCGCACCGGTGAAGGGGCGGGCGAAGGAGGTGCGGTGAGCAGCGCCGAATACAATCTCGCGATGGACCGGGCCTCGAAGTTCCGTGCCGTGGTGCACCGCTATCTCGAGTCGGTCGGCCAGCATCCTTTCGTCTTCGCGGAGTCCTTCTCGCTGGATGCCGGAGCGAACCGCTGGCGCGTGCCGGATCTGGCCGCGATCGAGTGGCTCACTTCCGACGCGGATGCCGATGGTCCGGTGATGGACAAGCGCAAGCTCGAAGTCAGCCGTCGCATGGGCGAGTCGCCCCTGCGCATCGATGCGGTGAAGCTGCGCCTCGATCTCGATCAGGCGACGCTGCTGGAGGACCTCTATCAGTGCCTTTCCTCCTCCGAGTGGGCCAATACCGGCGAGCTGGTCATTGCTGCTCCGGTGAAGGACGAGACGATCGCCCGCGAGGTGGGACGTTTTGCTTCCCGCTACGGCATCGGCGTCGTCAGCTTCGGTCTTCCCGGCGATGTGCTCGACGACATGCCCGAAGCCGCCGTGATCGAGAACCTCGGCGACCGCGAGTTCGAGTCGCTCATGAAATTCTTCTCCGTGCATCGCCTCGCCGTCCCGGCGGATCGACGGGGTCACGATTGGCAGCACGTCGTGGAAAATGCGGCGGAAAATCCCGACTTCGCCCGTCTCGAGGGCTGGATTTCGCGCTGTGTCCTCGAAGAGCGCATCATCACGGCCCGCGAGTTCGAAGATCTCGATCGCAGCGCCTCCAAAGCCTCGCGTGACGTGGCTTGATCCTCCTTTCCCCCTTGGTGAGACAGGGAAATCTGCGCGAAGGGCGTCCGGAGACGGGCGCCCTTCGTTTTTTGTCTTTTTGTCAGGAATCCTTCCGGCCACCGCGACGTCCCCGCCCCGGGGCACCGGATCCTGGCGGCGTGCGGTGCTCGCCGAAATATTTCTCGCTGCGATAGCGCAGCCAGACGCGGAGGACCTGGGGGATCTGTTCTTTCTCCGATTCGCTCAACCTTTCATAGAGCGCCAGCGCACGGGTCCGCTCGAGCCGGCAGGCGCCGTTGCGATGGGCGTCCCAGTGGGTGCGGGCGAGGCGGATACGACGCGCGGTTTCCTTTACGAGTTCGGGTCCGCTCAGATCGTCGTCGGGTTTTCGTTTGGCCGGCATGATTCAGGAAGTCGGTCTGGAACGGGCAAATGGCAACCACAGCAGCGTGTAGAAGACGAGCGCGATTCCCAGCATCGAGAACACATACCAGGGCCAGGGACCGAGGTGGTCGAGCAAGCTGGGATTCGCCGGAGGATGCGAGACATACGCGAAGTTCGCCCCGGTGATCGCATTCACGACAATGGCAAAGAGCAGATAGGCGACGGACCACGCGAAGACTTCTCCGACCGCTTTCCAGACGGGGCGGCGTGGTCTCCAGCGGAGCACGATCGGCAGGTAGAGCGCCGCGGCGACGATCGTGAAATGCTGGAGGAAGAAGGAGAAAAAAATCGGGCCCGTCTCTCGGATCGCCGGAGTGACGAGGCCCTGGATCGTGCCCGCGAGTCCCCAGAAGTAGGTCAGAGAACGGAAGAGGGGGAATCGTTTCGTGAGGAGGGCGAGACCGGCGGTGACGGCGGCGACATCACAGAGGTGAAAGGGCAGAAGGTTTTCCAGATCCATCGCACCGCCCTGCCACCAGGCCGCGACGAGGCTGATCGGCCATGCCGCGAGATTGATCCAGGCGAGGCCATTTGTCGCCGCCTTTTCGCAGATGCCGCCGCGCCGTCCTGCCATCAGCACCACCACGATTCCTGCAAACCCGATGAGCAGCACATGGAGGTGCTCCTGGGAAAAGGGGATGAAAGGAGCGTACATCGGATGTGCGGCAGCGCGGGAGAATGTGTATCTCCGGGAAGGGATTTTGGCGAGTGGAGAATGGATGCCACCGCCCCAAGCCCGTCCCTTGCGGGGAGGGCCTCATGACCGATTCTCTCCGGAATTCCATCTTGCCATGACCTTCCTGCGCATCGCTCTCGCCGCCTGCTTTTTCCTCCACCTAGAATCCGTTCGGGCAGCTGAGGGAAAGGTGATCCTTGAGGAAACCTTTACCGGCGATCTTTCCCCGGAATGGTACTGGGGGCTGGGTACATGGACGGCAAAGGGCGGGGTCCTGCGCGGCTACGAATCCGGTGAAAGACGACATGGTCCCCTGAAGGTGCGGAAGCTGCCGCTGCGCGATGCCGTGATCGAATGCGAGTTCCGGCTCGAGCGGGGGGCGACCTTCGCCGGCCTCATTTTCAACGGATCGCAGGAGCGCGGACACATCGCGCACCTCGTGATGAGCAAAGACCGGATCCGCGTGCTCGCCCATCCGAGGAAGGGCGAGACGGTCGAATTGGTGACGCAAGAGGGTTCACTCGCCACCGACGTCTGGCACCGCGTGCGGATGGAGTTCGACGGAGACATCGTCCGCGCCAAGATCAACGATCGCGAGATCACGGCCGCGCATCCTTGCTTGGCCGAAGAGAAGCTGACCTTTGGTCTCGGGGGCGAGTCGGGAGGGCCGAAGGGCGAGGAGGCCGGGGCACTCGAGTTCCGCGGATTGAAAGTCTCCCTTCCTGCTGCCACCACGGAGAACAAGCCTGCTCCGACGAAATTGCCCGCAGAGTTGGTGGCTTCCCTCGAGAGCTTGCCGGGACTGCCCTACGCCGCCTACGGCGAACGCGAAATGCTGCTCGACCTCTATCGTCCGAAAGAGCGGAGGACACCTCTGCCGGCGATCGTCTGCATCCATGGAGGGGGCTGGTTCAAGGGTGATCGCTCCAACATGACGAATCTCGCCATGGCCCTCGCCGCGCGAGGTTACGTGACGGTTGCGATCAGCTACCGGCTCAGCGGCGAGGCCAAGTTCCCCGCCGCGATCCAGGATGCCAAGGCGGCGGTGCGCTGGCTGCGTGCGAACGCTGCGGTCCATGGCATCGATCCCCAAAAAATCGGTGTCACCGGGCTCTCCGCGGGAGGTCATCTCGCGGCGCTTTTGGCGACGAGCGGCGGAGTGGCGGCGCTGGAGGGGGAAGGTGGTCACGCCGACCAATCGAGCGCCGTGCAGGCCTGCCTCGCGATGGGGGCCCAGAGCGATCTTCTCTCCGAGCGCATCGCCGGGCTCAGTGCCCGTCCGGATGATCCCTTCTACCGCACCTTCCTCGGAGCACCTCAATCAGAGGCCCGTGACATCTATGCGATGGCGTCGCCACGGCATCAGCTCGATGCATCCGACCCGCCCTTGCTCTTCATGAGTGGCGAACTCGATGATGCCAGCACCCATGCCGATGAGATGCGGTCGGACCTGGAAAAGCTCGGCATCCCCACCGGACTGGTTCTCATCCCCGGGGCTCCGCATGCCTTTCTCGGCCGTCAGGATGCTTTTGAGATCTGCGTGGAATCGTCGGCCGCGTTTTTCGGAAAATCCCTCGGACGCTGAGCGTATCGGCAAAACCCCCGGTTGAAAAAGCCGCCGCCGGGCGGAAACTCCCCGCATCCGCGACCTTCCCGCATGGAAATTCTCAAACAGCTGATCGACTTCGTCCTCCACCTCCAGGAGCACCTCCATCAATTGACCCAGGACTACGGCAAATGGGTCTACGGGATCCTCTTCCTCATCATCTTTTGCGAGACCGGCCTTGTCGTGACACCTTTCCTTCCGGGTGATTCCCTCCTTTTTGCCGTCGGAGCTCTCGCCGCAGATCCGGCGAGTGGTCTCAATGTTTGGATCGCTGCCGGGATCATCTTTGTCGCCGCCATTCTCGGAGACACCGTGAACTACTCCATCGGCAAATTCGCCGGCGAGAAACTCGCCGCGAGGTTTCCCCGCATCATCAAACAACAGCATCTCGACACGACCAATGAGTTTTTCGAGAAGTATGGCGGCAAGACCATCATCCTCGCCCGTTTTGTGCCCATCGTGCGCACCTTTGCTCCCTTCGTCGCCGGATCAGGAGCCATGAATTATCAGAAGTTCATGGCCTTCAATGTGATCGGCGCTTTTCTGTGGGTCGTCACGATCGTTCCGGCGGGCTGGTTCTTCGGGAACATCCCGGTGGTGAAGGAGAACTTCGAACTCGTCGTCGTTGGCATCATCGTCGTCTCGGTGCTGCCGATGGTGTATGAGATCTGGAAGGCGAAGCACGTGAAAAAGCGCGAAGAAGGCACGCGCCGCGAGGCGGAGCCCGAGACGACCGACGAGGCGGTGTGATCCGGCCTTCCGTCAACCGGTCCGCCCCGTTTTGTTCGGAGTTCTCACTCCATTCCAGACCAAGCGATCGCGTTCATCACCGCCTTCGGCACCATCGATGCGACCTCGAGATATTCGGGCAGCTTCGATCCGTCGGCGGTGCGTTCGGAGCAGTGGGCGTTGCCTCCCGACGGGCCGAGTCCGTCGAGCGTAGGGCCGAGACGCCAGAGGTGATTGGCGTCACTGAGGCCCCCTCGCGGGACGGCGACCGCCTTCAAGCCCATCGCGGCAGCGGCCTTTTCCCACTTCGCGAAAAGTGCCATGGTTCCTTCGCCTCCCGGCCAGGGTGAGGTGTGTCCGGTGCGGCTTGCGCGGAGTGTGGCACCATTCGCGGCCTTGCCCGAGAGTGCCGAAAAGAAAGCGTCGGCACGCTCCAGCGAGGCAGGATCGGTCGCCCGGCATTCCCATTCGGCGGCAGCTTCGTGCGGGACACGATTGACGACAGTGCCGCCCTCGATGCGACCCAGATTCACGGTGCGATCCTCATTCGGGTCGGTAAGCGCGGCGATCCGGGGGAGAGAGGGCGCGAGGGCATCGATCGCGTTGATGCCTTCATGGTGTTTGCTTCCGGCGTGGGCGGCCCGGCCCTCGGCATCGAGTCGCCACGTGCTGCGTCCTTTGCGGGAAACAACGAGATGCCAGCCCTGGGCGTCGACAGGACCTCCTTCGTAAACCAGCACGGCGCGAGCCTTGCCGTGGCAGCGCCGTGCGGTGACGAGTCCGAAATCGTCGCCGGTCACTTCTTCCGCGGCGTTCGCGGCGACGAGCCAGTGACTCCGCTCGTAGGCCCTGGGATCGACCTCGCGCAGGGTCATGAGAGCCAGCCAGATGAGGGCGGTGCCGCCTTTGTTGTCGATCGTGCCGGGACCGTAGATGCGGCCCTCGTTGGGACGTTCGTCCCAGCGGAAATCATTCTTTTCTTCTTCTTCCACGGGAAACACCGTGTCGGAGTGGGTCACCAGCACGATGGGATCGCCCTCGCCGGGACGAGTGAGAAAGAGGTGTGGACCGGCCCCGGGATAAGAGCACGGGACAAGGTCGGCACGAAACCCGAGAGGGGCAAACGCCGCGGCAGTGATTCCCGCGACCTTGTCGACCCCTTCGGCATTCGTCGTAAAACTGTTCACCGCGACCAGTTCGCGGAGCAGATCGAGGGCGGCGGGGAGATGACGCGTGGCTGCGGCTTGGAAAAGGACGGGATCAGGGTTCATCGGGGCACGGCTCCGATCCCGGGACGTGCCGGCATCACGAGGGAACCGTCGGAAGCATACGCGATCCCCTCGTAGTCGTCACGAGCGAGGTAAAAATGTCCATCGAGATCGATCCAGTCGGCCCAAGGGGCGAGATGGGCGGCGGCGGTCGTGCCCAGGCTGGACTCAATCATGCATCCGAGGAGGACACCGAGTCCGAGCCGACGGGCACCGGCGATCATGTCGATGGCCCCATCGAAGCTGCCGCATTTCAATAACTTCACATTCACTCCGTCGACGTAACCCGCGAGCCCGTCGAGATCCGCCACCGTCTGGGCGCTCTCGTCGGCGTAGATGGGCGGCGCACCTTCGGGCATTTCCGCACGCAAGTCGCGCCAGACATCCAGCCCGAGGGTGTGATGGATCGGCTGCTCGATGAGGGTCGGGCGGTAGTCCATCAATTTCCAGATCATCATCGGAGCCTCGGTGGGATCCCAGCCGCCGTTCACATCGAGGAGGAGAGAGGCCTCGGGCGCCGCGAGTCGGGCGACCGAGACAGTGGCCAAATCCAGGCCGAGATCGCCCGAACCGAGTTTCAGCTTCAGGACGCGAAATTGCTTCGCGAGGCCGGAGACTTTTTGTGAAAAAAGGCCGAGGTCGTCGGGGATGCCGAGCGAGCGGCAACCCGGGGGGAGGGGACCCCGCGGAGGTCCGAGTCTCCGTGCGGCATGTGCTCCAAGGGTTTCACCGGCAGCGCCCGTGGCGAGGTCCAGGTCGAGCAGATCGAAAGCGAGCCGCGCCGTCCGGGGCAGGTGCGCGATGGGAGTGCCGCTCTCGATGGCGGTGAGCGTCACCTCGGGATCCTCTCCGTAATAGGGAACGAACGGTGCCTCGGCAACGTGTCCGTCCCGGCTCACCCGCAACATCGTCCTCGCCGCGGAGCTGCCGTGGGCGATGTGGAAAGGTTCGGAAAGGGCGAGAGAGTGTAGGGCGGCAGACATGCGGATGGATTGCGGGAGCGTTCCACGATCCCACAAGGGCGGCAAATGTCGAAATCCGGAATTCGGCGTTCGCGTCAGATCGGTCTGGTGTAGGTTACGAAGCTGCGATACCCACGGCTCGTTCATGAAAACCTCTTCACTCTGCTGGCTTCTTCTCTTCGGTTTCGTCCTTGCCGCTCGACCGGCCGATCCGGCTCCGGGAGAAACCGTGCTCTTTGACGGTCAAAATCTCGAAGCCTGGGAATTCGCTCCCGGTGCCTGGGGGATCGAGGAAGATGGATCGCTCGTCTGCCGCATGGAATCCTCCGAGGGGGACGATGGCACGGTGAAGACCCGGTCGATGGGCTACATCTGGACAAAGGAAGATTTCGGCGATTTCGAGCTTTCGCTCTCATACAAGATCTCTGAAGGCGCGAACAGCGGAGTCTTTTATCGCGCGGTGAAGAGTGATCCCGTTCATCGTGGCTTCGAGGTGCAATTGATGGATGATCCGGGTTACCAGAAAACGCACGGTCCTCTCGATGCGAAAAAGTTGAACGGATCTTTCTACGAAGGAAAGGCCCCCGAGGCCGAAGCGGCGAAGCCGGTGGGCGAATGGAACACGCTGTTGCTGCGTTGTGAAGGTTCGCGCCAGACCTGCCATCTCAATGGAGTGAAAGTCTTCGACGTCGATGTGAACGACTGGCCCGAAGCGGGGAAAAATCCTGACGGAACCACCAACAAATTCAAAGTGGCGATCAAGGACAAACCGCGCGCCGGGCGCATCGGCCTGCAGAATCACGGTCAGGTGGTCTGGTTCAAGGACATCCGGGTGAAGCGGCTGAAGTGAACCCTGTCGGGTCGGCGGCCCGACCCTCTTCGTTCAGGGCTTCTTTTCCCGCATCCAGGGCAGGAGGCAGCGGGCGATCCACGACCCCAGGATGGAAATGGGATCGATATTCGCCGTACTGGCCGCACCCATGACCCGCTCGACACCGACGCGTTCGTCGATGTTGCGGAAAGTCCGCATGCTCTCCAGTTCCCGTTTTGAACGGAGGGCGGCGTCAATCTCGGTCGGGACGGTCAGAAAATTCCAGAACGTGAGGAGGCACCAGCCCAGGATCACGATGGGCAGCAATGATTTGCCAAGGCCGAGGGCAAAGGAGACAAGGCCCGCGAAAGCCAGCCCCGGGGTCAGGTAGACCGCCCATTGCACGGCTGCATTCCGCCAGAAGAGGGGGCGGTGCCCTTCGAAATGCTGGATCGCTTTTCCGGCTTGGAGAGAAGCGATGGCGAGGGCGCTGTAAGTCGAAGCACCGAAGTGCTGAGGCGCGAGAGTGAGCCGACGGGTCGCCGGATCGTAAGAGTCAGGAAGCAGTCCGCCGCCCCGTGCGATGGAAACGCCGGAGATGCCGCGTTTTCTCAGGATGGCTTCGGCAAGTTCGGCCCCGGTGATGCGGGAAGAAAGGAGATTTTTCGATTCCTGTCCGTAGACTTTGAGGAAACGCGTTCTTCCCCACATCGTGCCGACGATGGCAATCAGAAAAAGGAGGAGGACGAGCTGCATCGTGCGACTCTCGCACCCTCGTCCACTCCCGGCAACGGCGGGCACGAGGAATTCATCGTCCCAAGGGAATGGGATCGGCGCCTTCGATCTCAAGCTGCCAGGTGTCGTAAATCCAAACCGTCGAACCCGACGGTTTGGTGCCGACAACGCGAACGGTTCCTTTGCCCTTGGGACCTGAAACAGGAATGCTGAAGTCGACTTTTCCTTCACCGTTGTTGATGCTGACATTTCCGCTGGGGAAGAAGCCAGGGTCGATTGGGGTGCCGAGTGCCTCCTGTGCGGCCGGGTTGCTCTGAACCGCGGTGATGGAGTCGTTGTAAGGCGCGTTGCTCTTGATTGCCTTGGTAACGCCCCAGAAGATCAGGGCAATCACGGCAAGCCCCGCGAGAATCAGCGCGCCACACCCACAGCCGATCATGGCAGCGATTTTTCCACCGGAAGATTTGCTGGTCTGGGTCTCTATGATCGCGCTCATGTCATGATCTTGAGCAATCTCCGTCGGCAGGGCAACCAAAAAGATAGGATGATCACCAAGCTCAGATCGAGACCTTGATCAGTTTTAGAGGAACCAGGAAGAAAAAGGCGGAAAAGCACGTGCGATTGCTAAATCAACACCGGTGTGGAAAACTCTCGCTGAAAACACCGGCCTGGAGGCCCGTGGCGGCACTTTCCGCGAGGTTGCCGAAGCTGGATTGTCGGGGGTTCGAATCACCCTCCCGGCCGACTGCGGCGAGTCAAAAGCGATGATGGGCTGGT
>JAEUHI010000054.1 GCA_016795385.1 Verrucomicrobiales bacterium | reverse complement strand
CGAAGCCCAAGTCGTGAATAGCCTTGCCACCGAGAACGGCCGTCAGTGCGGTGGCTCCTCCGGGCGGATGGATGCAGCGGAAATGATGCATGGCTCCGATGGCGAATCCCACGGCACAGGCGGCGGACAAAGCAGGGTGGTTAATGCTGCGCGCGCAGAGCACGCCGATGAAGGCGGAGAGCAGATGCCCACCCAGCACGGGCCAGGGCTGCGAAAGCACCCCATGAGGCACGGCAAAGAACTGCTAGGAATTACTGCTACTGCTAGGAATTCCCTTTTTCATCCCCTCGGCTCCCTTCCCGCCGAAGGCCCGGGGTCGGTGGGGGTTCGGCGCTTCCGACCACACGCCGTCCTGCCACAGCTCGATCCGCCCTTCGAGAATGTGAAAGCATTCATCCTCCCGGCTGTGCCAGTGAGGCGGAGGACCTCCGCCCGGAGGTGTCACCACCTCGACCAGGGAGAAGGTTCCCCCGGTCTGTTCTCCGCTGATCAACACTTTCACCTCGTCTCCGAGGGCTTGGAAACGTTTGCCCGATCCGGGCGTTGCGACAAAAACAGGCAAGGTGGGAGCATCCATGGATCATTTTTAGATCAAGCGACGCTTCGTGCAAGTCCGGGGGTCGGGGGACGACTTGGGGATCCGGGATTGGTGGATCGTCGGGCTGAAGATACGCTCGACAAGCGATTGGGATCACTTCAACTCGACCGGATGGGCGAGGGGGTTGATCCGGGGAGCAGGCGGCGGGGTTGGGCGAGGCTCGAAGATCCAGCGATGGTCGGGAAGGATGATGTCCATCGATTCGACCTCGCTTAAGTCACGAAGGATGTTGATCAACATTTCGCCGCTTGTTCCATCTGCACAAGAAAGCAAAATGAATCCTCTGGAATCTGTAAGTCGTGCTGACTCTGCAAGCTCGACAAGCCGGGTACGGAAGGCTTCTCGCGAGAGTTCCTCTTCTTCGAAATGAACTCCAAACGGGGTCACACGCACGAGAAACGGTTCACAGATAATAGTAGGTGAATCGAGGCGCCGACGATCTATTACATTGACTAATCCCCTTGCTCCTTCAGACAAAAACTCAATCCTCACCACCCGCTCATTCGACAACAGCGCCGCCGCAGCGAGAATCTCGTGCCCCATCATCCCGCTTCCGTCGCTGATGTTTATCACCGTTGGCGAATCCGGGGGCAAGGTCCGGTTCCAAGGCCACCATCCAACGACCGAGGCGATCGCGATGCCGGCGAGGAGGCCCAGCACAAAAGCCAAACCACCCTTCCGTTGCTTCGGAGGTTTTGAGGTGCTTGCCGGATCCATGCGGCCGAGATTGCCCGAACGCAACGTCACGGTCAATCACGGACTAACCGTAAAGAAACTCGTGAGAGTTTCTCCCGCTTCATGCGCCGCCGACCGGACCTAAGAAAGTCTCACGACTTTCTCTACCCCCTTCAAACCACCAGCTCCGGAATCGGCTTGCCGTGATCGACGATGGGGGTCGGTCTCCCGTTGAAGTCCTCGATCGTGATCTTCGAGGAATCGATGCCGAGGTGATGGTAGATCGTGGCGAGGAAATCGCCGGGACCGCAGGGTCTTTCCACCACGTCTTCAACTGCTAGGAATTACTGCTAGGAATTCCCTTTTTCATCCCCTCGGCTCCCTTCCCGCCGAAGGCCCGGGGTCGGTGGGGGTTCGACTGCTAGGAATTCCCTTTTTCATCCCCTCGGCTCCCTTCCCGCCGAAGGCCCGGGGTCGGTGGGGGTTCGATGCGGGCCATGGCCTTCGGTGGGATGAAGCTCGAGCCCCTCGATGACGCGGCACGGACCGGGCGCGGAATCGCGGTTGGGTCGCTGGCGCTCGAGGTCCTGCATGTCGGGGAGTATGGAAAACACGCCGCGGCGAAAAAGGCCGGTTTCCGCAAGGGCGACATTCTCGTTGAGGTCGACGGCAGTACGGAAGCCCTCGACGAGATCGATCTTCTCGCCAAGCATCTCCTCGAGCGAAAGCCCGGTGCGACCGTGCCCGTCGTGGTTTTGCGCGATGGCGCTCGGGTCGCCCTCGGGATGCCGGTGCAGTAGTGAAGGGGGGGGATCAATCACGCCCCCAACTTCGCCAGAATCGCCTCGACATCATAGACGCAACCACCCCAGGTGCCGCCGCTCACATTTTGCAGCGCGGCCCAGAGCCGGGTGTCGTCGGGGACGTTGGGGAGACGGTGGAGCTTTTCGTTCACGGGACGGGCGAGCAGCTCCGCCTCGTCGCCGGCGAAATCGACGCTGCCGGTGAGATTGCGGCAGTCGACGCGCACGCGGATGCGGTCGCCGTCGCGCACTTTGCCGATCGGTCCGCCGGCCCAGGCCTCGGGGGAGATGTGGCCGACGCAGGCACCGGTGGAGACGCCGGAGAATCGGCCGTCGGTGATGAGCGCGACGTGTTTGCCCCAGGGGAGGTGCTTCAGGGCGATGGTGAGTTGGGCGGTCTCGGGCATGCCGCAGCCGATGGGGCCGAGACCGATCAGGACGATGACGTCACCCTCCTTGATGCGGTCGGGTCCGGTCGATTTTACCGCGGCGATGGCGGAGGGCTCGGAGGCGAAGACGCGGGCCGGTCCCTCGTGCAGGTAGATGCCGTTTTCATCGACGAGACTGGGATCGATCGCGGTCGATTTGATGACCGATCCCTCGGGCGTGAGGTTGCCGCCGGGG
>JAEUHI010000018.1 GCA_016795385.1 Verrucomicrobiales bacterium | reverse complement strand
CGGCAACTTCGGAGATCGGTTTGCCGGTGTCGACGAGCTCCAGGGTCTGGGCCTTGAAGTCATCATTGTATCGATTGCGGGTCTTGCTGGACATGATCTGATTTTGGTCTCTGATGGTCCAAAAAGCTAGCGCACCTCATTCCTCATGAACGATTGGGTAGAGGTGCAGGAAGGATACTACCGCTATCTTGCTATTGATGACATCGGAGGGATTGTCATCAGGATGATTATCGCAGATTATCTCGGCTGTGAGGTATTGTGGAGCGACGATCCCCGTTTAAACGAAGATGCCTAACCAGGCGTGGAGCTCAAGGGCTTTCAGCCCTGAGCTCACTTCAAACGTTATGCCTTGATGCGAGCACATCATGAAACGAGAATACATCGCAGCCGCCTTTTTGTTCGCCTCATTCATTACTCTTGGCTCTCTCGTGCTGAACAGTTTTGTTACCTACGCGCCATCCGTAAGCGCGACATTAATTCAGAACGCCTACATCGAGAGCATTCTTTGGCATGCGGGGATCTCAGTCGCGCTGCAGCTCATAGCCGGCATTCTTTATTTCACGCCTTCCAAGTCTCGTCGGAGGGAATAGCCTAAACGGCTTCCACACTCTGCTCTATCTACACATGACGCCATTTCTACATTCGACCGCAACGCCTAAAAAGTCGCGTCATTGAAGGTCTTGCATCCCTCTCTGCGCTTTACGTTTCCCCCTCCGCAACCCCGACCTTGCCCATCCCCCGGGCCTTCCCTAAACTGCGCCCGATGAAAACCTACCGCGTCCGCCATTCCGCCTCGCTCGATTCGTTAGAAGGGGAGCGTCTTGAAGACTTCCAGTTCCCCTGGCTCGATCGCCCGGCGCCGCTCACGATCTTCCGCGCGGTCTGGAACGAGGACTTCTTCAAGTTCCGTTTCGAGGTGGAGGACGACGATCTCGTCCTCGATCCTCACGAAGATCCCGGCGAGGCCGTGCTCGGGTCGGACCGGGTCGAGCTCTTTTTCGCCTCGACCCGCGACCTCAGCACGCCCTACTACGGCGCGGAGATGGACCCGCGGGGCGGCGTCTACGACTACGAGGCGATCTATCACCGGAAGTTCGACCCGACGTGGCGTTTCCCCGGACTCGAGTTCGCGGGGGAATTCGTCGAGGGCGGCTACGAGGTGGAGGGGACCATCCCGATCGCGGTGCTGCGGGAGTTGGGGTGTTTGTCAGGCGAGGAGATGATCGCGGGCGTCTACCGGGCCGAGTTTTCCCATGGTCCCGGGGGCGTGGTGCAGGACTGGATCAGTTGGATCCATCCGGGCACGGAAAAGCCCGACTTCCACGTGCCGGGTTCCTTCGGCACCTTTGTCTTCGAGCGTCCTTGAGATGGACCTGCTCCCGCCGTGCCCTCATCTCCCCTCCGCCGATCCGGGACTCTCGGCCGTCTCGATCCGGGCGGTGGGCGAGGACCGGGGCGAGGCTTTCTACCGGCTCGCGCTGGCCTGCGGTCAGGCGCTGTGGCAAAAGGGATTGCCGGCCCAGGCCATCCTCATGTTGAATCGCGCTTTCTCCGCCGACTTGCGGGACGACGAGCCGTGTTTGATCGATTGGCCGCCGCCCTATGCGGCCCTGCGATGGATCCTGGAGCATCGGCGCGAGGGGGATTTTGTTGGGAATCCACGACGCCATTTCCAACATCTTGCGACGCGCATGAGCGGTCCCCGTCCGGAAGTGCGAGCCTGGCGCGCGTGGGCCTGCTGGGCGATCGCGCGTGCCGTGAATCCCGAGGACCCCGCCGATGAAAAGCAGATCCGCGAGGAAGGCATCGTCGAACCCGATCTCGATGCGATCGACGATGCGCTGAGACGGCTCGGATGGTCCGGCGAGGTGGATGTTTGGAAAGAAGCGCTGGGCTCGTAAAAATCACAACCGAGCGACCGCTTCGCGCATCAGGGAGGTGCTGGCGTTGCCGCCGCAGAGGATCACCGCGACGCGTTTGCCCTGCCAGGCTTCGCGATGTTTTTTCAAGGCGGCCCACGAGAGCGCGCCCGCCCCTTCGGCGAGCTGGTGGGTGCAGCGGAGCAACTCGGCGACGCCGTCGATGGCATCGTCGTCGCTCACCGTGACGATGTCGTGCGCGTGCTCCCGGATGTGTTCGAGGGCGTCGCGGTTCGGGGTCTTGCAGGCGACGCCTTCGGCGACGCGGGTATGGCTGGGCTGTTCGATGAATTCACCCTGACGAAACGACAATTGATACGCCGGGGCGTGTTCGGAGACAACGCCGATGAGGGCGGTTTTCAGTCCGAGAGCGGCGCGGGCCGCGGCGAGCCCGCAAAAGCCCGAGCCGAGTCCGATGGGAACAAAGACGGCATCGAGATCGGCGACGGAGTGGAAGAGCTCGAGCCCGTAGGTGGCGACGCCGCGGACGAGCCAGGGATGGAAGGAAGGCACGGCATGGAGTCCCTCGCGGGCGGCGAGTTCGCGGGAGTATTCGAGGGCCTCCTGGAACTCGCGGCCGTGTTCGACGAGTTCGGCTCCGAGCGAACGCATCGCGGCGTTTTTCTCGGGGTTGTTGCCGTGGGGCACGACGATGACGGCACGCATCCCTTGTTCGCGGGCGGCGTAGGCGATGGACTGGCCGTGGTTGCCGGTGGTCGCGGCGATGATACCGGCGGTGTCGGGCTCGGTCCGTTTCAGCTCATCGAGGTAGACAAGGCCGCCGCGGATTTTGAAAGCGCCGACGGGCGTGTGATTCTCGTGCTTCACCCAGACTTCGACGCCGAGGTCTTTCTCCAACAGAGGCCAGCGATAGGTCGGGGTCTCGCGGATGTGTGGGCGGATGAGCGCCTTGGCCGATTCGATCTCGGCGAGGGAAGGGAGCGGCTCCATCATTGCGGGGCGGGGACGGGCGTTGGGGCGGCTCCGGGGAGTGGCACTCTCTTTGGTGGTTCGTCTTTGGGAGCTACTGGGGCCGGTGCGGGTGAAGTCGCCGGCGCCGCGGGTGGCGCCGCTACGGGAGCCGTCGTCCTCCCATCGACGATGTCGATGAGCATTCCATGCGCCTCACGATATCGCGGCGAATCGGCGAGGGCGTCGAGGAGGTGGCGTTTTGCGGCGGCGGGGTCGTCGCCTTTCAAATTCCGCGCGAGGCGGAAGCGCACTTCCGAGGGATTGGCGGGATTGAGGCGCAGGGCGTTCTCAAAGGATCTCACCGCGAGGGCAGGCTGGGCCTTGGCTTCGTGGGCGCAGCCGCTGCAATAGTGGATGCGCTCGGTGAAGGGATTGATCGCGAGTCCGCGCGCGGCGTTGGCGATGACGCCGTCCCAGTTGCCTTTTTCAAAGTTCACCTCGATGAGCCGCTGATAGGCCTGGAAGGCCTCGGCCGACCGGGCCGCGAGCAGTTCCAGCACGGCGGCTTCGCCGGCGGCGTCTTCCTTGCCGCGCAGGGCGAGGGCCTTGAGGGTGTAGCCGTTGCCCTGGCCGGTGTAATCGGGGAGCAGGGTGATGAGGGCGTCGGCCGATTCGATCGCGGCATCCCAGTTTTTCACTTGGAGAAGCTGTTCGGTGAGAAGACGGCGGGCTTCGAAGTTGTTCGGGTGATCCTTCAGATAGGTCGCGATCGAAAGGATCACCCGGGGATTCATCTCCTCGGGCTTGGGTTTGGTCCAGTCGACACCGGGTCCGTAGGACTCGGCCAGCTTCGTGGCGAAGAGGGCGAAGGCCTTTTCGAATTCCTCCATCGGCACGGTGTGACGGGCGATGGCGTCATTCACGAGGACGCCTTCGCCGAGGTCGGCGAGGATGGCGCGCAGTTTCTCAAGACCGTGGGTATTCACGAGGTGCTCGACGACGAGCATGCTCTGGTAATAGGCGAACATCACCGCCATCGAGTCCTTCGCCTGGAAGAAGGCCTGGCTCATCTCGCTGACGGGCGTGAGGGCCTTGTCCTCGAGGATCATCTTCCGGTAGTCGGGATTCATCTCCTGACCCCAGTTCGCCTGGCGCTGCTTTTCCTCGTAGACGGAGATGCCTTCGCTGAGCCACCGCGGCATCTTGTTGTTCGTCGCGGTGAGGGTGATGACGTGACAATACTCGTGCCAGAGGGTCGCCTCCCAGTTGCTCTTCGCGGCGGTGATGCTGCCGGGGCTGTTCATCGTCACGACGGAGCCGAAACAGACGCCGAGAAGTCCGTCGCCGCCGAGCGAGCCGAAGGAGCGGATCGCGAAATCCTGCTGATCGGGATAAAACTCGACGAGGGTGGGATGGTCGATGGTGAGCCCGTATTTCGCGCCGAGGGTGTTTTTGGCTTCTGTCAGGATCTCGACGACGCGGTCGCCGTAGATTTCGGCTTCCTCGGGAGGGAGGCGGATGATGAAGTCGGGCGTCTTCACCGAGGCAAAGCTGGCGATCTCTTTTTCGAGGACCTCGAGATTGAAGGCGAGCACGTTGTAGGGATCGGCGGCGGCGACTTCCTTGGCGAGGGGCCAGGCTTCGTCGACGCGGCCGAGGCGCAGGTAATCGAGGGCGAGCTGGAGTTTCGCCGGGAGAAAACCGGGATCAAAGGCGAGGGCGCGCTGCTGGGCCTCGGCGCCTTCCTGATAGCGGTATTTGCGCGAAAGGACGCGACCGATGAGGTAGTCGATCTCGGGGTTGTCCTTCCAGACAGAGAGGGCGGTCTGGCGCGCCTGCTCGAAGGCGGCGTGGTCGTTGCGTTCGAGTTCGGCGAGGATGGCGCGGTAGGCGTGGGCTTCGGGATGGCGGGGATTGACCGACTCGACGAGGTTGAGCAATTCGGTCGCGGCCTCGTATTGTTCGAAATTGATCGCCGATTCGGTCTGCAGAAGGAGCGCGCCGAAATGCAGGGGAGCCTCGGCCCGGGTCTTTTCGAGATAGGTCGCGCCGGCCTCGCGATCGTTCGGGAAGAGCACCTTGGCCATGCCGAAGAGGGCCTCGGTGTCGTTCGGGGCGAGCCGCAGGGCGGCGGCGTATTCCTCGCCGGCTTTCTTGAGATCTTCCTTCGCTTCGGCGAGACGGGCGGAGGCGAGGTGGGCCTCGAGAAGACCGGGCGGAACTTCCTTCCCTTTGCGTTTGGCCATTTTGGCAGGACCGAAATACTGCTCGAGGACCTTCGCCGGATCGGCCCCGAGGATGAGGGCGGCCTCTCCGAGATGGACGAGGTCGAGGGTGGTGCGGTCCTTCTTCGGCATGGCTCGCGCCGCGGCATTGAGGTCGGCGAAGCGGGCATCGGCGTCCTCCTTGTGGCCGTGGGTTTTGAAAAAGCGGTGGAGGCGGAGCAGGGCGCCGAGATCCTCGCGGAAGCGGTCGGCGGTTTTTTTCGCCTCGTCATAGGCCTCTTCGTATTGGCCGATCGCGGCGAGGGCCTCGAAATGGAGGACGCGCCATTCCCACGAGGGCTGGCCGCGGCGGTCGGCGTATTCGCAGACCTGGATGACGATGTCGTAGCGGCCTTGATTGAAGATCTCGCGGACCTTCGGCAGGTTGTCTTCGTCGAAGTAGCGTTTGTAGTCGGCCTGGGCGCGGAGGGGGGAGGGGACGGCGGCGAAGATTGCCGCGAGGATCATCAGGAGCGCCACGAGCCGTTGCATCATACCGGTAAATAGACAGGAGAATCGCCCGCTCGTAAAGCCCGCGCCCGTGGCCGAAGCACGCCGCCCTGATTACACGCACCCAAGAGGGTCGAAGGGAGGGCTTGACCCTGTTGAGTCCGTTTTTTTCGGAGAAAAGGGGATTTACAATACGTTTATCTAAATTATTGTATTTATTGTAATTTTAGCCAAGGCCCGCTTTCATGTCCGAATCGAATCTCCGCCCTCCCACTCCTCCGGTCGCGCCCGCAGGGGGCGCGCTGCGTCGCGGGCGGGCGACGGAGGCACCCCAGCAAGGGGCTCGGAAGCTGACTCCTCCCTATCCGGTGGGGCTGGTCGGGCAGCTCGTGGATCTGCCTGATGATCAGGTGCTGCCGTCCGCGCTGGAATCCGTGAACCGGCTCCACGGTGGGCTCGGCTGTGTCGCGTTCCGGGTCGAGAGGGGTTTGGCCCTGACTCCGGAAGACGAGCCGGAGGAAGGCGAGGCCGTCCCCTGCGAGGTGCTGCCCGAGTGTTCGGTGCCGGGGGCGATTCTCCGCGAACGATTCCTCCACGCGGCCGGCGAGATCCTGCGCAAGGCCTGTGAACCGGCCGCGAGCGAGGCGGCGAAAAGCGGCGAAGCGATCCTCATCGAGGCGATGCTGGCCGGCGGTCGCTGTCTCGTCATGGCGGTGCCGGCGCGGCAGGGCGGGCAGGTGACGGGAGTGCTTTGTCGCGCGCAGGAGTTGCAACATCGCGGCGAGGCAGCCTCGCTGGCGGCGCTGCAGGCGGCGGGTCTCTTGCGGCTGCTCGCGGAAATGCGCGGGGAGACGGACCGGATCCGGGCCCGATTTGGACGCGTCGCGGCCCTGATTGAGCTGATCGGAGCCTCGAGCCAAGGGATCGATTTTCCCGAGTGTGCCCGGCTCCTCGCGAACTACCTGCGCGAGACCTTCGGGAGCGATCTTGTCGCTCTTTCCCTGAAGACCTGGCATGGCCATCGGGTCGCCGCGGTTTCGGGGGAGACGGGACCGAGCGAAGCCCATTCGCCCGGTCGCCGCGCGATCCTTTCCCACCTCTCCGAGGCGCTCCATCAAGGTCGCTCGTTGATCTATCACCGCGAAGACCATCGCCAAGCCGGACCCGCGACGGTGCCGGTCGCGGTGCCTCTGCGGGAATGGTATGATCCGGCCGCCTCTTTCTGCCTGCCGCTGATCGATCGGGAAGGCAAAAAGCGCGGGGCGTGGCTTTTCCTCTGGAGGACGGAGCCGGCCGATCTCGATGAAAAACGTGCCTTGATCGAGGCGGCGACTCCGGAGGTGGCTCCGCTGCTGACGCTGCTGCATCAGGCAAAGCCGGGAGCGGCGCGAGGCACAGTGTTGCGGCTTTGGAAAAAGGGATCACTCACCTCGCGTCGTCTCGCGATGGTGGCGGGCGGGCTCCTGCTCGGAGCGGCGCTGATCCCGCTGCCCTATCCGGTGCGGGCGACCTGCGAGCTGCAGCCGGTGGTGCGCCGCGTCATTGCCGCGCCTTTCGACGGGATCCTTTTGCGCTCGGCGGTGCGTGCCGGCGAGGTGGTGAGGGAAGGGGATTTGCTCGCGGAGATGGACGGGCGCGAGCTGCGCTCGCAATTGGCCGAGGCGATCGCGAACCGCGAGCGCGCCGCGAAGGAAGCCGATCAGGCGCTCGCCGAAGGACGCGTCGCGGAGTCGCGCATGGCGGCGCTGGAGGCGGAGGGTCTCACCCACGAGATCGAGTTGCTCGAATACCGCCGCCAACATCTCGAGGTGCGCTCGCCCATCGATGGTCTGATTTTGCAGGGGGATCTGGAGCGGTCCGAAGGAGCGCCGCTACGGGTCGGTGATCCGCTTTTCGAAGTGGGGCCGCTCGACCGGCTCGTGGCCGAGGTCGCGGTGCCGGCGAAGGATGTACCGCTGGTGCGGGAAGGGGCGACGGTGACGCTGAAACTCGAATCGCATGCGACGAAGACGGTCTCGAGCGTGGTCGCCCGCGTCGCGCCCAAGTCGGAGTGGCTCGAGGACAAGAATGTCTTTCTCTGTGAAGCGCTGATCGGAAATCCGAACGGCGACCTGCGGGCGGGCTTGAAGGGCAAGGCAAAGATCGAGGGGCCGCGTCGCCCCCTTCTTTGGAATCTCGCCCGCGATGCTTGGCTTGCCCTGCGATACCACCTCTGGTGAGGCATGGCGGAATCCTGACAAACCCACCCATGTCGTTCCACCGAGAGAGTCCCGACTTTGCCGTCCGAGAGATCGAGATGGCGATGCCGCGTCTGCGCGACGACCTGCGATGGACCTTCCAGGAAGTGCGCGGCGAGGGCAGCTACCTGCTCGAGGATCCGCTGCAGGGCAAGTTTTACCGGCTCGGGGCCCGCGAGCACGCCTTCGTGCGGAGTCTCGACGGGAGGCATACGGTGGCGGCGCTCGTCAGTGCCACGGCGAAAGGCGATCCGCGTCTCGCCTTCGAGTCCGAGGAAGCGGCTTCGCTCGTGCGCATGCTTGTGGATGCCGGGCTCGTGGTATCGGACGACGCCTCGCACGCCGGACGGGTCTACGACGAGGTGAACCGGCCGACGGAGTCGAAGCGCGCCGTCGGCAAGGTGAGCCAGGTCCTCTTCCTGAAACTGCCGCTCGGGAATCCCGACCGCTTTTTCGCCTGGCTCGCGGCGAAGGCGGGATGGCTCGCAGGACCGTGGTTCGCCGCGATCTGGATCGCGGTGGTGCTCTGGGGAGCCCTCTCCCTGCATGGGGAGAAGGAGCGTTTTGTGGCGCAAATGTCAGGATTGTTCGAGTTCGGCAATCTCTGGATGCTGGGAGTGCTCTGGCTCGTGCTGAAAGTTTTTCACGAATGCTGGCATGGCTTCGTCTGCCGTTATTTCGGTGGCGTGGTGCCGGAGGCGGGGGTGACGCTGCTGCTCTTCACGACACCGCTGGGCTACGTGAACGCCTCCTCGAGCACGGCCTTTCCCTCGCGCTGGCACCGGCTCGCAGTGGCGGGGGCGGGCATGTATGGCGAACTCTTCGTCGCGGCGATCGCGGCGATCGTCTGGTCGCGCGTGGAGCCGGGGATGCTCTCGGCGGCGCTCCATCAGGTGGTGGTGCTCTCGAGCGTGACGACGGTGCTCTTCAATGCGAATCCCCTGATGCGGTTCGACGGCTACTACATCCTCTCGGACCTGCTCGACATCCCGAATCTCTACGGCAAGGGGCAGAACGTAGCCGGCTGGCTGGCGCGCCGCGGATTGCTGGGGATGCGCAAGGCGAAGTACCCGCTCCGCAAGGGCGAACCGGGGCTGCTCATCGGTGCCTATGGCATCGCCGCCTCGGTCTGGAAGGTGGTGGTGATGGTCGGGCTGCTCCTCGCGACGGCTTTTCTTTTTGAAGGAGCCGGCCTCCTCCTCGCGATCGTGGTGGGGGCGGCGATGCTCGTCCAATCGATCACGGGGGCAGCGAAGTATCTCAAGAAAAACGCGGCCGCGGAAGGGCTGCGTCCGGCCCGGCTCATCGCCCGCGTCGTTTGTTTCCTGACCATCCTCGCGGCGGCCCTCGTGACGATCGAGATCACGCCGACGGCGACGGCTCCTGCCGTGGTGCGCGATGTCGGTGGCGGCGAGGTGCGGGTGAGATGCCCCGGATTTTTGCGCGAGCTGGTGGTGCGTGCCGGTGATCAGGTGAAGGAAGGCGACTTGCTCGCGCGCCTGGAGAATGTGGAGGAGCAATCGCGGCTCCTGCAGATCGAGACGGAGATCCAGCGCAGCCGGCTCCGTCGCGATGCCCTCTTGAAAGAAGGACAAATCGCCGCCTCGCAGGCGGAGGAGGAACATCTCGCAGGCCTTGAGGGCACCGCGGGGGAACTGCGCGAACATGTGGCGAGCCTGGAGCTGCGCGCACCCCGCGCCGGCCGGATCGATGGCCGCCATCTGGAACTGCTGGTGGGCACCTGGATCGAGACGGGGCGTCCGCTCTTTTCCGTCTTCGAAGGAAATCGCCGGGAGTTGGTGATCCTCGCCGCACCCTCGGACCGCGAGCGATTCGACGAGGCGAGGGAGGCGGCTCTGCCGGTGACCTTTCGCCCACGCGGCCGCGTCACCACCTGGGAGGCGACTCTCGCGGATGCCGTGCCCAGTGCCGGCATGGAGCCGGCCCATTTCGCCCTCATCACTCCCTCGGGCGGCCCGCTCGCGGTGCGTCATCGCACGGGGGCGGCGGCCCAGTCGGCAACGACCGAGCCGGGAAAGGGGGAGGATCCGCTCGCCTCCTACGAGCTGACCAAACCGCGCTTTGAATGGCGCGCCTCGCTCCTCGCCGATGAAGGTGAATTGCGGGAAGGGGAGATCGGCACGGTGAAAGCCCGCGGAACCCGCGCCCAAACCCTCGCCGCCTTGGCTTGGCAGGGACTGCAACGGCAGTTCGAGGTGCTGAAGGAGCGGGCGGGAGGCGCCTGATCTCCTTCGCCGCTGTCGTCACTCGCGCCCCTCAATTGGGAGCCTTTCATGGGGCCGCCCCCCGGCTTACTTAGTCTCCTTCGCTACGAAGAAGCGTGATTGGCGATCTTAAAGTTTTACAAAAGTTAATAAAAATCGTTTTGATTATTAAAAATATGGCTTTTATATTACGCGGTCCTTAGCGGATTTGTCTCATTTTCCCCTCTCTTTCGCTCCATGAAGTGGTTTTTGCCTCCCTACGGCCGTAAACGCCCCGGTTCCCCGGAATCGGATAAGTTGCGTTTCGAGGCGCTTGAGCCGCGCGTTCTCTTTTCGGCGACGGCGCTCGAGCCCGTGGAGGAAGGAGCGGAGTCCCATCACCTGCCGCCCGCGCCGACCCTGGAGCAGCGGGTGATCGAGGAGGAGCAAACGGCGGGCAGCGGCGAGCAAATACCGATCGAAACGGCCAACGCGATCCTCACTGACCTGAATTTCCATGCGGCCGATATCGAAGGCTCCGAGCGGCGGGAGGTGGTTTTCATTTCCACGACGGTGGAGAATTACGAGCATCTGCTGGAGCACCTCGATCCGGCTTACGAGGTGTTTCTGATCGACGGATCGAGCGACGGGGTCGGCCAGATCGCGGCGGCGCTCGAGGGTCTCTCGGGTATCGATGCGATCCACCTCATCGGGCACGGAGAGGAAGGGCGGCTCTATCTGGGTGAGACGGCGTTGGACGCCACTTCCATGTCAGGGCAGCATCGCGCCTGGCTCGAAGCCATCGGCCAAAGTCTCTCACCCGATGCGGACCTGCTCATTTATGGCTGTGAATTCACATCCGGAGAGGATGGAGTGGAGGCCGCCAGTCTCCTCGCCAATCTGACGGGTGCGGATGTCGCCGCCTCGGTGGATGGAACGGGACATGTCGATCTCGGAGGTGACTGGGTTCTTGAAACGGAGATTGGAGAAGTCGACTCCGTCGCGCTCGCGGTCCCCACGTGGAACGGGCTCCTCGCGCCGATCTCGATCACGAACACCAACAACGCGACGACGCTCGCCAACAACATCATCGGCAGCGGCATTTCCCTCGTGTCGGCGAGTTACACCGGCGATACGACACAAGCCGGCACCTTCACCAGCGCGACAGGGTATACGCCGGAATGGCTCGCCTATTCGAGGGGCATCATCCTCACCACCGGGAACACGAACCAGATCCCGGGAGCAAATTCTTCGGGCGGCGCCACCGTCGACGCCCCTCCCGCGGGTTCGGACGCTGATCTCGCCGCTCTGGGCGGCGGCACCTCCTTCGATGCCTCGGTGCTGAACTTCACCTTCGTGCCGACGAGCAACCGCATCACGATGCAGTTCACCTTCGGGTCGGACGAATACGCCGAATATGTCTACAGCGCCTTCAATGACGTGATGGGAGTGTGGGTCAACGGCACCCAGGTCGCGCTGACCATGAACAACCGGCCCATCAGCGTGAATTCGATCAATCAGGCGGGCACACTGAATCCTTCACAAGGCAACCAGGCGAACGACCCGAATCCATCGAACGGCGTCTTCGACTCCTCCAATCCCAATCTTTACAACAACAACAATCCCGGCAGCGGCACCTACAACACGGGGATGGATGGATTCACCGTGACGCTCTCTTTCGTCGCGAACGTGAACATCGGGGTGAACAACACGATCAAGATCGGCATTACCGATATCGGCGATGCAGGCTACGACTCGTGGCTTTTCATCCGTGAAGACGGCCTCACCGCGACGACGATCGCCGCCTCCGACACGACGGCCACGGCGGTGAGCACCCCGGTCGACATCAATGTCCTCGCGAACGACACGGATTCCAACGGTCATCCCCTGACGATCACCCATGTCCTCGACAAGCCCATCGTCGCCGGAGGCGCTGCGGTGACCCTGCCTTCGGGATCGACCGTCAAGCTGAATACGAACGGCACCCTCACCTTCACGCCGGTCGCCGGATCGACGACGGACGAGGTCTTCACCTACACGATTTCCAACGGGAACGGGACGACCGCGGTGGGGAATGTCTTCGTCGACATCAATCAGAAGCCGGTCAACACCGTGGCGGCGGCGCAGTCGACGAATGAAGACACCGCACGCGTCATCACCGGCGTGTCGGTGGCGGATGTCGACAGCACGAATCTGACGACGACCTTGTCGATTCCGGCGGGCGTGGGAACCCTGTCGGTGGTGACAGGTGGAGGGGCGACCATCACCAACAACGGCACCGCGACGGTGACGATCGCCGGGACGGCCGCGCAAATCAACGCGGCCCTCGCCTCGATCACCTACACCCCGACGGCGGATTACAACACGGGGTCGCCGGCGACGCCCTTCAATCTGACGGTCGCGACCAGTGACGGGGTTTCGACCGACTCGGATACCATCGCCATCACCGTGAATCCCGCCGCGGATATCGTCGCGGATGCGGTTTCGACCAACGAGGACCAAGCCGTAACCTTCAACGCGCTGACGGGAACGAACGGCGCGAGCGCGGACAACTTCGAGAACGGCACCCGTGCCGTGACGGCGGTCACGCAAGGGACGAATGGAACGGTGACCTTCCTCGCGAACGGTTCGATCACTTACACGCCGAACGCGAATTTCAATGGCACCGACAGCTTCACCTACACCGTGACTTCGGGCGGGGTCACCGAGACGGCGACGGTGAATGTCACCATCTCACCGGTCAATGACGCCCCGACGAGTGTCGCACCTTCCTCACACTCCACCTTTGAAGATACGAACCTCGTCATCACCGGATTGTCCGTAGCCGATATCGACAGCACGAGTCTGACGACGACCCTGTCCCTTCCAGCCGGCGTGGGAACGCTGTCGGTGGTGACCGGTGGTGGAGCCACGATCAGCAACAACGGAACGGCGACGGTGACGATCGCGGGCACCGCGGCGCAGATCAACGCGGCGCTGGCCTCGATCACCTACGTGCCCACCGCGGACTACAACACTGCTTCTCTGGGGATTCCCTTCTACATGACGGTGTCCACGTCGGATGGGAGTTTGAGCTCCAGCAACCTCGTTGCGATCACGGTAACGCCGACGGCGGACATCGTGGCGGACGCGGTGTCCACGAACGAAGATCAGGCGATCACCTTCAACGCCATCACCGGGACGAACGGAGCGAGCGGGGACCATTTTGAGAACGCGGGTCGCGCCGTGACGTCGGTGACGCAAGGGACGAACGGAACGGTGACCTTCCTCGCGAACGGGACGCTGACCTACACGCCGAATGCGAACTACCACGGGTCGGACACCTTCACCTATACCGTCACTTCGGGCGGCGTCACGGAAACGGCCACGGTGACCGTCACCGTCCACCCGGTGAACGACGCCCCGACGAATATTGTTCCGACCGCGCAATCCACCAATGAAGACACGAACCGGGTCATCACGGGTGTGTCGGTCGCCGATGTGGACGGAGGCACCTTGACCACGACCTTGTCGATTCCGGTCGGAGCCGGGACGCTGTCGGTGGTGACGGGTGGGGGAGCGACGATCACGAACAACGGCACCGCGACGGTGACGATCGTCGGCACCGCGACACAGATCAACGCGGCCCTGGCTTCGATCACCTATGTGCCCACTGCCGATTACAACACGGGAACGCCGGCGACGCCCTTCAACCTCACGGTTCTGACCTCCGATAGCCTTTTGAGTGCCAGCAATACGGTCGCCATCACCGTGAATCCCGTGGCGGACATCGTCGCCGACACGGTGACGACGAACGAGGATCAGGCCGTGACCTTCAATGCCCTGACGGGAACGAACGGGGCGAGCGCGGACAACTTCGAGAACGGAACCCGTGCCGTGACCGCGGTCACGCAAGGAACGAACGGGACGGTGACTTTCCTCGCGAATGGTTCGATCACCTACACGCCGAATGCGAACTATCACGGGTCGGACAGCTTCACCTACACCGTGACGTCCGGCGGTGTCACGGAAACGGCGACGGTGAACGTCACGATCGCTCCGGTGAACGATGCCCCGACGAACATTGTTCCGACCGCGCAATCCACCAATGAAGACACGAACCGCATCATCACCGGAGTGTCGGTCGCGGACGTGGACGGAGGCACTCTGACCACGACCTTGTCGATTCCGGTCGGAGCCGGGACGCTGTCGGTGGTGACGGGTGGGGGAGCGACGATCACGAACAACGGCACCGCGACGGTGACGATCGTCGGCACCGCGACACAGATCAACGCGGCCCTGGCCTCGATCACCTATGTGCCCACTGCCGATTATCATACGGGAACACCGGCGACGCCTTTCAACCTCACGGTTCTGACCTCGGATGGCAGCTTGAGCGCCAGCAACACGGTCGCCATCACCGTGAATTCCGTGGCGGACATCGTCGCCGACACGGTGACGACCAATGAGGACCAAGCCGTAACCTTCAACGCGCTGACGGGAACGAACGGGGCGAGCGCGGACAACTTCGAAAACGGCGCCCGTGCCGTGACCGCGGTCACGCAAGGGACGAATGGAACGGTGACTTTCCTCGCGAATGGTTCGATCACTTACACGCCGAATGCGAACTATCACGGATCGGACAGCTTCACCTACACCGTGACTTCCGGCGGTGTCACGGAAACGGCGACGGTGAACGTCACGATCGCTCCGGTGAACGATGCTCCCGTGACGGTTGGATCGATCGGATCGCAAGCCGCTGTCGATGGGGCGACCATTGCTCCGCTGAGCGTAACCGGGTTCTTCACGGATGTCGATGGCGATGCCTTGACCTACAGCGCGTCGAATCTGCCTCCTGGACTGGCCATTCATCCCACCAGCGGGCTCATCACCGGTACGATCACGACGAGCGCCTCGGTGGGAGGTCCTTACACCGTGGTGGTCACGGCGCAGGATCCCTCCGGATCTCTGGCGACCCAAACCTTCGTGTGGACGGTGAGCAATCCCGCCCCCGTGGCGGTGAACGACAGCTTCGGCGTTGACGAGGGCGATGCCGCCGTTCTCCTCGGAAACGTCGTCGGCAATGATTCCGATCCCGACGGAGACAGTTTGACGGTCGTCGCGCAGGGGGATCAACCGGGTAGCCAGGGCGGGCGTTTCACCATCGATACCAGCGGAAACGTGGTCTTCGATCCGAACGGGGATTTCGAGGACCTCGCCGAAGGAGAGACCCGACAGACCTCTTTTGTCTACACTCTGGTCGATGCGGACGGTGCCACGAGCACCGCGACCGTGATTGTGACCGTGACGGGGGAGAATGACGTCCCGGTGGCCGTCGGGACCCTGTCCGATCGGGAGAGCGATGACGGAGATGTGGTCGCTCCCTGGGATGTTACCTCCTTTTTCGATGATGCCGACCTGAGCGACACCCTGACCTATACGGTGACGGGACTCCCTCCCGGCCTTTCCCTGGATTCGCTCACCGGAGTGGTCAGTGGCACGATCGATGTCGACGCCTCGACCGGTGGTCCTTACCTCGTGCAGATCACCGCCACCGACCCCGAGGGCGCGAGTGTCACGCAGACCTTCGCCTGGACGGTGAACAACCCGGCTCCGGTCGCCCAAGACGATGATTTTGCGGCCAACGAAGGGGACGGGGCTGCCTTGGTCGGCAATGCGATTTCGAACGACTCCGATCCCGATGGCGATAGCATCCAAGCCCAGCCGCAAACCGGAGTCGCCGGCAGCCAGGGCGGAGTTTTCTCGATCGACGCGAACGGCAACGTGACCTTTGATACGAATGGAGACTTCGAGGATCTCGCCGAGGGCGAGACCCGTGAGACGAGCTTCACCTACACCCTGGTGGATGCCGATGGGGCGACGAGCACGGCGACGGTCACCGTCACGGTCACCGGAGAAAACGATGCGCCCGTCACCGTGGGCTTGATCCTCGGTCAGACGAACTCCGACAGCGAGGTCGTGACGCTCGACGTGAGCGGAGCCTTCGCCGATCCGGATGCGCTCGATGTGCTGACCTACAGCGCGGGAACGACCCTGCCGCCCGGACTGACGATCGATGCCAATTCCGGTCTCATCACCGGCACGCTTGACTCCAGTGCATCGGCGGGCAGTCCCTACGTCGTGGTGATCACCGCGACCGATCCGCTCGGAGCGACAGTGACCCAGAGTTTCACCTGGACGGTGGGCAATCCCGGGCCGGTGGGTCAAAACGACCAGTTCGGAGCGGATGAAGATGATGGAGCCATCCTCGTGGGCAACGCGTTGGGCAACGACAGCGATCCCGATGGGGATGTGCTCACTGCGGTGGTGCAGAGCGGATCGAGCGGGAGCCATGGAGGGCTCTTCTCGATGGATGCGAATGGCAATGTGACCTTCGATGCGAACGGAGACTTCGAGGATCTTGCCGAGGGCGAAACACGTGAGACGGTCTTCACCTATACCGTGTTGGACGCCGATGGAGCGACGAACACGGCGACGGTGACGGTGACGGTGACCGGACAAAACGATGCGCCCCTCACGGTGGGAGCAATCCTGAATCAGACCAACAACGACAGCGAAGTCATCAGCCTGGATGTCAGTGGTGCTTTTGGTGATCCCGACACGACCGACGCGTTGACCTACAGCGCGAACGGCACCTTGCCTCCGGGCTTGGTGATCGATGCGGATACCGGCGTCATCAGTGGCACGCTCGATTCGAGTGCTTCCGTTGGCGGCCCCTACACCGTGACAATCACGGCGACCGATCCCGAAGGAGCGAGTGTCACCCAAACGTTCACCTGGACGGTGAACAACCCCGCGCCCGTCGCGCAGGACGATGCTTTTGCGGTCAACGAAGACGATGCCTTTGCCATCGTGGGCAATGTGATCACTGCCAATGACAGCGATTCCGATGGTGATGCCCTTGCCGCGCAGGTTCAAAGTGGTGTCGCGGGCAGCCAGGGAGGGCTTTTCTCGATCGATGCGAATGGCAACGTGACCTTTGATCCGAACGGCGACTTTGAAGGCCTCGCGGAAGGCGAGACCCGCCAGACAAGCTTCACCTACACCGTGGAGGACGCCGATGGCTCGACAGACACGGCGACTGTGACCGTGACGGTGACCGGGCAGAACGATGCACCGATTACCGTGGGATCCATCGCGAATCAAACGGGCAACGACAGCGACGTCGTGAATCTCAACGTCGGCAGCGCCTTTGGTGATCCTGATGCGACCGACACTTTGACCTACAGCGCCAACGGCACCCTGCCTCCCGGCTTGACGATCGATGCGGATACCGGCGTCATCAGCGGCACGCTCGACTCGAGTGCTTCCGCCGGCGGTCCCTACACCGTGACAATCACGGCGACCGATCCCGAAGGGGCGACGGTGACGCAGACCTTCACCTGGACGGTGAACAATCCGGCGCCGGTGGCGGTAAATGATGATTTTGTTGCCGATGAGGATGATGTCGCCACAATCGTGGGCGATGCTCTCACCAACGACAGCGATCCCGATGGGGATGTCGTCACCGTTCTGAATCAGAGCGGTGTCTCCGGCAGCCAGGGCGGGCTTTTCTCGATCGATGCGAATGGCCACGTGACCTTTGATCCGAACGGCGACTTTGAAGACCTCGCGGAAGGCGAGACCCGTCAGACGAGCTTCACCTACACCTTGGTGGATGCCGATGGGGCGACGAGCACGGCGACGGTGGCGGTCACGGTGACTGGAGAAAACGATGCACCTGTCACCGTGGGTTCGATCGCGGATCAGACCAACAACGACCGCGAGGTCATCAGCCTGAATGTCAGCAGTGCCTTCGGCGATCCTGACACGACCGACGCCTTGACCTACAGCGCGAACGGCACCCTGCCTCCGGGGCTGACGATCGATGCGGATACCGGCATCATTTCCGGGACCCTCGCTTCCAGTGCTTCCACCGGCGGTCCTTACACAGTGACGGTCACGGCGACCGATTCCGAGGGAGCGACTGTAACCCAAACGTTCACCTGGACGGTGAACAACCCCGCGCCCCTCGCGCAGGACGATGCTTTTGCGGTCAACGAAGATGATGCCATTGCGAACGTGGGCAATGTGATCACTGCCAACGACAGCGATCCGGATGGCGATGCCCTTGCCACGCAGGTTCAAAGTGGTGTCGCTGGCAGCCAGGGAGGACTTTTCTCGATCGATGGGAATGGCAATGTGACCTTCGATCCGAACGGCGACTTCGAAGATCTTGCCGAAGGTGAGACCCGGCAGACGACCTTCACTTACACCCTGGTTGATGTCGACGGAGCCACGGATACGGCGACCGTGACCGTGACGGTCACCGGGCAGAATGATGCGCCGGTCGCGTTGGGTTCGATCCTGAACCAGGCAAACGAAGACAGCGAGTTCGTGAATCTCAACGTCAGCAGTGCTTTTGGTGATCCTGACACGACCGATGCGTTGACCTACAGCGCGAACGGCACCCTGCCTCCTGGCCTGACGATCGATGCGGATACCGGCGTCATTTCCGGAACGCTTGACTCGAGTGCCTCGGCCGGTGGTCCCTACACGGTGACGGTCACGGCGACCGATCCCGAGGGAGCGAGTGTCACGCAGACCTTCTTTTGGACGGTGAACAATCCGGCGCCGATGGCGGTGAATGACGAATTCGTTGCCGCTGAGGATGATGTCGCCGCGATCGTGGGCAATGCCCTCGGCAATGACAGCGACCCCGACGGAGATGCTCTCGTCGCGCAGTTGCAAAGCGGCGTCGCCGGCAGCCAAGGCGGACTCTTCTCGATCGATGCGAATGGCAACGTGACCTTCGACCCGGATGGCGACTTTGAAGACCTCGCGGAAGGCGAGACGCGCCAGACCAGCTTCACCTACACCCTCGTCGACGCCGATGGCGCGATGAGCACGGCGATCGTGACCGTAACGGTGACCGGGCGGAACGATGCCCCCGTCACGGTGGGTGCGATCCTGAACCAGGCGAACAACGACGGCGAAGTCATCATCCTGAATGTCGGCAGCGCTTTCGGGGATCCTGACGCGACAGACGCCTTGACCTACAGCGCCAACGGCACCTTGCCTCCGGGGCTGACGATCGATGCGGATACCGGCATCATTTCCGGGACGCTCGCCTCCAGTGCTTCCGCCAGCGGTCCTTACACGGTGACGGTCACGGCGACCGATTCCGCGGGGGCGAGCGTGACGCAGACCTTCTTGTGGACCGTGAACAACCCCGCGCCCATCGCGCAGGGCGATGCGTTTGCCGCCAGCGAAGACAATGTCGCTGCGATCGTCGGTAATGCCCTCGGCAATGACAGCGATCCCGACGGAGATGCTCTCGTCGCGCAGTTGCAAAGCGGTGTCGCCGGCAGCCAGGGCGGAATCTTCTCGATCGATGCGAATGGGAACGTGACCTTCGACCCGAACGGTGACTTCGAGGATCTCGCGGAAGGTGAGACCCGTCAGACGACCTTCACCTACACCCTCGTCGACGCCGAAGGCGCGATGAGCACGGCGACCGTGACGGTGACGGTGACCGGTCAAAACGATGCGCCCGTTGCGGTGGGTTCGATCCTGAACCAGACCAACAACGACAGCGAGGTGATCAATCTGAATTTCAGCAGTGCCTTTGGCGATCCTGACACCACCGACGTCCTGACCTACAGCGCCAACGGCACCTTGCCTCCGGGCCTGACAATCGATGCGGATACCGGCGTCATCAGCGGGACGCTTGATTCCAGTGCTTCCGCCTCCGGACCCTACACGGTGACGGTCACGGCGACCGATCCCGAAGGAGTGAGTGTCACGCAGACATTCCTCTGGACGGTGAACAACCCGGCTCCCGCGGCGCAGAACGATGGCTTCGGAGCGAGCGAAGACGCCATCGCCACGGTGGTTGGCAACGCCCTCGCCAACGATGTCGATGCCGACTCGGATCTTCTCACGGCGGCCGTTCAGACCGGGGTCGCCGGCAGTGGCGGAGGGCTCTTCTCGATCGCCGCGAATGGTGACGTGACCTTCCATCCGGACGGACAGTTCGAAGACCTCGCCCAAGGGGAAACCCGCACGACCTCGTTCCAATATACCGTGATCGACGCCGACGGCGCGACGAGCACGGCGACCGTCACGGTGACGGTGACGGGCCAAAACGACGCGCCCGTCTTGATCGGATCCATTGCGGATCGATCCAGCCATGACAGCGATGTCATTCTGCTCGATGTCAGCGGCGCCTTCGCGGATGGAGATGCCTCCGACATCCTCACCTTCACCGCCACCGATCTGCCGGCCGGTCTCATCATCGATTCCGATACGGGCGTGATCAGCGGCACGATCGATTCCTCCGCATCCGTGGACGGCCCCTACCACGTCATCGTGACCGCCCATGACGGCCACGGTGGCATGGTGACTTTGAGCTTCCTCTGGACGGTGACCAATCCCGTGCCCGTGGCCGCACACGACGCGTTCACCGCCCAGGAGGATCAGGGAGCGATCTTGGTCGGCAATGCCCTCGCGAACGACAGCGATTCCGATGGCGACGACCTGTCCGTTCAAGCGCAAACGAATGGGGTTGGCACGAATGGAGGCCTCTTCACTGTTTCATCGAACGGAGACGTCACCTTCCACGCGAATGGAGAGTTTGAGGACCTGGCGGCGGGAGAAACCCGCCAGACGAGCTTCACATACACGCTCGTCGACGCCGACGGTGCGACCTCCACCGCTACCATCACGGTGACGGTCAACGGTCAAAACGATGCGCCCGTCTCCACGACGCCGATCGCGGGTCAATCCAGCAACGACAGTGATGCCGTGATCCTCGATGTGAGCGGGGCGTTTGCGGACCCCGATGCGAGCGATGTCCTGACCTACAGCGTCAACGGCACCCTGCCTCCGGGTTTGATGATCGATGCGGGTACGGGCGTCATCAGCGGTACGCTTGATTCGAGCGCATCCGTGGGCGGCCCCTATCTCGTGGAAGTCACGGCGACGGATACCTCCGGTGCTTCGGTGACGCGGACTTTCCTTTGGACGGTCGGCAATCCCGCTCCGGTGGCGGAGGATGACGGCTTCTCGGCTGATGAGGATGCGATCGCCACGGTGGTCGGCAATGCCCTCGGCAATGACAGCGATCCGGACGGCGACAGTCTCACGGCCCAGGTGCTCCATGGCACCGCGGGCAGCCACGGTGGTCTATTCTCGATCGATGCCAATGGCAATGTGTCCTTCGATCCGAATGGGGATTTTGAAGATCTGGCCGAAGGCGAGACGCGCCAGACCCGCTTCACCTACACGGCCATCGACGCCGACGGCGGGACGAGCGAAGCGACCGTGACCGTGACCGTCACAGGCCGGAATGACGCGCCGGAAACGGTCGGGTTCATTGCCGACCAGACCAGCCATGACAGCGAAGTCATCTCTCTGAATGTCAGTGCCACCTTCGGAGATCCCGACACCACGGACGCTCTGACTTACAGCGCCAACGGCACCTTGCCGCCCGGGCTTTCGATCGATGCGGATACGGGACTCATCAGCGGCATTCTCGATTCGAGCGCCTCCGCCGGCGGTCCCTACACGGTGATCATCACCGCGACCGATCTCGAGGGAGCGAGTGTGACGCAGACCTTCCTTTGGGTCGTCAACAACCCCGCGCCGGCCGCACAAGACGACAGCTTCACCGCCAACGCCGGTGACGCCGCCGCGATCGTGGGCAATGCGATCCTCAACAATGACAGTGATGCCGATGGAGATGCGCTCAGTGCCCTCGTCCAGACGGATGTCGCCGGCAGCCAGGGAGGGCTCTTCTCGATCGATGCGAATGGCAACGTCACTTTTGATCCGAACGGTGCCTTCGAGGACCTCGCCGCGACGGAAACGCGTCAGACGAGCTTTTCCTATACCGTGGTCGACACTGACGGCAGCACGAGCGAAGCAACCGTGACGGTGACGGTGACTGGCCGGAATGATGCCCCTGTCGCCGTAGGTACGATCCCCTCGCAGAACCACGAGGATCGCGATCCGGTGACCCTCGATGTCAGTGGGGCTTTCGCGGATCCCGATGTGACCGATGTGCTGACTTATTCGGCGAATGGCACCCTGCCTCCCGGATTGACGATCGATGCGGATTCCGGTGTGATCAGCGGCATTCTCGACTCGAGCGCTTCGGCCGGCGGTCCCTACACGGTGATCATCACCGCGACGGATCTGGCCGGGGCGAGCGTGACGCAGACCTTCACGTGGACGGTGTCCAATCCCGGACCCATCGCTCAGGACGATGCCTTTTCGGCGGATGAAGAAACCGTGGCCGCCGTGGTCGGAAATGTGATCGGCAATGACAGCGATCCCGATGCCGACGTGCTCACCACCCAGGTCTTGTCGGCGGTGAGCGGCGACCATGGTGGTCTCTTCTCGATCGATGCCGCCGGCAACGTGACCTTCACCGCAAACGGCGACTTCGAGGATCTCGCGGCAGGGGAGACCCGCCAGACGAGCTTTACCTACACGGTCGTGGACGCGGACGGTGCGACGAGCACGGCGGTCGTCACGGTGACCGTGACCGGCGTCAATGATGCTCCGATCCCCGTTGGGGCGATCGACAGTCAGACGAACAACGACAGCGACAGCGTGACCCTCGATGTCAGCGGTGCCTTCGGAGATCCGGACGCGGGTGACACGCTGACCTTCAGCGCCAATGGCACCCTGCCTCCTGGCTTGATGATCGATGCCGATACCGGGATCATCAGCGGCACGCTCGATTCCAGTGCGTCGGCCAGTGCGCCGTATCTGATCCAGATCACCGCGATCGACTCCCACGGTGCCACCGTGACGCAGACCTTCCTCTGGACGATCAAAAACCCCGCGCCTCTCGCGGTCGATGACACCTTCGCCGCAGGCGAGGACGATGGAGCCGCGATCGTGGGCAATGCCATCCTCGGCAACGACACCGATTCCGATGGCGACGCCCTGACCGCCTCGACCCAGGTGGATGTCGCCGGCACCCACGGTGGTCTCTTCACGATCGATCTCGCCGGGAACGTGACCTTCGATCCGAACGGCCAGTTCGAAGACCTCGCCGCGGGAGAGACCCGCCAGACCAGCTTCACCTACACCCTCGTCGATGCGGATGGGGCGACTTCGTCCGCCACCGTGACCGTTACCGTAACGGGAGCGAATGATGCCCCCGTGATCGTCGGAGCGATCCCCGATCAGGCCGACAAGGATAGCGAAAGCGTGTCCATCGACGTCAGCACCTTCTTCGAAGACGTGGACCAGAGCGACGCGCTCGTTTTTGCCGCCACCGGGCTGCCAGCCGGGTTGGCGATCGATCCGCAGACCGGGGTGATCTCCGGCACCCTCTCCTCAAGCGCATCGGTGGGCGGCCCCTATCAGATCGACATCACGGTGGAGGATGGAAAGGGCGGATCCGTGACGCAGTCGTTCACGTGGGTCGTCTCGAATCCCGCGCCCATCGCCGGCGATGATTTCTACACCGTCGGAAAAGGCTCCGGCGTCGTGGTGGTGGGCAATGCCATCGCAGGGAACGATCTCGATCCCGATGGCGACGGCATCTCCACCCGTTTGCCGATCGGGCAGGGCAGTCCCCACGCCTTCGATACCGTCGTCATGACGGGGGTCGCGGGCAGTCAGGGCGGGACCTTCGCCATCGACGCGAATGGAAACATCACCTTCGATCCGGGCACGGATTTCGATGACTTGGTCGGCGGGCAGAGCCGCCAGACCACCTTCATCTACCTGCTCTCCGATGCGGATGGAGCGACCTCGACCGCCACGGTCACCGTGACCGTGCTCGCGGCGAATACTCCCCCGGCCGCCGATTCCGGATCGTTGACCGTGCCCATCGGCAGCAGCGGAGGAAAGCTGGGCCTCGAGGCACCGGCCGATCCGGAGGGCGATGTGCTCACCATCCAGGTCTCCAGCCTGCCCAAGGTCGGGGTCCTGAGGCTCGCGAACGGCAAGCCCGTGCAAGTCGGACAATTCCTCTCCGCGAGCCAGTTGGAGAAGCTCGTCTATGACGCCCCCGCTTCCTACAAAGGCAAAAAGCCCGTCTTTTTCCGCTACCTCGTCAGCGATGGACAATTCAGCACAGAGGCCGTCGTGAAGATCCGCATCGTCAAATCGAAGCTGATCATCCGATGCAAACCAGGTGTGACGAACAGCATGCCGCCCAGCCTCGCCGATCAGCCCCAGAAAAACGCCCAAAAGACGCCCGGTGCGACCCAAGTGAAGGTCCAAAAGTGAGATTTGGCCCAATTCCGGAAACTCGAAATATTTATCAGAAATCATAGAATATTAAGATTTCCATGATAAAATCGGGGCATGGTCCCGAATTTGAACCTTCCTTCGAGATCCTGGCGACAGGGTTTTGGGCGAGGCGGCGCGGTCTCCGCGCTGGTCGGGAGTATCGCGGCGATCACCTTACACGCGGAAGAGGCGTCACCGCCACCTTCACCCGGTGACCGACAGGCCGTGCGGCATGCCGCCATGATCATCGCCGAGCCCTACGAGCCCGCCTCACGGCAGGAGCGGGCGACCGAGCAAGAAATCCGGAGAGAGACGGGATCTTACCTGCAAGGGGCGGGCGGCAGTCTGCGCGAGCAGGCCTCGGCCCTCGCCGCCTATTTCGGACGCGGCGGAGGGCTGCATCGCGAGGCCTGGTGGAATGGAGCGATCCAGAGCCCCATTCTCGCGAAATCCGGCACCAGCCTGAGGCTGGGACTCGACGATCTCTACCGCCGCACCCTCGAGCATTCCAATCAGGTGAAAGTCCTCGCCGGCATCCCTCTGATCCGCGAGACCGCCATCGCCGAGGCCGAGGCCGAATTCGATCCCGAGGCCTATGCCGAGTCGCGCTACGATCGCAGCAACGAGCCGAGCGGCTCCAGCATCGAGCGCAACGAGCCCGGCGACCTCCTCCGGAACCGCGGCTGGACCTTCGAGGGCGGTCTGCGCAAAAAGACCCGCACCGGGGCCGAGATCTCCCTCGGGCAGCAACTTTCGCAGGAAAGCAGCAACGCCCAGTTTTTCATTCCCAAAGAGCAGGGGAGGGCGCGCGCGACGCTCTCCGTGATGCAGCCCCTCTTGAAAGGCGCCGGGAAAACCTACAACCGCTCTCCCATCCAGCTCGCGAAGCTCGAGACCGACAGCGGCTACAGCGAGTTCATCGGTGAACTCGAAAACCACCTCATGGAGGTGAACCGGCTCTACTGGCAGCTCTATCTCGCCCGCGGTGTCCTCCTCGAAAAGCGACGCCTCGTCGAGGAAACCGAAGAGACCGTCTCCGAGATCGAATCGCGCAGCGATCTCGACAGCATCGCCAGCCAGCGCTCGCGCGCCCGCTCCGCCCTCGCCTCGCGCAAGGCTGATCTCGTCAGGTCCGAACTGGAGATCAAGAACGCCGAATCCCGTTTGCGGACCCTCGTCAATGATCCCGCCTTCGTCGCCGACAAGGTCGCCGAAATCATTCCCGCCGACCTGCCCATCTCCACGATGGAGACCCCGACTTTTGAAAAGAGTGTCGCGGAGGCGCTCAGCCTGCGTCCCGAAATCCGCATCGCCGAGAACGCCTTTCGTGCCGCCGACCTGCGCGAACTCGTCGCGGCGAATGAAAAGCGTCCCGCCCTTGATTTTGTCGGCGAAGTCGGCACCTCGAATCTCCGCGCCGCCGGCGACTGGACCGGGGCCTTCAACGATCAATACAACGGCGGCGAGCCGACCTGGGGCGTCGGTCTCATCGCCAGCATGCCCCTGGGGCGGAAGGCGGAAAAAGCCCGTCATCTCCGCGCCCAGCTCGAGGCCCGCCAGGCCCGCGACCAGCTCCGCGCCACCCTCGATGAAGTGCTCCTCGACGTGCAGATCGCCCACCGCGAGGTCGTCACCGCATGGCCCGACGCCCGGGCGAAGTGGGAGGCCGCCATGGCCGCCGATCAGGAGCTCTCCGTCTTGCGCGATCGTCGCGATGTCGAGACCGCCGAGTCCGGCGCTAGCGTCTATCTGGAGAATCTCCTCGATGCCCAGCAGCGCCGCGCCTTCGCCCGCGAGGATTTCCTCACCGCCCTCGCCACCTACAACGCCGCCCTCACCAATCTCGAGCGTGCCAAAGGCACCCTCCTGCAACAGGAAAACGTCAGCGCCCGTCGTGTCGAAGACGATCAACATCTTCCGCTCATCAAGCTCGTCAAAGACGAAGCCGCCCTCCAGGCCAAAGCCGTCTACGAGAGCTACGAATAAACCCTCTTCGGTGTCAGACCCGACCCTCTTTGCTTCCATGTCCACCTCAGCGCCCCAGACCTCCTTGCGTGGCCCCGGCCTCGGGGAGCAGTGGCGTCGGTTTCGTCGACAATACGCCGTCGAGGGTTACCTCCACGGGCTCGGACACGCTGCCGTCGCCCGTCTTCTCCCCGCCCGCAAGGGAGTCACCTGGGACGATCACGCCATGCTCGCGGCCGTGAACCAGCTCGCGCCGCGTTTCGCCATCGTGCCGACCGACAAGCTCGCCGCGCACAGCCTGCGTCTCCGTGAGGAGGTGCAATCCGGGCGTCCCTTCAGCGAGATCGTCACCAGTGCCTTCGCCCTCGTGCGCGAGACCTCGAAGCGGCTCACCGGACTCTATCATCACGATGTGCAGATCCTCGCCGGACTCGCGATGTGCCGTGGCGCCGTCGCCGAGATGGCCACGGGCGAGGGCAAAACGCTCGTCCAATCCCTCGTCGCTTATGCCTGGGCGCTACCCGGGCGCGGTGTGCATGTCGCCACCGCCAACGCCTACCTCGCCGAGCGCGATCAGGAGTTTTCCGCCGAGCTCTTCCGTTTCCTCGGTCTCACCTCCGCGCTCCTCCCCGAGCGCGCGCCCGGTCCGCAAAAGCGGTTCGCCTATGCCGCCGACGTCACCTTCGGCACCGGCACCGAGTTCGGCTTCGATTACCTGCGCGACCAACTTGAGCGCTTCCGCATCCCCGGACCGCGCCTCGGCGAGCGTTTCGCCCGCACCGCCCTCGATCTGCCCCCGCCCGAGGAGGCCGTGCTCTGCCAGCGCGGACTCGTCTACGCCATTCTCGACGAGGCCGACAGCATCCTCATCGATGAGGCCACCACGCCTCTCGTCATTGCCACGAAGGAGTCCGGTCCCCATCGCCAGCCCGCGCCCTTCCTCGTCGCGAACGAACTCGTCGATCATCTCCGCGAGGGCGAGGATTTCCTGCCCGGCGACAGCATCAAGCCGCCGCGACTCACCGAGGCCGGGGAAAAACGCATCGCCTCCACCGAGTTCCCCGTGCCGTGGAACGATCTGCGCCGCCCTTGGAAACGCTACGTCGAAAACGCCCTCTCCGCGCGGCACCGTTTCCATCGCGATGTCCACTACGTCGTGCAGGAGGACAAGGTCGTCATCATCGACGAATTCACCGGTCGCGCCCGCGCCGAGAGCTCCTGGAAAGACGGGCTCCATCAGGCCGTCGAGGCGAAGGAAGGCATCGAGATCCAGGCCGAGTCGCAATCCGCCGCCGGCATCTCGCGGCAGCGCTTCTACAAACTTTACGAGCACCTCTGCGGCATGACCGGCACCGCCCTCGATTCCGCCGGTGAATTCTGGGAGGTCTTCCGTCTGCCCGTCGTGCCCATCCCGCGGCATCGTCCCAGCCAGGCGAAGGTCTTGCCCACACGTGTCTTCACCTCCGAGGCCGCCAAGCTGCGCGCCATCGTCGCCGACATCGCCGCACGTCGCGCCCACGGCCAGCCCGTGCTCGTCGGCACCCGCACCATCGGCAACAGCGAGCGCCTTTCCGAGGCGCTCACCCACGCGGGCATTCCGCACCGGCTCCTCAACGCAAGACAGGATGCCGAAGAAGCCGCCATCATCGCCGAGGCCGGACAACGCGGCGCCGTCACCATCGCCACGAACATGGCCGGGCGAGGCACCCACATCACCCTCGGGAAGGAGGAACTCGCCGGCGGTGGGCTCCACGTCATCGCCCTCGAGCTCGAGGAATCCCGCCGCATCGATCTGCAGCTCACCGGTCGTGGCGCACGGCAGGGGCAGCCGGGATCGAACCAGACCTTTCTCTCCGCCGGAGATTTCGTGATCCAGCGCTACCTGCCCGACGAAGCCAAACGACTCGCCGCCGCCCGCACCGACGCATCGGGCGAGGTCCGCGGCGATCGCTGGGAATCCGTCTTTTGCCGCGCCCAGGCCAAGGCCGAGAAAACCCGCTACGAGACCCGCCAGGGCTTGCTCCGCCACGATGACTGGCTCTCCGAAACGAAACGCCGTCTCTGATCCGCCACCTTCACCGCCGCCATCCTGACATGCACACCAAAACGCTCCTCCTCGCGGTCATTCTTTCCGCCCTTTCCCTGCTCGATGCGGATGACTCCGCGCCAGCGGGCGGCTCCGTCGTCGGCGTCACCGAGCCGGGCGAGCAGATCGATCTTTCCTTTCCCGAGCCCGGCGTGATCCGGCGCATCGAGGTGAAGGAAGGCGATGCCGTGACGAAAGACCAGCTCCTCGCCCAGCTCGATTGCCGCGTCCACGAAGCCCAGCTCGAGATCGCGAAGATGCGCGCCCAGAGCGCCGCCGCCGTGCAATCAGCCACCGCCACCGTGGGCATGCGCGAACGACGGCTTGAGCAGCTCGAGGCCCTCGCCCAGAACGATCGGGCGAATGCCGATGAGCTTTCCCGCGCCCGCGCCGATCATGAGATCGCCCTCGCCGACCTACAGCTCGCCCGCGAGGCCGCGCTCGAGTCGCAGCTCGAAGCCCGCCAGATCGAAGCCCAGATCGAGCAGCGCTCCCTCCGCGCGCCCTTCGATGGCGTCGTCGCCCGCGTCCACCAGGAAACCGCCGCGAGCGTCTCGCCTCAGGAAGGCCCCGTCATCACCCTCGTGAATCTCGCCGAGCTCGATCTCGTCGTACACATCGATCACCGCCGTCTCGACGGTCTCCAGGTCGGTACCGAGGTGAAGGTCGAGGCGCTCGATCGTCCCGTCGCCGGGACCGCCACGATCGCCTTCATCAGCCCCATCGTCGATGCACCGAGCGGCACCGCCCGGGTGAGGCTCTCCTTGGCGAATGCGACGGGCGAACACCGCAGCGGCGTCAAATACCGCATTGACCTGCCGCAGCCCTGACGGCACCTTCCGCCTTTCACCCACGCGCAGGGATGGCGAAAGAAGAATCGATCAAGGCCCAGGGCACGCGCCGACCGCTCGAGCGCGTCCTCCGCATCCACGAGATGGTCTCGCGTGGCACCCTGCCGAACTGCAGCACCATCGCCCGCGAGCTCGAGGTGAACCGCAAGACGATCCAGCGCGATCTCAATTTCATGCGGGAAGAGCTCGAGCTGCCCCTCGAATACGACGAGACCTCGCACGGCTATTTTTACTCGAGACCGGTCGCCGATTTTCCCTTTCTCAAGACCACCTCCGAGGATCTCGTCGCCCTCATCCTCGCGCGCAACGCCCTCGGCCCGATGAAAGGCTCGGCCCTCGAGGCTTCCCTGCGCAGCGGCTTCCAACGCCTCCTCGCGGGCATGAGCGATCGCGTCACGATCCCCTGGACCGAGCTCGACCAGGCCTTCTCGGTGAAATCCGTGGGCATGACCGAGCGCGATGCCTTTCTCTTCGACCGGCTCGCCAAAGCCGTGCTCGAGAGCCGCGAGCTCACCTTCGAATACCGCAAGCTCGCCGATGAGAAGCCCGCGAAACGGCGGCTCCAGCCCTATCACCTCGCCGAGATCGACGGAGGCTGGTACCTCATCGGGCACGATCTCGATCGCGACGCCCGCCGCACCTTCGCCGTGCAGCGCATGCGTGCCGTGCACCTCACCAACAAACGCTTCGTCCGCTCGCGCGATTTCCGGCTCGAGGATCATTTCGCCGGCAGTTTCGGCGTCTGGTCCGGCGGAGACGAGGGGGGCACGCGCTACCGTGTGAAGATCCGCTTCCGGGGATTCGCCGCCCGTGTCGTCGCCGAGCGGCGCTGGCATCCGAGCCAGGAGATCGTCGAAGTCGAGCCGGGCGGAGGAGTCATCGAGATCAGCATGACCCTCTCCGCCCTCGAGGACATCGCCCGCTGGATCCTCGGCTTCGGATCGCAGGCCGAAGCCCTCGAACCGGCGGAGCTCCGCGACCACGTCGCCCGGGAATTGCGCCTCGCCGAAAAGATTTATCGGAAAAAGTGATCACCTGCGCCCCGGATGTCCCACCCCCCGGGGTAGGGTGGGGGCATGAAAATTCGTCTCCAAGCCAAACCCGTCGTTTCCGCCTCCGCCCTCGTCTCCGCTCCCGCCAAAAGCCGGATCGATCGCCCCGAGCCTTCCGTCCGGCCCGGCAAGGAAGTGGAGAGCGGCCTCCTCCGCCTCTGCGAGGATGTCGCCGGCAGCCTCCTGCGCCGTCACCTTGAGATCAACGATGCCCCGCAGGCCGTGCGCGAGATGCGCGCCACCTTGCTCAAGGTGATGCCCGGTTGCACCGAGGCCCGCGCCGGCTGGATCGTCGATCTCGCCCTCGAACTCATCCATGTGAAGGCCAATGGGCATTTCAAACGCAACGCCCTCGAGCTGAGTGAACTCATCGCCCGCGCCGGCAACCAGTTGCGCGAGGTGCGGGATAATTGAGGCGGACCCGAAACCCAGTGGTCCTCATCCAGAGGCTCTTCTTTGTGCTTTTCCGCGCGGCGGAAAAGAGTCGGGGGCCCCGTGCAACGGCGACTGGATTGGCTACGCTGCTCTCCGCCTGACTCCGCTCGCGTGAGGCTCGCTCCGGCTCGAACCACGAGTGGTCCTCATCCAGTGGCTTTTCTTCTAGCTTTTCCGCGTGGCGGAAAAGAGTCGGGGCGACTGGATTCGAACCAGCGACCTCCTGTTCCCAAAACAGGCGCACTACCAGGCTGTGCTACGCCCCGTGCGGTCGAAGACCGGCGAGAACCGCGATTGTCCGCCGTTCCCGCCCTTGTTTCAAGCGGCATTTTGAGAAAGCGGCTGGAACGGTCGGATCCACCAATGTCGCGGGTGACGCGAAAGTCCACGCGAACCAGCGACCTCCTCTCCCCAAAGCCGCCCGCGACCCCGGCAGGCGCACTACCAGGCTGTGATACGCCCTGGGGCACCTTTGCCGTACGGTCGAGGACCGGCGAGAAGCGCGGTTGTCCGCCGTTCCCGCCCTTGTTTCAACCGGCAATTCAAAGGTGATCAAGTGCCAGCCTTGATCATTGCTGAATTCACAGACGTGCCGCGAAGCACCCCGCTCCGACCCGCAGGCCGAAATCAGCACACTGGTGTCCAGGAACAAGGTCATCGACCGCCGCCGGACGCCTTGAATTGCTCCATTCCCGCCTCGTCCTCGGCGATCCATTGCTCGATCAGGCTCGCGGGGAGGTCGCGAACGGGGATGGCGGCGGCAGGACGCAAGATCAGCTCGCCGTCACGCTCTTCGAGGATCACCATCGGGTTCTCCATCTGGTCGAAACCATACTTGCGGCGCAAGGCAGGCGGCAGGGTGACGGTTCCGCGTTTGCTGATGGGAAGGGCCGTGCTCATGCAGTAATGTTGCATTGCGGCAATGCGGCGTCAAGATCTGTCAGAAAACGCTCACCTCACACCAACACCTCCCGCACCACCTTCCCGTGCACATCCGTGAGCCGGAAGTCGCGGCCTTGGAAACGGAAGGTGAGCTTCTCGTGGTCGAACCCGAGCTGATGCAGGATCGTGGCGTGCAGGTCGTGGACGTGGACCGCTCCCTCGACGACCTCGTAGCCGAAGTCGTCGCTGGCTCCATGGATCTTGCCGGCCTGGAAGCCGCCTCCGGCGACCCACATGGTGAAGGCGTCGATGTGGTGGTCGCGCCCGCCCGCCCCGCCGTCGCGAACCTCGCCCATGGGGGTGCGGCCGAATTCACCGCCCCAGACGATAATGGTGTCCTCGAGGAGACCGCGCTGTTTCAGATCAAGGACCAAGGCGGCGGAGGCCTGGTCGATCTCCTTGCAGATCTCGGGGAGATGTTTGTCGAGGTTCTCGGTGGGGCCGCCGTGGTGGTCCCAGTTCGTGTGGTAGAGCTGCACGAAACGCACCCCGCGCTCGACAAGGCGGCGGGCGAGGAGGCAGTTGTTGGCGTAGCTGTTGCCTCCGGGAGTCGCCCCGTAGAGATCGAGGGTGGCCTGGCTCTCGCCTGACAAATCCATCAACTCGGGCGCGCTGCTTTGCATGCGGTAGGCCATCTCGTAAGCGGAGAGGCGCGTCGCGATTTCGGGATCGCCGGTCAGGTCTAGACGCTGCTGGTTGAGCGTGCCGACGAGGTCGACGAAATCGCGTTGCCGTGCCGCGTCGATGCCTTTGGGATTGGCGAGGTTGAGAATGGGGTCGCCGCTGCCGCGGAAGGGCACGCCCTGATAGCTCGACGGCAGGAATCCCGCCGACCAGAGCGCATTCCCGGCGCGGGGACCGCGGGGACCCGATTGCAGCACGACAAAACCGGGCAGGTCGCGCGATTCACTGCCGATGCCGTAGGTGACCCACGATCCCATGCTGGGCCGCCCGGGCACCTGGAATCCGGTGTTCATGAAGAGCTTCGCCGGGCCGTGGTTGAACACGTCGGTTTTCATCCCGCGCAGCCAGGTGACCTCGTCGACGATCTTGCGATGGTGCGGGAGGAGATCGCCGAGGGTCATGCGCGCCTCGCCGTAAGTGCCAAAGGAACGCTGGCCGCCGAGGAGTTTCGCGTCCTTCGGGAGGAAGGCGAAGCGTTTGCCCTTTACGAGCGACTCGGGCGGGAGCTGGCCGTGGAATTCGCGGAGGCGCGGTTTCTCCTCGAAGAGCTCGAGCTGGCTCGGGCCACCCGCCATGAAGAGGAAGATGACGTTCTTCGCCTTCGCCGCGTGGTGTCCGCGGCGGGGCGCCATGGGGTCGGCGGGCAGCGCGGCACCCTGACAATCACGCGAAAGGAGATCGGTGAGGGCGATCGAGCCAAGGCCGACGCCGCATTGCGAGAAGAAGTGGCGGCGGGTTTGTTGGTGGAGGGGATCCATGGGTGAAAGGTTTTCGATCGGTTCACATTCTCTTCATCCGTGCGAATCCGTGTTGATCCGTGGTCCTACAGAATGATCAGTCCAAAGGTTGGAAGCGGGGGGCGAAGGGGATTTGACCACGGATGAACACCGATTCACACGGATGCCTTCGAGATTGAGAGCAATGATCTTCATTCCCGCGTGATAAACTCGTCCGTATTCATCAGCGCCCGCGCCACTGCGGTCCACGAAGCGGCCTCGGCGGGATCGAGGCCTGCCACCTTCGGTGCCACCTCCGCGGCGGCGGAGGGATCGGCTTTGAAGGAGGTCACCTGCGTCTCGCGGAAAGAAGCGACGGCGTTGCGTTCGGCGTCGGACGGAGGCCGCGCGTAGCAGAGGAAAAAGGCGCGTTCGAGCCGCTTCTCGTCGTCGGATGGAACCTCTTCCAGCAAACGCGCCCCGAGTCCCTGGGCCAGCTCGAAGAGGGCTTCGTCGTTCGCCATGGCGAGGGATTGCAGGGGCGTGTTCGAGCGGACGCGCGCGGTGCAGACGCTTTGGAAATCCGGTGAGTCGAAGGTGGTCAGCAGCGGGTAGGGAGCACTGCGGTAGAACTGGATGTAAAGCCCGCGGCGGTAGCGGTCGGGTCCGGTCGCGGCGGTCCAGCTCTTCTTGTTCTGGGTGAAGGCGTAGACGCCTTCGGGCTGCGGAGGTTTCACTCCGGGACCGCCGACTTTCGGATGGAGCAGGCCGCTCGCGGAGAGGGCGGCGTCGCGCACGATCTCGGCCTCGACGCGGAGGCGGTTCTGCCGCGCGAGGAGGGTGTTGAGCGGATCGGTTTCGGCGAGATCGGGCCGGGCGTGGGAGGATTGCCGGTAGGTCGCGGAGGTAACGATGAGTTTGTGAAGCCGCTTCATCGACCAACCATTCGCGACGAAGTCATGGGCGAGCCAGTCGAGCAACTCGGGATGGGTGGGATAGGCACCCTGCGTGCCAAAGTCATTCTCGGTCGAGACGAGGCCCTTGCCGAAATAGCGCATCCAGACACGGTTCACGGTGACTCGCGGGACGAGGGGGTGGTCGGGACGCACGAGCCATTCGGCGAGATCGAGGCGGCTGGGCGCAGTGGCTTTGTCAGGCAGCGCCGGCAGCGCGGCGGGAACGCCGGGGGAAAGAGGTCCGGTCTTCAGGTCGTGATCGAGGAAGCTGCCACGCAGGTGGATGAAGGTCTCGCGCGGCTCGGGGAGATCGCGCATCACCATCGTGTTGACGGCGGCACCGAGACCGAGGGCGCGGCGGGCGTCGGCGAGATTCTTTTCGGCGGCGAGTTTCTCCTGATCGACCTTGGCGAATTCGGCGGCCAGGAGCTTCTTCTGCTCGTTGGTGCGTTTGTCAGGAGTGGCGCGCAAGGCGAGAAGGAGCGGCGTTTCTTTCGCGTCGGGAGCGGTTTTGGCCAGTTCGGCTTTCTCCCATGCGACCTGACGCTTCGCGGTGGCGGCGGTGATCTTGTCGAGGGCGGCTTTGGCATCGTCGATGACCTTCAGCTTCGCGGGATCGGCATCCTTGAGAAACATCTCGCCCTCGGCCACCTCGACAGTGGCGCCGGTGTTGTTGACGTCGGTGCCGTGATTGAAGAAGGCGAAGAGCTCGAAGTATTCGCGGTGGGTGATGGGATCGTATTTGTGGGTGTGGCACTGGGCGCAGCCGAGGGTGAGCCCGAGCCAGACGGCTCCGGTGGTGTTGACGCGATCGATGACCTCTTCATTGCGGAACTGCTCGGGATCGGTGCCGCCTTCCTGGTTGATGAGGGTGTTGCGGTGGAAGGCGGAGGCCACGAGCTGGGTTTTGGTCGCGTTCGGGAGGAGATCGCCGGCGATCTGTTCGATGGTGAAGCGGTCGAAGGGCAGGTCTTCGTTGATCGCGCGGATCACCCAATCCCGCCAGGGCCATTGGTCGCGCTCGCCGTCGATGGAATAGCCGTTCGAGTCGGCGTAGCGGGCCTGGTCGAGCCAATGGCGTCCCCAACGTTCGCCGTAGTGGGGCGAGGCAAGGAGCTCGTCGGCGAGTTTGGCGACGGCCTGGTCGGGATCGGATTGGTGTTCTGTCAGGAAGGACTCGACCCTGTCGGGTGAGGGAAGCAACCCTGTCAGGTCGAGGGAAAGGCGGCGGATGAGGGTGGCGGGATCGGCCTCGGGCGAGGGTTGGATGCCCTTGCGCTGGAGTTCTGCGAGGATGAAATGATCGACGGGATGTTTGCCGGCGGGCACGTTGGTGGCCACGACGGGCTCGAAGGCCCAGTGACCCTTGTATTCGGCACCTTCGGCGATCCAGCGGCGGAGGATCTCGGCCTCGGCGGGAGAAACGGTCTTTTTCGTCTTCGGCGGCGGCATGACCTCGTCGGGGTCATCGCTGAGGATGCGGGCGAGGGCCTCGCTCAACTCGGGCGAGCCGGGGACGATGGCTTTGGCCGCGACGGCGGAAGTGCGATCGTCGAGACGGACATCGCCTTTCAAAGTTTTCTCATCGGGGCCGTGGCACTGGAAACACTTGTCGGAAAGGATGGGCCGGACATCACGGTTGAAATCGAGCTTCCGCTCTTCCGCGGCGACGAGGGCGGAACAGCAGAGGGCAAGAGCGACAAGGGGGGGCAGGCGCGACATCCCGGAGAAGATAGTGGATCTTTCCTTTCCACCAAGGGCCGCGTCCGCGCCCTCGGGTCAGTTCCCGGGGGCTTCGAGAGCGTCGAGGGAGGAGAGGAAACGGGCGCTTTTCTCCGCGATATCCGACCGCGAGCGGAGCTCGCCGGGGAGTTGCTCGATGAGGGCGACGGCTTGCTCGAGATAAAAGACCGCGAGGGTGCGCGAGGTCTCGATCGAGGGTTCGAGGCAGCTTGCGGCCCCGGCGTAGGCCTCGGCAAGGGCGATCTTCGAATCGGCCTCGTAGGGTCGCAGCTTCACCGCCTGCTCGCGCAGCTTGATCTCTTCGCGGAAGAGGACGAGAGCCGCCTCGGGCTGCTTTTGGGCAAGCTGGATCGTGCCGAGGGAACGCAGGGCGGTGAGGTAGGCGAGACCGGCTTCTTCGGCGATGCTCGGAGGCGCCGTGGCGAGGGATTTGGCGAGCACGGTGAGCTCCTCGTAGGTGGCGGAGGCGGAGGTAATGTCGCCGGCACCATACTCATATTCGGCGAGCTGGAGCATGACCCGCACGGCCTCGATGGCGTAGCCGGGCACGTCGGAGGGCAGGCCATCCTCGATCCGCGCGTTGAGGATGGAAAGGATTTCGTTGAGTGTGGCGATGGCCTGCCTCGGCTCTTTGGCGAGGGAGTGGACCCGCCCCAGTGACTTGTAATTCGTGGTGAGCTCCTTCAACTGCGCGAGGGAGAAAATGCCGTTGGCATCGCTGACCTGGCTGCGCCATTCGAGGGCCTCGGAATAGGCGGCGGCGGCGGCGGGGTAGCTTTCCTGCATCTCATGGATCTGTCCGATTTCCATGAGATCGCGCGAGACGAGAATGGCGAGATCTTCGGGGGCATCGGGATCTTCGGCCAATTCCGAGCGGATCTCGTAGGCGCTGGTGAAATCCTTCAGCGCGGCATCGAGATCGCCGCGTTCGAGCGCCTGTCGTCCGCGCAGGGCGGCGGTCTGGGCGGAGAAACGGAGAATGCGCGTGGAGGTGGGGAGATCCTTGGACCGGTTCTCGAGGAAGGTTTTCGAATTTTCGGCGACGATGGAATAGAGGCGGTCGGCCCCCGCACCGGAGATATCGCCCTTGTTCAGCTCACTCACGAAGAGGAGCATCAGCTCGACGGCGGCGCCCGCGCTCTTCTCGTAGGCGACGGAGGCGAGCATGGCCTCGTCGGTGGCGCGTTTGGCCTTGCGGGCCTGGATGAAGGCGAAACCCGAGGCCCAGAGGGCCACGACTAACAAAACCGCGAAAATCGTGTTGAGACGCCGGGCGCGCTTCACGACGGCCTGCTGGTCGAGCTGCTGGATGCGGCTCCAGACTTCGCGCATATCGGCGGGACGCTCGCGCGGATTCAGACTCAGGCATTGCTCGATGAGGAGCTTCCGATCGCTGGGAATGTAGTAGCCTGATGGCCATTCGATCTCCTCGACCGCTTCGACGAGGGTGGCGATCTGGTTGCCGTCGATGGCTTTGCCCTGATCGCCGGGCGAAGTCTCGGTGCCGGCTTCGTAAAGGGTGGCCTCGGGGTCGTAGTAGCCGCGCTCGGCGGCGGCGTAGCCGCGGAGGCGCGGCAGCTCTCCGGTGAGGAGTTTGAAGGCGACGACTCCGAAGCTGTAGACATCCCAGCGGAAACCCTTGCCGTCGGCGGAGTCGCGGGGATTGCGGAGCTGCTCGGGGCTGGCGTAGAGCGGGGTGCCGACGGGGTGGGCGCCCTCGGTGGCGAGGCCGCGGCTTTGGCCGAAGTCGCAGATCTTCACGTGATGCGGCGTCTCGTCGGTGAGGAGGATGTTCGACGGCTTGAGGTCGCAGTGGATGATCTGGTTGCGGTGCAGGTAGGAGACGGCGTCGGCGATGTCGCGGATGAGACGCCAGCCCTCGCGGTAGTCGACGTGGCCACAGAGACGCTCGAGGGTGCGGGTCTCCCAGGTGCCGTCGTAGTTCGGATAGGCATGCAGCCCCATCGCGTAATACGGCGGATCATTGAGAAGGTCGAAATCGTGGAGGGTGACAATGCCCTGGTGCTCGGTGACCTGGGAAAGTTTTTCGAGCTCACGCGCCATCGTCGCGAGATCGACGGCGCCGGGACGGAAGATTTTCAGGGCGCGCTCCGAGATGCCCCGGTAGGTGGCGCGGAAGACCTGGCCATACGCGCCTTCCCCCAGCGGCGGCTGGTGGATCACGTAATCCTTGATCTTGATGGAATCTTCTTCTTGCAAGGTGATGAAGTGAAAGCAAGTCCCTGTTATTTGGTGAGGCTCTGGATCTCGCCGGCCCATCCGGGAGGCGGGGGATTCTTCTTGAACCAGAGGGCGCGGCCCTTGAGCCAGGCGGCGGCGGGATCGTCTTCGGTGAGGGTATCGAGCAGGTCGATGGCGTCGTCCCACTCCTCGTGGTTGAATTGATTGAGGGCCCGCTCGTAGGTCCGGGCATCGTCGTCGGAGACGCCGGATCCACCCATCTCGCGCGGCAGGACGAGTTCGTGGATGGGATAACTCTCCGCGAAGCCGGCGGGTCGGATGAGGCAGAGCTGGCGAAAGCGCCGGCTGCCGGTGTCCTTGATGCGGCGATAGGTCTCGTCGGAGAGGAGCACGGGCACGCGGAATTCCTTGGCGATGCGCTCGAGACGCGCACCGAGATTCGCGACGCTGCCGAAGACGCTGATGTGCCATTGCTGGCTCGGCCCGGTCTTGCCCACGGCGATGCGGCCGGTGCTGATGCCGATGCGGACGGCGGCCATGTGGCGATTCTGCTCCTCCTCGAACTGTACGCGGTTGGAAAGGCGCCGGATGATGGCCTCGGCCGCCTCGACCGCGAGAAGGGCGTGATCCTTGTTCTCATCGCCGAAGTCCGGCCAACCCCAGAGACCGAGCGCGCCATCGCCGGCGAAGTCGGTGACGACGCCGCGGCTGCGGAAGACTTCCTCGGTGATGAGTCCCACGACCTTCTGGTTCTCGTCGAGTCGCTCGAGGATCTCCTCGTCGCTCTTGGCGAGCTCGAGGTGGCGGGAATGGCCGCGGCGGTCGGCGAACATCACGGTGCAATCGACCATCGCGGGCTCGAGCTCGGACTGATCGCGCACCCGGAGGATCTTGCGGAGACCGGGAGAAAAGTAGGCCGCCATCTGATCCTGCATCTTCTGGTCGGCCCGGGCCGAGAGCAGACTCGCGACGAGCGATCCGATGAGCCGGATGAACGGGACGAAAGCGGCCGCGGCGGTATCCGAGGCATGGCGGGTCTCGACGTAGAGGAAGACGGGGCGCCTCTGGGCGTCGCGGTAGATCGCGGCCGACTCATCGAGGCGGGCGACGGGGATGATCATCACCCAATCGATCTTTTCTCCAAGACTCTCCGCGGAAAAGACGCGGTTGTTGTCCTTCGAGGCCCAGATGCGGATGTCGGCGGGATTCGGTTTCGCGAGATTGATGCGATTGACGAGGGTGCGGCTCGGTCGGAAATCGGCGCGGGCGAAGGGATCGGGATTGAGGATCTCGAACTCGGCCCCCTCGTCGGTTTTTTCCACGGCGATGAAGACGGCGGTGACGCCTTTCTGCCCCGGCAGCGCGTTTTCGAGAAAGACGGCGGCGCGGGTGAAGAGGTCCTCCTCATCGGTCCAGCCGCTCAGCACCTGCTGGGGCAGCTCGCGCTGGAGCAGTTTCAATTGGAGGCGCAGGCTGTATTCATCGAGCTGCTCCACCTCATCGTAATCCTGGCGAGTCGCATTGGCCGGGGCATCCTCGTAGGCCTCCTTTTCCCGGTCGCGCTCCTGGTGATAACGCTCGAGTTCCGCTTCGAGATCGCCGAGGGATTTCAACCAATAAACGGCGGTTTGGCCACCGGCACCGAAGACGAAAGATTCGCCGAGCCGCAGCTCGACCGGCTCCACGAGAGGATGGCGATCTTTCGGCGCGATGTTGGAATGGAGCGGATTCGGGGTGTTGCGTCCGGTCAGGGCGGGGAGTCGGCGGATCGCGAGATGGTCGTTCTCATCACGTACCGCCTCGCAGTGATTGCGGCTGACATGCCGGTCGTCCCAGGTCACCCGGAGCAGATCGACGGGCTCGTCCTCGAGGCTCTCGGGTTTGCGGCCGATGCGCAACGGGCGTCCGGTGATGGCTTGGGCCACCGCCATTTCCCTGGGATTCTCGAGATTGACCGCGACGAGATACATGAGGTCGGCACGGGCGGATCAGATCGCCGCTCCCGGGGCAAACGCGTCGCGGATGAACGATTGGATGGATCCCGCGGCCTCCTCGACCGGGATCTCGCGACCGCTCTCTTGGGAAATGGATGTCATGGTAACGCCGGCAATGCCGCAGGGGGTGATGGCTTCGTAGCCGGAGAGGTCGCTCGACACATTCAATCCGAAGCCGTGCATGGTGATCCACTTTCGCACCCCCACTCCGATGGAGGCCAGCTTCCGGTCGTCGACCCACACCCCGGTGAGGCCTTCCCTGCGACCCGTTTTCATACCAAAACTGCCCGCGAAAGCAATCAAGAACGACTCGATCCGCCTGAGATACTCGTGGAGATCGCGGCCGTGCACGTTCAGATCGAGGATGAGGTAGCCGACGAGCTGGCCCGGGCCGTGGAAGGTCGCCTGGCCGCCACGGTTGATCTCGTAGACCGGGTGAGGCAGCCCTCCGGGATCGCGGAGACTGGTCTGGTCACGGGTGCGGCCGATCGTATACACCGGCTCGTGCTCGAGGAGAAGGACGGTATCCCCGATTTCGCCGCGATGGCGCTGCTCGACGAGCTCGTTCTGCAACGCGAGCCCGTCGGCGTAGGAAACAGTCCCGAGCCAGCGAAAATCCATGATCGCCCGACTCTACACCCGGATGGGGCGGGAAGTCGAACGGCTCCTTGTCGGATTCGGGGGATTCCGGTGCCAACGGTGGGGTAAAAAAACGACCTTGAGCGCCGGCTTTTCCTTCAGGGAGGATGGCCCGCGAACAAGGTCGTTGAGGCGCGAAGGATCGACCCTCCGCAAACACTCAATAATCGTAGCTAAACCGGCCGCTGCCGCGGAGAATCTGCCGGCCGGAGAGGCGCGGAGAGATCGGACGGTCGAGACGAATGCGTCCGTAACCGCGGAAGATGATGGCGCGGCGGCGCAGTTCGGCGGTCGTGCTGAAGTTATCCGACGCACTCAATTCTCCTTTCGTCGCGCGGACGTACACGTTCACGGGATAATCCCCGGTGACGCGGGTCTGGGGCGGACGTTGCCCGGGCTGCGTCGTGACGCGTCCGTTGACGTTGGCGTCTGAATCGAAGGGATCGAATTCGCCCTCGCCGGCGAAAGTGCCGCGGATGACCTGCCGCGCCGAGTTGTTCCGCACGGAACCGTTGAAGCGGAGCGTCGCCTCCACATCATCCGCCTGCACCGGCGGGACATACGAGAGCGTGGTCGTGAGCAAGGCCATTCCAAGGAGAGGGATTGTTTTCATAGGGATATTCAAGGGGGTGAAGTTGGTTCTGTAGTAACTACACCCGCATCCATCGCAAGTCCGATGCCAGAAAACACAACCCGCTCATAGGCAATGGGTTGAGGAATGATTGACCGCCCCGTGACGGCGTTTGCAGGGGAGGGTCTTTGCAAATTGCCCGGGTTGAAGAGCGGATTTGCAAGGGCGATCACGGCACCTCGTCCACCGTCTCGTCGCGCTGATAAATCGGCAGCTGGCGATACGGCACGGTGAACGAAAGCACCATCATCGAGGTGCCGTAGGTGCCTCCGTTTCGTCCGTTCGACCAAGAACCGTTCGCCTGCTGCTTCGGCAGATACTCCTGATACATCCAGTCGGCGTATTGCGCCCAGTGCTTGCCGCCGAGCTGGAACATGCCCTGGGCATTGTAGTAGTTCGCGTAGTATTCGTGGGCATTGTTGATGATCTGTTGCCGCACCTTGTAGATGTAATCGCCGGATCGGGTGAGCGATTCCTCGTTGTGGCGTCCGCAGAGGGCGAGGCAGAGAAGCCCGCATCCGGTGAGCGTCTCGGAATGTCCCCAGGGATCGGTGTAACCGAAGCGGCCTTCCTCCCGGTCGTGGTTGCGCAGGACGTAGGCGACCGCCTTCTCGATGGCCGCGTCGGGGACCTGGGCTCCGTTCAACTTCGCCGAGCGCAAGGCCATCAGCGCCCATCCGCTGCAGGAAAGATCGGAATCGCGCGAGTCGGGCTTGTAGCGCCAACCACCCTCGTGATTTTCGTTTTTCGGCACCGCCTGGGCTTCGAGGAGGAGCTTTGTCGCCTTTGCGAGGACGGGATCGATGCGCTCCTGCATTTCAGGATCGACCATGCCGCTGACTTCGGAAAGGAAAAGCGTGGCGATGTTGTGGGCATACATGAGGCCGTGGCCCGAGTCGCCTTTGTCGAGGAGTCCGTTGCTGCGCTGGCTCTCGAGTACGTATTCGAGACAACGATCGATGTTCTCGGCGTATTCGCCGAAGCCGGGTGTGTAGCCCGCCGAGAGGAAGGACATCCCGACGAGCGAGACAATGCCGACCGAGCGACCGTAGGAGTCGCTGTAGGTGCCGTCTTCCGACTGGTTCGTGGCGAGGTAACGCAGGGCCTTTTCCACCGCGGCTTCGACCGCCGGCTGGTGTTTCTGGAAGACGTTTTGCGCCGTCGTTTCCTGGCCGCGGGAGGGCAGGACGGAAATGAGGAAGACGAGGCAGATTGGAAGGAGTCTCATGGGTCTGGTCGGAAGGTTCATTTTCCTTTGCCGGCTTCCTTCGCGATCACCTGGAAATAACGGCCGACGAGCTCGCGATACTCGGCGGGGAGATCGGTCTCGATCGCGGTGGCGTTGCCTCCGGCGAGGGCCCCTTTGAAGCGCGCCCAATCCTCGGCACTGATACCGAGATTCTGGAGCTCCGGCGGGATGCCGCTGCCGTCCATGTCTCCGGTCTTTTTGCCCGTCTCATTGAGATCGGGTGAATCCGGTTCGCCGGTGAGATTCTGGTCGGGCTGTTCCTGGGGCTGACCGTTGGGATTTGGCTGCGGTTGGCCGGGCTGGCCGCCGAGCTTCTGCATCGCGGCTTGGGCGAGTTGGGACAGCGACTTGGCCGCCTGCTCGGATTGCTGCGAGGCCTCCTGCGCATTCTGCGATTGCGAAGACTTCGCGACATCCTCGAATCCCTTGGCGAGGTCTTCGCTGTTGGCGAGACGCTCGTCCATGTCGGAGGGCTCGAGCCCTTCGAGGGTCTGTCCGATCGCCTCGGAGGATTGGGCGAAAGCTTTCGCGGCCTGCGAAAGGGCCTCGGCGGATTGTTGCTGGTTGCGCTGGCCCTGCTGCATCGTGGAGCGCGCTTGTTGCGCGAGCTGCCCTTCGGCGACCTCGCCCTTTTGCTCGGCTTGAGCTTGCTGCTCCTGGGCGCGCGCGAGTTGCTGGGCCGACTGGGCTGCTTCCTGTTCGCCGCGCTCGAGGGACTGGGCGGCATTCCGCGCCCGATCCCGCGCCTGGTTTTGCGAGAGGTTTTGCAGCGAATCCTGCATGCCCGCGGCCTGGGCTTCAAGGGCGGCGGCGTCCGCCTGCAACATCGATTCCATCTGGGCGAGGGCCTCCTGGAGCCGGCCTTCCTTCACGGCTTCGATCTGCTCGGCGAGGGCTTCCTGGCGTTGGGCAAGGGCAGCGGCTTCGGGGGCGGCCTCGTTCTTTGCAGGCGCGTCGGACGGTTCGGACGAGTCGGACGAGTCGGACGGTTCGGACCCGGAGGCCTGCGCCTGCGCCTGCGCGGCCTCCGCTTTGGCGAGGGTCTCGCTCGCTTCGCTCGCGGCTTCGCTGGCAGGGGCGAGGTCTTTCTTGGCAAGATTTTCCGCGGCCTGGCTGGCCTCTTCGGCGGCCTGGGCGAGGGCTTCCGCGGCCTGGGCCTGGGCTTCGGGGTTGGCCGGTTTTTGGGTTTCGGCATTCGCCTGCGCCTGATTGGATTCCGGAGCATTTTCGGCTTCGCCCTTGCCTGGCACAGCCGCCTCCTGCGCTTCTTCGGCAGCAGCCTTGGCCTGCTGGGCGAGTTCGGATTGCAGTTGCGCGAGTTGCTCGACGAGGGCCTCACGCAAGGCTTCCTGCTGGTCTTCGTTCTTGTCGGTCGCCTCGCGGCTTGCGTCGCGCAGGGATTCTTGTTGTTTTGCCAGGGCCTCGGCCTGCTCGGCGAGATCGTCGCTCTGGGCGCGCTGCTCTTTGAGCACTTCGGCGAGGGCGGCGGCGTTCTCCTTCAACATCTCGCCCAGTTGCTGCTCGACGCGGTTCTGTTCGTTCTGGAATTGCTGCGCCTCGCGCTGCTGCTGCTGGTCGAACTGACGCATCGCCTGTTCCTTCGCGTTTTCATCGGGCGCCTGCTGTGCGGCCTGCTCGGCGGCGGCACGCTCCTGTTGGGCGCGCTGCTGCCAATCCTCCGCCTTCATCGCCAGTTCCTGCTGTTTGTTGGCGAGTTCGTTCAGTTTCGAAATCGCCTCGTAGTCCTCGTTCGCCTCACGCATCGACTTGGAAAGTTCGTCGAGTCCCTTGATCGCTTCCTCGACCTTGGCGCGCGCCTCCTTCGCCTCGGCGACGCGTTCGTGCTGGGCGTCCGTCATGGGAATCATGTCGGCCTTTTCCTGCGCCTCGGCGAGGGGCTCGTTGGCGAGCTTCGCGGCCTGCTGCGACTGCTCCTGGAAGAGGGGCGTGTCGAGGGTGGCGGCGACCTGCTCGAGTTTCTCGCGGGCGGCCTCGTTGTGCTCGGTGAATTCGTCGAGCTTCTCCTTCGCCTCGCTGTTGACCTCCTTGTCGCGGATCAGTTCCTGCTCGGCCCGACGCAGATCATCGCGGGCCTTCTCGAGCTCCTGTTTCGCTTCGCGGATCTGCTCTTCGACTTCTTTCTTCTGCGCCTCGATCGCCTGGTCGGCGAGGGATTTCGCGTTCTGATCGATCGTCACGAAAATCACCTCGCTCAAGCCCACCCCGGGACCGTCGTAGTTTTCGGGACGGTTGTCGCGCACCCGCACCTGCACGGCGAGACGGCGCTGATCGGGCGTCAGTTTCAAGGCCGGCAGGTCGAGAAGGGCCTGGGCCGAGTAGGTGCCGGGACGGTTCGTCGCCGCGGGCGAAGGCTGCACCAGTTGGGTCGGCGCGACGGCACCATCCGGCGTCGCCATCAAGACGACATCGCCGAAGCCGAAGTCCTCCACCACGCTGAGATCGATGGGGAGGCGTTCGGTCGGCTTCAGGGAAATGTCGCGTTGCACGGGAGCGAGGATCTGCACGGTGGGGGCTTTGTCAGGGAGGACCTCGATGGGATAGGACGAAGGCTGGTTGGCGAATCCCTCCTCGTCGGCGAGATCGAGGTGCCAGCTTCCGCGCATGCCGGAGGTCAGCTCGAAATCCCAGGTCACCCGATTCTCCGCGATGACCGGCTCGGCCGCGGACGGGGTTTCGTTGAGAATGAGTTTGGCGCTCCAGGCCGGTTTGTTCAGCGTCGCCGTCACCGAGACGCGGGTGTGGGCGACGGCGCGGATCTCGCCGGTTTCGGTCTCGCCGCCGGCGTCCGGCAGGCCGGTGTATTCGGGATAGTCGTATTTCACCTCCAGCGTCGTCACCGTGGGCGGCTCGACGGCGGTGACGTCGAAATAGCGGCTGAGGGCGGCACCCGCACGGACCCGATAATCGAAGCCTTCCTCGACGGCGGGGAAGGTGAGCGAGAAACGCTTCGTCCCGTCCGGATCCTCGGCGATGAGGGCCATGCGTTCGACCGACTCGGTGCCGTCGGGAAGCTGGCGGCGGATCTCGGCGCGTTTGAGACGTTTGTGTTTCACCGAGACCTGGATCGTCACCGGCTCGCCCTTCGCGACGCGAACATCGCCGGGATCGACGACGAGGGTGTCGGCGTAGGCGTTGCCAATGTCGAGGAAGGGGGCAAGGGCTCGCGTCAGCAGCGTCCAAGCCTGTTGTGGCCAGATCGCGAGGAGCAGCGCGATGATACCCGCGCAGATCGCCGAGGCGACGATGAATTTTTTCGAGCGGGCCGGCTTGAATTCCGTCTTCGGATCGACCGTGGCGACATCATCGACAGCCGAGTCGACCACCGCCTGGATGAGTTCCTGCGATCCGCGGATCGAATCCGGATCGTCGCTCGCGAGCAGTTCGACCGCGGTGGAAATGCGTTCCTGCAGCTCCGGATGGCGCACTTCGAGAATGCGCGCCATTTTCGTGAGGGTGTAGCGGCGCGAGAGCGGACGGAGGAGGAACCACCACGCCGCCGCCAGCGTGATCGCGAGCCCGGCGAGGCTGAGAATCCAGCGCGAGGTCGTCGAGAACAGCGTGATCGTCGCGTCCACCGCCATGATCGCGAGGAGGCAGACGAGCGCCACCGCCAGCGTTGCGAAGAGCCCCCGGATGAAGAGGAGCCTCCGCACCCGGCGGATCATCGATTGCAGCTTGTCGAGGATGGGCTGCGGCAGTTGTCCAAGGGCGGCTTCGAAGGTGCTCATGGTTTTCGGGCCGAAGGCCCGGTAAAAGGTGGGAAAGTAAAAGGTAAAAGGTATTGGCTGCGATGGGCGCTGGGGAGAGGAGCTAGACTTTTGAGTTTCTACGAATCACACCAATCCGCTCCTCCTCCGCGTCACCCACTCGGTCGTGAGGAGGCCGAAGAAGGCGAGGAGCAGGGGCCATTTATCCCATAACGTGATATTGCGGCGTTCCTTGAGGACTTCTTTCGGGGCGCCGAAGCTGTGGACGAGGCTGGCGAGGTCGTCGAGTTCGGCCAGTTTGCCGCCGGTCATGGTCGTGGCGCGATTGAGGAAATCGCGGTCGGCGGTGAGTTCGGCGAGTTCGATGGGATTGCGGGTCGTCACGACGAGGAGTTCGGTCGAGATCTCCTTGGGTCCGTCAGGCACCGCGGCAATGGCTTCTTCGACTTCGCCGCCGACGAGTTTCAATTCGTATTCGCCCTCTTCGTCGAGACCGCTCAGACTGGTTTCATAGAGACCGGAGGAATCGGTGCGGTAGCTCAGGCGTTGTTTGCGGAGACGTTCGCCGTCTTTCCAGATCTCCACCTCGACTCCCGCGTCGGTGACGGGACGCCGCTCGGGGTCGAGGACCTTCGCGGTCACTTCGATGGCGTCGTTCGGGGTGTAGCTGAGACGGTCGGTGCCGAGGCGGACAAAGTCATTGCCCGAGCGGAGGTTGGGTCCGGCGCCCCAGCGCGTCACCTGGCCCCAGAAGCGGTGGTGGTAGGTGTCGCCGACGCCGTAGCGGAAGCGCCAGGTCTGGTCGAAATGCAGCAGCAGCACCTTACCGAGGCCGGCGCGGATCGTCGAGAGGATCGCGTTCTCCGCCTCGACGTTTTTCTGGTTGGCGAGTTGCTGGATCGCGGCCTCGACCGAGCCGGGCGAGCCATCGGGCGTGAAGCCTGCCGCAGTCGGTGCGGAGCCGACGGGATGGGCGTAGGCGAGCACCTCGGCGGTGTCTTTCAACCGGGCGCCCGAGTAACGCCAGCGCATCGGCGGAAAGGTGGACCAAAGTTCCTCGTTGAGCGCGCGGCTCGTCGATTGCGAGGTCACGGCATGCTCGCGGCCGGCGGCCGTGAGATGAATGCGATAGGCGGACTCCGGCGTGTCGTAGCGCGTCGCGGTGCCGGGCGTGTAGGCGACGGGGAGGAGATCCTGCAGAACGCGGCTGTCGTGACCATGCGGCATGTAGCGGGGGCCGGCGACGCAGACGAGGAGGGCGCCACGTTTGGTCACGGCTTCCTCGATCGCGGCGAGATCGCGGGCGGAGAGGGCATTCGGCGGGATGTCGCCGAGGATGATGACGTCGAAGCGCTGCCATTCCGAATGGATCTGCGGCAGATGGGACGCCTCGGCCTCACCGAAGGGACGCGAGGCGCTCGCGTAGACCGTGGGCGGCTGCGGACCGCGGTGAATCTCGTCGGGATTCAAGAGCACGTATTGCAGGTGCACCGACTTGTCGCGACCGTAGAAAAGATTGCGCAGGTAGCGGAATTCCCAGCGGGGGAAACCATCGACGAGGAGCACGTTGGTGCGGTCATCGGTCACCGCGACCTTGAAATCCCACGAGTTGTTTTCCTTGAAGATCTCGCGGTCGTCGGGCTTCAGCCGCACCTGGTAATCGTGGATGCCCTTCGCCTCGGGTTTGTGGACGAAATGGATCTCGGTGCGGAAACTGACGTCGGTGACATCGATGGTGACGGTCTCGATCACCTCCTCGCCCGAGACGAGCTCGGCCTGCACCTTCTCGCCGAGGAAACCATCGAGCTTCGCCGTGGCGGTGACGACGACCCGGTCATCGAGATAGATGGACTCCGGCGCGTTGAGCGAGAGGAGCGAAATGTCGACCGGCCCCAGATCCGCGCCGAGGGGCACGGCGGAGAGCGGCGCGTTGCGCACCGCGAGCTGGCGCAGGCTGTCCTCGGGCAGGGCGGCGCCGTTGTGGCGTCCGTCGCCTAACAAAAGTACCCCGGCGAGCGACTCGGGCGAGGTGTTGTCGAGGACGTGCTCGAGCGCGCCAGTGAGGTCCGTCTGGGCGTTTTCGGGTTTTGCTCCGATCTCCGCGCCTTCCTCCTCAGCGAGCGGATCGGAGATCTGCGTCACGTCGCGGGCGAAGCGGTAGTAGCGCAGGTTGTAGCGATCCTTCAGCCGACCCAACAGGGTCGGATCTGCGGCCTGACCCTCTTCGGTCTCCGGCGTTTCGCCCTCGGCGGCCCCGGTGGCGGGCATAGGAGCGGAAAGGACGCGTTTCGCGAGTTCGGCGCGCGGAGTCGCGGCGGCTTCATCGACGAACTTCTTCGTCGGGGCATCGAGACCGTTGTAGAACGCCTCGTCGGCCTTCGCGCCGGTGGCCGCGATCGTTTGCACGAGGGGGGCGAGTTCATTGCGGGCGGTTTCGAGCTGTTTCACGAGTTCGTCGGCGTTGCCCGAGGCCAGTGCCTGTGAGGCGAGCGGGAGAATGCGGGAAAGTCCATCGCGGCTGCGCTTCAGGTAATCGTCGAGCTTGCCCTTCACCTCGCCCGGCAGGTTCGTGGCGAGGGTGTCGGTGAGGGTTTTGGTCAGGGCGGCGCGATCGCTTTCGAGCTTTTTGAAAACCTCGGGCAGTTGCGCGGCGCGGCCTTCGAGTCCGGTCTGCAGATCCGGTGCGGAGCGCAGGGCGTTCACTTCCTCCGCGAAAGCGGCATCGAGAGCCGCGGCCTGCCGTGCGATCCCGGCGAGGGCGGGACGTTTTTCCAAACCGGGAACGGCGAGGAGGGCGGCTCGGTCGAGCTTCTGCGCGGGCGTGAGACGCTGGTCGGAGAGCCGCATCGAATCGGAGTCGTCGATGAGCACCGCGACCTCGCGGGAGATCTCGCGTTCCTCGATGAAAGAACGCACCGGCTGCACGAGGATGAGGAGAAGGACGACGAGCGAGGCGAGCCTCAGACCGAGGAGAAAGCGTCCCTTGCGCGGCGTGACGAGCGATTTCTCAAAGCCGTAGATCCAGACGATCGCCTCCGACGCGGCTCCGCCGAGCAGGGCGATGGTGATGAGCGACCAAGAGGTGGCGAGGGAGAAGAAGGCGCCGAGGAACTGGAAGGCGAGCCAACAGGCCGACGAGGCGAGAAGGAAGCCGAGGATCGAGAGAGCGACGTTGGCCTTGGGAAAACGGCCGCGTAGCTTCACCGTGGCGAGCCAGAGAAGGGCGCAGACGATCAGCCCCGGGCCCGAGAGAAAGGGCCCGAGCGAATCGAGGAGGTCGGTGCGGCTGAAGTCGTCGGTGTTCACGGCAGGGGCGGCCGGAGGCCGCAGTAAAAGGTAAAAGGTAAAAGGTGAAAGGTGGGGAGAGAGAACGCTCTCAAGAAATGCATCTGCGGAAATCTGCGGAGATCCGCGGACATCTGCGTGGAAAAGAAGGAACGCGGATGAGCGCTGATGACACGCCGATGACCGCAGATAGGGACTGCGGAGAGATCGTGTCTGTTTTCAAAAACCTTCATCTCAAGCTTTCCCGAACCTCGCGAGCTGTTCGCGGAAGGCGTTGCTGGGGGCGTCTTTGGATTCGAACTGGATCTTGATCTCCTCGCCCATGCGGCGGCTGCGGGCGATCCAGCGGGAGAGGACGATCTCGAGGAGGAGGAAGGCGAAGGCGCCGAGCGCAAGGTACTTCCACAACTCCTGGCCGAACTGGTTGCCGTTGAGGAAACCGATCAGCTCCTCGAGCGTTTGTGGCTTTGATAGGGTGACGAAGTTCGCGAGGAAGGCGTAGTCGGAATCGGTGAGGCGGACGAGACGGCTCTCGGCGGGATCGCGTTTCACGGTGAAGGGGATCTCGCGTCCGCCTTCGCGGAGGAAGTCGGTGAAGAACGGTGTCTGATCCTCGGGCACGGTCAGCTGGTAAAGGCCGGAGGAAATCTGCCCCTGCAGCTTCAGCACCGATCCGCCGTCCTTCGAACTCAGCGCGGCGACGCGCGGTTTGCCATCGGGTCCCTTCACGGGGAAGGAGGCGAGGCTGCTCTCGCGGCCGGTCTCGTCGCCCTCGCCGGAGAAGGTGCGGAAGCGCGTCGGCGGGATGATCTGCGAAGGCAGCTTGTCGGCCTCCCACTTCAGGATGGCCTTGGCCTCGCCGCCCTCCTCGCGGTAGACGGCGCGGAAATCATACCAGCGGTTTTCCTCGATCTTGCCCGAGAAGCGGCGTTCGCGCGTGCTTTGGTTGAACTGCACGACGGACTTGCCATCGATGAAGATCTCGAGGTGGTCGTCGACCTCGGCCTGGAAGGTGAGGCGCTTCGGATCGGGCACCTGGATTTTGCCGGTCCACTCGACGCGGAAGCCATCGGCGGGAATACCCGGGGCGGGGCTGCCGTTCATCCAGTTGAATTGGATCGCGGGATCCTGGCGGGTGTGACTTGGCTCGGTGGCGTTGTGGCCCGCGAAGTAACGTCCGATCAGTCCCTCGCCGAGAGCGCGGCCGCGTTTGCCGGCGAGCCCGAGATTGACCTCCCAGCCCGGCTCGAGATTGAGCTGGTAGGAGGCCGGATCGGCGAGGTGGTAGACGAGTTCGTGGATGAAGGGCAGGAAAGCCTGGCGCGTCACGAGATTGCCGGCGGAGAGATCGAGGGGGATGCCTAACAAAACCACCTGGCCGCGGCCCGCCTTGCGGGAGCTGAGGAGGATCTCGCCATTGTTGAGCCGCGCGCCGACGGAGGCATCCTTGGCGAGGGCTTCGGGGATGGTCTGGGGGCGGTAGTTCGTGATGACAGTGCCGGAGAAGTCGCTCTTGGCGGGATCGGCGACCTTGGCGAGGGCGGGATGGGTGAGGGTCTGGGCCGAGGGCGAAAAGCCTTCGGTGGCCGAGGCGACGACAGGATCGGCGATCGTGGCGGGGAGGAAGGGTGATTCGTCGGCGAGTTTCCAAGCGTTGTAGAATTCGCCCTGGGCCTTGGCTCCGGCCGCGACGAGAAGCCCGCCTCCGTCTTCGACGTAACGCGCGAGATTCGCCGCGACGGGAACGGAGAGGCGCGGCACGTCGGCGAGGATGACGGTGTCGTAGGTCGAGAAATCGGAGATCACCCCGAGATCGGAAAGATCGACGACCTGGGGATCGACGAGGAAACGGATGGGGTCGAGGGTGGGATCGTAGTTCGGATTGAAATCATCGGCGGCCTCGTCGCTTTCTCCCGGGATGTTCGCCTCGAGGGTGGGATCGAGAGTGAGAGCCGAGGGCGCGAGGGCCACGGCGGCGAAGGCGGCGGCGCGATCGAGGGCGCGGGCGGAGGGACGTCCCTCGACGATGAGGACTTTCAATTCATTCGCCACGTTCAACGCCGACCATCCCGTGTTGTCACTCGCGATGTCGTCCTCGACCTCGAGGGTGAGAGACAGCGAATGCGCGCCGGCCGCACCGAACTGGTGGGTGAAGGTGACGACCTGCTCCTCCCCGGGACGGAGCTGGCCAAGGGAGGCGTCGCGGTAGTCGCGGCCGTCGTCGATCTTCAGAACGAGAGCGGCGGGAGTGACGGCTTCATTGCCCGTGTTCGCGACCGTCGCGGTGATGGTGACGGGACGGTCGATTCCGACGATCTCGCGGGAAAGGCGGACGTCGGTGACGGCGAGATTCCTCACGAAGTCGGGCATCGGCATCCTTCGCACCATGATCTGCGGTTCGCTCGGCAGGTTCTTGAAGGCGTCGCGGAGGAAATTCCAGCGGCCGCTCTGGCCGATTTCCCAGCCGACGTTTTGTTCGTCGGTCAGGATCACGATCTGTTTCGCGGGATTGGCCCCGCGGGCGAGGCTAAGGGAGGCGAGGGTGAAGGCCTGATAGGTGGTCATGGCCCCGTCGAGCGGGGTCAGTTCGTTCAGCGCGGCGTCGAGGGCGGCCCGGTCGGTCGTGGGATCGAGGACGAGGGCCGAGGGGGAGGGACCGCCGACAATGAGGCTGAAGGCGTGACCACGCGGGGCACGCTTGACGAGGGTGCGGGCCTCCTCGATGGCACGCTCGAAATTGGTGGTGCCGTCGGTGGCGATGCCCATCGAGGTCGAGGCGTCGATGATGAGGGCGATGTCCTGCCGGGCACCGGGCGAGAAACGGGAAAGATTGAGAAACTTCTCGAAGAAAATCAGCGCGGCGCAAAGCAACAGGACGAGGACGGAAGCGATCGCGATGCGGCGACGCCAGATCTTTTCGTCATGCAGGACGACCGCGACGCCGAGCCCCACGACGGCGAGGAGGAGGAGCGGCAGGACGAGGAGCCAGGGGATCGTCGATCCCGGTGGAATGAAAGGTCGCGCGAGGGCGAGGGCGAGGAGCCCCACGAGGAGGCAACGGGCCGCCATGAGGAGGGCCTCCTCGAGCTGGATGCGGCGGTTGCGGATGGCGAGGGATTCGAGGAGGAAATTCATCGCCCCCCAGTCGACGACGCGGCTGGACCGGCGGTTCAGCAAATGGATGATGATCGGGATGGAGATCCCGAGCGCGCCGAGGAGGAGGATGGTGTTGAGAAAGAGCATGCCGGGGGCGGAGAGCGGCAGTAAAAGGTAAAAGGTGAAAGGTCGGAGTGTGGCGGGGCTGGTGCCCGCGGTTGGGGTCAGACCTTGCGTTGCGAGAAATAAGTGAAAAGCGCTTCGGGGACAGGGGTCTTGGTGTTGATGGGCACGTAGTCGGCCTGCATCTGGCCGCAGGTGAGCTCGATCGACTTGAGGTGTGTCTTGACACGCTCGAGGTAGGAGGCGCGGATCGTCGAGGGATCGATGTTGAGGCGGCGTCCCTCGACTTCGAGGCAGCGGAAGTCGTCGAACTTGTCGAAGGGGAAGGTCAGCTCCTCCTCGGCCATCAGGTGGAAGACGACGAGCTCGTGATTCTTGAAACGGAAGTGATGAAGCGCGTTCTTGATCGCCTCGGCGTCGTCGAAGAGGTCGCTGATGATGATGACGAGTCCGCGCGAGGGAATGCGCTCGGCGATCTCGTGGAAGGTCGCGGCGCAGCGGGTGTCCTGGCCGGGCACGGTGCGGGCGAGCTCTTCGAGGACGGTGCGGACCTGGCTCGGCTTCGCGGCGGGGCGCAGGTAGGTACGGATCGCCTCGTCGAAGGTCACGAGCCCGACGGCGTCCTGCTGGCGGATGAGGAGATAGCTCAGGGCCGAGGCAAGGTAGCGGGCGTACTCGAATTTCGAGAGGTGTGCCTTGCCGCCGAGCGAGCAGGACGTCTCGCCCTCGTAGGCCATCGAGCCCGAGGCATCGACGAGCAGGGTGACCCGCATGTTCGTCTCCTCGATGTATTGCTTGATGTAATAACGGTCGCTCTTGCCGTAGACGCGCCAGTCGAGATTGCGGAGATCGTCGCCGGTGACGTACTGGCGGTGCTCGGCGAACTCGACCGAGAATCCCTTGTGCGGACTGGTATGGCGGCCGTTGATGGTCCCGACTTTCGCGGTGCGCGCGAGGAACTCGAGCCGCCCGATCATGTTGATGATCTCTGCGGGGAGCAGTTCGCTGAACTGGGGAGGGGCGTCGGTCATGCGCGGACGTGGCTCACACTTCCAGCTCGGCGGAGGGCGCGAAATGATCGACGAGGCGGGCGACGATGTCGTCGCTCGTGATCCCGGCGGCCTCGGCGTTGAAGGTGGTGAGGACGCGGTGGCGCAGCACGGGCAGAGCCACGGCGCGGACGTCCGCCGTCGTCGTGTGGTAGCGCCCCTGGAGAATGGCGCGGGCTTTCGCCGCGAGAATGAGGTAGATCCCGGCACGCGGTCCGGCGCCCCAGGCGACCATCTCGCGGACGAAGTCGGGGGCCTCGGCCTCGCGCGGACGGGTCGCGCGGGCGATCTGCGCGGCGTAGGCGACGACGTGGTCGGCCACGGGGACGCGGCGCACGACCTTCTGCAGCTTCAGCACGGTCTCGCCGGTGAGCTGCTTCTCGATCTTCGCCTTGTAGGTGCCGGTGACGCGTTTGATGATCGCCTCTTCCTCGGATGCGGTCGGGTAATTTACCCGGATGTTGAACATGAAACGGTCGAGCTGTGCCTCGGGGAGGGGATAGGTGCCTTCCTGCTCGATGGGGTTCTGCGTCGCGAGGACGAAGAAGGGCTCGGGGAGCGGGTAGGTCTCTTCTCCGATCGTCACGTGGTGCTCCTGCATCGCCTCGAGAAGGGCGGCCTGCGTTTTCGGAGGGGTCCGGTTGATCTCATCCGCGAGGATCATGTTCGCGAAGATGGGGCCCTTCACAAATTTGAAGACGCGTTTGCCCGTGCCGATATCCTCCTCGAGCACCTCGGTGCCGGTGATGTCGGCGGGCATGAGGTCGGGGGTGAACTGGATGCGCTTGAAGCCGAGATCGAGCACCTCCGAGAGGGTGGAGACGAGCAGGGTCTTCGCAAGGCCCGGCACGCCGACGAGGAGGGCGTGGGAGCGGCAGAAAATCGAGATGAGGAGCTGCTCGATGACCTCCTCCTGTCCGACGATGACCTGCTCGAGCTGACCACGCATGGCGGCATAGGCGCTGCGGAGCTCTTCGATGACGGCTTTGTCCGATGAGCCGAGTTCGGTCTGGGGTTCGATGGCCGCTTGCGACATGATGTGGATGGGTGGTTGGAGAGGCGTGGAAGGTGGACCGGAGGAAACGTCTCCCCCGGTGGAAAGTTGCGCGAGAATAAGCTGGAAGCGGTCCGGGTGTCGAACGTGATTTTCGCGCAATGGCGCTTGTCCGCCATGCCCGATCGAGTCACCCGGAAGGGCTAGGCTGGATCCTGATGGCGTGGCGTTGGCGACCTTCGCGATTGCGCCGGCTTCGGAAAACGGAAAAAGCCCGGGAGTCCCGGGCTTCTTCTCCCGGGGGATCGGACCCCGGGCTGGATGAATGGAAGCAATCTCCGCCTCAGCGGCGTCCGCTCCGCCGAACGACCACGGTCTTTGTCGCGCGAAGTCCTTCGGCCGAGGTCGCGACGACCTTCAGGGAAAGGCTGGCGCGATTGAGCGGGAAGGGGACCTTGGCCGACCAGTTCGCGGTGCCGCGGGCAAGTTTGTTGCCGACGAACACCTGCGTGGTGTTGGCCGAGGCCGTGCCGTTGACGACGACTTGCTTCGTCTTCGCGCCCGCCTTGATCTTCGGACGGACCGTGACGGTCGGAGGTGTGGCCGGCTCGCCTTCGACGGTGTAGACGCCGATTTTTCCGCCGACCTCGTAGCCGACGAGCAGGGTCGGTTCTCCCGTCGGACTGTCGGAGGCCGGGAGGAAGGTGATGCTCTCGGGGGCGACGAGGCCGTCGGTGAGGTTGTTGATGGAGGTGACGAACGTGGGATCCGCCGGATTGTCGAGGTTGTACATCAGGATCGCCCCCTGACGCTCCATCGCGACGAAGATATAGCGGTGGCCGTTGATCGAGCCGGTGGCGATCGCCTCGGGCTCGGGGCCCTTGTCGGGCGAGCGGCCGTCGAACGTGGTCGTGCCGTTGCTGCTGCTCTCGCCGTTCATGTTGTGGAGCGTGGGCGACAGGGTGAGGAGAAGTTCCTCGAAGCTGCCGGTGTCGGCGACGAGGGCGCCGGTCGAGGCGTTCCACACCGAGAAGGAGCGCGTCCCGGGCATGATGACGTCGTCGATGAGACCGTCGTCGTCGGGGTCGGAGAGGTCGCGGACCACCCGCAGGCGACCGAGGACGGCGTTCGAGCGGTCGATTGTCACGCCGGTTTCGACACCGGTGAAGGCGGCATCGCCGATGCGGATACGGTCGGCATCGTCCGGGCGGAAGTCGCCCTCGTTCGCGGTGACGAGGTAACGCACGCCGCCGGAGACAAAGGACGTGACGGTGTCGGGCATGGGGATGCCTTTCACGATGTCGTCAATGAGGGCGGTGGGTCCGTTCGAGCCGTTGTCGCGATCGGAAGCGTCGATCGTCTGCGTGATCGTGCCAAGGGGGAAGATCGCGGTGATCTTGTTCGCCTGGGGCCCGGTCAGGGAGATCTCGGCGATGGCGTTGTTTTCCTGGAGGGTTGCATAGACCTTGCCGTCGCCTTCGCTGAGGTATTCGGGTTCGACATGGCGATGGGCGTTGCCCGCGGTAAAGGTGTCGTCGTTGAAGCGAAGATCGTCGAGGTCAACGCCGGGCCCGAGATTGGCGGGAGAAAAATCGATCGTGGTGACATCCATGTTGTCGAGGGCGGCCGCCACGTCGCCTGCCGCGGCGATTCCGGATAGATTGATAATGCTGACGGAGCCGGGTGCATCGGTATCACCGCCGCTGGTGAATTCGCCTTCGTTCGCGACGAGGACCTTCGAGCCATCGCGCGAGAAGATCACGCTGTCGGGATGGAATCCGACCGTGAGCGTATCGAGGACGACCACGCTGCCGGCGCGGTAATTGAAGAAAGCCACCACACCCTGGGTCGTACCATTGGCCGTGGGGATGACCGAAGCGACGCCGAACCCGCGGTTGAGCGGATCCAGGGCCACCGAGCTGACCGAGGCGATCGCCCCGCCGAATTGCGAGGCCAGATCGACGAATTCCCTGGCGGTGAGCGTGCCGTCGGCGTTGAGCGTGTAAAGTTGCACGCCGAACCCCGCGAGACCTCCCACGTTCGAGGCGACGGTGTCGCCATCGGTGGTGAAGGAAATGATCTCCCCGCCATCGGTGATGGTGATGTCGGATTCGAGGGTGAGGCTCTGAGACCTTGCCGTCGAGGCGAAGGCTCCGAGGGCGAGAATCGCCACAGTGGATTGGATGAGGGATCGTTTCATGGAAAGGGTCAGCATTGCCCTCTCCACAGCCGGCTCAATCGATCTTGGGCGACGATATCTTCACGCAACGGTTTCGTCACGATCAGGGAGGTTCGTGCAACGGGATCGCGCGATGGCCACAGGCGCGCCGATCTGCCATGATCCCGGCCCAGATGAAACGCCTTCTTGCCGCCGCCGTTCTCCTCCCCCTCATTTCCCCGGTCCTCGCCGCGCCCACCGCCTTGGTGAACGGCAAGATCGTCACGGTGAATGCGGATTTTTCCATCGCCGAGGCCATGCTGGTCGAGGGAGAACGGATCGTGAAGGTCGGGACGAATGCGGAAATCCGCGAAGGGCTGCCGGCCGACGCGACGATCTTGGATCTGAAAGGCGCGACCGTATTGCCCGGCCTGATTGATTCCCACGTCCACAGCACGGGAGCGGCGACCCATGAATTCGACCACATCATCCCCGAGATGGAAACGGTGGCCGACGTCCTCGCCTACATCCGCGACCGGACCACGAAGGTGCCGGAGGGGACGTGGATCGGTCTCTCGCAGGTCTTCATCACCCGGCTCCGCGAGCAGCGTTTCCCCACCCGCGCCGAGATGGATGAGGTCGCGCCGAAACATCCCGTCACCTTCCGTACCGGACCTGATGCCGCGATCAACACCCTCGCGATGGAGCTTTCCGGAATCACCCGCGACACGGCCGTGCCCGAGGGCGGGACCGGTCGCATCGAAAAAGATCCCGCCACGGGCGAGCCGACCGGCATCCTCCGCGGATCCGCGACGGGCTTGATCAAACGTGGCAACAGCGGGACGAAGAGTCCTGATGAAAAGGAGAAGGTCGACGCCCTCGCCGAGCTGCTCGCCGACTACAATCGCGTCGGTCTCACCAGCATCTCCGACCGCGGCGCGAGCGACGGAGGCATCGCCCTTTACTCGGCCCTGCGTGATTCCGGCCGACTCACCTGCCGGGTCTTTCTCTACTACTCCGTCGGTGCCGCCGCGCCGATCGAAGAGGTCAAGGCCAACATCGACAAGGCGGCCGCCCATCCCCTGCATGCCTACAACAACCAGCTCTGGCTGCGCGGCATCAAGATCTTTCTCGACGGCGGCATGCTCACCGGCAGCGCCTACATGAAACGTCCCTGGGGCGTCAGCGCGGCCTACGGGATCGATGATCCGGAGTATCGCGGCATGGTCTACGTCGAGCCCGAGAAGCTGTACGAAATGGCGAAACACGCCCTCTCGAAGGATCTCCAGTTCACCGCCCACTCCGTCGGGGATGGTGCCGTCGAGCGGCTCGTCGACACCTACGCCCGCATCGGGGAGAACGACTTTCCCGTGAACGAGCAGCGTCCCTGCGTGACCCACTGCAATTTCATGACCGCCGAAGCGATCGAGAAGATGGCCAAACACGGCATCGTCGCCGATCTCCAGCCGGCCTGGCTCTATCTCGACGGGCGGACCCTGCTGAAACAATTCGGAAACGATCGGCTCGAGTTTTTCCAGCCCTACAAAACCCTCGCGGAAAAGGGCGTCGTCGCCGGTGGTGGTTCCGATCACATGCAGAAGATCGGCAGCCTCCGTTCCGTGAATCCCTACAATCCCTTCCTCGGAATGTGGACCACCCTGACAAGACACCCTCGCTGGATGGGCGAGCCGATCCGCACCGAGCAGATCATCGACCGCGCCGAAGCGATCCGGCTTTATACAATCAACAACGCCTGGCTCACCTTCGAGGAAAAGGAGAAGGGATCCCTCGAGGCCGGGAAGCTGGCCGACTTCATCGTGATCGATCGGGATATTCTGACCTGTCCGGTGGACGAAGTGAAGGCGATCCAGGTGAAAGAGACTTGGCTGGGTGGAAAGCGGGTGTTTGCGGCGGAGGGGTGAACGGGTATGGTAAAGCGGATCTGCCGTGTCAATCCTGCCCCTCCATCTCCTCCGGCGACATCACCTCCCGATCGAGGCGCATTTCGACTGGTCTCTCGCGGTGGTGTGGTCGTGGCCCGAGGAGCGGCTGGCTCCCCTCTGCGGTCCCGGGCTGAAGCTTGACACCTACGAGGGAAATGCCTTTGTCGCCCTTGCTCTCGTCAAAACCCGTGGCCTGAGAATGAAGGGCCTGCCCCGGGCCTTCGGGCGCGACTTCGTCCTTGCGGGTTTTCGATTGTTCACCCGCTACACGACGCGCGAAGGACGGCGATTGCGAGGGCTCAAGATTCTCGGTGGAGGCGCCGATTCGCTGGGAATGACTCTTCTTGGATCGATCATGACGCACTATCGATACCGCCATCTTCGCATTGAGGTCGTGGAGACGCCTGATCGTCTCGGTATCGTAACGTCTGGCGGGCATCATCTCCGCGTTTTGGCACAGACGTCCCCGGAACGGGAACCCACTTCGCCGCCCACCGGTTCGGTCTTTCCGGATTTGCGGACCGCACGGCGTTTTGCCGGACCGATGCCCTACACCTTCGACTACGAGGCGGAGACCCACTCGATGATCCGAGTCGAAGGGGTGCGCCGGGAATGGCATCCCCGGCCCGTGGAGATCGAGATCGAAACGAACTCGTTTTTTGACGAAGGCTTCTTCGCCGGGATCGGGCCGGGTCGACTGGCCAATGCCTTCCTCGTGAGAGAAGTCGATTACGAGTGGCGTCGCGGCATCGTCGAGCGTATTTCCGGTGAATGAGTGTGTCGGCTTCCGCAAACCGCGGCCTGTTTTCCGGAGTGGCGAACATCGTTCGCTTCAATCCCGGGTTTTTCATCGTCGGCGCGGTGTTTGGTGTGATGGGCTGCGTCGGACTGTTCCTTTTCGCGGATCAGCTTCCCTCTGGAGTCGGAGGGGTTGCATGGATCACTTGGGGGATCGGCGTTTGGTGGATCTTTGCCTCACTCTTGGCGTCGTGGTGGATCTATGATCTCTCGGCGCTTTATCGCTGGGATTGGTTGGCAAAACGAATGGGCGCGGACTCCCGCCGACTCGTGGTGGCGCATGCCGGATTCGACGAGGTCACCGGGTCCCTCCGACAGCGCTTTCCGTCCCTTGAAATCACCCCGGTCGATTTTCACGATGCCGGTCGGATGACGGAGCTTTCGATCCTTCGCGCCCGGCGACTTTGCCCGCCCCTGCCCGGAACTTTGCCGGTGGGTCTTGATCCGTGGCGACTACCCGTCGTGCCTGACGCGATCGTTTTCCCGCTTTCGGCACACGAATGGCGGCTGCCGGAGGAACGGATTCGTCTCCTTTCGTGCGCGAAGGAAGCGCTGGCTCCCGACGGGTCGATCTACCTCCTCGAGCATCTGCGCGACTTCTGGAATCTGCTTGTTTTCGGCCCCGGGTTCTTTCATTTTCATTCCCGCGCCACCTGGGAACGGGACTGGAAGGCAGCCGGTCTCGAATGCGTGGAGCGATTCCGCGTCGCGGGTTTCCTAGGAGGTTTTGTCCTGCAGCCAAGCCAAGAACGCAAAGACTCATGATCGATGAACCGCTGCTCGGAGTATTGCTGAGGATCACCGGTCTGGGCATGGTGGCCCTTGCCTTCGTGCATCTGCCGATCGCGCGGAGCCTGGCATGGAATGAGGACGTGAAGAAACTCAAGCCCGAGAATGAAGCGGTGTTTCATTCCCATCTCTTTTTTCTCTGCCTCGGACTGACCCTGCTGGGAATCGCGCTCCTCGTCGGAGCGTCCGCGTTTGTCGAGAGGAGCGAACTCGGGAAATGGATCTCGGGAATGCTCCTCGTCTTCTGGTCGATGCGACTTTACCGGCAGTGGTTCGGATTTCCTCAGCATCTTTGGCGTGGCAAGCCCTTTGAAACCCGTATTCATTGGATCTTCACTCTCGTGTGGACGGCCGTCGTGGCTGTCTTTGCTTGTCTCTTTGCTTGGCAGATGGAGTGGATTCCATGAAGAAAACCGATTTTTCCTACTGGTGCTGGCTCCGGTTCGCGATCGCCCTCGTCTGGTTTTACCAAGGTGCTTGGTTGAAGGTGGTCGCGGTGGATCCGCATCATTTCTCCATCGTCGAGGCGGCTGTTCCCTTCGGTTCGCCGCGGCTGTGGATTGGTGCGATCGGCGCCTTCGAGACCTTTCTGGCGATCTGGTTTCTCGTGGGATGGAAACGACCCTGGTGTGCGTGGGTGCAAGTGGGGTTGCTCGTGGCGATGAACACGGGTGGGATTCTTTCCGCCGGTGACGAGATTCCGGATCCCGTTGGAATGGTTCTGATGAACTTTGTCTTTGCTCTTGCCATTCTGGGAGCAGGAGGAGTCTGGAGGTCGACCCGTGAGTGAGAGCGTCTGGCAAAAGGGACGGCTGCTCGGTTCGGGCGATCCCTCCGTGATTTTCGGTTTCCAGCACGAAGATTCATCGATCGAGGCAGCTTGGTTGCCGTCTCCCGGATCAGGCCGTGCTCTCTGCATTGCGTCGGGCGGCGAGACCGCGTTTTCACTGCTCGCGGCCGGGGCGTCGGAGGTGGTGGCCGTGGATGTGAACGGGGCGCAACTCCGTCTCATCGAGGCCAAGGTCTCTGCGCTGACAAACGGTCACCTTGATTGGCTGACGGAGGATGCTTCCCCGTTCCTGAGCGAGGGGGATCTTTCCGTCGAGGCCCGATCCTTCTGGGAACGCCGTGTCGATTCGCTTCACCGGGGCTTTTGCTTCTCGGGACTGGTAGAACGCAGGACCTTCCATCTGGGACCGCTCCTGCGATGGTTCGCCCGTCATCCTTCGGGATGGCGGTGGAAGACCGGATGGTGGCTGCTGCGCCTCGCGATTTCGACGGGCTACGCGGCGGGCTTTCGGCGAAGTCTGCCCGAGGGGTGGGCCGCCCGTTTGGAAGAGCGGGTGAAGCGGGCCATAATGGAGGATCGGAAAGACCCACTTTGGGTCGCCGAACTCGGCTTGGGATTCGGGAGTGGAGAATTGCCAGTCTATTCCAACGACTCTACCGCTACACTAAAGGATCGACTTTCGGACCTGCGCCTCGTCGAATCCGACCTGGCCGGTTACCTTCGCGATCATCCTGAGGAATCGTGGAATTTGATCGCCTTGAGCAATATCGGAGATACGATGGGGGATTCGGAGCGACAGGAGCTGCTCCGCCTCGTGGTTGAGCGTTTGGTTCCCGGGGGTATTGTGGTGATGCGTTCGATCGTGCATTCGTCTGACGCGATCCCTGACGTGGAGTGGTGCGAATGGCTTCCTTTGCCGCCGGTTCGGGAAGTGGTTTGTCCGGTGATCGGAGTGGGGAGGAAGTGCTGAAGGGACGTCCGACGCCCGACCTCATTCCCGTTTGCCGCGCCCGCTTCCGGGGCTTAGGCTCCCGCCCCATGAAAGCCCCCTGGTTTCTCGCGCTTTGTTTTTTCGCTCTGCCGGTCTCCGGTCAGGAGGATCGTTTCGCTTTCCCATCAGTCGAGGCGGAGGCTGAGTTGCCCGGTGTTGGTCCTTTGCGCCACTACGAGGGGTTGATGAAACGCTGGCCCGAGATGAGGGCGAAGTGGGCGACGGAGGTGGAGGCGGATCAGAAGAGTGTCGTCTTTCTCGGCGATTCGATCACCCAGGGCTGGGGCACGAGTCTGCCGGGCCGGTTCCCGGGAATGAAGAGCGCCAATCGCGGCATCGGGGGCGACACGACCCGGGGCATGCTGATCCGTCTCGACGATGTCCTTTCCCTGAATCCATCGGCCATCGTGATGCTGATGGGCACGAACGATCTCGAGATCGGGCTCGAGCCCTCTGTGGCGGCGGAGAATGTGAAACTCATCCTCGCGGCGATCAAGGCGCACGATCCCAAGGTGCCGGTGGTGTTGTGTCAGGTCTTTCCCAGCTCGCCGGAGAAGTCGCGGCCGAAGGAGAAGGTGCAGGCGCTGAACCGCCTCTACGCTGATCTCGTCCGGGGCGATGAACAGGTCACCCTGCTCGATACGTGGACGCTTTTCGCCGGGGCCGACGGCGAGGCGGATCCTCAGTGGTTCAAGGACCTGCTGCATCTCAATCCGGAGGGATACGATCGCTGGACGGCGGCGCTGCGGCCTGTCTTCGCGACGCTCGGATTCGTCGAAACGGAGAGGGTCGAGTCTCCGGTTGAAGAGGGTTATGTCAGTCTCTTCAACGGCAAGGATCTGACGGGCTGGGGCTTTCGTCCGACGCCTCCGCGGAAGCTTTCGAAGAATCCGCCGAAACCGGATGCACCCGTCTTTGTCGAGGTGGCGGAGGCGGTGAACTTCGATGGCAAAACGACGAGCGATGACGGACGTTACGCCGTGATCAACGGAAGGCTCGTCGTGAAAACACCGGCGGAGGGACGCCGCATCCAGCAGCTTTGGACGACGGAGGAATTCGACGGCGACTTCATTTTGAAACTCGAATTCCGCGCCACGCCGAACGCGGACAGCGGGGTCTTTATCCGCCAGCCGCAGTTGCAATGCCGCGATTACCCGCTCGCGGGTCCTTACCAGGATCTCAAGAACTACAAGCCGCAGGATTGGAACGAACTCATCGTGGAGGTGAAGGACGGCAAGGCCCGCGCCACCTGCAACGGCGAGGTCCTCGAAGAGGCGATGGAGGTGCCGCCGACGGGACCGATCGGACTCGAAGGAGATCGCGGGCAGATGGAATACCGCCATCTCCGCATCAAGAAGCTGAACTGAGGGCAAGGCTCCGATCCGATGAAACCCACCGTCACCCTCGGCGAAGTCCGGACTCCGGATGGATCGAAGTTTTCCCTGCACGAACACGACGGGGATTTTTTCCTGAAGCTCGACGGGACGCAGTTGATGAGCTCGACCTGGACGCTCTCGGAGCGGGTCCTCGCCGATCTCGCGTGTCCTGACAAGATCGCCAATCTTGCGGGTCGCGTCCTCATCGGCGGGCTCGGTCTCGGCTTCAGCCTGCAGCGTGTCCTGGAACTCTCGGGGCCGGCGGCGGAAGTGGTGGTGGCGGAGCTCCTGCCCGAGGTGGTGGCGTGGAACCGCGAATATCTGCACGATCTCAACGGCCACCTTCTCGACGATCCGCGGGTGAGCATTTACGAGGGCGACGTCTACGATTGCATCCGCCGTGCCGCCGATGGAAAGGGAGAGAAGTGGGACGCCATTCTGCTCGATACGGACAACGGACCGACCTCGCTGGTGCAGCCGCAGAACCGCCGGCTCTATGGAAAGGGTGGTTTCACGATGATCCGCGAATCGCTGCGCCCCGGCGGACGCGTTGCCTTCTGGGCGGCAGGCGAGGAGCCAGGCTTCGAGAAGCGCCTGCAGCGCGATGGATTTTTCACCGAGCGGCACGCCATCAAAGCCCATGAGCGGGCGAAGAAGGCGATCCACCGTGTCTATGTCGGCACCCGGCCCCTGTGACCTTATGAGACTCCATCAAAACCAACTCTGGCAACAGGGACGCGACCTCTACCGCATCGTCCATCTCGAACGGCTCTCGGTGGAATACAAGAAACTCGATCCCTCCGATGCCGCGAGAGGCACGCATCACAAGGTGACGAAGAAGGAATTCTGCCGGCTCATCAAGGGCGCGGTGGAAGTGAAGGGGTGATAGGTGTCGAACGACGTCCGTTCGGAAGGTTGGCACCTTCCGCTTCGGGATTCCGGTCTCACGGCCAATACTCCGCGATCTTCCGCTTCAGGAAGGCGACGCTGCGTTCGAGCTGCTCCATGCCGTCGACACCGTCCTCGATGCTGATCCAGCCGTCGAAGCCTTTGCTCTTCAGCTCGGAGAAAATGGCGTCGTAGTCGTTGAGACCCTTGCCGATCTCACCGTGACGGAGGCGTTTGGCGTAGCCGGTGGCACCGCCTTCCTCGCGGCGCAGGTCCTCGATCGTGCCTTCGGCGAGGTAGCGGTCGCTCGCGTGCATCGTCACGACGCGATGGGAGACGCGCTTGAGCAATGCGACGGGATCTTCGCCGGCGAGGTAGGTGTTGCTGGGATCGTAGTTGACCCCGAAATTCGGATGTTCGATCGCATCGACGAGCTGGCAGAAGACGTCCATCTTCTGGGCGAATTCGGGATACTCCCAGAAGTCGTCCTTGTAGTGGTTCTCGATGATGAGGGTGATGCCGCGCTCGGCCGCGTAGGGGAGACAGGCGTGGATGGAATCGGCGGCGAGTTTCACGCCCTCGTCGATGCTCAGCTCGGGACGCCGCTGCCCGCTGAGAACGCGACAGTAGGATCCGCCGAGGGAGTGGGTCATGTCGATCCAGCGTTTTTGTTTGGCAATCTCCTTTTCACGGAAGGTGGCGTCGGGATGGGTGAAATCGGGCGAGCAGCACATCATCGGGATGACGCGTCCGGTGTCCTCGACCTCCTTGCGGAAGCGGGACCAGTTCGACTCATCCGCCATCTCGAGGAAGCCCGCGTACCATTCGAGTCCCTCGACCTCGAGGGTGGAGGCGAGGCGGATCCATTCGGAGACGGTCATGGTGCCATCCTTGCAAAGGGCTTGCATGAAGGCTTTGGGGAAGGCGGCGAGGCGGGGCATGGCGGGGGGCGGGGGGCGGGGGAGAGGCGCGTAGGGTGGGAAGGGAGCGCGGGGTGTTGGAGGGGGAAGTAAAAGGTAAAAGGTAAAAGGTAAAAAGTAAAAGGTGGGGGCTGCGAAGTGAGCTTTGGGTTGGAGACGGTGAAAGGGTTTTGCGTCGGCGATCGCTTGCGAGACCTTTTACCTTTTACCTTTTACTTTTTCACCTTTTACCCGATTCCGGCGTCGCCGGAATCGTCGTCGCGTCCTTCGGCGGATTGCGGCCGATGAAGGGATGTTGTTCGAGGTCGACGACTTGGCCGCTGATGGGGCCGCTTTCGTCGGCGAGCCAGTAGATCGCGGCCATGGCGATTTCTTCGGGCTTGAGGATGCGTCCGGCGGGGGCGTAGACTTTGGGCAGATGGCTCGGCCAGTCGTCGGAGAGGCCGTGCTCGCGTTTGCGTTTCGCCTCGTTTTCGGTGAGGACCCAGCCGGGGTTGATCTGGTTCACGCGGACGTGGTTTTCCCGCATGAGGGTGTCGCCGAGGTTGCGGGTCAGGGTCATGAGTGCGCCCTTGGAGACGGAGTAGGGCATCAGGTTCGGTTCGCCGCTCCAGGCGTTGACACTGCCGATGTTGAGGACCGATCCGTGACGCTCGGCGAGGTGCGGGAGGGCCTCCTTGATGAGGAGGAAAGGGACGATCGTGTTCACCTCGAGCATTTTGCGGAAGAAAGGCGCGTCGGTGCTCTGGAGATTGCCCGAGGCGACGATGGCGGCGTTGTTGACGACAGCGTCGAGACGGCCGAAGCGCTCGATCGCAAGGGCGACGAGACGGGCGGGACATCCTTCGTTGGCGAGATCCTCGATGTGGAGGGTGGCGGAATCAGGGCCGATCTCGGCGACGGTTTCTTCGCCAAGATCCTTTTCGAGTCCGTGGATGACGACACGGGCGCCCTCGGCGGCGCATTGCTTCGCGATGGCTTTGCCGATGCCCGTGCAACTGCCGGTGATGAGGATGACTTTGTGGGCGAGACGCATGCGGAGTGGAGTGGTGGAGTGGTGGAGTGGTGGAGTGGTGGAGGGACCGACGCTGACTTCCGACTTCCGACTTCCGACTTCAGATTTCCGACTTCTGACCTCTGACTTCCGCCCTCAGCGGCGGCCGTGGTTGAAATCGATGGGGGTTCGTTTCAGTTCGGCTCCGGGATTGTCGTGGATGGCGACGGCCTCGAAAGAGGGATCGACGGCGATGGTGATGGTCCGTCCGGGGAAGGTGTTGCCGCTCATCTGGAGATCGCGTCCGTTCGGGGCGAAGGTGACGGCCTTGTCGGGCGCGGAGTCGCCGAGTTGGAAGACATTGTCCCGCACGATGACAGGACCGTAGCTGCCGCCTTCCTCGTGGAGGGTGAAGTAGAGTTCGGGAAAGCGGCGCGGCTCCCCGGTCTCGTAGCTGCGCCGTCCGCGGCGGAGATCGTTCTCGCCCTTGGTCGTGTTGTTCACGAAGACGTTGTTCGCGAGGATGAAGTTCTTCGGCTGGTTGATCCACGAGCCGCGCCCGCCGTTGCGGAAGGTGTTGCCGGTGATCGTGACATCCTCGCAGGATTTCTCGACGCTGATGACGCGCGATCCGTTGGTGCCATCGACGAGGTTTCCGGTGATGGTGGCATTCTGACAGAACTCGGCGAGGAAAAAGGCTCCCATCCGCGATCCGATGATGTGATTGTTGGAAAACACGATGTCGCGACATCGCTGGATGTGCATGGTATCGCCGAGGGCGCTCAGCATGCAGTTGGAGACGCGCACGTCCTTCGCGCCGGTGATGTCGAAGGCCCCCTTGCCGGGACTGGATCCCACGGGGGCGTAGAGCGCCCAGAAGGCGGCCTGGAGATTGTGCACGAGCGAAAGACCTTCGCCGCCGGCGCTTGAGAAACGGATGGCCTCGCCACCGGGTGTTTCGGCGACGCGGATGAAATCGGGTGCGGCTTCGACGACAAAATATTGTTTCCCACGGACGAGGTTCTCCGGCAACCCTTCGCCGAGGAAGGAAAGGGCGTGCTTTGGTTCGGCATCGGGACTGACGACGATGGGTTTGAGGGTGTTGTCCAGCCGGATACGGTCGTCGCCGGCGGCGATGGAGAGGACGCTCTTCACGAGATCCATGCGGAAATGACGGCGGGCGCGCTCGACTTCCCACGCCTCGTATTCCTCGGGCCAGGTGAGGATCTGCCAGAGGTGGCCGTAGTCCCACATGAATTTGCCGCTCCGCAGGAGGGTGCAGTTTTCCAAGGTCACGCGTTCGGCATAGGCCACCACCTCGCTCTCACTGCCTTTTTTTGAAAGACCGTGCACGCCGATGACGGCGCCTGCCACTCCGTCGGCTTTCACGTCGCGGAAGAGGACATCACACGTCCCGCCGGGTTTCGTTGTGGTGATCTCGATGGCGCGGGTGTTCGTGGAGGGTTCCCACGAGTTTTCCTGCCGCGAAGGATCGAAGACCTGACCGATGAATTCGCCGCCGTGCCAGGCGAAGTCGTGGAGGTCGGTGCCGGCAAAGAGCACGAGCCGGGCCTCGGCGGGCAGGGTCTCCGGGAAGTGAAAACGGGCTCCGTAGGCGGAGACGGTGGTGCGGGAGGCGAGCGCGATGGGATTTTCCCCGGAAAGATGGTAGTCCCCCGGGGGAACCGTGACGATGCCGCCGGACTCGCGGGTGGCGGAGAAAAGCTGCTCCAGCGTTGCCTGGTCGGAGGCCGAGGCGACGGTGCCGGCAAGGGCGAAGGCGGTGAGAAGGGCGCGGATCATGGGGGAGCCCCAAGTTAGCCAAATCCGATCGCGGAGCGCTACGACAAAATCTGTGTGGAATGCGACGGAGTGTGTCACATGCGTTGTAACTCACGGTATCCGTAAAGAATTCTTTGATGAAAGGTTTTGCTTCTCTTCGGGGGTGGGATCTGCATAATTTCCGTAATCCGTGAGTTCCTCGACTTCAGTCGCTTTTGAAAATGTATTCCCCCAGCTCCTTTAATCGGATGATTCGCGTTTCGGGACCGCTCGTGGTTCTGGGCCTTTTGATTGCCTGGGTGCTCTGGCGGATGGAGGGCATCGATCCAGAGGTCGGTCCCGGGGGGAGCGTATCCGAGACCGGCGAGGTATCCCGGTCGAACCCCTCTGCGAAGGGTACGGCCACTCAGGAATCCGAAACGGAACCGTCTCGTCGTGGCCCTGGCTTGCTGCCGCCGGTTCCGGCGATCGTCGATCCGGTGTTTGCCAGGATGGGAACTCCGACTCACGTCCGCCCGTTTCCTCGGGGTAAAAACCGCGAACGAAGATTCTCCGAGGTCATCGTTCGGGAGGTTACGGAGGCCGCATTGTCGGCCGAGCCTGTCGTGCTCGCGAAGTCTCCGGTCGACGGACGGATCAACCTTTTGCCCGAGGAGATCGACACCTACACCAAGGAGGCCCGGAGAATGGTCCTCGACACCGAGGCGCTGGAAGCGATCGTCTCGGGAAAGGCGGGGAGGATGAAGGTGCCGCTGCCGGATGGCACGGCCCTCGATCTTGTCTTCCACCGGATCAGGGACCGGGGGGGCATGACGCAGACGCTGGAGGGTGAAATCGATGGCGAGCCACAAAAGACGGTGGCCCAGTTTGTGTATCACGATGGGATCGTGCATGGGTCGGTAGCCCGGTACGATATCGACCGGCATTTCGAGTACCGGATCCTCTCGTCTGGTTTCCTCATGGTGACGGAGTTGGATCTGGCAAGCATGAACTCGGATTGTGGTGGCAGCCCCTCTTTATCGGCCTCGGAGGTCGCCTTGAATGTTGAAGGGGAACCCGGCGAAGAGTCTTCTGAAGTTGAAGACAGTGCGCCACCCCGCGATACGGTTGGCTATACGACGATTGATATCGTCGTCGGATACGATGCGGCCGCCAGAAGTGCTGATGGTGGCGTCTCTCAGATCGAAGCCCGGATCATTTCTTCCGTAGACCGGATGAACCTGGCGTTTTCAAACAGTCTCATAGCGCAGACCGAAATCATGTTGCTCGGCGTGATCGAGGATCCCTACTACTTGTATCCCGGCGATTTGGATGGGGATATGGGCTCCGGAGACGAGCTGGGTGATCTCAACAGCACAGGGTCCACCAATGCTCCCCTCAACACGGTTTCTGACTACGCCAATGCCCTGGGTGCGGATTTGAAGGCGTTTGTCATCCGGGACGCAGATGGTTCTGCCGGAATCGCCTACAAACCCGGCACCTCGTCGGTCACCGCGAGGACCTACATGACGTCGACGAGGATTACGTTTGCCCATGAGGTTGGTCACAACATCGGGGCGGGGCACTCGTGGGGAGACTCATCGGGAGATGCTTCGACCGTGGTGCACAATTACGGGTGGCGCCTCGCTCCGTCCGGTCAGACTCGGGTACGGACCATCATGGCTTACGATTGGAGCTGGGGGAACGGTTCCCGTATTCCGTACTTCGCCAATCCGGATGTGACTTACCAGGGTGCCCGCACAGGGCAGGTAAACGGCTACAATGCTTCGGGTGATTTGCTGTCGGATTCCCGATATGTTTCCGGGGGACTTGAGGGCACCCACGGGGCTGGATTCAATGGGTCAAATCCATCTCTCGGGGCGCGGAATGGTCCGTATATCATGGCACAGGCGGCCAGCCGCGCGAACCAGAGGACCCGCACGAATTTTCAGGTGGTGGATCCGGCATCAGGAGTCACATGGACACCCGGGGATACGAGGCAGATTTACTGGACCGGAGGAGATTACGAGGACACGGTTTCCATCACTCTGTACAAAGGCGGAATCTTGCAATCGACGATCGTCACCGGCATTTCCGGTGAACAGCGAAAGTATTCATGGTCCGTGCCGGCGGGATTGGCCAATGGCAACGACTATATGATCCGTGTTACCAGGAATGGAACCCTGTCTGCGGATAGTGGGATCTTCAGTTTGTCCGGTGGCACGGGAGGCACGACGCCCCAAACGATCACCTTCAACGCCATCCCTGACCAGATCACGACGAATCTACTGACCCTCTCGGCTACCGGCGGGGCCTCGGGCAATCCGGTCGTGTTCAGCGTGACGGCAGGGCCGGCCACGATCACGGGCGGCAATCAACTGAGTTTCACCGGTGCCGGTTCTGTCTCGATCACGGCCTCGCAGGCAGGCAACTCGACCTACGCACCTGCCCCGAATGTGACGCGGACCTTCCAGGTGACGAAAGCCAATGCGACGGTGACGCTGACAGGTGCGACCCTGTCGCAAACCTACACGGGCGCGTCGCGCATCGTCACGGCGACGACGAGTCCGTCTGGGCTGCCGACCGCCATCACCTACGGAGGCCTGGCGACCCCTCCCGTCAATGCCGGCTCCTATGCGGTCGTGGCGACGATCAACCATGCGATGTATCAGGGCACCGTGAGCGGGACGCTGGTCGTGGCCAAAGCCAGTGCGAGCGTGACCCTGACTTCGCTCGCGCAAACCTACAACGGAACACCACGCGTGGTCGCAGGGACGACGAGTCCTTCCTCTCTGCCTCTGACCATCACTTACAATGGCAGTACCAACGCTCCCACCAACGCCGGCAGTTACACGGTCGTTGGAACGATCAACCATACGAACTACCAGGGATCGGCTACCAATACGCTCGTCGTTGCCAAGGCGGTGGGCAGCGTCACCTTGTCCAACCTTACCCAGGTTTACACGGGCGGCCCACGGCCGGCGACGATCACGACGGCGCCCGCGGGACTCTCGACGGCGGTGACATACAATGGCATCGCCTCCGCGCCGATCAGTGCGGGGACCTACACCGTTTTCGCATCGCTGAACGAGATCAACTACCAGGGCTCGACGAGCGGGACGCACGTGATTGAAAAGGCTTCCCAGATCATCGACTTCACCCTTCCCACCGGCGTGACAGCCACGCAGACCATCAGCCTTGCGGCTACGGGAGGAACATCAGGGAATCCGATCGTCTATACCATCATCGAGGGGCCTGCGGAAATCACCGGCGGCAACCAGGTTTCCTTCATTGGCGCGGGTTTGGTGAGGATCCGGGCCACGCAGGCGGGTGGGGCGAACCACCATGATGCGACGCCGGTGGAGCGATCCATGACGATCGCAAAGACGCCCGCGACCATCGAATTGTCGGGGCTGGTCCGGGTTTATACCGGTAATCCCTTGTCACCGACATCCACGACGGCCCCGGGTGGTCTGGCGGTTGGATACACCTTCAACGGATCGGCGACGACTCCCACGACGGCGGGCAGCTATGCCGTCGTGGCGACGATCAATGACGCCCGTTACGAAGGCACCGTGGGTGACACGTTTGTGATCGAAAAGGCACCGGCGACCGTGACCTTCACCACCCTGACAAAAACTTACACGGGGGCGCCCCTTGCGGCCGAGGCGGGCTCGGATCCCGCGGCGAACTTGGTTGAATTCACCTACAACGGCTCTTCGACGCCGCCTACGGTAGCCGGATCTTACGAGGTCGTCGCAACGGTCAATGATCCTTCACTGATCGGCTCCGCCAGCGGCACCTTCGTGATCGCCAAAGCCCCCCAACCGATCGGATTCGCTCCCATCCCGGATCAATTCGCAACGGATACGGTGAACCTGACGGCGACGGGAGGTGGCTCGAACAATCCCATCGTTTTCGAGGTCGTCGAGGGCTCGGCGACGATCACCGGGGGCAATGTCCTGACCTTCTCCTCGGAGGGAACCGTCAGCGTGCGGGCCTCGCAGGCGGGCGATGCCAACCACCTCGAGGCGGTGCCGGTGACACGGTCCTTCAATGTCACGAAGTTCCCCGCGACTCTGAATCTGCTGAACCTGACCCAGGCCTACACGGGCGCACCGAGGCCGGTGGCATTTTCGACTTCGCCCGCGAATCTGAATGTCGTGATCACCTACGGGGGCTCGTCCCAAGCCCCGACCGTCCCGGGTACCTACTTCGTCCTCGCCGTCATCGACGAGCCCTATCATCAGGGCGACGCGGGTGGTTTCCTGACCATCACCAAGGGGATCCAGACGATCGACTTTCCCCCGATCCCGCCGCAGTCGGCGACCGCGACGGTGACGCTCGCGGGGACAGGCGGACCTTCGGGAAATCCCGTGACTTTTGAGATCGCGAATGGCCCCGGCTTGATCGCCGGGAACCAGCTCACCTTCTCCGCTTCGGGAACGGTCACGGTGCGCGCGAGGCAGGAAGGGGATGAGCTGTATGAGGCCGCCACTCCCGTCTTGCAAAGCATCACGGTGACCAAGGCGGCTGCCAGCCTCACTCTCGGCGGACTCACCCAGACGTACGACGGGCTGCCCAAGGTGCCGATGGCATCGACGACTCCGCCCGGACTTACCGTGAGCTACACCTACGACGGTCAGCCGTCCGCGCCGACCGCGGCGGGCAGCTATGCCCTGGTCGCCTCGATCAGTGATCCGCGTTACGAGGGCACCGCCGACGGCACGTTCGTCGTGGAAAAGACCAGCCAGACCATCTCCTTCCCGCCTCTGGCGAACGCGCTTGCGAATGCCAGCGTGCCGCTCGCCGCCACCGGGGGCGGGTCGGGCAATCCGGTGACCTTTGCGGTGACGGCCGGTCCCGCCTCTCTTCAAGGCGGAAACACCCTCGTATTTTCCGGAGCCGGCGAGGTGACCGTGGCCGCTTCGCAGGCGGGGGATGGCAATCATCTTGCAGCTCCCTCCGTGGAGCGCACCTTCCTGGTGAGCAAAGCTCCCGCGACCTCGCTGACGCTTTCTTCCCTCCACCAGGTCTTCGATGGATCTCCGCGCGAAGTCGTCGTCACCACCGTGCCGCCGGGGCTCGCCAGCTTCATCACTTACGAGGGCGACCCCGATCCTCCGACCGGCACGGGCAGCTACGAAGTTGTCGCGACCCTCGACGATCCCATCTACGAAGGAAGCGCGAGCGGCACGCTCGTCGTCGATGATCCGGCGCGATTGGATCTCGTCCCCGGTGGGGATTTGCCTGCCCTCTCCGCTTTGGGAGCGATCGAGGTAAAGACCTTTTCTCTCGGCCGCTATGAGGTGACCTGGGGACTTTGGAAACAGGTCCGCGACTGGGCCGTGCAGAATGGATACGATCTCACCGCGATCGGCGCGGGATGCGACGACGATCATCCCGTGCGTGGCGTGAATTGGTTCGATGTCGTGAAGTGGTGCAACGCCCGCACGGAATGGGAGAACGCGACCCTCGGAGCGTCCTACGAACCTGCCTATCGCCATCTGGGGGCGATCTACCGCAGCGGCCAGCCGCCCGTCTCGGAGATCGAGTGCCGGGTGGGCACGAGCGGTTACCGTTTGCCCTCGCCCGAGGAGCGCGAGTATGCCGCGCGCGGCGGGCGCCTGGCGGTTGGCCATCCCTATCCCGGCGGAGTCGTTGCGAATGAAGTGGCATGGCACGCGGCCAACAGCGGCGGTGCGCATTGTGATCTCTCAGGGGGGCGCGGGACCCGGCCGGTCGGCGGACTCCGCGACAACGAATTGGGTCTCCACGACCTCGCCGGCAACCTCGCCGAGTGGACCGGTGCCGGGCTTTCCTCGGCCCCGGGCCTGCGAATCGTTCCCGGGGGGCACTGGAATGCGCCCCCGGCCTCACTCCTTCACACGGCTTTTCTCGAGGTCCCGCCCGCCGATCGATCGGATGAAATCGGTTTCCGCATGGCCCGATCCGTCGCCGATGCCCTGACGGCGGCACTGGACAATGAAATCCTGCCTTGGGAATCCGGCGGCACCCTGCCGTGGCACGCCCAGACCGGAGATCAGACCGATGGAATCGACGCGGCCTCGATCGGAGCCCTCGGCGGGACCGAAAGCGGTTGGGTGGAGACCTCCGTCACAGGTCCCGGCAATGTCGTCTTCCAGTGGAAAATCCAACTCCCGTCAGGAGTCGGTGCCCTCATCGCCCACCTCGATGGAAATGAAGTCGCCCGCATCAGCGGAGCGACCGACTGGGCCCCGCGCTCGCTCTATGTGCCGCCCGGCGCTCACGTGATCCGCTGGACCTATCAGCGCGCGCTCACCGGAGGTGCGGCACCCGATCCGCTGCCCGGCCCCAACGGTGCCTGGCTCGATGCGGTGACCTTTACCGAAGCCGTCGCCCCCACCGTCGTCACCGGCGCCATCACCTCGATCGGCGATGACGACGCCACCGGCGCGGGCAATGTGACGGCCGACGGCGGGGCTCCGGTCGCCGAGCGTGGCGTCGTCCTTTCCACCGACAGTCAGCCCGTCATTGAGGAAGATCTCGTTTTTGCCGCCGCCACGGCCGGGACGGGGGCCTTTCAGAGCGTTTTCGCCGCCCTGACTCCCGGCACCACCTACCGGGCTCGTGCCTATGCCACCAATGATGCCGGCACCGGCTATGGAGCCGGGATCCTCTTCACCACCGACGAAACCATCGATCTCTCCTCCGGCTCGGCGAATCGCGAACGGGTCATCGAAAGCGGCGATCGCCACGTCTTCCATTTCAGCCTCACGAGTCCGCGGCACGCCGATTTCTCCAGTCTCGGGGGTGCCTCGTTGCGCACCGAGCTCTTCGATGGATCCGGTCAATTGCTCGCCTCATTCACCGGCGACGGCGATTTTGATCTCGTCCAGCTGCTTTACGCGGGCGATTACGAGTTCCATGTCTACCGGCAGGCTGATGGAGGACCCGCGCAGGATTACACCGTCGCGTTCGACGCCTCCACCGAGGCGCTCACCCTGCCCGATGCGGCCGTCGGGGCCTCGATCGTGGCGCAGCGCGGCGTAGGCGTTTATGGCTCGCCCGTTGGCCAAGTCCTCGCGCTATCCTCGAAAAAAGCGGTCCCCGTTTCCGGCGTCGCGACCTTCCGCAACGGGGGAACTTTGCCCGATGAATTGATCCTCTCCGGCACCGGGGGCAACGCGCTCTTCGCCGTGGCGTATCTCGGCGACGCTGGCAATGTCACTGGACAAATGCTGACCGGTACCTTGAGGACCCCCGTGCTGGTGGAGGGCGACGAAGCGGTGGCGGTCCGTGTCTCGGTCGGGCCGAATCGCAAGAAGCTCAGCAAAAAGAAAGGCAAGCGCACCGTCACCTTGAAAAAGACCCAGGGCATCTCGGTGAAGGCGATTTCAGACTTCGATCCCTCGATCGGCGATCAGGCCATCATCTCCGTGAGAACGTATTGAGGCGCAGGGGGAGGGGCAATGGCGCGAATTCCGGCCTTGCCCGTCGATCGGGGCGCGGGTTATCCTCCGGCCGTCATGCCCGGAATGCCTCCCTCCCTCGACCCGACCCTCTGCAATGCCAGACAAGACCGTCTTCGCTCCTACCTCGATGCGAAGGACCTCGACGGTGCCGTCTTTTTCGACCGCCACTACATTCACGGCCTGACGGGCTACTGGCATGGCCAACCGCTCACGCCCGTGGCCTTGCTGGTGAAAGGCGATGGCGGCAGCGTCCTGGTGACCCATGATGAAGCAGCCAAGGCTCCCGCCGCCTCTGAGATGGCGATCTACACGACCAACGATTTTTGCACCCTGCGTCCGAATCTCAGCGCCGAAGTGGCCTCGGTCCTGAATCCGTTTCTCAAAGGCCTCGGGCGGATCGGCACCGAACAACAGGTGCCCGCCGCTCTGCTTGAGGGGCCGGTCTGCCGCGATATTTCGTTCGACTACCAATACCTCCGTCGGCGCAAGGATGCCGACGAGGTCGACGCCCTCTGCTACACGATCGCCTGCGCCGACAAGGCCTACGCCGAAGCCAAGCAATTGCTCGAGCCCGGGATCGACGAGGTCGAGATCATGACGGCGATGCTCGAGACCGCCACCTATGCCGCGGGTGAGTTTTTGTCAGGGTGGGGGCAGGATTTCCAAGCCGGATCTCCCGGTGGCTTCCCCCGTCCCCGGCGCGCCGTCGAGGCCGGCGAGCTGATCCCGCTCGATATCGGCGTCGGCGTGCGGGGTTATCGCTGCGACCTCTGCCGCACTTTCGCCGTCGATGGTTCGCCGACCGATGAACAGGCCGCGGCCCACGCGCGGATCGTCGAGGTGATGAAATCCGGCGAATCGATGATGAAGCCCGGCCAATCCTGCCGCGCCCTGTTCGAGGCAGTGAAGGCCGAGCTCGATGGCTGGAACGGTTACGCCTTCTTCCACCACGCCGGTCACGGGATCGGGCTCGATGCCCACGAGGTGCCGCGGATCAATCCGGCCTGGGACGATGTGTTCGAAGAAGGCGACGTCATCGCCTTCGAGCCCGGGCTCTACGGTGGCGACCTGCGTGCCGGGATCCGTCTGGAGAACAATTACCTCATCACCGCCGACGGCTTCCGGCAACTGTCGCATTTTCCGCTCGATCTGGTTTGAGGCCCATGGTGGCAATGAACGTCCACCGAAGAAGATCATGCCGGACGAGACCATCCATCAACCGCACGACAAGCTCTTCAAACAGAGTTTTGGCGATCCCGAGAACGCGGCCGGTTTTCTGCGCCATCATCTTCCGGCGTCCGTAGCGGAGGCGATCATCTGGGAGAGGCTCGTGCTTCAACCGGGGAGCTTCGTGGATTCGCACTTCCGGCAGCATGAAAGTGACCTGCTGTTTTCGGCTTCCATCGGAGGAGGCGACGGCCTTGTCTACCTGCTCTTCGAGCATCAGGTAAACGAAGACCCTCTGATCGCCCTGCGGCTGCTTCGCTACATGGTGCGAATCTGGGAGTCGCATCACAAGGACAGGCCGGAGAAGCCTCTGCCCGTGATTGTTCCCGTGGTGCTTGCGCAGAACGAAACGGAATGGAGGATCTCGGATCGTTTTTCCTCCCTGCTCGATCTTCCCATCGGGCTTGAAACCGATCTCGCGCCGTTCGTCCCGGACTTCCGGTTTCAATTGGTGCAACTCGCCGGAATTCCCTATGACGCGCTGCGCGGAACGCCGGCCGGGATCCTGGTGTTGCGGGTGATGAAGGCGGAGCGGAGTGGTCAGCTCCTTTCGGATCCCGTTTGGGAAGAGTCACTGCTCCAGCAGATCCCGGGTCCGGTGTTTGAAATGCTGCTTCGTTACCTCCTCGATGCCGACGTTGACAGTGAAGGCTTCCACCGTAGACTGAATGAGATTTCACAAACCGAATTGAAGGACTCCGCCATGACTCTGGCCCAACAAATCCGGCAGGAAGGAAGAAAAGAAGGCGAGCTGGAAGGCAAGCTGGAAGGCAGACTCGAGGGGTTGCGTGAGGCGGTTTTGGATTCCCTTGCCATTCGATTCGCCTGCGTTCCAGATGGAATGACGGAGGCTGTCCGAAAGATCGACAGCGAGAGCCGCCTTCGCGCGTTGCACCAAGCCTCCCTCCGCGCCGAATCGCTCGACGCTTTCGCTGACAATCTTTGACGGACGTTCGGGAAAGGCGCTCTGCACGGGTTCGTGTTCTTGCGGATGGGAAGATCCCGTTCCGTTTCAATACCGCGCCTTGACGCGAGGCCCTCCCTCGCGAAGCTATCGGGAAATTTTCCCCGACATGTCCACTGAACCCGTCCTCATCGCCGGTGCTTGGCGCGATTCCGAGAAAACCGGATCTTTCCAGTCCGCCAATCCCGCCACCGGCAAGCTCCTGCCCGCCCATTATCCGATCAGCTCCTGGGCGGATTGCGAGGCGGCTCTCGTCTCAGCCCAGGCGGCGTTCGCGGAAATGCGGGTGATGCCGGGGGAAAAGATCGCCGCCTTCCTCGAAGCCTACGCCGCAAAGATCGAGGCCCGCGCGGAGGAACTCGTGGCCATGGCTCATCTGGAGACCGCGCTGCCAAAGTCGCCCCGCCTCGCCGACGCCGAGCTGCCGCGCACCACCGGCCAGCTCCGCCAGGCCGCCGCCGCCGCTCGCAGCGGAGTGTGGCGCCAGGCCGTCGTCGACAAGGCGAACAACATCCGTGCCTGCTTCGGCGCGATCGGTCCGGTCTGCGTCTTCGGCCCTAACAACTTTCCCTTCGCCTTCGGCAGTGCTTCGGGTGGTGACTTCGCCGCCGCCATCGCCGCGGGCAATCCCGTGATCGCGAAGGCCAATTCATCTCATCCCGGCACCACGAAACTTTTCGCCGAGGCCGCCCTCGAGGCCGTGCTCGAGACCGGCATGCCAGTGGGCACGATCCAGATGATCTATCGCACGAGTCACTCGATCGGCGAACAACTCGTCGCCGATGATCGCGTCGGCGCGACCGGCTATACCGGCAGCCGCGGGGCCGGGCTCGCCCTCAAGCGGGCCGCCGACGGAGCGGGCAAACCGATCTACCTCGAACTCTCGAGCGTGAATCCCGTGGTGTTCCTTCCCGGATCCCTGGCGGAAAAAGGCGAGGCACTCGCCGCCGAATTCACGGGCAGCTGTCTCATGGGCACGGGTCAATTCTGCACCAATCCCGGCATGATCGTCCTCTTCGCCGGAGATGACACGGAAGCCTTCATCGCCGACATCACGAAGCGATTCAACGAAGCGCCCGCCGGCACCCTGCTCTCCGAATCGGTCCGCAAGTCGCTCCACGAGAGCCACCGCATTCTCACCGGGGCGGGTGCCGAGGTGCTCTGCGGCACGGGTGAGGGGAACGGCGCGGGCTGCTGTGTCGCCAACACCCTCCTGCGGGTCTCCGGCGCGGCTTTCCTCCGCGATGCCGAAACGATGCAGACCGAAGCCTTCGGAAACTCCTCTCTCATCGTGGTCGTCGATTCCGTGGATGAAGCCGCCGAGGTGCTGGAAAAGCTCGAGGGAAATCTCACCGGGTCGATCTATTCCGCCACCGACGGCTCCGACGATGCGGTGCACGACCGTCTCGAGCCCATCCTGAGGCAGAAGGTCGGGCGTCTCCTCAACGACAAGATGCCCACCGGTGTCGCCGTTTCCCCCGCGATGAACCACGGCGGCCCTTATCCCGCGACCGGTCATCCCGGCTTCACCGCTGTCGGCATCCCCGCCGCGATCCTCCGCTTCGCGATGCTGCAGAGTTATGACAATGTCAGGGAATCGCGTCTCCCCGCGATCCTCCGCGACGATTACACCGGCCCCGCCCAGCGCTTCATCGACGGGAAATGGCAGTGACTCTGCCCGACCTTTTACCTTTTTACTTTTAACCTTCTACCGGGCGCTTCGCGCCCGAATCCGCCATGCAAACCGCTCCCGTCACTCCCGCAGACCTCGCCCGATCCGTCATCGCCGTGCCGCCCATGGCCCGCGACCGCGACCTGAAATTCCACCGTGGCGAAAATGAAAAGATCATCCGCCACATCGAGGCCGGCGGAGTGAACATCCTCCTCTACGGGGGCAACGCCAATTTCTACCACACCGCCCCGAGCGAGTACGAGCACATCCTCGGAGAGCTCGCCTCGATCGCCGCGCCCGATACCCTAGTCATTCCCTCCGCGGGCCCGGCCTACGGGGTGATGATGGACCAGGCCGCAATCATCAAGGGTACGGATTATCCCACCGTGATGGTGCTGCCGCATCAGGGACTCACCACCAGCGAGGGCGTCGTGCGCGGACTGACGAAATTCGCCGAGAAGATCGGCAAACCCATCGTTGTTTACATCAAATACGGCGACTATCTCAGCGTCGAAGGCACGAAGGAACTCGTCGATGCTGGTCTCGTCTCCTGGATCAAATACGCCATCGTCCGCGAGGATCCCGCGGATGATCCCTTCCTCACCCGTCTCGTCGATGTCGTCGATCCTGCCATCATCGTCAGTGGCATCGGCGAACAACCCGTCATCGAGCACCTCGTCGACTTCAAGGTGAACGGATTCACCGCCGGTTGTGTCTGCGTGCGCCCCGATCTGAGCGATCGCCTGCTGAAGGCCGTGCAAGCCGGCGATCTGGATCTCGCGCGCCGGATCCAGGCGATCTTCAAGCCCCTCGAGGATCTTCGCAACGGCATCAATCCCGTCCGCGTTCTCCACGAGGCCGTCCGCCTTTCCGGCATCGCGGATACGGGTCCGGCCTTGCCCTTGCTCAGCGGCGTCACCGCCGATCAGGAAAGCGCGATCCTCTCCGCCGTCGAGGCGCTGAAGGTGGCGGAAGTGTAAACGCACCCGCGTTACGAAGAGACGGTGGAAAAGTTGGCGGTCATTCGCGCTTGATCGGCGTGGCCATGGGCGCGTTGTTCTCTCATGACCCTGACCGGACACCAACTCCTCGGCTTGCGCGAATCGGCGGCTTCCTCCGATACGTTCGTCGCCCGCAATCTCGCCCTCGGCGCGGACCTTGAGACCGTCTTTCACGAGGCCACGGAGTCCGAGATCGACGAAGCGGTCTCTCTGGCCGCCGCCGCCTTCGATTCATTCCGCCGGCTCCTGCCCGAGCATCGCGCCGACTTTCTCGAGGCCATCGCCGAAGAGGTCCTCGCCCTGGGCGACGAACTCCTCCTGCGCGCCTCCGCGGAGACCGCCCATCCCATGCCGCGTTGCGCCGCCGAGCGCGACCGCGTCCTCACCCACACGCGGCAGTTCGCCGGATGGATCCGCGAGGGCTCGTGGGTTGATGCCCGCATTGATCGCGGGAATCCCCAACGCCAGCCCCTGCCGAAGCCCGATGTCCGTTCACAGCTCGAGCCCGTCGGCCCGATCGCCGTTTTCGGGGCAAGCAACTTTCCCATCGCCATTTCCGTGCTCGGCACCGACACCATCTCCGCCTTTGCCGCCGGATGTCCTGTCGTGGTGAAGGCCCATCCCGCCCATCCGGGCACTTGCGAGATCGCCGCTCGTGCGATCCAGCGGGCCGCCGTGCGCACCCGCATGCCCGAAGGCGTGTTTTCTTTGATTCAAGGGCGATCGTACGAGACCGGCACCCGGCTCGTGCAGCATCCCGGCATCGCCGCCGCCGCCTTCACCGGATCGTTTGCGGGTGGGCGCGCCCTCTTCGATATCGCCAACGCGCGTCCCCAGCCGATTCCTTTCTATGCGGAGATGGGCAGCATCAATCCCGTCTTTCTCCTGCCGGGGGCGCTCCAAGCACGGGCCGAGGGCATCGCCCAGGGCTTTGTCGCCGCCCTCACCGCCGGAGTGGGACAATTCTGCACCAATCCGGGCCTCGTCCTCGGACTTGAGAGTGAGGAGTGGACGCGGTTTCGCTCCCTCGCGAGTGAAAAGGTCGCCGGTTATGCCCCGGCCACGATGTTGCATCCCGGCATTCACGGGGCCTACTCCGCCGGCATCGCGGATCGACTGGCGCGGGCAGGACTCGAACTCGTCGGCCAGTCGGGCGATCCTGCTTCCGCCGAGCGCGGCGAAGCGGCCGCCTACCTTTTTGCCACCACCCAAGAGGGTCTGCTCGCCGATCCGACCCTGTTTGAGGAACTTTTCGGACCCGTCTCGACCCTCGTCTCATGCAGCGACCCCGGCGACTTCATCGAGGTCGCCGAACGGCTCGAGGGCTCCCTCAGTGCCACCCTTCACGGCACGGAGGAGGATCTTTTGAATCACCGTGAACTCATCGAGGTACTCCGGCGGAAAGTGGGTCGTCTCATTTTCAACGGCTATCCCGTCGGTCTCGAAATCTGCCACAGCATCCATCACGGCGGGCCTTATCCGGCCACGACGCACAGCCATTTCACCAGCATCGGGACACGGGCCATGCACCGGTTCGTGCGGCCCGTCTGTTATCAGGACTGGCCCGACGCCTTGCTCCCGATGGAACTGCAGAACGCGAATCCGCGGGGCATTCTCCGGATCCTCGACGGTGAACGGACCCGCGACGAGGCCTGAAAAAGGAGCTACTGCGCGGATCTTGTCATCGACTGGCGCAACCAAGGGATGATTTTTGATGCCCGGTTGACGCGATTTTTCTTGGAAACAGGTTGGTTTTTCTTAAAAATGAGGGACCCTAGATTTGGTCCTTCACCGGGCTACTATGTTCACTACCTGGCAATTCGATTCTGACCTCGGTCACGCGTTTTTCCCGGACGGAGGCACAGCTGCTTGGATTTCAAAGGGCCGGCAACTGGTTAAGAATCGATGAAATTGTATATTGGAAATCTGTCTTACGACACTTCGGAAGCCGAATTGCGGGAATTTCTCGCTCAGTACGAGCCCATTGTTGATCTGCACATGCCGATCGACCGGGAAACCGGGCGGCCTCGTGGTTTCGCCTTTGTCACCCTCTCGAGCCGGGAAATCGGCGAAGCGGCGGTGGCACAATTGGACGGCGCCGATCTCGGTGGCCGTAACCTCCGGGTGCGTGAAGCGGAAGAGCGCCGGGCCGCCCCGGGTGGCGGCGGTGGTGGGGGCGGACGTCCTCCCCGCAGCGGCGGATATGGTGGCGGCGGTGGCGGCGGCGGATATGATCGCCGCGGCGGTGGTGGCGGGGGCGGCGGGCGTCCCCGTGGCGACCGTGACTATCGCGATCGTGGAGAGCGTGGCGGCGACCGCGAATATCGCGATCGCGGCGACCGCGAATTCCGCGACCGGGGTGACCGTGATTACCGCGACCGCGGGGATCGCGACGATCGTGGCGGCGGTGGCAAACGCTATCGCAGCCTCTGATTACTGACCGGCCGCTTTTGGGCCAACGACTGCTGTACTACTTTTTTCGTCCGGAGACCCGGATGCGGTTCTTTTTTTGCCTCGATTCCGACCACTCAACAACCATTTGAAATTTTTATGTTTTCGAGAATACCCTTCGACCGGATCAACTGGGTCACCAGTTCCTTTTTGATCTTCACCTTCTTTACGGCCCTGATCGGCACCCCGCTCTACATCGCGCATTTCGGGATCGATCTGTTCCAGATTCTGCTCTTCCTCTTTTTCTTCATCGCCACGGGGATGAGCATCACCCTCGGCTACCATCGACTTTTCGCCCACAAGGCCTTCAAGGCGAGCCGTTCCGTCAAGCTGACCACGCTCCTCTTCGGTGCCGCCGCGTTCGAGGACTCGGCCCTCGATTGGTCCTCCGACCACCGCGAGCACCACAAGCATGTCGACGACGAGCACGATGATCCTTACGCCATCTCCAAGGGCTTCTTCTGGGCTCACATGGGTTGGATCTTCTTCAAGCTTTATCCCCGCCCGCTTGCGAATGTCGGCGATCTCAAGAAAGATCCCCTCGTGATGTGGCAGCATCGTTATCACCGTCCCATCGGATTTGCGGTGGGACTGGGGCTTCCCACCTTGATCGGGTACTTCTACGGTGGATGGGAATCCGCCCTCGGTGCCTTCCTCTTTGGCGGCGTCACCCGCCTGGTCTGCGTGCAGCACTGCACCTTCTTCATCAATTCGCTCTGCCACACCATTGGCAAACGTCCCTACGATTCCTCGACAAGCGCCCGCGACAGCTGGCTCATGGCCATCTTCACCTTCGGCGAGGGGTATCACAATTACCACCACTCCTTCCAGCACGACTACCGCAACGGCGTCAAACCCTGGCAGTGGGATCCCACCAAATGGGCGATCTGGACGCTCTCGAAGCTGGGCCTTGCCAGCGAGCTCCGCACCGTCCCCGAGGAAAAAATCGTTCTCGCCGAGTTGCGTGAAATGAAAGACCTCGCCGCCGCCCAGATCGCGAGCGGAAGCACCTGGAAATTCACCTGTCCCACCCGGGAAGAGGCCTACGCCACGCTCCTCGAGCTCTACAACCAACTGGGCGAAGGCTACACCGAGCTCGAGAAAGCGGTCGGCGACCGCATCAAGATCTCGCGCGAGGCCCTCAGCCGCTGGCGTCAGATGAGCGCCGATGTGGGCGAGCAGCTCGTGTTGCTGCGTTCCCTCCAGGCGCAACCGACGATGGCTTGATCGGCCACGTTTCGGAAAAGTCGGGCGCGGGCGAGGTTTTTGAATTGCCTGCCGCCCGGGTATCCCGCATTTTTCCGCCATGACCCAACCCTTTTCTCTCAAGACCAGCGTCCAGCTCGGAGTCGTTCCCACCCACATCAAGTTTGTCGGAGGGCTTGTGCCCGATGGTGAAGGGCGCCTGCCCCGTGGCGAGGATGGGCGTCTCATCGTCGTCAGCGAGATGGCCGCCATCTGCGAGGCCAGTCCCGTGCCGGTGCAGAATGCCCAGGTCACCATCTTTCCCGGCACCCATGAAGGGGACACTGACGAAATGTTCGGCGGGCTCCGCGATCTTGGGCTGGGGCTGCATCCCATCATGATGGTGGGCGGCGCCGATCCGATGGATCCCGTGGATGAGGAAAAGGTGGCCGCCATGCTCGCCGCCGGGCTGCGTGTCGCCATCAAACACGGCATCACCCAGGTCGCGTCCACGTCCATCGAGCAATGGATGCAGCCTGGTGCCACGCCCAAAACCGGGGCCGACTTTGACGCGGCTGTCGCCCAGAACGTCCGTGCCCACCTCCGCGCCTGCCGCGAGGCCGGGGTCGAAGGGAGCTGCATCGAGCACTGGCACATCGAATTCCTCCGTCAGGGAGAGTTCCAGACCTTCAACGACATCGCCAAATGCTGGGCGGTCGTGAAAGCGGCGAATGCGGAACTCGGCTCGAAATTTTTCAAGATCATGGTCGATGCCGCCCATTGCGGCGATTCCGGCCTTTCCATTCCGGAGAACGAGGCCCTCATCGCCCAGGTCGCCGCTGCGGATGAGTTCGGCACCTTCCACGCTTCCGCCAAGACGACCCGGGGCTGCCTTAGCACCGACGATGGATGGATCGGCGCCCTGCTCGCCGCCGCCGCCAGGAGCGGGAAACTCAAATATGTCTTTGTCGAGATTTTCCATCACGAGGACCCCGCCCTCGAGGCCCTGCGCCAACTCGATCCGGGACACGGCATCGACACCACCGACGGCCGCACCTATCGTCAGGCCACGATCGACGGCGTCGTCGATGTCGCGCGGAGGCTGAACAATCTCGTCGCACGGGGCTGGTTGAAGAACTGATCCCGTCCGATGAAGAGGGTTGCCTCGGGGACCGGAGAGGGTTAAGTGCCGTCTCTTCCCGACACGTCGGCGTGGCGGAATGGTAGACGCAGCGGACTTAAAATCCGCTGGGAGAAATCCCGTGCGGGTTCGAGTCCCGCCGCCGACAGCGGTTGGTACCGGTGGGTTCCACCTGGTTTCCACTTATTTCGAGGTCAATTCCGCCCGGATGGCGCGGGTGTGAATTCGGATCGTTGCGGACTTGCGATCCCATTCCCCTTTGCCCAAGATGCCGGCATGAAATGGTGTTTCGCTCTCTTTTGGTTCGCGGGCTCGCTTGGCGCGGCGGAAATCACGGTGCGCGATATCGGAGAACTCCGCGCCGCACTGGGTCGCTTGGCGGACGGCGACACCTTGCGGATCGCTCCGGGCGAATATCCGGGTGGTCACCATCTCAGCGGTGTGGCGCAGCTCACGATCACGGCGCTCGATCCGGAGAATCCGCCGCTGTTTGTCGGAGGAGGAAATGCCTGGCACTTCTCGCGTTGTCCGGGGCTCACTGTGACGCACCTCCGCACCCGGGGGCAGACTGGAAATGGATTCAATCTCGATGATGGCGGGGATGGAGAAAATCCGGTCGAGGGCATCACGTTGTCGAATCTCGAGATCCGCGAGGTCGGCCCGCAGGGCAATCACGATGGGATCAAGGGGTCGGGGTTGATAAATCTCACGATCCGGGACTGTCTCGTCGAAGGCTGGGGCGGACAGGGGATTGACCTGGTCGGCTGCCACCGTTCGCTTATCACGGGCTGCCGTTTCGTGGGGAAGGAGGGCTTTAGCGCGAGTGCGGGGGTGCAGCTCAAGGGCGGTTGTTTGGAGATCGTGGTCGAGAACTGCCATTTCCTGAACGCGGGAGAGCGGCCTCTCAATCTCGGCGGATCGACCGGGCTGGATTATTTCCGGCCTCGTGGCGCGAAATACGAGGCGGCGAATCTGATTGCCCGTGAAAACGTGATCGAAGGCGGTCTGTGCGCCGCCGCCTTCGTCGGGGTCGACGGAGCGGAGTTCTCGGACAACACGATCCTCTTTCCGCAGCGCTGGATTTTCCGGATGCTCCAGGAGACGACCGAACCGGGATTTGCGCCGTGTCGGAATGTCAGGGTGAAGGGCAACCGCATCGTCTTCCGCCGCGGGGAGATCCGGTCTGATGTGAATATCGGCGGGGGAACCGCTCCGGAGACCTTCGTTTTCGAGGAGAACCACTGGTTCGCGGAAGACCGCCCCGAGGCGTCGAAGCCACAGTTGCCGGTGGAGGAAGCGGGCGGCGTGTATGGGACGGATCCGAGGTGAGACGGGCGGAAATTCGCTCGCCGGAAACGGGAAGTTCTGGCATCTTCCTTGAAGTCATGGAAGCCGAGAAATACACGCTGATCGCGGTCGAAGACTATCTCGATGCGGAACAACGCTCCGAGGTCCGGCACGAGTATCTCTACGGCACGATCCATGCGATGGCGGGTGGATCGAAACGGCACAATGCGATTTGCGGTCAGATCTATCGGCTCCTTGCGGGACGGATGGGAAAAGGCCCGTGCCGGACGTTCATCGCGGATGTCAAACTCCGGGTCCGGACCCGGTTGGGAGAGATTTTTTATTATCCCGACGTCATGGTCGGGTGCGATCCGACCGACCGGCATGACTTTTATCTGGAGCGTCCCTCTCTTCTGTTCGAAGTGACGAGCCCGTCGACCGAATTGACTGACCGGCGCGAAAAACTGACCGCCTACCAGAGCCTCGCCTCGCTCGGTCATTATGTGATCGTGTCGCAGGAGACGCGGTCGGTCGAGTGGTTCCGCCGCGTCGAGGACGGATGGGAGCGGCTGTTTCTCAAGAATCCGGAAGACCGCCTGGAATTCGGAGAGATCGGGGTCGGGATCTCCGTGGCCGAGATCTACGAGGGGATCGACTTCGATTGAGCCACCGTATCCTCACACCTCGATCCCGCGCTTCGCGAGCCGGCGTTGCAGATCCCAGTGCATGTAGAGGGCGCCGAGTTCCGAGAGCAGAAGGATTGTCCAGATCACCCACACGACGGGGAATTTTCCCGCGGCGACCACAGGCAGGAGGAAACAACCGAGCAGGGGAATGACGAGACGCATCGCGCAGCCGAGGCCTACCGCCATGAACGGTGGGCCGTGCCGGTGAAACGCGGCGACCCGGCCGGGCAGCCCGGCGATCATCGCGGCCATCGCTCCGAGAATGGGCCAGTGCATCTGGTGGGAGGTGATCCAGGAGAAAAAACGCGGGAACTCGACCTTCGCCTGCGTGATCCAGGAGGTGCCTTCATCGAAGGATCGTGATCCGATCCAGAGAGAGGTGATCACCGCGATCGCGAAGAGCCAGGAGAGGCTTCGACGGGCGTCTTGGCGGAGTTTTGGATCGTGAAGGATCAGGCTGATCACCGGCAGGGAGGCGAGCAGCACGAGATACTCTCCCACCATCGGCAGAAAGAGATGCCAGGCGTTCGCCTGCCCCACGACGATGGCTCGAGCGGTTAAGGCGGCGACGATCAACACCGTCGCGACGCGGAAAATGATCTGTCCGGTCGAGAGCGAGCCACCTTCGGTCTTCACGAGGTGGACCGCGTCCTTCACCGTGAGTTTGTTCACGAGGATGGAGGTTTCAACGTCGCCCTGATTCTTTCGGCTCATGTGACGTCAGGAGGATAGCCCGCCGCCTGATTCTTCCAAGGAAATTCCGGAGATCCCGCCGGGGAAGAATCCGCATCCACGCGATGCGTTTTCGCGGGATTGTCAAAACGCATCCCGGTGGAGAGAATCGCCCGATGAAATCAACCCCTGTCCGCTTCGTCACCGTTGCCTCGCTGTTTTTGATTTCGTCCGCCTCCGCGGAAGTGAAACGCCTCTGGCTGACCCACCAGTCGCCCGATCCTTCGAAGATCGTGGTGAGCTGGCAGACGGCGGAGCCGGGCCCTTCGGTAGTCGAGTTCGGAACGAGTTCCTCGCTTGGAGAGACGGTCTCGGTCGAGGGCAGCCGCACCCTCCACCACGTCGAGATCCCGCTCGCGGAGAAAGACGTGGTCTACCACTACAAGGTCAAGACAGGATCGCAGGAGTCGGCGGTGGCCTCTTTCAAAGGCTATCCGACGAAAGATCTGCGCATCGCGGTGGTCGCGAATCTCCGTGCTGACTCGAAAATCGATCTCTCGGCTCTGAAAAAGGACGATGTCCACCTGCTGCTTTCCTCCGGCGACACGGCGATGCAGTATCAGTTCTGCGAGGAAAACCAGCCGGAATGTGTCGAGTCGCACGGCACCCTCGTCGACACGCAGGCGGAAATCTTCCGCACGACGCCCTTCCTGCCCACCTTGGGCAATCTCGATCGCAAGATCCGGCCGAAGAGCGACGGACCGGAAAAGCCGGCTTACGAAATTCCCGCGACGGCTTATCGGAATTTCTTCGCCCTGCCCGGCAAGGAGTGGATCTGGACCTTCGCGATCCCCGACTTCGACCTCCAGCTCGTCTCCGTCGACATGAACCACACTGGTGACTTCGGCACGCCGGACCAGTCGTGCCATCCCTTCGGGGCGGACTCCGAGCAGATCGCCTGGTACCGGGAGACGATGGAGGCGACGAAGGCGGGCCAGGTCATCACCCTTTTCGGCGAGACCGGCAGCCGGGTGAGGTCCCACGCCGGGGGCGAATGGAAGCGGCTCATCGCCAAAGGCACGATGGCCATCTCGGGCGAGGCTTACCACGCCGAGCGGACCGTGGTCGAGGGACTGCCCTACTACAACACGTCGGTGCGCGGCAACGGGACCTTCGGGATCGATCCGGATCATGATTTCCGTGATCTGGCGGGCGGTTATCTCCTCATTACTGTCGACAAAAACACGGGGGCGATGAAAGTGGCGGTGAAAAATCTCGAAGGGGCCGTGCTCGACGAGCAGACGATCTCGAAGAAGGCCCGTTGAGGATTCCGCCGAGAGTCCCGTCCATGGGTTCTCCCTTCCGACCTCCTGATCCACCGAGCCATGAAACATGCGTGCTTTTCCCTGATCGTTCCGGTGTTCTCCGCTGCCCTCGCCGTGGCCGCCGATCCCGCCCCGCAGGCGCCGCTCGAGACCGTCACCTTCTATGTCGCCGGGGTCGAGTGCGCCGCCTGTGTTTTTGCGGTGAACGACTCCGTCCGCCGTCTGTCCGGGATCGACGAGGTCATCGATGGCCAGAACAACGCCAGCTATATCAACGTCACCTTCGATCCCACCAAGGTCAGCGCCCATCAGATCGCCCAGGCCGTGACTGATGCCTTTCCGCTCCACGGCGCTCCTTACGTCCCGACCTTGCGTCTCACGGTGTCCGGGTATGCCGAAGGGGGAAACCCGGCCAAGGTCGCGGAGGTGTTCGCGAAGTGGAGGGATTGGGTCGAGGTCGAGGCGGTGAAGCCGGGCAAAGGCGAATTGGTCGTGAAATTCAAGCCGATCCAGACCGATCCGGCCTCGGTGAAGGCGTCGGGATGGAGCCACGGGACGATGCGGGAGGCGCTCGCCAAGGCCTTGCCCGCCGGGGCGAAAGTGGAACTGGCGAAGGAGGATTGACCCGGCCGCGGCCTTTCCGCTAAAGTCGGCGGCATGAAACGGCTCATGCTGCTGTTGCTCCTGCTCCTCGCCACGCCTCGCGCGGAAGCGATTCCGAACAGCTTCTTCGGTAATGGCATCGGCATTCCCATCATCCCGGCCTTTCCCCGTTTCAACGCGGATCTCACCGAGGATTTCCTGACGATCGATAATTGGAAACGGCAGGGGTTTCCCGGCCCCTGGCGCGACGAGCCTGCCCTTGAGGGGGAAACGGTCCGCCGCATGGAGGCCCTGCCGCTCGTCTTCGGAGAAGTGCCCATGTCGGTCATGACCTCGGGCGATGAGAGCGGGGTCTCGGAAATCACCCTCGGCTTTCTCGATGCCGGGCTCTATTTCGGCTACCACTTCGGCGGCGAACAGACCCGCGAGCAACGCGAGGCGGGCCGCGACAAACGGCAGGAGTTCGAACGGCATTTCGAGGAGCTCGTCGAGCGCCTCGGAGAGCGCCTCGAGGAAGGCTGTGGCCGCGGCACGCCCGGCGTGATGGGGGTGACGCCGTTGCTGAGAACGGAGTATGTCGATTATGTCTGGGAGGATTTCGTGCTCCGTCTCATCGCCCGGCCGGAGCATTCCGTGTCGCTGCATTTGTTCAAACGCGGAGGTGCCCCGGCGAGCTACGTCGAGTCGGAATTCGCCGCGCTCGACCGGCGAGCGCGGGCCGCGCGCTTTGCCTCGGCGGTGCTGCGCAACGAGGCGGGCGAGGTTTCGGTGCAGGGCATCCCCATGTTCGTTCAGGGCGAGACGCCCTTTTGCGGGATCAATTCACTCGCCATGGCCTCGCGCTACCTCGGGTTGCGGGCTTCTCCCGTCGACCTCGCGGGCAGCGCGGGATTCAAAAACACCGGCAGCGCGGGCGGGAGTAATCTCATTGGACTTTACCGGGCCGTCGGGGATGAACTTGGGATGCGCACCAGCATCGTCCCGACCTTCGACCGCGACAAAGTCCTGAAATCCCTCGAGGACGGTCTCCCGGTGATCGTGTGGCGGCGCGTCTCGATGGAGCGGGAAAAAGTCCACCAGCAATTCGCGGCCGAGCGGCGACAGGATCCGGCACTTGCACCGCCCGCCTTGACGGCTGAGGATCTGGCCAAGCTCCCCGAGCGCGACGGACGCGGTCTACCCTCTCATGCCTCGGTCGTGACAGGGTACAGTACGGCCACGAACAGTGTCATCTACGCCGAGCCCTGGGGCGAGGACACCCGCGACCGCCGCATGCGCGTCGAGGAGCTGGAGGCGACGGCGTATGCGGTGGTGTTTTTCAAGTTGTAGGGTTACCCCCTGATCTCCGAAACGGGCTTGAAATTCCCTCATCTCCCATGCATGGATCCATGCATGGCCACCAAAACCATTTCCCTCGAACTGGACGCCTACGAAAAGCTGCGCCGGGCAAAAAAAGAGGGCGAATCCTTTTCTGCCGTCGTTCGGCGGACTTATTTCGGTCCCGGGGATGCCAGAGGCGCATCGATTCTTGATGCCCTGGAGGGGCTTGTCGTGAAGTCTGCGGATCGCGAGGCGCTCGAAGGGTGGGAAGCCCGGGGGGTGCCTGGACGGACCATCAGTCCTTCCCCCTGGTCGAAAGAGGACGACGCATGAGGCTTCTCGACACCCGGCCTGGTCGAAAGCATGGCCACGCTGGGAGCCACACGCGGCGTCATCCTCATTCCGGAAGGGGAGTCTTATCCCCTCTCACAGAGTGTCTCGGCCTGCGGTCTCGTCCGTTTTCTCAAGACGCTGTGAGTATTTTCTCAAGACGCAGTGAGTAAATAGGAGGGTAAGAGGGTAGAGCCTGCCGCGGCGGGATCGCGCCCGCAAACGGGCGAAGCCTCAACGCAGGACTCGCCGCAGGCGGGTCCATTCAGGGACTTGCCACACGGAAACCGATGTTGTTGTTCTCGCTGTCGGGGAGGCTGCTGTCCCGGAAGGAGGAACGCAGGTTGACCTCGTTGCTGTCCCACGAGCCGCCCCGCAGCCCCCGAAACGAACCGCTGATCACCGCGTCGTTCCATTCAAACACGTTCCCTCCCTGGTCGAAAGTCCCGTAGAAACCGACGCTGCCGGTGTAGGCGCCCACCGCGGTCAGGGCACTGACCGCCGAATTGAAGTTCGCCGAATTCGCTCCGCCGGGAGGTGCCCCGGCCGCCGGCGCCGCATCACTCCGCGTCGGGTAGAGCCAGTAGTTGTCCACGGGTCCTCCCTGCCCGGAGGGCTGGTGATACGCCGCCTTGCACCACTCGTCCTCGCTTGGGATCCAGTATTTCGCCCCGGGGTTGCGGGTGATCGTCAGCCCTCCGCTCGTCGATCCGTCGAGCGGATACGCCCCATTCTCCGTTGTCGCCGCCGTCTGCGCTCCGATCGGTCTCCCGTTGTGCAGCCAGTTGCAGAAGCGCGCCGCATCGAACCAGCTCACAAAGGTGACCGGCCGCGCGCCGTCTCCGATGACGCTGTAGGTGAAGCTGCCCGAACTGCCGCTTCGGGTGATGCCCGCGATGGTGAGATTGGTCGCCAGGCTCGGATTGTAAAGACTGTTCGTATCCGTCTTCGCCACCGCGTTCAGAAAGGCCGCATACTGCGCCAGGGTCACCTCGGTCTTCCCGATCTGGAACTCGTAGGGCACCGCTCCGTAGGTCGTGGTGTCCGCCGCATTCCCCGGATTGCCCACCGTCACCATCTCGACGAAGGACGCCGGGGTCGCCGTCGCCGCCGCGAGTTGGGCTTTCGAGGTCGCGATCTGTTTCTGCAGCTTCTTGATGATCCGCTTCGAAGCGCTCGCCGAGGCGGCTTCGACGCTTGGGATCAGACTCACCGGTCCGGGAAGACTGAAGGCGAATCCGAGGAGAAAAAACCACGTGAGAGCTCGATGGGTCGCGGATCGCCGGTACGTAAGCGGGAGTTTCGTGAGGGTTTTCCCATTTTACAAGCAGCTTTCCCGCCACCCCGCGCCATCCGGCCGTCTTTTCCTTTCGGAACACCCGTGGTGCGATTCAACCGGTCTCCCCGGGGAAGTGGGACCTTCGCTGGAAAAAGCCCGAATCCCCCTTATGAAATAGGAAGAACGACTCTCCCTCATGCCCGCCCTCTCCGCCCTCATCACCGCCGCCAACGACTGGCTCTCGATCGACGCCATCGCCGACTACCCGGGTGCCCTCAACGGGCTCCAACTCGCGAACTCGGGTCAGGTCACGAAAATCGCCGCCGCCGTCGATGCCTGCCTCCCGGTGATCGAGGAGGCCTGCGCCACCGGAGTGAATCTCCTCGTCGTCCATCACGGGCTCTTCTGGCAGGGCGCCCAACGCATCGAGGGGGCGCTTTACCGGAAGCTCAAGCTCGCGATGGACCACGACCTCGCGATCTACTCGGCGCACCTGCCGCTCGACCTGCATCCGGAGCTGGGGAACAACGCCCTCCTTGTCGCGGCTCTCGGTTTTGCGGGAGAAGGCCGGCCCTTCGCTCCCTGGAAAGGGAGGGACCTGGGGCTGCGGGTCTCCTGCGATCTCGATCGCGACGAGTTGCTCGCCCGCGTCGCGGCGGCGGTGGGCGAAACGCCGAAGCTGGCTCCGGGCGGTCCGGGACGTGTCCGCGAACTCGGCGTGATTACCGGCGGGGCCGGGTCGCAGATTTATGAACTGGCCGCCACGGGCATCGACACCTTTCTCACCGGCGAGGGCCCGCACTGGAGCTACACGGCGGCGGAGGAACTCGGGGTCAACCTGATCTACGCGGGACACTACGCGACCGAGACCTTCGGGGTGAAGGCGCTCGCGGCGCGGTGGGTGGCGGAGTTTTCCGGGATCGAGGTCTGCTTCATTGACCACCCGACGGGGCTGTGACCGGGGCGGCGGGTGCTTCCTGCCAGGGAATGAAGGCGGCGAGGGCACGGGCGTTGACCGCGTCGAGCCCGTAGACGTCACGCCCGGGGGCGAGGAGCATGCGCCCGCCCGAGGCGGGGCGGGGGAAAGCGGTGAAATAAGTGATGTAGACGTTGATGCCGCCTTTGACGGCGACCCCTTTGTTCAGATCCGTCTTCATCTTCGTGCGCACCTGCTCCAGGGTCCATCCTTCCGGAGCGAAAACCCATTCCGCGAGTTCATCGGGTTTGGCGACCCGGACGCAGCCATGGCTGAAGTCGCGATTCGTCCGGGCGAAGAAATCGCGGGCCGGGGTGTCGTGCATGTAGATGTTGAAGGAATTCGGGAAGAGGAACTTCACGTAGCCGAGAGCATTGCTGCCGCCGGGTTTCTGGCGGATGAGGAGTTTCCCCGACGCCACGGCTGAGAGGGTATCCGGCGAGACGCGTGTCCCGGCGCTGGCACCGAAGGAGTTCACGAGCTCGTAATTGTTGCGGCTCAGGTAACCCCAGTCTTCCTGCATCTTGGGGAGCAGCTCCTTGCGGGCGATGCTCGGCGGCACGTTCCAATAGGGGCCGAAGACGACCTCCTGCATCCGGTCGCGGAAGATCTTGGTGTGCTGTGACTCCACCGAGGCTTTGCCGTGGACGATCCGCATCGACTTGGCGGGAAAGTCGTTGGCGTCAAAGAGATAGAGCTCGGCACAGGGAAGGTTTGCGATCAGGTAGCGGTCTCCCATTTTTCCGGGCATGAGCCGGGCGCGGTGAAGATTCAAAACGAGCGAGCGGAAACGGTCGGCGGCGTTGACATTCAGGTAACGCCACGAACCCTGACCGAAGATCCCGTCCGGATCGAGGCCGTAGTCAGTCTGGAAAGCGATCAGAGCCCCGGTCAGTTCCGGAGTCATCGCGGTCAACAACGCGGCCTGCTGGGGGGCCATGTTCAGATAACCCCGGTCGATGAGATGGGCGGCGATGGCGGGGGCGGCGGGATAGACCTCGCCGGGTTTGCCGGGACCGATTTGCTCCGGATTGGGGATTTGGGGAAGGCCGGAATACTTCAGGATGGCATCCTTGGTGGCAGGGTAGGCCTTGTGTAGTTCCCGGTAGATCCAGTTTTTCGGTCCCATCGTGTCGATCGCCTTGGTCATCTCAAAGGGACGCAGGGATGTCGCGACCACCAGGTCCGCCACGATGGAATCGACGGAGCGCTCATCCGACCCCGGAGTGTCGCCGCTATCCCAATCAGGCCAGATCCGATGGAAGGGCACCACACCGATGCGGATCATCAACGCCGTGTCGAGGAAGGCGACCGTGTGGGCGAGGTCCCGAGCCTCGACGGGACCTTGGGGAACGCGTGAAACGAGCGATTCAGGATCCTGAGCCAACAGCTCCGGGAGGGCGTGTTTCTTCAATTCCTCGCCGAGCGAACGGTGAAAGCCCGCATCCAGCGCTCCCGCCTCCCAGATCGGCCGAAAACCGCGCTCCTGATAGAGTCGGGCGATGGAAGCTTCGGCGATGGCCGCAAAATGCCGGTCGGCGGGGAGGATGGAGCGAACTTGCCCACGCACCTGTTCCTCCTCAGGAGAGAGCGGAGGCCCGGTCACCGCGGGCAGTGGAGTCGTAACCCGCGGAGCGGGCGAAGCCGCCGGCTCGCCAGGATCGGCATCCTCGACAGGAATGGGCTCGGCCACAAGAGTCTGAGCACCGGAGGAGGAGGGAATGGCCACCAACGCGAACGCAGGAACCGCGGCCAACCAGAAAGGGGGAGAAAATCGAGGCACCATGGGAATGGAAACAACGGTAGCCGATCACCTTCTTAAAGACAATGCCTTCTCCGAACCATGGAGGAGCCGCCCGAAAACCGAATTTAAAGTCCGAAATCCTCAATTTCCATGATTTTATGGATCTGTTAGAGCCTGAAAGCGAGGCGGTGAGGGGAAATCGTTCTTTTTCGGAAATTCTTTCACAAAAGTGTTTGACCTTCGGAAATGGGCGGGTATAATCACCGCCCGCCCAAAAGAGGGTGGCTCCGCTAAACCGGGAACGGTTTAAGAGTTCAAGATCTTTCAGAACATCAGGCCAACCGGCTGCAACTCAGATGAGAGCCTCATGGCTCGCTCGTCAGAAGAGCAAAAAGTTGGTGGAAAAGGAAAAGGCTAAATTGTGTGCTGCACGTGAAAGCAAGTAACGTGCCGAACGAAGTCTCGAGTTTCTCGGGGCCTAGTTCACGTCAATTTTCCGTATAAGAACAACAGCCGCTCCGCAAGGAGCAGCTAGCGTTTCGAAAGCGGAATCAAAATTTCTATTCGAAGAGTTTGATTCTGGCTCAGAACGAACGCTGGCGGCGTGGATAAGACATGCAAGTCGAACGGAGATTCTTTAGAGCTTGCTTTAAAGGGTCTTAGTGGCGAACGGGTGAGTAACACGTGAGTTACCTGCCCCGAAGTGGGAGATAGCCCGGAGAAATTCGGATTAATACCCCATGTGATCGAAAGATTAAAGGCGGCGCAAGCTGTCGCTTCGGGATGGGCTCGCGGCCTATCAGCTAGTTGGCGGGGTAACGGCCCACCAAGGCGATGACGGGTAGCTGATCTGAGAGGATGATCAGTCACACTGGAACTGAGACACGGTCCAGACACCTACGGGTGGCAGCAGTCGAGAATCATTCGCAATGGGCGAAAGCCTGACGGTGCGACGCCGCGTGGAGGATGAAGGCCCTAGGGTCGTAAACTCCTGTCATCAGGGAGTAAAGACTCGCGTAGTCACTGACGCGGGTCCTGATAGTACCTGAAGAGGAAGGGACGGCAAACTTCGTGCCAGCAGCCGCGGTAATACGAAGGTCCCAAGCGTTGTTCGGATTTACTGGGCGTAAAGAGTCTGTAGGCGGCGGGGTAAGTCAGATGTGAAATCCCGGGGCTCAACCCCGGAACTGCATCCGATACTGCCTTGCTAGAGTATTGGAGGGGAGCCTGGAATTCTCGGTGTAGCAGTGAAATGCGTAGATATCGAGAGGAACACTAGTGGCGAAGGCGAGGCTCTGGACAATTACTGACGCTGAGAGACGAAGGCCAGGGGAGCGAAAAGGATTAGATACCCTTGTAGTCCTGGCAGTAAACGGTGCACGCTTGGTGTGGGAAGGTTCGACCCTTTCTGTGCCGGAGCTAACGCGTTAAGCGTGCCGCCTGGGGAGTACGGTCGCAAGATTAAAACTCAAAGAAATTGACGGGGACCCGCACAAGCGGTGGAGCATGTGGCTTAATTCGATGCAACGCGAAGAACCTTACCTGGGCTTGACATGGTGGTCGTAGACTTGTGAAAGCTTGTCGTCACTTCGGGTGGACCATCACAGGTGCTGCATGGCTGTCGTCAGCTCGTGTCGTGAGATGTTGGGTTAAGTCCCGTAACGAGCGCAACCCCTATGAACTGTTGCCAGCGGGTAATGCCGGGGACTCTGTTCAGACTGCCCAGATTAACTGGGAGGAAGGAGGGGATGACGTCAAGTCAGTATGGCCCTTACGCCCAGGGCTGCACACGTGCTACAATGTCCAGTACAATGTGAACCGATACCGCGAGGTGGAGGAAATCCTTAAAACTGGGCTCAGTTCGGATTGTAGGCTGCAACTCGCCTACATGAAGTTGGAATCGCTAGTAATGCTGCATCAGCTACGGCAGCGTGAATACGTTCCCGGGTCTTGTACACACCGCCCGTCACATCATGGAAGCCGCTCGCACCCGAAGTATCTCCACCAAGGAGGTCCTAAGGTGTAGGTGGTAACTGGGATGAAGTCGTAACAAGGTAGCCGTAGGGGAACCTGCGGCTGGATCACCTCCTTTCTATGGAGCAAATTCGCTGGAGCACCATCTCACCGGTGCTCATATAAGGCGAATAGGTCGAGATCCTCCTTCCGGATGAACCGGGAAAGGATCGGCAAGCCAGAGATGGCCGCCCCTTAAATATTATCAGTGCCGTTCGCCGATCGTGCAGCGCACCATTTTGCCTTTACCTTTTCGATGACCGAAAGAGATCGCGTGATCATCTCCGGGGGCATAGCTCAGTTGGTAGAGCGCCTGCTTTGCAAGCAGGATGTCAGGAGTTCGAGTCTCCTTGCCTCCACTCTTCATGGGTGAAAGGCGGGCGCGCGACGGTGGTATTTCGGGTCTGTAGCTCAGTTGGTTAGAGCACACGCTTGATAAGCGTGGGGTCACAGGTTCAAATCCTGTCAGACCCACTACCCCTGGGCCGGATACCGGCGCCATCATTCCGGATCTTTGACAACTGTATAAAAGAAAACAATGACTACAATTTGACTGAACCCAGTTCAGTTTTGGTAGAAAAGAACAGTGGAGGGAATTAAGCAAAACCCTCCGAAAGCTTTCATTAACGAATGCTGGAACAAGCTGTTAAGAGCATATGGCGGATGCCTTGGTGCTAACAGGCGATGAAGGACGTGATAAGCTGCGATAAGCTTCGGATAGCGGCAAGTACGCTTTGACCCGGAGATTTCCGAATGGGGTAACCTGGCCGGGGTAATACTCGGTCGTCCCGCTCTGAATACATAGGAGCGGGTTCGCGATACCTGGTGAAGTGAAACATCTCAGTAACCAGAGGAAAAGAAAGAGAATCGATTCCGTAAGTAGTGGCGAGCGAAAGCGGAACAGCCCAAACCGGGGCCTTTGGTCCCGGGGTTTCGGGCCCCGACGTGGGATCGATGACGCTAGATCAAGTGTGTGGAAAAGCACCCCAAAGAAGGTGAAAGGCCTGTGATCGAAAGCTGAGTCGACCCTAGGGTGTCCCAGAGTAGTGCGGCACACGTGGAACGTTGCACGAAGATACGCCGACCACGGCGAAAGGCTAAATACTAGTTAGCGACCGATAGTGAACCAGTACCGCGAGGGAAAGGTGAAAAGTACCGCTGTGAGCGGAGTGAAATAGAACCTGAAACCATATGCTTACAAGGAGTCAGAGCCCCTTTGGGGTGATGGCGTGCCTTTTGCTTAATGAGTCTGCGAGTTAGTGTTTGTAGCAAGCTTAAGTCCTTCTGGGACGCAGGCGCAGCGAAAGCGAGTCCGAATAGGGCGATTTAGTTGCAGGCACTAGACCCGAAGCGGAGGTGACCTACCCATGGCCAGGTTGAAGCGTGAGTAATTTCACGTGGAGGACCGAACCGGTGAACGTTGAAAAGTTCTCGGATGAGCTGTGGGTAGGAGTGAAAGGCTATTCAAACCCCGTGATAGCTGGTTCTCCTCGAAATGCATTTAGGTGCAGCGTCGTATGCTGACTACCGGGGGTAGAGCACTGAATGAACTAGGGCCCACACCCGGGTACCGACTTCAACCAAACTCCGAATACCGGTAGGTGTAGTACGGCAGTGAGAAAGTGGGGGATAAGCTTCATTTTCAAAAGGGAAACAGCCCAGATCAGCAGCTAAGGTGCCAAAATGACGCTAAGTGGAAAGGAGGTGGGATTACTTAGACAGTGAGGATGTTGGCTTAGAAGCAGCCACCATTTAAAAAGTGCGTAATAGCTTACTCATCGAGTGATCCTGCGCCTAAAATGATTGGCGATAAGCGTCATACCGAAGCTCTGGACACGCTTTGCGTGTGGTAGAGGAGCATTCCCGGAGCCTTGAAGCAGGAGGGCGACCGACTGTGGAGTTCCGGGAAGAGAGAATGCAGACATGAGTAACGATAAGAGAGGTGAAATTCCTCTCCGCCGTAAACCCAAGGTTTCCTGGGCAATGTTCATCATCCCAGGGTTAGTCGGGACCTAAGTCGAGGCCGATAGGCGTAGGCGATGGATAGCAGGTTAATATTCCTGCACTCCCTGATCCCAAAGCACCAGGGACACAGGCTGGAGGACAACTAGGTAATTGAATTCCGAGGTGCGGCTACGGCCAATCCGTATTGTTCGAAGGACTGTCAAGAAAAGCTGGTGTGTCGTGCTAAGGGGACCCGTACCGTAAACCGACACAGGTGGGTGGGTAGAATATACCAAGGCGTAAGAGTGAAACCTGGTTAAGGAACTCGGCAAAATAGCCCCGTAACTTCGGAATAAGGGGTGCCCTCTTCGGAGGGCCGCAGTGAAATGGATCAACCGACTGTTTAGCAAAAACACAGCATTCTGCGAAGACGCAAGTCGATGTATAGGATGTGACACGTGACCAATGCCGAAAGATTAAGGCAAGGGGTTAGCGCAAGCGAAGCTCTGAACCCAAGTCCCGGTGAATGTCGGCCGTAACTATAACGGTCCTAAGGTAGCGAAATTCCTTGTCGGGTAAGTTCCGACCTGCACGAATCGTGCAACGAGTTGATCGCTGTCTCAACCAGGAGCTCAGTGAAGTTGTAGTGCCGGTGAAGATGCCGGCTACCCGCAGAAGGACGGAAAGACCCTATGAACCTTAACTGTAAGCTGTCACTGGTTTTTCGGTTTCAATGCTCAGTGTAAGTGGGAGACTTTGATGTGGCCCTTTAGGGGGTTGCGGAGTCGTCAATGAGACACCACCCTTTGAATTTGGAGAATCTAACATCCTGCCCTGAATCGGGCGGAAGGACAATGGCAGCCGGTCAGTTTTACTGGGGCGGTATCCTCCCAAAGTGTAACGGAGGAGCGCGAAGTTTGGCTCAGCGTGGTTGGTAATCACGTTTCGAGTGTATAGGCATAAGCCAGACTAACTGTGAGACGGACATGTCGAGCAGATACGAAAGTAGGCCTAAGTGATCCGGTAGTTGAATGTGGAATTGCTATCGCTCAACGGATAAAAGGTACTCTAGGGATAACAGGCTGATCGCGCCCAAGAGTTCATATCGACGGCGCGGTTTGGCACCTCGATGTCGGCTCGTCGCATCCTGGGGCTGGAGAAGGTCCCAAGGGTC
>JAEUHI010000063.1 GCA_016795385.1 Verrucomicrobiales bacterium | reverse complement strand
GAATCTCGATGAACTGACGGGGCGCGACGCAGGACAAGAGTGTCCTGCCTCCTTACTCGCTACCGCGTGCCATGGACGTCCTTCTCCGCGCGAGCGCCTAAGGAGGGCGGACATTGCCTCGCTTCGCCGGCTATCTTAGCTTCGCTGCGGTTCCTGTCCGCCTTTTCCAACGAGTGAGGGGCTTAAGTCAGCGCCATTCTTCCCTGACCCCGTTTCCAAACCGCAGCGATGAGTCGTCGGTCGAGGCGGTGACGGTTTTGGGGGCGAGTTGGCGTGGATGGGTGGCTTTTGTAAAGAAACGGTGCCTGACCATCTCTTCGATCGGTGATCTTCCGCCCCCGCGATCACTTGCCCAACCCGACCAGGCGGAGCGTAGCGGACGAAAGGTTGCTCGAAACGATCAGGCTGGCCCTCCGCGAGCCCTTTTGAGAGGGCTTGAAAGTGACGCTCAGGTTCATCGATGCCCCCGGAGCAAGCGTCGGCGACGGCACTTTCACGCGGAAATCCCTCGCTGATTTTCCCAGCGTGCGGGCGGAGACGGCGCTTAGCGGAATGAACCCGGGATTGGTCATGCGGAGAAGCTGCGGACGACTTTTCTTGCGGACGAACGTGGCTTTGAACCGCTTGGGTTGAGCGATGGTGACCGATTCCGGCCCTCTCTCCGGACCGACGGCGACCGTGATTTCCTCGAAATTCACGGTGACAAGATCAGAGTGGGTCGTTCCCACTCCGCCCGTTTGACCCGCGCCCCCCGTGCCGTTCGGTCCACCGGCTCCGCCACCCACATTCAGGACAGCCGTGTTGTCGAGGGACGCTTCACCGAACAACTTGATCCGTCCACCGCCGCCGCCGCCGCCGTCATCGTTCGCAGCACTGGTTCCAATCGAGCCTCCGCCCCCTGTCGCGGAGAGCGTCCCGCCGACGGTGAGTCGAAAGCCGGTCAGCACGATGGACCCGCCGGACCCACCGCCGCCTCCGCGTCCACCTCCTGGCTGCTGCGCACTGCCACCATCGGATTGGAGGGTACCGGAGACGGCGAGGTCCTGGGCGACGATCGAAATGGCCCCACCTCCGTTCCCTCCAAAATTGAGATCGCTCGCTCCGCCTCCAGAACCCAAGGCAAAGTCCGTACCCGTGGTGGTCCCATATAGAGCGCCTCCCGTTCCAGGAGATTCCGAGGGATCGAATCCCCCGGTTCCACCGACTCCCCCGTAGGAACCTCCCCCGCTCCCGGCAATCAATGGATTCGCCGGGATTCCTCCCCCCGGTCCACCGCCCACGGATCCGGCAAGGCCGCCCGCAAAACCCGCTCCATTCGCATTCACCGTCCCTGCGATCACGACATTGCGGGCCGTCACTTCAAGTGCCGCCCCCGCCGTGACGGTGATGGTGTCGCCTGCCTTCACTTCAAACCAGTCGAAATTCTGGACGCCCCCGAGATTGGCCGCTCCCGAACTGACGAAGGCATTCGGAAACGTCGTTGCAAAATTCGAAGTCGTGGCGGCAGCGGGATTCCCGAACCGAAGGAAGATCGACATCGTTCCGGACGCGGGAACGTTCGGCACTCGTGCCCAGATCCGGCTGGTTCCGCCGGGTGTCCAAGTTTCGATGAAGTGGTCGAGGTCGAAAGTCTCCGCCCCCGAAGTTGAAGCAAATCGCAAGTCCGACCCGTCGGCGTTCGCGTGGCTGTAATCGAAATTTCCGGGGGTCAACTCCACCAGCACCTGGAACCCGGCCGCGTCGGTGGCGCGAGTCGAAGTGACGGTAAGCTCTCGCTGGTAGATCCAATCAGGATTGGCCCTTACGGTTGAAGCGGCGAGAGTAAAGAAAGCCAAGCTGAAGAGAAGAATGGAAGTCCTTCCCCATGTTGTCTTGCGCATTCGATTACCAAGCAGCGCTAGGCGAATTCCAGAACCGAAATGAGACGGACGAAGCAGCGTATTCAACATTCATTGAAAGTACTAAGAATTCGAAACGACGCAACCGTCAAAACTGCGGCTTCTCCGAATCGGTTCGAGGCGCCCTCATCCCCCTCGGCCGGAAACCGGTCTTCTCTGCGAGTCATTTCCTGAGCGCTGTTTGTCTGTCCGTTTAACTTTTTGGTCGAACCGGGCGATATTTGCCCGTCCCTCAAATCCGATACACCCGCACCAAAGAAACGGCGACACCGAGACTTGGGCGGCGTCCTACGTCCCGATCACATCCTTCTGCAAGTCCCGCAGCACCCGCAACTCTCCCCAATCCGCCCCGCGCATGCGGCGGGCTCCGCTGGTGCGTTTTTCGCCGAATCGTCTTCCCGATGATTGCTCGCGCTCGAAGACCGCATTCACGAACGCCGCCGTGCCCAGCACCGCCCCGTCGCAGAAGTATCGCACGCGGTGACGCAGGACCTCATGCACCGGCATCGCTCCTCCTTGGGCGACCACGGCCTCGACGACCTCCGTCTTCAGGCCGCGCCGTCCCCGTTGGCCGGGTTCCGCCCCTCCCGCGATTTCCTGTCCGTCCAGATGGAGGAACATCCGGTATCGCGCCGCCGTCCGTCGCCAGTCCTGGCGGAATGTGGGATCCTGAAGGGCTTCGCCCAACATGAGCCCGAGCCCTTCGCGTGCCCGCAAGGCACGTCGTCCGCCCCCGACGGCCTCGGCGTAACCGCACCAACGGTACTCTTCCGGAGACGACACGATTCCCGCCCGGATCGACTGCCTCGCCGCGCCAGCGGTTGGAAGCTTGCGAAGCGACACCGCAGAGATTTGCGGAGCGAATCAATTGAGATCGATGTAGGCCGCGATCGTCAGCAAAGCCTGTTCGTTGTCCTCGACCAGGACACTCTTGTAGCGCCCTTCCCACAGCGTCCCGGTGCGGCCGAGGCGTTTGTTCATGTGGAAGGTGATGCGCAGCTTCACCTCTTTGAGAAAGAGCCCGAGATCCCCGCGCCGGCGTTCGTAGCGGGCGAGGATTTCCCGGTGCCATCGTTCGTCCCCGGCGACCCGCGCCCGTTCCAGTTCCTGCTTCACGCCTTCTACGACGTGTCCCTCGTAGAGCAAGGGGAGGACGGCGAGCAACCCTTCCTCGTCGAACGGCGCGAGGGTTTCCTGGTCGGGCACTTCCAGGAGCAGGTGGAAGTGATTCGACATCAGACAATGGAGCCGCCGGAGGGGCGGCGGCGACATAGACTGCCTCTCAAGGCAGCCCGAAGGGGCGATGGGCGAGGCCTCGGCCCATCGATCAATAGGTCACGATCCGCACCCCGGAAAAGGCCTCCTGGTTGCGGAGGATCTTGCGGAAGATCTCCTTGTCCTTGGCTTCGAAGACCATCCGCCGGTCCACGACGCGGGACATGACGTGGTAGAAGGATCGGCCGGTTCCGAGGAGGCGTGCGGTTCGCATGGAGGTGAGGGCGGTAACGGTGACGGGGGTGGCGGGAGGGCGGCGACGGCGAATTGGTTGGAAGATCGGGGGTTTAGGAGACTGTTGAAATAGGCAAAAACACGGCGTGCCTGGGTGTCAACGCGGCAAAGGCTTGAAGTTCTTTGTAATGTCGTACCTGGAGAGGATCGGTGAAGTTCGGGTGCGCCATGGGGGAGCCGATTCGGCGGAGAGCGCCTTCCATGGCCCGGAGGATGGCAAAAAACGGCTTTTCCCACCGATTCCCGGCAAGCGCTTGCTTCAGCGTTCCGTATCCGCAGGCCTTTCGCCGGTAAATGGCCACGTTGAAGACGAAGGCCATCGCCAGGAGCCGCTTCCCGATGTTGAGGTGTCCGCGCAAGGTTGTCCTCCGGCCGCCTCCGTGGTCGAGGAGATGTTGGAAGCTGCGCTCCACTTTCTCCGCCCTCGCCTTCATCATGGCACGTCCGTCTTCGCTGCGGCGGTTGGCGAGGTTTGTCGCAAAGGCTTCCGCCGCCGCCTCGTCGGTTCGTGAGGGTCCCTTGCCGGAAGGTTCGGCGATCACCGGGCAGATCCCGGCCGCAACGAGTTCCGTCAGTTCGGAGTTCTTGTGGTAGCCTTTGTCGCCCACTCCATAACGCTTCGGAGGATCGCCGCCGCCATCCCCGTCGCTGTGGTCGTTGCGGTCGTTGTGGTCGTCGTGACCGTCTTCTTTGTCATCGACCTGCGAGGCGGTGTATTCCACCATGAGAAAACCGGTCTCAAGATGCGCTGCCATGCCATCGGCGTCGCCCTTGGTTGCGGGCTGGATTTCGGTGGAAACGATCGCTCCGCTATCGAGATCGACGACGTTCTCAACCTTGTGGAGCATGTCCCAGGCTCCGTCCTTGCGCGGTCCGAAGCAGGCGTCGGGATCGGCGGGGCTGACCCACTCCTCGTTGGAGGTCTTGCGCCCGGGACGCTTGCGGTCGAAGGCGGCCACCGCGCCTTTGTCCTCCGGATCGATGCCCTCGGCGGCGGCAAGCCCGGCAACATAGTCGGCGTAGGACATTCCGTCGTCACGGCGCACGAGCTTCTCCATGCTCGCGTCGGCCTCCATCGTGGTGCTGTCCAGGCCGAGCTTCTCTCCGGTGAGAAGTCCGCTCTTGCGCAGGGCGCGCAGGGAGAAAGCAAAGACCTCCTCGTAAACCTCGCGGGGCAGGCGCTTGCGGATCACCGAGAGGCTGGAGTGGTCCGGCGTGGCCTCGGTGAGGTCGTAGCGCAGGAAGCGCCGCACCGCCAGGGAGTCCTCGCAACGCGAGGCGATGCCGCGCTCGCTGCCGAGCTTCTCAAAGTAGCCCACCATGAGCATCTTGAAGTAAACCTCCGGATCGATGGGAGGACGCCCGCCGCTGCCAGAATGGTAGAACGGAGCACAAAGTTCGCGCACGAAATCCCCGAAGCCCTCCGAATCCAGATGTTCGACGAGACCGTCGTAAAAGGTCTTCGCACGTCCCGCGCGGATCGAATCGCGTTTCACCCAGAACTCGTCCTGGCCCGGAAGGCTCTTCTTGCGGATCATTGCAAAAGGTGAATCGTTCCTCCCACAACGCAAACTCCGGAAAGGGGTTTTTCAACAGTCTCTTAGGGGGCGGGGTCAACCTCAAAATCTCTTAAATTGTCCGTCACTTTAACCCCCCCGGCCAGGGTTTCCGCGAAAAGCTCCGAATGCCTTTATTCCTTTTTCACACCGACTGCTAAATCCTTTTTCCTAAAGCGCGCAGGCGACGCGCCACTTTCAGAAAGTCAATCTCACGTGTCTCACAAAATTCAAGAAGTGTCATACTTCCCTTGTCAAGATTACACTTTTCGCAAACGTACACCATGTTTTGATTGACGCTCAATCCTCCCAGATGGATTGGAATAATGTGATCGGCATGGACATTTTCTGTGAGTGGATTCTCACAGTAGGGGCAGATTTCCGATTTTCGAAGAGAAGCCGCCACACTTCTTCCTGCTTGTCGTGACTGTATGTTTGCTTTTGCGAATCTAGCACGCGCAGCCTCTTTGTGCTCAAGAGTGGTCCTAAGCTTACGAAGTTCGTCTTCGAGCGGCCATGCCCCCTCATGCTCATAATCGAGAGCCTCAAGGAGGAAAGCTCTAAGGTCAGACGGTTCGTTGACCTTTTCCAGAGGAGAACTCAGTCCGTATACGAATCTTTCAAGGCTTTGATTGCAGACAATGAGACCGGCTCCATATCTATCAATTAATTCTTTGTGTAAACCAAACCGAGCAGAAGAATCGAGATCCCTATTGGGGCCCTTTAATGCCTTGATTCGATCAATATACGATTTAGCAACAGCGCCCGATATTTTGAGAATTTTTTGCCGATTCGCCTCCTTCTCGAAAGATGCTACATCATATTTACTTAGCTCCTGATTGAGGAGCGAAAGACGTTTCCCTAAAGCCATTCGCCTGCGCACGAAGTGCTGTTCGATCAACTTTCTTCTAACACCTCTATTTCCCATTGAAAATTTATTAGTGCTACTTCAAGTCATGTATAACAAACTACACAGGAAATGATTTCTTCATCCTCTGATGGTGACGCCGATTCTGTCCATAAAGCTTTCAAACAAATGAAACACTGCTCACAACAACAGTAAACTAGAAAATTAATCCAATAAGATCGAATTCCAGGGAAGAAATCTTGTTTTCGATTTATAAGTTTATCGCTGCCACCCTCTCGAAGAGCGATGAACCACTCAGGAAAATGCTGTATTCAAAAAAATGAAAGAGCGATTTCGAATAACTGTATGAGATTCCCTCTTATTACAAAGCAATACTTGCATTTACAAGCTCTCGTTGGTCTGCTGTTTTGGACCTTTCCGTGGAGTCTGAGAACGGACTTTGGAGATGTTGACTTTGTCGATGAACACCCAAATGTGATCCAAACTGAATTCATCAAAGGGATTTTTAGAAAGGGACGCAAGCTCGTTAAACACCATTGAAAGTGTTTTGGATATACATTTTGGGTCTCCCTCCGCCGTTTCCCATTGACCAGTACGTGTCTTTCTAAATCCGCAATCCGTGAGTTTCGACAAAACCTCATTCCTCACCCGAGAATTCTTGTCCTTATCAAAGGAAAAACGAACAATTGCTCTCCATTTCATTTTCATTTTTTTATTTTGACTTTCACTGCTGGGTCGTTGCGCGATGCGTGACCTCACGAAATGAAAATGTATATCTTTTAGAATGTCAATATTATCCGTCTTGTCGAGTTTCTTAGCAAATGCCCGGAGAAATGACAATTTAAATTGAAGAAGTTTTGTTTATACCCCCGATCTCCCACCAGATTTCTAACTCCCGGCCAATCCCCACATCCTACTGAGGATTCAAGCCTGATCAAATGACGGCTACACGGGTGCATTTTCTTTCCTGGCCCCAACAATCGATCACAGTATCTCCGCTGACATCCAAATTCTTATGGAGCATCTTCCGCGCTTCTTCCAACTGTTGGGCACGGGCAAACAGATTTGGAATATCCTGCCACATCGGCTTCAAGAACACGGGCATCTCACTCTTCGCCGTTAATGCAGCTGCTTTTTTGACTCCACGTAAAATCGCTTTACGATAGCCATTGATTGTTCCGGCTCTCACGGATCGGTAAAGACGCACGTTTTTAACCGACTCAGTATCCGAGATCGCAATCGGAACGGGAACTTTCCACTCCACGGTGTTCGAAAATTGGGAATGAACGACAATAATACCATCAAATCCACGACACTCGGGAACCCCGCAACTACAATTGAAGATGCAGTATTCGCCGGGCATGAAAGCGCTGCTAACCAATTCCGAGACATCGACCGTCAGCCCAATGATCATTGAGTCGATCTTACCATCGGCGGTTTGGAACTGTGGTTGAAGCAGCCGCCCTTGCACGCCGTCACACCAGGGTTCGACTTCCTTGGCGAGGGAGAAGGTAAGCGAGAACTCCTCTTTCATGGTATTTCTTTGTGGCAACCTCTGACCTTGCTAAGATCCTTTGAAGATAGGAATCTAAAGCTTGGAGAGCAATTGAATAATTCCGAGAATTGCTAAAATTGCTGAGATGATACAAAGAATTGCATAAGTGCCAGCCATTGGAAATACAAACAGCCTAAGCATACTCGCCGGTGCATTCAAATTTACAAGGATGTAGGTGAGTGAGGTAAAGAAAACAAATGCTCCCATTACTCTTGAAAGTGACCACCAGGGTTCCCACTCACTTCCTACCATCAAGTAAACCCCAACTCCCATAACCGGGAGTCCAAAAACAAAATCTGCCCACCAGGTTTGATTCTCATTAGGGTTGCTCATTTGGATTGTTGCTGGGAATTTTGCTTTAGTCCCCGGTGACTCTCGTTGCTGAGCGTTCTACGCTTTTCGACGCAGATCGAGAGTTCAGGCCGTCTTACTTCATTGTTGTTTATGAATTTTCTTGCGTTTTCCTCCCCCCCACCCTCTCCACCAAGGTCTGCACCACATAGTACAACATCGGCACCACCGCCAGACTCAAAAACGTCGCCGCAATCATCCCGCCGAACACGGCCGTCCCGATCACCTTCTGGCTCTCCGACCCGGCTCCGGTCGCAATCAACAACGGAATCACTCCCAAGATAAACGACAGGGCCGTCATCATCACGGCGCGGAAGCGCAGCTTCGTGGCCTCGATCGCCGCCTCGAGGACGGTCTTCCCTTCCTCGCGCAGGACCTTGGCGAACTCGACGATGAGGATGGCGCTCTTCGTCGATAGTCCGATGAGGAGGACGATGCCGATCTGGGTGTAGACGTTGTTTTCCATGCCGCGCCACTGGATCGCGAGCCAAGCGCCGAGGAGGGCGGTGGGGACGGAGAGGACGACGGAGATGGGGATGGACCAGCTCTCGTATTGGGCGGCGAGGACGAGGTAGACGAGGACGATGGAGAAAAGGAAGATGAGGCCGGTGGAGCCGGTCGCCATTTTCTCCTGGTAGGAGAGCTCGGACCAGTTGTAGCCCATGCTCTCGGGCAGCTTCCGAGCGGCCATGTCCTCCATGATCTCGATGGCCTCGCCGGAGCTGAAGCCGCCCTCGGGCTGGCCGAGGATCTTGACGGAGGGGTAGAGATTGAAGCGGGTCACGGTCTGGGGTCCGAAGGTCTCCTCGACGTTGGCGAGGGAGCCGAGGGGGATCATCTGTCCGGAGGCCCCGCGCAGCTCGAGGCGGCGGATGGCCTCGGGGTCGGCGCGGTAGGGCGCGTCGGCCTGGGCGTAGACCTTGAAGATGCGGCCGAAGAGGGTGAAGTCGTTCACGTAGGCGGAGCCGAGATTGACCTGGAGGGTCTCGAAGACGGAGGGCAGCGGGGTGCCGGTGCGGAGGACCTGGTCGCGGTCGATGTCGACGAGGAGCTGGGGCACGTTCGCCCGGAAGGTGGTGCTCATGCCGGCGAGGCCGCTCTGGGCGTTGCCGTCCTCGATCAGCTCCTGGGCGACCTGCTGCAACTGCTCGAAGCCGACGCCCCCGCGGTCCTGCAGCATGAAGGTGAAGCCGCCCGAGGTGCCGACGCCGGGGAGGGAGGGCATGGGGAAAGCGAAGGCGACGGCGTCCTTGAAGCGCATGAGCTTGCCATTGAGCTGGCGGATGAGGGCGGCCTGGTGGAGGCGGGGATCGGTGCGCTCCTCCCAGGGTTTGAAGGTGACGACGAGGAAGCCGGTGTTCGAACTGGCGGCCCCGTCGATGAGGCCGTAGCCGGCGATGGTCATGAAATCCTCGACGCCCGGGGTGGCCTTGACGATGGCGTTGACCTCGTTGAGGACGGCCTTGGTGCGCTGGAGCGAGGCGCCGTCGGGGAGCTGGACGTTGACGATGCAGTAGCCCTCGTCCTCCTGCGGGACGAAGCCGGTGGGGAGGCTGCCGAGCCCGAGGACGGAGCCGACGGCGAGGCCGATGAAGAGGATGACGGCGAGGGCGGCGCGGCGGATGGCGAGGCGGGTGATGCCGAGGTAACCGCCCGTGACTTTGTCGAGCCCGCGGTTGAAGAGGCGGAAGAAGCCGTGCGGTTCCTTCGTCTGCTTGCGGAGGAGGATGGCGCAGAGGGCGGGGCTGAGGGTGAGGGCGTTGATCGAGCTGAAGACGGTGGCGATGGAGATGGTGACGGCGAACTGCTTGAAGAGGGTGCCGGTGATGCCGGTCATGGCCAGGGTGGGCACGAAGACGGCGAGGAGGACGAGGGTGGTGGCGACGACGGGCCCGCTGACCTCGAGCATGGCCTTTTCGGTGGCCTCCTTCGGGCTGAGGCCCTCCTCGATCCAGCGGGTCGTGTTTTCGACGACGACGATGGCGTCATCGACGACGATGCCGATGACGAGGACGAGACCGAAGAGGGTGAGCTGGTTCAGCGAATACCCCAGCAGCAGCATCACGGCGAAGGTGCCGATGAGGGAGACGGGGATGGTGGCGAGGGGAATGAGGGTGGCGCGGAAATTCTGGAGGAAGAGGAAGACGGTGAGGACGACGAGGATGAGGGCCTCGACGAGGGTCTGGACGACCCCGGCGATGGAGGCGCGGATGATGTCGGTGTTGTCGTAGATGACGGTGGAGACGAGGTCCTCGGGGAAGGAAGGGCGGAGCTCCTCGAGCTTCGCCTCGATGCCCTCGGCGACGGCGATGATGTTCGACCCGGGGATCTGGTAGACGGCGATGGTGGCGGAGGGTTCGCCATTGAGCTGCGAGGCGAGGCTGTAGCTGTCGGCCCCGAGCTCGACGCGGGCGACGTCGCGGAGGCGGATGATGCGTCCGTCGGGCGAGGTCTTCACGACGATCTTCTCGAAGTCGGGGGCGTCGGCGAGGCGTCCGGGGACGTTGACGGTGTATTCGTAGGCGACGCCCTCCTCGGCGGGGGCTCCGCCGATGCGGCCGCCGGCGACCTGCACGTTCTGCTGGCGCACGGCGTTGACGACGTCGCCGGTGGTGAGGCCGTAGGTGCGCAGCTTCTGCGGATCGAGCCAGAGGCGCATGGAGAACTGGCCCGCCCCGAAGACCTGGGCGTTGCCGACGCCCGGGACGCGGGCGATCTCGTCCTTGATGCGCTGGTTGACGAAGTTGCTGAGGTAGTTGTCATCCCAGGTGCCCTTGGGCGAGGAGAAGCCGAGGTACATGACGACGTCGGTGCTCTGCTTCTTCACGGTGACGCCCTGGCGTTTCACCTCCTCGGGGAGACGGGCCTCGGCCACGGCGACGCGGTTCTGGGTGAGGACGTTCGCGGTATCGAGGTCGGTGCCGGGCGCGAAGGTGACGGTGAGATTCATCGAACCGTCGTTGGCGCTGACGCTCGACATGTAGATCATGCCCTCGACGCCGTTGACCTCCTGCTCGATCGGCGCGGCGACGGTCTCGGCGATGGTGCGGGCATCGGCGCCCGGGTAGATCGCGGAGATCTTGACGGTGGGCGGGGCGATGTCGGGATAACGCGCCACCGGCAGCGCCACCATCGCGACCAACCCGATCAGGAGGATGACGATGGAAATGACCGCGGCGAAAACGGGGCGGCGGATGAAGAAGAGGCTGAACATGGGAGGGCGGGGCGGAGCGGGGGAAGGGCGCGGTCAGTGCCGGAGGGGAAGTAAAAGGTAAAAGGTAAAAGGTAAAAGGTCAGCGTGCTGAGGGCGCGGTGGGCGGTGGGCGGTGGGCGGTGGGCGGTGGGCGGTGGGCGGTGAGCGGTGGGCGGTGGGCGGTGGGCGGTGGGCGGTAGTCAGAGGTCAGAGGTCAGAGGTCAGAGGTCAGAGGTCAGAGGTCAGAGGTCAGAGGTCAGAGGTCAGAGGTCTACGGAGGGGCGACGTTCCTGCCGCCCAACAGGCCGGGCTAGCCGGGCGACAGGAATCAGAGCGAAGCGGAGATAGCCACCCGGAGGGTGACCAGAGGTCCTTGGGCTCGTCTGGACGCTGGAGGTCATCACTGGGCCGGTTTTGCTTCGGTCGGCGCGGGAGCTGGCGCGGCGGGGGCGGCGCCTTTGGGTTTGGGGACGACGATGGCTCCGGCGCGGACTTTTTGGAGGTGGGTGACGATGAGCTGATCGGCGGCGGTGAGGCCGGAGGCGAGGACTTGGTCGTTGCCGAGGCGGTAACCGCTGGGCTCGACGGGACGGCGCTGGACGACACCACCCTCGCCGGCGACGAGGACGAAGCTGCCGCCGAGATCGCGCTGGACGACTTCGGCAGGGACGCGGATGGCGGTGGCATCGGCGGCGGCGTAGCGCGGGATGGGAATGCCGACCCGGACAAAGAGACCGGAGGCGAGGGCTCCATCGGGATTTTCAAAGACGGCGCGGGCACGGATCGTGCCGGTGTCGGGATCGACGGCGTTGTCGAGGAAGTCGAGGTGGCCGTCGACCGGGTAGACCGTGCCATCCGAGAGGGTGAGGCGGACGGGGATTTTGTCGTTGGTCGGCGCGCCCTTTTCGTCCATGAGGCGGCGCTTGGGCAGTTCCTTGAGGATGTCGCGCTCGTTCACCTCGAACTCGACGTAGATGGGGTGATCCTGCACGATGGTGGTGAGCAGGGTCGCGCCGTCGGCGCCGACGAGGTTGCCGACATCGACCTCGGCCTTGGAGACGCGGCCGTCCATCGGCGCGGTGATGGCGGTGTAGCTGAGATCGCGCTCGGCGTCGCGGACGGCGGCCTCGGCGATCTTCACGGCGGCGGCGGCGGCCTTGCGCTCGGCATCGGCGGCGGCGACGTCGATCTGCGAGACGGCGCCGGAGGCGGAGGCCTGCTTGCGTTTCTCGTAGTTCGTCGTCGCGATCTCGAGGTCGGCGCGGGCCTTGGACTCCTGCCCTTTGGCGGTCTCGACGGCGGCGAGGAATTGCTCGGGCTCGATCGAAAAGAGTGCCTCGCCGGCCTTCACCGCGGCCCCGGGACGGAACTTCGTTTCCTTGAGGAAACCCTTCACCCGGGCGCGGACCTCGGCGCGGGCGAAGGAGACGGTGCGGCCGGGCATTTCGAGATAGACCGTGACCGGTCCGACCTGTGGGGTAACGACCTCAACCTCGAGGGGCGGCGGCGGGACGAAGGTGTTTTTCTCGCCGCAGGCCGGGAGGAGGAGGGTCACGATTCCGGCGAGCAGCAGAGGAGGGAAACAGCGGGACATGGCTAACGCCTATGGAACCCGAAACCGGCCGGATGGAAAGCAAATTCCGCAGGGAATGTGGGTGGCGCAGGCGCGGGGACGGGCGCAGGCGCGAAGAAGGGCGCGGTCAGTGCCAGAGGAGAAGTAAACGTAGCCACGAGCGTGAGCGAGTGTTGGAGTGTTGGAGTGTTGGAGTGTTGGAGTGTTGGAGTGGTGGAGTGGTGGAGTGGTGGAGTGGTGGAGTGGTGGAGTGGTGGAGTGGTGGAGTGGTGGAGGGGTGGAGGGGTGGAGGGGTGGAGGGGTGGAGGGGTGGAGGGGTGGAGGGGTGGAGGGGTGTAGCCACGAGCGTGAGCGAGTGGAGGAGGACGCGGTCAGTGCCAAAGGGGAAGTAAAAGGTTTGCTACGGGCACACCGGTGAACGGTCCGCGTGCTGAGAGCGCGTCCGATTCTTGGGGCGGTGGGCTAGTGTAGCCACGAGTGAGAGCGAGTGGAGGAGGGCGAGGGCGCGAGAAGGACGCGGTCAGTGCCAGAGGGGAAGTAAAAGGTAAAAAGTAAAAGGTAAAAGGTCGGCGTGCTGAGAGCGCTTCCGGTGCCTGGGCTTGGCCGACGCGGCGTTGTAGCCACGAGTGTGAGCGAGTGGAGGAGGGCGGTGGAGCGGATCCCCCCAATCTTTATGCCGCCCAATAGGCACCGAGCCCGAGGAGCATCGGGATGCCGGAGGCATCACAGCCATTAGCCGGCGGTTGAGCGCAGCGACACCACCGGTCATCAGGGGTGGGATCGCGCATCCCGCGAGGGATGCCAGCCGGATCCGAAGTTCACGGGACGTCATGGAGCCTCTGCCCCTCGCTGGCATCCCTCCGGGATGCCGGGTCCGACGACGAGGAATCCGGCGGTGTCGCTCGTGCCTCGCTCAACCGCCGGCTAATGGCTCCGATGCCTCCGGCATCGCTGATCGTCCGGCTTCGACTGATCCGTTCTCCGTGGCACTTCGAAGGACAGGAGTCGAAACCACCTTCAATACTCCAACCCATAGTTGCAGATGACGCGGAAATCGCGGAGGCCGCGGGTGACGGGGCCGTGTTCTTCGACGAGGGCGTAGCGAAGTCGCACGGACAAGCCGCTGAGCCATTCTCCGACCGGCTCCCATTGCAGGTTCAGATCGAGCTCGTCCTTGCGATACTCGGTGGGATCGTCGGGATCGCTGCCGTTCACGAACAAGGCGTAGGTGCTGAGCCCTTCGATCCAGGGAATCTCGTAGCCGGCCCGCAACAACAAGGCCCCCTCCCCTGCCCGGTTGAAATCCTCGACCTGCGTGCTCGTGTAACCGGGATACCCGCTCCAGGGCGAACGCAGATCCGCCCCTCCGCTCGCAAGGGTATAACCGGCGGTGAAGAGCGCGTCACCCACGGGTAGGTCGCCCTTCACCCCGATCTGCTGCACGGCAAAGGCTCCACCGGTGAGGAGTTCGTCGCCGGTGCTGCGCTGGTCGATGAACTGCACCGCGAGACTCGGAGCCGCGTGGTCGGCGATCGGCAGGATCACGGGCAGCTCCCATTTCGACTGGGCGTAGAAGATGTTGAGGATGTCGGCGCTGTGGTAATCGATCGCGCCCAAAGAGAAATCGTCTTTTTGATAGAGCGCCCCACCCGTGACGACACCACGCTCGACCGTCGCGCCGGCATCGATCGCCATGGAGATGAACTGATCTGCGTTGCGGTTCTTGATGCGGTCGAAATACCCGGCCCCGTATTTCAAGGTCGCGCCATCGGGACCGAGGTCGGTCTGCCCCTGGATCACGACGGCTTCGAAGGTGTTTGGGGTGAGCCGGTTGTCGTGGGGGTTGAGGAAGGGCGTGTCGAATTCCTTGCGTCCCGCGAAGAGGTGCAGTCCCTCGACGAGGCGCACGTCGACGAAGGCTTCACCGAGCACGGAGTATCCCGCCTGGACCGGCTCGAGCAACACGGTGCCATCTTCGTCGGAATCGCCGTGGATCTTTTGCGAGGTGTAGCCGGTGACGCCGAAGGAAAAGCGATCGAGGAAAAAGGGCGTCTTCGCCCCGACCCATCCGCCGGCGGCGAAGGCCTTGCTGACGCTGTCGTCGTATTTCTCGCGATCGAAGTAGAAGGTGCGGAAGTCGAATTTGAAATGGGTCTGCGAATCCGGATCGACATGGACGTCGAGATGACGATGCCGCCCACGCAGGCCGAAACTTTCGTCGAGGTGGGTCTGACCCTGTTCAATCGAGGACGCGACCGGGTCGGGTGCAGGGGATTGGCTCCGGGCCGCGGGAACGAAGACACCCGCGAGGACCAGCATCGCAAAGGCGGAGAGCGGGGCGGAGCGGCGGCGAATCATGGGTCGCGGTCCGGAGAAGGACGCCGGACCCGACTCATTTCTACACCGCGGAAGCGAAGCGTGCAGGTGGAATCGACGAGGCTTATCGGCCCTTTTTCTTGCGCCAAGACGTCCCGGAGGGACATCAGAAAGTAGCCGGGGGTGACCGGAGCGAAGCGAGGGGAACCCCCGGAACCCTGGCAAACCCCTGGAAGCGCCCCGGAGGGGCGCAAGAAGCGCGGCCATCGCCATGTGGCACCGTCGACCAGGGGTGAAACGGGCGCTTCTCCCGCCCCGCCGGGGCGGATTCGACAAGGGCGTAAGGTCCGGTGGTTGCGCTCGTGCCTCGCTCCACCACCGGCTACCATCTCAGGCCCCTCCGGGGCCATGACCAGAGAGGCGTCTCCATTGAAAACGCTTTCGACCCAAGCGTCGTTGCGGTCATCGCGCTCGGATGTCTAGCTCTTGCAGGCGCGTTGTTTGCTCCTTTCTCAGGCCCCTCCGGGGCCGCGGAAAAAGTTGCCCACGGAATTCACGGAACTTCACGGAAAAGGATTCGACCGTGGCATTGGCCCGACTCCACCGGTTTCCGCAGCTTCCTCTCCTTCAGTGAGATTCCGTGGTTTCCGTGGGCCTCCCTTTCGGATTTCCCGATAGCCGATCGAAGAATGCATCAATCGATCCATGCGTCCCGGAGGGACGAAAGAAAGTAGCCGGGGGTGACCGGAGCGTAGCGAGGGGAACCCCCGGAACCCTGGCAATCCCATGGAAGCGCCCCGAAGGGGCGCAAGAAACGCGGCCATCGGCATGTGGCACCATCGACCAGGGGTGAAACGGGCGCTTCTCCCGCCCCGCCGGGGCGGATTCGATACGGGCGCAAGATCCGGTGGTTGCGCTCGTGCCTCGCTCCACCACCGGCTATTTTCTCAGGCCCCTCCGGGGCCATGACCAGAGAGGCGTCTCCATTGAAAACGCTATCGACCCACGTGTCGTTGCGATCGTCGCGCTCGGACGCCTAGCTCTTGCGAGCGCGTTGTTTGCTCCTTTCTCAGGCCCCACCGGGGCCATGACCCAAGAGGCGTCTCAATTAAAGACACTATCCACCCACGCGTCGTAGCGGTCGTCGCGCTCGTAGGCTTTCATCCGGCGCTTGTCCTGCTTCTCGTAGTAGGAGGCCTTGCTCTTGCGGGCGCGTTGTTTGATCTCTTCCTCGCTGAAGCAGGAGACGAAGATCGGCGCGAGGGAGAGGAGGAGGAGGTAATGGACGAACGTTCGCATGGACACCTCAGCCCTCTTTCTTCGCCACCGCTGCCTCGGGCTGCTCAACTGCGGTGACTTCTTTCTTCTCACGCATCGGTTTGCGGGGGAAATAGGGACGCACCTCGCCACCGGTCGGCGGGATGTATTCGCACTCGGTACCACCACCGAGCGCCTTGTAGAGGCTGATGTAGAAACGCGAGACCTGGCCGCGGCTGAAGGTCTCGGTATCCTCGGCGTCGAACTTGGTGCGCTCGGCGTCGAGCACGTTCTGGAAGCTGACGAGGCCGTTCTCGTAGTTGTCCTTGATGAGGCTGACGGTCTCGCGCGAGGAGGCGACGGCCTGGCTCAGGTCGGAGAGACGGTCGCGCTCGTTCCGGATCGCGGACATGCTCGTCTCGACTTCCTCGACGGCGGCGAGCACGGTGCTCTCGTAGGCGGCGAGGGCCTGGAGGGCGCGGCTCTCCTCGGCGGCGATCTGATTGCGGATGCGGCCGGCGCTGAAGATGGCCCAGCGGAAGGACGGACCGAAGCTGTAGGAGCGGCTCGCGCTGTCGAAGACGTCGCCGCTGCTGACGGACTGGAGGTGGAAATCACCGAAGAGCGAGAGGCGCGGATAAAGATCGGCCTCGGCCACGCCGATGCGGGCGGTCTGGGCGGCGAGCTCGCGCTCGGCGCGCCGGATGTCGGGTCGGGCCCGGAGGAGATCGGCGGGGAGTCCGGCGGAATACCCGGCCGAAGGCAGGGGGATGCCGCGGCTGCGCGCGAGGATGCCATCAACGGAGGCGGGGAAACCGCCGGTGAGGGTGGCGAGACGGTTTTTCGACGCATCGAGCTGGGCGCGGAGGAGGGGCACGGAGGCCTCGGAGAGGGAAAGGTTCGTCTGCGCCTGGGTGACGTCGATCTTCGGCACGAGACCGGCATCGAGCCGGCCCTGGGTGAGCTTCACGGAATCGCGCTGGGCGGCGATGTTGCGGTTGGCGACGGCGATGCGCTCCTCGAGGGTGCGGTAGTCGACATAATTCAACGCGACTTCGGCGAAGAGGGTGACGAGGGCGTCGCGGTAATCTTCCTCGCGGGCCTGGACGTTGGCCTCGGCCGACTCGACGGACCGACGGATGCCACCGAAGAGGTCGATCTCCCATCCCGCGTCGAAGCCGGTGGAATAAAGGCTGGAGGGATTGTCCGGGACAGGGCTCCCGAGATTCTCGCTGCGGCGCTGGCGCGTGTAGACGGCGTCGGCCTCGGCCTGGGGCAGGCCCTGGCTGCGGGCGATGCCACGCTGGGCGCGGGCCTCGGCAATGCCGGCGAGCGCGGCCTTGAGGTTCGGATTCGCCTCGCGGGCGCGTTCGATGAGGGTGTTGAGGGCCGGATCGTTGAAGCCTTTCCACCATCCCGTGAGCGAGGAGCCGCCGTGGAGATCCTGTGCCGCGGAGCGCGACCAGGCATCGGGCATGCGGGCATTCGGGCCGACGTAGTCCGGCCCCACGATCGTGCGGCACGAGGTGAGGAACCACGCGGACACGGCAAGGCCCGGAGCCAGAAGGCAGACGACGCGACGTTTCATGTTTCGTGTGACTTGAAAGGAGCAGAGTCTGCCCGCTTTGCCAAGGGGAAATCCCCGCGACGGATTGCGTGATCGTGACGCGGCCACCGGTCGACGCGGCGGATCAGAGCGCGTCGACAATTTCGGCCATGAGCCGGAGCCCCTTCGGCTGGAGGATGCCCATGCCTTTGCCTGGGAGGAACCAGATCCCTTTTTCCGCGTCGCGGCAGTAGACGACATCGGCGCCCTCGACGGTGCGGGCGAGGTAGTAGTTCCCTCGGGGATGTTCGGCGAGAAAGGTCTGGTAGCTCTCCGCCCAGGGATCGGAGGCCGAGGCGAAACGCTCGGACCCGAGCTGTTTCACCTCCTCGAGGGTGGCGGAGCGCACCGTTTCCTCGATCGACTTGCGCCGGGCCGCGAGGGTTTCTTCCAACCATTCATTGTCGTAGCTCATGGACCGACTTTGGCGGAAACGATCCCGACCGGCAAGTGTCATTGCAGTTTCGTACCCGCCTCTTCCACCGGATTTTGCTCGCCTCGCCGACCGCGCTGCGCTAAATGACAGGGTCGTCGCACGATCCCTTCCATGAACCACAAGAAACTCATCAGCCGCGCCCGGGAATTCGCCAAGCCCTATGCCATCACCAAGGGCGGCTCATTCCGCCTCAAGGATTTCGATCCGCGCGACACGGGCGGGCTCGACGACGAGGACAAACCCAAGGCGAAGGAAGCGCTCGCGATGGGGGTGGAACTGCTCGCGGAGCTGCAGGACGTGCTCTATGCCCAGGACCGCTGGTCGGTTCTGCTGATTTTCCAGGCGATGGACGCGGCGGGCAAGGACGGGGCGATCAAACACGTCCTCTCGGGCGTGAATCCGCAGGGCTGCGAGGTCTATTCCTTCAAGGCCCCGACCTCGGAGGAGCTCGACCACGATTTCCTCTGGCGCTGCACGAAACGACTCCCCGAGCGCGGCCGCATCGGGATCTTCAACCGCAGCTATTACGAGGAGACCCTCGTGGTGCGCGTCCATCCGGAGATCCTCGCGAAACAGAAGCTGCCGGAGAAATGCGTCACGAAAAAGATCTGGGACGAGCGCTTCGAGGACATCCGGAACCTCGAGAAGTACCTGACGCGGAATGGTACGATTGTCAGGAAATTCTTCCTCAACGTCTCGAAGGAGGAACAGAAGAAACGTTTCCTCGAGCGCATCGACAATCCCGACAAGAACTGGAAATTCTCCGCCGCCGACGCCCACGAGCGCACCTATTGGAAGGACTACATGAAGGCCTACGAGGAGATGATCCGCGAGACGGCCACGCCGGACTGCCCCTGGTATGTCGTGCCGGCGGACAACAAATGGTATACCCGCGTCGTTGTCGCCGCGGCGGTGATCGACGCGCTCTCCTCGCTCGACCTCGGTTATCCCAAGGTGAGCGCCGCCCATCGCAAGGACCTCGCCGCGGTGAAGGCGGAGTTGCTCGGCGGCAAATGATCCGCGAATCCCCGATCCTTTCATCGAATCCCCACCCGTCATGAATACCCGACTCGTCCTCTTCTTACTCTCCGCTCTCGCCCTCGCTCCCCTGCCCGGCCACGCCCAGGAGAAAACACCCGCCCTTTCCCCGGAGGAACTCGCCTCGCGGCGCAGCTCGGTCGTGAATCTGGAGAAACACATCGAGCAACGCGAGGAGAGGCTCGGCGAAATCGTCGCGGACATCCGGGGCCTCGACGACCGCGTCGAGGATGGCGTCGACGAGATCGTCACGATGATGAGCCAGGTGAAGGATTCGGAAACCTCGAAGGTGCGGATCGCAAACATCAAGGTCGACGTCATCGTGGGGCTCAAACGCACGATCGACTACTACAACCAGCACCGCGACACCTTGCGCGAACAACTCCGCACCGGGAAGTCGGCGCAGTCGAAAGAGACGCTCGAGAAGGATCTCGCAATTTTCGACGCCCGCGTCGACAAGCGGGTGAAGCAGATCATGGAACTGGCGAAGTCCTTCCCCGATCCGCAGGAACTCGAGAAGTATGAATCCACCTACTCGCCCGGTTGGAACGGTTGGTCTTACGAGAATCAGGAGATCAGCGAGGCGTGGAAGCAGAACCGTCGTGACGAACGCCACACCGAAAGCGCCCGGGAGGGCGTGAGAAAAGGCCTGCTCGACAGCATCGACCACCTCCAGCAACGCAACGCCTACCTCGCCGGGAAGCTCAAGTCGCCCAACGTGCCGGAAGCCGAGAAGGCCTACTACGAGACCGAGATCGCGCGAAACAACGGCATCCTCGAGCAGCGGAACACCGAGTTGCAGGAATTCTCCTCGGGAGCCGCCACCGAAGCGGCGCCGGTGATGCAGGATCAGGCCCATGATCTCGATCTGCTCGTGAGGAGTTCCCGCAACGACCTGCGCGAGGATTTCTTCTCGATCTTCCGGAAGTACGACGAGCTGAACCGCGCCCGCGCCGAGCTGAAACAGCTCCAGGACAACCTCGCCGCCCGCAAGGCGTGGCTGGAGAAATACGACGCCGAGCATCCGCAGTGAGGGATGGTGGCTGCGACTTCAGTCGCAGGGTGGGCGGTGCCTGGTCGTCCGGGTTCGACCGAAGTCGAAGCGACTTTCCAATGTGGCTGCGACTTCAGTCGCAGGGTGGGCGGCTCTTGGCCACTCGGGTTCGACTGAAGTCGAAACCACATTGGGCCCGATACCCTCTACCGAGTCGTGATATAGGCTTTCCCCGAAAATGATCTTTTCGAATGCCATCGTGGATGATCCGCGCAGGACGACCTATCGGATCATTCTCGGTGTCTGGTTGATGATCGCCGGATATGCCGTGATTCATGATCAAGTCATCGTCTCCATCGCCCCCGAACACTTCACGGAATACCACGAACCCATCCGAGGGGTGGAAAATCCTCGCGCACTTGCCGCGATCCACGCCCTCGCCGCCTCGGTGGTCAAAGGCATTCCGTTCGGTCTTCTTTGCGTTTGGATCGGTCGCCGCGGACGGCGAAGAAAAGTGCCAGTGAAAACCCTCTTTCTCGGGACACTCTTGATTCTGCTCCTTACCGAATGTGTTGCCGTTGCCGCAGGTGTTTGGGTGTACCGGGGAAATCGACCGCCTTATCCAGCCGCTTGGTATCCAGAACACACCCTGCCGATCCTGATCACACAGACCGTTCAGATCACCTGCTACCTAACGGCGTTTTGGTTATCCCTGGCCTTTTTCGCTGTCCTACACCGTTGGCGGAAATCGAGAGCATTTCCGCGGCGAGCCGCTGGCTCCTTGAGGGAGTGAGGAACTTTGCGAAGAGAATATGATTTCAGGTGAAATTGAGGAAGGCATTCCCCTCAATCCAAATCTTTTTGCCCCGAATCTTTCTGCCCTTTTCATCCGTCGATCACCCCAACGCGTTCGGTGGACCAGAAGGGTGGCAAAAAGATTGGGGGCAGAAAAATGGTGACTCCGGGCATCGACTTGCCGGCCTGCGATGCCGGAGGCATCGGAGCCATTTGCCGGTGGTTGAGCGTAGCGACACCACCGGTCATCATGGGATGTGATCGTGCATCCCGCGAGGGATGCCAGCCGGTTCCGAAGTACCCGTAACTTCTTGCCTCGGTAGACGCTCGCTGGTATCCCTCCGGGATGCCGGTTCCGACGACGAGGGATCCGGCGGTGTCGCTCGTGCCTCGCTCAACCGCCGGCTAATGGCTCCGATGCCTCCGGCATCTCTCCCAGCCATCCGGATTCGACTAAAGTCGAAGCTACTTTCCAATGTGGCTGCGACTTCAGTCGCAGGGGTGGGCGGTGCCTGGCCATCCGGGTTCGACTGAAGTCGAAGCGACTTTCTCAATGTGGCTGCGTCTTCAGTCGCAGAGGTGGGCGTCTCTTGGTCATCCGGGTTCGACTGAAGTCGAAACCACCTTCCATCACCCCTTCAACAAGGCCGCCTTGAGCACCTCGTCGACGTTTTCCATCGGTAGAAACTTCAGCTTTTTCCTCGCCGACGCGGGGATCTCGGGGACGTCCTTCATGTTCATGGTCGGCACGAGGATGGTGCGGATGCCGGCCTGGAGGGCGCCGAGGGCTTTTTCCTTCAAGCCCCCGATCGGCAGCACGGAGCCACGCAGATTGATCTCGCCGGTCATCGCGACCTCCTTGTTCACGCGTCGGTTCGAGAAGAGAGAAGCCAAGGCGGTGTACATGGCGCAGCCGGCGGAGGGTCCATCCTTGGGAACGGCCCCGGCGGGCACGTGGACGTGGACGTCGTAGCTCTCGAAATTCTTCGGATCGATGCCGAGCGAAGCGGCCCGCTCCCGCACGAGGCTCCAGGCCGCCTCCATCGATTCCTTCATCACTTCGCCGATCTGGCCGGTGAGTTTGATGTGTCCTTTCCCCGGATAACGGATCGCCTCGATGTTCAGCACCTCACCCCCGACCGGCGTGTAGGCGAGTCCGTTGACGACGCCGGGACGGCTCGAGAACATCTTTGCCTCGCGGGCAAAACGCGGCGGACCAAGCACCTCCTCGACGTAGTCGGGCGTGATCTCGATCCGCACGGAATCGTCGAGCGCCACCTTCGCGGCGACGGCGCGGCAGACACTGCCGATCTCACGCTCGAGATTGCGGACGCCGGCTTCGCGGGTGTAGTCCTCGATGATCTTCAGCAACGCGGGCGTGCCCCACCGCGCGTGACGGGCTTTGAGGCCGTTTTCCTCCAGCTGGCGCTTCACGAGATAACGTTTCCCGATCTGCAGTTTCTCCTCGGTGGTGTAACCGGGGATTTCGATGACCTCCATGCGGTCGCGCAGGGGTGCGGGCGCGGGATGGATCGTGTTGGCGGTGGCGATGAAGATGACCTGGCTGAGGTCGAAAGGCACATCGAGGTAGCGGTCGATGAAGCTGTCGTTCTGCCGCGGGTCGAGCACCTCGAGGAGGGCGCTCGCGGGATCGCCGCGGAAGTCGGCACCGATCTTGTCGACCTCGTCGAGCATGATGACCGGATTCCGCGTCCCGGCACGGCGGATCTCCTGGATGAGGCGGCCGGGCATGGCCCCGATGTAGGTGCGGCGGTGACCGCGGATCTCGGCCTCGTCGCGGATCCCGCCCACGCTGATGCGGGCGAACTCGCGGCCGAGGGCGTCGGCGATGGAGCGTCCGAGGCTGGTCTTGCCGACACCGGGAGGCCCTAACAAACAGAGAATGGGACCGCGCCCCCCGGGGTTCAGCTTGCGCACGGCGAGGTATTCGAGGAGGCGTCGTTTCACCTTCTCGAGCCCGAAATGGTCGCGGTCGAGGATCTCGCGGGCAAGGGCGAGATCGTAGTGGTCCTCGCTCATCTTGTTCCACGGCAGCTCGGCGACGGTCTCCAGATAGCCGGTGATGACGGAATGCTCGGGACTGGCGGGCGGGATGACCTCGAGGCGTTTCAACTCGCGGTCGGTCTGTTTTTTCACGTCCGCGGGCAGGCCCACGGCCTCGAGCCGTTCGCGCAGGTCGTCGACCTGCTCCTCGGCCCCCTCGCCTTCGCCGAGTTCACGCTGGATCGCGCGGATCTGCTCGCGCAGGTAAGCGCGGCGCTGGGCGTCGGAAAACTCGTCCTCGACATCGGCCCGCAGCTTTTGCTGGAGCTCGGCGATGTGGAGTTGGCTGTTGAGGGTGGCCTGCACCTTCTCGGCCCGCTTTTTCACATCGACCTCCTCGAGGAGGCGTTGTTTCTGCACGAGGTCGAGGCTCAGATTCGTCGCGAGGAAATCGGTGAGGATCGAGGGCGAGTCGATCGACGCGAGCGCCTGATGCGCCTCGTCGGGGATGTTCGGATTCAGGTTGATGAAATTCTGCGCCGACTCGCGGAGATTGCGCAAGGTGGCCTCCCAACGGTCGCCTTTTTTGGGGAACTTGTTTTCGAGGATCTCGAAGCGCGCCTTGAGGTAGGGCTTGGACTCGACGAATTCGGTGAGGCGGATGCGCTCGACGATCTGGATGAGCACGAGCGTCTTTTCATCGCTCTGCCGCACCATGCGGAGGATGTTGCCGAGCACGCCGATCTCGTAGAGGTCGCCCGCGCCGGGCACGTCGAGGTCGGCATCCTTCTGCGTGGCGAGACCGAGGAGACGCCCCTGGGGCAACAGGTCATCGAGCAGCTTGCGGCTCGCGGTGCGCTCGACGGTGAGGGGGGCGACGGTGCCGGGAAAGAGGACGACTCCCCGAAGAGGCATCACGGGAATGATCGCGGGCACGTCGGAGCGCCATTCCGGCAGCTTCGCGTCGGGCCGGCTCGTCGAGATCTCGATGATCTCGCCGGAGGATTCGTTGAGGAGTCGTTCAAAGTCTTCCATCGAAGGAGGTGGGGGAAAGGAGGAAAAAAGGGAAGATCCGGTGCCGAGAGACGGAAGCACGCGGAGAAAAGGAGGTCAGCGGGATTCGAGGGGCAGGACGATCCAGAGGAGACCGTTTTCCTGCTTCGCGGTGACGCGGTGCCGGTCGACCGAGGCAGGCAGGCTGATCTCGCGTCCGAAACGGCCGCATTCGATCTCCATGGTGAGGACCTGGCGGCACTGGCTCGACATGTCACGGGCCTGGAGGGGCGGCCGGCGCTCCCCCGAGATGCGGACGCGATCGGGAAGGACGTCGACGTTGATGTCGGCTTTCTCCACGCCGGCGAGGTCGACCCAGATCTCGATGCGGTCGTCGTAGCGATAGGCGGTAATATCGGGCTGCCAGCCATCGGGCGAGCGAAATCCGGAGAAATGCAGGCTGTTCAGATCGTGGACGACGTCGCCCATGCGACCGATCATGCGGGTGAGTCGGACCTTCCGTGGCATAAGACGGCAGGGTAAGGCCCAATCGCCGGTTTTTCAATCGGCGCGATCAGCGTGCGACTCGACCACCACCGCCTCGACATTGATGACCCCATCCCGGCCCACCGTGGCCTGGCGCGGACGGGCGGGCCCCGCGGAGGAAAAACCGGCAGCCTGGGTCACCCCCACGACGCGGAAGCGATCGCGCAAGGAACCCTCGATCCGGCCACGCACGACCTGGCGGACGGCGGGCGAGAGGAGAAGAAAACCCATCGTGTCGGTGAGAAATCCGGGCGTGAGGAGGAGGGCTCCGGCGATGAGGATGAGGAGGCCGTCGATGACCGCCTCGTGCGGGAGTTTCCCCTGGGCGATCGATTGCTGGTATTTCGCGAGCACCTTCAAGCCCTGCGACCGCGCGAGAGCCGCCCCGAGCACCCCGGTGAGCAGGATGATGCCGAAGGTCGGCAGAATCCCGATCTTTTGCCCGATGACGAGGAAGAGAAACAACTCGATCAGCGGGACGGTGATGAAGAGCAGAAAAAGGCGGGCGAACATGGGCGGTATGAGGCCTTGGACCGGTCCCGGCTCCGGATGTTCAAGATCGGAGCGAGCGACCGGGATCACGCCGTCTCTTCGGGAACATTGCGGCAATGTTTCAAGCGGTACCCGCCATCGACCGGCAGGATCGTGCCGGTGACGTAATCGGAATCGGACGAGCAGAGATAAGTCGCGGCTTTGCCGATGTCCTCGCCGGTGCCGAGGCGGCCCCAGGGCAGCTTGCGGGCTTCGGCGGCGATGGTCTCGTCGCTGTAGTGCTCGCGTTCGCCGGGAGTGTCGATCCACCCGGGCTCGATCACGTTCACGTTGATGTGGTGTTCAAAGAGCTCGACCGCCATGGTCTGCATCATCGAATTGAGCGCCGCCTTGGCCGCGCTGTAGGCGACACAACGGGCATTGGGGACGCGGGCGAGGACGCTGGAAATGAAGACGATCTTGCCCGGCTTTTTCCGTTCCACGAGATGACGGCAGACGAGCTGGCTCATGTGGAAACCACCGAGGAGGCACGATTTCAGGATGCCGTCGAAGACCTCGCCGTCGTACTCGAGGAAGCTCGCGCGGCGGTTGTAGGCGGGCACGCTGACAAGGGCGTCGACGGTGCCGTATTCGGCGAGGGCGGCGGCCATGACCGATTCACATCCCTCGCGGGAAAAGGCGTCGGCCTCGACGGCGAGGCAGCGCCCTCCGAGGGCGCGGATGGCGTCGGCGGCTCCGGCGAGTTCGGCGCTGCCGGGACGGTCGGAGAGCACGATCGAGGCTCCTTCCTTCGCGAGTTCCAGGGCACAGCCGAACCCGATGCCGCGGGCTCCGCCGGTGACGATGGCGATTTGGTCCTTCATTTTCATGACGTCGCGAGTGTAGACCACGGCCCCGGGGATTGCTCCCGAATTTCCTGCCTGAATCGTGCCTTGACCACGCCACCGCGACCGCGTTAGGTGCCTCCCGTGAACGAGAAAAACCTTTCCCGCCTCAACGCCGCGGTGCGCGACGTGATCGACTTCCCGAAGCCCGGCATCGTCTTCAAGGACATCACTCCGATCCTTGCGAACGGGGAGCTTTTCCGCCTCGCGATCGATGAATTCGTCTCCGCCGTCGGCGGGGAAAGTCCCACGAAAATCGTCGGGATCGACGCACGGGGTTTCATCTTCGGCGCGGCCCTCGCCGACCGGCTCGGCGCGGGTTTCGTGCCGGTGCGGAAAAAGGGCAAGCTCCCCTGGGAAACCCACGGAGCGTCCTACACGCTGGAGTACGGCGAAGCCCACGTCGAGATTCACCGCGATGCGATCGATCCCGGAGAAAAGGTCGTGCTGATCGATGATCTCCTCGCCACCGGCGGCACGGCGGGCGCGGCGCTGAAACTGATCCAGCAGCTCGGCGGCGAAGTCGTCTGCCTCACCTTCCTCATCGAGCTCGCCTTTCTCGAAGGACGCAAAAACCTCGATCCTTCGGTCCGCACCGTGGCCTTGCTGACGTATTGATCAGACGGCCCGATGAATTACGAAAGCGAGATCCTCCGCGACTGGTACCTGCTCTTCCATTACGGATCCCCCGCGGAGATCCTCGACGGTGTTGGTTTCGATCCCTCGGGCCTGCCGCCGCGCTGCCTCGACTTCCCCGTGACAACGGTGGAAGCCGCGGGAGTGCACCGGGAAATCGGGCGGGCGCTCGATATCGGTTGTGCGGTGGGCCGCTCGACCCTGGAGCTTTCCAAATCCGCCCGCGAAGTGATCGGCATCGATTTTTCCGCCGCCTTCATCGAAGCCGCCGAGTCGGTCCGGCGCGGCGAGCACGTGAGCTACCACCGCTACGCCGAGATGCACCAGCGCGAGCCGCTGATCGTGTCCCTGCCACCAGGCGTGGCGACCGACCGTGTCTCCTACGAGACGGGCGACGCGATGGACCTGCGCGACGATCTCGGGACTTTCGACCTCGTCCATGCGGCAAACCTGCTCTGTCGTCTGCCCGAGCCCCGAAGATTCCTGGATCGACTGCCCTCGCTCGTGAATCCGGGCGGCCACCTCGTGCTTGCCACTCCGGCGACGTGGATGGACGCCTACACGCCCCGGGAAAACCAGCCGGGCGGCGCGACGCTCGACTATCTGCACCAGCACTTGGACGGCACCTTCGAGTTTCTCTCGGCGACGGAACTTCCCTTCCTCATCCGCGAGCACCGGCGGAAGCTGCAGCTCAGCACCTCGCAAACGAGCGTGTGGAGACGCCGGCCGGAATCCTGACAAAACCACCGTGCCATGACCCTGACAGAACTCCAAGAACGTCTCGCCACGGAGCCACGGCCCGTGCTTCTCCACGTCCTGCCCGAGGAAGTTTTCGCGGCGAAGCGGCTTGCGGGTTCGTTGAACGCCTGTGTCTACGAGATGATTTTCCCGGATCGCGTGAAGGAACTGGTGCCCGACCCTTCGACGCCGCTGATCGTCTACGGAGCGGGCGGCGGCTCCCTCGATGCGAAAACCGCGACCGGCATTCTCCGGGCGGCCGGCTATGGGGCGGTGGAGTGTTTCGAAGGCGGCCTCGATGCTCTCGCCGCGGCAGGCCTGCCCCTCGAAGGTTCGGGCGAAGTGTCCGAGTGCGCCTTCCCGACCGATGGCACTTATGCCGTGAATATCGACGACAGCGTGATCCGCTGGACCGGCCGCAATCTCTTCAATCACCATTCCGGCACGGTCACTCTCGCGAAGGGCACGCTCGCGATCGAAGGTGGGAAGCTGGTCTCGGCCGCCTTTGAGATCGCGATGGACACGATCGCCTGTGAAGACATCACGGATGCGGCGATGAACCGCCTGCTCATCCAGCATCTCCACACGACCGACTTCTTCGATGTGGCCAATCATCCGGTGGCCACCTTCTTCTCGACCGCCTGCGAGGCGATCGAGGGAGCCACTCCGGGGCGGCCGAATTTCCTCCTCCGCGGAGTTTTCACCCTTCGCGGGATCGCGCGCGAGATCGAATTCCCCCTCGTCGCCGCGGCCCAGGGATCGCGTGTCACGGGTCAGGCGCAGATTTCGCTGAACCGCACCGTCTTTGGCAGCCGCTACGGGTCGGGACGTTTCTTCCGATTTCTCGGCAAACACGTCGTCAATGATCTGATCGAGCTGCACCTGAAGATCCACGCCGATCGGACCGGAGCGTGAGAGTCAGAATCCCGGCAGCATCTCGATCGGCTCGGGCCCGCGGTGCTGCGCGATCTTGAGCAAGGGATTGTGACAACGAAAGACTTTCACCGGCACTACGGCCGTGGCGACAAGATCGCGGGGATCCTCGTCGGTCAGGTACCGGGCCAGAGCCTCCGGGGGAAGAATCGCGGGCATGCGGTCGTGTACGAAAGCGAGATCCGCGGCGGCGGGACGCGTGATCATGCTGAAGGCGGGACCGGACTTCCCATCCTCCCACAATCCGGCGGCCCAGAGCCAGGCACCGTCGGGTGATTCGAAGGCAAAGGTCTGCTTGCGGCCGGTCGGTCCATGCCATTCATACCAGGCCGAGAGAGGGATGAGACAGCGGCGTTTTTCCCGCCACGCCGGAGCCCAAGGTCCGTCGAGCTTGTCGAGGCGCGCGTTGTTCACCGCGGCATTGAAATCGCGCTCGAACCCCCAGCGCATGAGGCTGGCGGTCGGAGAGGCGGCATTCGAGCGGCCGACACGCAGCACCGGCGCGGGATCGGTCTTGCGGATGCCGTGTCTCCGGGCGAGCGAGCCGAGAACGGAGGCGATCGCGTCCTCCCAATCATCGCCGCGACGATGACGGGCCGGTCCGATGTCGTAAAGATTGCACATGACCGTCTCCCCCAAAGCAAACAGGGTTAGGTGGTGAACCTAACCCTGTGCGGTAAACTTTTGAAGGGCGAAAGCCCGGATCACATGAGATTGAGGGCGCGGGCGCGCTTGATCTCACGGGTGATCTTGCGATGAAGCTTCGCGGAGACACCGGTAGTGCGGCGGGCGTAGATCTTGCCCGACTCGGTCGTGAAGTTCTTGAGGAAGTCGGGATTGAGGTAATTCACCTTCTCCGCCGGGATGTCGAAACGACGGCGGGGCATGCGCCGGTTGGCGCGGCGGAAGTTGATCGCTCTCTGTTCGGTTTTCGGGCCCATGATGTCTGAAAGATAGGGGATATCAGCGCTTCTCGCGGTGGAGGGTGCGGCGCTTGAGGTAGGGATTGAACTTCACTTTCTCCAGACGGCCCGGAGTACGGAGGCTCTTTTTGTTGCGCGAGGTGACGTAGATGGAGGGACGACCGCCTTCCGCCTTGGCCTCGGTGCATTCAAGAATGATGACTTCTCTGGGCATGGGAAAAATGAGTGGAGTGTTTCGCGAGGGCGGGGAATGTAAGGCATCCCCCGGGAATCTCAACCGATAATTTTTTTAATCCTCGTCCTCGTCGGAGGGTTTGGAGACTTCCTTCTCCTCGAGACCGAAGAGGGAAGTGACCGGAGTGCGGTAATTTCCAATGGTTTGCTCCTGATCGAGCTTCTCCTGGTACTCGACCGTACAACGGGCGAAAGGGATGGCCTCGAGGCGGGCCTGGGGGATCAATTCTCCCGATCCTTGGCAGACGCCATACTCGCCGGAATCGATGCGCACGAGCGCTTCCTCGATCTCGTAGAGGGCGTTTTGTTCCTGCGAGAGGATGTTGAGGGCGAAATCGCGATCGTAGGAATCGCTGCCGGCATCGGCCTGGTGCATGCCGAAGGCGGACGAATCCCCGTCCTCGCCGCGGATGGCATCGCGGGCGACGCCGGACATCTGATCGACGAGGGAATCACGCAGATCGAGGAGGCGCTGACGCTGGGCCTTGAGGAAGGCGGGGGAAAGCTTCTTGGGCTTTTCCTTGGCTTCGGCGGAGGGAACAACGGGGGCGTGGTTGGTGAGGTGGGCGAACAAGGGTCGCCGCTTGACGGGCAGTCTCTTCTTGGGTGGGATTTTCACGGGTGCGGAGGAGGAATTCTTGGAGGCCGTTTTGACGGGTTCGCCCTTCGCCGGTGCGGGCGCGGGCGCGACGGTCTCACTTTTGGTTGGGGAAGGGGCGGGAGCCGGCTTTGCGGGCGCCGCCTTGGGAGCGGGCGCAGGAGCCGGCTTGGAGGCTTCAGCCTTGGCGGGAGCTTTCGGAGCGGCGGGAGCCGCCTTTTTCTCGGGAGCCTTGGCGGGAGCGGGTTTGGCGGCCGGTTTGGCGACCGGTTTCACGGGTGCTTTGGGCGCGGGCTTGGGAGCCGGTTTGGCGGCAGCTTTCGGCTTCGCGGCAGGTTTGGCCGGTGCGGCTTTTTTTGCAGCCGGTTTTGAAGGGGTTTTCGCCGAAGGTTTCACCGCGGGTTTTGCGGGAGCGCTCTTGCCTTTGGCGGCCGGGGCTTTTTTCGCGGGAGCCTTGGCGGCGGGTTTCTTCGCGGGAGCAGCCTTCTTCACCGGTTTGGCGGGGGCCGCTTTCTTGGGAGCGGGTTTGGCGGCCGCCTTCTTCACGGGAGCCTTCTTGGCCGGTGCCACCTTTTTCGCAGGAGCGGGCTTTTTGGCAGGAGCGGGCTTTTTGGCCGCAGCTTTCTTCACGGGAGAAGCCGGCTTCTTGGCCGCAGGGGCTTTCTTCGTGGCGACCGGCTTCTTCGAGGGAGCTTTCTTCGTGGCTGCTTTTTTGGCCATGGGATTCGTCGACGGAGGTTCAAAAAACACAGGGCTCCTACAGGCCCCGCGAAAGAGAGCGGCATTTGTAAGTCAAGCGCCCGAAAGCCGCAAGGAGAAAACAGGGGTGGCCGGCTTCCCCCGCGGGGACGCCACAGCCCGTGCGTTGCGCACGAAAGGTCGAGCAAGCAGCCTGGTTTTCCGGCGTCTCCCCGGGATTCCTCAGAGTTCGGGAAGCACCTTGGCGACCCGCTCCTTCAGCTCTTTGCCGGGCTTGAACTTCACGACGGCACGGGCCGGGATCGGCACGGCGGAATCGGGCTTGTTCGGATTCCGTCCGATCTTCGGTTTCGTCTTGGTGACTTGGAAGGCTCCGAAATTGCGGAGGACGACGTCGTCATTCGCCGCCAGACAGGTGGTGACTTCCTCGATGAAGCACTGCACGACGCTGAAGACTTCCTGCTGGGTCAGACCCGTCTCGTTGCTGATCCGGATGACAAGATCCCGTTTGGTGATGGTGGCCATTGCTCTGCTTTTCGAAGTGGTTGGTCGGTCTAATCTGTTAACTCACCGTCAATACGCAATCGTTCTTTCGATGAATTTGATTCTCAATGAGTGACGAAACCGCCTCGATAGGAGAGAGTTCCGCCGAAATTTTCCGTAGCCAGTTTCATGCCGAACTTTCAAGAAATGTGGATCGACGGTGTTTTTCGTCCCGGAAAAGGCCTCCTGGCGTATCCTCGATCGCTTTTTTCGACCTTCCTCGTGCATGAGTTCCTCCCCCTTGCCCCCTGATGCGCCGTCCCGCATGGGCGGTCCGACGGCCGTGGCCGGATTCCAGCGATCGCTCGGGGACTGGTTCCGGGCCGAGGCCAAGGATTACCCCTGGCGCCGCACCCGCGACCCATATGCCATCCTCGTCTCGGAGCTGATGTTGCAGCAGACCCAGATCGCGACCGTGCTCGGGCGGGGATACTACGACCGATGGCTGCGGGCCTTCCCCGACTGGTCGACCCTCGCGGCCGCGGAGGAGGAAGCGGTGCTGAAGCTCTGGGAGGGACTCGGGTATTATAATAGGGCGAGAAACCTGCATCGCGCCGCAAAGATCATCACCGAGGAGTATCGCGGACATTTTCCCGACGATCCCGCGACGGCCCTGTCGCTCCCTGGAGTCGGGCGTTACACCGTGGGCGCGGTCCTCAGCTTCGCCTACGGGCAGGCCGTGCCCCTCGTGGACGGCAACGTGGGTCGTGTCCTCGCCCGGGTCCTCGCACTCGAGGAAGCGATCAATTCGCCGGGCGGCTTGAAGATCCTCTGGGATTGGGCGGAAGCGCTCCTCGACCGCGAGGATCCCGCCACCCACAACTCGGCCCTGATGGAGCTCGGACAGCGGATCTGTCGCCCGGGTAAACCGGATTGCCCCTCGTGTCCGGTCCGCGGCCACTGCCTCGCCGACCACGGGGGACTTGCCGAAACCCTGCCGGTCAAAACAAAGCCGGCGGCGATCACCAAAAGGGTCGAGCACGTCATCCTCGCCGAACGGAGCGGTGAGATTTACCTTTGCCAGGAATCCGGCTCGCGGCGTCGCGGTCTTTGGCGTCTGCCGGAAATCTCCGCGGAGGAGGCGGCCGATCTGACCGAGATGCTCCGCTTCGACTACACCATCACCCGCTACCGCGTGACCTTGCTCGTCCATGCCCCCTCCCCGCTCTGGCGACCGGCCCGGTCCTCTTCGGAAGGTGGCGCGTGGTTTCCCTTTCGCGCCTCCGCCCCCCTCCCTCCCTTGGGCGCTCCGTACCGCCGCGCCCTCGATCTTTATGGCAATTTGCGTGACGGCCTCGATCTGAAGGCCTAAGATCCGGACCGAATCGAAATCTTCGTCATTTTTCAGCAGATCGTGCTTGTTTTAGTACAAAAAGTTTTCAATTGTGGCCGAGAGTCAAAATTTTGGAGTTGTTTTTGAGAAGCCCGCTCGCTAGGTTGACTTCCCGAAACACGCTTTTACACGTTCACATCAACACGCAGACCCCATGTGGAAGGTATTGTTAGTCATCGCATCCGTCGTCCTCGGAGGAGCCCTCTATCTGAGCTACGACAACATGGGCTTATTCCGTCAGAAGCAGGCCGACATCGAAGTCGAGAAACAAACGCTCGCCGATCGTACCGCCTCGCTTGAGAAGACGAACATGGAGATCACCCAGCTCGAGCAATCCATCCAGACGTTGACGGACGAAGCCTCGACCCTGCAGACCGCCAAGGTGGATCTCGATTCCAAGGTCCTCGAAGCCGAAGCCAATCAGAAGGCGCAGCAGGCCAATCTCGAGACCGCCAAAGCCGATCTGGAGAAAGCCAAGGCCCTCGGTACCGACATCGCCGCGGTGGAAGCCATCAACAAGGAAATGCGGCAGATCCGCACCCAGATCGAAGAGGCCGAAATCGAAGTGGCCCAGCTCGAAGGGGCCGTCGCCGCCGCCCAGGTGGAGCGTGATCGTCTTGAGAAAGTCGCCGCCGAACTCGCGGCCCTCCGGGTCGATCAGGAGGCGGGCGTGATCCGCGGTGAATTCCAGAGCCAGATCAAGAACGCTTACAACCAGTGGGGTTTTGTCGTCGTCGCCGGCGGCAACGATCAGGGTGTCGTGAATCGCGCCCAGATGGATGTCTATCGCCGTGGCCAGCCGATCTGCCGACTCCTTGTCACCTCGGTGGAGGCCAGCCAATCCATCGCCGAAATCGTGCCCGGATCCCTGGCCCCCGGTCAGCGGGTGCAGGTCGGTGATACCGTGGTGAAGACCGTCCGCACCGTCACCCCTGCGGTGATCCCGGCCTCGACCAATGCCGCCGCGCCCGGTGCTCCGGCGGCCGATGGAGCCGCCCCGGCTGCTCCCGCCGCCCCCGATCCGTTTGGTGGTGGTGGCATGGCTCCGGCGGCTCCGGCCGCTCCCGATCCGTTCGGCGGAGGTGGCATGGCCCCGGCTGCTCCGGCTGCTCCCGATCCGTTCGGTGCCCCGGCCGCTCCTGGCGCAGCTCCCGCCGCACCTGCCGCTCCCGATCCGTTCGGTGCCCCGGCTGCTCCTGGTGCAGCCCCCGCCGCACCTGCCACACCCGATCCGTTCGGTGCCCCGGCCGCGCCTGGTGCAGCCCCTGCCGCGCCCGCAGCTCCGGCTGCTCCCGCCGCTCCCGATCCGTTCCAGTAATCCGTGAATCTTCCGTTCCCGCAAGAACCTCCACCCTTTCCTTGAAATGAAAAAGTTTGTCATGATTCTGGCCGGATTCGCCATGCTGGGCGCTGCGGTCGTGGGCGTCCTCAACAAAAAGGATCTCGAAGGTGTCATCTCGGAATTGACCGGTCTAAAGGCCCAGGTCACCGAAGTCACCGCCAAACTTGGCGAAGCCGAGGACAAGAAAGACGACGCGACCGAGAAAGAGACCCAGGCGAAAGACACCCGCAACCAGGCCTCCGCCGCTGTCGCCGAGTCCGAGCAGAAGCTGAAGATGGTGCAACGCGCCGTCGAAGAGCTCACCGCAGAGCTGCAAAAGGTGGAGATCGAGAAGAAGGAAATCGACCTTGCCATTCAAAAGGTCTTCCCCGATGGCAACATCAAGAGCTCCGAAGACCTCCAGATGAACCTGACGATGCTGAAGGACACCCTCACCACACAACAGGCGAAGAAGACGGAGTTGAACACCCAGCTCGGTGGAGCGGCCCAAGCCAAGCAAGTGCAGGTGGCCAAGGTGAAGGAAGAGGAAAATTATCAGATGCAGCGGGCGCAGCGCCTCGCTCTGAACGGTCTCATGGCGACGGTCATCGCGGTGAACCGGGAGTGGGATTTCGTGATGGTCAACGCCGGCCGCGCCCATGGCGTCACTCCTGAATCGTCCCTTCTCGTGAAGCGCGGCAACACCCGCATCGCCCGCCTCCGCATCGTGAATCTCGAAGACACCGTCACCGTCGCCGACATCGTCGACGACTCGCTCGTGAGCGGCATCGAAGTGCAGCCCGGCGACAAGGTGATCTTCGAAGGTGCCCAGTGATCCGGATTCTTCTCCCAGGCGATCTCCATGAAGCTCTCCACCCTCCTCCTGCTCCCTGCGCTCGCGCTGGCGGTGCTCGGCCTTGTCTCCTGCGAATCGACCGATAGCGGCCCGAAGCCGCAGGGTGAGCGCCTCAGCAGCATGCCCCACAACATGCCCGCCCCTTGGGAAGGCCAGGCCGGCATGCCGGGGATGATGAGTGGTCAATACTGATCCCTCTCCCGAAGATTCCGCGTTTTTACCCACCCACCTCTCCAGACCCGATCCCCGCATGTCAAACGCCATCCTCCCCGAAATGGGCTTCGCCACGGACTTCGATATCGAAGAGCGGACCCAACTCGGAAATTTCGGGGAATTCATCCCTCTCAACGATGGCGAGGTGCTGATCGAGGAAGGCCACAAGCAGGACGCCCTCTTCATGGTCATCTCGGGCACCTTCCATGTGCAGACCGTCGTGACCGGTCGCCCGGTGCTCCTCGGCACCCTCAAGACCGGCGACACGATCGGCGAGATCAACATGTTCGACCCCGGCAACGCGAGCGCCAGCGTCGTCAGCAAGTCCTTTTCCGAAGTGTGGCGCATCGACCGCGCCCGTCTCGAGCAGTACCTCGAAGCCCATCCCCGCACGGCGGCACGGCTCCTCGTGAATGTCGCGACCCAATTGAGCAAGCGTCTCCGCAAGACGAACGAGAAGGTGGCCATGGCCCGCGAGGCGATGTTCGATTCCTTCTGATTCTCTTGAGGCAGCCCGGGCTGCCGGCCGTGCGAACCGAAGTCGTTTCCTCCTGACCCATGTTCGAGCCCCTGACCATTCCTTTCGGCGCTCCCACCGGAGTGATGTCGGCGCTCGTTCTGCTCTTCGCCTTCACGATCGGTCACGCCTTCGCCGACTTCCCGTTGCAGGGAGATTTCCTTTCCCGCGGGAAGAACCGCAACGCGCCCCCACCCCCGCTCGCGGACGGGAAGGTCTGCCCGGCGAATCTCTGGGTCTACCTGATGAGCGCCCATTGCCTCATCCACGCAGGTTTTGTCTGGGTCATCAGCGGCAGCGCGGTCCTCGCTTTGGCTGAATTCATCCTTCACTGGGCCATCGACGTGGCGAAATGCGAGGGCCGCACGTCCTTTGCCACCGATCAGTGGCTGCACATCGCGACCAAGGCCGCCTACGTCGGCATCCTCTGGGCCGGACTGCTGTCGGCCTGAAAAGGCCATGCCCATCTCACGCCACGGCGCGAAGAGCGGTCTTGAAAAGGGCTCCGGAGTGGGAGAACGTTCGCGAATGAAACGATCCCTCCTTGTAACCGGGTGCGTCGCGTCGGCGATCTGCGGACTCCTGGCGACTCCCCGAGTCTTTTCCCAGGACGAGGCGCAAGCCGATTCCGGCTTCAAGGAGATGGAATTGTTCACGGAAGTCCTTGAGACGATCCGCCAAGGCTATGTCGACTCCGACAAGGTCACCTACGAGAAGCTGATCAACAGCGCGCTCGAGGGCATGCTCGCATCGCTCGACCCTCATTCGCAGTTCATGCAACCGAAGGTCTTCGATCAACTGAAGCGCCATACGGACAGCACCTACGAGGGCATCGGCGTGACCATCTCGACGAAGAACGAAGTGCTTACGATCGTGACGGCCCGGGAGGACGGTCCGGCCGCGAGAGCCGGAGTGCTGCCCGGAGACCAGATCCTCAAGATCAACGACCAACTCACCGAGGATCTCGGCATGGAGGAGGCGGTGAACATGCTGCGTGGCAAGCCGGGCGAATCGCTGAAGCTCACCGTGCGTCGTCCCGCGACGCAGAAGCTGCACGAATTCGAAATGAAGCGCGAGGTGATCAAACAATCCTCGGTGGAGGACATCCGCATTCTTGATCCACGCCTCACCGCTCCCTACCGCATGGGCTACGCCCGCATCCTCCAGTTCAGCGAACCGACCGCGGAGGAACTGGCCGACGCCCTCGACAAGCTCGAGCAGGAGGGAATGGACGCCTTTGTCCTCGACATGCGCAACAACCCCGGAGGCCTCCTCGGCAGCGCCATCGATGTCTGCGGCGAATTCGTGAAGGCCGGCACGGTCGTCCTCACCACCGAAGGCAAGCCGGGATCGGGCGAGATCAAGGTCTACCGCACCAGCGCCGACAAAAAGCGCCGTGACCGCGACTATCCCCTCGCCGTTCTCGTGAATCACTCGAGCGCGAGCGGCGCCGAAGTCGTCTCGGGCGCCCTGCAGGATCTGAAGCGCTGCATCGTCGTGGGCGAAACCACCTTCGGTAAAGGATCGGTGCAATCGATCATTCCCATCGGCGAAGGCAAGGCGATCCGCATGACCACGGCGAAGTATTACACGCCGAGCCACCGCACCATTCATGAAAACGGCGTCATTCCCAACATCGTCGCGACCCTGACGCCGGCGCAGGAACAGCAGCTCGCCCAATGGTTCAGCCGTGACACGCTCTCGCCCGAGGAACGGCAGCAGGCCGAGAATTTCGTCGATCCCCAGCTCACCCGCGCTGTCGATGCCATGAAGGGAGCGCTCGTCTATGCCAAGACACTCGCGAAGGAGGACACGGCAAAAGCGGAGGCAAAACCATCTGACAAGCCTGCCGAAGAAGGCACCGACAAGCCCGCCCCCTCGACCGGTGATGCTCCCAAGCCCGACGCGCCCAAGCCCGAAGCGCCGGCGGCACCGGAGAAACCTGCGGCACCGGCACCGGCCGATCCCGAGTAATCCCCGGACTCCCGGCGCCCCGCATCATGAGCGCGGAACTCGTCCTCGCGATCGAGACCTCGTGTGACGAGACCGCCGTCGCCGTCGCCGATCCTTTCGGCCGTCCTCTCGTCAGCCGGATCGCCTCCCAGGTGAAGTTGCACGCACCCTACGGAGGCGTCGTGCCCGAACTCGCGTCGCGCAATCACAGCCTCGACCTGCGTCCTCTCCTCGAATCAGCGCTCGCCGAAGCAGGGATCTCCACCAGCGGGATCGGAATCGTCGCCGCGACCTCCGGGCCCGGCCTCGCCAGCTCCCTCCTCGTCGGAGACACGCTCGCCAAAGCCGTCGCGGTCGGGCTGGGGCGGCCCTTTTATTCCATCAACCACATGGAGGGCCACCTCCTCTCGCCATTCCTCCATCCCTATCGCGAAATCCCGCCCCACGTCGGTCTCATCGTCAGCGGTGGCCACACCTTGCTCATCGAAGTCCGCGGAGTGGGTGATTACCGGCTCCTCGGCTCGACCAAGGATGATGCGGCAGGAGAGGCCTTCGACAAAGTCGGCAAACTCCTCGGTCTCCCCTATCCCGGCGGTCCGGAAATCGCGAAACTTGCGGTGGCCGGACGACGCGATGCCCACGCCTTTCCCCGCAGCATGGTCCACAGCGGCGATCTGGAATTCAGCTTCAGCGGTCTGAAGACCTCGGCCCGTGTCCTCCTCGACCGCCTCGGCGGCGTCCCCACGGGTGAGGCACTCGCCGATTTTTGCGCGTCTTTCGAGGAAGCGATCGTCGACATCCTCGTGATCAAACTGCTCGAAGCCTGCCGTCGCACGGGCCGGAGGATCGCCGCGATCAGCGGCGGGGTCAGTTGCAACCGCCGCCTGCGCGAGCGTGCCGCGGCGGCGGTGCAAGGCGAGGGCGTCGAGCTCGTCCTCGCCGATCCGGCTTATTCGACGGACAATGCCGCGATGATCGCCTTCGCCGCCGCAGCCCGTCGCCGCGCCGGGATCGGCCCCTCCCCCCTTGATGGCGACATCAATCCGAACCTCCGCCTTGCCTGAGTCAAGCGGCGGATATTGGCCCGCCCGATTCGCGGATGAGGATTGCGCGAAGACGGCGCACTTGCTAGGTTGCCCGCAGAGAAACGCCGAAGAAGCCCGCCCCGGAGGCCCGTCTTCCCACGCCCTCACCCAGAAAACCCAGATGCCATGAGTGAATTGAGTCAGCAAAAAGATGAGTCTGTTTCGCGCCGCCGCTTTGTCGCCGGTGCCGCCGCCGCGGGTGCCGCCGCCGCCCTCCCCGTGGAGCTCAGTGCCCAGGTCGCCGGCAGCGACGCGATCAAGGTCGGAATGATCGGGATGGGAGGCCGCGGTTCCGGCGCCATCATCCAGAACCTCACCGCGAGCGACAGCGCCAGGCTCATCGCCGTGGCCGATGCCTTTCAGGATAAGATCGACGGAGGTGGCAAACGTGCCGCCGGCCTGCCGAAGATCCAGGAGCAGCTCGACAAGATGGGCAAGTCGGCCCAGATCGACGTGCCGAAGAGCCGCCAATATGCCGGCTTCGACGCCTACAAGGGAGTCATCGACGAATGCGATCTGGTCGTCATCGCGACCCCTCCCGGATTCCGTCCGATCCACTTCGAATATGCCGTGCAGCAGGGCAAACACGTGTTCATGGAGAAACCCGTCTGCGTCGACGCGTGGGGCTTCAACAAGGTGATCGAGGCCGCGAAGCAGGCCGACGCCAAGAATCTCAAGGTCGTCGTCGGTCTCCAGCGTCACTATCAGAACGTCTATCTCGAAGCCTTCAAGAAGGTGCACGAGGAGAAACTGCTCGGTGACGTCCTCGGCGGACAGGTCTGGTGGAATGGCAGCCGTCCCTGGATCATCGACCGCGAGCCGGGTTGGACCGAAATGGAATACCAGATGCGCAACTGGTACCACTTCAACTGGCTCTGCGGCGATCACATCTCCGAGCAGCACGTGCACAACATCGACGTGATGAACTGGTTCGTCAGCGGCGATTCCGCCAAGGGCGGTAATCCCGTGATCGCCCAAGGCATGGGCGGCCGCGCCGGCACCGAGCCCCGCACCGTCGGCGAGATCTTTGATCACCACTATGTCGAGTTCCGCTACGGACAGGAGCACGGCGGCGCGATCATGAACAGCCAGTGCCGCCACATCAAGGGCACCTGGAGCAAGGTCGCCGAGGAGATCGTCGGCACCGACGGCGTCCTTCAACTCGGCCAAGGCCGCATCACCGACCTCAAGGGCAACGTGAAATGGCAATATCGCGCCCCGCGCGAAGGCGATCCGAATCCCTACCAGGTCGAGCACGATCTGCTCCACCAATACATCCGGGAGAACAAGGCGCACAACGATGCCTACTACGGCGCGAAGAGCTCCTTCACCTCCGTGCTCGGACGCCTCGCCACCTACAGCGGCCAGGAAGTGAAATGGGACGACGCCGTGAAGTCGGACTTCTCGATCATGCCGAAGGAATACGACATGAACGCCGAAGCTCCCGTGAAACCCGGACCGGACGGCAATTACGAGATCGCCATCCCCGGCCAGTGGAAACTGCCGTGGGCCTGATCCTCGCCCCGATTGCCCCGCGCAATCCCTTCGAGAACGGCTTTCGCAAGAGCGGAAGCCGTTTTTTCGTGCCGTTCCGGAGCGTGATCTAAGCCAACGAGGTCCAAAAAGCGCAGCCCCGAAAAACAGAAACCGCTCAGCCCGAAGGCTGAGCGGCTCCGAAACACGAAACACAAACAGACAGTTACCGAGAAAGTAACCAAGGAAAGTTTCCCAGATATTTAATAAAAGTCAACAGTTTTGGTTTCAATAATTCACTTTTTTTCTTTGGAGCGGGATCAGGACTCGCCCGGTGGCCGCATTGGTGTAAATTCTGCGTTTCCTCTCCTACCATGACCCACCGGACCCAAGTGAAGCTGTTCTCCGCCCTCGCCCTGACCGCCGCCCTCCTCGGGTCGGCCGTCCTGACCTCGTGCAAGACGGTGGAGCCCGAAGTGCCGACGAGCATGGCCGTCCGTTACGGCACGGTCACGAATCCGTCGAATGTGAACGTCAAGGTCAGCCTCAACAACCGGGCGGTCTACGTCTTCGAGGGCACCGAGCCGCGCTTCATGGCCGCCGTCGCCATCGGGACCCCCAGCGATCCCACCCCGACGGGCACTTTCAAAGCCTTCAACAAACTGCCGCGGAAGCGCTCGGGCACCTACGGTTTCTACGTGAAGGGAGAGGAAATCATCCCCGGCAAACGTTCCGGACTTCCCGCCGGTTACTCCTACGTGGGTTATCCCATGCCTTGGTGGGTCGAGTTCAAGACGGGCTACGGCTTCCACGCCGGCGCGGTCTGGCCCACGCCCCGCACTCACGGCTGCCTCCGTCTCCACCGCACCATCGCCAAGGAGTTTTTCGAAATGGTCCCGGCCGGAGCCACCATCCAAATCGCCGACAGCCAGCCGGAAGATGCCACCATCGGGAAGAACGTGCCCCGTCCCACCGACTACTCCCAACCCGATCACCCGCGCTCCGTCCTCATCACCGACGCACCGCTCGACCGCACCAGCGAGATCCTTTTTTGATCTCCCCCGCATCCCGGGCCATCGGACCTTTTCATGCCCACCTCGCCTGAACGCATTCGCCGCCGCGTCAACGTCCGCACTCCGGAGGTGATGGAGCGCGTCCAAGCCGAGGTCGCCAACCACTACCAGAGCTCGATCGTCGAGAAGGTGCGCGCCCGGGGCGGCAGCCTCTCCATCGGCAACACCACGATCCGGCTCGCGCAGCAGTTCGGATTCTGCTACGGGGTGGAGCGCGCCATCGACCTCGCCTATGCCTCGCGCCGGGTCTTCCCGGAGAACCGCGTCTTCCTCATCGGCGAGATCATCCACAATCCCGAGGTGAACCGCCAGCTCGAGGAGATGAAGATCGTCTCGCTGCCATGGCGTGCCATGAACGAGCAATACGACGAGCTCGGCGAGGACGACGTTGTCATCGTCCCCGCCTTTGGTGCGCCGCTCTCCTTCATGGACAAGGTAGAGTCGCGCGGCTGTCACATCGTCGACACCACCTGCGGCGACGTGATGAAAGTCTGGAAACGGGTCCGCGGTTTTGCCAAGGACGGCATCACCTCCATCATCCACGGCAAGGCCGATCATGAGGAGACCCGCGCCACCGCCTCGCGCGCCGCCGGTGACGACGGCAAGGGGCATTATCTCATCGTCCTGACTCTCGCCGACATCGATTACGTCTGCGACTACCTGGAAAAGGGCGGCGATCCCGCCGCTTTCCGCGAGCGTTTTCGTGGCGGCGCGATGTCAGAGGGTTTCGATCCCGATCATCATCTCGCCCGCATCGGCGTCGCCAATCAGACGACCATGTTGAAATCCGAGACCGAGGAGATCCAGCGACGGGTCCGCGAGGCCATCGTCCGCCGCGACGGCAGCGACGCGAATTTCTCCGTCTTCGACACCATCTGCGGCGCCACCCAGGAGCGGCAGGATGCCCTCTTCGACCTGCTCAAGGAACCGCTCGATCTTCTCCTCGTCGTCGGTGGCTACAACAGCTCGAACACGACCCATCTCGTCGAGATCGGGGAAAAAGAGTTGCCCACCTTCTTCATCCGCAGCGCGGAATGCCTCGTCTCCGTCGGCGAGATCCTCCACTACGACATCCATCGCAAAGAGGAGGTCGGGGGGCGCACGCATCTGCTCGCCACCGGCGAGGACGTGCTCGTCGGCATCACCGCCGGCGCCTCCTGCCCGAACAACCTCATCGAAGACACCATCCTGAAGATCTTCGAGCTTCGCGGCATCCCGGCCGACGCCGTCCGCGCGGCGTGATGCCGGAAACCGTCGCGCGATCAAGGTCACGGGGGCGCTTTACCCGCTGGGGGATTTGTGAGCTAATGAGGGACGTCTTTCCGACGCCGTCTCCCCATGTTGCCTCCGCGAATCCCTGTAATCCTTGCCTCCGCGATCCTGTCGCCGTCTCTCCCGCTCCCCGCTGACGAGATCGCCCTCGCCCCGCTTTCCTCGCCTTCGCAGCCCCTCGCCCCTGAGGCCGCCCTCGCCTCCATGCGGGTGCCCGGGGGATACCGCGTCGAGCTCGTCGCCGCCGAGCCGCTCGTGATGGATCCCGTCGCCTTCGATTGGGGGCCTGACGGACGGCTCTGGGTCGCCGAGATGCGCGATTACCCCAACGGCCTCACTTGGAAAGGGGCCGGTGATCCCCTCGATGAACCCGGTGGTCGCATCAAGGTGCTCTCCGACACTGATGGCGACGGGCGCTACGACGAAGCCAGCATCTTCCTCGACGGCCTCTCCTATCCCACCGGCGTAAAAGTGTGGGAAAAGGGCATCCTCGTCACCGCCGCGCCCGAGATCTTTTATGCCGAAGACACCGACGGAGACGGCGTCGCCGACCAACGCGAGGTCTGGTACAGCGGCTTCGCGCGCTCCAACCAACAGCACCGCGTCAACGGGCTCGCGTGGGGGCTCGACAACTGGCTCCACGTCGCCAACGGGGACGGCGGTGGCGTCATCCTCTCGCGGGAGCGGCGCGAGGAGGTCGACATCCGCGGCTTCGACCTGCGCATCCATCCCCTGACCAAACAACATGAACCGCTCAACGGCCGCACCCAGTGCGGACGCTTTTCCGACGACTGGGGCAACTGGTTCGGATGCAACAACAGCAATCCCCTCTGGCATTACCCCTACCCCTGGCACCTCCTGAAACGCAATCCCGAGGTGCGCGTGGCCCGGGCCTACGTCGATGTCCCGAAAGAGCCGGGCGCCTCTCCCGTCCATCCCGTCAGCCCCACTCTCGAGCGTTTCAACGATTTCGACCGCGCCAACCGCTTCACCTCGGCCTGCGGCCCGGCGATCTATCGTGATGTTCTGTTAGGGCAGGAGGTCCACGGCAACGCTTTCATCTGCGAGCCCGTCCACAATCTCGTCAGCCGGCAGGTGCTCTCACCGCAAGGGGCGACCTTCACCTCCGACCGGCATCCCTCTGAAAAAAACTCCGAGTTCTTCGCCTCGACCGACCCCTGGTCGCGGCCGGTCGCCGTCCGCACGGGTCCCGATGGCGCTCTCTGGATCGCCGACATGTACCGTTTCGTGATCGAACACCCCGAATGGATTCCGCAGGAGTGGCAGAAAAAACTCGACCTCCGCGCCGGGTCGGAGATGGGCCGGATCTACCGCGTCGTTCCTGACAAAACACCCTCGCCCGCCATTCCGGAGCTCTCCTCCCTCGACGATGAAGGACTCGTCGCAATGCTCGAGAGCCCGAACGGAACGGTGCGCGATCTCGCCCACCAGATGTTGCTCTGGCGGAAGGCCGAGGGAGCGGTGCCCGATCTCAAAGCATTGGCCGTCGGCCCCGGCGCTCCCCTCGCCATCGTCCACGCCCTCGCTGTGCTCGACGGCTTTGGCGAACTCGATCCCGGCACGCTCAAGGCCGCCCTCTCCATTACCCACCCCGGAGTCGTGCGCCACGCCGTGCGTCTTGCCCGCGGGCGCATGCCGGTTTCCGAGCTCGCGGGTCTCTCCGACGCGATGCGCGACGACGCTTTTGTCGCCATCGAACTGGCCGGATTAATCGGTGATGGCGAACCAAGTAACGATGCCCTCATCCTCGCCGATCTCCTCGCCCGCCATCACGACGATCCCCACGCCCTGCCCCTGCTCCTCAGCGCCGTAACGCGGGAGAACCTCGCTCCCCTTGTCGCCAGGATGACCGACCCGGATCCCCGCTGGCGGGCGAACGGGGTCCTTCCCGAACTCGGCCGCTTTGCCGCCCGATGGAAGAACGCGGAGGCCGTCAACCAACTCGCCGCCTTCCTCGTGAATCCCGACGAACCCGGCGAAAGCTGGCGGTTGGCGCTTTTGTCAGGATTGTTCGAGGGTGGTGCCACCCTCGCTTCGCTCGGGCGTGATCCGGCGCTCCGCGCGGAACTCGACCGCCGCATCGACCTCGTCAGGCAGCGGGCCGGCGATGCCAGCCTGCCGGAAACCGAACGCGCCGAGGTGATCCGTTTCCTCGGCCATCCCGCGATCTTTTCCGGCGATGACGACCTCGCCCGCCTCGTCGCGCTCATCGAGCCCCGCACTCCGCCCGCCGTACGCGAGGCCGCTTTTATCGCACTCGAACGCGCCCGCCCGCCTGGCACTCCCGCCGCTCTCGCCAAACGCTGGGGAGCCCTGCCGCCCGCGGACCGGACGAGAACCCTCGCCCTCCTCCTGGGCCGCGACGACTGGACCTCCGCACTTCTTTCCGCCATCGAATCCGGCGACATCGCCGCCAACCAGATCGACGCCGCGAGCCGCGCCCGCCTCCTCGCCGCAAAAGACCCCGCCGTGAAGGATCGCGCCGCCAAACTTTTCAGTTCCGCCACCGACTCCAACCGTGCGGAGATGCTCGCCGCCCACGCCGACATTGCCTCCATGAAGGGCGATCCCGCGGCTGGCAAGACCATCTTTGCCTCCGTCTGCGTCGCCTGCCACGTCGCCGAAGGCACCGGCAATCCCGTGGGACCCGATCTCGCCGCCCTCACCGACCGATCGCCCGATTCCCTGCTTGCCGCCATCCTCGATCCCAACCGCGCCATCGAGGACAAGTATCTGAACTACACGATCACCACCACTTCGGGCGACACCGTTTTCGGTCTCGTCGCCGACGAGAGCGCCAACAGCGTCGCGATCCGCCAGGCCGACGGCAGCGCCAGGGCGATCCCACGGAACGAGATCGCCGCGCTGGCCTCCACCGGCGTTTCCCTGATGCCCGAAGGCTTTGAGAAAATCCTCACCAAACCACAACTCGCCGACCTCATCGCCTATCTCGGCAGCCTCGGCTCCGCCACGCCCGCTCCTCCAAAAGGCAACATCGACATGGCCGCCCGCGTTTCCCCCGGCAAGGGAGGCGTCGTCGAGCTGCGGGCCTCGCGCTGCCGGCTCGATGGCGAACGCATCGAATACATGCCCGACTACGACGCGATCGGCTGGTGGACCTCCGAGCACGACCGCGCCCAATGGACCCTCGTCCTCGACCGGCCCGGAAAGTATCAGGTCGAGTGGGAATACTCCGTTTCGCCCGAAGCCGCCGGAAACGCCTGGATGATCGAGATCGGCGGGAAAGAAGTCCTCTCCGGCACCGTCGCCAGCACCGGGAGCTGGGAGACCTTCAAGACCGAAGCCCTCGGCACCGTCGACCTCCCCGCCGCCGACAACCACGTCGTCGTGCGTTCGAAGGGGGCGGTGAAGGGGGCGTTGCTCGATCTGCGGGTGGTGCGGTTTGTGCCGTTGAAAAACTGAATCCGCTTGGGCTCACCCGCTTGGAGCCGATCCGGGTGGGTTAAGGCCTGAGGTTGATGACAGTACCAACAACATCACGATATTGGGGTTTTGAATCAAGAAAAGCTCTTGTGTAGACCTTCTCGCGAACTTGTAGGCGGGAGGGCGAAGCGAATCGCCGTGTCGGACGAGAATCCCGTCCGACCACGGCCGTAAAACTGTCCAGGTTGCCATACTCAAGATCGGAGAAATACCGTCCGGCGAGGAACGAAGCCGTCACGTTTTTCCCCTCGTTTCGATTCCAAACCCTTCGGAGCTCTAGGCTCCCGGGCAAGACGATCTCAAGAGCAGTCGGACCACTCTGGTCATGAAGATGGAGCTGAAACTTGTAGAAAGCCTTATCACGTCCAGATACCGAAATCGTCTGCCCTTTGCCATGATTGTTAGCCATGGTCACCCCCCTCTGGGAGAGCGGTGAAAAGCGATCGCCCACGGTCAGATTGACTCCTGTAACCTCGGTTCGAAAATTGAAAAAGATCTCATAGGATTGGCCCGTTGTCGGATCAGGATCTTCGGTCGGAACACCCACTCGCACGATCGGTCCCTGACTCACGAATGGAAAGAATGGTTTCCCGTCAGCGTAGATGGGAATCATCGAACGGTCCCCGACCGCAAGACAGAAAGTTCCTTGCAGAGCGCCCTGAATCAATGTCGCATCCACCAAAATGGGGGATTGCGGAGCGAGGTCGAGAAAAATGTAACCGGTCGAAGTCTTGTAGAACAGGATCAAACCCGGTCTATCAAAGCCAGACGTCGATGGAAAACGAATCTCAAACCTCCCCGATCGCGACAACATGGAGAAAATGTAGAGGTCTACATCGACAGGATTGATGCCGCCCGAACCGGTCGAACCGGGTTTCAGGGAACCGGTGATACGATTGACTCCCGGAGGCACCACGAGAGCCTTCTCGGGGCGGTCCCCGGCGTCACCGATCTCCTGAAAAATGTCACCCAAACAGGAGGATGAAAGGCAGAATAACGAAGCGGATGCTGCCAAAAAACAGAGACGGAGGTTCGACATTTTGAAGGATTGATTGGGAGGGATGCCTTCGGATAGAGCGAGAGAAATCGGCCTTATTATACAACCAAAAATGGGATTACAAATCCCGTCCACGATCCGATGGCTCGTGGAACGAAGTGAGCTAATGCCACCACAACCTTCTTCACCAGCGCGATGGCGGGATTTCAAACGATTGTCATGTACCATCCGGCCCGCTACGATCAACTCCATGCAACGTCATTTTGTCCTCCTCGCCTTCGCGATTTCTCTCGGCGTGCACTCACCCCTCCCCGCCATCGACGAGGGCCGCTCGCTCTACATCGAAGGGTATGCCGGAGACGTCAGCTACGCGCCGGGCGATGAGTTGCAGCTCCATCTCTCGAGCCCTTCCCCGGTGGCCTCGCTCACGATCACCCGGGTCGGTAAAGAACGGAAGGTCGTCCACGAAGTGGCGAAGCTGGAGGGCCTGCTCGAACATCCCGTGCCCGTCAACGCCTCCTCGCACGGCTGCCACTGGCCGGTCGGATTCCGCTTGCCCATTCCCGCCGAATGGCAAAGCGGCTATTACGAGGTAACGATGAAGGTGAGCGACAACGGAGGCACTTTCACCCAGCGCAACCGCCGCACCGCGGAGTCGACCTGCTACTTCGTGCTGCGACCCGCCGAGCCCGGGAAAAGCAGCAGGATCCTCCTGCAACTCGCGACCCACACCTACAATGCCTACAACAACTGGGGCGGGTCGAGCGTCTACGCCTACCACGGCCGCGCCGGATTGCAGGGCCACCGCGTCTCCGAGAACCGGCCGCCCGCCTCGCAATACGGAAAGTGGGAGTTGCCCTTCGTCGTCTGGGCGGAGGAGAACGGTTACACGCTCGACTTCGCCACGAATCTTGATCTCGAGTTGCGGCCTGAGATCGTGAAACCTTACAAACTCCTCCTGAGTCTGGGTCATGATGAATACTGGTCGACGCCAATGCGCGATACCGTCGAGGGTTTCGCCGCGGCCGGTGGCAACGTCGCCTTTTTCTCCGGCAACACCTGCTGCTGGCAGATCCGCTGGGAACCCGAAACGCGATCTTTCCTCTGTTGGAAACAATGGTTCAACCAGGACGAGCTCTACACCTCCGCCGCCGAAAAGATCCCCACGCTCGCCACGTTATGGAGCCATCACCTCGTCGGCCGCACCGAGAACTCGCTGACCGGGGTCGGCTTCATCCATGGGGGCTATCACAAGAGCCACGGCCAGCTCATGGACGGCAGCGGTGCCTACACCGTGCACCGCCCCGATCACTGGATCTTCGAAAACACCGGGCTCGCCGCGGGACAGGAGTTCGGTGGAAAGGACAGCATCGTCGGCTACGAGTGCGACGGCTGCGAGATCGAGTGGCGCGAGGGCCTGCCATTCCCCACCCACCGCGACGGGACCCCAAAGACTTTCACCATCCTCGGCACCGCTCCGGCGAAATGGGCTCCGGGCGACAGCTGGTGGTATGAGCGCTGGCCCGGCCCCGATCACGCCGGCAACGCCGTGCTCGGGCTCTACACGACGGAAGGCGGCGGCACCGTCGTCACGTCCGGATCGACGGACTGGGCGCATGGACTCTCCGGAAAGGATCCCGCCGTGATGCAGATCACGAAAAACATCCTCGACCGGCTCGGGAAGTGATCCTCTCGCTCCGTCCGGTCATCCATGGGCGCCCGGCAGATCGACCGTGAAGGTGGTACCCTGACCCGGCTCGCTTTCCACCTCCACCGTGCCACCGTGCAGTTCGGCACAACGTTTCACGATCACGAGCCCGAGTCCCGTCCCGGGAATCTCGCCGACATTCGAGCAGCGGTGGAAGGTCTCGAAGAGATGGGGCAGGTCCTTTTCCGGGATGCCGATGCCGCGGTCGATCACTTCGATGCGCACGCCGGACCCGCGGCGCGAAAGACGCAGCGTCACCACCGAATCCTCGGGCGAATACTTCACGGCATTTCCGAGCAGATTGAAAAGGATGTGGCGGAGCAGCGCCTCGTCGAGGCTCACGTGGTCGAAATCCCCGTCCGTCGCGACGACGATGGGACACTTCCCGCCCGACGAGGCCTCCGTCTGCGCCACGACCCGGCCGACCGCCTTTTCGAGATCGATGGGCTGCGGATGACAGGAGACCTTCCCGGCCTCGGCACGCCCTAACAAAAGCACCTGCTCCATGAGGTCGCCCATGTGTTTCGTGCTCGTGTGGATCTCGAGAAGGAGGCGCTCCTTCTCCTCGCCGGGCAGCCGCTCCGAATAATGGCGCACCAGTTCGACCGCACTCATGATGATGCCGAGCGGGGTGCGGAATTCGTGGCTCACCATCGTCACGAAACGCGATTTGAGCTCGCCGAGCTCCCGCTCGTGCTCGAGAGCGCGCTCCAGCTCCGCGCGGGCGACCTGCAGCTCGCCGGTGCGTTGCTCGACCTTTTTTTCAAGAGTCTCGTTGATCTCCAACATCGCCTGCTCGGCCCGCTTCATCTCCGTGATGTCATGATGAATCACGACCACCTCGATGATTTCACCGGCCGCGTCCTTCAGCGGATAGACGAGCCCCCCGATCCAACGAACCTCCGGCGGATCGGTGGCGACAGGAAAGGGCACGGGAGGCACCTGCACCACCTCTCCCTCGAAGGCTTTGCGAATGAGATTGACCGCTCCTGACTCAATCAGGTCGGGCGCCTGCAGGACGTTGAAAGCGAGCCCCTGCTCGTCGGTGAGGCGGAAGAGTTTCCGCCAGGAGTCGTTGAAGCGTTTCGTCTGACCGTCCGGATCGAAGATCTGCACGCTGAGCGGGCTTTGCTCGAAAAGGAGCTTCCAGCGCTGTTCACTCGCCCGCGCCGTTTTGTGGGCATCGGCAAGTTCGGCAGCGGCAAGGGCCTGGCACCTTGCGATGCGACGGAGCCGCAAACCCCAGACCACCAGCAACCCAAACAACACGCCCCAGAGCGCCGCCGGCCACCCTGCGGACGCGGCCATCACGCCCCGTGGCGCAGACGACTCCTCCGCCATGCCCGTCGCAGCCACGGCGAGGAGGGATGTCACGGGAATTCGGAGGCAAGAGCGCTGTTTCATCAATTCCGGAGCCATTTATCCCATGGAGAACGTCTTCGCGCATCCGCAAATCCCTCCACTCCGCGCTCGCACCCCGGGGGGAAGCACATTATTATGCACCCTGAATCCATGAGCCGTCGGAGACCAGGAAAGAAGCGGATGCCCGCGTGGGCATTTTTCAAAAATCAGGGCCTCCTCTCGGAAAGACACGTACTCCTCGCGGAGGAACTCGGTCTCACCCCCGGGGGGATCGAGGCCGAATTCCAACAAAGCCGGCCCGGGGAGAACCGACTCCTCCTCGAATGGGTCGAGGATCTCGCCTTCGAAAAGCTCGGCCGATACCATCCCGTCGATGAAAAGGCCACGCCGGAAGACCAGCAGCAGCATCCCGCCGAACACTCGCTGCTGCGGGACCCGGGTGAAGTGATGGACGATTATCTGCGCGATCACTGTTTTGTCCCTGGCAGCGACGACGAGCCCGAAGATTGGTACAGCGAAGTCGGCCGACGCCTCGAGGAGATCGAAATCTTCACCCCGGCGAGCTATGGCGAGATCCACGGGGAGGACATGGCCATGCTCCGCCGCCAGTCCGATTTCCGCAAGGCCGCGACCCTGCTCGCGAAGAAGCTCGGTGAAATGGAGGAGGTGCTGTCGGTCGTTCTTTTCGGCTCCGTCGCCCTGCCGTTGTGGAAGGAAGTGCCCCGTTTCGCCCGTATGCGACATCGCCGCATCAAGATCTATCACGAATGCCAGAACATCGACCTCGCCCTCCGCGTGACCCATGCCGCCCGCGCCGAGGCGATGCGCAAGGCCTGCGCCCGACTGGTGAGCGAGCTCGTCGATCACGACATCCACCTCTCCATCGCCCATCACCTTTTTTGCCTGCACCTCATCGATGCCGGCACGGATCAATACCTCGGCATGGTCTGTCACTACAACCAATGCCCGAAGCACAAGGAGCCCTGCCGTGTTCCGGGATGCGGCGCGAAAAAGTTCGTCCAGATCCTGCCTTGGTTCCACTTCAAGCCGGAACGGCTCAACCCGCACAACAGCCTCGTCCTCTTCGATCGCGGCGGGAGATCCTGAGCGTTTCAACCACGCTCAAAAAGGCATCTTCCCTTCGGAGAATCGCGCGAAAAGTCCGCGAGCCGACAACGAAAAATCTTCCCTGCGGAGACGGAAACGCTATGCTCCGGCGTAGTCCTCGCATGATGGTCGCCTCCACGACAAATCTCGCCCAGCGCGAAGGCGGCTCGAAGCCGCCTCTCGACGCTTCCCCGCGTCGTTCCCCCGTTTACCAACAGTCATCGAGCGATGATCTCCGGTGATGAAATCCGGGCGATGGCAGGCTTGGATCCGTCTGGCGATGGCGATCGCGCCATTGATCGCCGTGTGGTCGTGGGTCATCTGGCAGGAACGAGCGGACCGGGCGAACGATCCGCCCGAGGTCCGTGTCCCGGCCCCGGCGGAGGCCCCGCGTGATCCGGCCGTCATCGGCCAGCCCAAGGCGGAGGGAGCGGATGCGCTGACCGCCTTTGGCGCGTGGCTGTCGGCGGGCCGGCACGAGGAAAATCTGGCCGACGGACTCCTTCTGGCGCACGCGCGAAGAGAGGCGTTGAAGGCGCTGATCCAGTCCGATCCGGAGGCGGCACTGGATGAAGCCGTGCCGTACGCCCTCCGGCGCGACTTGCCCGCCCCCATCGTGGCCTTGCTGGAGATTCCGGTCAGCCGGACCGCGGACCTCGATGTCGAGCAGGCTTGCGGCGGACCGGAGGGGCGGTCCTGGCGGCATCTCTGGCTGAACTTGGACGGACGTCGCCTGCGGGCCTTTGCATACGGCCATCGGGCCACGGTGATGACGAAGCAAAAGCTTTCGGTGCATGGCATCGCCATCGATGAAGTGATGGCGATGCGGGATGATCCGCTGCGCGAGTTGTCGGCGGAAGAAACGGCGGATCTCGGACACGAGGGCAGGGTGGTCCAGCTGGGGCGGCGGCACTTTGCAGTGGATTCCGAGGCGGCGCTGGAGTCCGCCCGGCAGCGTCTGAGGGCGGCGGAGGAAGTGCCGGGACCCGAGGCCTTGCCCGCCTATCGGGAGCTGGCCCTGGGCGAAATGGCAGGCCTTTCTCCCCTTGCCATGCAGGATGGACAGGGCGGTCAGGCCGGGCAGGAGGAGGATCTGCCGCCGGCGCTGCCATCCCCTTGGACGGAGGGCGCGAAGACCATGCTCTATATCCGCGCCCGCTTTGCCGACGAGCTGCCCACCTACGAACCGGTGACACTCGCCACGGCACAGGCACGGCAGGCGGAGGCGGAGGCTTTCTGGTTCGAGAACTCGTATGGCAAGTCGTCTCTCTCCACCACCTACACCAGCGTGGTCACCCTGCCGAAAAACGGCGGTGATTACGTGGGCAATTTCAACACCCTGATCGTCGATGCCCGTGAGGCGGCGCTGGCGGCCAATCCGGCCTGGAATCACGCCAACTTCCACTTTTTCACCATTGTCACGAACACCGCCACCAACGCCCAGGGCAATGGTTTTGCCTATGCGGGAATCGCCCAGCTCGGCGGCAAGGCCTCGCATCTCTTGCGCTTTGAAATCTCCGTGCGCACCGCCTCCCATGAATATGGTCACAACCTCGGGCTGTTCCACTCCGGCTATTGGTTGACCGACTCGCCCTCGCCCATCGGCGGCGACTCGAACCCCGGCGGTTACACCGGAGACGTCGCCAACGATGAACGCAACGAGTATGGCCACAAGTTTGCCGTGATGGGCTCTCAGCCGGGTCCGGGGGACTTCGATGCGGGTCGCGCCCACTACGCGGCCAGCGACAAAAACCGGCTCGACTGGCTGACGACCGCCGCGGGTGACATCGTCAGCACGACCACCAGCGGCACCTTCCGCCTGTATCGTCATGATGTCGCCAGCGCGGACTTTGGCGCGATGACCACGGGCGTGGCCCGTGCGGTCAAGATCGACCGGCCCGCGACCGATCCCACCGGCCTGACGCCCGCCTACAAATACTGGCTGAACTACCGGCTGCTGCCGACCAATGGCATCGCCGGGGCGTGGTTGCCCCATGGACTGCAGGTCGATTGGCGGCGCGACGGGCAGGGCTTTCACGCCGTGCAATTGGACATGACCCCGTATTCCCGGGACAGCGGCCCCTATGGCACCGACCCCGGCCCCAATGCGGACAACAACGACAAGGAAGACGCCGTGCTGCTCATCGGCCGCACCTACAGCGACGCCGGAGCGGACATTCATTTCACCCCCATCGCCAAGGGCGGCAGCAATCCCAACGAGTGGATCGACGTGGTGGTGAACATCGGCACCCAGGGCACCAACACCGCGCCACAAATCCAGAACTTCACCGTCAGCAAAACGACGCCCGCCACGGGGGAATTGGTGAACTTTTCCGTCAATGCCACCGATCCCAACGGCGACACCCTCGTTTATCACTGGGATGTGGGGGACAATACCGTGCAGTCCGGACAGTTGAACCTGGCCACGCGCGCCAAGCTCTGGAACACCGCGGGATTCTACACCGTGCGGGTGGAGGTCTCCGACATGAAAGGCGGCAAGGCCACCGCCAGCGCCACGATCCAAGTCGGGAGTCCGGCCAACACGGGCAGGATCCACGGGCGCGTCACCCATGCCGGACGCCCGGTGGATGGCGTCCTGGTGCGCGGCGGCGGCGTGAATGCCTGGACCGGGTCGGACGGCTCCTATCAACTGTCCGGTCTCGCCCCTGGCAATGTCACGGTCACCGCTTTCAAGGACGGGCTCACCTTCGCTCCGCGGTTCGGCAATCCGGTATCGCTCACCGAGCTCAATGCCTTTGGCATCGACTTCACCGCCAACGAACCCTGGTCGGGCGGCGGCGCGGTGGCCGTGATCCGGCCCTATCACATCGAATTGCCCGTGGGATTCGCGGTGCCATTCACGGCGGAGGCCTTTGATGGATCCGGCAATCCGGTGGCCTTTGCTCCGACCTGGAGCGTCACCGGCGGCGGCACCATCAGCGCGGACGGCTTGTTCCAGGCCCAGAGCATCGGCGGCCCCTTCACCGTTACCGCTCAGAGCGGTGCCACCTCCGCGATCGCCACGGTGACCGTGGTCGCCGCCGCGTCCGGTCCCGCCACCAACGGCACCTGGACCAATGCCTCCGGCGGCTCCTGGCCGGTCACGGGGAACTGGGCCGGTGGTCCTCCCGGTGTGGTCGCGGGCGGCGCGGGCTTTACGGCGGATTTCAGCACGCTGAATCCCACGGCCGATGCCAGCGTCACGCTCGATGGAGTCCGCGTCATGGGCGGTCTCGTTTTCGCCGATACCGCGACCGCCACGGCCGCGGGCTGGACATTGGCCGCCGGCACCGGAGGCAGTCTCCACCTCGCGGGAGCCAATCCCACGATTACCGTCAATGCCCTTGCCGCCGGGAAGTTCGCCAGCATCACCGCACCCCTCGGTGGCCTCAACGGCTTCACCAAAACCGGCGCGGGCAACCTGCTGCTCAACAACAGCACCAACCCGATCAGCGGCCCCGTGACCCTTTCCGCCGGCAACCTCCAGCTCAACAGCACCTCCCTCTCCCGCATCAGCCGCTTGACCCTGCAATCCGGCAGCCTGGTGATCGCCACCACCGCGGCGGACGCGGTCGGAGGCACCCTCGAGTTCAACGGCGGCACGCTCCAGTTCAACCAAAGCCCCGCCGCGGATTATTCACCCCTGTTCAGCACCGCACCGAACCAGCAATATCGTTTCAGTGTCAGCGCCAGCCGGGAGGTGACCTTTGCCGCCAATCTCTCCAGCAGCGGAGGCAGCTTGACCAAACTCAACGCGGGCACCCTGACCCTGGCCTCGGCCAACGACTACACCGGCGGCACCACCTTGGCCGCAGGGACCCTGGTGCTGGGAAATGCGGCGTCGCTCGGCACGGGTGCGCTGTCCATCACCGGAGCCTCCACCCTGCGCGCGGGCGGCGCTTTTAACGTGGCCAACGCGCTCTCCATCGCCACGGGCATCACCGGGACGCTCGACACCAATGGCCAGAACCTGACGCTCAGCGGTGCCGTCAACGGAGCAGGTCAACTCGTCAAAACGGGTGCGGGCGCTCTCAACATCAGCGGCGGCGGAGCCTCCAACACCCTCTCGGGCGATATCCAGGTCCAGCAGGGCACGCTCTCCAACGACAACGTCACGCCCAACCCCGGCATCCAGTCGCTGGCGAACATGAACGGCCTCATCACGGTGTCCTCGGGGGCCACCTTCAACTTCAGCCAAGGCTTCACCGCGAGCCCGCTGGACAACGCGCTCATCCTCAGCGGTGCGGGCACCGGCGGTCTCGGGGCCTTGAATCTCTGGCGCAATGCCACCGTCACCGGACCCATCACTCTCGCGGACGACACGACCATTTCCAAGACTTTCAACACTGGCACCATCAGCAACTCCATCACGGGCACCAACCGCAACCTCACCCTCACCACCATCGGCAACACCCAGCCCGGTCTGCTCGTCAGCGGAGCAATCCAGCTCGGCAGCGGCGGCGTCACCGTTGCCAGCGCCGGCGGCACCAGCGTCGTCACTCTCTCCGGAGCCAACAGCTACACCGGAGACACCCGTGTCCAGACCGGCACCCTGCGCCTCACCGGCGCGGCCCGCATCGACGACTCGGCCGCCGTCCGCATCGACGCCGGTGCCGTGCTGCATCTGGATTTCACCGGAACGGACAGGGTCGGCGCTCTTTACCTCGATGGCGTCTCCATGTCCGACGGCACCTACGGCTCGCTGTCCTCCACGGCGGACCACAAGAGCGCCTTCTTCCTCGGCAACGGCATCCTCCGCGTGGGACCGGAGAACGACTACAGCGCCTGGGCCGCCAGCCAGGTGCCGCCCATCACCGGCGATCCCGCCGACGATGACGACCACGACGGCATCCCCAACCTCATCGAATACGCCCTGGCCGATGGCGGCGAACGCGGCTCGATGAACGGCACCCTCCTGACCTTTGTGAAACGTGGGGCGCCGTATGGCGGGGATCTGACCTATGTCATCGAGACTTCCACCACCCTCAGCCCCGGCTCCTGGACGGCAGTGGCCACCCATGCCCCCTCGGACCTGGCCCTGCCCCTGACCTTTGATCTCGCGCCCGGTCCAGGGAACCCCGCGAAGTTCGCCCGGCTCCGCGTGCTGAGAAACCCGTGAGGCCCTTTCGCGAGGGACAAGGGTGATGCAGCCTGACACCAACAGCCGCCTCCCTCCTTCCCGACCCGACGCGGATGGAACGTCCGCCGTGTCAGGAATCGGATGATCCGCACGTTGTCTTCCGGTCATGCCCCTCGACCACGAAACCATCCTGAGACACCTCTTCGAGGCGCGCCCGCGGCTCAGCGGGGCGGCGTGGCTGATCGTGCGCGACGCGGCGGCGGCAGAGGACCTCTTCCAGAACGTGGCGCTGAAGTCGGTGACGAAAAACGTCTCCTTCGAGCACGAGGGCGCGCTGCTCTCGTGGGCGATGGTCTCGATCAAGCGCGAGGCGATCGACTGGCTGCGCAAGCGCAGGCCGGAGACGCTCGGCCTGGAGCCGGAGGTGCTCGATCTCATCAGCGGGGAGTGGTCGGCCCATCCGCAGCCGGAGGGACGCCGCATGGAGGCGCTGCGAGAATGCCTCGCCTCGGTGCCGGAGCAATCTCGGCAACTCCTGCACCTGCGTTATTTCGAAGGCCACTCCTGCGACGAGGTGGCGGACCGTGTCGGTGCCAAGGTCGACGCGGTTTACCAGCGGCTCTCGCGCCTGCACCGGCAATTGCGGCAGTGCGTCGACGCGCGCCTCCAACAAAGTAGTTTGGGCTTCAGCCCAAGCTCGGATTTGGGCTGAAGCCCAAGCTACTTTTCATTTCCATGAACGACGATCTCCTCACGCAAGGCTACCTCGATGGAACGCTCACCTCGGAAGAGATGGCGGTATTCCAGCAGCATCTGCGCGAGGATGGTGAATTGCGCGAGCATCTCCGCGCGATCGCCGAGCAGGCGGTGGCGTTCGGGGATCTAGCAAGGAGCGAACCTGTTGCCGCAGTCGAGCGACCGAAAAAGAGCGGGCGGACTTCGTGGCTGACCTTGGCGGCCTCCCTGGCGGTGCTGGCGGCGAGCGCGGTGCTTTTTCTTTCCAACCGCCAGCCCGCGGTCCTGACACTCGTCGAAAACACCGGCACGGTGACCTGGAGCGACGGCTCGCCCATCGCCCCGCAGGACCGCCTGCCCGCCGGCACGATCGCGACGGTGGGAGAGACGAGCTCGGCCCAGTTCCGCTTCGGCGATGGCACGCTCATCACCCTGCACGGCGAGACCGAGCTGACCTTCTCGGAAGACGGTCGGAAAATCCTCGCCCTTTCCCGCGGCACGCTTTCCGCGGAGGTGAAACCGCAGCCCGCGGGTCGTCCCATGCTCGTCCGCACGCCGAGCGCGGAGGCCGAGGTCGTGGGCACGGCCTTCGATCTCACCGCCCGACCCGAGGACACGGTGCTGAAAGTCAACGAAGGTCTCGTGAAACTGAAGCGCCTCGCCGACGGCAGTGAGATCAACGTGCCGGCCAACCGCAGCGCCGTTGCCTCGCTCGACGCGGGCAGTGCCCTCGATGCGGCCTCCACGCCGGAGCCGCTCACGAATTGGAGCTTCGATTTCACCACGACCACGCCGCCCCGGGATTGGCGTGGTTTTGCCAAGGACGGTGCCATGCATGCGAGCCCCTACGTGGCGAAGAAGCAGGACGACGGCCGGGTCACCACGCACTACGGCGTTTCCGTCCGCACCGCGCTGCTCGAAGAGCCGCTGCGCCTGCTCGCGACCGGGTCCAGCGTGATCCGTTACCGCCTGCGGCAGGAGGAGCCGGGGTCGCTCCAGTTCATGCTCCTCACCCACCGGACCGGCGGAGGCTTCGGCGGCAATTTCGAATGCAAGATCGGAGCCGACGAATTGCAGCCCGATGCCGACGGCTGGTGCGAGATCGCCATTCCGATCGCCCGCTTCGAGCCGATCGATTCGCGCACCCAACTGCGTCAACGCCACCCGACCGCGGCGGGCAATGTCATCACCTCGGCCATCGTCAGCAGCTACCGCGAGGACCGGAAGCTCGCCGTCGCCCGATTTGAACTGATCGAAAAGTAGATTGGGCTTCAGCCCAAAATCATGTCTCGCCGTTTTCCTGCCGCCAGCTTGGGCGGAAACATCAACCCCTCCATCCATGAAATGCCCGCTCTTTCCCCTGCTGCTCCTTGCCTCCGGTTCCGCCTTCGCCGCCGAATCTACCGAGGCCGTCGCCGCCGGTGAAAAACGCCGCGAAGAGATCGCTCTCGGCGGTGACTTCACGTCGAACCCGAAAGTCCCCGCCTTCGTCGTCGTCGGCCACGGTGGGCGCATCCTTCTGTCGAAGGACGATGGCAAGACCTGGACGCAGGCCTTCTTTGGCTATCCGGCAGCCGATCATGGCGTCTGGTCCACCCGCACGATGACTTATGGCGACGGCCTTTTTGTCGTGGCCTTCGGCTGGGGCGCGCCGACGAGCTGGCTGGCCTCCGATGATGGCGTGAATTGGCGTCACCTCACCAGCGGCGCGACGGTGCTTCCCGAGGCCAAGGGCAATCCGCGCGTCATGCCCGGAACCTGGGGACTCGCCGCGGGCAAAGGTACCGTTGTGGGCACTGGTTACATGACGATGGCCGCTACCTCCGACGGCGGGAAAACCTTTCACGGTTTCGGCATGTGGGGAGCCTTCAAGGACGATCCGCGAGGGAAGTTCCAGACCCACCACCTCGATCCCGTTTACTGCGGCGACGCAAGCGGGCGTTTCCTTGCCCTTGGTGACAATCGCGGCAAGGAAGGGCCGCGGTTCGGTCACCTCTTCGCCAGCGACGATCTCGGCAAGACCTGGAAATGGCTCGCGCCGAAAGGTCTCGAGGCCTCGACGGGCCGGGGAGCCCTCGTGGCGAAAGGTGATCTCCTCCTTTTGACCGACCAGGATGCCGCCAACACCTGGACGAGCGGCGACGCGGGTGAAACCTGGGCGGGGCCTTTTCCCACGGGCACGAAACGCGCCGTGCTCAGCGTGGTCGGCGACGAGTTCTGGCTCTGCGGCAAGATGAGCCGGGCCAGTGCCGATGGAAAAACCTGGCGCGATCTCCCGACCGCAGTCCCGGAGGGACAAATCATCGCGAGCGACCAGGGCACCCTCATCAGCATCCATCCCCAGCGCACCCACATCCTCCGCAGCGGCGATCGCGGCGAGACCTGGGAAGAGGTCCACCGCTACGAGCCGGAAGAGGTCAAGGGTGGGGCGCAGGGCCTTCGTGATGGAGCCTTCGGGTTGGTCGCTCCGTGAGAGATACCAGATGTCGGCGGGTGGATGTCAGGAAATCCGCTCCCGGATCGTCGCCCTCGGAAACGCATGATCCGCGCGATTGGTCTTTTCCTGGCACTCCTCCACGCTCCGTTATCGGCGGCGGAGTTCCCGGCGTTTCTGGAATCCTACTGCCTCGAGTGCCACGACGACCTGGCGAAGAAAGGCGGGCTCGACCTATCGCGCTTTCTCACCGAAGACGACGTGATGGCCGACCGCGAAGTCTGGGCGGCGGTCCATGAAAAGATCGAGTCGCACCAGATGCCGCCGCCAAAAGAGTACGCGCAGCCGACCGACGCCGATCGCACCGCCTTGCTGGCATGGATCGAGGACATCGCGGCACGACCGGACCCGGCGTTGGAGGCGCGCGATCCAGGCAAGCCGGTGCTGCGGCGGTTGACGCGCCTCGAATACAACAATGCCATCCGCGACCTCTTCGGGCTGGAGATGGATATCTTCGCCTTTCCCGAGCGGCTCCCGCTGCGGGACAAAAGTTACTTCCAGCCCGCCACCGGCGTGATGCCCGCCGAGATCCGTGTCGAGATGCGCGAGTATGGAGCGAAGTATCCCGTGCTCTGTCCGCAGCTCGGTCTGCCGGGCGACCACCGCGCCGAGCACGGCTACCGGAACCGCGGCGATACCCAGGACTTCTCGCCGCTCTTGCTGGAGAATTACCTCGCCGCCGCACTGACGATCGTGAACGCGCCAGAGTTGCCGAGGCGCAGCCGGGTCTTCGCGGACTTGCTCGGCTTGGAGGAAAGTAGCTTGGGCTTCAGCCCAAAGGCGGAGGATGGGGAGCTTGGGCGGAAGCCCAAACTCCTGACTTCTTTTGCTCCTGACATTGAAACAATTCCGGACGCCGGAGGCAATGCGATCCCGCTCGCCGATTTCCGCCGCCGCCTCGCCGAGGCTCATGCGCAGGGACTCGGCGGCGTTTTCGATGTGCCCAAATCCGTGGCGAACCAGACCATCGAGGGCAAGGGCGGACTGATCCGGGCGGCCTTTGGCAACCGCAGCCTGACGATCAATCCGAACGCCGACCTTTGGATCGCCGCCTTCGCCACCGCGAAGGCGACCTCCGCTCCGGCGATCCTGACAAACAAAGAAAAAGGCGCGAAGGTGTTCGAGCTGACCTTCGACATCGAGAGCGACGATGCCGAGGAAGGCGTCGAGCATCTCGGCTTTTGCCTCGTGGGACGCCGGGGACAGAGCGGCACCGTGAAGCTGACCGCGATCTTCACCGACGCCACGGAGCAAACGATATCGCGGGACATGGCCGAGGGCGAGGCGGGCACGACCTTCGTTTCGTTCAGCGCGCCGCCGGGTGAAGCGGTGAAGAAGCTGGTTGTCGATGGCAGCGGGTTTTCCGGCGACTACGTGCTGCTCGATGATCTGGCGGTGATCCAAAGTAGCTTGGGCTTCAGCCCAAATCTTCCCCGGCCAGAACTTGGGCTGAAGCCCAAACTACTTTCTGCCTCTCCAGTTGAGCGCCTCAACGCCTTCGCCGATCGTGCCTTTCGCCGTCCGCTTTCGGACGAGGAACGGGCCACCTTTCGCACGCTCTTTCATCAGGTACAGGCGGCCGGTGCCTCCGAAGCGGACGCGATGCGTCAGGCCGTCGCCGCCGTGCTCGCCTCGCCGGCCTTACTCTACGTCGAGGCCAACGGCACCCCGGGAGACGCTCCGGTCACTCCGCTCGAGGACCACGAACTGGCCACGCGCCTCGCCTTGTTCCTGTGGGCTTCGACGCCGGATGAGGAACTCCTCGCTCTCGCCCGCGAGGGCAGGCTCCATGACCCCGCGGTGCTCGAGGCCCAGACGCGCCGGATGCTCAAGGACCCACGCTCGCGCGAATTGAGCGAGTCCTTCGCCGTGCAATGGCTGCGGCTCGATCAGCTCCAGAGCGCCAAGCCCGACCCGGAGCTCTTCAAGAGCTTCTACTACGGCCCGCAGAACAAGGGCACCCTCCACGGCTCGGCCCTCGCCGAGGCCCTCCTGTTGTTCGAGACGGTCCAGATCGAGGACCGCCCCATCCTCGATTTCCTCGCCGCCGACTACACCTGGCTCAACAGCCAGCTTTCCCGGCTCTATGGGATTCCGCTCGCCGGATCGGAAGACATCACCGACGCGCCGGCCGGCACCAATCGCGAACTCCGGGTCAAGAACGACCGGGCCGCGATCTGGCGGCGGGTGACGCTGGACGACGCGAACCGCGGAGGTTTCGCGACGATGTCCGCACCCCTGATCGTGACTTCGCTGCCCTTCCGCACCAGTCCGGTAAAGCGCGGCGCGTGGATCCTCGAGACGCTCTTCAACCGCCCGCCCACCGAACCCAAGGTCGCCTTTGCGATCGAGAATGACACGAAGGAAGCCGCGCAACAGATGAGCATCCGGGAGAAGTTCGAGCTGCACCGCAACCAAGCGGCGTGCCAATCCTGCCACATCCGCCTCGATCCCCCCGGCTTCGCCCTCGAGCGATTCGATCCCGTCGGTCAATGGACTCCCGACGCCGATGCGAAAGGAGAGTGGTCGGGCCGGGCCTTTGACGGTCCTGCCGGATTCAAGGCCATCCTCGCCGAGAACCCGCACGAGTTCACCCGCGGCTTCATCGAGCATCTCCTCAGCTACGCGATCACCCGGAAACTCGGGATCCACGACATGCCCGAGGTCGCCCGCATCCAGCAGGCCGCCGAGGCCGATGGCTGGAAGTTCAGCCGGGTCGTCGTCGAGATCGCGAAGAGTTATCCGTTCACCCACGTCCGCCGTTAATCCGCATGGTCCAATCCTTCACAGAACTTCCGGAAGGCGCGCTCCTCCTCGTCGGTCGCGACACCGGCGACGATGTGGCCGGCGAGACTGCGGATGATGTGGGCTTCGTCCGGGGAAAGATCGAGCTTCATCACGACATCCCGAATAATGGCCGTGAAAGTATTGCCATTGTAAAAACAGAATGGTGCCAATCGGTGGCATCGACGG
>JAEUHI010000041.1 GCA_016795385.1 Verrucomicrobiales bacterium | reverse complement strand
GCTCAGCAGGGTGACGCCACCGGGCACCAGCACCGTGGGCAGGTCGTGCATCGCGGCGAGGGCCATCATCATCGCGGGGAGTCCCTTGTCGCAGGTGGCGACGCCGACGACGCCCTTGCGGGTCGGATGCGAACGGATGAGACGTCGGAAGACGGTGGCCGCGTCGTTGCGGTAGGGCAGGGAATCCATCATCCCATCAGTGCCCTGGGTGCGTCCGTCGCAGGGATCGCTGACGAAGCCGGCGAAAGGCACACCGCCGAGCGAGGTGATCGTTTTCGCGACTTCCTCCATGAGCAGACCGACCTCGAAATGGCCGGTGTGATAACCGAGGGCGATCGGTTTGCCGTCCGGTTGGCGGATCCCGCCCTGGGTGGAAAGAATCAGGTAATCGCCGCCCGCGACCTGGTCCGAGGGCCAGCCCATGCCGACATTCTGCGTCCAGCCGAAGAGGTGCCCGCTTGGATGGGTGGCGAGTTGCTCCTGGGTGAAGGGCAGGACTCCGGTCGGTCCGGGGGCCTTCGTGCGGAGGGTGTAGATCGATTCGTCGCGGGAGTCGAGGAGGGGGTTCATGGGAGGGCTTGAGCCCTCCCACTCATACTCATACTCTTACCTCCTACTCATACTCAGCGAGCGGTGAGTGGACGACCGAAATTTGAGTAGGAGTAGGAGGTAAGAGTATGAGTATGAGGGAAAGTAAAGGTAAAAAGTAAAAGGTCGGAGTCAGGTGGGCCTGGGTGGCCCGCGGAATTTGATTAGACTTTCTCCACGGTGTTCCGCAGCGTGCCGATGCCTTCGATGGTGATGGCGATCTCGTCGTCAACCTGCAGGGTGAAATCGCTGTCGGGGACGATGCCGGTGCCGGTCATGAGGTAGGCGCCGGTGGGGAAGTGGTTGCACTTGAAAAGCCAGCCGGCCAGTTCATCAAAGCCGCGCTTGATCTGGGAAAGGGTGGTCTCGCCGGAAAAGACTTCCTGCCCGCCGCGCGAGATGGTGATGGAGATCTTCGTCTCGCGCGAGGGCGTCGGTCCAACGACGAGGCAGGGACCGAGGGCGCAGGCACCGGTATAGTTTTTGGCCTGAGGGAGATAGAGCGGGTTTTCCCCCTCGATGGAGCGCGAGCTCATGTCGTTGCCGATGGTGTGGCCGAAGACCTTGCCCTCGGCGTTGATCGCGAGGGTGAACTCCGGCTCGGGCACATCCCAGGTGGAATCGTGGCGGATCCCGACGTGATCGAGAGCGCCCCGGACCTTGGCGGCGGTGGACTTGAAGAAGAGCTCGGGACGCGGGGCCTCGTAGACCTTATCGTAGAAAATGTCGCCGCCGGCGACCTCGGCTTCCTCCATCCGCGCGGTGCGGCTGCGGAAATAGGTGACTCCGGCGGCCCAGACTTCCTGATCGCCGATGGGCGGCTGGTAGGGGATCTCGGGATTGAAAGAGATCTCGTCGGAGGCACCGTCGTAAGCGGCGCTGGCGTAGGCGAAGGGATCGCCGGAGGTGAAAAGTTCGTTGAAGGAAAAGCCGGGTGCGGCATGGCGGACCTGGCCGGGGGACTCGGTCGACTCGATGAAAATAGCGGAGGCGGTTTTGAAGATGCGGAGAGACATGCCGCGACGATAACGAAAATCCCCCGTCGTGCCAGCCTCAAAGTAGCAGCGGCGTCCCGCCGCTTGACCCTGATGATGAAAGCGGCGGGACGCCGCCTCTACTTTCGATCCTTGCGATGTCCCTCCCGCCGCGATAGCGTCCCCTCCTTGTGAGAAGCCTTCTCCCCATCATCGCCGTTTTCGGCTTTCTGCCCGCGGTAGTCCCCGCGCTGCAGGCGCAGAGAGCCTCGGTCGTTTCGATCGAGGCCACGGACCTGGTGGAGTACGAAACGTCGGCGGAGCCGGTGAAAAAGCTGATCGAGATTTCGCTGGATCTGACCCGCAGGAAACTGGGCTACCGTTTCGGCTCGAATTCACCCGAAAAGAAGGGCATGGACTGCTCCGGCACGGTGCAGCATGCTCTGACCACGTTTGGATTCCAAGGGGTGCCTCGCTCGTCGTGGGATTTCTACACTTGGGCGGAGAAGGCGGGAGTGCTGAAGCCGACACCGGGCGTGACCTCGACCGAGGATCCGGTCTTCGCCGATCTGAAACCGGGCGACCTCCTTTTCTGGGAGGGCACTTACGAAACGGGCGATCGCGATCCGCCGATCTCGCACGTGATGATTTATCTGGGCACGCTGAAGGCGGACGGGGAAGGAGTGATGTTCGGCGCGAGCAGCGGCCGCCGCTACCGCGGCAAAACGATCCACGGGGTGAGTGTTTTCGACTGGGAGGTGCCGAAGGAGGGGAGCGAGTCAAAGTTCGTCGGTTATGCGCGTATCCCGGGCATCGCGGAATCGGAAGAGCCGGACCCGAACCCGAAAGTGGAGGCTAATCTTTTAAAATCTTTACTTGATCAATTATTTAAGAAAAGCGAAGCTTCTCGACCATGAAGTCCCATACCCTCATCGCTTTGTTTTTTGCCGCGTCCTTCGCTTTCGTCGGATGCACTCCCACCCAAAAAGGCGCCACCGGTGGTGCCGCCATCGGTGCCGGCGTCGGTGCCCTTGTCGCCGGAGACGGCAACCGTGGCACCGGAGCCCTGATCGGCGGTGCCGTGGGTGGTCTCGGTGGTGCCGCGATCGGCTCGGCCAACGAGAAGAAACAACAGCAGCAATACTACGGACCCCAGCCGCAGCCCGGTTACGGACCGGCTCCCCAGCCCGGCTACGGACCGCAGCCCGGTTATGCCCCCCGCTACTGATCCCGGTTTCCTCCGGGTTTTTTAAAACTCTCTTTTCCAAGACCGGATCCTGTTTCAGCGGGATCCGGTTTTTTGTGGCCAGGTCAAAAACGTTTGGTGAAGCCGCCGAAGAGACCGAGGTCTTCGGCAGCGTCGTTCAGCCCGACCTGCGCCCCGGCATCGAAGACGAGATCGTCGGTGACACTGAAGGTCGCGCCGGCGGAAAAGTAGGCCTCGTAGTCTCCGGGGCCGGCGACGCCGACATACTCGGTGAAAACTCCGAGCCGGTCGGTGACATCAAATCCGAGTACGGCGGAATGGACGAATTCGAGATCGTAATCGTCGATGCCGTCGTGGACGGCGTCGAACTCCGCCATGAGACCGAGTCCGACGCCATCGGTCAGGTCGGTGGAAAAGGGCAGGATGAGACCACCCTCGACCTCTCCATTGCTGATCGCGGTGTCGGTGGGGATTTTCACGAAGGGGAACAGGGCGAAAGCGGTCTTGCCACCGTCATTGCCCCAGACGTTGTATTTCAGGCGAAGGGTGACGTCGCTGAAACCCTCGGCTCCGGCCTCCTCCCACGTGTAGGCGTCGAAAACGGTCTGGAGATCGATGCGGTCGGTGAGGCCGACTTTCAGATTCGTGGCCATCACCGTGTAGGTGTCGTCGCCTCCGTCGCGACGCCAGTCGAAGTAGCTCGCCTCGACGACCCAGGCCCCGGCGTCGACGGTGATGGGGCTCTCAGTGGTATCGGGACGGTCGGGCGAGAGCTCGCGCCATTCATTGCGGGGCGTGGGATTGAAGAGGGTATGAGGCTGGACCGAAGAGGGTTCGATGGCCCGGGGTTCCCCGGCCTCGGCGATGGCGGCAAGGAAGGGGGCGAAGAAGGGCGCGAGGGCGAGGCGGTGGCTCATGCGGTGTCGGTGTTTGTGTTGGAAAGGGGATCGATCGGGACTGGCGCGGCGCGGAAGCGGCGCATGACGATGCCCTGATCGGGGCTGAAGAGCCACGCGAGGAGAAAGATGAGACCGGAGGCGAGCGCGATCATCCCGGAAGAGGTCGTGCTTTCAAAACCGAACCAGCCCGGCACGACGAGGGCGCCGAGATGGCCTGCGACAGCGGCGAGGATGGCGGCCCCGGAGGCGATGAGGAGCATGGGCAGAAGGCGATGGGTGAGAAGGAGCGCCGTCGCCGGAGGCACGACGAGCATGGCGATGACGATGATGCTGCCGACGGATTCGAAGGCGGCGACGGTGGTGACCGCGACGAGGGTCATGAGGAGGTAATGGAGAAACTGCGAGGAATATCCGAGCGTGTCGGCGAGATCGGGATCGAAGGAGCTGAGCTTGAATTCCTTGTAGAACAAGGTGAGGACGATGAGGTTCGCGAGGAGGACGCCGCCATTGACGAGGGCGGCGCGGGGAATGTCGAAACGGCCGAGGGCGACGGTATCGAGCGGCGTCAGTTCGATCGCCCCGTAAAGGACACAGCCGGGATCGAGATCAACGTGATCGGCGGCGCGGCGGATGAGAAGGAGGCCGATCGCAAAGAGGGTCGTGAAAACGATCCCCATCGCGGCGCCGCGATCGACATTGCCGAAGCGCATGATCCACTGCGTGAAGAGCGCGGTGAGAAGTCCGGCGAGGGCGGCCCCGAGGAACATGGGTACACTTGCCCGAGTCCCGGTGACGAGAAAGGCGATGGCGAGCCCGGGGAGAACAGCGTGGCTGATGGCATCGCCCATCATGCTCATCTTGCGGAGCACGAGGAAACAACCAGGCAAAGCGCAGGCCACGGCGCAGAGCATGCCGACGATGACGATCCAGGTGTCGAAGGAGGTCCACATTTCGGTAATCGGTAATCGGTAATCGGAGGGCGGAGGTCTGGCTGATGTGGGTAAGGATCACCGTTCACCGCTCGAATGCGGACTCGGCGGCACGGTTTGGCCGGGGAGTGTGCCACCGAGTTTGGCTTCGAGTTCGCGGACGAGTTCGGCGCCGAGGATGTGCTCGACCATGTCGGCATCGCGATCGACGTGGCTGGGAGCGACGTCTGCGTATTGGATGAGGTAGGATTCCCAGAGCCGGTGATTGCGCGTGACGCGGGCGGCTTCTCCGAACCCCGGTTCGGAAAGGCGGAGACGTCCGGGCGGCGTGGGCTCGAGATGATCCTCGCGCCGGGCGACGCGGAGGATCTGACGCAACTGTCGCGGTGTCCAGGAACGCTTCGGGAGGAGGGCCTCGTAGGGGAAGGAACGATTCGCGACGGGAGCGTCACCGGCTTGATCCTCGAGGATCTCGTAAGCGGCGCGGAGGAAGTGCTGCCGATCCTCCTTCCGGCGGAGGGCGGCCTGATTGAGGAGCCGTGGCAGGACTCCGCGGACGGGGGCGAAGAGCATGCTGACGAGGAACAAGGCGGCGGCGACGAGGACGATGACGGCACCCGCGGGCAGCTGCGGGGTGAGGGCGCTGAGGGACGCGCCAAGCCAGCCGCTCACGCCTCCGATGACGGCCGAAATGAGGAGCATGGGGAGGAGCCGGTCGGTCCAGAACCGCGCCGCCGTTGGCGGGGTGATGAGGAAGGCGATCACGAGGATGAGCCCGACGGACTGGAGTCCGATCACGGTGACGGCGGTGACGAGTCCTAACAAAAGCACATCAAGGAAGAGGGTGGGCCATCCCTGCGCGGCGGCGTAGCCATCATCGAAGCAGAGGACGAGGAACTCCTTGAGAAAGATCAGGCAGACGAGCGAAGCGACTCCGGCGACGAGGGCGATGAGGAGAAAATCGCTCATCACGACGGAGGCGGCCTTTCCGTAGATGAAGGATTCGAGCCCGGCGGCGTTCGGCAGATTCTGCACCATGCGCAGGCTCGCGACACCAACGCCGAAGAAGACGGAGAGCACGAAACCCATGGCGACGTCGTCGCGGAGACGGGTGGTGTGCCGGATGATGAGCATGGTGGCGATGCCGGCGACGCCGGAAAGGGTCGCGCCAAGGAGGAGGGCCGGAAGCGATTTGCCCTCGCCCCCGAGTGCCACCATCACGCCGAAGGCGATGGCGATGCCGGGCAGGGTGGCGTGGGAGAGGGCGTCGCCCATGAGGGAACGCTTCCGCAGGAGGAGGAAAGATCCGACGAGTCCGGCGGCGACCCCGAGCAGGGTCGTGCTGAGAACGACGAGGCGCGTGTTGTAATTCTGCAACAACAGCACTTCGAGGATTTCGGAGAGACCGGGCATGGTCAGCGCGGGGTGGAGCGCAGGGCTTCGGCGGCTTTTTCGAGAAGACTGAGTTTGCCTCCGTAGGTCTTCTGCAGGTTGTCGCGGGTGAAGGTCTCGGCGGTGGGACCGGCGGCGACGACCCGCATGTTGATGAGGACGATCCAGTCGAAATAGGAGGTGACGGTGGCGAGATCGTGATGGACGACGAGACAGGTTTTGCCCTCGCCGGAGAGGCGCCGGAGGAGGTCGACGATGGCCTGCTCAGTCGCGGCGTCGACGGCGGCGAAGGGCTCGTCCATCAGGTAGAGATCGGCATCCTGCATGAGGGCGCGGGCGAGGAAGACGCGCTGCTGCTGGCCGCCGGAGAGCTGGCTGATCTGGCGGTGGGCGAGGTGGGCGATGCCGACCTGATCGAGCGCCTCCATCGCCCGTTTCGTCTCGGCGGCGTTGACGCGGCGGAACCAGCCGAGGCGGCGATACGATCCCATCGCGACGACGTCGAGGGCGTTCACGGGGAAATCCCAATCGACGCTCTCGCGCTGGGGCACGTAGGCGACGCGGTGGCGGGCCTTGCGATAAGGAACTCCGTAAATGTGCGCCCAGCCGGAGGTGCGGGGGACGAGATCGAGGCAGGCTTTGAGGAGGGTGCTTTTACCAGCTCCGTTTGGTCCGACGATGCCAACGAGTTTGCCTTCGGGGATGTTCAACTCGATGTCCCAGAGCACGGGCTTGCGCTGGTAAGCGACGGTGAGGTCGTGGATCGCGAGCGGCACCTCGGGCGGGTGCTCGGGACGGGGTTCGGTGTTCCGGGCGGGGAAGACGCCCTGTCCGCTGAGGGATTCGGTATGCATGGCAGCGCGGGCCGAGCCCGCGGTGAAAGGTGGGAAGGTAAACAGTAAAAGGGAAGGATGGTCTGATGGCGATCAGTGAGCGGGTGATAGCTTTCCGTTGAGACCTTTTTCAGGGGCGGTGCCGCCGAGGGCGCGGGTGATGGTGGTAATGTTATGGTCGATCATGCCGAGGTAAGTGCCCTCGTAAGTGCCGGTGGCGCCCATGGCATCGGAGTAGAGTTCTCCTCCAATGACGACGGTGTGCCCCTTCGCGGCGGTGCCTTCGAGAAGAGCGCGCACATTTTTGTCGGAGACGGAGCTCTCGACGAAGACGGCGGGGATTTTCCGCTCCACGAGGAAGGAGACGAGGGTCTCGATGTCCTTCACGCCGGCCTCGGATTCGGTGCTCATACCCTGGATGCCGCGCACCTCGATGCCGTAGGCCCGCGAGAGATACTGGAAGGCGTCGTGGGCGGTGACGAGGACGCGCTGGGTCTCGGGAATCGAGGCGATCGAGGTCTTCGCATACTGGTCGAGCGCTTCGAGTTTGGAGCGGTAGGACGCGGCGTTGGCCTGGTAGGTGGAGGCGTTGGCGGGATCGTAAGCGGCAAGGGCTTCCTCGACGACCCGGGTGGCGGCGATCCAACCCTTCACATCCATCCAGACGTGCGGATCGTGGTGATCGTCCTCTCCTGAGAGAACGTAGCCGGCTTCCCCGGCGATGCCTTCGGTGACGGCATGGACGCGTTTGCCGGATGAGGCGAGCTTCACGAGGATGTCGGTCATTTTGCCTTCGAGGAGGAGACCGTTGTAAAAGACAAGGTCGGCGGCCTGCATCGCCTTCACATCGGCGGCGGTGGGTTTGTAAAGGTGGGGATCGACGCCCTCACCGATGAGCCCGTCGACTTCGGCCAAGGGACCGGCGATCTCGCGGACGATGTCGGCGATCATGGCCACGGTGGCGACGACGCGGTAGGGGCCTCCGGCGGACTCGGGGGCATCGTTGCATCCGGGGAGGAGGGCAAAGCCAAGAAGAAAAAAAGAGAGGGTGGCAGTCCGACGTTTCATCGAGTGATCGAATAGAGTTTCTTGAATAAAGGTAGATGGTTTGTTTGAGTCGTCAAGATAAGTTCTTGCAGGGGGCAAGTTTTACGGGTATGATGGAGCCATGCCCTCGAGCACCGTCGAAAATTACCTGAAAGCGATCCTGCACCTGCAGGGGGAGGGCCGTGGCAGCACGACGGTGGGTGAGATCTCGCGCGAACTCGAGGTGACCCCGGGCACGGTGACGATCATGATGCGGCATTTGAAGGAGCGCGGCCTCGTCGCCTACGAGCCTCGTCGGGGTCTTTCCCTGAAGCCGCGCGGGGTAACGGAGGCGATGAAGGTGGTGAGGCGGCACCGGCTCATCGAGACCTTTTTGGTAGAGGTGATGGGGCTCGATTGGTCGGAGGTGCATGAAGAGGCCGAGATCCTCGAGCACGTCATTTCCGATCGTCTCCTCGATCGGATCAACGAGATGCTCGGCGAGCCGACCCACGATCCCCACGGCGATCCGATCCCCGACCGGAACGGGGTCGTGGCCAAGGATTTGGCGATGCCGCTGCTGGAGGCGGCCGCGGGACGCTACCGCGTGGTGCGCGTCTCGGACGAGGATTCCGCCTTGCTCGAGTGGCTCAATGAAAAAGGCGTCAGGATCGGCGAGGAATTCGAGGTCTCGGACTCCGATCGCGCGGCCGGGGTGCTGGAGCTATCGCGTCGGGGAGGCAAGCGGGTGCAATTGGGATTGCAGGTGGCCGGGCAGGTTTTTGTCGAGTCGGTCGCCTGAGGGCGCGGGCTCGAATGTTTCAGTGGATCGCCACCGTTTCTCCGATCGCCGCCTCATAGGCGAGGTGCAGGGTGTAGGTCTGGCGCGCGCCGAGTTTCTGGCCGAATTGGGCGAGGACGTAGAGCCCCACCGCGAGGATGAGAAACGCGCCAAAGGGTATGAGCCCCCAAGCCGTGGCTCCGACGACCCACTGGGCGATGCCGAAGATACCGGTGAAGGTGCCGAGAACGCCGACGATGAGATAGCCGTAGAGGAACATCGACCAGACATTCGTGCGCGGCCCGTAGATGCCGCTGATGCGGGTGCCGCCGTCGTCCTCCGGATCAAGGCTGAGGGTGAGCTGGGGCGACCAGAAGTGCTGTTGATCCTCGGGGATGCGAAGGGTGAGGTAGCCGGGAAAGCGCATGAGATAGCAGCCGCGGCAACGTTCCCGGATGGTGTGTGAGAGCCGCTCTTCGACCTCTTCGGGAGCGAGCGGGACGGTCTGGGTGAAGCGGGGGCGGACGCGAAAACTGCTCATGGGATTGGGTTGCGTTTTACCGCGAAACGGAGTCGGATGGCAAGTCCCGTGAAGGGAGGGGATCGCGCCATGGTGGAGGTGGATTCCGATCTTGCCAGGAGGAGGTGATCTTCTCCAAGCTGTCCGGATGAAGATCGCGCACTGCCAGTATGAATCTTGGAACGCCGACTTCGAACGCAATCTCCGGCGCTTCGAGGAAGGTCTGCAGCGGGCGGATGACGAAGGAGCCGCGATCGTGAGTTTTCCGGAATGTTTCCTCACCGGCTATCCCGACACCGGGACGGAAGCCCGGCGCGGTGCTTTTTCCCTCGACTCGGAGGAGGCGATGCGGGTGCTCGATGTGTCGAGCCGGCACGAGGCGATGGCGATCGTGGGATTCAACGAGACGCGTGGAGAAGATCTCTACAACACCGTGATGGTGTTGCATCGCGGGCACCTCGTCGGGAGATATTCGAAATGTTCGGCCTATCAGAAGTTCCACCGCCAGGGGCGGGAATTTCCGGTATGGGAGCACCGTGGCCTGGTCTTTGGCGTCTTGATTTGTTCGGATGGTGGCTACATCGAGCCGGCCCGCATCCTCGCGGCGAAAGGTGCGAAGGTGATCTTTGCCCCGCATTTCAATGCGATCGCCGGTGACGGCGTGCTCTCCCATTTCATCAAAGTGAGGGCTGATCACACGGCGCGCGCGATCGAGAACGGCGTCTATTTCGTGAGGGGCAACAACGTGATCCTCGATCCGGCGAAGAGCGGGATGAGCCGCGATGGTCTCGTCGGTTATGGCGACAGCTACGTGATGGACCCGGGAGGAGAGATCCTCGTGCAGAGCCGCCGGCACGTGGAGGATTTCCTCGTCGCGGAAATCGATCCCACGGTCTCTCCGCCCCGGGCCTGGGGGCTCAGCAAATCCGAGTGGAGCTACCGCGAATTCCGCGACGAACTCGACCGGGCGATGCGCTCGGCCGGGTTGGCGTCGGGGGAAACGCCATGAAGGCGTTCAGCGGGTGCGGGATTGCACGCGCACCGCATCGATTTTCGACCGATCGAGGAGAGAGGCGCCGCGGACGATGCCGCTGAATTTTTTGCCGCGCCCCTTGCGTCGCAGTTCAACATCGAAGCGTTGCTCGCTGCCGGGGGCGCCGAGGTCACTTTCGTATTCCCCGACGATCACTTCGGAGGTGATGTTGCGCCGGCCTTCGTCGATCAGGTAATAAGCGAGACGGTGGCTGCGATCGCCCGCGGGTCCGGAGAGGCGGACGCCGTCCTCGAGATCCGGCGCGTCATTGCTCCAGAGCACGGTTGCCGTAGCGGGTTTCCGCCCCCGCAGGGAGAGTGTCACGCCCTGGCCCACGCCATTCGAGTGATAAATCCCATCTCCGACGAGCGAGCGGGCGGCATAAGAAATGGCGAGATCGGGGCGCAGTGAAGGATATCCCCGGTGGAAGGCGAGGTCGCGCACTCCGGCGGTGAGGTAGGGATCGCCATCGATGGAGGTGCGTCCGGATTCCAGCCGGAATTCGATCGTATGGATACCCGGGCCTTGGATCTTGGCCGCGACCGTGCGCCACGACGTGGTGCCGGTGCGACCGCTCCAACGCTCGCGCTCGATCCCGTCGATGATCAGCACGAGGGTGGCGCGGGAGGGCAGGGTATCGAGCAGCCACTGCGCTGAAATCAAGCCCGGTCCGTTCACGGTGGTCGCGATCGATTTGCGTTCGTCTTTGTCGATCCCTCGGGCGATCGCCGCGGTATCGTGGAGCGCGACGAGACCCCACCCCTTGGCGTAGACCGGTGCCGTCGCTCCGAGGGCCAAAGCGAGATCCGGATCTTTCTCGAGGGCTCCTCCGACCGAGAGATCGAGGGAGCGACCGCTCTTGAGTGTCAGCTTGGTGAGGTCGCCGGCGAGGGCGGCTTCCTGGAGATTTTCAAGAGCCGACTCCGGCGTGCTCGTCGTGGCAGCCGGGGCGGCGGCGGTGCTCGATCGCACGAGTTCCAGATCATCGACGGTGAGGTCGCCATTGGCCCCCGTCCAGACCCAAGCCGAGAAGGAGACGGCTCCGGCAGGCACGAGGCCGGTCACGTCGAAGCGGGCATAACTCGCGGTGTTCGGAAGTGGGGTGATGGCGTCGCCGAGCCAGGCTCCGGTGCTGCTCCAGAAGGAGAAACCGGCTTCACGAGGTGCGGTGGGAGCGGCCGCATTGAGATGGTAGCCGCTGAGCTGGTAGGTCTCGCCGGGTGAGGCCGATTGATTGTGGACGAGGAACGATTCCGATCCGAGACGCGCCGCCCGGCTGCCGGTGCGGGCGTTGGCGACGAGTTGGACATTGCTGCCGCCGGTATCCCAGGGGCTGAAGGTCGGGTTTTCGAAGCCGCCATTGGTGAGCAGGTTCGGATTTTGACCGATGCTCTCATCCGGGCGGAAGAGGTAGAGATCATCCACGGTCACGGCGCCGCCCGAGCCACGCCAGATCCAATAAGTGACAGTCGCGGCGCGTTCCGGTGCAACGGTATCGACGAGGAAATTCCGGTAGGCGGACGTTTCCGGGAGGAGCAGGGTGCGATCGGTGATCCAGGTGCCCGAGGCGTCCCAGAAAGAGAAGCCCGCCTCAAGAGGGCCGGCACCTCCGCTCGTGAAATAGCTGCCTCCGAAAGCGAGGGATTCACCGGGGAGGACGGTGCGGGTCACGACGATGAAGCTGCCCGCGGAAATGGCGGCGGCTTGGGTGCCGGTGCGGGCATTCGTCGAGAGAGCCACTTGTCCGCCGAGATCCCAGGGAGCGAGGCCGGATTCGAAGGTGCCGTTCGTGAGCAGGTTGGTGAAGCCGGGACCGAAGACGGGACGCGGCTCTCCGGTGCCATCCTCGGTCACGGCGAGATCATCGACGGAGACGCCGCCACTGCCGTTTGTGAGGATCCAGACGGAGACGCTCCGGGCCCCGACCGGTGCGGTGAAAGGCAATTCAAAACGCGACCAAGTCGAGGTCGGTTCGAGCGTCACAATGCGGTCGCGGATCCAGACGCCGTTGGCATCGCCGAAGGTGAGTCCCGCCTCGACCCGGACACCCGGAGTGCTGCTCGTAATCCAGCCGGAGTAGAGGTAATTCGTCAATTCCGTGACGGGAATGGTGCGGACGAGATAGGTCGACCCTCCGATCTGCGCCGCATTCAATCCCCGGTAGGCCGTGCCGGAGAGCGAGACTCCTCCGCCATTGTCCCAGCCGGTGAGCCCGTTTTCAAACTCGCCACCGGTGAGGCGGTTGCCCGGGATCAGCGGCGCCTGGTAGTCGAAGAGCAAAGGGGAGGAGATGGCAAGGTTGGCATTGCCGTTCACATCGACGATACGATCGGCCGGCAGGCTGATCGAGCCGGCGCCCAGTCCGGCGGGAGTGACGCGGAAGGTCCACGACGTGCCCGAGCCGCTCACATTCGAGATGGTGCCGTTCGTGATCGTGAAGTCGGAAGCCTGGACGCCGCGGATCGCCTCGCTCGCCGTCAGGGTGACGGTGAAGGCCGTCGTCACGAGCGTGCCGCTGCCGGATTTGGTCAATGTCAGGGTCGGCGGAGTGTGGTCGCGGGGTGGCGTGCCGGTCACGGGGCCCGTAGGGACCGAAGCGGAATCGAGGCTGTTGATCCAATCGGCGAGCAACTGAAGACCCGCGTCATCGACGAGATTCTTCGCGATCGGAGGCATGGCCACGCCGGGAGCGAGCGAACCCACGCGGCGATGGACGACGGAGAGATCGGGACGTCCGGGGCTCACGAGCCGGGCACCGGTGATGCCGAGGTTGTTGCCCGGAGTCACGTTGATGAGATTCTGGAAAAAAGGCGGGGTCTCGAGTCTCGCATCGAAGGCCGCCTGGGTCGGGGCGGCGGGTTGGTGGCAGTGCGAACAGTTCACATCGAGGTAGGAGCGGGCGCGGCGCTCGAGCGTGGCGGTCGCGTCATTTTGCTTCTTCGAGGTGAGCACCGTCGCGAGCGTGCTCTCGTTCACCGTCGTGGTGAAAAAGCCGAGCCGGTTCAGCGTGACGATCTGGTTCGCGGTGCGGCCGGTCTTCGGATAGAGGAGATCGCCGTTCAGCTGACGTGTTTTCACTCCAAGGACCCGTCCCGCAGCGGAGGAGTGGCAGGTCGTGCATTCATTGCGGCTCGGGAAATGCCACTGGCGCTGCGTGCCGTTCACCGTCACCGTCGCATCGACCGCGGCCCCGGGCAGGAGCTCCGCATCGGTACCGTCTTCGTTCCACCGGTAGGTGAATCCATACCAGACGAGATCGTCGCCGTAGACAAAGAAGCGCGTCTCGAGGCGGCGGCCGGGGTATTCAAAATGTTTGATCAGCACCGTGCCGACCGGGAAGGCCCAGTTGCCGTCTTCCGAATAGGTGATGCGCTCCGCGGCGGTGTTCGGGGTGCCGTCATTCGGGATCGCGATCCAGCGTTTTTTGTCAGCCCCATCCGACCAGAGCGGCTGATTCACGTCATAGGGCATCACCCCGGCGGCCGGTGTCAGCGTCGTGAGATTGGAGAAAGCGGTCGTCTGCGAGAGGAGGCGGGGAGGCTCGGGCACTCCTTCGGTCGATTTTTCGATACGGTAGATGCGGCCGCCATCGAGGTCGGTGCCGGCGAGGCTCAGCACGTAGAGTTCTCCCGAGGCATCGATGCCAAACGATCCCATGCCGTTTTTCGGTCCCGGTCCGTGGGGGGATAGGGTCAGCAGTTGCGTCACCACGGTCGAACCGCTCGAGGTGTCGAGCGACCAGATCGCGTTCGAGTTGTGATCGCCGAAGAGATATTTTCCGGTCAGCTCAGGGTGAAGGGCGCCGCGATATACGTAGCCACCGATGACACAGCCGCCCGTCGAGCGCCCGTAGGCATGGACGGGAGTGACGTCGAATCCGATGAGGGGATTGGGCTTGGTCTTCGGCCCTGCCACATTGCCCTCGCGATAGGGCCATTGCAGATTCCCTCCGCGGACGACCTTGCTGATCTCTTCCTGGGTGCCTTGTCCGATGTCGCCCAGCCAGATCTCGCCCGTGACACGGTCCTGCGTCATGCGGTGGGGGCTGCGGGTGCCGACGGCGTAGAATTCCTCAAGCGTCGCACCCGTGGGACTCTGCCACGGATTGTCATTCGGAATGTAGTAACCCTGCGAATAGCTGTTCGGCCATCCCGAGGGAGGGGTGGAGGGATTTCGCGGCTGGCGACGGATCGGGTGGCTGCGGGTCGGATCCTGATTGACGTCGATCCGCAGCACGCCGGCGAGCAGGCCGGTGTCCATCTTCTGGCCGGTGTTGTATTGATCATTCGCTCCGCCTTCGTCGCCGATCGAGAGATACAGGAAACCGTCGAGACCAAAGAAAAGGCCGCCGCCGTTGTGCCAGTTGTGCCGGTCGTATTGGTTGATCAGCACATATTCCGAGGACGGCGCGATGGCATTGGTCGCCGGGTCCCAGGTGAAGCGGGAGAGACGGCAGTAGGCCCGGTCGGTATCCGACTTCTGCACCGTGAAACGATAATAGACATAGAGGTAGTGCCGGTTCGGTGAACCCGGCACGCCGAACTCCGGATGAAAGGCCAGTCCCATCATCCCGCTGTCGTGGGTCGACTGGACTTGACTGCGGATGTCGATCAGCACCGTCTTGGTCGTCGCGGTCTCAACATTGTTGAAAACGGTGAGACGGCCCGCTTTCTCCACCACCATGAGCCGGTTGGAGAAGGGCACCGGCACCATCTGCACCGGATCGATGAAGGTGAGATTGGGGAAGGCATTGACGAGCCGCCAGCTTCCCGTCGAAGGACGAGGGGTGCGATTGGGGAGGGCCCCATTGAGAAAGGCTCCCACCGCCTCCGCACGATCGAGTCCACCCGTCGTCTGGGCGGAAAGTGGGGAGGCGAGAAGAATGGCAAGGGCCAAAAAGCCAGCGGTCGAAAGCTTCATCTGGAAAATCTAGCCAATTCTCGCAATTCTAAAAGTATAAAATGATAAAATTCACAAAAAAGATAATTTAGATGAGTTTAGCAATCGTGGGAGAAAAGAGGGCGTGAACGCGTGGAAGGCGACTTCGGGATCGACAGGGATGCGGAAATGTCGTTCCGATGGAGGAAAGATCATGAGCCTTTTCGACCGATTTTCTCTCGCGGGGCGTCGCCTTTTCATCACCGGCGGCAGTCGCGGCCTCGGCCGTGAAATGGTGCTCGCCCTCGCCGAAGCCGGGGCGGACGTCATCCTCAGCGGGCGCGACGCCGATTCCCTCGCTGACACCGCGGAGAAGGTGCGGGCTCTCGGGCGTGAGGCTTTCACGATCCGGGCCGACATGGGAGTGCCGGAGGAGTGTGAATCCGCCTGTCTCGAGGCCCTCGCGTTGCCGGGGCGGATCGACATCCTCATCAACAACGTGGGCGGTCGCCTCGTCAATGTCCCGGTCGAGGATCAGTCCCTCGCCGACTGGCAGCGCATCCTTGATCTGAATCTGACCAGCACCTTTCTCTGCACCAAACTCATCGGCGGAGAGATGGTGCGGCGGGGTGGGGGCGGACGCGTCATCAATGTCGCGTCGATTTCCGGACTCATTGCCAACCGGGGGATTGGCGGGCGCAGTTACGAGACCGCGAAAGCCGCCGTGATCCAATTCACCAAAGCGACCGCCGCCGACTGGGCCCCGCATGGCGTGACCGTCAACGCGATCTGTCCGGGCGGCTTCTTCACCGAGCCGAACCAGCGCTGGGCCCGCGAGCATCCCGAGGTGATCAGCGAATTTCTCAAGGCCATCCCCATGGGAAAATTCGGCGAACCCGAGGACCTCGGTCCTCTCGCCGTGTATCTCGCGAGCGATGCCTCCCGCTACATGACCGGCGCGGCGCTGGTGATCGATGGGGGGTATACGTTGTGGTGAGGATTACCCTCACCACTTTTTTGCGGAGAGGAGGAGTCAATACCCATTGCGGTACCGCCTTTGCTCTTGCCAAGCCCGGGGATTTCCGGCAAAACAGATTCCTTTCGAGAAACCCCGTCCGACGTTTGTTCCATGAAGAAACTCCGCCCCCGACTAACGCCCTTGTTTCCGCTCTTCGCCGTTGCCCTGCTTGGCTGGATCGCGTGTTCCCTGCCCGCGTCCGCCATCACCCTGACCGGTGCCAATGGCAAAGCGGTTGAGTTTCACGTGATCAAACAAGCCACGCCAAAGGGACTCACGGCCCAGCTCGTCGCCGATGGACCCGTCATCGGAGTCACTTGGGACAAGCTCGATCTCACGGCTCTGGAGCGCGATCAAAAGCTGATCTTCGCCGCCTACGAGCGCGCGCTCGCCGGAGAGACGATCGATCTGAATCTGGACTCCTCCACCGTGCCCGGGGCACCTCCGGCTCCGGGTGCCGAGCCCAAGCCGAACGCCGAAGCGTCGGCGAAGTATCCCGGCTGGCTCGATACCAAGGTGGGTAAAATCGAGTTCATGCTGCAATTGCCGCTTTCGAAACCCCGGGGCATCCTGCTGGTCTCGCTGGACGATTTCGGCCATTCGTTCCGCTACCTTTCTTCGGTGCAGGAGAAGGGGAAGGGACCGTGGGCTGATTTCCAGACGAAACACGATTTTGCGATCCTTTCGTATGAGGCCGGGATCCCCGAAGCGGATTTCGATCCCCGCAAGGCCGATGACTTCATGTTTGCCGACAAAGGCAGTGGACGCGCTCTCGAATCCGCTCTGGGAAACTTCGCGACGAAATTGAAGCAGCCCGAACTTCTCGAAGCCCCCATCGTCATCTATGCCGCAGAGCGAACCGGGGCGGCCTTTGGTTACAGCTACCTCAATTACAAACCCGAGAAAGTCCTCGCCACGGTACTCACGAAGGGGGCCTTTTATGACTCGGCCCCGAGGCCCGAGACGGCGAAGGTGCCGATCCTTTTCATCTGGGGGCAATATTGCCGCAATCACGAACTCTGGGGCTCGGAAAACCATGCGGAATCGGTGCTGGCAAAGGCGGCTCCCCTGAAACCCAACTGGACGAACGGACGGGAGTTTCGCGGAAGCAGCGATTTGAACGCAGTGACCGAGCACTTCGGCAAGCAATACCTCCTCGAAATGATCAAGATGCGGATGCCGGAGAAAAAATCGAACACGGGAGCGCCGGCCGCGGCCGAAGCGCCCAAGCCGGACGCAGCGACACCGGAAGGTGAAAAGAAGGAGGGTGAAGGCACCGAGCCTCCGGCCGCGCCCGTCGAGGAGGCTCCGAAATTCCTTGAGATCGATCGCACCAAGGGCTACCGCGGCAATGTGATGACGGGCGAGACCTTCAAGATCACCGATCCGGAAGCGGCCTTGGGTCCCGATGAGACCTTCATCCCCAACGATGCGGTGAACAATCTCTGGAAAAAATTCGTCCTGGGCGAACTCGAGCCGCCGATGCCGAAGCCGCAGTGAGCGGGGAGGTCACAGTTTCTCCGGCTCCTGCAGCAACTGGCCGATGCGTTGCAGCAAGCGGCCGGCGGCCCCGCCATCGAGGATGCGGTGGTCGAAGCTGAGGACGAATTTCGACTCCATCCGCGGCACGAAGGCTCCTTTGGCTTCGTCCCATACCGGCATCTTGCGTCCGGCCATGAGCCCGAGGACGAGATTCTGCTCGGGCAGAGGAATGGGGCTGGCGGCGGTGATGCCGAAGGGGCCCACATTGGTGATCGTGGCGATTCCCGCACCCATGGCCTCGCGAGGGAGGCGGCGCTCGCGGGCGAGACGGACGAGGTCGTCGTAGGGCGGCTGCAGTTCGGCGAGGGTCTTTTGATCGACATTGCGGATCACCGGCACGAGCACGCCGTCGTCAGCCTCGACCGCGAAGCCGATGTCGATCGCGTTCGGGTGGACGATCTTGGTGCCGATGAGGCGTCCCGCCACGGCGGTGTTCTCCGAGAGAGCGATGGCGAGGGCGCGCATCGCGTAAAGACTGACACCTGGTTTGGCCTCGACCCTTTTCCGGTGCGCGAGCACCGCATCCATCTCCACGGGCACGGTGACGCTCGCGAGGGGGCGGGTCCAGCTGCGCCGCATCGAGTCGGCCACGGCGATGCGCATGGGCGAGGCATCGGTCATGCGGCTCTGGTCGAGGGCCTGGATGAATTTTTCGAAGTCCTCGACCGTGACGCGTCCCCCGGCACCGCTGCCGGGCAGACCGGCGAGGTCGGCGGAGTTCAGCCCGAGTTCCTCCATGCGGTGACGGAGGCGGGGGCTGAGGTAAACGCTGGAGCGCACCGGCACGGGCAGGCCGCCTTCCACGGTGGGTTTCACCGGCGAGGGGATGCTGTGATCGATGAGGTCTTTTTCGGCGATGGCAAAATGCAGGTTTTCCTCGCTCTTCGTTCCGGCGGAAGCCGGCGTGCTGGCCGCGGCGGTCTCGGCGGGACGGATGAGGCCGGCCTTGAGGGCGTCCTCTTCGGTCGCCTCGATCATCGCGATCTGCGAGCCGACCGGATAGCTGGTGCCGACGAGGGCGGTGATCTCGGAGATGATGCCACCGCAGGGGGTGGTGACCTCCATCATCGCCTTGTCGGTCTCGACCTCGAAGATGTTCTGGTCGGCCTTCACCTCGTCGCCGGGCGCGATGAGGATTTCACGGATCGTCGCCTCGGCGATGGACTCGCCGAGTTGGGGCATCTTGATGGGGAAGCGGGGCATGGAAAGGGAGGGGAACCGGGACAAAACGGCCGGGTCTGCGGCCTTTTCAGGCGACGAGGGGCGTATTCCCTCCACAGTTGGAGAAAAATGAAGGCGCTGCAAGTCTCTCGGGTGACAAAATCCTACGGATCAACGGAGGTCCTGCGCGGCGTCTCGCTGTCGCTCGAGCCCGGGGAGCGTGTCGCCCTGATGGGACCGTCGGGATCAGGGAAGAGCACCTTGCTCAACTGCATCGGCGGGATCGACCGTCCGGACACGGGGACGATCGAGATCAGTGGGGTCGCTCTGGGTGGCCTCGATGAGGACGGACTCTGCCGCGTGAGGCGTGAAACGGTGAGCACGGTCTTTCAGTTTTTCCACCTCCTCCCGACTCTCTCCGTGCGTGAAAATGTCGAGTTTCCCCTTCAATTGCAGGGGCTTTCGGTGAAGGAACGCGATGCCCGGGTCGATGGGCTGATCGAGGAAGTCGGTCTCTCCCACCGGGCTTCGGCGATGCCGCACGAACTGAGTGGAGGCGAGATGCAGCGGGTCGCGATCGCCCGGGCCCTCGCGATCGAGCCGCGTCTCATCCTTGCCGACGAGCCGACCGGCAACCTCGATTCGGCGACCGGCGAGGCGATCCTCGACCTGCTCGCGTCGCTCAGCGAGCGGCACGGGATCGCCATGCTCGTGGTGACGCACAGCCCGCAGGTCACGCGCATCTGCCGCCGCACCCTGGAGATGCGCGATGGCTTGCTGCTCGGTCAGGAAGAATGAGCGTCCCTTCTCCATCGTCGCGTCCGGCTTCGATCGGCGGGGTGCTCTGGTCGCGCCTGATCTGGCGGCACTGGAAGCGCGAGCCGGCTTTGACCGCCACCTTGGCGGGCATCTTGGCGCTTGGCGTGGCGGTCTTCCTCGCGGTGCGGCTCGCGAACAAGGCGGCGGTCTCAGGCTTCGGCCTTTTCACCGAATCGATTTCGGGAGAAAGCGATCTCCTCCTCCGTCCTCGTTCGGGCTTTTTCGAGACGTCCGTCTTGCGCGATCTGCGTGAAATCTCCGGGAAGCGACCGGTCGACTTTTTCCCGGTGCTGGAGCTCTCCGGGGCCGTCCAAACCGGAGCGGAAAAACCAGACGGCGACCTCCTGCGTTTCGTCGGGGTCGATCTGGTGGCGATCGGCAACGCCATCGGGCAGAGCGAAGAGGCGGGGGAAGGCGTCGGGTTCTCGGCCGAAGAGGGCGAGCCCGGTCTGCTCGGGGTGACGGATGCGTGTCTGGTCGGTGAGGCTTTCGCCCGTGCCCGTGGGGTGGCGAAAGACGACCGGCTCCGCGTTTGGATCAACGACCGCGTCGCGGATCTCCGCATCGCCGGGATTCTCCCCGATCCCGCGAATCGTCCGGCCATCCCGGAGAATCTCGTCTTGATGGATCTCCCCGCGTTGCAGAAAGTTTCGGGCGAAACGGGGCGCATCAGCCGGATCGAGATCCGTTTTCCCGAAGGAAAGGCGGAGGGGGGAATCCGTGCGGCGGCGAGCGAAGGTCTCGCTGCCTGGGCACAGGAACGAGGTCACCTCCTCGAGACTCCCGAGGATCGCAAGGCATCGGTCACGCGGATGAGCGCGGCTTTTCGCCTGAATCTCACGATCCTCTCTGGCCTGGCGCTGCTCGTCGGGATCTATCTGATCATGCAGGCGATGGAGGCGGCGGTGACAAAACGGCGCGGCGAAATCGCGATCCTGCGATCCCTCGGCGTCACGCCTGACCAGATCCGGCGGACGTGGCTGACGGAGGCCGCGGTGCTCGGGCTCGTGGGCGGCGTTTTGGGGATCGTGTTAGGACGCCTTCTCGCCGAGGGCCTCGTCGGCGGCATCGCTGCGACGGTGAACACACTCTACTACGAGACGACGACCGATGCGGTCCGCCTGCACCCCGGCGAGGCGGCCTTTTCACTCGTCTTCGGTCTCATCGCGAGTCTTGTCGCGGGATGGATCCCGGCCCGGGAGGCGGCCCTCACCCCGCCCTCGCAGGCGCTGCGGCAAGGGGCGCAAGGCGGGGGGCTCGTCTGGCTGCGCCGTTGGCCGGTGGGTCTGGTCCTTTTCGCCGCCGCGGTTGGCGTGGCGCGGCTCCCTGCGTTGACCTTCGGAGAAGGCACGAACTTTCCCCTCGGTGGTTATCTCGCCGCCCTGCTGGCGGTGCTCGGAGCGAGCGTCTTTCTCGGTGGGCTGTTCCCGCCCTTCGCCCGCCTCATCGGCTGGGGACGCGGCGAAGCGATGCGCCGTTACGCGGCGAGCCGTCTCCGCGCGGTGGGTGGGCGTCATCGGCTTACCGCCGCGGGTCTCTCGGTCGCCATCGGGATGTCGGCAGCGATGGCCATCCTCGTGGCGAGTTTCGAAAAGACGCTCACGTCGTGGATCGGGCAGCTACTCAAGGCGGACCTGTATGTCGCGGCACCGGGATCGGCTTCGGTCGCGAATGGCAATCGCCTCGCCGAGGTGGATTGGCGTGCCCTGCTCTCCCTGCCGGGGATCGATGGAGCCGATACCCTGCAACGACACGCCGTGACTTACGAGGGACGCGAACTCCTCATTGGCGGCGCGGCTTACCACGACGATCCGTCCCGGCATCTCCAACTCCTCTGGATCGAGGCTCCCGCCGTCATCGGCCCTGACGCGCTGGAGACGGGCGGCGCCTGGGTGAGCGAGCCTTTCGCACGGCGATATGCGAAGCGGAGCGGCGATCGCCTCACGCTCCCGACACCTTCTGGCCCCCGCGAGGTGACAATCGAGGGCGTTTACGCCGATTACGGCAACGAGGCCGGGACCGTGCTCGTCTCGCGCCGGCTCGCGGAGGAATGGTTTGATGATCGATCGGTCTCGAATCTCGCGATCTACACGAGCCCGGGCGTGGATCCCGAGGCGGTATTGGAATCGATCCGGGGCCGTTTCCCGGCGCTGGTCACGCGCACGAACGAAAAGCTCCGCGAGGAATCGATCCGCATCTTCCACCAGACCTTTGCGGTGACCTACGCGCTCGAAGCCATCGCTGTGGTCATCGCGGTGGCGGGGCTGGGACTCGCCCTCGCGGGATTGCTGCTGGAGCGGCGCAACGAGTTGGCCACCCTTCGCGCGCTCGGAGCGACCCGCCGCGACATCGCCCGCGCCGCGATGTGGGAGGGGCTCGGGATCGCCCTCGCGGGTCTCGCGGGCGGCCTCGCGGTCAGCTTTTTCCTCGGCTGGATCCTCATCGGCGTGATCAATCCCCAGAGCTTCGGCTGGACGCTGCGTTACGCGGTGCCCTGGGGAATGTTTGTGTTTTTGTCAGGCGTCACCCTCGCGACCGCCGCGCTCGTCGCCTGGACCGTGGGATACCGGAACGCGAACCTCAAATCCGATCGCGAGGAATGAAGCAGCACGAGGCATCGACCAGACAGGGTAAAGCGGGGTATCTGACCCTCTTGGGTCTCCTCTTGGTCTTTGCGGGCGCTCCGTTGGCATCGGCAGAAGAATGGAACGTGCCTCGCGTCGGGCATCGGCTGGAGTTCCCGCGGGACCATGGCAGCCATCCCGACTTCAAGATCGAATGGTGGTATCTGACCGGGCATCTCTTCGCCGGGGAACGTCGCTTCGGCTTTCAGGCGACCTTCTTCCGGCTCGGACAACAACCCGTGGAGGTGCCGGCGGGCGAGGATTTCGGCACGGAGCAGCTTTACCTCGCCCATATGGGCCTGAGCGATCCGGAAACGGGCCGCTTTTTGCATGAGGAGCGGCTCAATCGCGGCGGATGGGACGCGGGGGCGATGGTGGGTGATCTCGATGTCCACAACGGCAACTGGACGCTGCGCCGCGAGGGGAACGATTTGCTGCTGGAGGGTTCGATCCGGGCCGAGGCGGCGCTTTCGTTGAAGCTCGTGCCGAAGAAGGCGCACGTCATATTTGGTGAAGACGGCATTTCGCGAAAAGGGCCGGAAGGCACGGCCTCGAGCTATTACATCACCTTCCCACGCCTTGCGGCGGAGGGCAGACTGGAACTCGATGGCGTGACGCTGGACGTATCGGGCGAGGCGTGGATGGATCACGAGATCTCGAGCAGCCAGCTCGACGAGGACCAGATCGGATGGGATTGGACCTGCATCCAGTTCGCCGACGGGCGCGAGATCATGGGCTATGTGCTGAGGACGAAAGGCGGCGGGATCTCGGAGTATTCGAAACTCGTCTGGATCGATCGCGACGGCACCATGACACACGTCCAATCGGGCGATTACCGGTGGAGTCACGAGGGCATCTGGAAAAGTCCGGACACGGGCGCGGCTTATCCAGTCTCGCCCTTGATCACGACGCGCGATCCGGCCGATGGTCGCGAACGACGGCTGCGTCTCGTGCCTTTGATGGAGCAGCAGGAAATGACAGGTGGCAGCGGGGGCGTCAGCTATTGGGAAGGTGCCTGTGATGTCATCGATGAAGACTCCGGGGAGGCGGTCGGTCGCGCTTATCTCGAAATGACAGGGTATGCCGACGATATCGGGCAGAAGTTGAGGTAGGTAGAGTGACGCGAACCCAGGGTTGCGGCGGCGGGAGGCTTGTGTGACGATTCGGTCACGAAGTCGCAAGAATGAAACGGTGGTCTTGGATTTTGCTTCTCATGATGGTGGGCCCAGCGGCGTCGTCCTCGGCCGGTGGTCTCTCGGATTGGCAAGCGGAGAAAGTCCCCCGGCTCCGGATCGCGGCGTCGCCTTACCCGAATTTTTTGCTGAAGGTGCTCCCGACGGGCGTGGATTTCGGGACGCACCTTTACCGGGTGGAGATTGATTCGCTTGGCATGGGGCCATCGAGCGAACTGGCGCGCGGACATTTCTACACCCGCCGGGGCGGTTTTCTCGATCTCGCCCATATTCGCCGGGCGATCGATCTCGCGGGCTACGTTCATTACCAGGTGCGCGATTCGTTGACCCGCGGCGAAGCGGGTTTTTCCTTCGAAAACATTGATCGCACCACCTATCGCGTGTCGTTCCACTATCCGGATTTTTGGTCTCGTCTCGAACCCGTGACGAAGGCGCGGCTTATTGAGGAGGTGGCGGTCAGGGCGGGGGAGACGGCGGCTCTCGATCTCAGCAACTGGCGTGAGATCCTGACGTGGTATGGCTTTCACAACGTGCCCGGGATGCCGGAGAAAAGCTCGGCCTTCTCTTTTGAAGATCTCTCTTCCCACGCCGTCGGAGCGGCGGTGGCCGGACGGGCCCTGCGGCTGGAGGGAGTGCCTTTCGACGAAGCGGTGACGCGGGAACTGCAGCGCGAACTCGCCGAACTCGGGGTCGTGCCGGTCGAGGTCTACGATCGGGCCATGGCGCTGGTGGAAGGAAAGTGGTGGGCGGAAAAGGCGACCCTGAAACGCCATCTCGACGCGGGGCGTGACGACGGATTCATCACGCCATGGTTGGTGCGCGGTTTGTTTCCGGGGGCTGCGCCTGCCGCCAAGAGCTATCAATTGCCACGCGGGCCGGATAATTTCATCCACGGATATGACTGTCGCGGGCTGGTGGTCTTTTCCTGCGAGCCCCGTCCGCACCGCCGGGAGGTGCGGGACGCGGTGATGGCGATGGCCGGAAGCGTCGTCGTGCCGCAGCGTGATTATCCCGGGATTCTTGCCCGGATCGAAGAGGAAATGAAAGCGGAGCTGGGTGATCAAGTAATTGATCCCTATCCGTGAGGATGACCGTGGACGGAATTTTGGACACCACCCCGGACACGCAAACCCGTGATTCCCCGGGCCTTGTCGGGCGGGTGCCAAATCCTTTACCCTTCCGAATGATCGCCGCACCAGGCGAGATCATTCATGGGACCGGCATCGGCAGGAACTGCTCGCTTGTTATGGAAAAGGTTTTCCTTTTTCGCGCTGGCGGCGTGCCCCGTCCTCGTCGTTGCGACGGAAGAGATCGCGTTTTTTGAAAAGGAGATCCGCCCGATCTTCGTGGAGCATTGCTACGAATGTCATTCCGCGGCCGAGGCGCAAAAGGGCGGGCTGGTCCTCGATTCGCGCGAAGGATGGAGCGTCGGAGGGGATTCCGGTCCGGCCTTGGTGCCGGGAGATCCCGCCGGCAGTCTCTTGATCGAGAGTGTGCGCTATGAGAATCCGCACCTCGAGATGCCGCCGAAATCGCGCTTGTCGCCGGCGAAGATCGCGGCGCTGGAGAAATGGGTGGCGATGGGGGCTCCGGATCCGCGTGAGGGAACGGTTTCGAAAGTTTCCGGCGGGCTGTCGATCGAGGAGGGCAGGGAATTCTGGTCGTATCGGCCTCCTCGCGCCGGCAAGGTGCCGGACGTGAAGGAGGGAAAGGCCCGCGAGATCGACCGTTTTCTCCTCGCGAAGCTGGAGGCCGCCGCGCTCGAGCCCGCCCCCGCCGCATCGCCCGAAGCAAGGCTCCGCCGTCTTCATTTCGATCTGACAGGACTGCCGCCCACACCGGAACAGATCCGTGCGTTTGTTGCCAATCCCTCGGAGGCGGCCTGGGAGCGCGAGGTGGAGCGGCTCCTCGCGACGCCTGCCTTTGGCGAGCGCTGGGCGAGGCATTGGCTCGATCTCGCGCGTTTCGGGGAATCTTATACCCTGCGCGGTCTCATCATGCGCGAGGCCTGGCGGTATCGTGATTATGTGATCGACGCCTTCAACCGCGACCTGCCCTATGATCAGTTTCTGCGCGAGCAGATCGCGGGAGACCTGATGCCGCGCGAGGGTGTCGCCCTGACGGAACAACAACGCCGTCTCATCGCGACCGGGTTTCTCGCGCTGGGTAATCACAATCTCGAGGAGCAGGACAAAAAGCAGCTCGATTTCGACATTGTCGACGAACAGCTCGACACGATCGGGAAGGCGTTGATGGGGCAGACGCTGGGCTGCGCGCGCTGTCACGATCACAAGTTCGATCCCGTGCCGACGCGCGATTACCACGCCCTGGCCGGGATCCTCGCGAACACGACGATCCTGGCCCACTCGAACGTCTCGAGCTGGCTCGATCTGCCCCTGCCTCTCGAACAGGCGGAGGAGGTGCGTCTGACCGCCCACGAGGCGCAAATGGCGGCGTTGGAGAAGGATCTGAAAGCGGCGGAGAAGGAGAGGGAGGCCGCCGTCGCCGCCGATCCTTCCCGTGGCACCGAGGGCATGCCCGCCATCGTCGAAGCCGGAGACTTGCCCGGCATCGTGGTCGATGACAGCGAGGCCGAAAAGGTGGGGATCTGGAAAGCCTCGGTGCATACCCGCAGCTACATCGGTGAGGGGTATCTGCACGATGAGAACAGTGGCAAAGGATTGAAAACCCTCAGCTTCGTCGCCCGGGTGCCGAAGCGCGGGCGCTACGAGGTGAGGCTCGCGTGGGCGCCGGGACCGGGCCGCTCGGAGTCCGTGCCCATCCTGGTCTCAAGTGCGGACGGAGATTTTCCGATGCGATTTGACATGAGCGGGCCTCCGCCGATCGAGGGACGATTCGCTTCGCTCGGTCAATACACCTTCGAAACGAACGGAGCGAATTTCGTGCTGATCTCGAACGAGGGCACCTCGGGCTATGTCGTCGCGGACGCGGTGCAGTTCATCCCGGTCGAGGATCTCGAAAAGCCGGTCGAGGCGCCCGCGGGTCCCCGCGATGAAAAGGCCGCGCAGCGTCGCCGCGAAGCCGTCGCCGAGGTGGCACGACTGAAAAAAGAGATCGCCGCCCTGAAGGAGTCCGGACCTTCACGTCCCAAATACCTCGGCATCCGCGAGCGCGAAAACCCCGTCGATCTCCCCGTGCTCGCCCGAGGCATCGTCCACCAGCCGACCGGCGATCCGGTACCGCGGGGTTTCCTACAGGTGACGCAAGCAGCGGACCGATCCAGCACCGCGGAGATCGCCCCGGGGCAGAGCGGGCGCCTTGAGCTCGCGCAATGGATCGCGTCTGCGGAAAATCCGCTGACCGCCCGCGTCTTCGTCAATCGCGTCTGGCACTGGATGTTCGGCAGTGGCATCGTCCGGAGCACGGATAACTTCGGCACCACCGGCGAAGCCCCCTCGCATCCCGAGTTGCTCGATTGGCTGGCGGTGCGCTTCGCTGAGGAAGGGTGGTCGGTGAAATGGCTCGTCCGCGAGATCGCCCTGACCGAGGCCTATCAACGGTCCGCCCCGTCGGACGAGCAGCCTTTTCTCGAGGCGGATCCGGAGAACCGCCTCTTCTCGCGGGCTCCGCGCCGCCGCCTTGAGGCGGAGGCGATGCGCGATGCGATCCTCTTTGCAAGCGGTCGTCTCGATCCGGTCGCGGGTGGGCCGACGATCCGTCCCGCCGCGTCGAACGACTACAGCTACGCGCAGGACAGCCTCCGCCGCAGTGTCTACCTGCCCGTGTTGCGGAATTCCCTGCCGGAGTTTCTCGAGGCCTTCAATCTCGCCGACACGAGCCGCACTACCGGCAAACGCGATCTCGGTACGGTCGCGCCGCAGGCCTTGCTGATGATGAATCATCCTTTCATCCTCGAAGAGGCCACACATGCCGCGACGCGCATCCAGGCGGAGGGCACCTGCGACGAAAGCCGTCTCGAGCTCGCCACCTACCGGGTCCTCGGACGCGCACCGCTCGAGAGCGAGCGCGCCCTCGTCTCCAGCCTGCTCGCCGCGACCCCGGCAGGCGGGGAAGGGGAGGCGTGGAGCACCATTCTCCAAGGTCTTTTCGCCAGCCTCGATTTCCGTTATCTCGAATAGTTCCCCTCCATGAATCGACGACACGCGCTCCAATCGCTCTCCTGTGGCTTCGGTAGTCTGGCTCTGGCGGGACTCTCGGGAAACCTCGCGGCCAGTCCACTCGGAGCGAGATCACCTTTGCTGCCGGCACGGGCGAAACGCGTCATTTTCCTCTTCATGCAAGGAGGTCCGAGTCATGTCGATACCTTCGATCACAAGCCGGAGCTGATCCGTCGCGACGGCGAGATGGCGGACTTTTTTGATGCCCGGAAGATTGCGAACTCAGGCAAAAACGAAGCCACCGCCCAGAGGTTGATGGCTCCGAAATGGGAGTTTTCTCCCTACGGACAATGCGGCCGCCAGGTCTCGTCGCTCTTTCCCGAGATCGCCCGACACGTCGACGATCTATGTTTCGTGCACTCGATGCATACCGAGGGCATCGCCCACGGACCGGCCACGCTTTTCCTCCACACCGGCACGACCAATTTCATCCGGCCCTCGATGGGATCTTGGATCACCTACGGACTCGGCAGCGAAAGCGAAAATCTGCCGGGGTTTGTCACGATCGGTCCCTCGACCGGGAATGGTGGCGCGCGGAATTACGGCAGCGCCTTCCTGCCGCCGGTTTACCAGGGCACGCCGCTCGGTCGCGCCGACGCCCCCGCCGCCGAGGCCGCGATCCGCAACATCGGCAACGCGAGCCTGACCGAATCACAACGTCGCGGTCGTTTTGACTTCATCCAGGCACTGAACGAGGCACAACGGGCGAAACGTCCCGGCGACGCGGAGTTCGAGGCGGCGATCGAATCCTACGAACTCGCCTGGCGCCTGCAAAGCCACGCGCCTGAGATCACCGATCTCTCGAAGGAATCCGCGGCGACCTTTGATCTCTACGGCATCCGCAACGGGGCACCGACCGAAGACTTCGGGAGGAAATGCCTTCTCGCCCGCCGACTCTGTGAAGCGGGCGTGCGCTTCGTGCAGGTGACCTACGGCGACAACACCGCCAATCCCGCGTGGGACCAGCATTCGAATCTGCCGAAACACGCCGATCACGCCCTCGCCGTCGATCGCCCGGTCGCGGGATTGCTGGAGGATCTGCGGCAGCGGGGCTTGCTCGAGGACACGATCGTCTGGTTTGGCAGCGAGTTCGGCCGCACCCCCTATGCGCAGAGCAACGGGACGGGGCGGGATCACAATCCGAAAGGATTCACCACCTGGCTCGCGGGTGGCGGATTCAAGCCCGGTTACGCCCACGGTGCGACCGACGAATTCGGATTCATGGCGGTGGAGAACAAGGTGCACATGCACGATCTCCACGCCACCATCCTTCATCAGCTCGGGCTCGATCACGAGAAGCTGACCTTCCGTTTCGACGGCCGGGATTTCCGCCTCACCGATGTCCACGGCGAGGTGGTGAGGGAGCTTTTGGGGTAACTCCTCATCCTCATCCTCATACTCATACTCAGCGGCGGCCCAAGGACGTCCGGTTTTGAGTAAGAGTAGGAGTATGAGGTAAGAGTAGAAGTGCTGCTCAATGGGGGATCTGGATCTTCCGGGTTTGAGGTAGGGCTTCAGGGGGGATCGAGAAAACCAGGTTCATCGTGGCGAAAAAGCGCTTGAATGTTTCAGGTGAATGGTTACTTTGATTCATATGAAGGAGTTGAAAGCACGCCCCGCCGACCGTGTCTCTGAAGCGCCCGTGTCCTACCGGGCGGGTCATCTGGTCCGGGATTCGCTGCGGGGGCCGGTGCCCCAGGCTACGGTGATCGCCCGGCTCAAAGGTGGGCTGCCCTTCCGCGAGTTGGAGGATCTTCGCGATCTCCTCGATCTGCCCATGGATCGGCTGGCGGGGCATCTCGGCATCTCCCGGGCTACGCTCCATCGTCGCAAGGTCGCCGGGCGGCTCGATACGGGGGAATCGGATCGCGTTTATCGTTTCGCCAGGCTCCTCGCACTCGCGGTCGAGACCTTGGAGTCGGTCGAGGCGGCGCGTGCCTGGTTGGCCGCACCCCAGGTCGGTCTCGGGGGAGAGTCGCCCTTGGTCTACGCTGAGACGGAGGTGGGGGCCCGCGAAGTCGAGGATCTCCTCGGCCGCCTCGAATACGGCGTCTACGCATGAAGCGCACTGTCTGGCGGATCGTGAAGGCGAAATACGCCGCCACCGCGTTCTCCGGTGAGGGGGCGGCGAAGGTAGGAGGGCGGTGGAACTCCCGCGGCCAATCGGTCGTCTACACGAGCGGCACTCTCTCGCTGGCTGCGTTGGAGATGCTCGTGCATCTCCAGCCTCCGGTGCCGCTCGCGTGGATCGCGATCCCCTGCGAGTTCGACGAAAGCCTTGCGGAGACGCTCGATGAGTCGGTCCTACCGGCGAATTGGCGTCAATTTCCGGCCCCCCCGGGGGTCCGGGCCTTGGGCGATGCCTGGTTGAAGGAGGCGCGCACGCCGGTGCTCTCCGTGCCGAGCGTGGTCGTCCCGCAGGAGCGGAATTTCTTGCTGAATCCTGCCCATCCCGATTTCGAGCGACTCTCGATCGGCGCCGGCGAACCGTTCGCGCTCGATACGAGATTGCCGGGAGTCGTTTGAGAAACGCGAGGAACCCGTGGGGAAACGCGGGGTTCATCCCGTGTCCATGATCCGTTTCTTTTTCCTCCTCCTTTTTGCTTCCTTTTCATTGGGTCCGTTGCACGCGGATCCTGACAATCGCCCCAATGTCATCATTTTCCTCGTCGATGACATGGGCTGGATGGACAGCGAGCCCTACGGATCGCAATACTACGAGACACCGAACATGACGCGTCTGGCCTCGCAGTCGATGCGTTTCACCCAAGCCTACTCCGTGCCGCTCTGCTCGCCGACCCGGGCCACGATCCAGACGGGACAATACTCCGCGCGCCACGGGATCACCTCCGCCTCCGGACACCAGCCCGCCGCTGCAGAAGGGGCATCGCTTTTTCCCGAAAAGGGATCGCCCGTGAGCCGCTTTCTCTATCCGAACAGCAAGAACTACCTCGATCCCGGGCTCGTCACCGTGGCCGAGGTTCTCAAGGGGGAAGGCTACCGCACCGGGCATTTCGGGAAATGGCATCTCGGGATCGCGCCCGAGCATCGGCCCGATCAACATGGCTATGAGACGGCGTGGTTTTGCGTGCCCGACCCGGGGCCACCCAGCTATTTTTCACCCTACGGAGTTTCCGTCGATGGCAAGGCGGGTGGAAAGACGAAGGTGGGCACCATCACCGATGGCGCCGAGGGCGAGTACATCACCGATCGGCTCACCGATGAAGTGTTGAAATTCCTCGAGACCCATCGCGAGGAGCGATTCTTTCTCAATCTCTGCCAATACGGCGTCCACGGTCCCTGGGGACACAAGGAGGCCTACACCGCGGAGTTCGCGAAAAAGACCGATCCCCGCGGAGAGCAGCGCAACCCCATCATGGCCTCGATGCTGCGCAGCGTGGACGAGAGTCTCGGCCGCATCCTCGACAAGCTCGACGAACTCGGTCTCGCCGATGACACGCTCTTTCTTTTCACCTCGGACAATGGCGGCAACGTCCACAGCAATCGCGAGGACGACCGAAAGACCGCGAATCTCAAGGCCGATCATCCCAAGAGCGCCGCCATCCAGGAATGGCGCAAGTGGGCCGGTGGCGAGGGACCGACCAACAACGCCCCCCTCCGCGAAGGCAAGGGCCGCATCTACGAAGGCGGACAGCGCGTGCCGCTGATGATCCGCTGGCCCGGTCGCATCGCGGCAGGATCCACCAGCGACGAGGTCGTCTCGGCGATCGATTATTTTCCCACCATTCTCGATGCGGTCGGTGCGGCCCGTCCCGAGGGGCACGTCGTCGATGGCGTCTCCCTGCTGCCCGTTCTGGAAGGCAAGGCGGCGCTCGATCGCGAGGCGATTTTCACCTGGTTTCCCCACCTCATCCCGGCCGTGTCGGTGCGCTCGGGTGATTGGAAGCTGATCTACCGGTGGGAGCCGCATCGCGAATACCCCGAGACCCGCGAACTCTACGACCTCGGGAAAGATCCCGGCGAAACGACGAATCTCGCCAAGGAGCATTCCGATCAGGTCGCCCGGCTCGAGAAGCTGATCGAACGTTTCATCGCCGAGACCGGTGCCGTCGCGCCCATTCCGAATCCGGCCTACCGCGAGCCTGCTGTTGGCAATGCCGCCGCCGGAAAGAAGTCGGTCGTGACAAAATCGGCCGAAGGGCTCGTGCCCAAGTTTTGCGAAGCGAAGCTCGAGGAGGGCATGCTCAAAGTCACCGGCACCGGACGACGTCCTTTCCTCGGCACGGCTCAGGGGCGCTTTGAAGGGCCGCTGAAGGTGCGGGTCGAGATCCAGGCTCCCGCGGGCGGCGTCGTGCAATGCCAATGGAAGGAGGCCGATCAGGAGGAATTTCCGCAAGAGGGTCAACTCATGGAGCAGACCCTGTCTGCTACCGGCGATTGGCAGGTCGTGGATCTCGTTCTGCCGCTCGAGGGCGTCGGAGGACTCCTGCGCCTCCATCTTCCTGCCACCGATGGAAAAGCGGTCGCGATCAAGAGCTATCGGATTGAAGGGGCCGATGGACGCGTGAAAGAATGGCGGTTCGGGGAATGAGGGCGGGTGTGTTCCTCCCTCATTTCGACGCGGGTTCGGGCCGGGGCGTGGCACAACCGACGCAGTTGGGTTCCATCCAGGGAATCACGAGACCGCAGCTTTCGCAGGTGGTTTCGACAAAGGCCTCTTGCGTGGTCGGTGACGAGGGCAGGTATTCCCCGTGATCTGAATCGATCCGCACAGCCGTCCCTGAGAAACTCACGAGGGTGATGGCCCTGTCGATCGCGTAGTGGATCCGGCAACCCACGAGGGCATTGGCCCCGAGCCGGAACGCCTGCATTCTCCCGGACAAGAGAACGCGATCTTTGGCCTCGGAGATGAGTTCGGCGGCAGCCGGAAGGTTTCCTCCGACGATGGCATGGAGCGAGTTCGAGAGGTCGCCGATGGGGCCGGTCGTGACGGCTTCTTCGCTCGTCACCAGGCCATAGGTCCGCGAAATCGTCCATCCGGAGACGTCCGGAGTGGTGACGAGGAGCAGTTGAGCGGAGGCGATTTCACTCATGGATAGCGGGGACGATCCACGATGCTGACGCAAAAGGGGGGATTTCGTCAAGATCTCCCGCAAAGTGGGGAACCTCTTCGGATGAGGCACGAATCCCGCTCCGACCTTTTCTCCTCGCCACAGGGCGTGCGACGTGTCATTTTCCGCACGTTGCTATTTTATCTAGATCCATCATGAAACATGCGAGTTTGTTTTTGTCGTTGTTCACCGCGTTGACGATCGCTCCGGTATTCGCGGGTCCCGCTCCGGGTACATATACCGGCGATTTCACCCGGATCGCCCCGGCGGCGAAGCCGAAGCTGGATTCCTATGATTGTACGGCGACGGCCTACAATCCCTCCGATCCAATGGCCTCGGCCTCGACCCATGTCATTTTCAATGCCACGAAGAGCGCGAGCGAGTCGGTGCGTTGCAAGATCACCCTGCTTCCCTCTGGGCAGATCGATTTTGATCTTTCCGGGAAGGTGCGCAGCCGGACCACCGGCCGATTGATCCGCTTCAAGGCTTCCGGAGTGGGCGCGGCCACGATCGGAGCCACTTCGATCACGAGCAGCATCAAAAAAGGTGAACTGCGGCGCAACACTCCCGCCAAGATCGACGTGGCCGCCCGCAGCGAAGGCACCAATCTTTTCGTGACGTTCACGGTCCGCGGCAACGGACCGCATCCGCTCGGATTCTATTCCGGAAGCTTTGCCGGCAGCGCTCCTTCGATGCCGTGAAGGGTGCTCGCGCACATCGCCGGATCGGGACAAGTCTGCCACGCCTGGTGCTCGGCTTCCTCCTTTCGACAGGTGGTTTTGTCAGGGCTGAATCCGGCTCCCTGCCGGTGGAGTGCCGCCAGATCGTCGCCGTCATCACCCCCGCGTGGGAGGCGACTGCGGGTTCGCTTTGGCGGCTCGGCCGCGAGGGCACGGTTTGGCGGGTCCTTTCCAATCCCATCCCCGTGACGGTGGGACATCGCGGGCTGGGGGTCGGTCTGGGCCTGCATCCGGCCGGCCTTGCCGGGCCGGCGAAGGAAGAAGGGGATCGCCGCGCCCCGGCCGGGATGTTTTTGATTGAATCGGCTTTTGGTACAAAAGCGATAAAACGATCCGCTCTGCCATATCGAAGGACGACGGACGGGGACTTCTGGGTGGATGATCCGGCGTCCTCCTATTACAACCAATGGGTCTCCCTCGCGGAGCCCGGCGTCCGGCAGGATTGGAAATCGGCGGAAATCCTGAGGCGCAAGGATGGGCTCTACGATCTCGCTCTCGTCATCGGGCACAACCGGATCCCCATCGTGAAAGGCCGGGGCAGTGCGATTTTCATGCACCGCTGGGTCGCTCCGGGGCGCTCGACGATCGGCTGCACGGCGATGGATCCGAAGGAGCTGCGCGAGCTGTTCGACTGGCTGGACGCGGCGAGCCGCCCCGTCATCGTGCAGGCGCCGCGCGAATCTCTGCCGCAGTGGGGGCTGCCGCACGATCTGCGGACCCTGTTGGAATCACTCGCGAATCCATGAGCGAAGGAACTCCGGCGAATCGGATGCGGCGCCTCGCCCTGGGCCTGGTGTGCGTGACGGCGTGGGCGCTGGCGATGCGGGAGTCCGCCTCCCGTCGCGTGCCAGGAGAATCGCGGGTGCCCGCAGCGGTGCCGACAGTGGTTTTGTCAGGAATCGATCCGGTGATGAGCCGGATTTCCATCGCTTCTCCGGCACCGTCGGTGCATTCGGCGACGGCGGTGGAGTTGGCTGATGGATCGGTCCGCGCCTATTGGTTCGGAGGCAGCCGGGAAGGCGCGGGTGATGTCGCGATCTGGTCGGGACTCTGGCAGGGCGGGAGCTGGAGCACGCCGGAGATCGTGGTCGACCGGGATCAGGTCTCCCACGGCACCCGGCGGCTCGTGCGGAAGCTCGGCAATCCGGTCGCCTCGGTCGGTGAGGACGGGCGGGTGACCTTGTTCGTCGTGAGTGTCTCCATCGGCGGATGGAGCGGGAGCGCGATCAATCGCATCGTGCTGGATCGGCAGGGACATCGTGTTTCATCGATGAACCGTCTCGTGGCTTCGCCGATCCTCAATCTGGGCACTCTCGTGCGTGGCGCGGCGTTGCCGGGTGCTCCCGGAGAGGTGCTGCTGCCGGCCTACCACGAGACGATCAAAAAATTTCCCCAGGTGCTGCGGGTCGGCAGCGACGGGCGGGTGTGGACGCGTGGAGGTCCGATGGTGCGCGGAGATCTTTTCCAGCCTTGGATGCTCGGATCGAGCGGCATGGGTGGGGATTTGTTCCTGAGACGGGGAGAAGGGGCGGAGGAAAAGATCCATCATTCCCACGAAGAGGGCGAGGGGGAATGGTCGGAGCCGGTCCCCATCCCCGTCGCGAATCCGAATGCGGGGATCAGCGCCTTGCGACTTTCGGATGGCAGTTTGCTGCTCGCGGCGAATCCGGATGCCGGTTCGCGGGAAAATCTCGTGCTGCTGCGGGCTGCGAGGCCGGAAGGTCCCTGGGAAAGGGTTTTTGTCGTCGACACCTCGGAACGCGAGAGCGACGAGCGCGAGCTGTCACGGGTGGAGTATTCCTATCCCTGGCTGATGATGGATCGCGAAGGGGTGGTGCACCTGTTCTACACCTGGAATCGTCGCGAGATCCGGCATTGGCGTATCGGTCAGGATCGCTTGAAAGGGGAAGGGAGGGAAGTCCGATGAATGCGGGAGCCTTCGTCGTTTCGGAACTGGCGCACGACCTCTTTCTCGTCGCGCTGCTGGCACACCTCGGTGGGCGGATCTCCAATCCTTGGGGAGCGCGGGGAGGAGCGTGGCTGGGTTTCGCTCTGGGAGCGATGCTTTCGGTGCTCCCGGGAGAATGGAATCCCGCTTTCCACACGCGATCCCTGCTCGGCGAGCCCGGGGCACTGGGATGGTTGCTGATGCTGCATTGGCTGTCGGTGTCCCTGCGTGGAGTTCGCCTTTTTCCGGTGCGGGATCTACGGGCTCTCGCGATTGGTGCCGTCGCCGGGGCGATTCTGATTTATCCTGCTTCGCTCGGGGTGCCGGGATGGCCGGATTTCTACTCGGCGGACTTCGGAGGATTCGTGCTGCCTTCGGCTGCGCTGGGATTCGCGCTCATCTGCCTGTGGCGGCAGCTGCCGGGTGTGGCGATCGGAGTGGCCTGGGGCCTGGTGCTTTACGGGTTCGATCTGCACGAGTCGGCGAATCTCTGGGATTGCCTGATCGATTTCCCGTCGGTGGTGGTATCGATCATCATCCTCATGAAGGCCGCGATCCCATATCGACGGTTGCGGTCGGGGCGGGACGGCGCTTCACTGGTCTCCTCATGAGTCTGCTCGAAAAAATCCTCCTCGCGCTCGCCGCCCTCATCGGGGTGGTGGGATTGATCCTCTCGCATGTCGCGCCGGAATTTTACATGGAACGGTATGTGATCGAGGATGGGTTCGTCGAGTGGCTCACGGTGGTGGCGCTCGTCGCGAGCGCGGTGCTGATGCTGCGACGTGCCTGGGCCCTGCGAAAGGTGCGGACGCCGTGGTTTCTTTTTGTCACGGTGATGGCAGCGGCGGTGTTTCTGTTCGGGGCCGGTGAGGAGATCTCGTGGGGGCAGCGGCTCTTTTCCGTGGAGACGCCGGAGTGGCTCGCGGAGCACAACAAGCAGAGCGAGATGAACCTGCACAATCTCGTGATCGGTGGCCACAGCATCAACAAGCTGGTCTTCAGCAAAGGGCTCGGGATCGTGTTGCTGATCTACTTGATCGTGCTGCCGCTGCTCTACCAGAAGAACGCGGCCTGTGCCTCACGTCTCGACCGGCTCGGGGTGCCGATGCCGCGCACCTGGCATGTCGTCGTCTGGATCGCCGTGCTCGTCCTCACTGAAGTCGCGGTCGGTACGAGCAAGCGTGGCGAACTGCGCGAGGTGCTGCTGACGGCGATCCTCTTTGTGCAATTGCTGCGTCCGCTCAACGGATGGATCTACGATGTCACCCGCCGTGTGGGTGAAGACACGCTCAAGGAATCGGCTCGGTGAGGGCGAGGATGCCGGCGAAGAAATTCGTCTGCTCGATCGGGCCGGTGAGATCGCGGATGTAGACGTAGGAGATCTGTCCGTCGAGATAAAGCGCATCGGGGCAATCGAGTCGGTCGCGGAAGAGTTCGGCGAAGTGATAGAGGTTGCTCATGCCGGTCTCGCGCTCGAGGACGGAGCAGACGAGGACGACGCCACCGCTCTTGGTGACGCCGACGCCGTTGCGGTAGCGTTTGCTCGTTGAGTCCCGCTGCAGCACGGGATGGATCGTGCCGGCCTGAACGAGAAGCGGACCGGACTGGGTCGCGAGGACGGGCTTCTCGCCGAGGGTGGCGTAGCGGGCGGATTCGGCGATGGCAGCGGTCCCGTTCCCGCGGATAAAAAAGACGCCGTTGGGCTTGAGAAAAAAGTTCGGAGTCAGGTCGCCTTCGCTCGTTTTCACGTAATCCTGCAGGTTCAGGGGGGTGATGATGGTGCCTCCGGCGATGTGGAGGCCGCTCGGCATGAAATTGCCTTCGAAGATGCCGGAATTCATCGCGAAGCGGAGCCTCCGGCCTTGGGCCGCGAGACGGGCCTCCAGCTTGGGGAAGGTGTTGGGTTCGCCCGGTTTTGCGGACAGGTGCAGCTCGAGCTTGTCCTTCCCCGGATCGACCCGCTGGATCCAATAACGGGTGCCGGCATGTTCGATCGTCTCGGACCTCAGGGCACCGTGCAAGATCGTCGTCGCGAGAATGAAGAGGGTCAGGTGGCGCGGCATACCCTCTTTTGTCAGAGTCGCGCCGGGCGGTCAAGAGTGATTGGAAATCAGGCAAAAGTGTTCCCTTGCCCCGGAGGCGGTCCGGGCGTCTAGTCATGTCAGGAAAAGGCCATGAGTTATCATCGTCCATTCGGTACGCCGCATCCGCTGGGCGCGCATTTGGAAAACGGGGGCGCGAATTTCAGCATCTTCTCGCGATCGGCGACCGGGGTGGAGTTGCTCTTCTTCGACCACGTCGAGGACGTGACGCCGAGCCGGGTCGTGAACTTCGATCCGGTGATCCAGCGGACCTACCACTACTGGCATGCCTTCGTGCCGGGGGTGAAAGCGGGGCAGCTCTATGCCTACCGGATGTCGGGCCCGTTCGAGCCCGCCCGCGGGATGCGGTTCGATGCATCGAAGGCGCTCCTCGATCCCTACGGCAAAAGTGTCGTGATTCCCCGCGGCTATGACCGGGCGGCTTCCTCAGTCTTCGGGCAGTGCGTGACGCCGCCGATGAAAAGTGTCGTCGTCGATCCGGGTGCCTACGATTGGGAGGATGACGTGCCGCCACGGAGGCCGTCGTCGCGGACGGTGATTTACGAGGCCCATGTCCGGGGGATGACGAGGCATCCGAGTTCGGGGGTGGAGGAATCGAAGCGGGGCACCTACGCCGGGCTCATTGAAAAGATTCCCTATTTGAAAGATCTCGGGATCACGGCGGTGGAGTTGTTGCCGGTCTTTGCTTTCGACGCGCAGGATGCCCCCTCGGGACGCCGGAATTACTGGGGCTACGCGCCGGTTTCGTTCTTCGCTCCGCATCCGGCCTACAGCTCCGATCCGGATCCGCTCGGTCCGATCAATGAATTCCGTGATCTGGTGAAGGCGATGCACCGTGCGGGCATCGAGGTGATCCTCGATGTGGTCTACAATCACACGGCGGAAGGGGGAGTGGATGGCCCGACCTTGGGTCTCCGGGGGATTGAGAACGCGGCGTATTACATCCTCGAGCGGGATCGTTCGAAGTATGCGAACTACAGCGGCACGGGCAACACACTCTATGCGAACCATCCGGTGGTGCGGCGGATGATCCTCGACAGCCTACGCTTCTGGGTGGACGAGATGCACGTGGACGGATTCCGCTTCGACCTGGCTTCGATCCTGGCGCGGGATGCGAAGGGGAGCGTGCTGCCGAATCCTCCGGTGCTCTGGGACATTGAATCGGATCCCTCGCTCGCGGGTGTGAAACTGATCGCCGAGGCTTGGGATGCGGCAGGCCTTTACCAGGTGGGGAGCTTCGTGGGTGACAGCTGGAAGGAATGGAACGGCCATTTCCGCGACGACGTGCGCGATTTCTTCCGGGGCGTGCCGGGATCGGTGCGACGGGTCGCGGACCGGATGCTGGGCAGCCCGGAGCTCTACGGCCACAAGGAGCGCGAGGCGGAGCAGAGCGTGAATTTCGTGACCTGCCACGATGGCTTCACCTTGAATGACCTCGTCTCCTACAACGAAAAACACAACGAGGAGAACGGCGAGGAGAATCGCGACGGGACAAATGACAACCGCAGTTGGAACTGTGGGGTGGAAGGTCCGACGGACGATCCGGCGATCGAGGCACTGCGGCATCGGCAGGTGAAGAATTTCCTCTCGGTGACCTTGCTCTCGCTGGGCGTGCCGATGATCCTGATGGGCGACGAGATGCGGCGCACCCAAGGGGGGAACAACAACGCCTATTGCCAGGACGACGAAACGAGCTGGCTCGATTGGTCGTTGCTCGACCGGTATGGTGATTTGCACCGTTTCGTGCAGTTGCTGGCGGCGAGGCGGCGGCTCCGCGACCTCGGCCGGGAGCATCAGTGTCTCAGCGAGCTGATCCGGGAGGCGGACATCGTCTGGCACGGGGTGCGCTGCGGTCATCCCGACTGGGGTGACGAATCGCACACGCTCGCGTTCACCGCGGAATTCCGGCAGCAGCGGATGCGCGTGCATTATCTGATGAACGCCTACCGCGAGGCGCTCGAGTTCGACCTTCCCTGTGCCGCCGGCAGTGTGTGGCGGAGATGGATCGACACGTCCCTGCCTTCGCCCGAGGATATCGTGCCCTGGAAGGAGGCACCCGTCTTCGAGGGGAACCGCTATCGCGTCGAGGCGCACTCGGTGGTGGCCTTGTATTCTTCGATCGGCGAGGCGAGCGGGGCGGAGCAAGGTGGCGCGGCACCTGCTTAAAGCACTCAAGGAATGAACTGGCTCCTGGAATTGAACGAGACCCAGCCCATCGCGCATGCGATCGGGCTGATCTCGGCGGTGTGCCTGATCGGCATGGCCCTGGGCAGCATCAAGTTCCGCGGGATCGGCCTGGGCACTTCAGGCGTCCTCTTTGCAGGCATTCTCTTCGGGCATTTCGGCGAGTCGATCAATCACGCCACGCTCGACTTCGTGAAGGAATTCGGATTGATCCTTTTTGTCTTCACGATCGGCCTGCAGCTGGGACCGGGCTTTTTCGCCGCCCTCCGGAAACAAGGGGTGAAACTGAACGTGCTCGCGTTTTTGATTGTTTTGTCAGGCGCGGTCGGAGCGCCGCTCGTGGGATGGCTCGCCGGATTCGATGCGGCGGCGGTGATCGGACTCTTCTCGGGAGCCTCGACGAACACCCCCTCGCTCGGGGCGAGCACGCAGGCTCTGGGGACCCTGCCGGGCGTCGATCCGGCACGCCTCGCCCTGCCGGCCCTGGCTTATGCGGTGACGTATCCGACGGCGATCGTGGGGATCATCGCGACGATGCTGTTGCTGAAGCAGCTCTTCCGCATCGACATGGGAGCGGAGGCGGCGGAGTATGCGGCGCGCAGTGTGTTGCACCGCGATCCGCTGATCCGGAAGACGCTGGTGGTGACGAATCCGAATCTCGAGGGACTGCCGCTCGAAGAGGTGCCGGGTCGATTGGAGGCAGGGGTGACCTTCGCGAGATTGCGCCGGGGCGTGGAGACGGTGGTCGCTTCGGGGGACATGCCCTTGCAGATGGGGGATCGTGTCGCGGTGGTCGGGACGGAGACGGGTATCGCGAAGATCGAGCGGGTCATCGGCGAACATGCCGACGAGGACTTGATCATGAGCGGGGAGGGGATTTCCTTCCGCCGCGTCGTGGCGACGGACCGCCACGTGCTCGGGAAGACGATCGGTGAACTCGGGCTGGATCAGCGCCATCACGTCGCGGTGACCCGGGTGACGCGGGCCGACCTGGAAATGACGGCGGTGCCGGGTCTGCGCCTGCAGTTTGGCGACAAGCTCCAGATCGTGGGGCATCCCGAGGATCTCGATGAGGCGACGAAGGTGCTCGGCAATTCCCTCCGCGAGTTGAACGAAACGCATTTCATCCCCCTTTTCATCGGCCTGCTCCTTGGGATCGCGATCGGGTCGATGCCGATCCTTTTGCCGGGGCTGCCGCAACCGGTCAGGCTGGGGCTGGCGGGCGGCCCCCTCGTTGTCGCCCTGCTGCTGGGACGGGTCGGGCGGATCGGGCGTCAGGTCTGGCACATGCCGGAAAACACGAATCTCGCCTTCCGCGAATTCGGAATCGCGCTGTTCTTTGCCGCGGTCGGGCTCGGGGCCGGGGAGAAGTTCTTCGAGACGGTCTTTTCCACGACCGGGCTGCAGTGGCTGCTCGGCGGCCTCGCGGTGACGGTGCTGCCGCTGCTGATGGTGGGGATTTTCGCCCGCCTCGTGTGGAAGGTGAACTTCATGGATCTCAGCGGGCTCATCGCCGGGAGCATGACGGATCCCCCCGCGCTCGCCTTCGCCACGAACATCGCGAGGTCGAACGCACCCTCGGTCGCCTATGCCACGGTCTATCCGCTGACGACCCTGCTGCGCATCCTCTCGGCCCAGATCCTCGTGATCGTCTTGTTTTCCTGAGGGGCGCCGGAGTGCACGTGATTCAGGGATTGCCATCGCGGCCGAATCTTGCCACGCTCGCGCCCGTCCATGGAAAGCTCCCTGCATCCTTTTCTCATTCTCGGCCTCGGTGTGGCCATTGTCATCGGGATGATCATCGGCTTGCGTCTCAACGCCTTTGTCGCGCTGATCACCGCCGCCCTCACGGTCAGCCTGCTCGCACCGGGGGCGGTGGCCGACAAGGTGGCGCGGGTCGCCACGGCTTTTGGAAACACCGCCGGGGGGATCGCCATCGTGATCGCGATGGCCGCCATCATCGGGGATTGCCTGATGAAGAGCGGTGCGGCGGACCGCATCGTGAAGGCTTTCCTGAAGGTGCTCGGAGAGAAACGATCGCCCATCGCCCTGGCCGCGAGTGGATTTGTTCTCGCGATCCCGGTATTCTTCGACACGGTTTTCTACCTGCTGGTGCCCTTGGCGAGATCGCTCTATCGCAGCACGAAGAAGAATTACCTGCTCTACATTCTCGCGATCTCCGCGGGCGGAGCGGTGACTCACACGCTCGTGCCCCCGACTCCGGGACCTTTGCTGATGGCCCAGCAACTCGGGGTCGATCTGGGGATCATGATCGGGATCGGCTGTCTCATCGGCCTGCCGGCTTCGATCGCCGCGTTGACCTTCGCGGCCTTCCTGAACCGGCGTGCTCCGCTGGAGATGCGGGCGCTGCCGGGTGAGGACCCCACCGAAACCTCGGAAGTCGCATCGGCGAGACCTTTGCCAGGTCTGTTGGTCTCTTTGCTTCCGATCCTGCTGCCCGTCGTGTTGATCGGACTGAGCACCGCCCTTGAGACGCGCGCCAACGCCGAGCGTGCCGCACAGGTCCGCGTCCCGGATCTGAAGGACTTCGACGGTCTTTATGCCGCGGCCAAGACGGCCACGGAGGGGCCGATGGCGGTCGTGAAATCCTATCTTCCCAAGGAGGGCGCTCCCCCCGAGGAAGTGGCTGCGGCCGTGAACGCCGCCCTCGCCCATCGCACGGCGTTCGCAACGGGCGCCAATCTCAGCCGGGCGAACCTCGCGATGGTCGAGCGGGAGAATCGGCTCGTGCTGGAAAAGGCGCTACCTGACACCATCCTCGCACGTCATGTCTGGGAGACGCCCAAGCGGAAAGCTTCCGATCTCGGGCAACTCTATGGCAACGCGAACTTCGCCCTGCTCCTCTCGGCGGTGATCGCGGTGCTCCTCTATGTGCGCCAGTGCCGTCCGGGGAAAAAGGAATTCGCCGAGGTCATCGAGACGTCCCTGATGAGCGGGGGGCTCATCATCCTGATCACCTCGGCGGGTGGTGCCTTCGGGGCGATGCTCGCGGCGGCGAAGATCGGCCCGGCGATCGAAGCGATCTTTCCCAGTTCAGCCGGAGGCGGAGGAGGGTTCGTGCTGCTCTTTCTCGGGTTCGGTATCGCGGCTTTGCTGAAATTCGCCCAAGGCTCGACCACGGTGGCGGTGATCACCGCCTCGGGCATGATCGCCGCGATGGCGGACGTGATGCAGCTCGGCTTTCACCCCGTCTATCTCGCGACCGCGATTGGCGGGGGCGGGCTGGTCGGCGCCTGGATGAATGACAGCGGTTTTTGGATTGTCGCAAAAATGAGCGGTCTCACGGAATTGGAGGCGCTGAAATCGTGGACTCCGATGCTGGTGGTGATCGGGGTGACGACTCTCGTGATGAGCGTGATCCTTTCCATCGTGATGCCGCTCGTCTGAAAAGGCGCAAATCTTTTGACGGAGGCCGACGACCCGCGAAAGTGCGCGGTGCCGATTTACCTCCTGCTCCCGCTCTCCGCCGCCGTCGTCTATGCGCTCGGATCGATCTCGATCAAGCGCGCTCTCAGCGACGGCGTCGTCGTGGGGCAATCCTTCCACCTCTCGAACGTGGTCCTCGGGCTCGTCTTCCTCCCGCTCTTGTTTCTCGGACTGGCAACGATCGATTGGACGATCGTGTGGAAACCGATGGTGATGGGCACCGCCTTCTTCGTCGGCCATTGGCTCACCTTCGGGGCGATCCGGCGCGGCGATGTCTCGCTCGTCACCCCTCTGATGGGGACGAAAGTGGTGTTTGTCGCGCTGGGCGTGGTCGTGCTCTCGGGCAAGGTGCCGAGCGTGCCCCTGTGGATCGCGGCCTTTCTCACCACGCTCGGGATTTTCGTGATGGGTCTGGGAGATCTGAAGGGCGGGAGCCGTCTTTTTTTCACGATCGCGGTGACGCTGGCCAGTGCGCTGGTCTTCGGGGTGAGCGATGTGCTCGTCAGCACCTGGGCCCGGGGCTTTGGAGCGATGCCATTTCTCGCGGTCGGATCGGGGACGGTCGCGGTGTGGAGCCTTCTCATGTGGTTCTGTCAGGGGCGGCCGGTCTTTTTTCCGAAGGGGCCTGGCTCCGGCTGGGCCTGGGCCGGAGCCATTTTCATCGCGGTGCAGGCGATGGTGATGGGGATCGGTCTGGCCCTCTTCGATGATGCCACGGGGATCAACATCGTTTATGCCTCGCGGGGGCTCTGGGTGATCGCCCTTGTCGTGCTCTTCGGCCACTGGCTCGGGAATCGCGAGCATCGGGATCAGGGGCGCGGCTTTCTCTGGCGGGTCGCCGGCACCCTCCTCCTCAGCGTGGCCATCGTCATCGCGGTGATGGATCGGGCCCGCGTCATGGCCGAGCTTGCCCCTTGAAGGGTGCGAGGGAGCCGCTAAGCTGCTTTTTCCCTGTGATGATGACCCCGTCCGACCTACCCACGACCATCGGCATGATCGCCGGCAATGGACTTTACCCCGGCATCTTTGCCGCGGCGGCGCGGCGGGCGGGGACCACGAATCTCGTCGCCGCCGCTTTTGTCGACGAGACCGATCCGGTGCTCGCCGGACAAGTGGATCAGATCGAATGGATGCGGGTCGGGCAACTCGGGAAGATGATCAAATACTTCAAGGGGCATGGCGTCACGCGCGTCGTGATGGTCGGTCAGATCGCCCCGAAGAACCTCTTTGACCTGCGTCCCGATCTGCGACTGCTGAAAATGCTGAGCCGGGTGAAGGAGCGCAATGCCGATAGCCTTTTCGCCGGGATCGCCGGTGAACTGGAGGCGGACGGCATTCTCCTCCTCCCGGCCACGACATTTCTCGACGACCTTCTTCCCGGGGCGGGGCATGTCTGTGGGCCGGTTCTCAGCACGAGACAGGAGGAAGATGCGGCCTATGGCTTTCGCATCGCAAAAGAAGTGAGCCGCCTCGATATCGGACAGACCGTCGTGGTGAAAAAGGGAACCGTGCTCGCGGTGGAGGCCTTTGAAGGAACGAATGAGGCGATCAAGCGCGGCGGAGGCATGGGGCGAGGCGAGGCGATGATGGTGAAAGTGTCGAAGCCCAGGCAGGATTTCCGCTTTGACGTGCCCGTGGTCGGTCCGGCCACCATCGAGACCGCGGCGGCCTCGGGCGTGAATGCGATCGTGGTGGAGGCGGGCAGCACGCTCCTGCTCGGGAAAGACGACATCTTCCGGCTTTGTAAGGAAAAAAAGGTCAGTCTCGTGGCCCGGGCCGCGGAGTGAGTCTGCGGCCGAATATCGGTTGAGGAGTCGGCTGCTGGCGATACCTTCCCGTCCGCACGCGGCGGGGCGCTCTTTTTCCTCTGAATTTCATCAAAATCCCATGTCTTCCGTTACCGAACAAGCACATCCCTGGCTCGAAGGGCTCGTCGCCTACGATCCCGGCAAGCCGATCGAAGAGACCGCCCGCGAACAGGGGCTCGATCCTGCCGACATCATCAAGCTCGCCTCGAACGAGAATCCGCTCGGCCCTTCGCCGAAAGCGGTCGCGGCGATGAAGGAGGCGGCCGAGGGTGTCCACATCTATCCCGATGGCGGTGGCTACAAGCTGCGGAGTGCGATCGCCGACAAGTTCGGTTTCTCCAGGGAAAACGTCGTCATCAGCAACGGGTCGAACGAAATCATCGAACTGATCGGCCACGGCTTCCTCAGCCCGGGCGACGAAGTGATCGCGGCGAAGCACGCCTTTGTCGTTTACAAATTGATGGCGACCCTTTTCGGGGCGGACACGATCGAGGTCGACGACCCTGGATTCGTTCATGATCTGGAGGCCATGGCGGCGGCGATCACCCCGCGGACTCGCATGATCTTCATCGCGAATCCGAACAACCCGACCGGGACCATGGTCGATCAAGCCGCGATCGACGGCTTCATGGCGAAGGTGCCCGATCATGTCGTGGTCATCTTCGACGAGGCCTATCACGAATTCGTCCCCGACGCGCCGGACACCCTGAAATACATCCGCGAAGGCCGCAATGTCGTGGTGATGCGGACCTTCTCGAAGATCCAGGGCCTTGCCGGGTTGCGGATCGGCTTTGGTCTCACCACGCCGGAGATCGCCCAGGTGCTGCAGAAGTGCCGCCAGCCTTTCAACACCAACTCGATCGCCCAGGCCGGCGCGATCGCCGGGCTCCTCGACGAGGAGCACCAGCAGAAGACCCGCGATCTGAATGATGAGGGCCGTGCCTATCTCGAGAGGTCCTTCGGCGAGATGGGGCTCGAGTATGTGCCCAGCTACGCGAACTTCGTGCTCGTGAAAGTCGGGGATGGCGACGCGGTTTTCCGCGCGATGTTGAAAAAGGGCGTCATCATCCGGGCGATGAGCAGTTACAAACTGCCCGACTGGGTGCGGATCTCCGTCGGCACGATGCCGCAGAACGAACGTTGCATCGCCACCCTCAAGGAGGTGTTGGCCGCCTCATGACGAAGCACGAATGGCGCGAGCGGGATGAGGAGGGCGAGCTCGTCTACTTCCGGGCCCTCCATCATGCCGGTCGCTGGCAGTTTTTCTCCACCCGGAAGAGCGATCCCGAGTGGAATCCGCACGACTGCCTGCCCCTCGCGGCAATGGAATCGTTGCGGGAGGTGCTCTGGAACAAACATCAGCGTCGCCGTCTCCCGCTGAAAGTGCTGGAGCAGGTCGACGCGATGCTCGAGAAGCTCCGCGCCGAAAACGCCGCAGCGGAAAACGGTGCAGAGCAGGAGTAGCTCGAAAGGGTGGGAAGCGGAGGCGCTATCGTGGGTGATTCGGAAGTGCAACCTTTCCGGGCATCCGGGTTATTCTCGATTGCGTTGACCCCGTCCCGATGAAACCGAGCCGCCCCCTTTCGTTGTTACTCACCGCCTTGTTCCTCCCAGCCGGACTCCACGCCGAGAAGTCCGCGCCCGAGAAGAAGGAGAAAACCGTCCCGTCTCAAACGGAGAAGGCGGAGAAGGCGGAGAAAACGCAGAAGGCCGGCCCGGCGGAAGAATTCGACGTGGCCGCGGCCGCGGCGAAGATCGACGCCATGGTCGAGGCGATGCTGGCGAAGCAGGGCCTGAAGCCCAACGAGGCCATCGACGACGCCACTTTTGTCCGCCGCGCCTACCTCGACATCGCAGGCCGCATCCCGACGATCGAGGAAGCGGAGAATTTCCACGGTTCCGACTACCCGCGGAAGCGCGAGCAGCTCATCACCGACCTCCTCGAGAGTGAAGGCCACATGAGCCACGCCTACAATTTCTGGGCCGATGTCCTGCGGATCAATTCCGGTCTCGGGGTGGGCGGCACCCAGGCCGAGTCCGCCTATCAACTCTGGGTGAAGGACGCGATCGAAAAAAACAAACCCTATGACCAGTTCGTCCGCGAACTCGTCTCCGCCCGCGGGATGATCTGGGAGAACGGCGCCGTCGGCTATTACATCCGCGACCGCGGCATGCCGCTCGACAACATGTCGAACACCGTGCGGATTTTCCTCGGCACCCGGCTCGAGTGCGCCCAATGCCACAACCACCCCTTCGACAAGTGGACGCAGATGGACTACTACCAGATGGCCGCCTTCTCCTATGGGATGGATGCCCGCCAGTATGATTCCGAAAACCGTCTCGCCCTGAGCAAGCAGCAGCGCGAGGAGCGCACCCGGATGCATGTGAAGGCCACCGGAAACGAGAAGTTCCCGCAGATCGAGAACGAAGCCCGTCTCCAGCGTTTCACCGAGGACAAGAAGTACGCCAGCTACCTCGAGCGATTCAAAATGACGGATGAGCAGTTCCGGGCCATGGCCAAAAAGTCGATGGACGCCTACGCCGCTTACGAACACAAGAACCGCGGCATCAACAATGCGGTCAACGAGATCTACAATCCCCTCCGCTACGTGAAGGCCGCCGAAGTGGAAAAGACCCTGAAGCTGCCCCACGATTACCAATACGACGACGCGAAGCCGAACGATCCGGTGTCGGCCCGCACCATGTTCGGAAAAGAGATCGATCTCTCCAAAGTGGATGACTCCACCATCGACGCTTACGCGGCCTGGCTGACCTCGAAGGAGAATCCCACCTTCACCCGTGTCATCGCGAACCGCCTCTGGAAGCGCGTCTTCGGGCACGGGGTCTTCGAGCCGGTCGATGAGCTCACGGATGTGACTCCGGTCTCGAATCCCGAACTCCTCGCTTATCTCGAGGAGATGATGAAGACCCTCGACTACGACATGCGCAAGTATCAGGAGGTGCTTTACAACACCAAGGCCTACCAGCGCGGCGCCAACCACCAGGAAATGGTGATGGGTGAACATTATTATTTCCAGGGTCCGCTCCTCCGCCGCATGAGCGCCGAGCAGATCTGGGATTCCATTGTCGCGCTCGCCCTCCCCGAGGCCGATGGCTACCGTCCGCGCATCGAGAGCCAGGTCGCCTCCGTCGAGAAGGTTCGCCGCATTTATGGTGCATTGGAGAACCGGAGCGAAAAGGAGTACATCGCCATGGTCAAGGAAGTCGGCGAGGTCTTTGAATCTGTCCGCCCCAGAGAGGACAAGTTGCGCGCGGAGTCGGCCAAAGCCCTCGAAGCCGGGGACAAGGATCGGTTTCAAAAGCTCCGCAATGACCTGAACGGCATCCGCAACGAGACGCGCAAGGCGGTGGAGAAAATCGCCTACAAGAATGTGGGCGAAAAAGTCGATGGCAGTGATCTCCTTGCCGCCATGGGCATGTCGGAAATGACGATGGGAGCCAACGGCTCGATGATGAACGAGGCCGGGGAAGGGGAGCGGGTCGTCCTCACGAAGCTGCCCAAGCCTGAAATGCCCCAGCCCCCCGCCGGGCTCGAGAAGAATGCCAAACGCGACTGGGTGAACCGCCAGCGGAACGATTACAAGACCTACACCTCACTGGTGAGCCAGATGGCGCGGGCCTCCGAACTCGAGTCGCCCGCCCGTCGCGGTCATTTCCTCCGGGAATTCGGCCAATCCGATCGCGAAGTGATCGAAAATGCCGCCGCCGCCGCCTCCGTGCCGCAGGCGTTGAACCTCCTGAACGGCCCCATGGTCGAGGCGCTCACGAACCAGTTCGCCGTCTTCGGCCGTCGTCTCCATGAGGCGGGCGAGAGTGATGAGAAGATCCGCATGATCTTCCAAGGCATGCTCACCCGTGAGCCGAGCGCCCGCGAAATGGAGCTTTCCCGGGCCGAGGTCGCCGAGAAAGGCGATGCTGCCTATGCCGGCCTTGTCTGGACCCTGCTGAACACCCAGCAATTCCTTTTCGTGCAATAATCTCCCGTCATCCAACCACCATCCGCATCTCCGCCAGCCAGTCACAACTGTCATGAAAACCGCCTTCACATCCGATGAATGGAGCCGTCGCCGCTTCATGGAGGGAACTGCCAAGACCTTCCTCGGGGTCGGAGCTCTCGGGCTCACCACCCGGGGCAGGGCCGCTCTCGGTCCTGATCTGGGAATCGCCGAACGCGCCGGTGCCGCCAAGCACGTCATTTACCTCTACATGAATGGAGGGATGACCCACCTCGATACTTTCGACACGAAGCCGGGTCATGAGAACCAGGGGGAAACGAAGACGATCAACACGGCCGTCGATGATATCAAGATTTCCGCCCTGCTCCCGCGCCTCGCCACGCAGACGGACAAACTCGCCATCGTGCGTTCGCTCACCTCAACGGCCGGTGCGCACGATCAGGGGAACTACCTGATGCACACGAGCTACGAGCAGCGCGCCACGATCCGCCACCCCGGGATCGGTGCCTGGGCCTTGAAGTTCAAGGGCCGCCTCAATCCCAATCTGCCCGGATCGGTCTACATCGGCGCCGACAGCCGCATCAATGGCGGCGGAGGATTCTTCGAGCCTGAATATGAGCCGCTCGCGATCAACGATCCGCTTGGAGGTCTCAAGAATTCGAAACTGCGCAACATGAAGCAGGAGGAATTCGAGGACCGTCTCTCGCTCGCCCGCGAATTCGATGCCGAGTTCCACCAGCGCTACAACGTCAAGCAGGTGCGGGCCTATACCCAGATGTATGACGATGCCGTGCGCATCATGCAGAGCAAGGATCTCCGCGCTTTCGATCTCAGCGACGAGGAGAAAGCGACCCGCGACCGGTATGGCGACAATCCCTTCGGCCAGGGCTGTCTCCTCGCCCGCCGCCTCATCGAACACGATGTGCGGGCGGTGGAGGTCGGCTACGGCGGGTGGGACATGCACAACAACGTCTTCGTCGCCGCGCCGGAGCGTTGCGACGTCCTCGATCAAGGCATGTCCGCCCTCATCGACGATCTGGAACGTCGTGGGAAACTCGAGGATACGCTCATCGTGCTCACGACCGAATTCGGCCGCACTCCCCGCATCAATCAGAACGCGGGACGCGATCATTACCCGAAGGCCTTCAGTTCCGTGCTCGCAGGCGGCGGCATCAAGGGAGGCATCGCCTATGGCAAAACCGATGAAGGCGGGGAGAGCGTGATCGAGAATCCCGTGAAGATCCAGGACTTCAACGCCACGATCGCCCATGCCTTGGGTCTCCCGCTCGATCAGGTGCTCTACAGCCCCAGCAAACGACCCTTCACCGTGGCCCACAAGGGCGAACCGGTGATGGATCTGTTTGCGTGAAATCGGGATTTCATCCCAGATTCGTGTCACCACACCCTGTCAGGTCTCTCGTTCAAGAGGGTCTGACAGGGTGTTCCCGTTTTTGGGGTGCTCAATGCCAGGCCAAGGTCGGACGGAAATGACTCGCACAAATAAAATTTTATTAAATTTGTCATTTCTCTTGCCTGATATTTTAGATGCCTTAAATTATCCGGTCTCGAACCACCCGATCTCCCATGCGTGCGACTTCTGCGATCCTCGTTTTTGTTTTGGGAACTTTTGCCGCGTCGACCACCTTTGCGAATGGCCCGGCTTCGGCGAACGGCTTGATCAGTGTCTACGCCGATCTGTATCAGGGCCGTGCCACGGCCAGCGGCATGCCCTACGATCGCGCCGCCCTGACCGCCGCCCATGCGACTTTGCCTTTCGGCACCGTGGTGCGCGTCGCGAACTTCGAATCCGGACGGATGGTGGATTTGAAGATCAATGACCGGAAACGGGAGGACGGGCGGTTGATCACCATTTCGCGCGCGGCAGCGGACGTGATCGGACTCGCCCCCAATCGGACGGCACCGGGATCGCTCCTCGTGGTCCAGACTCCGGCTCCTGCCGTGGCCCCCGGTGCTCCGGCCATGACGCAGGCTCCGATGGCTCCGATGGCGCCCGTTGCGCCATCCGTGTCCGGTTCCCAAGGGACTGAGCCGCGCAAGTTCCGTCCCTTGGCAGGACTCTTTGGAAAAGAAGCGGCGCCGGTGACGAACGCCGCTGCTCACGCGGGGCAGCCTTTGCAATATGGGATTCCCGGTGAGCGCTTTGCCCCTCCTGCGGTGCCGAAGAGCGGAGGGCTCTTCGCCCAAAAAAGTTCCGTGCCAGCCGCGGCCTACCCGGACCCGATCCCGATGCCACATGGCGTGGCCCCTGCTCCCACGGGAGGTGAGTTGATGGCGATGAACGCCCGCTCCTCGGCGCCCGGGACGATGGCTCCACAACCGGCTCTTCCCGCGGCGGCTCCGGCCCCGGTGGTGAATCTGCCTCCTGCCTCTCCGAGCGCGCCCTACCGCGCCCAATTCGGGGCCTTTCGGCGGGTCGCCAGTGCCGAAGAGTTGGCCGCGATTCTTGATAGCGCCGGTATTCCCTCATCGGTCTTCGCCGCGCCGGGATCGGGGTTGAATGTCGTCGTCACTGATGGCGGCTTCCGCACCGCGGAGGAAGCACAGCGGTGGATTGACTTCGAAGGCACCCGGCGCGGGTGGACGGAGCGTCCCGTCGTGATTCGCTGAACGGCCTTCCGGGAGCGGCTCGTTTCGCGGAAAATTCGTCGGAATTTTTTTGAATGTCCGGCGTGATCCGGTGTCGTATGGAAGCGAAGAATCGCTTCTTTTTCAAACACCATGATTGTATTGGCACAGCAATTGGCTCCCGTTCCCACCTTCGATCCCGTTTACCTCATCCTCACCGGAGGCGCGATGCTGGTGAGTTGGCTCGTCGGCGCGATGCTCCAGCGCCGTTTCCGCGAGTACTCGCAGATGCCGGTGCGCATGACCGGCGCCCAGATCGCTCAAAAGATGCTGGATGACAACGGCATCCACGACGTGCAGGTCATCTCCACGCCCGGTCAGCTCACGGATCACTACAATCCGTTGAACAAGACGGTGAACCTCAGCGAGGTCGTTTATCATGAGAACAATGTCGCGGCGGCCGCGGTGGCGGCGCACGAGTGCGGGCACGCGATCCAGCACGCCCGGGCCTATGCGCCTTTGAAGATGCGCTCGGCTTTGGTCCCCATGGTCAGCTTCGCGAGCCACTGGGTGCAATACATCCTCATTTTCGGCCTGATTCTCGCCTCGTCCGGGTCGGGGAATGTCACCGTGCTCTTCATCGGGGTGGTTCTCTTTGCCCTGACGACCCTTTTCTCGGTCATCACCCTCCCGGTGGAGTTTGACGCGAGCCGACGTGCCCTGGTATGGCTCGATTCCTCGCGCACGCTCGCCAATGTGGAACACGACAAGGCGAAAAACGCCCTTTTCTGGGCGGCGATGACCTACACGGTGGCGGCGATCGCTTCGATCGGTCAGCTGCTCTACTACGTCTTCCGGTTGCTCGAGGCACGTCGCTGAGGCCGCCTCCGGGGAGGGGCGGGGGAAGATGGATGTGGAAAATCGCACGGGTTGCATTTCCCGCGGCGCTTTGCTACCCTCCCGCTCCGTTTTACCAGGAACCTCAAACTCCCTTTCTCAATGAATCGAAAACTGCGCATGGGCATGGTCGGAGGCGGCCGTGGAGCCTTCATCGGAAACGTCCACCGCATGGCCGCGAATCTCGATGGCAAGATCGAGCTGGTGGCCGGTTGTTTCTCCTCGGATCCGGAGAAGTCGCGTCTTTCGGGGGAGGACTTTTTCCTTTCTCCCGACCGTGTCTACTCGAGCTATCAGGAAATGGCCGAGAAAGAGGCGCAGCGCGAGGATAAGATCGATTTCGTCTCCATCGTGGTGCAGAACCACCTCCACTTTCCCGTGGCGAAGGCTTTTCTCGAGGCCGGCTTCAATGTCATCTGTGACAAGCCGCTTACCCACGATTACGAACAGGCGCTGGAATTGCGGGAGATCGTCCGCAAAAGCGGTCGCATCTTTGCCCTGACCCACAATTACACCGGCTACCCGATGGTGAAGGAGGCCCGCCGCATGGTCCGTGATGGCGATCTGGGGCGCATCCTCAAGATCGTCGCGGAGTATCCGCAGGGATATGCGGTCGGCGATGTCGAGGGCGACGGCCAGGGCAAGATCAACAACTGGCGTTCGGACCCGAAGATCGCCGGCATCTCGAACTGCATGGGCGACATCGGCACCCACGCGCACAACCTCATCCGCTACATCACGGGGCTGGAAATCGAGGAAATCTGCTCGGAACTCACCGCCTTTATTCCGGGACGCGTGCTCGACGACGATGGGAACAACCTGGTCCGTTTCACGGGCGGAGCGAAGGGCATCATCCATGCCTCGCAGATCTCCAACGGCGATGAAAACGCGCTGAACATCCGCATCTACGGCACCAAGGCCTCGCTCGAGTGGCACCAGGAGGATCCGAATGAGTTGATCGTGAAATACGCGAATGCTCCCCGGAAGATTTATCGCCGCGGCAACGATTACATCAGCGAGGCCGCCGCCGGTCACGGATATACCCGCACTCCCTTCGCCCACCCGGAAGGATTCATCGAAGCCTTCGCCAACATCTACCTCGCCGCGGCGCGAGCGATCGTCGATCAGATCGATGGAAATCCCGCCCCGGAAGGTGGCTATGATTTCCCCACCGTGGATGATGGGGTCGCAGGCGTAGCCTTCATCAAGGCGGCGGTGGAGAGTTCGGCTTCCTCGCAGAAGTGGCTGAAATTCCCGGCGGTGTGAGGCTGCCGTCATGGCCAAGCCACCGCCGACCTATGAGGTCCGGGAGGGGAAAAGCCCTCTCTGGGCCTCGGAGCCCTTTCGGGTGTTTTTCCCCTTGGGCATCCTCGCCGCGGTTTTCGGGCTCGCCCTCTGGCCGCTCCACTACGCGGGATGGTGGCCGCTGTATCCTGCGATTCAACACCCCCGCCTCCTGATCTTCGGATTTGGCTCGGCATTTGTTTTCGGTTTTCTGGGTACCGCTTGGCCGCGTTTCCTCGGTTCGGCGGCGCTGGGGGCGGCCGAGGTCTCCGCGACGGCTTTGACCTGGTTGGTGGCGCAGTTCCTCTACGCGAGGGGGCAGATCGGCACCGGTGACTGGGTCATGGCCCTCACCACGACGGGCTTCTTGTTCATTCTCGCGAGGCGTCTCTTTGCGGAAGGTCGTGAATGGCCGCCGCCCGGATTTTCTTTGGCCTTCCTCGCTGTGGCGATGGGCGCGGCGGTGCAGTTGGCTTGGGCGATGGGGTGGGGGAGTCTTTCGGTGGGCTGGAGCCATTTTCTCCGGCTTGTCGCCTATCAGGGATTCCTCCTGCTGCCTGTCATGGGGGTGGGATCCTACCTCTTCGCGCGCTTTTTCGCCGTGCCTGGAAAGCCCGCCTCACGCCCGGCCGGTAAGCCCGAGGGACGTGGACGACGGGTGTGGATCCTCGCAGCCACGGGTCTGGCGATCCTGATTTCCTTTATCATCGAGGCGGTGGGACATCCGCGATCGGGGAATGCTCTCAGATTTTCCACGGTGGTGGCCTGGGCTCTCCTCGCCCTGCCAGGGATCTGGAGAATGCGCGCTCCCGGGACGAGGCCGTGGGCCTTGCGGATGGGGCTCGTCCTGATGGCGGGAGGTTTTCTCTGCCGGGCTCTCTGGCCCACTCCGATGTTTGCCTTCGAGCATCTGCTCTTCCTGGGAGGGTTCACCTTGGTGATTTTGTTGACGGCGGACCGGGTCATTCTGGGGCATTGCGACGATCCCGCCCGGTTCCCGGCCCGCAGTCCGATCTGGCGTTGGCTCGTCTGGGGGCTTGTTCTCACTGTGGCGACCCGGATGACGGCGGATCTGGTGCCCTCCACCCGGGTGTCGCACCACATCTACGCGGCACTGATGCTGATCCTGGTGGCCGGCCTGTGGCTGGGAATGCACCTCCGGCGTCTCGGTCGTCGCGCTCCCTGACGGGAGCCATTTCCTGTCGGGACGAAGGGAGGCGATGAATCCGATTGAAACTTTGTGGGGATCAAGCACATTTCCCGACCTCCCCCTCCCTGACAAATGTCAAAAAAACCCGGTTTCTCCCGACGGGACCTGCTCTCCTTGACCGGCCTCGTCGCCGGCAGTGCTGCGGTGTCGCCTGCTTTTGCCCAGAACGATTCCAGCCAAAACACCGACGGAGACTACGCGATCCAGGGCGGAATCGGCTCCGGAGAGAAGACGGGAGTGCTCTACGAAGCCGCACGCGGTCCGTGGGGAATGCTGAATTACTTTTACTTTTATCTCGAGGCCCCGGCCCATCTCATCGAGGTTTTCCCGTTGAGAAACCCGCGCACCCGCTGGGCGGTGCCGCTGGAGAAGGAGATGGAGTTCCTTTCGGTGATCGACAGCATCGAAATGAGCCCTTCGCAGCGGCAGCAGCTGCGCGATCCGAATCGAGTGGGGGTGGCGGATGGACTTTATGTGATTTTCCCTCCAGAAAATCTCCTCGTGAATCTGAATCCGGAGTCCCGGGCGAAGTTGTATGGCTATCTGGAAAGGTTCGAGGCGAACCAGGACATCAAGAATCCGGTGCGGATCCGCTCGGGCTCCGTCGATGAGTGGGCTGCCGGGACGGGTATGAGGCCTGATCTCGTCGAGCAAATGAAGCTCATGGTCTACAAGCGCGGGGACCTGCTCGTCTTTGCCGACTTTCCCCATCTCATCTCCCAGGCGAAGTCGGATGCCGAGGCGAGGGTGCTGCAGAAGCATTCTTCCCGTGTCCGCACCATGGCGGTCAGGCTTGACGTGAAAAACGGCCCGCCCGTCGCGGAAATCATGCCTTACTGGACGACCGGGTTGGGGCTCCGGCGCAAAGAGGTGGAGCCGCTGATCCAGGCGGCGATGGACACGCCGGGGGTGAGTGGCCTCGATCTTGTGCACATGCTCCCACCGCTCCCGCGCAAAATCCTCTACACCTACCCCGACATGAGCATGGCGGTGGAAGGTGTGATGCCTGATTGCCACTGGACGGCCCTGAATTTCTTCAACTACAACCCCGAGGCGATTTATCTCGATGAGTTTTTCGCCGCGTCCCGGTTGATGTCCGATTTCGTGCAGGTCGAGCCTCCCTACCGTTTCGGTGATGCCCTTGTCTTCGTTACCGAGGAGATGAACGCCCACCACTCGTGCATCTACATCGCGGCCGACATTGTCTACACGAAAAACGGACGCAGTCTCTATGCCCCCTGGACCGTTCTCCACCTGAACGATGTGAAGAGCACCTATCCTGACTTCAACGGCAAACCTCTGCGGATTCAAGGATTCCGGAGAAAGGGCGGGGCAAACGTGTGAGGGGCATGCTTTCGGTCGCCGACCCCGGCGGAAGCGGTCGCAAGCCCCAAACAAGAACTTGAGACCACGAAAATCGGGTCGATCCTTTCCCTGTGAAAGCCTTCTTCCTTCTCTGCGCCTTCTCGGTCCTAGCCGCCTTTGGTGTGCGGGCGGTGGATCCGGCCGAGTCTTCCAAAGATCCGGAGACCGCCGCGAGGGTATTTTACACGGAGCTTCGCCGGCTCGGTGTCTCCGGTCTCCCGGAAGAGACCGCTTGGGAAAAACTCCGTGGGTTCTGCTCGGAATCGCTGGGAACCGCCCTCGACCGGGCGGTGAAGGAGCAGGCGGAGTTCATGCGGAAATTCCCGGATGAGAAGCCGCCGTGGATCGAAGGGGATCTCTTCAGCAGTCTCTTCGAGGGCCCACGCCAGTTCTCCGTGGGCAAAGCGAAGGTGCAGGGAGAGTTGGCCGAAGTACCGGTGGAGTGTTCCTACACGGAAGGCGGCGAGACGACGAAGTGGACCGATGTGCTGATCCTCTCCAAGTCGGGCGAGGCCTGGCTCATCGATGATGTCCGCTATGGGGGAGAGTGGGACTTCGCGAACTCGGGCACCTTGAAAGAGGCGCTCGAACCGGAAGAGGAGGAGTGACGTTTACGTCGCCGCGGTCGAATCGACCGCGTTGCCAAAGAAAAAGGCCGCCCGGGATCTCCCGCGACGGCCTTTTCGTTGGATCGTTCAGATCGTTCCCCGATCAAACGGCGTCGCGGACGTCGATCATGGTCTTCAGGATCGTGTTCCAGGTCGAGGGGGTCTCAAGGACGGCGTTCGGGAACATGCAGCCATCCCAGCAGATGTGGGAGATCCCGCGGGCGGCATGATCTTTCAGCCAGTATTGGGAGCAGCGCACGATGTCGAGCTTGCCGTTCGGATCATCGGCCTGGCAGTGTTTGCCGGTCTTGTCGTGGCTGCCGGCACCGTGGACCGTGCCGTCGTTCTGGGCGACGTGGAAATCGATCGTCCAAGGGCGGAGCTTGTCGGTCATCTCCTCGTAGGCCGCGTAAAACTCCTCGGTGGTGTAGCCATCCTTGAGGAGGGCATGCTCCGGGGCGTTGTAGCCGAGGAGGTAGAGGTAGGTATGGGCGAGGTCGGCCTGGAAGCCGAGGGTCTCCGGCATTCCGACGGCTTCGAGGAGGTCGAGCATGTCTTTCCAACTGTGCATCCCGGCCCAGCAGATTTCGCCTTCGGCGGCAAGGCGCTCGCCGTGGTCGGCGGCGATCTTGGCGGCCTCGCGGAAGGTCTCGGCGATGCGGGCGGTGTTGGCCGACGGATTTTCGCGCCACTGGTTCACCCCGAATTCGGCGGAATCGATGCGGATGATGCCACGCTTGCGCACGCCATGTTGGTTGAAGATGCCCGCGATGCGGCAGCCCACCTTGACGGCATCAAGGAATTTCGCCCGGGCCGCATCGTCGCCCATGGCGGAATCTCCGACCGTGCCCGGCCAAACCGGAGCAACGAGCGAACCGACCTCGAATCCTTTGGAGGCGATCATGTCGGCGATGCCCCGGAGTTCGTCATCCGATGCGGCCGGATCCGTGTGGGGGAGGAAAAGGAAGTAGTCGATCCCATCGAATTTCTGGCCATTCACCTCGGCGGCTGCGGTCAGATCGAGCATGCGCTCGAGCGAAATCGGGGGCTCCTGGCCGTCGCCGTCGCCTTTGCCGACGAGTCCGGGCCACATGGCATTGTGAAGTTTGAGGGATGACATGTCCGTGGGGTGTGGGGTTGGGTTTGAAAATGGGATCGCTAGGATACATGAAGCGGCTTTTCCGGCAAGAAGGAAGGGCTTTTCTTTCACCGGATACGGCTTGACGTGATTTACGCGAACGCAGACCTTTCCGCCATGCTTTGGAAGCCCGCTCCATTCGTCCTCTGCGGCCTGTGTTTGCTGTCCCTCTTGTCCCTGCCGTTGTCAGGGCGGGCGGAGGCGCCCCCCAAACGACCCCGCATCCTCGACGAGCGGCCATGTGGCCCGGACTCCATCCGTGGACCTCTGCGTTATCTGTTCTTTCAGGGCTGTGTCGGTGCGGATTTCCGCGAGGCATGCCGTCGTCACGATGCCTGCTATGACACGATCGGCTCCGACCGGAGGGCCTGTGACAAGCGGTTCCTTCAGGACATGCTCGCGGAGTGTCCCAAATCGAAACACCCCGCCCGCGCCCGTTATCGGGCTCATTTCGCCTACCTCGGCGTGAAGTTCGGGGGGAAAGGAGCCTGGAAGTCCGCGCAGGAACTTGCCCGCAAGTTGATCGCTGACTGAGAGGGAAGGGGAGGCCGCTTGTCCAGTGACATTCACTTGCCGCCACCTGCAAGAAGAGCGCTGAGGTGATCGACCAAGGTGCCGAGGCGATCGACGACATCGTCCATTTCGAGGAGACGCTGCCGTTCGGTTGGATCGGAGACAAAGCTCTGCGCCACGACATCGGCGATCATACAGGGGTCCTTCACGCAATGAAGGTGGCTGCGGAGTTGCTCGGAAATGGGCTGGCCCTTGCCACAAAGTCTCGTGCTGAGGTCGACGAGGTCGAGAGCGGCCGAGACCGCGGTGTCACGATCGGTGACAAGACAGGGGCGGGGAATGACCGTGGCGACCCGGAAAGGCGAGATCTGCTCCCACCCGATGATCTCGACCCGCTCCACGCCCGAAAGCATGAGGTGCGAGGTGCCGTCCGGATGCGTCACACAAGCCCGCACCATGCCCATCGTCGTGATCGGGAAAACGGGATCGATCGCCTGCTCGACATCGATGCCGGGACGGGCGTGACCGACGCAGAACATGCGGTCGCGTTCCAGGGCGTATTCCAGCATGGCCCGGTAGCGGGGCTCGAAGATGAAGAGCGGCATGTAGCCGCGGGGAAAGAGCGTGGCTCCCCCCAGCACCATCACCGGGACCGTGCCCGGCAAGGATTCAGCGTCTGTCGGCATCTTGAAAGTATACGAGGGATTCCCGGCGAAGAGTCGGGGTTTCTACTGCAAAACTGACTTTTATGGCATCTTTTCCATTGCATCGGAACTGAAATGTGATTTCCTTCCCGCCCCTGAACAAAAGACTTACCTGTCGGCATCAGGGCGATGCCAAAAACAAGCAAGCGTAATGAGCGAATCCAACAACCCCACCGCTGGTCTCCAGCTTCATGACCGTGACACGGGCAGCGCCGATGTGCAAATCGCGCTCCTCACCACACGGATCAATCATCTTACCGGCCACCTCACGGCCAACAAGAAGGACGTTTCCTCGCGCCGCGGTCTCCTCCGCATGGTGGCGCGCCGCCGCAAACTCCTCGATTACCTTTCCCGCACCGACAACGAGCGTTACCAAAAGGTCTTGGCTACGCTCGGTCTGCGCCGATAAGAGGCTGCCCGCAAAAGCGTCGGATTTTCCGGCGCTTTTTTGCTTTCCCGGGGTCCGTGATTCTCATCCGGTCCGTCTGCTTGCCCTCGCGCCGACCTCCGACGTGTCCCCGTGCCTGCCTGCATCCCATCATGGGCTGGCGGGCGAAGGGTTGTAACGATTTTTTAAACCAGAAGAAGAAAAAACATGAGTATTGAACGCATCACGTGCCAGGTCGGCACGCAAGAAATGATCATCGAGACCGGCAAGTTGGCCAAGCTGGCTGACGGCGCGGTCACCGTGCAAGTGGCCGACACCGTTGTCCTGGTCACCGCCGTCTCGTCCACAAAGATCAAGGAAGGGCAGGATTTCTTCCCGCTCTCGGTCGAATACAAGGAGAAAGCCGCCGCCGCCGGCCGCTTCCCCGGTGGTTACTTCAAGCGCGAAGGCCGCCCCACCGAGAAGGAGATCCTCACCTGCCGCATGACGGACCGCCCCCTCCGTCCGCTTTTCCCCAAGGGCTACCTCTACGACACCCAGGTCGTCGCCCTGCTTCTCAGCGCCGACGGGGTCAACGATTCCGACATTCTCAGCATCAACGGTGCCTCCGCGGCCCTTTGTGTCTCCGACATCCCCTTCGCCGGTCCGATCGCCGCAGTCCGCATCGGCCAGGTCAATGGCGAGTTTGTCGTCAACCCCACCCATGACGAGCGTGCCGAGAGCGATTTGGATCTCGTTTACGTCGGACTCCGCGACAAGGTCATCATGATCGAAGGCGGTGGCAAGGAAGTGCCCGACGCACGCTTCAAGGAAGCTCTCGTTTTCGCCCAGCAGGCGATCCAGCCCATCCTCGACGCGCAGGAAGAACTGGCCCGCCGGGCCGGCAAAGCCAAGCGCAACGCGCCGCTCGTCGAAGTGCAGGATGAACTCCTCGAGGTCGCCTACGAAGTCGCCGGCGATCGCATCGAATCCGCCCTCTACAAGCCCTCGAAGATCGAGCGTGGTGCTGCCGTCGGTGCCCTGCGCAAGGAAGTCGAGGCGAAGATCAAAGAGAAATACCCCGAAGCCGGGGATTTCGCGATCTCCCAAGCCTTCGAATACCTGCAGAAGAAAGCCTTCCGCATCAGCATTCTCGACAAGGGAGTGCGTTGCGACGGCCGTGATATCAACACGATCCGTCCGCTCTCCGGGGAAGTCGGCGTGCTGCCCCGGACCCACGGTTCGGCCATCTTCGCCCGTGGCGAGACCCAAGCCCTCGCGATTGCGACGTTGGCCCCCGCCGACGAGAAGCAATACCTCGACAACTATGCCGGCGGTGAAGACACCAAGCGCTTCATCCTCCACTACAACTTCCCCCCCTTCTCGGTCGGCGAGACCGGCCGCATGGGTGGCCTGAACCGTCGCGAAATCGGCCACGGCGCCCTCGCCGAGAAGTCGATCGAGCCGCTCATCCCCGACGAGGCCGACTTCCCGTATGCCGTCCGCGTTTCCTCCGAGATCATGGAGTCGAACGGGTCCACCTCGATGGCTTCGGTGTGTTCGGGCTCGATGGCCCTGATGAATGCCGGGGTGCCGCTGAAGCGCCCCGCCGCCGGGATCTCCTGCGGTCTCGTGACCGAGTTCGAAGGCGACAACATGAAGCGCTACGTCACCCTTCTCGACATCATCGGGAACGAGGACTTCATGGGCGACATGGATTTCAAACTTTGCGGTTCCAGCGAAGGGGTCACCGGATTCCAGCTCGATCTCAAGCTCCCCGGCATCCCGCTCGACATCCTCCTCGAAGGGGTCGACAAGGCCACGAACGGCCGCTTCAAGGTGCTCGAGGTGATGAACGGCATCATCTCCACCCACGGCGCGCTCAGCGAGCTCGCTCCCCGCATCGAGTCCATCAAGATCGATCCCCAGAAGATCGGCGAGCTCATCGGGCCCGGTGGCAAGAACATCAAGGGCATCCAGGCCGAGACCGGAGCCGACATCAACATCAGCGACGACGGCACCGTCAACATCTATGCCGCCCATCAGGAGGCGCTCGACCGCGCCATCCAGCTCGTCCGCCGCACCACCGCGGAGATCGAAGTGGGTGTCACCTACTACGGCAAGGTCGTCAGCACGACGAACTTCGGTGCCTTTGTCGAGGTGCTTCCCGGCAAGGACGGCATGGTCCACATCTCCGAGCTGGCCGACTTCCGCGTCAATCAGGTCGAGGACGTCGTCAAGGTCGGTGACATGGTCTATGCCAAGTGCATCGGTGTCGATGAGCGTGGCCGCGTGAAACTCAGCCGCAAGGCCGCCATGGCCGAGCGCGGGGTCGAAGCCGCCGCCGAAATGAAGAAGGGCGAGTGATTCTTCTTTCGCTTGGACCGGGCAAGCCCGCCCGGTTTTGCAAAGCCCGTCCCCCGCAAGGGAGGCGGGCTTTTTTGCGTTCTGCAAGGCGCGCGGCGGCATTGCTCCTTGCGATGTGAAGGCGGCTGAGGTTCAATCTTGGGTTATGAGCATCGCCTTGATCCGCCGCCGTCACTTCTTGTGCAGTCTCGTCCCTTTCCTGGCCGCTCCGGTCCTTCTGGCCGATGCCGTGGAAGACAAGGTGACCGCGATCCGGGCGCTTTATAACGAAATCGAAGGTGCGAAGCTCCGGACCCGGGTGATCGAATTCGAGGCACAGGATGAGCCCCTCGCGGGCACCTGCACGCTGCATTATCAAGGCGACAAGGTGGTGAAAGTGCATCTCGCTTATGGAGCAGGGGATCACGGAGCGAGCGACGAGTATTTCTACTACTCGGAAGGGAAGCTCTTTTTCGCTTACGCATCGGACGGGTATTGGAGCTTCACGGGCGAGACCCTTCCGAACGGAGAGAGTGAAACGATCGACTCCACCACCGAGCATCGCGTGTATGTCGAGAACGGAGCGGTCATCCGTCACCTTGAAAAAGCGGCCAAATCCAAGAATCCCGAGGCTCTGCCAGGCCTTCTCGCCAAAGCGAAAAACACTCCCGGTGAAGATACCGACCGGGCGACTCGCTTGGTGCACCGGGGCGGGAAAGCCAGCTCGGTGCAGGACGCGGCAGGCGTCATCGCCCTCATGCTTGAAGAGTGAAGGGCTTCACACGGTAGTGATGGTGATGGATTCGGTGGTTTCTTGATTTCAGACAGATATCAGCTAATTTATAAAAATTATAAATTAAAAGAAATTGGCCTTTTGATTTGTTTAAATTTAAGAAAATTTCATTCCCGCGAGTTGCTGGTTGAGAATTTTGTAAAAATTGAATATGGTCGAGTCCTGATTTTGCCCGTTACATGAGATTTCTCGTCATCGTGGTCTTGTTTTGCCTCGCGGTCGCGGGCTCTGCCTTTCTAGCGAAGGTCGGGCTGCGCGGCAATGTCGAGTCGGAACTGGAGGCGCAGGCGATCACAGCCTTGCGCGAGGCGGGTTTCACCGGAGTGGAGGTGGATTTCGATCACCTCAACGGCAGCGTCTCCGGATATGTGGATCGCCCCGAAGAGGTGGCGAAAGTCTTTGCCGTCCTCGGGGCGAAAGTTCCCACCGCCTACTGGCCGGTCCCGGAAGAGAGCGATCTCGAGATCCGCCCCACGCTGGTGCCGCGGTTGCGGGTTTCGCGTGAGGACGGCGCCGACCGGGCGAAGGTGGAAGGTGTCCTCTCTGACGGGGATGACGCCGCCCGCGTGCTGTTGGGATCGAGGATTCATTCGCTCCCCGGGATCAGCGGGGTGGACAACACCATCACGCTCGATGCGATGTACCTGCCTTTTCCCAAGATGGCGGAATTCGCTTCACTTGTCTCCGGAGTGCTCGCCCACCCCGGGGCGGCCGAAGTCGTGCTGGAGGAGGGCGGGCTCAAGATCTCCGGGACCCTCCCGAACGAGGGCCTGAAGGCCGGTCTCCTCGATCTCGCGGGGCAGTTGGGAGCGGAACGGGTGGAAGATCAATTGACGGTGAAGGTACCCGACACCTTCCTGCGCGTCTCCGAACTGCGGGTGACGCGAAATCGCTTTGGAGTGACGTTGACGGGGGTCTTTCCCTCCCGGACCGACCGGGCGGAACTCCTCGCCGCCCTGCGCGAAGCGATGCCGGGCGGCAGCGTGATCGACCGCATCGTCGAAGATCCGACCTGCGCGGCGGCCCCATGGCAAGGACGTCTGCCCCAGTTGCTGCCCGTGTTGTTGCGGCATTTGGCCGGCGAATTCACCGCGGAATTCAACGCGACGCAGATCCGCGTGAACGGCACGGCGTCGGAGGCAACGGGGAGGCAGGCGGTGATCGATCAACTCGAGCCCTTCCGGGTGGCGCAGCCGCCGTATGAGCTGCTCCTCAAGATCGCCGAAGGTAGTGCTTCCAACGGGGCGGGAGCGATCGAGCTTTCCGCTGTTTATGAGGGCGGGCTCCTGATTTTGAAGGGGAGGGTGCCCGATCCGGCGATCGGGGTGGCCATCCAGAAGGCCGTGGCGGAACGGCTGCCGGACGTCAGCGTCAAAAATGAGTTCACCGGGGGGGCGGGTGAGTCGGAATGGGCCGAAAGGCTGCCCGAATTCTTTGGGGAAGCGCTCACGAGGGTCTCGGTCGCGAAGTTTACCCTCGCGGACGGCATTTTGGATCTGGAAGGCCGCACCCTGGCGCTGCCCGATCGCCAGATCATCCAGAATGTGGCTGTGAACACCGTTCCGGGAACGGTCCGCGTCCACAACCGGCTCCTCCATGCCGATCAGCCCTTTCCGAAGCCGGCGCTTTTGCCCGAGGATCGGACACGGCTCACCGAAGCCTTGAAGCCCTTTGCGGTCTACTTCGATAAAGCGAGTGACATCGTGAAGGAAGACGAGCGATCCAAAGTGGCCGGAATTTTCGAGGCGGTGAAAGCCGCGGGCGGCGATCTCGAGTTCGTGGTGACGGGATTCTCCGACAATGTGGGCAATTCCGCCTCCAACGAGGAATTGAGCCTGCGGCGCGCCGGGAACGTAAGGGCCGAACTCGTGCGTCTCGGGCTGCCCGAGGCTTCTCTTTCCCTCGCGGCGGTGGAGGAGGACGTCTCCGATCGCCCACGCTCCGAAGCCTGGAAATCCCGCCGCGTCGAAGTCTCCCTCAAACCGAGCAATCCAACAGGGTCGAATCCCTGAGCCTACCCTCTTTCATCCATGAAATCGTTCCTCACACCGGCCGCTGAAACCTACCTCTTTGATTGGGGGCTCACCTTTGCGATCGGTGGCACCTTCTTTGTCATCTTTGGGTTTCTCAGCGGCTGGATTATTTGGCGGAATGCCCGTATCTTCACGCAGCAGGTCGAGGAGCGGAACCGCACCGCCTTTTCCGACTACGAAAAGACCAGCGACGAAATTTCCCGCCTCAAGTCCGAGCTTGTCGGGGGAGAGCGTTGATCTCCCGATTCCCTCTTTGACCTTCCCTGTTTCACACGATGCACGACTTCTCTTTCTTCCTCCTCAAAAGCCTGCTTCCCGTCGGTGTGGTGGCGATCCTTTTCTTCGGGATCGGGCTGCTCCTCGCGAAGTTCATCTGGGGCCGCTTCCAACAGCGCCTCAACAATGCGATCGAGGAAAACATGAACCTCGCCAGCCAGTGGAGTGCTCTGGGGGCTTCGCAGCAGGATCTTTTCAAAAAGCTGCGGGTGCGCTGGCAGTCCGATCGCGATGCCTTCGAGTCGGTCATCGGGGAGAAGGATCTCGTGATCGCCCGGCTCAGCGAGCAACTGAAGGCGGGCGGGGCTACCTTGCCCGAAATTCCGAAAGTCTCGGCGGAGGACATCGCCGCCCGTGCCAAAGTGCGCGAACTCGAGGCGGCTCTGGCTGCGGAGAAGGCCGAAGTGGCACGTCTCCGGGAAAAGGCGGAGCGCGAGGAGCTTCCCGTCCTGCCTTTTGCCGTGCTCGACCCCGAAGCTTCCAAAGCACCGGCGGAGGATCTCGGCGGCCGCATCCGCGACCTGGAGCAGGACCTGATCGACACGCATGATGAATTGCACCGCGTCCGGGCCGATTATGAAAAACAGGTGGCCCTCGTCGAGTCTCTCGAGGCGAAACTGATCGCCGCGCCTGCGCCGGTGGAGCCGGCGACCTCGCCGGAGATTGCCCAGATCTCCGCTTTGCTCGCCCAGCGTGCCCGCGAGGCGAAGACGCGCCACCAGCGGCTTCAGTTCGTCCGGGAAGAGGCCCGCGGCCTTCAGGATGCGGCTCTCTCCGAAGCGACCGCGCGTCAGGCCGCTGCCGAAGAGGCGGCTCTTCTGGAAAGGACTGCCTTGGAAGCCAAGCTTTCCGAGACCAAGGCCGAACTCGAATCCCGTCTTGCCGAGGCCGGAATCGCCGCGGAAAGCAAACAGCTGGAAATCGCGCGCCTTGAAGAAACGCTCGCAGATCGAGAGACCGCTCTGGCCGAGGCCCGCGAGCAGTTGACCGAAGTCGAAGGCCTGCGTCGCCGCCGCGCTGCGCTCCAAGGCGACCTCAACGACGCCCATCACGAACTCTACGACGTTCGCCGCGCCTTGAATCTCCGCATCGAGACGATCGCGCAGCTGCAGGCCGACCTTGCCGGCATGGCCGAGGTGGAGGCCCGCAATGCCGGGCTCTCCCGCGATCTCGATTCGACGCGGGAGCAGCTTGCCGCCGCGTTGCAATCCCTGGCCACCGCGGAGGTTGCCCGGGATCAGGCGGGTGCCTCGCTGGCTGAGATGGAAGCGGCGTTCGCCAGTGAGCGCTCCAGCGCCGCTGGCTCCCTCGCCGAGATCGAAGCCCTTCTCACCCAGGAGCGCGCCAATGCCGCCGCCGTCTCCGCCCAGCTCAACGACGCCCGGCGCGACCTCAGCGAGGTGCGGATCGCGCTCTCCGCAAAGAGCGATGAATACCAGAAGGCCCTTGCCCAGATGGAGGAACTCGAGGCGATCATCGGCGATCGGAGCGCCGAGGTGAACGATCTCTCCGCCGAACTCCGCCAGCAGCGTGATCTCGTGCGCCAACTCAAGAACACCCTCGCGGAGACGCAGGGAGAGTTGGAAGCGTTGACCGAGGAGTCGCGCACCCTCAACGCCGGAGTGAAGGCTCGTGTCGCGTTCACCGAAGAGCAGCAGGTGCGCATCGCCGCTCTCGAGGTGGCCCTGGCTGAGCGCTACCGCGAATTGAACCGCGCCCGTGTCGATGCGGAGGAGCACTCCCGCAACGCCCGCCACCACGAATCCCGTGCCAACCATTTGGAAGCCGAGTTGACCCGCCGCGGCGCGGAATTTGATGCCTCCGACCGCCGCATCGCGACGGTGGAAGAGGCGCTCGAGGCCGCCAATACACGCATCGGTCAGCTTTCAGGCCAGTTGGAAAAGGCGGAGGCCTCGCTGGGCGAACTGACCCGGGAGCTTCAGGGGGTCTCCCGTCAGAAGGATGAGACTCTGCGCGATCTCGACCGCGCCACCCGCCGCGTCGCCGAACTCGAAGAAGCGGCCCGCAAGCGCGAGGTGCAGCTTGTCGAAATCGAGCGCGAGCTCGCCGAAGCGCGATCCGTGAATGGTTCGCTGGAGCAGAAGATCGCCCGGATCCAGACGGAACTCGAAAGTGCGCGTGAAGAGCATCGGCTTTCCTCCGTCTCGGTGGGTGAACTGGAGGAGGCGCTGCGCGCGAGCGATGCCCGCACTCTGCAGCTCTCGACCCGTCTCGACGAGAAGGAGGCGGAAGTCGCGGCTCTTTCCACCGAGCTGGAATCTCTGCAAGCGATCGTCGATGAACGCGCCGGCGGTGAAAACGAGGCCCAGGCCCGTATCGCGGCTCTCGAGGCGGAGATCGAGTCCCGCGTCGCCGAGCTGCGCGGCGAGCATGAGAGTCTCATCGAATCCCGGGCCCGCGAACTCACCATGCAGTCCGGAGAAATCGCCACCTTGCGTGAGCAGGCCGCCGCGTCGGCCGCGTTCCACGCCGAAGAGATCGCCAAGCTGCGTGCCCTCTCGGGAGAAGAGATGGACAAGGTGCGTGCCCAATCCGCGGAGGAAATCGCGAAACTCCGTGAACAACTGGCCGCAGAGACTTCCCGGATCGAGGAGGAAGCCGCTCTGCGCAAAGCCAGTCTCGCCGAGATCGAAACGTTGCGGGAGAAGCTCGCCGCCCGCACCGAATCGATTCGTGACCTGCAAAACCAGGTCAGCGCCGTGATGATGCAGCGTGATTCCCGCGACAGTGAGCTTTCGGCCCTGAAGGACAAGCTCCGCGTCATGGAGGATGCCCAACGCGAATCTCTCGCCGGACTCGGGATCGCTTCCCTCACCGCCAAGGCCACGACCCCGGTCGTGGATCCGGTCGTGCTCGAGGCGGTGAGCCAGAGCCTCGTTTCCGCCAAGGTCGAGGAGGAAGAGGGCATTTCCCTCGACACCATTCCTGCGGCCCAGGTGCATCATCCACCCAAAGCGGCGGCAGAGCCCGCGCCAGAGCCCGTGACCGCCTCGTGGGCGGGAAATGACGAGGACCTCACGGTGTTTTTCAACGAATCCGCTTCGGTGCCGAGCCAGGCCGAGATCGAGAAAATCGATCGCTGTGCCCGGTCCATCCGCCGGCTGGGACGTCGCGTGGAAGTGACCGTGATCGGCTATGCCGGCCCGGAAGGATCGCCTGATTTCAACGAATCGGTCAGCGCCCGTCGCGCCGATGCGGTGCGGGAACGTCTCGTCGAGCGAGGTGTCTCCCAGTCGGTCGTGAAAGTCCGCGCAGCTGGCCAGGATCGCCGCTTCAGTGACTGGAAAGCCCGCCGTGTCGAAATGATCGTCGCCCCCATCGCCGTCGCCGAGACGGTGAACTGAGATGACTCCCGGCCTCGCCAGCTATCTTGCCCAAGCCGCTGCCGGTGGCAGTGGCCAAGGGTTTTCCCTGCCTGGCATCGAGGTCGACCGCCTGTGGTATTACGTGGTCTGCGCCGTCGCCTTCACGTTTGCCGGCCTGATCACGGGCTATTTCATCTGGCGAAAAGGAGCGATGCAGATGCACGATGCGGAAGCCGAGATCCAGCGCACCTCCGGAGAACTCAAACGCCTCAGCGACGATCTGAAGATCGAGGAATCCGCTCTCTGAGCCACGTCCTCCGCCCGATGCCGTGTGCACCTGGCGGAGAAAAGGGGAGCGAGGATCAAGCTCAGGCCGCACTTCGCGCCGCCGCTCTTGCCGCATCGCGATCGAAGAACGATTCCATGCGGTGATTGAGGTCGTCGTAGAAGGTGTCGGCGAACTGCTCGAGACGTTTCGCACGGTTCTTCGCGCGCTGGCTTTTCTCGTCGGTGAGACGGGCCTTCTCGGCCTCGACCCGCTCTTCGAAGGCCGTTTCCAACTCGAGGAGGTTTTCGACGAAAGCTTTCGCGGCCCGCGAGCTGTCGATCCCTTCGATGAGGGCTTTCTCAAGCGGTTTGTTCTGGGTGAGGTGAAGGAGGCGGCCGTCGGAGAGGTCGTCCATGTACTGGTGGTAGCTCTTGAGCCAGGCGGTGCGCTCGCGGGCGTAGCGGACTTCCTCGCGGTCGACGAGGGCGTCATAAGGCCCGGGCTGGGAGAAGAATTTCACGACGAGGGGGATCGTATCGATCAGCATGAAGAGCCCGGCGAGGATGAAGTAGGCGATCATCGCGAACTGGCCGCCTTCGGTATTTTGATCGAAGAGGCTGTGGAGGGCGAGGGTCTGGGTGAGAATGTCGCGGCGGGGTTCGGCGGCGATGGCGGCGATGCGCTCCTGCTCCTGGGTGCCGATGGCGGCGAGCTCGCCTTGGAGACGTCCGAGCTCGGCGAGGCGGGTGTCGATCTGGGCGGTGATGGTGGAGCGGATCGTGTTCTGTTGCTCGACGAACTGGTCAGCCTGCGACTGCTGCACCTGGCGCTTCAGATCGGCGACACGGGCACGCTCTTCTTTGAGTCGCTCGGCCTTGGCGGCGGCGAGGCCGATGAATTCGTTCTTGATGCCATCTTCCGTGGCCTTGACCTGGGCGGCGAGGGCGTTGCGCTGCTCGGTGAGGTAGGCGAGGGTCTCGCTCATGCGCTTCGCCTCGTCGCGGCGCCAGGCGAGCTGGTCGGCCTGGATGCTCTTGGCACGGGGGCCGAGACCGACGATGCCGCTGCGCTGGCCGTTCACCTCGCGCTCGAATTCCTTCTGCCAGGTGTCGAGTTCGGTCTGGAGGGTGGCGTATTTGCCCTGCATCTCGGTGAAGTCGGCATCGACTTTCTCGATCTTGGTTTTGTCGGCACTCGTCTCGGTCTCGATCCGGGCGGTCATCTGCGCGCGGAGTTCGTCATCGAGCTCCGCAAGGGGATCGGCGAGGCCGACGGTGGTATCCTCGACGAGGAACTCGGCGGAAAAGGTCTTTTCAAAGTTGGCCCGTTGCTCGGCGATCTGGGTCTCGAGCTCGGCGATCTTCGTCTCGACCGTGGCTTTTTCACCATTGGCGGCGACGCGCACGGCTTCAATTTCGGCCTGGCGGTCTTCTTCGACGACGCTGGTGATGGTGTCATTGAAGAGCAGCAGGGTGAGCGGGTGCGAGATTGTCACACCCATGAGCGCGGCGACGACGATGCGGAGGAAAAACTGCCCGACCTTGCGGTGGAAACGCTGGTAGGAGCGGTAGATCGAGAGGAGCGCCCGGTCGATCGTCATGATGATGAGCCCCCAGGCGAGAGCGATCGGGACGATCACGTTCCAGTTGTCCGTGAGGGTCGAGAGGGCGTAGCCACAGGCAATGAAGGCGAAGACGGTCGGCACGAGCACCGTCGCACCGAAGGCGACATACTTGCGCTGTTCCCAGCCGGGGCACTGCTCGAGGGTGTCGGCTCCGGCTCCCGAGAGCCAGAAAAAGAAGTGCTTCAGCGGATTGGGCCGCGAGGGCCGGTCATACGAGGACGTGTGGGAGTGGTTCATGGCACATGCGTTGAGTGGGTGGTGATAACGAATGGCCTTTATCAGGAACGACGCCCGGAAAGGCCCTGGATCTCAATCTCGCGAAAATACTTAGGAAAACTTGACAATATGTAAACTGTTATTTTCCCGAATTACCGTAGCTCTTTGGAGTACATGGAGATTCGGCCGTGGTTTTCGCGCGCAGAGGACGTGGTCAGGATACGGCGGGACACCTTGAATCTTTCAACAAGGGGGCCGCACGGTATCCAAGCAGCAGATACCGCTCTACACGTCCTGACTCGTCCGACGGAGGGCTTCCTCGACAACCGCGTCGGTTGCTCGGAAGTTGGTTTCCTGGCGCAGTTGGGCGACGACCGTCCGATAGTCGATGATCCCTCATCCCGAGGCTTCCGCCAAAAGATTGAGTGTTCCTGCGACGCGAAGGCCTCGAGCGGTCGCGGCACGTCGTCCTCGACGCTCGTCCATCAGGAGGAGGGTAGCCCTCATTTCTTTGGCTACCCAAATCGCCTCGGCCTCGCCCGGATCGAGTTCGACACTCAAGGTGGGGTCGTGTCCGGAAGACGGGGGAAGAATGACAAGCCACGACGGCGGTGTCGTGAAAAACTCCCGCAGCGAAGCGGGTGCTCCGGGATGGCAGGCTTCGAGCCGCACCGCGTCGGGACAATGAATTTGTCCAAAGAGACGGCGAAGAAGATCGATCTGCCCGATCGCGATGAGATATCGCAAGGGCGACGTGTCGCTGACCACGATCATTGACCAAGGGCGGATCGAAGAGATTCCGCATCCTCCGCCATCTCATCGAGTCTTGGATCGGGCCATGCGTTGTGGGCGGAGAGAAAATCCTCGGCCTCCCAACGCGACTCAAAGCCGAGCAACAGACGCACCTGCATCAACGAGAGAGTTCCATCCCGATACCCCTGAACGGCGAGTGCTTCCAGCAGCTTTCGATCCAGTCCTGATGCAGGGAGAACGGTGGCGAGCGCATCCGGAATCTCGAATGTCAGGTTCACGGTCATGCGTTAGGATGCCATGAGGCTGCGCAGATCGCAAGATGGCTTTCATCCGGGGGCGTTCATCACGGAAATGAACCGGCACGTCTCTTGCAGCAGAGATCCGGCTCAAAACTCCGGCCAAGCGTGCTTCGGATAGCGGCCACGCAACTGCGCCCGAACTGCCGGGTAGCTGCCGGTCCAGAAGCCCGCGAGGTTTTCCGTGACCTGCACGGGGCGGTGGTTCGGAGCGAGGATTTCGATGACAACGGGGACTTTGCCATCGCAGATCGTGGGGGAGTCTTTTCTCCCGAAAAGGTGCTGGATCAGCACGGAGATGCGCGGTTTTTCGCCGAGGCGATAGGTGACCTTTGTCGGTTTTCCGGTCGAAAGGGTGATCGTCTCGGGCGCGAGGAAATCGAGGGCACCCAACTGGTGCGGCGGCAGCCATTGATGAAGCGCGTTCCAGACCGGGCGGTCCTTGATCTGGGCGTAGCTCGTCGCGCCCGCGCAGATTTGCTCGAGGAGGAGCAGCTTCGCCTCCTCGTCGATCGGGACGAGCCCGTATTCCGGGCAGTGCTCCGCGACGAGGTTGATGCGGGCAAACCAGGCTTCGACCTTGTCGTCCCACGCTTTCAGGTTGAGCTCGCCGGAAAGGACGCGCTCGGCGAGGAGGGTGGCCGACTCTTCTTTCGGCGGGCTTCCGCTGGGACGTGATTCGAGGACGAGGTCGCGGAAGCGCCGCTCGCGCCGGGCCTCGACCTTGCGGTTGCGTTCGTCCCAGACCGCGCCGTCGCGCTCCTGGAAATCGCCGGGGAATCGCTCGCGCAGCCAGCTTTCCTCGACGCGGGTGCAGAGGGAGAGTTTCACGGCGACGTCCTTGCCCTCGACCTCGACCATTTCTCCGGCGATGAAGAGGTGGGCGTCTTTGTCGGCGGCGACACTTTCCTTTTCCAACTGGCCGCGGCGTCCGCCGATCACGGCACAGCTCAGGGTCGCGGCGCTGTGGCGCAGGGCGAGACGGTCGGAAAAGCCGCCGAGGAGGACCTTGCCCAGCCATTCCCCGTCGGGATCGGAGAACTCGGTCGCATTCCGGTCCCAGCGCGAGGCGACGCGGATCAGTTGGCTCGCGATACGGTCGATGTCGCGGGCCGCGCCAGCGTGGATGCCGAGCCGCTCGCCGATCTCGCGGCGGAAACCGTTCGCTTTCATCTGCCGGAAAGCCCGCAGGAGCGGCTGGAAGTCGGAAACATCCCCGTCCTGCACGAAGTCGGCCGGCGTGAGGTGCTCGGAGTGTTTTTTCCGGGCGGGAAAGAGCGATCGCGCCTGGGTGATCGCGGTGATGAGAGCGACCGGCTCGAGGCACCCCTGCCGCGCCGCGTCGAGGAGGATGCGACCGAAGCGGGGAGGCACGGGCAATTGTCCCATGAGCCGTCCGTCATCCGTGAGCTTTTCCCGTTCGTCGAGCGCCCCGAGTTCGCGGAGTCGCCGGATGGCCTCGTCGAGTCCCCGCGGGTCGGGGGCTTCGAACCAGGGAAAGGCGCGGATCGAATCGACTCCGCTGGAACAGAGAATCAGCACCGCCTCGCTCAGATCCATCCGACGGATCTCGGCGGGAGTGGCGACCTCGCGCTGCTCGTGTTCGCGCTCGCTCCAGAGCCGGATCGCGACTCCGGGACCGGTGCGTCCAGCGCGTCCCGCCCGCTGATCGGCGGAGGCGCGGGAGATCTTTTCAATGTGCAGCGTCCCGATGCCCCGGCGGGAGTCGAAGGAGGCCCGCCGTTCCAATCCCGCATCGACGACGAGACGCACGCCGTCGATCGTGATCGAGGTCTCGGCGACGTTGGTGGCGACGACGATCTTGGGGCGGACGTTCCGCTCGACCGCGGCATCCTGCTCGGCGGGAGGCAGTTCGCCGTGGAGGGCGTGCAACTCGAAGCCACCGCTCCAGGAGGCGTGTTTGAGGGCATCGAGGGTTTTCTGGATTTCATACCGTCCGGGCATGAAAACCAGGATATGTCCCTGAATGCCATTTGTTTTCAGATGTTCACGGATCACGCGGACGGCATGATCCCAGAGTTCGCCCTGATGGCGTTCGCGCTGGGGCTCGTAGGCGATTTCGACCGGATAGGTGCGGCCTTGGGAAATGAGGTGCTTTGTTCCCTCGCCGAGGTAGGCGTTGAGTGCGGCGGTCTCCAGCGTCGCCGACATCACGACGAGCTTCAGATCGGGGCGCACTCTGCGCTGCACTTCGAGGCAGCGGGCCAGGCTGATGTCGCCGAAGAAATGACGTTCGTGGAATTCATCCAGCACGACCGCGGCGACGTCGCGCAGGTCGGGCTGCTCGATCAGCTTGCGGATGAGGATGCCCTCGGTGACAAAGCGGATCCGGGTTTTCGCCGAGACCTCGTTTTCGAAGCGAACCTGATAGCCGACCTCGTCGCCGAGGCGGCCGTTCCGTTCTTCCGCGACGCGGTGGGCGAGCATGCGGGCGGCGAGGCGACGCGGCTGCAGCACGTAGATCTCGCGGTCGCCGAAGAGACCGCTGTCGGCGACCATCTGCGGGATCTGCGTCGACTTGCCCGAGCCCGTCGGTGCCTCCACGACGATGCGGGCGTTCTCCTCGCGCAAGGCGGCGAGGAAAGCGGACTCCAGTCCAAAAATCGGCAGCGAACGGTCGCGGGTCATGCACGGGCGGGGGAGCGGGACGATGCCGGGTTTCCGCGGGGTGCGCAAGGGAAAGAGACGCGATGCGAGAGGCACACCCCATGGCCCTCTTTGTGATTGACTTCCCGATGCGAAAAGCGATACAAACTCGCCCGTTCACCTCATGTCGCCCCGCCTTCGCCTGTCTCTTGTTTTTCTCTTCGGTCTCCTCGCCGTGGCCGGTTCCGCTTCGGCTATAGATGGCGGCGGGCCGACGATCCGCTCCGTCCAGAGAAAGGTTGTCCATGTTGATGTGCCGGCGGGCTACACCTCGGTGACCTTGCAGCAACGCGACCCTCGGAATGCCAAGACCTGGAGGATCCTCGCCACCCGACCAACCGAGGAGCAGGGAGGGCTCTACCGCATCATCCTGAAGCGTCCCGTTTCCCGGCGCGGGTTGTTCGTTTTCGGCACGCGGTCGGCGATCGGCACTCCGAGAGGCCCGCTCACGACTTTCCTCGCGGATCCAGCTCTGGTAGCAAGCCAGGGGTTCGCGGGAGTGGGCGGGAGCCAGCCCGGCATCGTGGCGATGAACCGCGCCTCGACCGACGCGGTCTCCTCGGCCAACGGCTCCTCCGCCACGACCCGTGAAGTCGTGGAATCCGACATCTGGCGGATCGCGGGCGACCGGCTCTATTTCTTCAACCAGCTCCGCGGTTTGCAGGTCTTCGATATCGCCGATCCGGATGCGCCCGTGCTCCTGGGTCAACTGCGCGAGCCGAATCGCGGCGAACAGATGTATCTCCTCGGCTCCGCCCACGTCGCCCTGCTCACCCGGGCATCGTATTATTTCTCCCTCGCCCACCGGCCCTTTTCCCTCGCCGCGGATGCTTCCGCCGCCTACGACGCCACCAGTGGTGCGATCGTGATCGCTGATGTTTCCGGAGAGAAACCGGGTGAGGTCGCGAGGGTGACTTATCCCGGGTATCTCGTCGAGAGCCGTCTAGTCGGCACGGACTTGTATCTCGTCTCGCGGATCGCCGATGCGGCGGGGCGGAGCGGACTCGTCGTCAGCTCCTACGACCTCGGCGATCCGGCCAAACCCGTGTTGCGCGACCGGATCGAAGTCGGCGCGTGGGGCAGTGTCGTCGCGGCCACCGATCGATTCCTCTTTGTGGTAAGAGCCGCCGAAAACTGGCGCCGTTCCGTCGTTGAGGTGATCGACATCTCGGCACCCGACGGCTCCCTTGTGAAGCGTGGCCAGGTATCCGTGGCCGGCCGGATCCCCGACAAATTCAAGCTGCAGCTCAAGGGCGACATCCTCACGGTCGTCTCCGAGGTGCCGCGGAATTGGTCGGGCAATGCCAGTGCTCCGGAAAACCTTTCCCGCACCATGGTGGAAAGCTTTTCGCTGGCTCAACCGGAGACTCCGGTGGCGCTGGGCTCGCTCGAGATCGGGGTGGGGGAGACGCTCTTCGCGACGCGCTACAGTGGTGATCGGCTCTATGTCGTCACTTTCCTGACGATCGATCCCCTCTGGGTGATCGATCTTTCCAATCCCGCCGAGCCCGTCTTGCTGGGAGAGCTGGAGATTCCCGGGTTCTCCACCTACATCGAACCTCTCGGCGACCGGCTCGTTTCGATCGGGCGTCTCGACTCGCAGACCGCCGTCTCGCTCTTCGATGTGAGCGATCCCGGCGAACCCACGCTGATCAGCCAAGTCCCGCTCGGTGAGGGTTACAGCTACAGCGAGGCGAATTGGGATGAAAAAGCCTTCAGTGTATTTCCCGGCGAGGGGCTCATCCTCGTTCCCTATTCGGGCTATGATGCCTCCAGTGGCTGGGCCAGCCGGATCCAATTGATCGATCTCGCGCAGGATGGATTGACGGCGCGAGGCTTCGTCAATCAAGGATTCGCCGCACGCCGCACCTCACTCATCGGCGACCGCATCCTCGCGGTCTCTCCGAGCGCCCTCATCACCGTCGACTATTCCGATCGCGACAAACCCGTCGTCACGTCCGATGTCGAGATCGCGTGGCGCGTCGACCGGGTCTTTTTGGCCGGCGATTACCTCCTGGAAATCGGAGGTTCCGCCGATGGCTATCTGGCTTCATCTCCGAGCGTCACGGTCGCGACCCCCGAAGATCCCGACGCGACCGTCTCGCTGCTCGAGCTCGAGGATTTGCCCGTCACCGGAGCGACCGTGCGTGGTGACCGGCTTTATCTCGCCCAGCAGGCCAATACCAGGTTCCTCCCGATCTACCGCACGACCGCGGGAGTCGATTCAAAAACCGTGTCCAGCCCTCTCGTCCTCTCCGTCTACGATCTCTCCGGATTGCCGGCGATTTCCCTCATCGGTCGGACCGAGGCCGAGGTCGATCCCGGTTATGGCTACGGCTCCGGTCAGTTGGAACCGGTCTGGCCGAACGAAGAGACTCTCGTCTGGGTGCGCGAGCAGTGGTCGTCGTGGTGGTGGTATGATCAGCCGATCGCCTTCACGACCGGAGACGTGACCGTCCCCCGGGCGGTGACGCTCGCCAGCTCCGGGACCGTGGCGCAGGAAAACGCCAATCTCCTGACCATCACCCCCACCGTGGAACAGCCCGATCAATCCCGTCCTGCCTCCGGAACGGTCGGACTGGCCTCCTCCATGGCCGTCTCCAACCGCTTGATCGCTCCTTGGTATCGCACCAGTGTCGGGCACGAAATGGTCGTCTTTGACGTCAGCGATTCCGCCGCGCCGCGCTACACCGCCACCGTCGATGCCCGGATCGGAAACACCGGCGATTGGAGCGCTCCGATCGCGCTGGACGGAAAGATCTATTTGAGCTCGATGGCCTACGACGGCGTCTCCTCCCCTTCGGACGGAAGGTTGTCGCGTCGCTACCGGCATTTCCTGAAGACGATCGATTTCTCCGATGTCGACGAGCCGGTCGTGAGCGGCGAGGTGAATGTGCCGGGTCGTCTGCTCGCGGTGTTGCACGGGGGCGGGACGCTCTTGACCGTAGGATCCGGCTTCGACGCCCTTGGTCGGCCCACTTCCCGGCGCGCCTTCCATTCGAGCCGATTTGATGGCACCACTGCCACCTTGGTGGATCAGATCTCCACCCCGTCCGCCTGGGATCCTTTTGCGATGGATGGTGACACTTTGCTCATCGGCACCTACCCCGACGGCGATCCCACGAGCGACTTCCTCCGCGCCTGGCGGATTGATGGGGAGAAACAATTCGAAAGAGTCGGGCGGATCGCCTCGCCTGCGTTTTCGAGCGTGGCTTGCGTGAACGGTTTGCTCGTCGCCTTTGGCCAAGGTCTCCCTCAACTCTACGACGTCAGTGATCCGAACCGCCTGCGGCATCTCGCCGATGTCGATACCCGCGATCTGACGCCCGGCGACCTCGGCAACGCCGTCGGCGGCGCCGGACTCGGGATCTGGCAGGCCCAGGGGAACTCCGGCGTGGGGGTGGTGCGGGTGAGGTGAAGGGGATTCGTGAAATCCGCGCGGCTTCCAGTCACTTCTGAATCTTCAGAGGTTCAGATCCGGCGATTGAAGATAACACGAGGTCGAATGATATCGGGTCCAAGCCTTGATTCTGGAAATGCTTGATCATTCCGGTCTTCAAGTCGTCCTAGGCTGCATTCGTAGGCGACAAAATCGACCTCCCCAAGTTGCTTGCCAACTTTGTGTATTATTGGTAAAGGAATCCGACAATGGAACCTGAACAGATTGGCTATTGGATTGGAGTCCTTTTTGGAGGGTTTCTTGTCGGTGCTTTATTGGGTCTCTTTCCACTTTTGGTGGGATTGAAGAAAAACCTGAGAGGTCTTGCAATCGCTGGCTGGATTACGAGCATATGCTCTGGCTTGATCATGGGGATCATTCTGGCTCTACCCGTCTCAGTGATATTTGGAGTTACGCTTCTGGTGATGAAACGTTCAGATACACCGAACTAACAAAGGTCCATGGAATTCGAGGCGTCGTCCTATTCGCCTCAAGGCCGCGTCATCTCAAAGGTCCCGAGATCGCCCTTGTCGTTCGAATAGGTCGCCTTGAATTGTTTTCCGCTGATGGTCGCCTTGTGGCCGAAGGTGCCGAAGACTCCGAGTTTCTCCTCGCCGTCGGCACGGTAGGTGGCTCCGCTCTTTTTCACGGGATAGGTGACGGTGTAGGCTCCGGAAAAAATCTTCGCCCAGGTGGCGTGGTAGCGGAAGTCGTATTCGCCGGGCTTCTTCTCCGACGGGCTGACGATGGCGCGGAGATTGCCGGTGTGGCCGTTGGTGGAGGTGGTCCAGGTGCCGGTCCAGGGGCCGGCGGGCGAGGCGACTTGGCCGCTCCGGTAGTCGGCGACGGACTGTTTCCATTCACGTTCAAAGCTGCCACAACTGGTGAGGAGAAAACCGGCGAGGATGAGGGTGAGCAGGGACGGCGTTTTCATGCGTGGATTGGGGAAAAGTGCCCAAGTTCAATGGCGGCGGCAAGTGGCGGGATGCGGTGAGGCAATGCCGGATCAGGAGGGTTTCGGGTTCGTCGCCACGGAGGTTTCACATTGATCCACCAGTTGCCGGGCCTGCAGCAGGAGGGGCTGGCACAGGCTCGCGGCGTTGGCGCGATGGCCGAATTTCACTTCCTCGGCGGAAAGGAGGAATTCCTGCAATGCCTGCTGGGCGGCGGGGGGCAGCCGGGTGCCGGCACCGGAGAGGCGGGCGAGGAATTCCTCGGTGGTCTCGTAGCGCACGCGGTCTTGGAAACGACCGGCGAGATAGTCTTTCAAGACTTCGGAGACCGCGAGGGCGTAGGCGTTGGGGGTGAGTTCATCGCGGCGGCGCTCGATCGAGTCGAGTTCGCGGCGGGCACTTTGTGCCGGACTACCGGGCTGGGTGAGTGGATCGCGGCTTTTCAGCAGGAAAAGAACGAGCCAGACGAGCCCCGCGATGAGGAGCAGGGCGATGGCGAGGTAGACGAAGAGCGGCCAGAGGGGACGCTCGGCCTCGGGCACGATGATGTCGTAGATGCCCTCGGGCGGCTCGGCCGGCGCGGCTTGGGCAAGAATGAAGAGGGTATGGTGCATCACCAAAGAGGGTCAAGCGACGGCACGGGCGACGCGGCGTTTGAAAAAGCCGTGGAGGACGGGGAGATATTCCTCGTCGGTGCGGAGGGAAAGTTTGTCGATGCCGAGGCGTTTGAACTGACGGTCGATCTCTTCCTGCCAGCGTCGCGATTCCGCGAGGTAGGCGGCGCGGACGCGGGGATTGGAGGTGTTGATCTCGACCTGTTCGCCGGTCTCGGGATCCTCGAGGCGCACGTAGCCGACGGCGGGCAGGGAAAGCTCGGCCGGGTCGCTGACCTGGATGGCGACGAGATCGTGTTTCCGGTTCACGACGCGGAGATCATTGGCGAGATCTTCGCGGAAAAGGAAGTCGGAGATGAGGAAGACGAGAGAGCGTTTTCGCACCGCATTCTTGAGGAGGTGGATGGGAGCGGTGAGGGAGGTGCGATGGCCGGCAGGCTCGAAATGGAGGACTTCGCGGATGAGTCGGAGCGCGTGGGCGGTGCCTTTTTTGGGGGGCAGGTAAAGCTCAACTTCGTCGGTGAATAGGATGAGGCCGACTTTGTCCTTGTTCTGGAGCGCGCTGAAGGTGAGAAGAGCGGCGACCTCGGCCATCATCTCGCGCTTGCTGGGACCGAGGCTGCCGTAGTCGCCGGAGGCGCTGATGTCGATGCAGACGAAGACGGTCATCTCCCGCTCTTCGGTGAATTTCTTCACGTAGGGCTGGCCCATGCGGGCGGTGACATTCCAATCGATGGAGCGGACCTCGTCACCAGGCTGGTATTCGCGGAAGTCCTCGAAATCGATGCCCTCGCCCTTGAAGCAGCTGTGGTATTCGCCCCCGAAGCTCTCACGCACGAGACCCCGCGTGCGGAGCTCGATCTTGCGGACCTTGCGGAGGATCTCGGAGATCTCGCTGCGGGATTCCTCGGAGGTCGCGGCGCGGGGTTTTTTCATGGTTTCAATCTCTAACTCCTACTCTTACCTCATACTCCTACTCGATTCGTCAGGCGGGTCGGGGAGTATGAGTATGAGTATGAGTATGAGTATGAGTATGAGTTGTTGACCCGCTCATCACGGCTTTTCCTTCAAAAACGCCTCGCTCAGCTTCTCCACCTCGGCAGCGTCCTTGTATTCGCCGGGATGGACGACGAGGCGGTAGCGGACGGTAAGCGGCGCTTCTTTCTTCACGGTGGTGGCGAAGTAGGTGCCAAAGCGGCCATACTGCCTCTCGCTGGCGCGGGCGGGTTTGGGATTTCCGGGATGATCGAGATAGGCGATGGTGACCTGGGTCTCGCGCAGGGTGATGCACATGGCCTTCCACGGCAGGTCGCGGGTCTGATCGTTGTCGGTCTTTTCGGTCCAGTTGATGGCGACGCCGGGCTGGCCGATGCCACTGACGGGACGGATGTAGTAGGTGGCGTTCGAGGTCTTGTCGTTCACGTCGTTGTGGGCGCGGAAGTGGAAACCGGCGTGCTGGGGATCTCCATCGAGTTTGAGCTCGGCGACCTGCGGAGTGAGGGTGGACTCGAAATCGACGACGACATCGGGACCGTCGATCCGGAATCTCATGGTGCGGGATTCGGTGGCGAAGGGCACACCGTCGTCTCCGACCCAGTCGATCTCGGAGGTGAAGGAGGCGGCGTCGGCGGAGGCCTCCTGCCGGGTGAAGCGGCGATGGACCTGATGGGCTTTGCGGCAATGCCAGACGTCGACTTTCTCGTGTTTCTTCCCGGCGGCGTCGGTGTAGGAGATCTGGTTGAAGCCGTAGTAGACGCCGCGGTGGTGGGGGAATTTCCCGCCGGGACCTTTGGTGAGGAGGTTTCCGTAGTGCTCCCACTGATACATGTAGAGGTGGCAGAAGGGCTTGTAGGTCTCGTCGCGGCGCTCGGGGCTGCTCTCGTCGATGGCCTCGTAGACGTAGCGGGCGACGGGTTTGTCGTCGTGCGTAAGCTCGAGATGTTTGCCCGGTGTATCGGTCCAGACAAAGTCGGCGTGGGCTGCGAATGTGAATCCGGTGAGAGCGAGGGCAGCGAGGGTGGATCTCATGGCTGGGGGGTGGCCGAGGGCGTGGCGGGTTTTTCGGCTTCTTTGGCCTTGGCGGCACGGGCTTCCGCCATTTCCTGTTTCGAAGGGCGCGGACGGACGCGGGCGGGGGTAGGGAGGCCGGTGAGTCGGTCGAATTCGTCGAGGGTGCGTTCTTCGGGCTTTTCGTCTTCGGTCTTGCTCTCCCAATCGGTGAGTGCAGCGCGCATGGCCCGCAGGACGGGAGCGTAACGGCCATCCGCCGCGAGATTGTTCAATTCGTGGGGATCGAGGCGCAGGTCGTAGAGCTCCTCGGCGGCGCGAGGAGCTTGAAAATGGACCTGCTGTTCTCCGGTGAGTTCGTTCTTCTCCAGGAGTCGGAGCAACTCGACGTAGGTGGCGCTGCGCACGACGTCAGCCGGGGGAGTGAGGGGGAGATCGGGATAGTCGTTGCGGATGTATTTGTAGCGCTCGTTGCGGACGGCCCGGCTGCGATCCTCGTAATCGTGCCAGTTCTTCTCCGCAAAGATGTATTCGCGCAGTGGCTTCTCGGGGGCCGCGAAAAGGGGCGCGAGATCGTTGCCCTCGAAGGTGATGCCGGGCTTTTCGATCCTGGCGATGTTGAGGAGGGTTTTGGCGAGATCGACGGTGCTGACGAGTCTTTCACAGACGGAACCCGGAGCGATCGTGCCGGGCCATTTCACGATGAGAGGGGTGCGGATACCGCTGTCGTAAAGGGTCGTTTTGTCACGGGGAAAAGGACGGCCGTTGTCGCTGAGAAAGAAAATGACGGTCTTTTCAGTGAGTCCCTGCGAGTCGATCTCGTCGAGCACGGCGCCGACATGACGGTCGAGCCGGGTGATCTCGTCGTAGTAGCTCTGGTAATCGGCCCGGACGGCAGGGGTATCAGGGTGATAGGGCGGAAGCTTCACTTCCTCGGGACGGGCACCGTCCTCAAGGATGGCTTCGTGGTAGGGGCGGTGGGGATCGAGCGAGGCGAGCCAGAGAAAGAAGGGGCGATCTGGGGCCCGGGCTTGCAGCAGGGGGATCCAGTCGGCGCATCCGCTCTGGGCGTCGCCGGCGGCGGTCTCGGCGAATTCGCCGCTCTTCGCTGCTTCGCCGGCGGGCAATTGGAATCCCGATTCGTCGGCTTCGATGATTTTGTCGAAGCGGTCGCGCACGGCATCGCCGAGGTGCCATTTGCCCGCGGCTCCGGTCCAGTAACCTTTCTCCTTCAGTTTCTCGACGAAGGTGACCTGGCCTTTTGGCAAAGGCCAATGAAGCTGCTCGGCATCGGTCTGGTGGGGGTATCGACCGGTGATGAGGCTGGCCCGGGTCGGGCTGCAGGAGGAAGTGGTGAGAAACGCCTGCTCGAAGCGCATGCCACCATCGGCGAGACGCTGGAGATTCGGGGTCATGATCGACTCATGACCAAAGGGCGAGAGATCGTCCCAAGCCAGATCATCCGCGAGGATGAGGACGATGTTCGGTAGCTTTTTCAGCTCCTCGAGACGGGCGATTTCCTCGGGAGAGGGTGGCGGCGGCTCTTCCTTGCCTTTGCCTTTGTTGCGCTGGGCCCCGGCCCAGGTGGGCGCGAGGAGAGCGAGCAGCAGAAACGAGGCGGCGAGACGCAGGGACGGCATGGCCGGAATGAAGCAGATTCTTTAAGAAATGCCAAGTTTCGCTGGCCGGAAAAGCTTGAATGAGGGTGGCGAAAAGAAAAAGATGGCTTGAGTGAACTTTTTGGCGGCTCCCCTCCACGTCAGTATGTGAAAAGCCACGCTTTCGCCGGCGGCGGAGCGACGCAGAACCCCCAGCCCCCTTGCACGCCATCGCAGAGCCCACTGATCTCGAGCGCCTCTTCCGGGACGCGGCGGATGACTTGACGCGCTACTTCGCGCGCCGCCACGGCGACGGGGGCGAGGCGCCGCAGGATCTCGTGCAGGAGACCTTTCTGGAAATGGCCAAGGGATTGGACCGGGGAGGCAAGCCCGGTTCCTTGCGCGCTTACCTTTTCGGGATCGCCCGGCATGTGAGCCTGGCCGCATGGAAACGGCGCCATCGCGAGTCTGTCTGTCGATCGGGGGCGGGCGAGGAAGGGGCCGCTCCGGCGGGGGACGATCGGGTGGAGCTGGCGCGCGAGGTGATTGAATCCCTCCCGTCCCTCCAGCGCGAGATCCTTGAGCTGCGTTTCACCCAGCAACTTTCCTACGCCGAAATCGCCGAGTCTCTCGGAATACCCGTGGGAACGGTGCGATCCCGGTTGCACCATGCCATCGCGATGGTGCGAGAGCGAATTCACGACTCCGAATCATGACGACAAAACAATTGGAGGCGCTTCTTATCGACCAGGCCCTCGGCGAATTGTCCGAGGAGACCGCGGCCCTGTTGGAGGCATGGTTGGACAAATCTCCGGAGCATCGGGATCTCGCCGGGGAGATTCGCCGTGCCGTGGGGCACACGGAATTGGCGGTCGCCTCACGTCCACTCGAATGGGAGACGGAGGAGATATTCGCGTTCCCGACGCCCCGAGTCCGTTCCCATGAAAGATGGCGTATAGCGGCCGCTGTTGCCATCCTCGGAGTGGCGCTTGGTCTGGGATATCTGGCAGGGAAGGGGAGAAATGATCCGAGGATGGACGGATTGACCGCGGCAAAATCGGAGAAGACTCCCGCCTCATCCCCCTGGGCCCGATACCGCGTCGATGACAAGGGGCGTCTCGCCATGATCCTGCCGAACAAGCAGCAACCCTGACCAAAACCCGTGAAGGCGACATTTCAGATTCTCCTGACGGGTGCCTGCGTTTGCCTTGCCGCCTGTGAGCCGCGGGAAAGGGCTGAATGGTCGCCCGATGGGACGCGTGCCGCGGTCCTGGCGGAGCAGCGCCTCTATTTTTCCGACGGGGAAGGCGGACTCTCCGAGGCGGTCGCTGATGAGGACGATGGACCGGGGCGTTTCCTCGTCGATGCCTTCGACTGGCTCCCGGACAGCTCAGGACTCGTCGTGCACCGGGTGCGGCTGACGCCGAAGTGGGAGGACCTCGCGCCGCTGCTCGCGCCCGCGGAATCGGACCGGGTCGAGGCGCTCGCGGCTCGGGTGCCGGAGCTGCTGAGGGCGGCCGTCGCGATTCATGGAGACTCGGACCGGGCGGACCAGCTCCTCGGCAAGATGGCCCCCGGCGAATCGCTCGCGATGGGCAACGCGCTGCGCCTCGCTCTGGCCCGCGATGCCGGAGCCGTGCGCGCGGCGCTGTCCAATGCTCCGGGCGTGCTCGCCTCGATCAACGGCGATCGCGAATCGCTGGGATTTCTCCTGCACGAGATCGCGGTACTCCGTCCGGATCAAGGCAGACCCTCGGAGGTGATCTGGCGAGGGCTGCGCGGCGTGCCGTCGCTGCGTGTCTCGCCGAAGCATGAGGTCGTGGCCGCAGCGTTTGAAACCGAGGTGGAAAACCAATACGATCTCCAGGTCTTGTCGTTCAAGGGTGGGGCTCCGCTCTCGGTAGCCAGCAAGACGAGCCGTGCCTACGACTGGACGCCGGACGGTGGCTCGCTTGTGTATTTGTCGTCGATCACCGAAGGCAATGGAGGACTTGTCGAGATCGAGCGTCGCCGCGTGCTGAATGAAAGCGGCAAGGTCGGAGAAGCCCTGCCCGGGGCCGAGGGAGATGGCGAGCTCGCCTATGCAATCGTCGCTTTCGCGCCGCGTCTCGCCGTGCTGCCGGATGGCGCGATCCTCTTTGCGAGCCACCCCGCGCCCTTGCCGGCGGCCGCGGAGGATCTTGGGGAGAATCCCCGCCTTTACCGATTACCCGCCGACGGCGGAGCTCCTGTCGCCGTGCCGACCGAGGAAGGGGCCTTGCCGATGGATCTCGGGTATTTTGTTCCGTCGCCGGATGGCAGGCGCGTCGCGGTGGTCGAGAGCGGGACGGACGCGGTGGCCGTGGTCGATCTCGAGAGCGGAAAAAGCGAGCTGGTTTCCGGACCGCATCCGGGATGGAAGTCGAGGGTGCTCCCGTCGTGGCGGAATGCGGAGGAATTCACCTACGCCACCGGAGATGAGGAGACGGGGCGCGTCCGGTGGATGCTTTGGAAGGATGGTGAATCCCGCGACCTCGCCAAGCAATGGCCGGAGAAGATCACCCAAGGATGGATGGAATCGAGAAAGGCAAACCCATGAAAGCTTGTTTGATGAAGGGGGTGATCGTTTTCTGGGCGACGAGCTGTGGCTTTGTTTGGGCGGAGGAACCTAAGGTGCTCGCTCATTTCGAATCGAACATCCGTCCCGTGTTGATCGAGCATTGCTATGAATGCCACTCGATCGAATCGGGCAAGGCCAAGGGCGGTCTGCGGCTCGACGATCGGGAAGCCGTCCTGCGCGGGGGCGACTCGGGGCCGGCCTTGGTGCCCGGCAAGCCGGAGGAAAGCCTCCTCCTCGCCGCGATCCGTCACAGCGATCCCGATCTCGAAATGCCGCCGCGGAAAGATCGGCTTTCCGACGCGATCATAAATGACTTCGAACAATGGATCGCCGATGGTGCGGTCGATCCGCGGGAGAGTTCGAACGGCAAGGACGGAAAAACCGGCGATGATTTTGAAAGCCGCAGACAGCACTGGAGTTTTCGCCCCGTCGTCGCTCCCGAAGTGCCGCAACCGAAACGCACCGATTGGGCGTACAACGACATCGACCGTTTCATCCTCGCCAATCTCGAGGAGAACGGGCTTGAACCCTCGCCCGATGCGGAAGCTGGCGTCTTGCTGCGACGCTTGAGCTTCGACCTCACCGGGCTGCCGCCCTCTTCGGTGAACCGTCATCCGTTATCGGTAAACGGTCTGTCCACCCCGCCGAATACCGATCACCGATCACCGATTACAGAAACCATCGATTCCCTCCTCGCCAGCCCCGCCTACGGCCAGCGCTGGGCCAGACACTGGCTCGATGTGGTCCGCTTTGCGGAATCGAACGGCAAGGAGGCGAACCTGATTTATCCCCACGCGTGGCGGTATCGCGACTACGTCATTGACGCCTTCGGCCGCGACTTGCCCTACGATCGTTTCCTGACCGAACAACTCGCCGGAGACCTGCTGCCGGCGGAGAACGATGCCGAACGCGCCCGGCTTCTCATTGCGACGGGTTTCCTCGCCCTCGGTCCGAAAAATCTCGCCGAACAGAATCCCGCCCAGTTCGCCGCCGATGTCGCCGATGAGCAGATCGACGCGCTCTCCCGAGCCTTCCTCGCCAGTTCGCTCGCCTGCGCGCGTTGTCATGATCACAAGGCCGATCCGGTGACGATGACCGATTACTACGCCCTCGCCGGAATTTTCAAGAGCACCGACACGCGTTACGGCACCTGGGTCGACTCGGAGAACAATCGCGGCGGCAAGCTCATCCGCCTGCCCGAGTTGCCCGGACAACTCATCCCGAACCGATCGATCCCGCCGGCCGAGTTGGAAAAACTGAAGAGCCAACTCTCCCAGCTCGAGGCGGATGAGAAGGCCGGACGCGAAAAGGGTGAAACGATGCGTCGCGAGGGCGTCGACATGCAGTCGCAGTTCAACGACATGCTGCGCGAAGCCTTGCGCATCCTCTGGACGCGCGGTCCCATCGTGGGCAAACTCGAGACCGTCGACGAGGAAGGTCGCGCCCTGCCCCTCGCGATGGGTGTGCTCGAGGCGGGGACGAAGGTCGATTCCCCCCGCTACGAGCGCGGCGAACTCGCCCATCCCGCCGAAATCGTGCCCCGCGCCGTGCCGGCGATCTTCGGCATTGCGAGCGAAGGGGGCGTGCCCGCCGAAGCGAGCGGGCGCCTCGAACTCGCGAAGTGGATCACCGATCCGGAGCATCCGCTGACCGCGCGCGTGATGGTGAACCGTGTGTGGTCGCATCTCTTCGGAGCCGGACTCGCCGAGACGGTTGATGACTTCGGGCGTACCGGGGCCGCGCCGAGTCATCCCGAGTTGCTCGATCATCTCGCGGCGCGTTTCGTCGCGGAGGGTTGGTCGGTGAAGGCGCTCATCCGCGAGATCGTCAGTTCGCGCACCTATCAACAGGCCTCGACCTGGCGGGAGGAGGCCTTCCTGAAGGATCCCGACAACCGGCTCCTCTGGCGCCAGTCGAAACGGCGCCTTGATGCCGAAGCGATGCGCGACGCCATGCTCGCGGCCTCGGGCGAGCTCGATCCTTCGCCACGACCCGGATCGCTCGTCGCGGAGCTGGACGTGCAATCCGCCGCGATGATCCCTTTCAACCAGAAGATCCCCGAAGACCTCGACGGATCGACCCATCGATCCATCTACCTGCCCGTGATGCGCGACCAGTTGCCCGACGTGCTGAGGCAATTCGACTTTGCCGAGCCCAGCCTCGTCACCGGAAAACGCGACAGCACCAACGTCCCACCCCAGGCGCTCTACCTGATGAACAGCGACTTTGTCAGGGCGAGGGCCGCGGCGTTGGCGAAGCGGGTGAGGGAGGTGCCGGAGGAAGCGAGAATCGGCGAAGCGTATCAACGCTGCCTCCATCGCGCCCCGGATGAGGAGGAATCCCGACTCGTGAAAGCGTTCCTGAACGCACCGCTGCCGGACGGCACCGATCGCTTGAATGAAGAGGAAAAACGCTGGCAGGATCTCTGTCAGACCTTGCTCGCCAGTGCGGATTTCCGGATGATCGATTGATGGCGCGAACGAACCTTTTCTCACCCACCCGTGACCCATGACCCGTGACCCATTCTCCCGACGCTCCTTTCTCGAGCAATCCGCGCTCGGCGCGGGTTGGCTGGCGTTTTCGGCCCTGGCCGCGAAGCGCACGATGGCCTCGGTCAACGCGAGCGGGCTCGCTCCGCGCGATCCGCATTTTCCGGCGCGGGCGAAGCATGTCATTTTCCTGACGATGCGGGGCGGCCCCTCTCACGTCGACCTGCTCGACGAGAAGCCGGCGCTCATCAAACACTCGGGCAAAACCTCGACGACGGGACGCGACTCGGCCGGGGCGAAGCTGCTCGGGCCGGTGCATCCCTTCGCGAGCTACGGCAAGTCCGGCCTGCGCCTGACGAGCCTGCTTCCCCGCATCGGCGCGCATGCCGACGACCTTTGCGTGCTCAATTCCCTTCACACCGACGTGCCGAACCACTCGCCCGCCTTCGTGCAGATGCACACGGGCAGCTTCCAGTTTGTGCGTCCCTCGCTGGGCGCCTGGACGGTCTACGGGCTCGGCAGCGGGAACGAGAACCTGCCCGGCTTCGTCACGCTGAATCCCCCGGCCGGCGATGGGGGAGCGCGGAACTACGGCAGCGCCTTCCTCCCCAGCGTCTGCCAAGGCACGCGCCTCGGCGGCGGCCAGTTGCCGGGACTTTACGCCGCCTTTCTCAAACAACAGGAGGCGCCCGGTCCGCCGATGCGCAACATCGCCAACCCCGACCGAAGCCCCGCGGAACAGCGCCGCCAGCTCGATCTCCTCCGCGGATTGAACGAACGACGCCTCGCCCGCGAACCGCACCAGCCCGAGGTCGAGGGCATGATCGAGTCGTTCGAACTTGCCTTCCGCATGCAGAGCGAGGTGCCCGGGGTGCTCGATCTGAAGGAAGAGTCCGCCGAAACGATGGCGCTCTACGGGATCGGCAAGGGCGAGGATCTGTTCGCGCGCCAGTGTCTCCTCGCCCGGCGTCTCGTCGAGGCCGGGGTGCGATTCGTCGAGATCGCCTCGCCGGAAGGCTGGGATCACCACGCCCTCATTTCCCAGCAACTTCCCAAGGCCTGCGCCACTGTCGACACGGCGGTCGGGGGGCTGCTGACCGACCTGAAGCGGCGCGGACTGCTCCAGGACACGCTCGTGATCTGGGGCGGGGAGTTCGGCCGCACGCCCTATGCGCCCGGTCTCGACGGACGCGATCACAACCACAAGGGGTTCTCCCTCTGGATGGCCGGGGGCGGGGTGAAGGGCGGAATCAACCACGGCGCCACCGACGAGATCGGTTACGAGGCGGTGGAGAATCCGATGCACATCCGCGACTGGCACGCCACCATTCTGCATTTGTTAGGACTCGATCACAAACGGCTCACCTACAACTACGGTGGCCGCGATTTCCGGCTCACCGAGACCGGTGGTGAGGTCGCGAGGCAAATCCTGGCATAAAACGGGGGAGTGTGGTCGCGGTTTCAGCCACCTTTCCCGCTCGTCTCTTCGGCTGAAGCCGAAGCCACAATCTCAGACTCCTGAGAAGATCAGCCACCAACTGATCGCGAGGGCGAGACAGAACAATATCAGGAAGTTGAGTCCGTTTTTGCTGCGTTCAGCGTGATAACGTCGACGCTCCGCGTGGGAGAGGTTTTTCTTTTTCACGCTACGCTTCGTGCCGGAACGATCCGGTGGAGGGAGGACGCCCTCGTGCTTCATCCGCTCGCGCTGGAGCTGTTCGGCGGTTTTCTTCGCGAGGAAGTTCTCAATGGCACCGATCTGGGCATTGAGTTGATAAACCTGTCCCACGAGATCTTCGCTCTTGGCCCGCTTCTTCGGCTTGGCCGACTTCAGTTCGGGAGAATCCAAAATGTCATTCTTCTTGGAAGGAGCAGGGCGGCGGCGACGGTTTTTCGGCTTCCGGGAAAAGAGGCTCATTTCAGAGAGGGCTGGGCTGCGCAGAGAAAAAACGACGGTTCACCCGGGATGGGACATGCCCGGGCAGGCGGACGTGGATCGGAAGATCCTCAGAAAAAGAGGATGCAGATCACGGCGATGACGGCGAAGCCGACAAAAGGCAGGGAGAAAGCAAAGCCGCTTTTCAACCAATAGGTGAAGTCGCCACGATCGCCGCCGTAGTTCGGGGATCCGGCCGGCCGGGGCATCGCGGTGACCTTCGCACCGAAGAAGCCGCCTTTCTTCCCGAAGGAATTGATCATGGGGAGGAGACTGTCGATCTCGTCTTCGGCCGATTCGATGTAGCCGAGGGCGCGGGCGAGTTCCGCCTTGCGGTCGGCACGGCTCCAGAGTTCGGGACGGAGGGCGTTGATGTTCGCGAGATGGGCCTCGAGCTTTTCGTGGGCGGCCTGGCAGTCCTCGGCGATGCGCTGGGCTTCGGTGGTCTCGCGCTCAAGGATGGAAAGGTAGCGGTTCAGCTCTTCGCAGACTTCGGTGCGGCCGGTTTTGAAGAGCTGCTCTTTTTTGGTGAGTTCTTCCAGTTCGGCGGCCTGACGTTTGATCTGCTCTTCCTGCTGGCGGAGTTCGCGGAGCTTGTCCTGGGCAGCCTGATACTCGTCGTCGAGGTCGTCGGTGTAGGGAGTGACGGCCTTGAACTGCTGGGGATCGAACTGGAGATCGAGATCCCGGTCACCGTCTTCGTCGAAGAAAAAAGGTTTGAGTTCGGCTGCTGCGGACATGGTGTGAGAGGTGAATTGTTAAAATTAACCTCTATTAATATTATGAATTGGTTAGAATTTCCAGTCTTTTCAGCTTCTTTTGAGAAAAAAAGAGCGGAGTGAGGGTGACGACGAGGGTGAGAGTGAGGATCGCGGCGATGCCCCAACGGGCGGTCGGCGCGAGATACCACAAGGGATCGACGGCATTGTCGCGGAAGACATCCCAACGCAGCCAGGCGAGCAGGAGGATGAAGGTGAGGATGTAGATGAAGCTTCCGACGAGACAAAACGTGCCTCCGAAGCCGCTCACGATCTTGGCGGCGTTGGACTCGCGGAGATTCGGGAAGATCACTCCGAGACCGACGGCGAGGCCGTTGAGACCGATCGCGAGCAGGGCGATGGAGGCGGCAAAGAAGGTCGTGTCGGCGAATCCAAGGCGCAGATTGTAGCCGCCGATGAAGAGAATACCGATGACGATCAGTCCGCTGCAGAGCGTGCTGGTGACAAATTTTTGCAAAACAATCGAGGGCAGTTTCAGGGGAGACATCGCGAGGATCCAGAGACGGCGTCCCTCAAGGCTGAACTGCGGGAAGACGAAGCGGGTCGTCAGGGTGGAAAGGGCGAGCGCGCAGACCGAGAGATTTAAAAAGGCGACGAGATAGAGATCGCGGGGCTGGCCAAGATCGCCGTTCATCTTGCGGAGCCCCGTTGAATAGAGGGCGAGCAGGCCGAAGACCACAGAGAACTGCACCCATTGGGCCGGTTCGCGGAAAAAGGTGAGGAAATCCTTTCGCGAGATCGCCGCGAGAGGTCGTCCGATCATCCGGGCGAGCGGGGACGGGCGCGGGTAGAGCCGGGTGAGTCGTTCGCGGTCGGAAACCCGGTTCCGGTCGCGGCGCAGGGCCGAGACGGCGGAATGTTGGAGCGACAAGTTCCACGATCGATAAAACCATCGATCCCCTGCGATGATGAGAAGGAGCACGGCGAACAGGGAATGACTGGCGAGCAGGGTCGGATAAAGCAGGGAGGTGGTGTGCCGGAAAGGCCGGGTCCAATCGACGACCGAACCGGCGAGCCAGGTGCTCGGGACGGCACGGTTCACGGCGATGCCGGTGTGATGGAGGACACGTTGGAAGGTGAGAGCCGAACCGAGCCCGGACTCTTCGACGATGCGTTGGTCCTTGAGGCCGGTGTGGATCGCGGAACCGACGAGCAGAAGCGCGATGACGATGACTCCTGCGAGAATCTGTTTTCGATCCAGCCATCTCACCGCGGTGAGGAGGAGGAGCGCGCCGAGAGCGCTGGCGACGATGAGGAAGAGCAAGAGGACGAGCGCGGTCTTCAGAAAAAAGTCGGGCGGCACATCCCGCATCCGGGCGAAAGCGACGAGCAAGGGCGCGAGGATGAAGGCGAGACCCCAGCTCGAAAAAGCCGCCGACTCCGAGCATTTCCACAAGAACAGAGCACGATGGGAGATGGGCAGGGTGAGGAGCCATCTGGTGTCGCGGGCGCGATAGAGCGAGATGTAGGAGGTCACCGCCACGGAGAAGACCAGCATCATGAAGAAGCAGAAGAACAGCACGTGGATGAGACGGTCGCCGAGAAGCGCTCCGGCAGCGGGGAGGGCGGCGATGTAGCGGAGACCCTCGCTGAAGAGCCAGTAGGCGGCCCCCATGTAGCCGATGAGAAAGGTCGCGATCGTCGCGGTCATGAGACGCGACCGCACCGCGGCGTCGGCGGCCTTCACCCGCAGCATCCGCCAGTGGACGCGGAGGAGGAGGAGCCATTGGGAAAAGGTCGACATGCGGGAGGGGGAGGGAATCCGATTTTTCCCTTTGGAAATCGCATTTTATCTCTAAGGTGGCCCGCATGGCAAGCATAGGCACACCTTTCACGGATGGCGCGACGCGCGTGATGCTTTGTGGATCGGGCGAGCTCGGGAAAGAGGTCGTCATCGAGCTGCAGCGCTACGGGGTCGAGGTCATCGCGGTCGACAGCTACGAAAACGCACCGGCGATGCAGGTGGCGGATCGCTCGCATGTGGTGTCGATGCTCGATGGGGAGGCCCTGCGCACGGTGATCGAGACCGAGCGCCCGCATCTCATCGTCCCCGAGGTCGAAGCGATCGCCACCGATACGCTCGCGGCGATCGAGGCCGAGGGGCTTGCCACGGTCATCCCGACGGCCCGGGCGACGCAATTGACGATGAACCGCGAAGGGATCCGCCGCCTCGCCGCGGAGGAACTTGGCCTCCGGACCTCGCCTTATCGTTTTGCCGCGACGGAGGAAGAATACCACGCCGCCGTCGCCGAGATCGGTTTGCCCTGTGTCGTGAAGCCGATCATGAGCTCCTCCGGCAAAGGGCAGAGCACGGTGAAGCATCCCGAAGACGTCCAGGCCGCCTGGGACTACGCCCAGAAGGGCGGTCGCGCCGGGAAGGGGAAGGTGATCGTGGAAGGATTCGTCGATTTTGACTACGAGATCACCCAGTTGACCGTGCGTCATGTCGGCGGGACCTCCTTCTGCGAGCCGATCGGCCACATCCAGATCGACGGCGACTACCGTGAAAGCTGGCAACCGCAGCCGATGAGCGATCTTGCCCGGGAACGGTCCCGCGAGTATGCCCGGGCCATCACCGAAGCCCTCGGAGGGCGCGGCATTTTCGGCGTTGAACTGTTTGTGAAGGGCGACGAGATCATCTTCTCGGAAGTCTCACCGCGTCCCCACGACACGGGGATGGTCACGATGATCTCGCAGGATCTCTCGCAGTTCGCCCTGCATGCCCGCGCCATTCTCGGACTGCCCATCCCGGAGATCCGTTTGCAGGGGCCCTCGGCTTCGGCCGTGCTGCTGGTGGAAGGGGAGTCGCAGGCGATCACCTACGGCGGTCTCGAAAAGGCCTTGGCCGAGCCCGATACCCAGATCCGCCTCTTCGGCAAACCCCGTGTCGCCGGAAAACGCCGCATGGGGGTCGCGCTGGCCCGGGCGAACGACGTCGACGCGGCCCGGGAAAAGGCGCGCGCCGCGAGTGCCGCGATCGAGGTGAGCCTCTGATCAGGCGAGGAAGGTGGCGCGGCGCTTGCGCACGGCGGTGGCGAGTTCCTTCACCATCTCGACGGTGGTCTCCCAGCCGACGCAGGAATCGGTGACGCTGACGCCGTACTCGAGCTTCGAGAGGTCGGAGTCGATCTTCTGGGCGCCTTCCTTGAGATGGCTTTCGATCATGATCGCCCGGATCGACGAGTCGCCGCCGGAGATCTGCTGGCAGAGCGAGGCACAGACTTTGGGCTGGTTGCGGTAATCCTTTTCGCTGTTGGCGTGGCTGCAGTCGACCATGATGGCCGGCTCGAGTCCCTTCGCCTCGAGCGCCCGGCGCACTTCGCGGATGCTTTCGTGATCGTAGTTGGTGCCGACGGCGCTGCCGCCGCGGAGAATGATGTGGCAGGTCTCGTTGCCACGCGTGGAAATGATGGCGCTGTCCCCGGCCTTCGTCACGGACAGAAAACGGTGGGGTTTCTCCGCGGCCTGGATCGCGTCGATCGCGATCTGGAAATTCCCGCTCGTGCCGTTCTTGAATCCGACCGGCATGCTCAGGCCCGAGGCGAGTTCGCGATGGAGCTGGCACTCGGTGGTGCGGGCCCCGATCGCCCCCCAGGCGATGAGGTCGGCGTAGAATTGCGGGCTGATCGTGTCGAGAAACTCCGTGCCGGCCGCGACACCTTTCTCCGCAATCTGGAGGAGCAGCTTCCGGGCGATGGCGAGGCCTTCGTTGATGTCGTAGGACTCGTCGAGGTGCGGATCGTTGATGAGTCCCTTCCAGCCCACCGTGGTCCGGGGTTTTTCAAAATAGACGCGCATCACGAGCAGCACGTCGTCGGCGACCTCGGCTTTCAATTCCGCGAGCCGGTCGGCATATTCCAGAGCCGCCTTGGGATCGTGGATCGAACAGGGACCCACGATGGCGAGGACGCGGTCGTCCTTTCCTCCGAGGATGTCAGCCACCTCCTCACGCGCCTTGGCCACGGTCGCTTCGGCGGCCGGGGAGACGGGCAACTCTTCCATCAGGATGACCGGAGGGATCAACTGGCGGGTGCTGGCAATACGAAGATCGTCGAGGGGGATGGACATGGGGCGGGGAATGAACAACCGATTGCGGGGGCGCGAAAGGGGAAATTCTGATCTTTTCCGGCGATTCCGTCCCCTTGAAAAGCGGTCGAAAAACGTCGTTCCGGGATTGAGCAAACCCGTAACCTCCACTAACCTCGCCCCCACATGAGCAAACGTGCCCATCTCCGCAAAGACCCCCGTGATTTCACCGGTGGAGGTATCTTCGGACTCCCGGGAAGTCCCGGCACCACCGGCGATGCCCTCTTTGATGACCGGATCAAGGACCTCGTTGATGACTGGGCCTGCGGCCGGGCGAACGGTCTCGTGCGGGAGATGATCGTCACCGCGCTGAAGATGGGTCGTGATTGCCTCGCCGAGGGCGACATGAAGCTCTACAGCCGCTCTCTCAAGGAAATGCGCCGGGCCAGCCTCGTGTTCGGTCCCTACGAGGACGAACGCAAGCTCTCCATCTTCGGGAGCGCCCGCACGAAACCGAGCGAGCCCGAATTCAAGGCGGCGGTCGCGTTTGCCAAAATGATGCGTGACGCGGGTTTCATGACGATCACGGGCGCGGGCCCCGGCATCATGGAGGCCGCACAGGAAGGCGCAGGCCGTGACGGGAGTTTTGGTCTGAACATCAAGCTGCCCTTCGAGCAGAGCGCCAATCCCCACATCCACGGCGATGAGAAGCTGATCAATTTCAATTACTTCTTCACCCGCAAGCTCGCCTTCGTGAAGGAGAGCGATGCCATCGCCGCCTTTCCCGGCGGCTTCGGGACGATGGACGAGCTGTTCGAAGTGCTCACCCTCATCCAGACCGGAAAAGCCCAGGTCGTGCCCATCGTCCTGATCGATGCCAAGGGCGGGACCTATTGGAAGACCTGGTTCCGCTTTGTGAAAGATCACCTCCACCGTCTCGGGCTGATCTCCGACGACGATTTCCATCTCTTCAAGGTCACCGATGATCTGGACTTTGCCGTTGAGGAAATCGTGAAATTCTATCGCAACTTCCACAGTTACCGGTATGTGGGAAAACGGCTCGTGATTCGTTTGCAGCGTCCCGTGACGCCCGAGTTGCTCGGGCTCTTGAACGCCGAGTTCATCGATCTGATCGAGGAGGGGGCCTATCACACGAGCGAGGCCCTGCCCGCCGAGGATGAGGACGAGCCGCATCTGCACGATTTACCGCGCCTCATCTGCACGAAAAAGCGGGGTCTCTCGGGCCGCTTCCGTCAGCTCATCGACTGCCTCAACGAAAACTGAGCGTCTTTCCCATGCCGGATCTCTCCCACGAACGACTCTGGCGGGCCGAGGGATACCTGCGGATCGCCGGGATCGATGAGGCGGGGCGCGGACCCCTTGCCGGTCCGGTCACGACGGCGGCGGTGATCTTGCCAGAGGATTACGAGCATCCCTTGCTGAATGACTCGAAGCAGCTCAGCGAGAAACGCCGTGACACGCTCTATGAAGAGATCACGGGCGATCCCCGCATCGTCTGGGCCTGCGTCCACGTCGAGGTCGAGGAGATCGACCGGATCAACATCCTCCGGGCGACGCATCTCGCGATGGCGAGGGCTTTCGAGCTTCTGTCTCCACGGGCGGACCTCGCGCTCATCGATGGGCTGCCCGTCAAATCCTTCCCTGGAGAGCATCGGGCGATCGTCAAAGGCGACAGTCTCTCCCTCTCCATCGCGGCGGCCAGTATCATTGCGAAGGTGCAGCGCGACCGCCGCATGATCGAATGCGCCGCGCGATATCCCGGCTACGGATTCGAACAGCACAAGGGTTACGGGACCGCTGGTCACCTGGAAGCCTTGCGCCGACTCGGGGCTTGCCCGCTGCACCGCCGCAGCTTTGCGCCCGTGTCCCAGTTGGAACTCGATTTCGGCATCCAGTGAGACCGATCGTCCAGGCGTGGTATTGGTGGATTGATCGGGAACTCGATCGCCCCGTGGATCTTCCGCCCCGCGATTCGTTCGATCCTGGGCCCTGGAATGCCCTCGTCGGCTGCACCGGCGAACGTCTTGCCGCGAAGTATCTCTGGCGCACGGGTCGCAAGGTGCTCTATCACAACTACCGTCCGAAAGGTGGTGGCGAGGTCGATATCGTCTATCGCGAGGGCGACACCCTCGTCTTCGGCGAGGTGAAGTCGCGCACCCGGGGCGAATTCGGCGATCCCTCGAAGGTCGTCGATCGGGCGAAGGAGAAGCTCGTCATCCGCGGCGCGAATGGATGGCTGCGCGAGCTGAACTACCCCGAGGTGCTGTTCCGGTTCGACATCATCGAGGTGCTTCTGCACCAGGGGAAGGCCCCGAAGATTCAGGTGATCGAGAATGCCTTCACCACCCCGCAGACGGGACTGGGGATGTGAATCGCTTCAAACGCGGAAGAGGGCCCCGAGCTTTTTCCCGAGGATCAACCCGGCTCCGACGATGGTCACGGCGAGAAAGACCATTGCCCAGACCCCGAGAGCCGAGGCAAGGTTGGGCCCTGTGCCAAGTGAGGTGACGAGAGCGTAGATCGCCTTGGTGATGGGGAAATGCTGCTGTTGCTCGGCGAGGATGAGCGAGTCGGAGACCTCCAGCATCGCGAAGGAAAAGGCGAGGAGGCATCCCGCGATGAGATTCGCCGAGATCAGGGGTAGGGTGATGCGACGCATCGCCTTGAGAGGCGGACAGCCGAGGTTTTGCGCGGCTTCCTCGAGGCTGACGCTGGTCTGTTGGAAACCGGCCGCGGCGGAGCGCACCACGTAGGGCAGACGCCGCACCGCGTAGGCGATCACGAGGATCAGCAGCGGATCTTCCGCCCGGATGAGGAAGTCGAAGGCTTGTCCCTCACGGGTCATCGCGAGATATCCGAAGGCGAGGACGAGGCCCGGCACCGCGAGCGGCAGCATCGCCATCGCATCGAGCAGCTCGCGCCCCGCCAGCTTCGTCCGCACCACGACGTAGGCAATACCGATGCCGAGGACGAGATCGAGCAGGGTCGCGAGCGAGGCGTATTTCAGCGAATTCCCGATCGAGGAGAGGGTGAGGGGATGGCCGAGAGCGTCGGTGTAGTGTTGTCCTGTCAGGGCGGTCGGCAGGATCGTGCCATACCAATCATTCGACAGCGAAAGGAGGACGACACCGAGATGCGGCAGGATCGCGATCGCGGTGATCGCGGAGAACAGTCCAATCGAGAGTGCCGCCATCCCGCGCGAGGCCGGTCGCAGCGTCCGCCCCGTCGAGGCCCGGCCCGATCCGGCGAAATTGTCGCGGCCAAAGAAAAGTTTGCCCAGCAGATAGAAGAGCGTCGTCGCCACCAGCATCACGACGACGAGGGCGTAGGGGAAGGGATTGCCGCTGAGATCCTTGATCCCCTCGAAGATCTGCACCGAGGTGACCCGGTCGAAATCGAAGACGAGGGGCACTCCCAGTTCGGTGAAGGCCCAGATGAAGATGATCGTGCCTCCCGCGAAGAGGCCCGGACGGATCAGGGGCAGGGTGACCCGGACAAAACGCCGCCAGCCGTGGCAACCGAGATTTTCCGCCGCTTCCTCGAGCGCCGGATCGAGGTTGGCGAGGGCGGCCGAGAGATTCAGGTAGGCGATCGGATAGAGGTGCAGAGCGTTCATCAGGACGATCCCGACGAGTCGTCCTTCGCCGAGCCAGTCGTAGGGCGCCGACGCGTCCATGAGGCCGAGATCGATGAGGAAGGCATTGAAGACGCCCGCCTGACCCAGGAACTGACGGATTCCCAGCGCTCCGACGAAGGGAGGGAGGATCAGCGGCACGAGGACGAGGGCATTGAGAAGTTCGCGTCCCGGGAACTTCCAGGCATGATTCACGAGGGCGAGAGGCAGGGCGATGAGGATCGCGAGGATCGTCGTGAAGAGTCCCATCCAGAACGAATTCACGAGCCCTTCGAGGTAGATCGGATTGCGGAAGAGCTCCGCCACATAGGCGAAGGTGACTCCGCCCTCCGGCGTGAGGAAAGCCTCGCGCACCGTGTGCCAGATCGGATACACGAAGAAGCAGGCGAAAAACGCCGCGGTCAGCGCGTAGATGGCGATGGCGAGAGGACGGGACATCGGAGAGCGGACGTGGCGGTGAAAGGAAGGAGCGCGGGATCGGCCGGAATGCAAGGGCCATGTCCTATCCCCGTCCCGCATTTGCAATCCCGGACGGACGGTGGAATGCTTTCTTTCCGCCCCGTCTTGTCCTTTTTATGAGCGATTTCTCCTACCACAAACCCTTTCCCCTCGGCCCTGATACCACCACCTACCGCCTCGTCACCACCGAGGGCGTCTCCGTCACGGAATTCGAAGGAAAGGAGGTCCTCAAGGTCTCGCCCGAGGCGCTCACCCGTCTCGCGAACGAGGCGCTTAAAGACATCTCCTTCATGCTGCGTCCCTCGCACCTGAAGCAGGTCGCCGCCATCCTCGATGATCCCGAGGCGACCGACAACGACCGGCTCGTCGCCCTCACCCTCCTGCGCAACGCGGAGATCGCGGCCCGCGGCATTTTGCCGATGTGTCAGGATACCGGCACTGCCATCGTCGTCGGCAAGAAGGGCCAGCAGGTCTGGACCGGTGGTCATGACGAGGAGGCTCTCGCCGCCGGCATCTGGAAAACCTTCCAGGAGGAGAATCTCCGATACTCCCAGCTCGCTCCCTTGACCCTCTTTGATGAGAAGAACACCCGCAACAACCTGCCCGCGCAGATCGATCTCTTCGCGGCGGATGGGGCGGAGTATGAATTGCTTTTCATCACCAAGGGCGGGGGATCAGCCAACAAGACCTTCCTCTATCAGGAGACCAAGGCGCTCCTTTCCGAAGACCGCTTCGTGCCTTGGGCGATCGAGAAGATGCGCTCGATCGGCACCTCGGCCTGTCCTCCCTATCACCTCGCCTTTGTCGTCGGCGGCACCAGCGCCGAGGCGACCCTGAAAACGGTGAAACTCGCCTCGACCCGCTACCTCGATGCCCTCCCCACCGAAGGCAGCGAAAAGGCCCAGGCCTTCCGGGATCTCGAGATGGAAAAGACCCTCCTCGCGAAAGCGCGCGAGATCGGGATCGGTGCCCAATTCGGCGGCAAGTTCTTCGCCCTTGATGTGCGGGTGATCCGCCTGCCGCGCCATGGCGCGAGTTGTCCTGTCGGACTCGGAGTGAGTTGCTCGGCGGACCGTCAGGCCAAGGCCAAGATCACGAAGGATGGGGTCTTTCTCGAGCAGCTCGAGACCAATCCCGGCCAATACATCCCGGAGAAGTGGCGTGACCACCAGTTCCACGGCGTGCCGGTCGATTTGAATCTCGGAATGGCCGAGACGCTGAAGACCCTCTCGAAGTATCCCGTCACCACCGCCCTCGAGCTCACCGGCACGATCATTGTGGCCCGCGACATCGCCCATGCAAAGCTCCGCGAGATGGTGGAACGGGGCGAAGAACTGCCCCAGTATTTCAAGGATTTCCCCGTCTATTACGCTGGTCCCGCCAAAACCCCCGAAGGCATGCCGAGCGGATCTTTCGGCCCGACCACGGCGGGGCGGATGGATCCCTACGTCGATCTGTTCCAGTCCAAGGGAGCCTCGATGGTGATGATCGCGAAGGGCAACCGTAGCCAGCAGGTCACCGACGCCTGCAAGAAACACGGGGGCTTTTATCTGGGCTCGATCGGAGGTCCTGCCGCGATCCTCGCGCAGAACCACATCAAGAAGGTCGAGGTCCTCGACTTCGCCGAACTCGGCATGGAGGCGGTCTGGAAGATCGAAGTGGAGAAATTCCCCGCCTTCATTCTCGTGGACAACAAGGGCAACGATTTCTTCAAGGCGATCAACCAGTGCCCGGTGGCGTGAGGCGGTGAATGATCTCCCAACCCGAGATCGTGCTCGCGGAGCCGGGACGGTTCGAGCGACGCATGGGGTCTCTGCCCGATCCCGCACCGGGCGAGGCACGTGTCCGCATCCGGCGGATCGGCCTGTGTGGCACGGACATCCACGCCTATCATGGACGCCAACCCTTTTTCGAGTATCCGCGGATCCTGGGGCACGAGTTGGGAGCCGAAGTCGTCGCGGTGCATGGAGACTCGGATCTGAAGCCGGGCGAAATCGTCGCGGTCGAGCCTTATCTGAACGACCCGTCTTCGCCAGCCTCGATGCGGGGCAAGACGAACTGCTGTGAGTCGCTCCGCGTCCTTGGGGTGCATTGCGATGGAGGCATGCGTCCCGAACTCAACCTGCCGATCCACAAGCTGCATCGCGCCGCCTCGGCTTCGCTCGATCAGCTCGCCCTCGTCGAGATGCTCTGCATCGGACAACACGCCGTGAACCGCAGTCTCGTGACGCGCGAGGATCTGGTGCTGGTCCTGGGAGCGGGACCGATCGGCCTGAGTGTCATCAGCTTTCTCAAAGGACGCGGAAAACGGCTCGTCGTGGCCGATCTCAGCGAAGCGCGTCTCGCCTTTTGCCGCGAGGTGATGGGTGTCGATGCGACCCTCGTCGCAAAGCCGGATGGAGATCTTGTCGCCGGGCTGCGCGAGGCACTGGGCGGGGGATTGCCGGACCTCGTGTTTGACGCGACCGGCAGCCGCGCCTCCATGCTTTCGACCTTCGACCTCGCGGCCCATGGCGGGCGCATTGTTTTCGTCGGATTGTTTCAGGGCGAGGTGACCTTCAACGACCCGAATTTCCATCGGCGCGAGTTGACCGTGATGTCGAGCCGCAACGCCACTTCACCCGAGTTCGGCCAGGTCATCGCCGCGATGGAGAGCGGGACGGTCGATACGAGCCCGTGGATCACCCACCGGATCGCTTTCGACGAAGTGCCCCGCCGTTTCGGCGAGGTGATCGCCGATCCCACGCTGCGCAAGGCGGTGATCGTTGTGTAGGTTGCCGAACTTTCGTCTTTTTCACACCACCGGAAAGAGCCGTTCCTCGCCGCGCAGGAACCTCGCGATTTCCCCCGAGGCCTCGAGGCGGCCGCGGCGGCGTTGCTCTTTCGTGGCACCGCCGGTGTGAGGGGTCAGGACGACGTTCTCCATCGACAATAGCGCCTCGTTTACGACCGGCTCTTCCTCGTAGACATCGAGCGCGGCACCGGCGAGATGTCCTGATTGAAGCGCGGCGACGAGGGCGGCTTCGTCCATCACCTTGCCGCGGGCGACGTTGATGAAGAACGATCCGGGCTTCATCAACGAGAGACGCTCCGCGTTGATGAGATGGCGGCTCTCGGCAGTGAGCGGCACCAGCACGACGACGAGATCCGATTCGCGGAGGAGGGTTTCGAGCGGACGATAGCCCGCGTGATCGTGCGGCGTCGATTTCGTGTGGATCACCTCCATGTCGAAAGCGCGGGCGCGGGCCTCGACCATTTTTGCGATGCGGCCGTAGCCGATGATGCCGAGGGTCTTGCCGCCGAGCAGGGTGCCCTCCCAGCGGAGCGGCTCCATCCCGCGCCGGGCCCAGTCACCGGTGCGGACGAAGCGATCACCCTCGGCGAGGCGGCGGGTGAGGGAAAGCATCAGCCCGAGGGTGTGGTCGGCGGTCGACTCGGCGAAGGCCGCGGGCGTGTTGCTCGCGGCGACGCCGCGCCGGCGCAGCTCGGCGAGGTCGAGATTGTCGATCCCCATGGCGGCATTGGCAACGAAGCGCAGCGACTTCGCGGCATCGAGAAACTCCGCATCGACGCGCAGTTCTCCCTGGGAAAGGACCGCCACGCAATCTCCGATCTGCTCGAGCACCTGGGCGCGCGGAGCAGCTTTCACGCCGTTGTCGGGCACGAGGATTTCGGCGATCCCTTCGAGTGGCGAGAGATGTTCGAGGGGAATGTGGACGGTGACAAAAACGCGGGGAAGGGGAGCGGTCATGGGGGATGCAGCAGACAAAGGAACGGAGGCCGGACGCGGCGACAAGTGGAAAATGAAATCGCTCCTCGCCAAAGCCGGGATCGTGGCGTATGGAGAAAGAAACAAGCCCTGTTTGCATCGGGCATCTGTCAGGTTCGTCGCTTCCAGGATCCGGTTCCGGCTCGAAGCCCGCCTTCTGCGGGCGGACCTTCCGGAAAAGCATTGTGAAGCATGAAGTTATTTGTTGGAAACCTGTCCTACGACGTCAGCGACAGCGAGCTGCGCGCCGCTTTCGCCGAGTTCGAGCCCGTCCTCGAGTTCCATCGTCCGCAGGATCGCGAGACGGGGAAGCCCCGTGGGTTTGCTTTCGTCACCCTTGCCGATGAGGAAAAGGGAATGGCGGCGATCGAAGCCTTGAACAACAAATCCCTCGGGGGCCGTGAGCTGAAGGTGAACGAGGCGGAAGATCGCCGCGGGTTCACCCCGGTGCGTCCACGCCGTCATGAAGAGGACGATGTCACCGAAGGCACGATGGCCCGGGTCGATGACCGGCCCCGTGGCAAGGATGGCCAGCGGGTGCGTTACAAGTCGATCTGATCGGCTTTCCACCACCGATCACCGCGCTTTGCCCACGGGGACGGAGACGCCGGGGTGATCTTTCGCGAGGAAGCGCCACGGCAGATCCTGTCCCGCGGAGATGCCGATGCGGCGATCGGTCGTGATCGCCAGGCTCGGTGCCGACCGGGACGGACGCAGGCAGAAGGCCGTATCGCTCACGAGGGACTGCTCGTGATGCCCGCCATGGATGCCGAGGGCGGCCGTCAGTTTTCCGGGCCCCGAACACAGACGCCGGAGTTCGGTGGTGCCCCGACGCTCCTGCATCCGATCGATGCCGGTGAGAGGATCGAGCGCGCGGAAAAGAACGAAGCCAGCGTGACCGCTGCGCTCGTCGAGACAGAGCACGTTCACGAGCCAATGGACGCCGTAATTCAGATACACGTAGGCCGTGCCGGGAGGATGATTCCGGGCGAAGGCACGGGCCGAGGGGCGGGTGAAGAGATGACAGGCGGGATCATCGACCTCGTGGTAGGCCTCGGTCTCGAGGATGAGGCCGACACATCCCTCATGAACGAGTTCCGCACCGATCAATTCCCGGGCGCAGGCAAGGGGATCGCGGGCGAAGAAATCCGGTGAAAAGGGTCGCATTTCAAAGGACCTCGCCCGGCGCATCAGGCACGGCCCTGTCGCTCGAGCCCGTCGTAGACCCCGAAATCGTTGAACCAGATCCGCTTCGCCCAGCGGTAGACGGGATGTTTCTCCGGGATCTCCTCACCGGTGGGCAGCCACTGGCTGTTGCGCGGCGTCATCGCCTCGAGCTCGGCGATGGCCGTCTTACGGATCGTCGTGTCGGTGGCGTGGTGTTTCTCGGCCAAGGCCTTCACCAGATCAGGCCGCTCGAGGACGATGCAGCCGCGGGTGTGCTGCGCCGCCGTTTCGCGGAAGTCGCGGAGGAATTCGGACTTGGTCAGGATGTCGTAGATCGAGCCGTCGCGCACGTTTTCCGTCGCGAACTGGATGATGGGGCAGGGCTCGACCGCACCGGTGGGCGAGATGTGGTGCGAGATCCCGTTGGCCATGGGGCAAAGGGCACGACCTTCGCCGTCGTAGTAGGCGTCGATGATGCCGAGGGGCAGTTTCACGCGCATGTCGACGACGAATTGACGCACGCGGCGCGCTTGCTCGGGCGTCAGGGCGAGATCCTCGTTGGGCTTCGGCCCCACCGGACGGTAGGTGTGATACCAGGCATAGTGGACGCCGCGATCGATCAGCTTGCGCAACCATTCCTCGGTGAGGAGCTCGTCGATGTTCGTCCGGCAAAGACTCGTGGCCACGCCGGTGAGAAGGCGGTTTTCGAGGCAGTGGTCGAGCCCTTTGAGGGTGCGGTTGAGGACATCCTTGCCGCCCCGTCGTTCGTTGGCGACGAGCTCGGTGCCCTCGATCGAGATCAAGGGCGTGGCATTGCCGAGATGGCGGAGCTGCTTCGCCTTTTTCTCCGTGATCATCTGGCCGTTCGTGAAGACCTGGAAGAAACAATCGGGATGCTCGGCGAGGAAATCGAGAAGCCCCGGGTGCATGAAGGGTTCGCCCCCGAGAATGCCGAAGAAGGAATTGCCGTGCTCCTTGGCCTCGTTGACGATCTTGTTGAGGTCGTCGAGATCCAGCTTCACCTGCGGTTTGTCGACGTCGACCCAGCAGCCCTGGCAGCGCAGGTTGCAACTGTTGAGGATGGAGAGGTAGAGGAAGGGTGGAAAGTAGATCCCGTCCCGCATCCGCTCCTTGTAGAGGTTGACCGAGCGGATGCCCTTGACCCCGAAGTTCCACATGAACTTGGCGAGGTGCCGTTTGTCCGCGGTGCGGAGAATGCGGCCGGCGTATTGGAGGCTGGGAAGGATCATGGTAAAAATCTCATACTCCTACTCTTACCTCATACTCATACTCAAAAGCGATCTACTGGGGACGCTCGGTTTTGAGTAAGAGTATGAGTATGAGGTAAGAGTAAGAGTAAGAGGCAACAGTAACAGGTTTCGTTCAAGAAAGGCACTTCAGCGCCGAATCGACCGTGGCCTCGTCATGCACGATGGCGTGGAGGGCTTTGGCGATTTTGGCGGGGCTGGGATGCTGCCAGACGTTACGTCCCACGGCGATGCCGGCGGCCCCCCCGTCGATGGCCTTTTTCACCATCTCGAGCAGGGCGCGATCATCGCCCATGGCGGCTCCGCCCAGCACGATCACGGGCACGAAGCAGGCTTCGACGATGGCCCCGAACTCCTCCGCGCTCGCGCCGGTGGGGAAGGCGGTCTTGACGATGTCCGATCCCAGCTCGGCGGCGGCACGCACGGTGTAGCCGATGTTTTCCAGGGTGTAATCGTTCGGACGTCCGATCCCGAAGGGCAGCGCCTCGAGGATCACTGGCACGTCCGCGTCGAGACTCTCGGCGATGAGCTCGGCCGCTTCACGGAAAATCCCCGTCTCGTTCGAGTGATGGGTGTAAAGCATGTTCATCATCGCGTGGGCCCCGCAGGTGAGGGCCTCGTCGGCTCCGTAGAGGCGGTAGCTGCCCTCGTCGAGATTGTCGCCGTAGCGGGGCTTGTAGCAGTCGGTGCGCAGGCAGACGCCCTTACCCTCGAGGACCTCGGCGGCGGCAAAGGCGAGACCGAGATTCACGACGTAGCCATCCACAACAGGGTTCAGTTGCTCGATCAACCCTATCGGGTCTTCGAGACCGGGCACGGGGATGGCGGTGCCGTGGTCGATGGGGAGGATGACGGTGCGTCCGTCGGATTGGAGAAAGCGGGAGAGGTTTTGATCACGATCCATGTCCCGTAAAGGGAGACGCGAACGGACCAAGAATCAAGGTGCGGGTTTGTCGGGCGATTCGTTCGATCCGGAGACAATTTTCAGATAAGGACGCACCTTCGCCAAGGTGGCCGGTCCGATCCCGCGCACCTCGGTGAGTTCGTCGAGGCTGGAAAAGGGACGATGTTTGATGACCTCGTCCGCCAGAGATTCGCGGAGCCCCGTCCGCACGAGCTCTTCCAGCGAGGCGGAATTCAAATCGACCGGCTCTTCCGGCGGGGCCGTGGTGAGGGCGTCGTCGATGGCCTCGAGGGCGCGCAGTTCCTCGCGTTGCTCCCGGCGCATTGCGACGAGCTTGTCGGGATCGCAGTGTTTCCAAAGGCCCCGGCCCCGGAGCGCGGCGGAAAGTTCGGCATCCTCCAGCTCGGCCTGCCAGTCGTCGCGCCTCGTGCCGTTGGGCAGCGATCGGCCGAAGCCGAAGGCGCGTGCGAATCCCTTTTCAACGAGCCACTCCCCGAGGTCGCGCCCGCTTTGGGTCGTGATGAAGGCGTAATGCCGTGGCGTGCCCGAGCGGCCCGGGGCCTTGGAGAAAGCCGTGTGCACGGTGAAGGGCTCCGCGAGGGTCTCCGCCACCCAGCGCTTGGCTTCCGTGCCGAACTGGTGGGCGAGCGCGAAATCCTCCACGCCGAAATAGCGGGCTTGTTCGCGGAGGCGGCGTTTTCCGGTGACGTCAGCCACATCCGTTTCAAGGCAATCGACGAAATACAGACGCAGCACCGTTTCCTTCCCATCGGGCAGGCGGACGAGAAAGGAATCGCCGTCGGCCCAGTCGGTCGCGACATAGGAGCAACCCGGGATCTCTTGCAAAGGCTCCTGGGCCCGGGCGAGGGAGCAGGCGAGGACGAGGCAGCCGGTGAAAAAGCGGTGGAAGGGGAGGCAGCGCCTAGCGGGCGAGTCCGGGGAAACTCTCGACATACTGGACCTTAAAATCCGGGAAGCTCTCCACAATCTGAATTTTGAAGTCGGGGAAGCTTTCCACGATCTGCCATTTGCCGACGGCATCAGGAAACGAGCTGACTTTCTGGACCTTCAAATCCGGAAACGAGGTGACGACCTGCACTTTGTAATCGGGAAAGCTCGAGACGAACTGGATCTTCCCATAGACCTTGGCAATGGCCGAGGAGGAGAGGGGATTGTTCGCCGAAAGCGGCAGGGCGAGGAACAAGGCGGAGCCAAAGAAGAGCAGTGCGAAATCGCGGAGGGTGGGACGGTTCATGCGCGAAGGACGAATGAACCCGGCTTTTCAGGCAAGCAAGCCCCGCGACCGTTATTGAGAGAATCTGTTCAAATATTTGTTTAAATATTGTCTAATAAATGTCGAATAAAAAAGCGGCCATCCGGGAAGGGCACCCGTAACGAGGGGACAGGCAAGCTCCACCCGGGTGGGTGTGGTGCCTGCAAATCCAACCAACCTCCTCTTGATATGAAAAAACGCTGTTTCCTCTCCCTTGCCTCTCTCGCCCTTGTCGCCGGACTTGCGACCCCCGCGCTCCGCGCCGAACCCGCCTCCAAAACGGTCGTCGAAATCGCCGCTGGAGCCGAGGATTTCTCCACTCTCGTCGCTGCGGTGAAGGCGGCCGGTCTCGTCGAGACCCTCTCGGGCGATGGTCCCTTCACCATCTTCGCCCCCACCAACGAAGCCTTCGCGAAGCTGCCCGAGGGCACCGTCGAGACGCTTCTCAAGCCCGAGAACAAGGAGAAGCTCACCGGCATTCTCACCTACCACGTCGTCGCCGGCAAAGTCATGGCCGCCGATGTGAAAGCCGGCAAGGTCGCGACCGTGAATGGCAAGGAAGCCACCATCGAGGTCAAGGACGGTGCCGTGATGATCGATGGAGCCAAGGTCGTCAAAACCGATCTCGTCGGCAAAAACGGCGTCATCCACGTCATCGACAGCGTGATTCTCCCTGAATGAGATGGGCTGCTGGAGCGGCGGATTCCCTCCTCCATCCGCCCTCTGGTTATGCAACGGCCGTCCTTGGAAAAGGGCGGCCGTTTTTTGTTGCCCGAAAGAGTCCGTCGAGGCGGTTTGACGGGGTCTCTCCGCGCCCGTATCGTTCGCGGTGTTTCCCCACTCAACCCGGGGACTCTCTCAAATGAAAAAACTCTGGATGACGAAGATCGGGCTGGCGGCCATGCTGCTGGCGGGTGTTGCGAATGCGGGTGCGGACGATCTGGTGGCGAACATCGGCTTCATCGGATCGATCTACAACAACAAGGCCCGTCAGGCCATCACTGGCACCGTCGGTGGCAACGGCGAATACGGGAAGCTCAATCTCGAAGTCGAACTGCGCGGCACCATGACGAGCGAAGTCGGCACCCGGGTCCCGGAAAGCCGGCTCACCGGCAGATACCCGGTCGAAATCGTCCTCAAGGTCAGCAAGTCCGGCGTGAACGTCTCCGACTCCTTCACCACCGACATCACGATCCGCCGCCGTTCCATCACCTTCGGCGAGTACGGTTCGGTGAAGCTGGTGCGTGCGATCGATCCGAAGAAAATCGGACGTCAGCGCATCCGTGGCACGGGTGTCCTCAAGTATGACTTCTGAGGCAACAGCCCCGACGACCGGTCGGGGAGTGGAGCATAGCGGATTCGAACCGCTGACCCCTTGCATGCCATGCAAGTGCTCTACCAACTGAGCTAATGCCCCGTTTCCGGAGTCCCTTTCGGGACGGGCGGGGACTTTGCTACAGAATCCCCGGTTAGGCAAACGGAAAATCAGAGGAAACGAAGGATCGGGGTCTTCACCCTTCCCCGCTCCCCAGACTCCAATCCAGCGTCAAGCCCATCCCGTAGGGTAGGGGAACGACGGGGCCTTCGTCGGTCACTTGTGGCGCGGTCGTCGACGGGATTCGTTCAAGGGTGAAGGTCTCCTTGGACGCGGGGAATCCATAGAAGGCGGGGCCGTTCGTGCAGAGGAATCGTTCGAAAGCGTCCCGACCGGCCTCGGATCCGAGATCGGCTCCGGCTTCTTCGAAGGCCATCGCGTAGAGCTGGGGGGCACAGCCTCCGGTGTAGCAGCCGGCGGCGCAGCCACACTCGGTCGCTTTGGTGGTGTGCGGGGCGCTGTCGGTGCCGGCGAAAAAGCGCGTCTGACCGGGTGAAAGCACGGCCGCGCGCAGGGCGGCGCGGTCGGCTTCGAATTTCACGAGGGGCAGGCAGTAGAGGTGATACTTCAAGCCCTGCACGAGGTGACCGACGGTGTAGAGAAGATGCTGCGGCGTGATCGTCGCACCGACATTGTCCCCGGCGGATGCGACGAATCGTGCCGCGGCGGCGGTGGTGATGTGCTCGCAGACGATGCGGAGACGCGGATGGGCCTCGCGGAGCCTCGGCATCGTTTCGGTGTAAAAAACCGATTCGGCCGTTTGTTTTTCATCAAAATAGGCCGGTCCGGCGAGGGCGTGTTGTTCGCCGTGGATACAGAGGACGATGCCGTGATCCTCCATGGCGCGTAGGACGTCGCCCCCGATCCACTCGGCCATGGGCACGCCGTGCTCGGAGTTCGTCGTGCCGTGGGGAGGGTAATATTTGCAGGCTTGGAGAAGTCCTGAGGCCGCGCCCCCGGAGATCATGGCCGCGGTCGTCTCGCGGGTGAGGTAGAGGGGCACGATGAGTTGTTCGAAGGCATCCGCCCCGGCCGCGAGGAGGTCGGCCCGGTAAGCCTCGATCGACCAAGCCGTCTCCGTTTTCGGACCCGAGACCGCGGCGACCGGGGGCTTCGTGTTCGGCATGGCCAGAGCTCCGGCACAGCCCATCGCGTGGTGGTCGGCGACGTAGCGGGCGACGTTCGCTCCCTGGCGGAAATGGGTGTGCAGGTCGAACCACTTCGGCAGCGTCAGTCGCATGGCGGCAAGGGAGAGGGAAGGATCAGAGGGTCTTGATCTTCAGATTGCGGAAGCGGTAGGTCTGGCCCTTTTCCCCGTGGTGCTGGATGCCGAGGTGACCTTTGGCGTCGGTGTCGTCCGTGTATTCGGTGATGAGCACGCCGTTGAGCTCGATTTTGAGCTGGTTGCCTTTCGCGGTGATGCGGACGTGGTTCCAGTCGTTGCGTTTGAGCGCATTCTGGATCTCCGGCTTTTTGAAATGGGCCTGGGACTCGGCTTCGTGGGCGAGGGCGGCCTCGACCTTGGTGCGGCCCTTCTGGCTGGGCCAGAGCCACTGGTTGCGGCCTTCGTCGTAGAGTCCGCCCGACCAGCGGCGGTCCGATCCATCAATCTCGCACTGGTAGCCGTAGACCTTGTTCGGCTCGACGTGGCAACGGAACATGAAGCCGGAATTCGCCTGACCTTCGGGCAGATGCACTTCGCCCTCGAAGATGAAATCGGCGTATTGGGCCTCGGTCACGAGAAAGAACTTCTTGTCCGCGGTGAGGTGGATCTCGTCACCGACGATCTCGGCCTTGCCCCATTCGTAAGGGTTCTTCCATCCGCTGAGGTCCTTGCCGTTGAAAAGGGGCGTGAAGCCTTCTTCGGCGGCGTGAAGGAGGAACGGGAGAGCGGCGGCGGCCAGAGCCGCGACAACAAGGCGGGGGTGTTTCATGGCGGGAGATTCGCGGTGGAGCGGACGGGATGCAAGGGCGAAAGCGGGCGCTCAAGGGGCCGCCGCGAGGCATTGTTCGACAAACTTCGACAGCGCTGGAGTCACCGGATCGCCCTCGGTGCCAATCTCGGCGTTGATGCGGGTGTGATTCGTTTCCTTCTGGCCGTGCACCGTCACGGGAATGCCGGCCTCCTTCAGGACCGCGCCAAATCTCCGGGCTTGGGCGGCATTGTCAGGGTGATCGGCGACGTGGAGGATGAGGAAAGGGGGAATGCCCTTGTCCTTCGCGACGTGGGTGACGGTGGAGAAATCGACATGCTTCGCCGGATCGTTGCCGAATTTCTGCCGATGGCCGAAGGTGGCCTGCGGTTCGTGATGGACGCGGCGACGTGTCTCGGCGACCTCGATGATGGCGGGAATGTCGTAGGTGTCGCCGTCAACCGGGACACAACCGATGAGGACGTCGAAGGAGATACCTTCCTTCTTCAGCCAGCGATCGTCCGTGCAAATCAAAGCGGCGAGCTGGGCGCCCGAAGAATGGCCGCCGACGAGCACCCGCGAGGGATCGCCTCCGTATTCGGCGATGTGGTGCTGCACCCACGCAAAGGCCTTCGCGACATCGCCGACGAGGTCCTCCATCACGACTTCGGGGAGGAGGCGGTGATTGATCGAGACGAAAATGAACCCTTTCTCCAGGAAGTAGCGCGGCTTTTCCTGCACATTCGCCTTGTCGCCCGTCTGCCAGCCTCCACCGTGGATCCAGAACACGACGGGCAGGTTCTTGGCTCCGGTGGGCGCGTAAATGTCGAGAACGTGGCGAGCGTGGCCGTTTTCGACGTAGGGAACGGTTTTCGGAGACACTTGGGAGAATGCCGGGAGCGCGAAAGAAAGGACACCGGCGGCGATGAGGAGTGATTTCATAGGGTTGGGTTGGAGACTGAAGAGGGTTACTTCGCGAGTTCCACATCGATGAACAGCCCGTTCATCTTCGGCGCGTCGTGGATGTAAAGAAGCCGGCCGGGTGAGATCTCGCGGATGGCGGTGTAGTTGAAACCGACCTTCTCGGAGATGACATGGTGCGAGGTCCAGGTTTTGCCGAGGTCGGTGCTGAACATGAGACAGCTCGCGGGACGGCCATAGCTGCAGGCGAGGACGCCGTTGCTCATGAGGACGAGATCGGGCAGGACCTTCCCGACCTCCAGTTCGACGGGCTTCGACCAGGTCTTGCCACCGTCGTGGGAGAACATCTGCTTCATCCGCGAATTGCGGTCGCCGCGGGTCACGGCGGTCTGCTCGGTCCCTGACAAACGCACCACGGCCGGCTCGCCGCCGGGGCCGATCGTCGAGAAGTAGTTCCAGGTTTTGCCCTCGTCGGTGCTCCGGACAAGATGGGACATGCGCACGGTGTTCATGCGGCCGTCGGGCAGGGGCACGGCCTTGCGGCTCCACACCACCATGGTCAGGCCGCCGTCAGGATCGTTCCAGAGGTGGCGCTCGCAGATGATCTGGTCGCCTTCGGATTCGTTGGTGAATTCCTTCGGCAGGATGATGCGGTTGTCGACCTGGGTGAAGGTTTTGGCTTCCTTGTCGAGATAGGTGGTCTTTCCGACGACGCTGCCGTCGGGCTGGGTTCGCGTCCAGCGCGACATCGCGAGGATGCTGCCGTCGGGACGGCGAACGACGGGCAGGGGAGTGGTGTCGACCTGGTCGAGACCGAGGATGGGTGTCCAGGTTTTGCCCTGATCGGTCGAGCGGAGGAGGCCGTAGGGTTCGTAAAAGGCATCGGGTCCCTGGGCGACACTCATGAGGAGGAGGCCCTCGCCGAGGTCGTAGAGGTAGGGCCGCGTCTGGCGGACGTCCTCGCGGGGGATTTCCCATTGATCAGCGATCGTGATCTTGACCGGATCGGGGGCCGGTGGATCACTCATCTTCCTCACCCCGAGCCTCACGGATTGCCAAACGGCTTCACCGGTTGCGGTTTTGGCGGTCGAGCCGAAGCGGAGGAAGGGCTCGCTCGAGTCCGCCGCTTTCCAAAAGGCACCCTGGCCGGTGACTTTGCGTTCGCCATCGACCCGGATTTCCATGTCGCGCCCGCGGATGACGAGTTGGTAGGTGTGAAATCGGTTTGTCGTGTCCATCGGGACAAAACGGTCGGTGTGGCTCGTCGCCTGATTGGCGAAAAGGACGAGTCCTTCCTGATGGATCCCGTCGCTGACGAGGATGGAGACCGGAGCGCCGTCGCGCCACGGCCAGAGGGAGAGCGAACTCTTGTTCTTCTGCGAACCGGTCGTGGCCGAGACTTTCACGACGGCCTCGACGATGACCTCGGTGCCGGGTTCCGCGGTCCACGGAGCCTGGAAATGGGCGAACTCCGCCGAGTCGTCGGTGAGGCGCAGTCCCTCGGCCTCGATCGCCGCCTTCGGCTCGCCCGTCGTGGTCCAGGGCGAGGCGGGCAGGCTTCTGCCATCGTAGTGGAGCAGCCAGCGGATCTCCTCGGCCGGGAGGTTCGGAGAAAACGCGGCGAAGAAGGCCGCGAGCACGAGATAGAGACGGGGAGTCATCCCCCCCGAGGCAATCAGGTTTTGCCCCCGGCGGCAAGGACGCGAGCGCGTCTTTCAAAGGAGTAGGAGGGGCTGCCGACAATCGAGCGAACAAGAGGCGGCCTACGGAACACGCGGAAGAAGCGGAAATACAAGAGACCGAGATAGATGCCGAAGGCATCAAAATACGCAGAAGACACGGACGGGAGAAAACCAGAAGGAGGTTACCATGGCGGACGCTTTCAATTCCTCCCGCTTCTGCGTATTCAGCGTGTTCCGTAGGTCCCCTTTCCTTGGTCGTCTTAATCGCTCTTTTCCAACGTCCATCGCACCGCGTTCGTGATCAGGCGACGCACGGCCGCCTGGATGACGTCTTCCGGCGCGCCGAGGCTGGTGTAGAAAACTCGGGCTTTCTTCGGACCATAAAGACGCGACCACGCAAGCGGTTGGGCCGGCTCGATGTCTTTGGCTTTGCCCAACAACAGCGGCGTGGCATCCGCGGCGAGGGGCAACACGCGGTACATCGAGACGTGACCCTGAATGGACGCGGGATCGACGCCCTCGAGCAAGGGGCTGTCCGCCGGGGCCTGCGGGTGGCGGCTCACCGTGTAGGGCAGCCCCTTGGTCTCGTAGCCGGTGTTGTCGCAGCCGAGCACCTCGGGCACGAATTCCGGCCAGGTCGCGAGGGTCGGATCGGTCACGGGCTTGTTTGCCGGCGGAATGAAGGCGTGGTTCGCAGTGCGGATTCCGAGGAGCGGCTTGCCGGCGGCGAGGTGGGCGCGGATCGCGTCGAGTTGCTCGCGCGTCGGGGTGGCGCGGCGGACGAAGACGACGAGGAGATCGGCCGATTTCATCGCCTCGAGGAAGCCCTCGAAATGGGTCGGAAACTCGTGATTGCCCTCGATGATCGTGACGCGGTGGCCGAGCATCTTCCATTCCTTTTCGGCAAAGCCGCGGCAGGCGTTGACCGAGTCGTAGTTGTTCGGCTCCTCGATCGTGAGGCAGACGATGTGAGCCGATTGCGCGGGTGGGATGAGGAGAAAGAGAAGGGCGAGGAAGGAAAATAGGGATTTCATGGGGATCGATCTGGCGGCAGGGTAGTCTTTGGCTTCGATTCCGAGGAATCAACTCACGTCATTCCTTCGGGGGTGCCACCAGCAACGCCTCCAGCACGCGCTCGACGTGCCGGTCATTGACGGGCTTCTTTAAAAGATATCGTTGCTTCCCCGCTGGATCGGGCACCCACGCGAAGGTCATGTCCTCGCGCAGGTCCATGCGTCCGGGGCCGGACACATCCCAGCAGTCGGTGAGGCCGCGCACGGCAACCAGCACCGCGGCGAGGTCGGCGACATGACGGTCGCGGGCGGTGCCGTCGAAGTAGTGCTCGTAGGCGCGGCGCACGGGATTGTCAGCCGGCGTCCCGGCCAGGGCGGAACCGATCGCGAGCCCGCTCGGCACCGAGCAGACCTCGCGTCCGGCGAAGACGATTTCCCCCGGGCCAGTGGTGGATCGCGTGATGGGCCGACGCGGCGTCGCGCTGGAAGTTGACGTTGCCGAGCGAGAGATCGTCCTTCGGCGGATCGCCGATGAAATTGCCGCCCATGCAGACCCATCGGGTGACCTTGGCCCGTGCGAGTTCCATGCCGCCGGGTGACTGGAGAAAGCGGCTCACGTTGGTGAGGTAGCCGACCGTGACGAGGACGACGGAGCGGTCCGGTTGGTGGGTGAGGATTTCCCGATAAACCTCGACCGCGTCGGGGAAGTCCGAGCCCGACACGACCCGATGGGGGAATTCCCTGGCGATACGGCCGGTGAACTTCGACGGCATCTTCACGCCGCCCTCCTTGACGAGACCGAGCGGCAGATCGGGGCGCCCGCGGTAACGATTGATGGCATCGACGGTGGCGAGGGCGTTCGGATCGGGAACGCTCGTGACCGTGGCAAGAATCTCGCATTCACCCCGGTCCGCGAGGGCGTGGAGCACGGCCATGGCTCCGGCGTCATCGCAGTCGGTGGTCATGTCGGTGTCGAAGAGGATCTTCACCGGCTCGGCGGCGCGGAGGGAGACACCACAGAGGGCACTGAGGGACACGGAGAGAATGAGGAGGAGCCGAGCAATCATGATCCGAGAGAGGGCGTTGCATCAAGAAGCCGAATCCTCGAACGGCAGGTCTTGTCTCGGCTCTGTCCCGAGCCAGAGGACATTGCCATCGGGATCTTCGAATTTCATTTCGTAGGCCCAGGTAAAGTTCCGTGGTTCCTGACGGATCATCACCCCGGCGTTTCGAAACTCGTGAAAGAGGGTCTCGTCTTCCAATCCGATCCAAACCCAAGCGCGCGACGGGTCGGGGCCGGTTTCCGAAAGCATCAGGGCGCAGCCGTCGCGGGACACCGAGGCGATCCTACTGGCTGGTTCTCCGCCCCAATCCAGTGAGAAGCCAAGAGGACCGGTGTAAAAGCGCAGCGCGTTCCGCAGATCGGACACCGGCAGGATGGGGATGGTGCATTCGACCTGGCGCGGTGGCGTTTTCATTGTGATAGGAAGGGCGTCTGCACGTGGTTGATGGGAGATCTACTTGGACTTCCACTCCAGGACCTGGCCATCGGCCTCGAGTCGACGGCGCAGCGATTCGTAATCGACCGCCTGCACCGATACTCCGGCGTCGATCGCGAGACAGGCGGCGGTGGCGGCGCTCTGGCTCGTGATCATGAAAACGGGCTCCATCCGCAGGCTCGCGAAGGCGCTGTGGCTCGCGCTGAGGGCGAAGGTGACGAAGAGATTTTCGCATTCCTCTGTCCGTGGAACGATCGCCTCATAGCCGATCGGGTAGGGACCGGCCCCGCCGCGCCCGCCCGCGACCTTGCCCTCGCGGATGACGACGCCATCCTTCACGATGCGCCGGATCTCGTGGATGTCCGTGCCGTAGCTGCCGAGCCCGACGGACTTCGGCGCGACCTCGCGGCCGAAGGTGTGGTGTTCGGTCAGGACGAGCGGTCCGATCATGCGCCGGGCCTCCCGCACGTAGATCTGGTGCGGCCAGCCGCCCGTGTCGGGGAATTCGTCCTTCGGCAGGCCGAAACGTTTCATGTCGTTCCTCACTTTCTCGGGCACGCGCGGATCGGTGGCGAGGAAATGGAGGAGGCCGCGATGGTAGTCCTCGTGGGCCTTCGCGATGCGTCCGCGCTCGGTGTAAGCTGCCTCGGGCCAGGCCCAACTCGCACCCGGCAGGTTGCCGCCGAAGGTCGCGGTGTTGAAATCCCATTTGTCGTTGGGCAGGGGATCGTGCTTGGAAAACCAGCGCAGGTCCATGTCGTCGCCGTTGGCGAGGCAGGCCTCGATGAAGCGCACGACCAGTTCGTAGCGTTTCGGATCGTAGTCGGCGGGCGGCTCGATGGGGCGGGAGTTGGCGGGATCGGTGGTCAAGCAAAGGCGGTAGCAGTAGGCCTGCACCCCGGGCGCGGGATCCCCTGGAGTGCCCGGTTCGCCCGTATCGACGAGCGGCAGGAGTCCGCTCGCGGGATCGCCCTTCACCACGTACGGGTCGAGCGGAAAGTCACGGTCCCAGACTCCCTGTCCGCCTTTGACGCGTCCGTTCTCGCCGGGCATGAGATGGCCGGTGCGAGGCTGGTATTTTTCGGCATAGTGGATGCCGTTGTAGGTCTCGCCGTATTTCGCGTTGCCCTCGCGTTCGAGGGTGTAGGAAACGCCCGACTTGGCCATGAGGTCGCCTTCGTAGGTGGTGTCGAGAAAGACCTTCGCCCTGACCGAATCCCCGTTGTCGAGGCGGAGTTCCGTGATGCGGGCTTCGCTTTTCACGGCCGAGGTGAGGCGAGCCTCGAAGCGGACCTGCACGCCCGCTTCCTTCGCCATCTCAATGAAAAGCCGCTCCGCCTCGTGGGGCTCGATGGCGTAGGCTCCGCCCGTGGCCGGACCGCCGCCCTTGCTGGCAAAAGGTTTGTCCCAGGCGAGGACGGTGCCGGTGGTGGCAGCGAGCCTCGTGAAGTATTCGCGGGCGAGTCCGCCGACGCTGCGGGGATCGCCGATGTCGACGGCGCTGAGACCGCCCGAGGTCATGCCGCCGAGATGGCGCCCGGGCTCGAGAAGGATCACGCGTTTGCCCATGCGGGCGACCTGCACCGCGGCGATGACGCCACCGCTGGTGCCCCCGAACACGCAGATATCCGCTTCGAAGGTGGCGGCTCGGAGAGGAGAACCACCGAGGGCACAGAGGGACACGGAGAAGAGCAGGAGGCGGGCTTTCATTGGATCCTCCGCGAAGTGAGCAGCAGGGTCAGGCCCATGACAAAACAACTGATCGCGTCGAGCAGCACCCACCACATCGGGAGCTTGGCCTGGAGGTCGATGGAGAAATAGATCGGCCCCCCGAGGAGGAGGATCCAGCCGAACGCCTTCACGAAGGCCTGATGCCGGACGACGTCGTTCGAGACCATCCAGAAGACGACCCCGAGGGCGACATAGATGAATCCCGTGTTCCCTGACAGATACACCGTGAGGGGCTCGAGCGTGGGCCGCGGCATCTTCATCAGCCAGGCGAATTTCTCAAGCGCGACGCCCGGGAGGATGATCGCGGGCAAGCCGGTGAACAGCACGAAAGCGCAGAAGCGGATGACCCAGCGTTGCACGGTCCGGGCCCGGGAGGACGAAGAAGCGGAGGAATTCACGGGGTGAGCAGCCAATCGAGGTTGAAGCGGGCGAGGCGGAGTGACGAGCCCGCGAAGCCGAGTTTGGTGCCTCTGCCGTAAAAACACAAGATCATCCCGGAGTGGGTCACCGCGAGATCGGAGTAGGCGCCCGGACCGTCCTCGAGGAGCTTGTTTACCGGCCAGGTTTGTCCCTCGTCGCGGCTGAGTTTGATGCTGAGATTCTTCCGCGCGCGGCTTTTGCCGGGTTCGGGCTCACCTTCGCGGCCGCCTTCGAGATTGTGGGGATTGGAGAAGAGCAACAGGCTTTTGCCGCCATGATCGTAGCGGACCAGACCGGCCATGCAGATCGGTTCAAGGAGGGCCTCGTCGAACCGCGGCGTCGACCAAGCGGTGCTTCCGTCCGGACTGGTGACGACGAGGCGTCGGTGGGCCTTCGACTCGCTGCGGACGTTGAGCATGACGCGGCCATCCTGCAGCTCGACCGCGACGGTTTCATTCGGATTGATCCACTCTTCGGTATTCGGCACGGCGATCTCACCAGCCTGCCAGGTTTTGCCGCCATCATCGCTGAAGATCGTCGCGGTGACACTGGGACGGTGCGCGTTGCCGCCGGTGCCGGTGGAAAGCCAGACGGGAACGATGAGGCGTCCGTTTCTCAACTGGATGCCGTGGTTCGGGCCGGTGGCGAGAACCTTCCAGTCGTAGTCCTTCTTGAACGCCCCGAAGGTCGCCGTGATCTCGGTGGGCGCGCTCCAGGTGAGCCCGTCGTCGTCGCTCCGCTGGTAGAAGGCACGCTCGTATTCGAGGCAGAAGAGCATATGCACGGTGCCATCACGATCGGCGATGAGGACGGGATTGTTGTAGGTGACCGTCGATGGATCGGTGTGGTTCAGTTTCAGGGCGAAGGCGTTCTTCTGTTTGGGACCGGGGACGTCAACGATGCCTTTCGGGGCGCTCCAGGTTTTGCCTTCGTCGGTGCTGCGCCGGAGGAGGATTTTAATGTCGTCCCAATCGCTGCCGTCGCGTCGTGCCTCGCACCAGGCGAGCGCGGTGCCCTTGGCGGTGACGACGATGCCGGGGATGTGGTAGATCTTGAAGGCGGGATTCTCGCCGACGGTGAAGAGATCCTGTTTTTCGAGGAAGGGCTCAGCCCGGGTGATGCCACAGAGGAGACCGAGGAGGAGGAGGGAAAGAAGGGTGGTTTTCATGGGAAAGAAGGGGGGGCTGTTCGAGGTCACCATTCGCCGTCGCGATGGAAGCGGGCACGGGCGCTTTCGCCGAACTGTTTTCCCGCGGCCGCGAGGCGTTCGAGGATTTCTTCGTAGGCAAGGCCGCTCGCTCCACGTGCGGCGGGGATGACGGTCTCGCATTCGTTCGCGTCCATGAAACGGGCGGCCTCGAGGAGCGACTCCTGCTCATCGGGAGCGATGACGAGAAAGCCGTGCTTGTCCGCGTGAATGAGATCTCCCGGCGAGATGCGCCGCCCGAAGACCTCGACCTCGCAGCCCCACCGCACCGGATGGACGTGGGCATGACCGACGCAGAGGCGACGGGCGAGGGCTTTGAAGCCGGCATTGGTCATCTCATCGACGTCACGGATCGCACCATCGACGATCGTGCCGACACAACCGCGGGCACGGTGGGCGTTGCTGTTGACCTCGCCCCAGAAAGATCCGATGACGCAAGGCTTGTCGAGATCCTGCACGCAGACGATCTTCGGTCCGGGCTGATCGGCGATATAACGGCGGTATTCGTTCCAGGCATCGGGATTCGCCTCACGATGGGCCCGGTTGGAAGGCTCGATCACCACGGTAACGGCGTAGCCCACCATCGGTCCCATCTGCGGCATGTAGTCGCGCGTTTCCTCCGGATTGAAGGCGTCGGCGGCCGGATCACGTCGGGTGATCTGTTCCCAACCGTTGTAGATCGTCGGGGTGTTCCAGCGTTTCAGTTGCAGCAGGTCGGCATGGGAGAGCATGGCGCGGAGGATGAACAGGGAAAGAGTAATCCCGCGATCTCACCGGAGGCGAGACGGATCTATCTGTTCCTTTTCGGGACAGGTGGCGCTGCGGCGAGGGTTGCTCCGGCCACGAGGCGCGGCACCACGAGCGCGCGCTCCCCTGTTCCGAGGTGGGCGGCGGAGCGTAGGACGAGCGCGGCGAGTTTGCTGCCGAAGGTGCGGGGGCTGTGACGATAGCGGGTGGGCTCCGGATGGAGCAAGGCGAGATAGGGCTCGTCGTCGCGACAGATCACGGAAAGGTCTCCCGGAACGGAAAGGCCTGCGCTCATGAGGAAACCGATCGCGGTGACGCAGTGATCGGGATGCAGGATGTAGAGAGCCGTGGCCCGATCGCGGACTCGCAGGTGTTGTCGGAGGGCGGAGACGACACCTGCAGGGCCGCCTTTGCAGCGCAGTTCCACGACCTCGGCTCGAGTTGCGGCCTCGCGGAAGGCCGCGACACATTCACTGTCGCCGGCAAAGGGGGCATCGGGACGGAGGAGCGCGAGCCGTTGATGACCACGGGCGAGGAAGGCTCCCGCCGCGTGACGTGAGACCGCCCGGAGATCGATCTCCACCTGGGGCAGGGCGATGCCTTCATGTCGTGATCCTGCGAGAACCGCCGGAAAGCGGCTTTCCTGAAACCATCGCTGCATCGCCTGAGTCGAACGATGGAGGATCCAGATGGTATCGGGCGATCCACCCGTCAAGGAACGGAGCGCCGATACCGGATTGCCGCGATAAAGGTCGGGCTCGACGAGCGTACGAAAGTCCCAACCTTGGACCTCAAGCCGGTTTTGCGCCTCGCGGATCCATTCGGAGGTGGAGGGCGGGTATTCGTTCGCCGGTTTGGCCATCAGCAACACGGCGCGTCTCGTGCCTCGGGCGGAAGCCGGACGATCGGCGATCTCGCGACGCTGCCCGTTGCGGGTCACGACCAAACCTTCTTGCTCAAGGATCTTCAGGGCGGAGCGGATCGTGTTGCGTCCGACCTGGAGCTGCGCCGAGAGTTCCAGCTCGCCCGGGAGGTGCAGTCTCCAATCCCCGTCCTGGATGCGCTGGCGCAGCACCAAGGCCGTCTCGGTGATGAGGGAGAGACGGCGTGGGATCTTCGACATGGAAGCGGTGGGGTGGGTTCTCCCGATCAAAAGCCGGGCTTCACCCAATCGAAGAATCCCATCTGCTCCAGGTCGGTCTTCAAGGCCTTGATCTGCGAGGCATCGGGATTCGCATGCGGTAGTCGCGCCGGACCGACCGGTACGCCGAGCAGCTCCATCACCGCCTTGGCCGCGCCCATGTAACCGATCGAGGCGAGTCGGGCGACGAGATCGACGGAGCGCTTTTGCTCCGCACGGGCCGCCGCAAAATCGTTTGCGTTGAAAGCGGTGATGATGCGGTGATAGATCGGCGCGGCGAAATTGTAAGTGCTGCCGACCGCCCCGGTGGCCCCGAGGGCAAGACCGGCGAGAAGGCACTCGTCCGTTCCCCAGAGAATGGAGAAGGCGCCGCCTTGATGATGCAGACACTGCTGGAACATCATGCCGTCGGGATTGGTGAACTTGATGCCGGAGAGATTCGGGATGCGGTCCGCGGCCTGTTCGAGGAATTGGGGCATCGACAGCGACACGCCGGTGAATCCGGGAATGTCGTAGAAGAAAAACGGCAGGTCCGGAGCCGCGGCGGCGATCTCCGCGCAGCAGGCGACGAGCGAGGTGATGTCGCGCGGCTTGAAGTAGCTCGGAGCCAACGCGCTGATCGCCTCCGCCCCGAGCGCCTGGGCCTGGGCGGCGAGGTCGCGCACATCGCCGAGACAGTTGGCGCCGACGTGGACGATCACTCTCAGATCCGTGCCTTGGGTGACCTCCATCCAGCGCTCCGTGAGAGCGCGGCGTTCGGTGAGACTCAGGGAATGGCTTTCGCCGGTCGTGCCGCCGATGAAGGCGCGTTTCACGCCGGTGGCAGCAAGGTGGGCAGCTTGTTTTTCGACGACATCGAGGTGGAGGCTGCCGTCGGTGTGAAAGGGCGTATGGGTGGCGGCGACGAGTCCGGTGATAGGGTAGGAGAGCATGGCGTTTGCCGCCATCGTGGCGGAGGGCGGGAGGGTGTGCAAGCGGTTCTGTTTGGGAACAGCTCATCAGGCGAGCTCAAATGGTCGATCGTCGCGCGGCTGAAAGGATCCCGGGCGGAAAATTCAGGGCGCAGGGTCGCGAACTGCCGGGATCGCTTGTTGCGGGGTCGCTTGTTTGAAAGGAATGGGTCCGACCCTCTCGAATCCCAGATGGAGATGCGATGGGGTGTTTTGATCGAGGATCAGTAACTGATCACGATAGCCCTCGGATCCGATGGCGATTTCCACGGGACGGTGGGACACCCCTCGTATCAATGCCTCGATTCCTCTCTCTCCGGGGCTGCTTGTATGACGGAGTTGCGGAGTGAGGATGGTGCGATTCCCAGGAGCGGAGAAGGCATCCCCCGTGACGTCAATTCGCCCGAGTTGCTGATTGGATTCAAAATCATACGCGGTGATGGTCACCTGAATGGGAAAGAGTTGACCGGATCTCTCCCGGATCGAAATTTGAGTGAGGTGTGAAAGAATCAGCGGGACGGCAGCAATGATGCAGATCATCGAGGCAAGGCGCCTCGCAGGTCGATAGTCGATATCTGGTGAGGTTTTCCACCTCGGTTGGCGCGGTCCGGCCAGAACGCAGAAGACATAGATCGATGTCGCCAGGAGCACAACCATCGATGCCACTTCGGCAGGATGTTCGATTGGCAGGATGGTGCGTAGTGCCGTCGTTCCACGCGAGAAGTTCCAGAGGATGACGATCGCGAGGACGATCACTGGAGCGGCGGAAAGAAGGCCCCCAAAGATCCGCGAAGAGGTTCTCCCGATAAGGATGCCGAATCCAATGGGGATGCCCACGAATGAAAAGTCGAGCTTGAACCTATCGAGAAACAGACCCCCGGCCATCCCGATGAGGGCATTGAGTCCGACAATCAGGTAGAGCCCCGCCGCCACGCAAAATCGGAAAGAAGGAAGTGGCACTGGGGTAGAGGCAGCGATCCTTTCGGCCGTTTGCGACGATGGATTCATGGTTTACGGAATCGGTTTGAAAAGAGACCAAAAACGGATTCATAAACCTGATCGAGGAACCCGTGTATCCCAACGGTACGGCACCAATTCTCGACATGATGGGTCTCGGTGGTCAGAGACTCGATGCCAGCGAGAGCCAGCGGTATAAAGAGCAGGATCAACGCTCCCAGCGACACCCAGGCGGTGGTCCAGAATAGTCGGGGGAGGGGAGGGCCTGGATGCATTTCTCTAAAACATCCCCGTCCCCAACAGCACCAGCGTGCAGGCTTCCTCCCAGGGAATCCCGGCCTCATCGAGCCGTGCCTGCACGACCGTGGATTCGGTGCCGGGATTGAAAATCACGCGGGCCGGCTTCAGGGCGACGATGTCATCAGTGATGGATTCGGAGATCGAGGGGCGAACATAGAGGGTCAAGGTGTCGATCTGACCCTCTACACTCGGCAAATCCGGAACGACGGCCACGCTTTCGATCTCCGCCAAGGTCGGATGGACCGGGACGGCTTCATGCCCGTGCTCGCGCAGCATGCGGAAGGCGCGGTGGGCGTACCGGTCGGGCTGGTCGCTCGCGCCGAGGATGACGACTCGTTCGCTCATGGGTGTGAGTGTGTCAGGGTTTGGCGACTTTGCCGCTTTTCACGAACTCCTCTTCGGAGAGAAAACCATCGCTGTTTGCGTCGAAAACGGGGAAGCGTTTCGGAGCCTCGTCGGGGTCGGGTTGATTGAGGAGAAATTCCTCGCGGGTGAGTTTGCCATCCTGGTCCTTGTCGCGCTGGCGGAACATGGCGGAGCGGTCCTTTGATTTGCCTTTGGATTTGGAATCGGGCTGGGCCGCAGGCTTCGCGGCGGCAGCGGCTTTCGCCCGGATCTGCGGCACGGCTTCGGGATGGGTGGCGAGGAATTGCTTCAATTCCGCGACGACGGGACCTTGCTCCGGGGCGAGGTTTTTGGTTTCGTCAGGATCGGAGTCGTAGTCGTAGAGTTCGAAGACGGCCGTGTCGGGCGCGTCGCCGGGCTTTTTCCATTCGACGAGACGGTAGCGGTCGGTGCGGATGGCGCGGCCGAGGAGATGGTTCCGCGGATAGACATGGATGGCATGGTCGCGATGGGGAGCCTCGGGATTCTCCAGCAAGGCGGCGAAGCTCTTGCCATCGAGTCCTTCGGGTGCGGGTAATCCGGCGAGCTCGGCGAGGGTGGGATAGAGGTCGACGGTCTCGACGAGGGCGGTCGAGGCGTTGCCGCTTTTTCCGGGCAAGGCGACGATCAGAGGAATGCGCGCGGCCTGCTCGTAGTTGGTGTGTTTGCACCACATGCCGTGATCGCCGAGGTGCCAGCCATGGTCGCCCCAGAGCACGACGATGGTGTTGTCGGCGAGACCGTTGGCCTCGAGCGCATCCAGCACCTTTCCGGCGCAGGCGTCCATGTAGCTGGTCGCGGCATAATAGCCATGGATGAGATGACGGGTGAGATCTTCACCGAGGGGCTCGCGACCGCCGGGGATGTCCTTGTAACGGCGCAACTCTCCACCGAACTGGGGCGCGAACTCCGGCGCGCCATCGGGCGGCGTGTCGCGTCCGGGCATGGGCAGCGAAGCGGGATCGTGGAGATCCCAGTATTTCTTCGGCGCGACAAAGGGCAGGTGCGGTTTGAGAAATCCCACGGCGAGGAAAAAGGGCTCGTCCTTGCCTTTCGCGGCCTCGATCCGCTTCACGGCTTCGAGGGCGATCTGGCCATCGGGATAGGCTTCGTCGGGCACGTCGGCGGATTCGGTGGGCGCGCCGCGTAGCTCTTTTGCCTTGGCCTCGGGGGTGTTCGGCGCGTTGTTTTCGGGGTCGAGGTATTGCGGGCCTTTCGGTTTGAAGTGGGGCACCGTCCAGGACGCCTCGTCTTCGGAGTTTCCATGTCCGACATGGAAGATCTTGCCGAGGGCCTCGGTGCGGTAGCCGTTCGCGCGGAAATGCTGCGCCACGGTGATGGCATCGGGACGCGCCTTGCGGAAGTTCGTCGAAAGCTCGTAGATGCCGAGGGTCTGCGGGCGGAGACCGGTCATGAGGGCGTTGCGCGAAGGCGAGCAGACGGCCTGGTTGCAGTAGGCGCGGTCGAGCCGCAGCCCGCGTGCCGCGAGCCCGTCGAGATTCGGGGTTTTGGCGTGGGCATCGCCGTAACAGCCGAGGACGGGCTTGAGATCATCGACGCAGATGAGAAGGACATTCGGCTTCTCGGCCGCCGTCGCGATTGCGAGAGGGAGAAAGGCAAGCAGGCAAAGGAGACGGGGATTCATCAAGAGGGATTTTGGCGCGGAGCGCGGGGCATTGTCGAGCAGGATGGCGTGATTTCTGTCGGATCTGGCTTGCCGGATGGAGAACAGGCGGCCAGAATCGCGGTCCATCCAACCCCCGCCATGAAACGACGTTTCCCTCTTTTTTCCGCCCTTTTCGCATTGGTGCTTAGCGGCTGCGGCGATCCAGAGGCACCCCCTCCCGCGGGAGGCGGAGACCGCGGGCTCATTGGCGTCTCGCTCCTCACCTTGGAAAATCCCTTTTTCAAGGTGATCGGCGACACCATCACCGCGGAGGGCGCGAAGCATGGCTACGAGACCCTCGTCGTGAGCGGCGACAAGGACGTGGCGAAACAGAGCAACCAGATCAAGGACTTCATCGTGAAAGGCGCGGCGGCGATCGTGTTGAGTCCGTGCGATTCGAAATCGATCCTTCCGGTGATCGCGGAGGCGAATGCCGCGGGCATCCCCGTTTTCACCGTGGACATTCCCTGCAATGAACCGGGGGTGAAAATCGTTACTCAGATCGCGACCGACAACGAGGGCGGCGGTCGCGAGGCGGCGAAGGCGATGATCGAAGCGCTCGGAGAGGCCGGAGGCAAGGTGGCGATCCTGCACCTGAAACAGGCCGAGTCCTGCATCTTGCGGGTGAAGGGTTTTCGCGCGGTGGTCGAGGAGCACAATGCGACTGCGGCCGGTAAACTTGAGATCGTCGCGGAACTCGAGAGTGGCGGAGCGAAGGACATCGGTTTCCGCGCGGCCGAGGATGCACTGCAGGCGCATCCCGATCTTCGGGGGATCTTCGCGATCAACGATCCGGCCGCGCTGGGGGCGAGGGCGGCCTTGGAAAAGGCGGGCAAGGCGGAGCAGATCGTGATCGTCGGATTCGACGGACAGCCCGAGGGCAAACAGGCGATCAAGGAAGGCAAGATCTATGCGGATCCGATCCAGTTTCCCGATCAGATGGGGGTGAAAGTGGTCGATGCCATCGTGCGGCATTCGAAGGGCGAGGAGCTGCCACCCCAAATCCTGATTCCAACCCAGCTGTATCGGAAGGCGGATGCGGAAGCCGAACTACGGTAAGCGGGAATGACGAATGAAGGAGGTTTGATGAAACTTCGTGGATTGCCGGCGGAGGCGGGGATGGGGCTGGTGCTGCTCGCGCTGGCCGTCTTTTTCAGCCTCGCCACCTGGAGCGAACAACCGTCCACCGGAGCGGCGGCGGCTCCGTCCGTGGTGGCGCGGATCGTCGCGGGGGCCGGGCCGGGGGCGAAGGTGCTCGTGGTCGCGGGAGCCCTGCCGGAGGAAAAGGCCTTTGCTGAAGCGGTCGCTGAAGGCTTGGAAAACGACGGGCGCGAGGTGGCGTCCGTCGTCACGGGCGAACCTCGGGACGCCCGGGTGGCGCTCGAGGATCTGGCCAAGCAGGGCGGTCCGCTCGAGGCCATCGCCGTCTCCGCATTCGCATCCGGATGGCTGATCTTTGATGAATTGAAGGCGGATTTTCCCGCTCTCGGCGATCCGGTTCTGGTGACGCCACAGCGGCAGCGTGGTTCGAATTTCCTCAAGCGGGAGAACCTGCTGAACATCGCCAACCAGATCGCGGTGATTGCGATCATGGCGATCGGCATGACGCTGGTGATCCTCACCGGCGGGATCGATCTGTCGGTGGGCAGCCTGCTGGCGCTGGCCGCGGTCGTCGCGACCTGGCTCATCCGCGAGGTGGCCGGAGGCGTCGAGGCGGGCGCGATGGGCATGGCTCTCTCCTGCGCGGGAGGCATCGTGGTCTCCGGAGTGCTGGGGCTGGCGACCGGTTGGATGGTGACCCGACATCGCATCGCGCCCTTTCTCGTGACCCTGGCGCTGATGCTGATGGCGAGCGGAGCGGCCTATCGCCTGACCTCGGGCGAGTCGGTCTATCAGGTGCCGGAATCCTTCACGACACTCGGTCGCGGCACGAGCCTCGGATTGCCGAACGCCGTGGTGTTGATGCTGGGGCTCTATGCCGTCGCCCACCTCATGATGACCCGGACGGTGTTCGGGCGTTATCTCTACGCGGTGGGTGGCAACCGGACCGCGGCCCGTCTCTCCGGCGTGCCCGTGGAGCGCGTGGTGATGTCGGCCTACGTCCTGAGCGCCCTCTTTGCCGGACTCGGCGGCGTCGTGATGGCCTCGCAATTGAAGAGCGGCTCTCCGACCTATGGTGAAATGTATGAACTCTACGTGATCGCCGCTGTCGTCGTGGGCGGTACGAGCCTGAGCGGAGGACGAGGCAGCATGATCGGCACCCTCCTCGGCGCCTTCACCATCGCGGTGATCCAGAACGGGATGAACCTGATGAACGTCGAGAGCTACACCCAGAAGATCGTGCTCGGTGCCGTGATCCTCGGCGCGGTCTGGATCGATCGGGCGAGGCGGGCGGAATGATTGGAGATAGCAAGCGAATGGAGCGCGGGCACTACTGCCCGCAACGGTGATTCCCGGAAGAGGCGGACAAGAGTGTCCGCGCTCCGTTCCAACCCGTCAAAATCGAACCGATGTTCGAATCCGGTCCGTCAAATCAAAAGGCCCGGACTCACGCTGCGCATGAGTCCGGGCCTTTCGATGGCGGACAGGGTGGGATTCGAACCCACGGTAGAGTTTCCCCTACACACGCTTTCCAAGCGTGCTCCTTAGACCGCTCAGACACCTGTCCTTTTGACGGAAATTCCGCGGACGGCCAAGATGGAGGCATCTCCCGCTTTCGCAAGGAAAAAGAACAAGTCCCGCGGCCCGACCGGGTGCCTCAATAGCTCATCGTCAGGCCGAAATGAAGGCGCCCGTCGGGCAGTTCTCCACCGATGACACCATGGGTGTCGAGCGCCCATCCGTAGGCGGCGCGAAGATGGGCGGTCTCGCCGACTTTGCAGGTGAAACCAAGTCCCGCACTCTGCAGGGAAGGGGAGACCTCTCCGGGGATCGGATCGGAGTTGTCGAGGTAGGCTCCGTCGTAAAAGACGAAGGTCTTCCATTCGTCATCGGCTTTCAGATCCAAGCGGTTGGCGAGGGAAAAGGCCGGTGAATGGATCTCCACATTGACGATGCCGCCGGAGTCGCCTCGCACGAGGTTTTCATCGAAGCCGCGGACGGTGAGGTAGCCACCGGCGAGGAGTTGTTCGGTGGAGAGGAGACGGTCGGAGGTGGCCTGGCCGCGGCCGCGCATCACGAGGGTGAAATCGGCGGGCAGGTCGATGCCTTTTTCGATTTCGACGAAACCATACCAGTAATCGGACGTGGCTCCCTGGCGGAGGGCGTCGAAGCTGGGATCGTCGTTGTGATTCAGGACATTGCCCGGCGACCAGACGGAGCCGAGCGAGAGGGCGTTGTAGCCGAGCGAGTCTTTCCAGACGCCTTCGTAGCCGAGGCGGAATTGGAGGATCTCCGCGCTCGAGGCGAGGGCATTGAGTCCGCCGAAAATGAGGTCGGTATTCGTGCTTTTCCAATCGATCCCGGCGATGAAGTCGTGTCGGAGTCCGCGCAGAAAGCGGGGGCGGGCGAGGGGAATGTGATAATCGAGGGTGGCCTGGAGATTCTCGCCGCCGAGATCGACGGGGACGGGATCGCCAGGATCACCGGGCACGTCCGAGAAGACGGCCGCGCCGAGAAATCGGAGTTCATGTCTCCAGGGGAGGAAGTTGCGGTAGAAGACGGTGTGGGAATCGAGGGTCTCGAACTCGAGATCCGCTCCGTAGTGGTAACCGATGGATTGTTCGGTGCGGAAGGGATTGGCCCAGTTGAATCCCGCCGACCATTCATTCTCTCCCGTGGAAGGAACTCCCGTGTTGGCGATGCCGACGTAGGCGGTGAGCGGGTTTTCCTCGATCGTGTCGAGGGTGATGTCGGAGGTGCCATCGCTCTCGCCCTTGTCGTAGATCAGGTTGACCTGGCGGATGGGGTTGCGGTTCAGCCAGTCGAGATCGGACTCGAGAACACGCCGGTCAATGCGGTCGCCGGGAGCGAGACGGATGTGGCTCTTGAGGTAAGCGGCGTCGCTGTGCACGACGTCATTGATCACGACCTGGCCGAGGAGGGCTTCGCGCACCACGATCTGGACGCGGCCGCCGGTGATGTTTTGTTCGGGGAAATAGACGTCGACAATGGGGAAATCCTCGTCGCGCCAGGCGTGGATGATCGTTTTCGCCAATTCCGCCAACAAGGCCATGGAAAGGGGGCGATCGAGGAAAGGGCGGAGCGACTCCTCGAGCCCGGCGGGGGCGAGGATGCCGGACTCGATCACGATGGGCTCGGGACCGGCCGCGGATCCGGCATCGGTCTGATCCTGGTGCGGGATGAGTCGGAGCGCCCGGAGATCGACTCCGAGCGGGGTATCGTCGGCCGCCATCTCATCGGAGTCGGCCTCTTCCTCGCGGGGAGGTGAGGGAGGCGGAGCCTGCGGCAGCACTTCGGCCCGCTCGCTCCTCGCCTTGTCGGGAACGCGGCTTTGGGCGTGGACGCTGGTGGTCCACGTGAAAAGGATCCCCAACAAAGAGGCGATCAACAGGGATCTGGTCGGAGACAACATCATCTGCGAAAGGGCAACGATTCAGTTCGTTCCGATTGCGGCTTGGAGTTCATTTTGGGCGGCATCCCCGAGCTGGTCGGAGAGAAGGAGCACGATCGATTGTCCGGGCGCTGATCCATCGAGGGCGATCGGGCTTATGCCATCCGTGGGGACGATGCTGACGACCAGATTCAGGCCGATCGCCGCGGACAATTCGGAGGCTGCGGCGATGGCGAGGCTTTCCTGCAACACGGTGAGAATCGCGGGATCGATCGGGTCACCCGATAGGTCGAGCCCGAGAGGTCCGTCGGGATTGAAGAGAAAGAGGGGACCGGTGTAGCCGATCGCGGCGGCGAGCTCGAGATTGGCATCGACACCGAGACTTTCGTTCAGGGCTCCGATCGCCAGATTCGAGGGGGTGATGCCGCTGCCGTCGAGCGAGAAGGGGCGGAAAACGAGATAGGGATTGCCATCGACGACGATGAGCGAGGCTTGAGCCGTGATCGCCGCGGCAAAAGCCCCGGAGAGTGCGCCGATCTGCTGCGAGAGGGTGCCGGGATCGACGATGGAGAAGCGGTTTTCGGTATCGAAGCCCTGTCCGGTGTTGGGCCCCCGGTTTTGCTGGTTCACCTCGAGCTGCAGCAGGCCTCCGGTGTCGTTGCCGTCAGGGCGCGGGGCATCGATGCCGTAGTGGTAGACGTTGCGGATCGGGTTCCCCTGGTTCAGAGATGAGATGCCGGGCAGATTCAGCGTGTTGTAGCCCGCTCCGCCGTGGATGAACTGGGTGTATCCGAAGAAATCGCTGTTGACCGTGTTGTTCCCCGAGCCCAGGAAGAGACGGAGTGATTCGAAATTGTTGAAGGTGTAAAGCGGATTCCGCGAGACGCTGTTGGCGGTGATGTCGTAGGTGTTTTCCCCCCGCAAGGTCGAGTCGTTGATCTCGAGCAAGTCGGTGCCTCCGCCGCCATCGACGAACGAAATCGTCGCCTGGTTGAGGAAATTGAAGCGGTCGTTGCCGGACGATCCGATGATGCGCTCGAGATCGAGGAAGCCTCCGCCGATGCCGGTCGCGGTGTTGGGGCCGATGTTGACGGTCACGGCCCGGCCGAAGGCGGAGTAGTCGAGGGTATCAACCCCCGGGCTCGTGCCGCCGGACAGGCGCCCGCCGAGGGCGGCACCGGGAGCGAAGGCGAAGGTATCGGATCCGATGCCGCCGGTGAGATTCTCAAATCCCGACGCGGTGAAAGCCGCCGACGAGAAGGTGTTTGCTCCGGTGATCTGGTAGGCGGTCGCCGCCTGCGGTCCGATGAAACGATCCGTCGCAAGGGTGGAGCCGAGGAATTGATTGACGTTCGAAAAGCCTCCGGCGATCCCGGTGGCGGAGAGCGGCGCCGTGCCAAGGTTGACGGTGACCGGTGCCCCGTAGCCCGCGTAGTTGAGCCGGTTCACGACGGGGGTCGGAGAGCTGCCTCCATCGAGGGTGCCGCTGATGCGGGAGCCGGGCAGGAAGACGAACTCATCCTCGAGAGGTCCCGCGATGACATTTTCAAATCCGGACACGCTGACCGATCCCACCTGCATCGCATCCGGTCCGGTGAACGTGTAGGTCGAAGCGGAGCCTGGTCCCGTGATCGTATCGATGTTCCCCGACCCGGTGAAGGTGGCGATGTTCTCGAAGCCTCCGATGATCCCGGTGGCCGCGCCGTTTTCAAGATCAATGATGACGCCGGTGCCGTAGGAGGTGTAGTCGAGCGTGTTCGTGCCACCACCCCCGTCGAGGCTTCCGGACAGCGTGGCGCTCCCACTGAAGGCAAAGGTATCATTCGCCGCTCCCCCAAGGACGTTTTCAAACGCGGAGAAGTCGACGCCCCCCACCTGGAATACGTTCGCGCCGGTGAATGAGTAGGTGGAGGCGACCGAGGGACCGGTCAGCCGATCATCCGACGACCCCGAGCCGACCACTTGCTCGACGTCAAAGAGGGTTCCGAAATCGAGATCGACTCCGGATGCGGTGTAGCCGGCAAAGGTGAGGAGGTCGCCGCCACCATCTCCGCCATAATAGCGGACCCATCCACTGGCGGTGAGCAGATCGTTGATCGCGGCGGTGCCATTGAACGTGGCGGCTTCCACCTCGGGCTCGCTCTCCCCGATGAGAGGTTGATCACCAAAGATGATCTCGATGTTGCCGTCGTCCGCGGTGACCTCCGCGTTGATGGTGACATCGTCGCCCTCTATGGCGATGTTGCCGTTGGTGCTGTGGATTTCGCCGTCCACGATGGTGCCTCCGGCGGAGGCGTTCAGGAAGATCCCGCCCGAGGCGAGGAGTTCGCGCTGCACGCGGAGATCCCCGGTGGATTGCAGTTCCACGAATCCCGCATTCGTCCCGCCGACGAAGGCACCGGCGTTTCCGAGCACGATGCCGTCCGCGTTGGTGCCCTCGCCTTGCACCGTTACCGTGCCCGTGCCGGTGATGGAGAGATTTCCCGCCGTATTGCCGAGCATCACTCCGATCCCGAGCGTTTCTCCGGCATAACCGTCGAGGATCATGTCGCCGTTCGCGGCACTGATCCGTGCACCCGAGTTCAACTGGATGCCGTCGTTCTCATTCACCCCCGACCCGCCTGCGCCGTAGAGAGTGATATTGGCCAGATTGGTCGCCTGGATGTGTCCACCGGTGAACAGGACCCCGCGATTCCGCTGGCCGGTCGACTGACCACCGCCGAATCCTTCGATGAGAAGGGCGCCGCTGGCAGCGGAAACGATCGTATCGGGGTTCGCGATAACGACGCCGACACTGTCCGAGGCTCCCAAACCACCCACACCAACGATGCTCACGGTGAAGTCGCTGGAGGAAGGGTGGCTCGAGGCGATCACGGTGCCGCCGTCGAGGCGCACGCCGTTCGTCGAGGGATTGGTGAACCCGGAGTAGGCGAAATCCGATCCCGTGCCGCCGTTCCCCCCTTTGCCATAAAGGGCGATCTTACCCGTGCCGAGGCTCTGCACGCGCGATCCGAGAATGGTCAGACCGGTGAAAGTGCCGGTCGTGTAAAACTCGTCCTGATGGGCGGTGACCGAAAGTTCGCCATCCGTTACGGACAAGAGCGAGTCGCCTTGCACGAGAATGGCGCGTCCGGCGTTCAATTCCAGGCTGCCCCCTCCGATCGTGGTGATTTCCGTGCCATCCACGACCACGTCACGCCCCACGATCGTGATGTTGCCGCCTTGGGAGGTCACCGGCGCATCGATCACGATCGACGAGCCCGAAAACCGCGTCGCCCGCAGGTCGAGGAATCCCGTCGCGGCGACCCCGCTGCCGCCGAGGAAGTCGGTGATGTGAAAGCCGTTTGCCTCGCGGAAGACGAGCGTGCCGATACGACCATTCGGCCCATTCCCCAAGGTGTTGAACTGATCGATGTCGTTGTTGGAGTTGTTCAGCGTGAAATCCAGCGCGTCCGCTCCGCCGAGGTCCTGCAACTGGAGACGGTAGCCGCGGACCTGGCTGAAGAGACCGACGGCGCCGGATGTGGATTTCACGATCACGGTATCGCCGGGGGCTCCGATCGTAGCATTGGTGTCAGGAGAGTCGATCGAGGTATTGCCGCCCGTGCCCTCGAGTTCCAGCACCCCGCCACCTGAGGTGAGGCTGGCGAGATCGATCCGGATGCCTGACGAAAGAGGGTCGGATGCCTCACCCAAGAGGGTCAGGTTGCCTCCATTCGTGGCCAGAGATGTGCCGCCGCGGAGGCGGATGCCGTTTTGATCCGCCGTGGCGTCCCCGCCGCGTCCGGAAAGGGTGATCGAGCCCGTGCCGGTCGTGGTGACCGTGGCACTCTCGAGATCCATGCCGATGAGGCTGCCGGAGGCGGGGTAGGGACCCCGATTGGCTGTGAGGCTGATGGCTCCATTGACCGAAGTGATGCTCGATCCAGGGCTGAGCACGAGGTTCCGCCCCGCCTCGATGGTGATGGAGCCGCTGCCGCTCGTGCCGAGGTCGGCATTGGCGGTCGCGAGCGAGATCGTCCCCGCGGAGAAGTCGGAGGCTTCGATGAGCAGGTTCTTGTCAGCCGACAGGGTTAGACCCGCGTTGATCGTGACACTGCCGCCAGTCGCAAGGGTGAGGTGATTTCCGTGAGTCAAGGCGCTGCTGATGGTGAGGGGGCCGGACGACCCGTTCCCGACAAAAAGGGTGCCCGCGGTGATGCGATCGAGTTCCGCATCGGTGAGGCCGAGGGTGAGGGGTGAGCCGCCAAGCACGTCGCCGCCCCCCAGGTCGATGCGCGTTCCCGCGGTCCGGGGCAGGATCGTTGTATCGCCGGTACCGCTGGAGACGATCCCCTGGCCACCGATGCTGATGCTGTCGGCATGGATCGTGATGGGATTGTTCGTGCCCGTGGTGAGGCGTCCGGCATGGTTGATGCCCACCACAAGCGCGTGGCTGGAGCTGTTGCCGGAGATGGCGGTGATCGTTGTCAATCCATTGGCGGCACCGATGCGGGCGAGATTGCTCTCGAATCCGGAACCATTGATGACGACGCCTTCGTGCCCCGCGGAAGTGCCTCCGACTCCGGTGCCGGTGACCGAGACGCTGCCGGTGCCGCCGGCGGTAATGGTACCGTCGGCGATCAAGCGGACGCCCGCCCCGTTGCTGACTCCCACATGGTTGGTATTGCCCCCGGTTCCGATGACGGTGACGTTTCCGCCCGAAGAGCTGATTTGGGAATCGAATCGCACATCGACCCCGATGAGCGTTTGCGAATCGACGGCGGATCCGGCTGTGCCCGTAACTTCCACCGTGCCGCTGCCGCCGGCCGATATCGTGGAGTAATCGAGGTGGACGCCGGTGTAGTCGCCGGAAGCGGACGATCCGGAACCCGCTTCTCCGGTGACGCTGACATTGCCGCCCACCGTGTTAAGGAAAGCTTCATACAAATACACCCCGTGGAGGAAGGCACCATTGGTGGTGGCGCCGCCGATGCCATGGAGTGTCAGATTGCCGGCGACTCCGGCCGTGACCGATGCCTGATTGATGTTGATGCCGGAGCTGAGCGAGCCGGCTCCGCCCGTTCCCGCGAGTGCCACATCCGCCCCGGACGAGCTGATAGACGTCCCGATCCCTGTCAGGAGGATTCCCTGGTGATTCAATCCATTCGAGGACCCACCGTAACCGGTGACGGAAACCAATCCGCCGGTGCCTCCCAGGATGTCGGCACCGTTGCGGAGTCTCACCCCGTGCTGTTCATCGCCGGAGTCGCCGCCGCGCCCCGTCAGGAAGATCGAGCCGTTTCCGTCCGATCGGATCAACGCGTTATCCAGATCGATGCCCGAGAAACTGCCGATGGCGGACCCGGAGTTGTTCGCGGTGAGGCTGAGGTCGCCATTGACCCCGGTCACCGCGGCACCGCTTTGAAGGGAAATCCGCCGGGTGGCATCGAGGGTCACCGTGCCCGCGCCCGTTGCGGTGACGGACGCGTTCGAATAGACCCTGAGATCGCCGGTGGCATTGAGTTCCACGGCACCGGAGCCGCCTCCGATCGAGGCCCCGGTTCCGAAGATTGTGATCGCCTCGCTCGGGCCGGATCCGGCGTCACCGGAGAGGGTGATGTCTCCGCTTGTGCTGGTGATGATCGTGGTGCTGCTGCCAAAGTCGGCGACCTGGATGCCGGGGCTGTTTGTTCCCGGCCCCGACACACCGGTGATCGAGATGTCACCGTTCACCGTGGAGATGAGCACGTTGTCGAAGAGATGCACCCCTAGATTGCCGGAGGTGCCGTTTCCTCCCGTGCCGGCGATCGTGATGTTGCCATTGCCGGTGTTGGTGATGTTCCCCTTGATGAGCGCCCCCTCCTGCGTTGGGGCGGCCCCGGTCGCCGTACCGGCCCGGCCGTCGAGAAAGATGTTTCCTCCCAGCGAACTGACCACCGCGGTGCTCTCGATGTCGATCCCGTGGTTGCCGGTGAGGATGCTGTTGCCGCCGCGACCCGTCAGCGTGATGGTTCCTGTGCTGGAGCTGATGGTCGAATTGTTCTGGAGGTGGATCCCGCGGAACTGACCGGTCGTCGAAGCGCCCGCGTTGCCGGACAAGGTCAGAGTGCCGCTTGCCGTGGAAATCGAGGCACCATTTCCCACTGAGACGGATCGCTCCGCCGTGCCCGTGAACGAACCGCCGCCCGTGGCGTTGATGCGGGCACCTCCGAGGAAGATCAGGTCCCGGTCCGCTTGAAAGGTGAGGCTGTAGGGACTGCTCCAGGTCACGTTCACATCGGCCGCGAAGGTGATGTCGCCATCGCCGCCCACACCGTAATCGGACGTCCAGATCAAGACCGGGAAATTCGCGAGCACATCCATGAGGGCTCCGTCCGTCATCGTGGTGCCCATGATCCCGCCGCCGGTGCCATGGATCACATTGATGTTCGCGGGGTCGAGGAGGAGAGTGCCGGAAGCTCCGAGGGGGGCGGAAAGCCGGACCTGACCGACGAGATCCGGCACGTAGAGCCGACCCTGCCCCGACAGCTCGATGAAGCCACCATCGCCCCCGTAGGCGCCGCCCTGCGCTGAAACGAGACTCTGGACGCTCGCCGTATCGGTGGCGAACAAGACGATTTCACCGCCATCGCCGGTTCCCCGGGCATTGGCGGAGATGAGCGAACCACCGCCGATGGACAAATTCGTCGCATTGGCCAATGAGGCATCCGCACCGTGACGACCTCCGCCGATGAAGGTGCGGCCGCCCCCGGTCTCGCCGTCATTCAAAATCAGGGTGCCATCGAACACCTCGATCTCGTTTCCGAGGATCACGATCTCGCCGCCCGATCCCGTCTCACCCGAGGCATCGACGGTGCCTCCGATCTCGGTTTCGCCGGTCGTGCCGGAGTCGACCTTGATTCGTCCGCCCGAGCCGTCGGATTTCTTCGCCTTCAAGGATCCAGTGGAGCGCACCTTGCCGCCACCGGCGCTCAGAAAGATTTGACCGCCGCTACGGGTCACGCCGGTCGCGGCGACGCGGCCTTCGTTTTTCACCGCCATGCCATAAAGGTTGCCGCCGTGGGCTTTCAGCTCGGCGATGTTGGCTTCGATCTCTCCGGTGTTCGTGACGCCCTCGGCTTTCCGCGATCCGCCCGAGCCGCGTACAAAGACACGTTCTTCGCCCGATTCGGCGAGGAGGATATCATTGCCAGCCGCCAAGGCCGCCGTGCCGCGCGGGGCGCGGATCGTGCCGGCATTCAGGACGGACCCGGCCATCAACACGACATCCCCGTCGAGAGCGCTGATCGATCCGAGGTTGATGATCGCGGCATCGCCATGGCCCGAAAATCGCAGGTCGCCTCCCCGCATGAAGTCGTCGTCGGCGGTATCGAGAGTCGAGCCCACGAATCCACCCACATCGATCGTGCCAGAGGGGCCGACGAAGATGCCATTCGGATTGATGAGATACACGTTTCCATTCGCACGCAGCATGCCCTCGATCCGCGAGGCGGAGTCGCCGCGGACCCGGTTGAGGGCGGCGGCGCTGGCATTTGGCTGGAGAAAGCGGGTGACCTCACCGCGGTCGATCGAGAAGGATTCCCAATCGATCACGGCGCGCTGGCTTTGCTGATGGATCCGGAGTTGGCCGGGCGAAGCATCGATCCGCACCTGGCCTTGACGGACTTGGCCTCCTTGTGGATTCGCGAGGAGATGAGGTGGTAGTGCCAGGATGAAGACGAGGAGGCCCGCCAGAATCCGGCAGGGCAGGGGCACTGAATGGCCTCGGGTCATCTTTCTTGGGTCGATGGCGGCCGATCAGGGCTTGGCCGGGATGATCTCCACCTTGCCTTCCTTGACCTGGGCGAATCCCTTGCCATTCTCCACCACCACGGCGTAGTAGGTGCCGCGGGCGGCGGCGATGCCGCTGGGAGTCTTGATCTTGAAATCCATCTCGGCTCCCGTGCCGGGCTTGAGGAGGGCTCCGAGGCTGCCGTCTTTCAGATCGAGGGTAACCTTGGGCGGGCTCGCCGTCTCGAGGACTTCTTCGATCACGACGGTGGAGTTTTCTCCCACGCGGATCGCGGATTTCGGCGTCATGACGATGACGGCGCGAGCTCCGGCTCCGGTCGTGACGGTGGAGCCCACCGCGACAACGGAACCCGCGGCGAGCGCTTGGGCGGCACCGCCGGGCGGGGTCACTTTCACATCACCGACCGAGACGGTGACTTTGCCGCTCTGAGGCGCGGCGTCCTGGGCCGGGATGGGGATGGTGAAGAGCGCCATGAGCATGGCGACCAGGGCGAGGGGAATGAAGGAACGGTTCATCGCGAAACGAGTGGCGGGATTGGCGACGGAGGAAGTGGTCATGTAAGAAAGACGATTCACTTTCTGGTAATCACACTTCTGGTCGATATTATTACAGGGAATCCACATTACTAGTGCATTTTTCTTGAATTTCCGGGCTTTCAGAGCTTAGACGCACGGGTCCCACTGCGCATGAAACGAAAAATGTCACCGCGGAGTTTTCTGGTGCCGCTGTTGGCTCCGGTCGGTGTGCTTGGATTTCTCTTCGCGGTGTCGCCGCTGGATTTGTCGCAACAGCTTGAGAACGTGACGGTCGACTGGCGCTTCAAGGCTCGGGAGCCCTACGATCCGCCGGCGGATTCGCGGATTCTGCTCGTCGGAATCGGGGAGTATTCACTGAAAAAGTTCGGCCGCTGGGAGGATTGGACCCGATCCCATCATGGAAAGTTTCTGGAGTTGGTGAATCTGCGGAATCCCGCCGTGGTCGCCTACGACTTCTTCTTTTCCGAGGCGAGCGGCGATCCTGTGCACGACGAGGCCTTCATTTCCGCCTTTGAGAATTTCTTCAGCGCCGCCGTGACCGGAGCGGTTGCCGACACCACCAAGCCGGAGGCGCCGGCTTTTGACCAACCTTCGATCGGCATGACCCAGCCGCTCGATCGTTTCACGGGCCATTATGCCGATCTGCTCCAGTCTCCGAATGGAATGGTGCCGATCGAAGGCATTGCCCGCAGCTCGTGGACGGGTTTCGTGAATTCCCCGCCGTCCCGCATCGACCCCATTCGACGGAAGGTGCCGCTCGTCGTCGGATTTGGCGGACGCGTCTATCCATCGCTGGTGCTGCAGATCCTGATGCAGGTCGATGGCTCGAGGAATGAAGACGTCGAGGTCGTGTTGGGTGAGTCCATTTCGATCGAACGAAACGGGGCATTGGTGCGCCGTATTCCGATCGATCGTGGAGGATTCATTCCGTTGAATTATCGCGGACGGGAGGCCTTCGAACCCATCGACTATGTCCGCTTGATGGAACTCCTCGACGCCTACGAAAAGGATCTGGCGTCGAATGCCGCCGCCGTATGGCCGGATTCCCTCCCGCCGGTGGAAGGACAAATCCTCCTCGTCGGGCAGATGGCCGAAGGTCTTGCGGATTTCGGTCCCACGCCCTTCGCGCCGCTCGAGCCGCTCGTCCATGTGCAGGCCGTCGCGCTCAACAACATCCTCCAGGCCGACTATCTCAAGATCATTCCTCTATGGCAGGTCCTCGTGTTTTGGTTGCCTCTGGCCTGGGGCACTCTTTTTTGCCTGCGGAAGACGACGGTCGCCTGGAGCGCGATCCTTCCGGTGTTGCTCGTGGCTCTTTATATAGCGGTGGCCTATTGGCTCTTCCGCGACCGCAACTGGCAGTTGCCCCTGGTGCTCCCCGTCGCGGGCTTCCTCGTCGTCAACGGGCACGCTCTCGTCGATCGGATCGTCCTCGAGATGCGCGCAAAAAGCCGCATCAAGAACCTCTTCGGCACCTACGTTTCCCCGGAAGTCGTCGAAAGCATGGTGAACTCCGGCGAAGATCCCAAACTGGGCGGACAAACCGCGGAGATCACTGCTTTTTTCTCCGACGTGCAGAGCTTCTCCACCTTTTCGGAAAAGCTCGATGCCGAGCGTCTCGTCGCCCTCATGATCGACTATCTCACGGCGATGACGGACATCCTTGTGTATCGTGGCGGCACCCTCGATAAATATATCGGCGATGCCATCGTGGGGATGTTTGGAGCCCCCCTGCATTTCCCGGATCATGCCTACCGCGCCTGCTCCGCCACCATCGAAATGCAGAAACGGCAGGCGGAACTCCGCGAGAAATGGCGGAAGGAAGGCGGATGGCCTGAGATCGTCTACCAGATGCAGACGCGGATCGGGCTGAATACCGGTCCCGCCGTGATCGGCAACATGGGATCGCCGCGTCGTTTCAACTATACCATGATGGGCGACACCGTGAACCTCGCGGCGCGCTGCGAGAGCGGGGCGAAAAGCTACGGCGTCTACACCATGGTCAGTGGCGAGACCCGGGCCGCCGCCCTTCTGGAGAAAGATGACATCGCCTTCCGCTACCTCGACAAGATCGTGGTGAAGGGGCGCACCCAGCCGGTCGAAATGTATGAAGTGATGGGATTCACGTCCGAACTCACGCCGGAGGCGGTCGCTTGCATCGAGATCTACCTGACCGGGATCGACAAATACCTCGCCCGGGACTGGGACGCCGCGGTCGCCGCCTTTGGAAAATCCGCCAAGCTCGAGCCCTACCAACCCGGGTTTCTCCCCGGCGTGCATGACAATCCTTCGCTCGTGATGATCGGTCGGTGTGCCGAGATGAAGGCCGATCCTCCCACCGAGGATTGGGATGGCCGCTACATCATGAAATCCAAGTAATTGCGCTATTTTGGCACACCACTTGCTGATGGGGCGGGACTCCTGCCGGATTCCCGGGTCTTATGAATTCCCCCATTATTGATTTCCTCCAGTCCCTTCACGAAGAGTTGAAGGGCGTGCACGACGGTGACGTCGCCACCTACATCCCCGAACTTGCCAAGACCGATCCCGACTGGTTCGGCATCTGTCTGGTCACCGCGAGCGGGCAGGTCTACGAGGTCGGCGATACCGACATTCCCTTTACGATCCAATCGATCTCGAAACCCTTCGTTTAGACCCTTTGCCAAAATTTTCTGCCGAAACCCGAATTATGACTTGTACGGATGTTTGTGTCTGCAATAGTGATGGATCGCACGCCCCCACCAGCTTCCGAATGTAGAGAATTGCTCCATCGAAGAGTTGGAGCAGGCG
>JAEUHI010000038.1 GCA_016795385.1 Verrucomicrobiales bacterium | reverse complement strand
CGCCGGTGATCCGGATCTTGGCCAGAGCAGTCGTCGCGGTTTGCCGGAGGCGGAAGTGGAGGCGGTGCTGGAACAAGGCGGCAAAATGTCGCTGCCGGAGGCGCTGCGCCACCGGGTGCGCTACTTCTGCGACGGTGCGGTATTGGGCACGGCGACCTTCGTTGATGCGGTCTTCGAGCGCGAGCAGGCTTTGCGTCGTCGATTCGGCGAAAAGCGCACGAGCGGTGCACGAAAGATGCGTGGCGCGGACTGGGGCGAGCTGCGCGTAATGCGGGATTTGCGAAAGGACGTGATGGGAGCGTAGTGCCTCCCTCTTTCCGTCTAGTCCCCAACTACCATCAGCCTCGCAACACCGAGACCGCCGCGATCCGATCGATCTCCATCGATTGCCGCAACACGGCGGCACATTCCGAAACGGTGGTGCCGGTGGTGATGACGTCATCAATGAGGAGGATGCGAGCGCCCCCGGGAGGCGCATCGGGGAGTCGGCGCACGGGGGCGAAGACCTCGCTCAGATTAACGAGCCGTTCTTTCCGGTCGAGCCGAGCCTGGCGCTCGCGTTCACGGGTGCGGCGGAGGAGTTGATGCAGGGTCAGGTTGATTCCCTCGGGAGCGCGTCGAACGAGTTCGCGAGCCAGTTCGTGGGATTGGTTGAAGCCACGTTCCCGATGGCGTCTCCGATGCAGGGGCACGGGCACGACCCACCACGATGGTGTTTCGCTCAGCCTCACATCGCGCCAGACCTCGTCGAGGAGCACGCCGAAGAGACGGGCGAGGTGGCGCTCCTTGCCGTATTTGAACTGATGCACAAGCCCTTTTCCCGCTCCTGCGCCACGAAAGGCGCTGACGGCAAAGTCGATCGCGAGCTCGCGGTCGCCGCAGTTGGAACAACGGAAGGGCAGGGACGAAGTGCCGTCGAACCCCTGTCCGCAGACCCGGCAGTAGTGGTCGCCGATCGGAGTCAAGGCGGCCTCGCAAGGCTCGCAGAGAAAAGGCACCTCGATCTGGCGTGAGGAAGACAGGGGTGTTTCACACGCCGCGCAAAGGGGCGGATAGATCCATCCAACGACCGACTGGCGGATCCTCGCGATCCGCGAGACTTGCCGCGACGTGGCAACCGGTTCGTTCATTCCGGCTCGGAGAAGGGATCGCCGTAGCGTTTCCGCAACCACAGCCAAAGCACGGCGCCGGTCAGTGCCACGACGATGCAGGAGACCGCGCCGACGCGAAGGGTATCGCCGAGCCAGGGCATCATTTCGGCGGGGGCAAAAGCTCGAGTGGTCATGGGGCTGAGCGTCTTCACGCCGAAGACCCAGCCGGTGTGGAGGCCGATCCCGAGCCAGAGCGATCCGGTCTTCATCCGGGTGTAACCGAGGACGAGACCGATCGCGAAGAGCACCGCGAATTCGGCGAGGAGAAACGAAGGGTTGGCAAACTGCGAAAAGAAGTGTCCGAAGATCTGCCCGACCATCCAGAGTCCGGTCGTTCCGGTCACCGTTCCGGCATCGAGACCATGGGGGGGATTGAAGAAGTGGATCACCGCAAAGAAGGCGGCGATCACCCAGAACAAGGTCTTCGGCCGGAGCCATTTCGAGACGACGACGTGGAGGGCTCCCCGGAAGACGAATTCTTCAAGCAATCCCACGGCGAGGCCCGTGCCCAAGGCGGTCGCGAGGATGCGGGAGAGCGGCTTCCCCGCGTCACGCAGGTCATACCATCCTTGGCTGACGTAAAACCATCCCAGGAGGAGCAGGGTGCCGCCGGCGAGGACAAATCCGATGAGGAGGTGACTCCACCACCACGGGTTTGGAGAGAGTTGGAAGAAACGCAGTATCTCCTCGCCGCGTTTCGCGGGTGTCCCGACCGTTTTGCTTTCGCGTTTTCCCGCATTCAGCCAACGCAGCGCGGGCCAGAGGAGCAACACGGCGGCGATGAGGACGGCACGGTTGAAGTAACGTGAAAACTTTGCCCGTTCCATCGAGCCGTGAAGACCGTCGAGCCAACCGCCGGCGAGCCATCCCTCGGCCACCGCGTGTTTGCCGCCGAGGTAGAGTTGTGGTGCGAGCAGAGCACCCAGAAGCATCGTCCCGAGGAGGTAAACGAGGATCTTGAAGACGCTGGATTGGAAAAATGAGGCGCGCTCCGGCATGGCAGCCCGATACGACGAAACGCGGGCGATGGCAAGACCGGACCGATCCACCGTCCCGATCTTGCGCCCGGGCGATCCCGGGGCGATTCTCCAACGAATTGCTACCGCTCCCGATGAACTGGCCTCTCCGCGTTTTCCCTCTCTTTTTTGCGTTCGCACTTGCCGGTCTGCCGCACGATTCCGCACAAGGGCGTAACCTTTCCGCCAAAGATCTCCGGCAGTATGGCTACCTCGGTCGATACGCGGGCAAGATCGAGGCCAGGACCGGCATGTGGAATGGCGTTTCCTTTGCCGAGACCGGGACTCAGGGATCAGGTTCTGAGGAGATCACCGTCGCACCGCGTGCTCTTGTCACGGGTCCCTCGGGGCAAAACACGTTCACCCTCACCCGGGTCTCCGCCCGTGGCAATGTGCGGCGCGCCACGATCCGCCACCTCTATTCCGGCACTTCTTTCAATCCCGAGTACGGCGAAGAAATGTCGGGAGGTGGCCAAAAGATCCTGCGCCTCCAGCGTCGCGGTTTCTCCAGGTCCCAGCTTGAGATGACGATGGTCGACACCTTCGAAGAGCGCTCCGTGTTCGACGGATCGCTTTGCACCTATTGGCGCCGTTCCGGCAACTTGTCAGGCCGGTGAGGGAATTCCCCTTCAGGTCGGCGAAGGGAGGCGGGACTTGCGCACGTCCCCCGGAAGAGCGACATTTTCGGCGGATCCGCTTCATCCCCCCTACACCCCCGATTATGATTTCACGTTTCTACGCCCTGCTTCTTGCTTTTGCCGCCCTTTCGCCTCTCGCCGACGCAGCTCCTCTTTCAAAGGGAGACCTTCGCCGGCTCGGCTACACCGGGATCTATCGCGGAGACGCGCAGGGAAACATCTCCATCAAGAACGGATCGAATTTCGACAACTACCGGGTCGACCAGCGCGATACCGAGCAGCTTCCCCCGCGCAACCGGTCCGTGGTCACCGGACCTTCCGGACGCAATGGTTTCTTCCTCAATCTGCAGAAGGTCACGGGCAATGATCGTCGCGTCACCGTGCGGCTCTATTACTCGGGGGTTTCCCGCAATCCCGACTACGACAAGGACACCGCCGGCAGCGGCACGAAGGTGATGAAGATCCAGCGTCGTGGCGACGCGCGTCCGCAATTCGAGATGAAGCTCACCGACAATCTCGACGAGCGCGCCGTCAACGGAGGTGAATACCTCACGAGCTGGCGGATCCGTGGTATCCTCTTCAAGTGAGCCATCGGGCGCATGCGTCGCGCACCTTTTCGTGCGACGCAACTTTCGACGCGGACGGGGGTTTTGGCCTTCCCGTCCCGTCCATGGGGCGGTAAAACACCCTCACCATGAATCGCCCCGCTCTCGTTGCTTCATTCCTCTGTCTGCTCGCGCTTCCGTCCGTCCCTGTGGCACGAGCCGCGGAAGAAAAGCCAGCCTCGCGGCAGAATATCGTCTTCTTCTTCTGCGACGACCTCGCCACCCAGGCCATCAGCGCCTATGGCCACGAGTTGAAGCTGCTCGAGACGCCGCACATGGACCGTCTCGCGAAAGAGGGCATGCTCTTCGAACGCTGCGTCGTGCCCAACTCGATCTGCGGACCGAGCCGGGCCGTCATCCAGACCGGAAAATACAGTCACCTCAACGGTTTTTACCACAATGGCAGCCGCTTCGACGGATCCCAGCAGACCTTCGTAAAGTTGCTCCACGAAGCCGGCTACCAGACCGCGGTGATCGGCAAATGGCATCTCGTCAGTGATCCCCAGGGCTACGATCACTGGCACATCCTCCCCGGTCAGGGCGCTTACTACAATCCGCCGATGATCCGCGATGGCGAGCAGGTGAAACACACCGGCTACACCACCGACCTCATCAGTGAATTCTCGGTCGAATGGGTGAAGAAGCGCGACAAAACAAAGCCCTTTCTCCTCATGACCCAGCACAAGGCCCCCCACCGCGAGTGGGCTCCCGCCCTGCGCCACCTCGGGTGGAACGGCGACCGCGAATTCCCCGAGCCGAAGACCCTCTTCGACGACTACTCCGGCCGCGGCATCGCCGAACTCGAGCAGGACATGACCCTCGCCAAGACCTTCACCGAGCGCGATGCCAAACTCACGCCGACGCCCGGCCTCACGCCCGAGCAACTCGCGCAGTGGAACGCCTATTACGAGCCGCGCAACGCCGCCGTAGCCGATCTCAGCGGCAAGGATCTCGTGCGTTGGCGTTACCAGCGCTACATGCACGACTACCTCGGCACGGTGAAAGCCGTCGATGAGGCGATGGGGGCTTTGTTAGACACTCTCGAGGCCGAAGGCATCGCCGACGAGACCCTCGTGGTCCTTTCCTCCGATCAGGGTTTCTATCTCGGCGAGCACGGGTGGTTCGACAAACGTTGGATCTACGAGGAGTCGCTCACCACCCCGTTGCTGGCCCGCTGGCCCGGCAAGATCGCACCCGGCACGCGCGGCGAGGGAATGGTCTCGATCATCGACTTTCCCGAGACCTTCCTCGAAGCCGCCGGACTCCCCGTCCCCGAAGACATGCAGGGACGCAGTCTCATGCCCTTCTTCCAATCCGGAGGCAAAGCTCCTGCCGATTGGCGGACCAGCTTCTACTACCACTACTACGAATACCCCGGGCCCCACAGCGTCCGGAAGCACTACGGCGTCGTCACCGACCGCTACAAGCTTTTCCACTTCTACGAGCCCGAGACCAACTACTGGACCCTCATCGACCGGAAGAGCGATCCTGACGAAATGACCAACGTCTACGGCAACGCCGATTACGCGGCGGTGCAGACCGAATTGCACGCCGAACTCAAGCGACTCCGCACCGAGCTGAAAGTGCCCGAGCAGGATGCCCCCGAGTCCTACCTGCGCGCCGGTCAAGGCCAGGGCGCGAAGGGGAAAGGCAAGGGTAAAGGGAAAGCGAAGGTCGCGGAGTGATCTCCGGAGCCTCTCCGCGTCAGCCGAGCAAGCCAAGCGCGCCGACCACGATCAGGTAGATCGCGACGATCTTGGCGAGAAGGTCGGGCTTGAGGAGGATGAGGATACCGGCAACGAGCGCGACGACAGGACCGATGTAGGCGGGCAGGGCAATCGCGGCGAGGCTTGGGACGAAGTCGATCATGGCTTTTTCTGGGGGTGGTTGGTTCCGGGAAATCTCCCGTCGTCGAATCTTGTCGGGTTCCTCCTCCGATGTCGAGTTTGGCGAGCGAAAAATGCAAAAGAAAAAACCCCGCCCGGATGTTTGCCGGACGGGGCTTTGAGAATGCGACTGGAGAGGCGGTCAGTCGTTGTAGGCGTTTTCGCCGTGGGCCGATTGATCGAGGCCGATCCTCTCCTGCTCCTCCGAGACGCGGAGTCCGCCGCATACGACCCGCACCAGCACGAGGATCAGGAAAGTGACGATGCCCGTGTAGACGATCGTCACGACCGAAGCGAGAGCCTGGATCCCGAGTTGTTTGCCGAGTTCGAGACTTCCACCAAAGAGCGAAGAGCCGACCACGGCGGCGAGGAGCGTGCCAATGAGACCGCCGACGCCGTGGACGCCGACGACGTCGAGCGAGTCATCGTAGCCGAGGGCTTTCTTCAGGCGCATGGAGGCCCACCAGCAGGCCAGCCCGGAGCACGCCCCGATCAAGAGGGCGCCACCAGGCGTGGCCACACCCGAGGCCGGGGTGATCGCGGCGAGTCCGGCGATCGCTCCGGTGGCGATACCGAGCACGGTCGGCTTTTTCTCGACGCACCAGTCGATCAACATCCAGACCACCGCTCCCGTCGCGGCGGAGAGGTGGGTGACAAAAAGCGTCATGGCCGCGGCATCGGTCGCGCCGCCCTGACTGCCCGCGTTGAAGCCGAACCAGCCAACCCACAGCATCGCCGTCCCGGTCACGGTCATGGGCAGGTTGTGGGGCGGCGTGGGATGATTGCGGGCTCCGACCATGACACAGGCGACTAGCGCACCGACCCCGGCGGTGATATGTACGACGATACCGCCGGCGAGATCGATGACGCCCCACTTCGTGAAGAGCGAGACATTCTCCTCTCCGCCGCCGAACCAGGTGATGTGGCAGACCGGCGCATAAACAAGCAGGGCCCAGAGCACCGAGAAGAGCAGCATCGCGGGGAACTTGATCCGCTCGACGAAGGTCCCCACCATCAGGGCCGGCGTGATGATGAAGAAGGTCATCTGGAAGGCCGAGGTGAGGATGCCGTCGGCCGCTACGCCGCGGTGCATGAAGTGTCCGAGGCCGCCTGTCCACCCACCCTTTTCACCAAGCGAAAGGGAATAGCCGCACACGAGCCAGACGATGCTGAGGACGCAGGCGAGGGCGAAGCAGTGCATCAGCACGCTGAGCACATTCTTCTTGCTCACGAGGCCGCCATAGAAAAGGGCGAGGCCCGGGAGGGTCATGAAGAGAACGAGCGCGGTCGAGGTCAACATCCACGCGTTGTTGCCGATCGTCGCGGCCGCCTCGGCCGTGAGTGGAGGATCCTCGGCCCGGGCCACGGAGGCGGAGACAAGGGACAGGAGAACGAGCGCGCCGGAGAGTCCCGGCGCCCGAAGGAGCGGTTTGGTCATTTGATTGGGGGTTTGTTAGGGATTTTCCATCCCCCGATCGGAAGACAACGCTGACGCGGAGAGGCCGGTCGGTCCGAAGGCCGGCGGTCTCCCGGGAAAAAGGCTGAAACCAGGATAGGGGGTTGTGGCTCAGGGAGTTAGCAACCTTTGTGCCAAAACCTGCGCCCAAGTCACTGAAAATCAGCGGGAAAGGACTATTTTCCCTAAAAAATCCCCGGGAAAGGGGTCTCTTCCGGCCCGGACGCCTTCCTCCAAGGGTAGACCTCCCCCCGGTCGCGGAGGAGCGGCAGGTTTTCTCCGCCCGTCTCTTCGAGCAGGTCGAAAAGGCGCGCGTTCATTTCGCGGACGCGGTCCTGGTGCGCGGGTTCGAGGGCGAGATTGGTCTGTTCGTGAGGATCCTTCTCAAGATCGTACAGCTCGCCGATGTCCCAGATCCCGTGGGGCCTGACATACTTCCAACGCTCGCCCACGAGCCCGTGCATCGTCGGAGTCTGCGGGTAGTTCTGCTCCCAGTAGTATTCGTAGAGGATCTCCTCGCGCCAACCGTCGGTCTTTCCCTGGAGGTGAGGAAGAAAGCTGCGTCCATCGAAGCGCTTCGCCGCATCGTCCGGCAAAGCGCCCGCGATCTCGAGCAGGGTCGGAGCGATGTCGATGTTCGCGACCGTCTCCTTCACCACGGTGCCCGCCGGAATGAGTTCGGGACAAAACATCAGCAACGGCACCCGGATCGAGGCCTCGTAGGCGGTGCGTTTGTCGATCAGGCCGTGTTCGCCGAATTGGAATCCATTGTCGCCCATGTAGACGATGAGCGTGCTCTCGAGACGTCCTTCTTTCTCCAGCCAGTCGAGGACGCGCGAGACATTCTCATCCACGGCGAGGAGCGCTTCCATGTAGCGGCGGTAGTAGACCGCCACATCGAAATCCGGCAGGTTGTAGCCGTAGCCGACGCCGTGACGGCTGTTGCGCTGATCGAGGACCCAGCGCGGCCAATGCCCCGGATTGCCTTCCGGCGCGGCGAGGGAAGGTGGGGCGGGAAAGGGCTTCTCCTCGTAGCGGCCGCGGTGGCGGTCGTGCGGGACGAAGTCCGAGTGCACCGCCTTGTGCGAGAGGTAGAGAAAGAGCGGTTTGTCAGGATCACGGGAGCCGAGCCAATCGAGCGCCATGTCGGTGAGCTCGTCCGTGATGTAGCCCTGCTGCGGCTGGCGTTTGCCGTTGATGTTGAAACCATCGAGAGTGGTTTGCGGCACCACGCGCGAGGTGCCGCGTCCGTCAGGCCAGTAGGTGCCCTGGCCCTTGAAGACCGCCCAATGATCGAAGCCGCGCTGGGGTTCATCGGTCTCGCCCATGTGCCACTTCCCGAAAAAGGCGGTCTCGTATCCCGCCTCTTGGAGGAGCTGGGGAAAAAAGACGAGATCCGGCGAGACGGGATTGTAGTTGTCGACGACGCGATGCTTGTGCGCATAGAGGCCCGTGAGGATGCTCGCCCGGCTCGGCGAACAAAGCGAGGTCGTCACCATCGCCTTCGGGAAGTGGGCACCTCCTTTCGCGAGACGGTCGAAGCCCGGGGTCTCGAGCCAGGGATGACCGAGGAATCCCATCGCATCAAAACGATGGTCATCGGCGAGAATGAAGAGGATGTCCCGCGGCTTGGCGGTGGCCGGAACCGTGAGCGCGGTGAAGAGACAAAAACAGCAAACGAGGGCACGCATGACAGGGTAAGGTCGCGCATCCTACCCTGTCAGGTCCGGCGAGGGAAGACGGAATAGCGCCTCTCCGCGCGCTTGCCAAAGGGAAGGCCGATGTCGCATCGTGACGGGATGACGAGATCACTCTCCTTGCTTTCCCTTTGCTTCGCCGCCTCCCTCTCCGCCGCCGAGCCGGTGCGGCTGATCTTCGACACCGACATCACCGGTGACGTCGACGACGTGCTCGCCCTCGCGATGTGCCACACCCTCACCGATCGCGGAGCCTGCGAGCTGATCGGCGTCACGATTTCAAAAGACAATCCGCGCACCGCCTCCTTCGTCGATGCCCAGAACACCTGGTATGGACGTCCCGACCTGCCCGTCGGCGTCACCCGCGATCCGCAGGCGCAGCAGCGCGAGAGCAAATACCTCGGGCTCGCCGATTCGCCCGATTATCCCCACGATCTCCGCGACAACGCCTCGGCCCGTGAAGCCGTCGATCTTCTCCGCGAACTCCTCGCCACCTCGCCCGACGGCAGCGTCACGATCGTCTCGGTGGGGATCGCCTCGAACCTCGCGAACCTTCTCAAGTCTGCGGGCGACGCCCATTCGACTCTCGATGGTCCCGCCCTGATCCGGCAGAAGTTGAAACGCCTCTCGATCATGGCCGGGGCCTTCACCTTTGCCAACGGCACGAATTACCACCTCGAGGCGAACGTCATCAACGGCATCGGCTACATGCAGACCGTCGCGGAGCAATGGCCCGAGGAAGTGCCCGTGATCTGGAGCGGTTACGAGATCGGCGAGAACCTGCCCTTTCCCCGCAAGAGCGTGGCCGAGGACTTCGGCTACCGCAAAAAGCACCTCGTGCGCGAGGCCTACCTCCTCCACAGCGGTCCGGAGCACGACCGCCCCTGTTGGGATCAGAGCAGCCTGCTCGAGGCGGTCTTTCCCGATCGCGGATACTTCGGCCTCTCCGCTCCCGGGCGCGTCTCGGTCGGGGATGACGGCTTCACCCGTTTCCATCCGCCGGGCAGGGATGGCAAGGGGAGCAAGCGCGATCGTTTCCTGACGATGAATCCCGTGCAGCAGGCCCGCGCCCTCGAGGCCATCGTTCAACTCACCGTGCAACCACCCCGATGAAAGCGATCCTGTTCCTCTGCCTCGCTCTGCTCAGCCCGCTCAGTGCCGCCGAACTGCGTATCTCGACCGATTTCGACGGCGGCTCGGCGACGATCGATGCGATCGACTCCGCGAAACGCGAGATCCAGATCCGGCCCGGCGGAAATCCTGCCCGGGGATGGGCCTGTTGGTGGTTTGTCAGGATCGACGGACTCGGTGACGGGGAAAACGCGACCCTCGTCCTGCGCGGCAGCGAACGCTCCACCCGCAACAACGGTCAGGACACGGGCAAACCTCTTTCGCAGGACTGGGCCATGCCCATCGCCGCGGCGGTTTCGGATGACGGGAAGACCTGGCGGCAAACCGGGCTCGGCACGCGCGAGACCGATCGCATTTCCTACCCGCTCGAAGGTACTGGAGGTCCGCTCTGGGTCGCGTGGGGACCGCCTTTCACCCCACGCGAGACCGAGGCCCTGATCGATGAAGCGGCGAAAGCGCGACCGGACCTCGTCCATCCCTTCACCCTAGCCGAGACCCGGGAAGGACGCCCGGTGCGGGCTTTGCAGATCATCGCTGAGGGCGGCCCCGAGAAAAAGCCCGCGATCTGGATCCACGCCCGTCAGCACGCCTGGGAGAGCGGCTCCTCGTGGGTGGCGCGGGGTCTGGTGGAATGGCTGCTCGGCGATTCGGCCGAGGCAAAACGACTCCGCGAACAGGCCGAGGTCATCGTCGTCCCCATCATGGACGTCGATCGCGTCGTCACGGGTGACGGAGGCAAAGAGGCGGACCCGCATGATCACAACCGCGATTGGTTCGAGACCCCGCATTATCCCGAAGTGGCCGCGGCCCAGGCCCGGATGAAGGCCTACGTTGCCGAAGGCCGTCTCGCCGTGGTCCTCGACCTGCACAATCCGGCGCCGCGCGATCTGCGGCCCTTCTTTTTCGTGGGGCCGCCCGAGTTGCTCTCCGAAACAGCCCGGGCGAATCGCGAACGCTTTCTCGATCTCGCCGCCTCTCACCTCGCCGGTCCTCCCGCCCTCGATCCGAAAGCCCGCGTCACCGGCGCGAACTACCATCCGCTCTGGCGTCGCATCAGCGGACAGTGGGTGAATGATCACGGCAATGAGCACACCCTCGCGGCCTGTCTCGAGACCTCGTGGAACACCCGGCACAGCACCACCGATGGCTACCGCACCGTCGGACGCCAGCTTGGCGAAGCGCTCGCGGCCTACCTCGCGCCACCGGCCCCTTGATTTCCCCTTGCCGGAAAGACGCCTCCCGCGTTTGCTGCGGGCGTCATGGCCTTCCACCTCGTCGATCACCCCGTCATCCGCGAACGTCTTACCCGGATCCGCTCGGTCACTTCCGGGACATCGGAATTCCGCGAAGCCCTCCACGATGTCTCGCGTTTGCTTTGCTACGAGGTGACCCGCGATCTCGAGACCACGACGATCCCGGTGACGACGCCGCTTTGCGAGACCACCGGCCACCGGCTCGCCCGTCCCGTCGTGCTCGTGCCCATCCTGCGGGCCGGGATGGGATTGCTCCAGGGTTTCACCGACATCCTCGGCGAAGCCTCCGTCGGCACGATCGGACTTTATCGCGATGAGGAAACCCTCGCGCCGCACCGCTACCATTTCCGCATGCCCTCCGCTATCGACGAAGCCGAGGTCATCCTCATCGATCCCATGCTCGCGACCGGCGGCAGCGCCGCCGACGCCATCGATGAGCTGAAGGCCGCCGGGGCCCGTCGCCTCCGTTTCGCCTGTCTCATCGCCGCGCCCGAAGGTGTCGAAAATTTTTCAGCCCGCCATCCCGATGTGCCCGTCTACGCCGCCGCCCTCGACCAATGCCTAGACGAACGTGCCTATATCGTTCCCGGTCTGGGAGATGCGGGAGATCGATACTTTGGGACGTGACACGGAATGACCAAAGTTATAGATCAAATACCACTTACGATTTAGTTGCGGAGGCAATTTTTCTGGTGAAAAGGTGGCGCGCCAGTTTCGTGGCCGCTTTTATCATGAAATCAAAATCGCTCATTGCCGCTTTTCTCATCGCCGCCAACTTTCCGATCCTCCTGAATTCCCAGGATGCGCCCGCTCCCGAGTGGATTGCCGTTCCTGGAACGAGTTCCCGGGATGGCAGCCTCGCTCTCGCCATCGCTCTGAAGGGAAGCAAGCTCACTCCGGAGACGATCGAAACGCTCGAGCCCGAAACGGAAGGGCTCGTCAATTATATCGTGAATCTGAACGAAGGTACGATCCTCGGAGAAACGAAGGGCAAATACTGGTCCGACCGCGCCAACATGGGCAACTATGGCACGGATGTGGTTTGGGCCGACGGGGATCTCTATGTGGCGCAGACGAATCAGGAACGTTTCGGTTCCTCCGACTCCTACCTTTACCAGCTGATCGACGGGAACGTTTCCGTCATGGCCGATCTGCTTGCCTTGGGAACCGAAGCGGCGATGAAGGCCCTTGCCGAGAGTCCGCAGATCAAGACGCACGGTGCCGACGCCTTTGCGATCCGCATCCACGACGTTCGCATCGTCAGTGCCGGTGGCAGCCAGGTCGTTCAGTTCGGCGTGGGCGGTGAAATCCCGAAGTCGGATTTGGAGAATGCTTACTTCGATACCACCGTCACCTTCGCCTTCGATTACAGCGAAAATCCCGATGGGGGCTCGCCGAAGCTGAAGTGGATTTCCACGGAAGTGCACGAGTGATCTTCGCCCGAAAAAAACCCGGTGATCGCAGGATCGCCGGGTTTTCCCTCTGAGGGCATCTGCCCTTTCTCGGGGAGACGTTCAGGGATTTACGCCACAACCCTTTTCGTCTTCCTTCCATTCGGTGATCTTCAGTTCACCGGAGATATTTTTGTATACAACCACTTGAATGTACTGGACCACTCCGTCCGTCATCGGTTGATCGGAGGGAAGATGGGTTTCGATACAAAGCCGATAGTTGACCCCGGCGACCACCTGGGTCTCGGCTTTGTGGATGGCGTTGAGAAAGAGTTCGGACTGCAGCTCTTTGCTCTTCATCTTCACGGCTTCCTCGGCGATGCGCTTTACTTCCTCGTCTTCAACGGATTGCTGGGTATAGCCGCCGGAGGTTGGCGGTTGTTGGGCTTTTGAGAAAGTAGGGAACAGGAAGGTGGTGATTCCTGCCGCGGTGAAAAGAAAGGTGAGGATGGTCGGTTTCATCGGTTGACTGGGGTATTGAAGTTCAAACTGCCGGAATGCCCCGGCTTGAGCGCTCACGCGTACGGCGGATCGTATTTATTTGCAAATGGATTGTTTGTTCCGTTGACTCCCTGCTCCGCTTGCTATAGTTCGCTTTGTCTGGATCAAACCAATCTCCCCGGACTATCTCTATGAAATTGTCGTCCTTCATCGCCCTTGCTGTTCTCGGCCTTTTGCCCTTGTCGCTCGCGGCGCAAAACAAAAAGCCCGTCAACGAGTTCACCTCGACCTCCGAAGACAAGGCCGAGCTCATCGAAGAAGGTGATGACTCCTTCAAGCTTCGCTGCAAGGGCCTTTCCGGTTACGAAGTCATCTTCGAGGGAAGTCACGGGCGCAGTTGGCTCAATCTCGTCTATGACAGCGAGCAGACCGATCTGATGGACGCCGCCTTCAACGAATGTCCCGGGCAATTCCCGGTCAAGGCGAACGACGTCGTGCAGTGGCGGGGCTACATGGAAGACGGACAGTTCGTGCCGTACGCCCTCATCTATCGGATGAAGTCGAGTGTCGATGGGGAGCCGCAAGAAACCCTCATCGTCATCAAGCTCGCAGGAGCCGGTTCCACCGTCGTCGGATCGGTGCCATCGAACAAAGGCGGCAACGAAGGGGCCGAAGCCCTCGCTGACAAGCTCTGCGCGATGGAGTGACTTTCCCTCGACCACCCGCAACCATCCCATCTCACCACCATGAAGCCTACCCGATTGATCCTTCTCACCCTGGCGCTTGCCTCGACTTTCACCCATGCCCAGGACGGAGTGAGATACTTCCAGCTCCTCACACCCGGCGAGAACGGCGAGCCGCCCTATGACGAATCCATTGCTCTCTGGGTCGCGGGCGACTCGGCCGGCGGCACCCAGTTCGCCGGCAGCGAAGGCACCCACAGCGCCTACGGAAACCTCTTCGCGGTGGTCCGTCCCGACGGCCTCATCCACGCCACGTGGAACTACGAAATCGAGGGTGTCGGGCAGTCGGAGGAACAACTCCTGAAACTCGACGGCGATACCCTCTACCTCGGCGAGGGCGAACTCGAGGAACGCGGCCCCGGCCAGATGGTGCTGAAGGATCCCGCGAAGGTCGTCTTTGAAAGGGCGCTGAAAGAAATCAAGATGAGCGAACCCGCGATCGATTCCGAAGAGGCCGCTCCCGTTGCCGCCGCGCTGAAGGAAGCCATCGCCAAGCTCGCCGGAGCTCCCGTCGAACTCGAAGGCGGTCTCCGCCTCACCCAGGGCTGGGTCCGCTTCGTTGGATTCGTCAAGCCTGCCGAAGGCGCCGAGGTGAAAGACGAAACGTTTGCCGCCAACCTCGGCTCCGAATTCCAGATCCAACTGAAGAAGGACGGCGAAAAAGGCTGGAAGCTGATCCGTCACGGATTCCGCGGAGCCGAAGGTTACTTCGAGATCGAAGAAGCGTCGGAGGATTTCGAGAGCGCTCCCTGGCCGCTCGAGGAAGAGCTCTACGTGCCCTGAGCAGATTTCGCTTTCACGCCCGACGGCATTGCTTCGTCCGGCGACCCTGGCGGGACCGCGGAAGCGGTCCCGTTCGTATTTCAGGAGGTGAAATCCAAACGCGACCTCCCCTCCAAAATCTGTCCCGTCTGCCAGCGCCCCTTCGCCTGGCGGAGGAAGTGGGCGCGTTGTTGGGAGGAAGTGCGCTACTGCTCCGAAAAATGCCGTCGCCATCGCGGGTCGGCGACGTAACCGGGGACGTGTCGGATATTCTCCCCATCACCCGGTCCGAAGCCCTCTCCCGCTTGGAGGCGTTTTTGCCCTTTGCGCCCGACTACGGCGCGAGGCGGAACCACGTCGTGCCCGGGCACGAGAATGTCTCGCGCCTCTCTCCCGCCACCCGCACCCGCGTCCTCCTCGAGAGCGAGATCCTCGCCGCCGCCCGCGCGAGGCACGCGCCTGAGGCGATCGAAAAATTCGAGCAGGAAGTCTGGTGGCGGCTCTATTGGAAAGGCTGGCTCGAACAGCGGCCCGAGATCTGGACAGGGTATCGCGAGGCACTGAACCCTCTTCGGTGGAGCGACCGCGCCCGTGCCGTGGCCGCCGGTGAAAGCGGCATCGCCATCCTCGATCATTTCACCCGCGAACTCATCGCCACCGGCTATCTCCACAACCACGCCCGGATGTGGTGGGCCTCCTGGTGGATCCACGGCGAAGGACTCCCGTGGGAACTCGGGGCCCATTTCTTCCTGCAACACCTCCGCGACGGCGACGCCGCCTCCAACACCCTCTCCTGGCGCTGGGTCGCGGGACTGCACACCAAGGGCAAAGCCTACCTCGTGCGCCGGTCGAATCTCGAGCGGTATGTCGCGGCCGATCTGCTCGCGGAGCATGGAGACGGATTGGAAAGGCTCGATTCGGTCGAGGTCCGGTCTTTGCCGTGGCAGGATCCTTCACCGCCTCTCCGGGTCTGCGCCGCCGACCCCGAACCCGGCACGCGCAGCGGGATCTGGATTCACGACGAGGATCTCTCGGTGGAGCGTTCGCCCATGTCCGGGCTCTTTCCCGCCGCGATCCTTGCCACCGTTCCGACCGGGCTGTGGGAGCGCGAGGCCTATTCGCCTGACAAACGCACCTTCCTCCGCGCCGCCCTCGCCGATGGAGTGGCGCGTGCCGCGGCTCATTTCCGCGTCCCCGATGAGACTTGCGACGCCCGCGATCTCGCGGATGCCCTCGTGGCATGGGCCGGACGGGAGCGGCTCGATACCGTGATCGCCCTTGCTCCCTTCACCGGTCCGCTCGCCGATGAAGTCCCCGGCCTCGCCGCCGCCCTCGGCCACCGCGGCGTGCGGCTGAATCTCGTGCGCCGGCCCGAGGATGTCGCCGTGATGAATCGCGCGACGGGTGGGTTTTTCGGGTTTTGGGAGAGGGTGCGGGGGAGGTGAGGTGGCGGGGCGTGTGGTTTGAACCGGGGAAACGTCGCGCTTCAGGCGTGAGCCGGGGCGGGCCCGAGGCGACGTGATCGCGAGTGAAGTGAATGACCTGCATCGCCAGCGCCATGGATTCCGGTCCCCTGCGGAGCTCTTCGAAAAACTCCAATTGACGTTGCGCTTCACTCTTGAACCTGCGCAGGCCCAGTGCAATGCGATCGCAAAAAAACTGAACGACCGGCCCCGCAAACGACATGGATACCGGACACCCGCTGAGCTCTTCGAAAAATCCTATTGACGTTGCACTTCAGTCTTGAACCTGAGTCTTGGTGGATTGCTGGCCATCCGCAAAATGTATATCGGTGAAAACCATGAAGGTGTAACCGTCGCCGCCTGGTGATCGATACGCCCCCTTAGCTTCTAGAATCTTCGCGGCAATGGCTGTCATCTCCCAGCCGTCCACCTCCTCCGCAGGCCACTTCTCATCGGTCAGCTTTTCAAGTCCGTGTGTGCGACCGAAATCGCGAACCGTGGTCATATCCTTCGATAATTGATCTAGAACGGTGGAGTTCGCCCACGACCAGAGCCAAGTATTCGACTTCGTGGAAATGGATCCAACGAACTGTATATCGGCGATAACTTTGGGAACCCCAGCATCCGACCAAACGAGTTGCATCTTCTCTTGATCCCAATCATAGCGTTCGTAGGCGCCTAAATCGAACCGCTCTTGGGCTTCAGTCTGCTTGGCCAGCAGATATTCGTAGGACTCTTTCGACAGTTCATCAAAATCGACGACCTTAACTGCCTCGACATCATCTTTGGAGTCGCACGCCGATACGGCAATTGCGAGAGACACGGCTATGAATGCGCGGATCATTTTTTGAGCGAACGTCAAAGGACACAGGACCCCTGACCGGGGGCGCGGCTTCGGCTGCAGGTTGAGGTTGTAGTGGTCATGACGAATTGAACTCCCGGCGGGTCAGGGGTTCTGTGCTCCGACTTGTTATCCCTTGGTTGTTTCGGTGGGGCGCTTGATTCTGAGGGCATCGAGCATCGCGTCCATTCGTGTTGCAGTCCCATGCAAAGTAATCTTCAAGCTCGACTCACTCTCGATCACAACGATCCCTTCCTTATCGTGGAAGGCGATGCAAAGAAAGCTCGCTCCACCCTCCTCAGCGGGATTCTTCTCAAATTCGATGAGCCGGTAGGAATTGAAATAGTTCGGATCGATCTCCTTCTCCCACTGGAACACCGATAGTGCGTTGTCGGGGTCAGTGATGTAGATCCACGAAGCTCCATAACGCCCTACCAATCCCCGCAGCGCCCGAAACAGCGCATCAGTGAAAGTCTCGCTTGGCTCGCGGTCCCATTCCGGAGTGCCATGACATCCGTCGATCAGGGAGGTCACGAGTGGATGGGATAGTCCGCTTCGAAATACCTCGACGCCATCGCTGAGCCGAGAAGGGTCGAAGTAGTTTTCGTCCCAGAGTTCAGATTCGACCCACGATCTTAGGCTCATTTTCTTGCGATACCGTCGATGTGGACTCAGGGCTGTAAGCCCTTGAGTCCCACGTCATGTTCTGTGTTCGGGTTCTGATATCGGCGCCCCTCGTCAAGTTGTGTCATCCAACGGGCCACCGGGAGAGAGGCGACGTTGAGAACAGTGGCCGACACAAGAAGCCATATTGCAGGCGTGATCCGACGATGCCTCACGGAGCGCACGCAGAATGCGATCAGAGCCAATGCCGCGATTCCTCCCACCAGTGTCGTAATCAAGATTGCGAACAATGGCTGATCGTTCTCCTGGAATAGCTGTGCTCCGGCTGTAATCAAGAGGAGAAGCGCCGGAATCAAACAGATCGCGTTGAGAATCGAGAAGCCTGTAACAGCGATCGCCTTACCCATTTTGGGGCCACTGGAAGATTCACTTAGCATTCCTTTTTTTCACAGAACGTCAGGGCGCAGGCGACGGCGAAGCCGTTGCCTGCCGCCCCTTGTTGGCGGCCTCCGGTTGGTGTTCAAGCAATCTGACGTCGGTGCACGACAGATGTCGGGTCCCAGCATTCGTATCAATCTGAAGCCGATAGCGAGGGGCGAGATGCTCGACAATCGTCACGTCAAGAATGGTCGGAGATCCCTGAAACGGTCCTTCCGACACTCGATACTCGAGCACGTCCTCGAATACGATCCAGCGTCGCTCGAAAATCTTTGCGTCCCAATCTGTTGGGTAGTCGACCTCGAAGGTGAGGGAGTCCCCATCCGTGTCCTCCACCACTCGGAGAATTTCCGTGTCATGGAAATGAAGATTCGAAATGTCCATCCCGTTTCTATTTCAGCCAACGTTGTTTAGCCACAAAAATTTGTGTACGAATCCGATTCGGACACAAGTTTTTGTGGACGAATCGGAAAAAGTGGTCAAACGAACACTTTCAGGTCTCTCTCTCATGAACACCTGAGATTCTCCAAAATCCCCCATCTGAAGTCAAGCCCACGGGTCTTCCACGCCCTCTCCCCTTCCCCCATCCGCAAGCTTTCCCGCGCCGTAACGTCCGATCCCCTGGCTCTCCGGCATTCCGCCAGATTTGCGATTGATTCGCCCGCCATCCTTCTCCACATTCCCCGCCCATGGAAAACGTCATCATCATCGGAACCGGCTGCGCTGGTTGGACCGCCGCGATCTACACGGCCCGCGCGAACCTGCGGCCTCTCGTCATTTCCGGTGAACAGCCCGGCGGCCAGCTCACGACGACGACGGAAGTGGAAAACTTCCCCGGTTTCCCCGAGGGCGTCATGGGTCCGGACCTGATGATGCGGATGCAGCAGCAGGCGGAGAAGTTCGGCACGCGCGTCGAATACGACCGCGTCGAGAGCGTCGCGAAGCAAGAGGACGGCAGCATCCTCCTCAAGACCTCGGGCGGCACCGAATACCGCGCCCACACCGTGATCGTCGCCACCGGCGCGAGCCCGCGCCACCTCGGCCTGCCGAACGAAAAGGAACTCGTCGGACGCGGACTCACCTCGTGCGCCACCTGTGACGGCGCCTTTTACCCGGACGTGCCCGTGGCCGTGATCGGCGGCGGTGACTCGGCCTGTGAAGAGGCGAATTTCCTGACCCGCTTCGCGAGCAAGGTCTACCTCGTGCACCGCCGCGACGAACTCCGCGCCTCGAAGATCATGGCCGACCGCGCCCTTGCAAATCCGAAGATCGAGCCGGTCTGGAACTCCGAGGTGAAGGATTACCTCACGGACGACAACGGCGACATGCGCGCCATCCGCGTGCTCAACCGCGTCACGGGCGAGGAAAGCGAGATCGATCTGAAATGCGTGTTTGTGGCGATCGGTCACGATCCGAACACCGCCTTCCTCTCCGGATCGGGCGTCGACCTCGACGAGGACGGCTACATCCTCCAGGACGGTCACTCGACCCGCTCGAACATCCCCGGCATCTTCTCCGCTGGCGACGTCGCCGACCACGTCTACCGCCAGGCCATCACCGCCGCCGGCAACGGCTGCCAGGCCGCCCTCGACGCCGAGCGTTATATCGCGGCGCTGGAAGGGTGAGGGGATGCCGGAGGCATCCCAGCCATTAGCCGGTGGTTGAGCGTAGCGATACCACCGGTTTCAGCCGCAGGTCAATGCATCCCGGCAGGGATGCCAGCCAACGCCGTTTGGACGGTTGTCTTCCCATCCGCGTTTGACGCTCTGCTGGCATCCCTGCCGGGATGCGAAAACGAGACCACCAGAATCCGGTGGTGTCGCTCGTGCCTCGCTCGACCACCGGCTAATGGCTCCGATGCCTCCGGCATCGGGATCGCGCGGAACCTCCCGAATCACCCGCCGACTCAAGGCGTCACCACCGCCCCGAACACAATACAAATCGGAGCGGGCACCTGGATGATGGCACCGCGCTGGTAGGTGAGTTTGCCGGTGTCGGCGGCCACGGCGTGGACGGCGACGGTGTGGGAATCGGCTCCGGCCGCAAGGAGCCATCGGCCGCTCGGATCGAGATTGATGTTGCGAGGGAAGGCACCGCGCACGGGCTGCACCTGGATCACGTCGAGCGCGTCACCGCCTTCCTTCACGGCGTAGACGGTGACGGTGTCGTGACCTCGGTTCGAGGAATAGACAAACGAGCCCGAGGGATGGACGACGATCTCGGCGGCGGAGTTGAAGCTTTCCGCGGCTTTCACTTCCTCGCTCAGGGCCGGGGTCGTGGAAAGGAGCTTTGCAGTGCCGGCGGCGGCATCCCACGAGAAGACGGTCGTCGAAAGGCTCAGTTCATTGAGCAGGTAGATGAATTGGCCATCCTTCGAGAACTTGAGGTGGCGCGGCCCGCCGCCGGGAACGGAAGCGGCGAAGCCGTGTTTCGTGATGGCGGGTTTGTCAGGGTCGATCGCGTAGATGACGATGCCGTCCATGCCGAGATCGGGAACGAGGGCGAATTTCCCATCGGGCGAATAGCCGACGTAGTGAGGATGCGGGGAATCCTGGCGTCCTTCGACGACCTTCGAACCTCCCTCGTGTTCGGTGACGGTGGCGGTGCCGGGTTTGCCCTCGGCATCGAGGGGCAGCAGCGAGGTCGAGCCGCCGCCGTATTGGGCGGTGAGGAGGAATTTGCCGGAGGGATGCACCGAAAGATGCGCCGCGCCGCCGTCGCCGGTGGGTTCGAAGTGGAAGAACTTCAGCGATCCATCGGCGGCGACCTCGTAAGCGGCGACTCCACCGACGTTTTCCTGCGTCGCGGCGGCGTAGAGCTTCTTGCCATCGGGCGAGAGGGCGAGGAAACCGGGCGAACCGATCTCGTGTGCGAGTTTGGCGGGGCTGAGGGTGCCTTTTTCGCCGTTGAAGGTGGCGTGGTAGATCCCCTTGGCTCCCGCGCCGCCGGTGCCGAAGTAGACGTGGCGATTCTCCGCGGAAAGGGTGGTGGCGAAGGTGAGAAGAGCGAGGGCGAGCAGGGTCGACTTTTTCATGGGCGACGAGAGGATGCCACACCGGGGGAGAAACGCATCCGGCGAATGCGCGTCCCTTTTTCAGGAGAGCGGCGATTGCGCATGACCGGAAGAGGAGATCCTTCCCGCAGATTCAGGGAGGCCCGCAGATTCCTTGCCCGGAAAATCGGTTGGCCTTCCTGAATCTGCTGGAGGAGCAATCAGAAACGGATTTACGCTTTCGTTTCAGGCGCAGGCCCTTCAGCCACGCGGGGCGAAGCCCGGAAACCAGCGGGTGGGAAGGAGCGCGTGGAGGGATGGCGGCAGCGATGCGAGGCGGAGCCATTCCGCAGCGACGCGATCGTGAAGAGCGGCGAGCGGCTCTTGGCGGGGGTCCCGGTGATCGGATCGTCCGCGGAGGCGGATGGCGGCTCCTTCGTAGACGGAAAGGAGCGCCTCTGCGCAAACCCTGCGGTCGAAGTCGAGCGAGCGCCGCCGTGCCTCGGCGGCGAAGCGCGGTCGGTCGGGGGAATCACGGAACGCGGCAAGAGCGTGCGCGAAATCCGCGGGAGTCGCTGCGGGATCCAGAAGACGGCCGCTCACCCCATCGACCACGACATCCTGCGGACCCGTCGCACGCAGGGCGAGCACCGGCACTCCGGCGGCCATCGCCTCGGTCAGCACGAGGCCCTGGGTGTCGGTGAGGGAGGCAAAGGTGAAGACGTCCATCGCCGCGTAGGCATCGGCGATTTCGCCCTCGCTCAGACGGCCGAGCAGGAAAAGCCGGTCGGAGAGTCCCGCCTCGTGAAAGGCATCGGCGAGGGGCGCGGCCATTTCCCCTTCGCCACAGATCAAAGCAACGGCCTCGGGAGCCCGGGTGAGGAAGGTGACGATCGCCTCGGTCAGATAACCGATCCGTTTCGCAGGGATGAGACGACCGAGATGCCCGACGACAAATGCGTCTGCGGGGATCCCGTGTCTTTGCCGAAACCCCGCCCCATCTCCCGACGCAAAGCGCGCCGTGTCGATGCCTGTGGGCACGACCGAGATGGGGCCGGCGGCGCCTTGGTTTCGGAGAAGAGCCGCGATACTTGGCGTGGGCGCGACCAGGCCATCGCAAAAGTCGGAATAGACGATCGCCAGCTCCCGAGCCGCGGCCTCGAGGGCCGCCAGTCCGTCGAGGTGCACCCGGTCTTCCTCCCGATCATAGAGGGTATGATGGGTGAACACCAGCGGCAGCCCCCGCGTCCAGGCATACACCTGCGCCCAGCGCCCGAGCAGGAAAGGCTGATGCACATGAATCACGTCCGGAGCGAAGGACTCGATGGAGTGGTAAAACGATCCGGCGCTATCCGGATTCTTTCGTTTGTCATCATCAATGGATGTGTCGGCATCCTTTTCCAAACATAACCTGACACCTTTCGGCCCTGTTTCGGCAACTTCTGTAAATAACCTGACACCATCCGGGAGGGACGGGATACGGAGGATACCCGATTCGGAGTCGTTTGCGGGGGTCGGAGAGGTCGTCACGACGAGGACTTCGTGACCGAGGGCGCGGAGATCGGCGGCGAAGGTGGCCACGGACGATTCGATGCCTCCGATGAGGGGCGCAAAGGGGTGGGTGAAATGGACGATTTTCACGGGACGAGAGAAGTCATGGCACCATGGCACGGAATGACAAAACAGCGCTAAAAACGATTTTTGACAATGAGACGCGGTCTCATTTAAGTCACTGCATGCAAACACGCTTTTGGTTTTTGATTCGGACGTTCGTCGGCCTGGCCGTCACCACCACGGCCTTGGGAACACTTCGCTCGCAGGAGTCCCGGGTAACGGAACTCGACAGCACCGTGGTCGAATCCGCTGCTCCCGCACCGCGGCCGGCCCCGCGTCCCGCCCCGCGCCCGCAACCTGCTGCGGCACCAGCCCCCGCTCCGGTCCTGGTGGAAACGCCGGAGATCGAGCCGCTTGTCTTTTCGGACCGCGCTCCTGTTTCCCTGAAAATCGACGCGGCCATCGCGGAGACGCCCCGCAGCGTCTCGGTCATCACCCAGCAGCAGATGCAGGACCGCGGAGCCCTCAACCTGCAGGAAGCGCTCAACTACACGCCCGGCGTGACCTCGGGTCCCTACGGCATGGACACACGGGGCGACTGGTCCTTCGTCCGCGGGGTCGATCCGATCGCCTACGTGAACGGGATGCGCTCGACCTTCGGATTCTACAACAATACCCGTCCCCACACTTACGCGCTCGATACGCTGGAAGTAATCAAGGGGCCCGCCGCGGTGTTGTTCGGTCAGGGTAGCGTGGGCGGCATCATCAACTCGACCTACAAGACGGCCTCGACCTTCGAGCAAAACGAGGTCTACGCCTCCTACGGCAGCTACGACCGCTTCGAGACCGGCTTCGATGTCGGCGGTCGCGATGGCGACTGGTCGTGGCGTCTCGTCGCGGTGAACCGAGAGGCCAATACCCAGGTCGATTATGTGACGGACGACACCTGGTTTGTCCTGCCCTCGATCACCTGGAGCCCGAGCGAGGACACGTCGCTGACCTTCCTCTTCAACTACCAGGAGGACGCCTCGGGCACCTCGGCCCAGTTCCTCCCCTGGCAGGGCACGGTGCTGCCGGGACCGCGCATCCCGACGAACCGTTTCGCGAGCGAGCCGGGCCTCGACCGCTACGACACGCGGCAAAACAATTTCACCGCGATCTTCGAACACCAGATCAACGACGTCTTCCGGATCGAGGCCCGTGGAGCCTACACCGAGGGCGATGCGGACTACCGCTCGATCTGGCCGACCTTCACCGGATCGGGTCTGAACCGCATCGGTCCCGGCGGCATCGTCGCCCGCGATCTCTATCTCAGCGACGCGAATTCCGAAGCCTTCACCACCGACGTCCGGCTTCGTGCCGAGTTCGAGACGGGCGCGGCGAAACACAATGCCTCGATCGGATTCGACTACCAGAATGCCCGCACCGACAACGATTCCTTCTTCGGAGCAGCGACGCCGCTGAACATCTACAATCCCGTTTACGGCACCCCCCAGGCCACGGGACCTCTCTTCAACGCACCCTATACCGACCTGACCCAGACGGGGATCTACGCTTCGGATCGGATCGAGCTCGGCAATTTCATCTTCTCCCTGGGAGGGCGCTACGATCAGGTCGAGACCGGCACCGAGGGTGTCGCCGCCGTCCAGGAAGACGAAGCCTTCACCACCGACGCCGGCGTGATGTATCGGATCGGCAACGGTCTCAATCCCTACTTCAACTTCGCCGAATCCTTCCTGCCCGCGGCGGGATACGAAGTCGATCAAAACGGCGACATCCTCGATCCGAAGCGCGGCGAGCAGTTTGAAATCGGGGTGAAATACCAGCCCGAGGGCAGCGACAGCCTTTACACGATCGCCTTCTTCGACATCACCGAAACGAACCGCGCCCTGCCCGGTCTGCTGCCCAACACTTACCTTGCCAGCGGCGAGATTTCGATCCAGGGGATGGAACTCGAGGCGATCCATCAGCTCGGCGACTTCTACGTCCAGGCCGGCTACACCCTGCTGAATACCGCCGATCTCAGCACGCCGGCCGAGCTCCGTCTCGAGAGCATCCCGGATCAGGAGGCCTCGGTCTGGATCGGGTGGCGTCCCTCGGGAGCCCTCGAAGGTTTCAAGGCGGGCATTGGCAGCCACTACACGAGCTCCAGCTTCGACTCGACGAACACCCTCGAGACGCCGGCCTACGGTATCCTCGATGCGATGGTCGGGTATGAGTGGGAAAACTGGGACCTTTCGCTCAACGCGAACAACCTCACCGACGAGGAATATGTAGCGACGTCGCTGGCCCGCGGCGATGTCTTCTATGGCAACCGCCGTTTCCTCGGGGTGACGCTGCGCCGCAGCTTTTGAGTGTTTTGTCAGGGTGATCGTGATGGGAACATTCCGAATCAAGAAACAGACGATCTGGCGGATGCACTCGGTGCTCGGCCTGGTCGCGGGACTCGGTCTTCTCATCATCGGTCTCACCGGCAGCCTCCTGATCTTCTCCAAGGAGATCGACGGACTCCTCCGTCCCGAGGTCGTCCACGTCGAGGCGACCTCCGGGGCGCGGCGCCTGCCGATGAACGATCTCGTCGGGCGGATGGCCGCGTCTTTCCCCGGGCATCAGCTGATGGGATGGGTCCCGGCCGAAGATCCGACCGCTTCCGACCGGGTCTGGTTGAAGCTGCCCGAGGAAGACGAGCACTGGCTCTCCGCCCACATCGATCCCTACACCGGCAAGATGTTGAGCCGTCCGGCGGAGTCGACCGAGACCTTCACGGGCTGGATTCTTGAATTGCACTACACGCTCCTCGCGGATCACATTGGTCTCGCGGTCGCGGGGCTCTTTGCGCTCTTCCTCTTCCTTCTCGGGGTCACGGGCGTGTGGCTCTATCGCGACTTCTTCCGGAATTTCTTCCGTTTCCGTTGGAAGAGCAGCACGCGGATTCTCTTTTCCGACCTGCACAAATTCGTCGGGATCAACTCGGTCGTGTTCAATCTGATCCTCGGTTTCACGGGAGCGTGGTGGAATCTCTCACACGTCATCGGTCACCTCGTCGAGGAGCATCCGGCCGAGGAGGTGGCAGAGGCCGCGCCACAGGATCCCGCAGCCTGGGCCTCGATCGATGATCTCCTAGCGGACGCGTCGCAGCGCATCGAGGGAGGATTCCGGGCGAACTATCTCGGCTTCCCCAACGCTCCGGAAAACGCGTTTTATTTCTACGGCGAGCACAGCGATGCCGGCATGCTCCGCAGTCCGCACGGCTCGATGGTCTCCTACACCGCCGACGGGACCTTCCGCGAAGCGAGCGACATCCGCGAAGGATCGATCTGGGCACAAATCTACGACAGCTTCGTGCCCCTGCATTTCGGGACCTTCGGCGGGTGGCCGGTGCGGGTCTTGTGGTGCCTCGGGGGATTGGCCCCGGGGATTCTCGCGATCTCAGGATTCCTGATCTGGCGCGGCCGGCACCGGAAGGAGAAAGCCGTTCGTCCTTCCACCGCACAAGAACGGGCGGGGAAGAATAAGCGCGAAACGAGCAGCGGCGAAGTCGTGCTCCGCTGATCGGCGAGGCTCTCAGCGCGAAGCCACGCGCGGACGGCTGGAGTTGCGACGATTGCCACCGCCGCCGCCTGCGCCGGATCGACCGCGGGGCGGGCGATTGCCTCCTCCACCGTTGCCACCGTTCCCTCCGCCTCCGCCGCCATTGCCGCGGGGACGATTGCCGCCACCACCACCGCCTTGGCTGCGTCCACGGCCCTGGTTGCCGCGCGAGGTGTTGCGGGCGTCCTCGAGTCCATCGACTTCGGCCATCTGGAAACCTTCGATGTTCTCCACCGGGATGGGACGCTTCAGGACCTTCTCGATATCCTTCAAGAGACCGCGTTCATCGGCGCTAACGAGGGAACAGGCGCAGCCTTCCTCGCCGGCCCGACCGGTGCGGCCGATGCGGTGGACGTAGTCTTCAGGAACGTTGGGGAGCTCGTAGTTCACGACGTGGGGGAGCAAACGGATGTCGATGCCTCGCGAAGCCACGTCGGTGGCGACGAGGACGCGGATCGTGTTGGCCTTGAAATCGGCGAGGGCCTTGGTGCGTGCGCTCTGGCTCTTGTTGCCGTGGATCGCGGCGGCGGGAATGCCGTCGATGCCGAGCTGCTCGGCGAGACGGTTCGCGCCATGCTTCGTGCGGGTAAAGACGAGCACCTGGCTCCAGTTGCCCCTCTTGATGAGCTGCGAAAGGAGGCGGCGTTTGTCGGCCTTGGCGACAGGGTGGATCACCTGCGTCACCGTTTCCGCGGCGCTGCTGCGACGGGCTACTTCGACCTCGACCGGATCGCGCAGGATGCCGTCGGCGAGCGACTTGATCTCGGGCGAATAGGTCGCGGAGAAAAGGAGGTTCTGACGGCGCGCCGGGAGCAGCTTCAGGACCTTGCGGATGTCATGGATGAAGCCCATGTCGAGCATGCGGTCGGCTTCATCGAGGACGAAGATCTCGACCTGGGAAAGGTCGATCGTCCCCTGGCTGACGTGGTCGAGGAGGCGGCCGGGTGTGGCCACGAGGATGTCGACACCGCGGCGGAGACGCTCGATCTGCGGGTGGATCCCCACGCCGCCGAAAATGACGGCCGAGGAAAGGTGGAGTCCTTTGCCGTAGGTCGTGACGCTTTCACCGACCTGGGCGGCGAGTTCGCGGGTCGGAGTGAGGACGAGCCCGCGGGGCGAGCGGGGACGGGATTTGCCGGTGGCGAGGCGCTGCAGCATTGGCAGGGTGAAAGCCGCGGTTTTGCCCGTGCCCGTCTGCGAGCCGCCGAGGAGGTCGCGTCCGGTGAGGATCGCGGGGATGGACTGGGCCTGGATCGGCGTGGGCGTGGTGTAGCCCTTGGCGGCGACGGCTTCGGATAGGGTGGCGTTGAGGCCGAGTTCGGAGAAGGTCATGAGTTTGAATGGGTTTGTTAGGATTGGGGATGGCCGTTGAGGGGCCGGGTGGCGGGCGCGGTTCAACCGTCGGCGCAACGAGGGCGCGGAAGGAAAAACGACGGGGCACGCCGCGAGCTGGAGATCATCCCGCCTCACATCACGGGCTGACACATTGAAGAGACGTCATTCCCTTCCCCCGATCCGGATGGGCTCCCGTAATGGTTGAGGGAACCCGGCACACGGCAACGACGCCGCGAACTGACTCCGCTACAAGACACCCGATCCGCGGAAAGTCAACGCGCGATCCTTGAAAGCCTCACGCCGCACCGAGTCCGAAAGCGTCGTGGACGACGTTGGCGGCGCGGTCGATGTCGCCCTCGGCGACCGTGACGGTCACCTTGATCTCGGAGGTGGAGATCATCTCGATGTTGATGCCGGCGTCCGAGAGCGCCTTGAACATCTCCGCGGCGACGCCGCTGTGAGAACGCATCCCGATGCCGACGACGCTGAGCTTGGCGATGCCATCGGTCGCCTCGAGGGTGACGCCTTCGCCCAGTTCCGGCATCACGGGGCGCAGGGCGGCTTCGGCCTTGGCCACGTCGTCCTTGTGCACGGTGAAGGAAATGTCGGTGATCCCCGTCTTCGAGACGTTCTGCACGATCATGTCGACGAGCAGGTTTGCCTGGCCCACGGCGCCGAAGATGCGGCTGGCGGTGCCCGGCACGTCCTTGACGCCGCTGATGGTGACCTTCGCCTGGGCGCGCTCGAGGCTGACGCCGCGGATGACAATCGATTCCATGCTCATGGTTTCTTCTTTGACGAGGGTTCCCGGATTGTTGTTGAGGCTGCTGCGCACTTCGAAGACGACGCCGAATTTTTTCGCGAACTCGACCGAACGCGATTGCATCACCTTCGATCCCGAACTCGCCATCTCGAGGAGTTCGTCGTAGCTGATCTCCTCGATCTTGCGGGCACCGGGGACGACGCGCGGATCGCAGGTGTAGACGCCATCGACGTCCGTGAAAATCTGGCAGATGTCCGCGTCGATCGCGGCGGCCATGGCGATCGCGGTGAGGTCGGATCCGCCGCGGCCGAGGGTGGTGATGCGGCCATCGCTGGTCTGACCCTGGAAACCGGCGAGAATGACGATGTTGCCGTCGTTGAGCAGTTCGTGGACGCCGTCGGGCGTGATGTTGGAGATGCGGGCCTTGGTGTGGACGCCGTCGGTCTGGATCCCGGCCTGCGCTCCGGTCAGGGAGACGGCCTTGGCGCCCATCGAGTTCAGCGCCATCGCGGTGAGGGCGATCGTGGTCTGCTCGCCGGTGGCGAGGAGCACGTCCATCTCGCGCTCGGTGGGAAATCCTTCGCCGGTCACTTCGTCGGCGAGTTTGATGAGATTGTTCGTCACCCCGGCCATGGCCGAAACGACGGCGACGACCTGATGGCCCTCGGCCTGCGTCTCGAGGATGCGGCGCGCGACATTGCGGATCCGTTCGGGGGTGCCGACGGAGGTGCCGCCATATTTCTGGACGATGAGGCTCACGGCTTCAGAGGGTGGGTCCGCCAAAAAAGCGGGGCGAGACTTATGCCTCAGGATGCGGATTTGTCCAATGTCGTTTCAATCGGAGCGAGGAAGAGGCAGCCTACGGAATACGCGGAAGACGCGGAATTACAAGAGACCGGGATAGATGCCACAGCCATCCTAGCATGCGAATTCTCAGACAAATCGATGCCAATGCCGAAGACATGGCTTCAGCGTCGGGAGCTCGTTTGTTTCGCCTTTTGGTTCCGTGTTTTCCGCGTATTCCGTAGGCCGCCTCCCGCTTCAGCACCATCACGATCCGCTCACCCCGTTCCTGACCCACTTCAGGTATTCGACGGATCCTCCCTCCGGCGACACGACGAGGAACTCGGGCAGTTCGTAGGGATGGAGTTCCCGCAGGGACGCTTCCAGATCCGCGAGACGGCAGCGCGTGGTTTTCACGATGGCGAGAACCTCGGGCGAGCACTCCGTCTTCCCTTCCCAACGGTAGATGGACTCGACTCCGGGCACCAACTGGACGCAAGCCGCCAGTTGCGACTCCACCCAAACTGTGCCAATTTGTCTCGCTTTTTCGGCATCCGGAAACGTCGTCAGGCAGATCACCACCTCCTCATCGGTGCCGTTTTGTCTCTCAATCATCCGAAAACATCGCATCTACCTGCCGTTTCGCCAGTTCCTCGTGACCCGTGACTCCCCATGAACCCCGGCATGATTGATCGCCTTCTTGATCGGCTCGACCGCCTCGAGCCCGAGGAGATCCAGCGTCTCGTCCTGAAGATCGTGCAGGAAAAGGGCTTCCTTGAAAAGGTCTTCGAGGTTCTTCGCGAGGGAGTCGTCGTGACGGGGGCGAAGGGATCGATCCACTACATCAACCAGGCCGCCTGCGACTTTTTCGGCCTCGATCCCAAGGAAGCGATCCGTGGCGACGTCGCGACGCTGTTCCCCGGTCTCGACTGGGAGGAAATCACTGCCACCGGCGGCGTGGTGAACCGCGACCTGGTGGTGCGTTATCCCGAGCCGCGTTTTCTCAATTTCTACGTCGCCCCGCTCGCGGATCGCGACTCCGGCGAAGATCTCGTCGGCCACGTCATCATCCTGCGCGACCAGACCCGCACCGTGGCCCGGCAGCGGCAGGAAGTGGAGTCGGGCAAACTCGAGGCCGTCACCAGCCTCGCCGCCGGCGTCGCCCACGAGATCGGCAATCCGCTGAATTCGCTGAACATCCACTTGCAGGTCGTCGAGCGGAAGATCAAGAAACGCGTCGATCCCGAGCTCGCCGGCGAGCTGCTCGAATCCCTCGAAATCGCGCGCGGCGAAATCAAGCGGCTCGACTTCATCGTCGAGAAATTCCTCAACGCGGTGCGCCCGGTGCGGCCCGTTCCCCAGACCACCGATCTGAACCAGCTCATCGAGGAGGCCATGAACTTCATCGGTCCCGAGGTCGCCGACCGCCGCATCGCCGTGACGCTCGATCTCGCCGAGGGACTGCCGCTCCTCCACGTCGACCAGGATCAATTGAAGCAGGTCCTCTACAATCTCGTCCGCAACAGTTGCCAGGCGATGGGCAGCGACGGTGGGATCACCGTGCGCACCGGGAGCGACGATGAGAACGTCTTTTTCACCATCGCCGACAACGGGCCCGGCATCCCCGCCGACCAGGTCAGCCGGGTCTTTGAACCCTATTACACCACCAAGAAGACAGGGTCTGGTCTCGGTCTTTTGATCGTCCACCGCATCGTCCACGACCACGGCGGCGAAGTCGAATTCAAGAGCCGCGAAGGCATCGGCACCGAGGTGACCGTTTACCTGCCGCGCGCCGAGAAGCTGATGCGGTTTTTGCCATCGAAGGCGGAGAGCGCGGTGATCGATGTGGAGGTGGAGGGGTGATGAGGTCTAACAGAACCATCAAGCTTTTTCCCTATCCGATATCTGTGGTCATCTGCGGAGATCCGCGGCCATCTGCGTTGAAAAGGAAGAAACGCGGATTCACGCGGATGGGACGCGCATTTCCACGGATGAAGCCTGCCTAACACGATGAACTTCACTGAACACACCCTCCTCATCGTCGACGACGAGAAGAACACGCGCGAGGGCCTGCGGCTTTCCCTCGAGGACGAGTTCGACGTCTACATCGCGGCGAACATCGCCGAGGCCGAGGAGATCCTGAAGAACGAGTCGATCGACGTGATGCTCACCGACCTCCGCCTCGGCGGGGAAAACGGGATGGACCTCATCACCCGTGCCTTGGCCCGGGCCAAGCCCCCCATCTGCATCCTCATGACCGCCTACGGCTCCGTCGATGTCGCGGTCGAGGCGATGAAGAAAGGCGCCTACGACTACGTGAGCAAGCCGCTCAACATCGACGAGCTCGAGATCGTCATCAAACGCGCCATCCGCAGCCGGGCCGTCGAGGCCGAGGTCGTCGCGCTGAAAACGCAGGTCTCGGACCGCTACGGACTCGAAAACATCATCGGTCATTCCGCGGCAATGAAACCGGTCTTTGAAACGATCCGCCAGGTCGCCCCGACCCGCGCCACGGTGTTGATCGAAGGCGAGAGCGGCACCGGCAAGGAACTCGTCGGCCGCGCCATCCACCATCTCAGCGGTCGGCCGAAGTCGAAACTCGTCACGGTGCACTGCGCCGCCCTCAGCGAGCAGCTTCTCGAGAGCGAACTCTTCGGCCACGAACGCGGCGCCTTCACCGGAGCCATGGAGCGGCGCGTCGGTCGCTTCGAGGAGGCCGATGGCGGCACCCTTTTCCTCGACGAGATCGGCGAGATCGACCTCAACACGCAGGTGAAGCTGCTCCGCGCCATCGGCGAACGGACGATCGAGCGGCTCGGCTCGAACAAACCGATCAAGGTCGACGTCCGCGTCGTCGCCGCGACCAACAAGGACCTCAGCGAAATGGTGCGAGAGGGCACTTTCCGCGACGATCTCTTCTTCCGCCTCAACGTCGTCTCCATCGCGATGCCGCCGCTGCGAGCGAGGAAGGAGGACATCGTGCTGCTCGTCGACGCCTTTCTGAAAGAGTTCACCGAAGAGAACGGCAAAGCGCCGATGGAGCTCACTGCCGAGGCGATGCAGTTGCTCCTCGATTACGAATGGCCCGGCAACGTCCGCGAGCTGCGCACCGTGATCGAACACGGCGTCGTGATGTCGAACACGCCGAAGATCGGGGTGCGGCATCTGCCGTTGTTTCTCCGGGATGATTCCCTGCGGGATCTGCGGGGCCCGGGCGGAAAAGCCAAAGCGACGCTGCCGTCACCGCTCGCGGCCGAGCCCGAGGATCTCAACCTCGCGAAGATGGAGGAACGCCTCATCCGCCTCGCCCTCGACCGAACCGGCGACCACCGCACCGAAGCCGCCAAACTGCTCGGCATCTCGAGGCGCACGATGCAGCGGAAGCTGAAGGAGATGGGGATGGTGGAGGAGTGAGAAATCTCACTGCGCCGCCCGGATCAGATCCCAGGCGTCGTGGTAGAGCTTGTTGTTCTCGCCGAGGTCGTCGATGACCTCGCACTTCTTCATCGTCTCGGCGTCGAGGAAGAGGGAGTCGATCTCGCGGAATTCCTGGCTGACGAGCTCGTAGGCGCTCTTGTTCGGGGCGAGGTAGTAGATGTATTCCATGTTCACCGCGGCGTTGGCGGGCTCGGTGAGGAAGTTGATGAAGGCGTAGGCCAGCTCGGGATTCGGGGCGTTCTTCGAGATGACGAGATCGTCGCAGGCCACCGAGGTGCCTTCGGCGGGAAGGATGAATTCGATCTTCTCGTTGTCCTCCTGCGCCTGGAAGGCGTCGCCGGCGTAGGCCTGCGAGACGAAGAACTCGGCGGAGGCGAGGCCGCTGTCATATTGGTCGCTCTCGAATTTGGCGAGGTTCTTCTTCCACGAGATGACGAGGTCCTTGGCCTGGTTGATCTGGGCGGGATCGAGGGTGTTGATGCTGAAGCCGAGTACCTTGAGGGCGGCCCCGAGAGTCTCGCGGGAATCGTTGAGGAGGGTCATGCGGCCCTTGAGGTCGGCCCGCTCGAAGACGCGCCAGGTCGGCTCGATATTCTCGACGCGGTCGCTCACGTAGGCGATGCCGGTGGGGGCGAGCATGTAGGGGACGCTCCACTTCATCTCCTTGTCGAAGGCGAGGTTGGTGAGGTAGTCGGTGTCGACGTGTTGCAGGTTCGGCAGCTTGCTTTTGTCGAGCTCGACGATCATGCCTTCGCGGGCGAGGACCTTCACCATGTAGCTGGTCGGCACGAGGACGTCGTAGCCGGTCGCGCCCGCTTTCAGTTTCGCGAGCATCGCTTCGTTCGAATCGAAGATGTCGATGACGAGGCGGCAGTTGTGCTCCTCTTCGAACTTCGTGATGAGATCGGGATTGAGGTAGTCGTCCCAGGTGTAGAGGTGCAGTTCGGGCTTCTTCTCACCGCAGGAGGCGAGGAGGAGGGAGGCGGCGAGGAGAGGAAGGAGGCGTTTCATCGGCTGTCTCGGTTGGGTTGGTGTTCGGTAAGGCGCTGGCTGAGCCAGACAATCAGGAAGGTGAGGACGAGGAAGAGGGTGGAGATGGCGTTGATGATGGGCAGGTCCTTGCTGTGTTTCACCATGCTGTAGATCTTCAGCGGCAAGGTCGTGGATCCCGGTCCCGTCACGAAAAACGTGATGACATAATCGTCAACCGAAAGGGTGAAGGCGAGGAGGCCGCCCGCGATGATCCCCGGCGCGAGAAGGGGCAGGATGATGCGCCGGATGATGACCCATTTCGAGGCGCCGAGATCGCGCGCCGCGGCGATGACATTCTCATCGAATCCCTGGAGCCGCCCCAGCACGACCACGGTGACGAAGCTGGCGCAGAAGGTGATGTGGGCGATGAGGATGGTGCCGGCTCCGAGGGTGACGCCGAGGGCGACGAGGAAGAGGAGCAGGCTGATCCCCATGAGGAGATCGGGAATGACGATGGGCAGGTAGAGGATGCCGTAGTTGATCTGCTGGAGCCGCGAACGATACCAATGAAGGGCGCAGGCGGAGAGCGTGCCGAGGATCATCGAGATCGAACTGGTGGAGAGAGCGATGAGGAGGGTGCGCTGGGCGGCGTCCCATAGGTCGCGGTTCTGCCGGTCGAGGAGGGCCTCGTACCATTTCAGGGTGAAGCCGCCCCAGGTGGAGCTGTAGCGTGCCTCGTTGAAGGAGTTCACCACGAGAAGAGCGATGGGCAGGTAAAGAAAAACCAACACCAGGCCGAGAATGATGGCGGGAAGGCGGCTCGACTTCATCGCGACTCGGCTTGCTCCTTCCGGTTGATGAAAAAGACCACGAGGATGGGGATGAGGGTGATGACGAGCAGGGCGATCGACAGGGTCGCGGCCTGCGGCAGGTTGCGGTTGCCGAGGGTGCGCTGGGCGATCTTGTTGCCGATCATCTCATCGGAAGGTCCGCCGACGAGGTCGGGGATGACGTAGGAGCCGAGCGCCGGAATGAGGACGAGGGCCATGGCGGTGAGGAGACCGCGGCTGACCCCGGGCACGAAGATTTTCATGACGGCGCGGAAGCCGCTCGCCCCGAGATCGCGCGCCGCCTCGAGGAGGCTGTAGTCGAAACGCTCCGCGGCGGCGTAGAGCGGCAGGATGGCGAAGGGGAGGTGGGTGTAGATCATCACCATGAGCACGGCTCCCTCGTTGTAGAGTAGGAGGGTGTCGGGACCGATCACCCCGAGACTGAGAAGCGCCTGCCGCACCATGCCCTCGGGGTGCAGGATGATGCGCCAGGCCGCGACGCGGATGACGAAATTCGTCCAGAAGGGCACGATCACGAGCATGAGGAGGATGCCGCGCCATTTTCCCTCGAGTCGTCCCAAAAGGAAGGCGATGGGCAGGGCGATGGCGAGACAGACGACGGTGGTGACGACACTGAGCCAGACGGTGCGCCAGAGGATGACGGGATAATCCGGGTCGGCGAGGGCGCGCCAGGCATCGAGGGTCCAGCCGGCCTCGATGCCGCCATTCGCATTGGCGGGCCGGAACGAGACAAGGATCATCGCGAAGGACGGGATCACAAAAAACACCGCGAGCCAGATCAGCGTCGGCGCGGTGAGGAGGATCTCGTTCTTCCGGTTCGTCATGGTGGCTTTGTCAGGACGACTCACTCGTCGTCGTCGGGGAGGGAGAGCAATTGGCGGTCCTCCTCGGCGAAGTTTTCGAGGAGGTAGCCGTCGTTCGCATTCCAGCTCACCCAGACCTCGTCGCCCCATTGCGGCGGTTTGGCTTCATCGAGGAAAAAGCGACCGTGCTGGGTCTCGACCATGAGGAGCTCCTCTCCGGTGCGGACCCAGAAACGCGTCATCGAGCCGAGGTAGATCATGTCCTCGATGACCCCCTTCACCGCGTTGCGGTTCTCGGGCAGGGGATCGGGCCGATGGTGGGAGAGCGAGATCTTTTCGGGCCGCAGGCTGAGGCTGACGCGTTCGCCGACCTTCACGGGCCGGTCGTCGTAGATGCGGATGGGACCGCCGAGGTAATCGAAGGTGCCGGTGCTGTGTTCGCTGTCGACGATGGCATCGACACGGCCGCTGAGGAAATTCGTGTCGCCGATGAAGGCGGCGACGAAGCTGTTCACCGGGGTCTCGTAGATGGCGGCGGGGGCGCCGATCTGCTCGATGTTTCCGGCGCGCATCACCGCGATGCGGTCGCTGATGCCCATGGCCTCGTGCTGGTCGTGGGTGACGTAGAGGAATGTGATGCCGACTTCCTCGTGCAGTTCGTCGAGTTCGACGAGGAGCCGCTGCCGCAGCTTGAGATCGAGGGCCGCGAGAGGTTCGTCGAGCAGCAGCACCTCGGGTTTGTTGATGAGGGCCCGGGCGATGGCGACGCGCTGCTTCTGGCCTCCGCTGATCTGGGCGGGTTTTTTGTCGGCATGGCCCGCGAGGTCGACGAGCTCGAGCATGCGCTCGACCTCGCGGTCGATCTCCTGGCGGGAAAGGCGTTTCGCGAGCTCCGGCCCAAAAGCCACGTTCTGGCGCAAGGTCAGGTGGGGAAAGAGTGCGTAATTCTGGAAGACGGTGTTGACCGGGCGTTTCTCGGGTGGCAGCTCGGTGATGTCGCGCCCGTTCAGGAGGATGCGTCCCTCGTCGGGCGAGGCGAATCCCGCGACCATGCGGAGAAGAGTGGTCTTGCCGCACCCGCTCGGACCGAGCAGGGAGAAAATCTCGCCCTTGCTGACGGAGAAAGAGGCGTCTTTCACCGCCACAAAGTCCCCGAATCGTTTGGTGACGTTCTCGAAGACCAGGAAATCACTCATTTTGCTCACGGAAAGCCCGATCCTAGTAAGCTTTGCCGCCACAGCAAGGGAAAATCAGGATTTGCGCGACATCTCACCAAATTCGGCGAATGTTTTATAAAAATTATTGCAATTATAGTAAAGATCTGTTAAATTCCCCGCGTTCACCCACTTTCCGCCATGACGCTCGAGTCTGCCATTTTCCTGACGACCTTCTCGTTCAGTCACGTTTTTTTCCCGGGTCATCCCACTCCCTTGCTTCTCGCCACGGGCGGCATGGGAATGAAGAAGGCCTGGCAATTCACCCTCGGCATGGCCATTTCGCATGGCCTCCTGATGGCGCTGGCCCTCGGGGTGGGGCAATTTTTCCTGAAGATGCTCATGGCGGCATGGCCGGGAGGAAAATTCTGGATCAGCCATGTCGACATCCCCATCCTCCTCGTGCTCGGTTGTCTCCTCCTGCGCGAGGCCTTCCGCAAGGGTGGTGAAGTGGAGCGGGCGCAAAAGATGCTCGACCCGAAGCGCCCGTTCCTTACCGGCGCGGCGATCGGCTTCATCCCTTGTCCCGACACGATCGGCTACGCCATGATCGGCGGCGCCATCGGCATGAACGGTCTCGCCCACACCGTGATGGCGACCTCGATCGTCTTCCTCGGCACCGCGCTCGGTTTCTGCAGCGTCACGGCGGTGGCTTCCTTCATGCCGAAGCTGGTGAAAAGCCCCAAGCTCGGCCCCGCGATCTGCCTTGTCACTGCGGCGATCTGCTTTGCCAACGTCACCTACCGCACCTGGAACACCTGGCACGACTGGGCCTGATTCTACCCTGACAAAACACCATGAAGAAGTTCCTTCTCCTCCCGCTCCTCGCCGTTTTCGCCGTCTCCTGCGGTGAAAAGAAGGCCGATCCCACGGCCGCGGCCGATTGGCGTCCCGAGGACGCGAGCGTGGCGCGCCACATCACCAGCGTGCACCATTTCGTGATCAGTCCCGAGCCGACCGCCCACCTTCAGGTGACGAAAGATCCCGCGAATGGGAAGATCATCGGCAAGTTCCGTGACGATGTCCTCGTCACCCTCGGCGGCGAAAAGGCGCTCTACATTCTCGGTTGGGATGGCAATCCCCACACTTCGTCGCGCCACGAATACCTCTTTTTCCTCGAGGCCTTGCACGCGTATCTCGTGTTGAACCACCCCGAGTGGGACGGCGGCGAAGGGGAATCCCAAAAGGCGGCCCCTGCCGCCACCGATGCGGACAAGCTCACTGACGCGGGTGGCAAATCCGCGCCGGTGCAGGAGTGAAGCGGGCGGTTCCGCCGCTGATCACAGGATCATCCCCGCGGCGACCGTTTCGTTGGTCTGCGAATCGATGAGGATGAAGCTGCCGGTGGCCCGGTTGCGACGATAGGAATCGTAGAGCAAGGGGGCCGAGGTCCGCAGGCTGATGCGTCCGATCTCGTTGAGACGGAAGGTCTTGTCGTCTTCGATCTTGTGCAGGGTGTTGATGTTCACCTTGTAGCGCACGTCCTTGACGATGGCCTTCACCTCCTTGGTGGTGTGGCGCAGGTAATACTTCGCGTTGGTGGTGAGCTGCGTCGACTCGGAGAACCAGCAGATCATCGCCTCGATCTCCTGATCCTTCTTCGGCGGATTGTTCGGCTTGGTGATCATGTCGCCGCGGCTGATGTCGATCTCGTCCTCGAGCGTGATCGTGCATGAGAGCGGGGCGAAGGCGGACTCCTGCGGGCCGTCGAAGGATTCGATCGCCTTGATCTTCGTGGCGAAGCCCGAGGGCTGCACCACGACCTCGTCCCCGGGACGGAAGACGCCGCCGGCGACGCGGCCGGCGTAGCCGCGGAAATCGTGATACTCGTCGGAGTGCGGGCGGATCACCCACTGCACGGGGAAGCGCGCGTCGACGTGGTTGTGGTCCGAGCCGATGTAGACCGTCTCGAGATGGTAGAGCATCGTGGGCCCCTCGTACCAGTCCATATTGGTCGACTTGTCGACGACGTTGTCGCCGTGGAGGGCGCTGATCGGGATCGCGACCATATCGACGATGTTGTCGAGGCGCGAGGCGAAGCGTTTGAACTCGTCGACGATCTCGTTGAAGCGCTTCTCGCTGTAGTCGACCAGATCCATCTTGTTCACCGCGAGGATGACGTGGCGGATGCGGAGGAGGTCGGCGATGAAGGCGTGGCGGCAGGTCTGTTCGATCACCCCGAGACGGGCGTCGACGAGGATGATGGCGAGGTTCGCGGTCGAGGCGCCGGTCACCATGTTCCGCGTGTACTGGATGTGTCCGGGAGTATCGGCGATGATGAACTTCCGTTTCGGCGTCGCGAAGTAGCGGTAGGCCACGTCGATGGTGATGCCCTGCTCGCGCTCGGCGCGGAGACCGTCGGTGAGGAGGGCGAGGTTCACGTGTTCGTCGCCCCGCTTTTTCGAGGTCGCCTCGACGGCGTCCATCTGGTCTTCGAAGGTGTTCTTGGAATCGTAAAGAAGGCGTCCGATGAGGGTCGATTTGCCGTCATCCACGCTGCCTGCCGTGGTGAAACGCAGCAGGTCCATGTGGAGGTAGCCTTCGTCGATGGGGATGTCCGTATGCATGGCGGGAGTAAAAGGTAAAAAGTAAAAGGTAAAAGGTTTCCAGATTCGGAGGTGTTATTTCGTTCGGAGGGTCTTGGCGAGGGCTTCGATGCCCTTGGAGATGCCGTGGGCTTTTTCGCGTTGGTTTTGGGCGGTCTCGGCAGCGATGTATTGAAGGTCTTCGGCGAGGTAAAGCATGGAGCGGACTTCGCCGCAGGATCCTTTGGCGATGCTGAGGAGATGGGCGAACTCGGCAGGGCTGAACCGCTCGAATCCCTCGGCGATATTGTTCATCACCGACACTCCGGCTCTTTGGATCTGATCGCGGAATCCATAGTCGCGCTCCGCACGACTACCGGTTCCAAACTCACGATAAACGGCTCCTGCCAGCAGCCGGGCTTCCTGCCAGATCCTCAGGTCCTCGAACTGTTTCGCAAAGTCGTTCATCGCAGCCAGCTACTTTTTACCTTTAACTTTTTACCTTTTACTGCGCCGCCCGAAGCGAACGCGGAGTGATCAGAAGTAGCCCTCTTTTTTTCTGTCTTCCATCGCGGTTTCGGAGCGCTTGTCGTCGGCGCGGGTGCCGCGTTCGGTCTGGCGGGCGGTGGCGACTTCGTAGATGATGGTATCCATGTCGGCGGCCTCGGAGTAGACGGCGCCGGTGCAGGTCATGTCGCCGATGGTGCGGAAACGCACGACCGCATTCGTCTCGACCCGTTCGCCGGGCTGCGCGGTGACGACATCCGAGATCGCCAGCATCGCGCCGCTGCGGTGCACGACATCACGCTGGTGCGAGAAGTAGAGGCTGGGCAGCGGGATCTTCTCGGCCTTGATGTACTGCCACACGTCCATCTCGGTCCAGTTCGAGAGCGGGAAGACACGGAAGTGTTCACCGTGATGCTTGCGGCCGTTGAAAAGATTCCAAAGTTCGGGCCGCTGGTTCTTGGGGTCCCACTGGCCGAAGTCGTCGCGGTGGGAGAAGAAACGCTCCTTGGCACGGGCTTTCTCCTCGTCGCGGCGGCCGCCGCCGAGACAGGCGTCGTACTTGTTGGCTTCGATCGCGTCGAGCAAGGTCACGGTCTGAAGCGCGTTGCGGCTCGCGAAGGGGCCTTTCTCCTCCTGCACGCGGCCCTGGTCGATCGAGTCCTGCACGTAGGCGACAACGAGTTCGGCGCGGAGGTCGGCCACGTATTGGTCGCGGTAGTCGAGGGTCTCCTGGAAGTTGTGGCCCGTGTCGACGTGGAGGAGCGGGAAAGGAAGGCGCGCCGGGAAGAAGGCCTTGCGGGCGAGGTGGGCCATCACGATCGAGTCCTTGCCGCCCGAGAAGAGCAGGGCGGGCCGCTCGAACTGGGCCGCGGTCTCGCGCAGGATGAAAATCGCCTCGGACTCGAGCTGGGCGAGGTGGTTGACTTGATAGGAGGTTCTTTCTTCGTCCATGTTGTTTTGTCAGGAAAATTTCGGTCAGCGCGGCAGGCGGATCTTTGCGGCCGCGGCGGCGTGCAGGGTGGCGAGGCAGGCGTCCTCGTCGGCGGCTTCGGTGTCGATGACGAGGTCGGCGTGGTCGGGCTCCTCGAAGCCGGAATCGCGGCCGGTGAACTGCTTCACCTCGCCGGCTTTCACCTTGGCGTAGAGTCCCTTGGGATCGCGGGCGGCGCAGGTCTCGAAGGAAGCCTTCACGTAGACCTCGAGGAGATCACCGCCACCGATGATGTCGCGGGCGAGACGGCGCAGTTCGTTGTTCGGAGTGATGAAGGAGGCGATCACGACGATGCCGCAGTCGGCGAAAAGCTTGGCCACTTCCGCGACCCGGCGGATGTTTTCGAGGCGGTCCTCGTCGGAGAATCCGAGGTTTTTGTTCAGGCCGGTGCGCACGTTGTCGCCGTCGAGCACTTTCACGAGACGACCCTCGTCGTGGAGGACGCGCTCGAGCCGGTGGGCGAGGGTGCTCTTGCCCGATCCGCTGAGGCCATACATCCAGATCACGGCGCCGCTTTGTCCGAGCATGGCCTCCTTCGCCGCACGCGGCAGCATGCGGTCGAAGGTCGGATAGAGATGCTCGGGGGTGGCGCTCATGAAAAGAGTGAACGGGGCGCGGCGGGGAGGGGACTTTCCACGATCAGATGACAAAGTCCAGATTCTCGTTGAGGCCGCACTCCCTTTTCAGACCGAAGAAGCGGGTCTCCTCCGCGCTCATGCCGTCGGTGAGTTTCCGCGAGGTATGCCAGTCGCCGATGGAGACATAACCCTCGTCCCAGAGCGGATGGTAAGGCAGGCCGTGTTTGGTGAGGTAAAGGCCGATATCCAGATCGGTCCAATCGACAATCGGATGGATGCGGGCGCGGCCCTTTTGCATGCCGAGCACGGAAAAATTTTCGCGGGTGCTGCTCTGCTGGCGGCGCACCCCGGCCATCACCGCGGAGAGTTCCAGTTCGCCGAGGGCGCGATCCATCGGGACCACTTTGTTGAGATCGTTGTAGCGCTCGATGCCCTCCAGACCCTGTTCCCAGAGTTTCCCCCAGCGGGCCTCCTGCCAGGCGGGGGAAAGCTCGTGTCGATAGACCTTCAGATTCAAATCGAGCCGTTCGGTGAGCTCGTCGATGAAACGGTAGGTCTCCGGGAAAAGGTAACCGGTGTCGACGAGGATCACCGGAATGCGGGGCCAGACCTGCGTGGCGAGGTGCAGGAGCACGGCCGACTGCGCGCCGAAGCTCGAGGTCATGCCCAGCTTTTCGCCGAAATGGGAGAAGGCCCACTCGATCCGCTCCTCCGCCGTCGCCGCCTCGAGGAGGCGCGAGCGCTCCTCGACATCCTCGATCCCAAACCACGGAGCCACCTCCGCGGAGGCGGGTTCGGAAGAAAAGGACGTGGCGGGCGATTCGGACATCTTAAATTACCTATTCCCGATAGGTTTGGTAGGAAATTGCGTAGGGAAACAACAACCTTTCCTGCTGACCGTCAACTGCTTTTCGAATGAGACGCGGGATTTGGCCGTGTTTTCGGGGCGGATGAGCAAGTGGTGCGTGTCTTTCCGACGGCTCAATCCGTATTTGACTCGTGCGGGGAGTCGATCACCTTCCCTTCGCGTGATCCGCAGCCGCTGCCGGATCTCCTTTCGCGATCCCACCCAGCATCCGAACCTTCATTCCCACATCACCATGTCCGTCCTTGTAGGCAAGCCCGCCCCCTCCTTCAATGCCAAAGCCGTCGTCAACGGCCAAGTCGTCGATTCCTTCTCCCTCGATCAATATCGCGGGAAAAAGTACGTGATCTTCTTCTTCTACCCGAAGGATTTCACCTTCGTCTGCCCGACCGAACTCCACGCCTTCCAGGATCACCTCGCCGAGTTTGAAAAGCGCAACGTCGCCGTCGTCGGCTGCTCGACCGACACGGAGATGTCGCACTGGGGCTGGCTGCAGGTGCCGCGCGCCAAAGGTGGCATCGAGGGTGTCAGCTATCCGCTCGTCGCCGATACGAACAAAACGATCTCCGCCGCCTACGACGTGCTCGTCGGCAACTACGATCTCGATGAATTCGGCGAACTCTACGCCGAGGGCGAGTTGATCGCCTACCGTGGTCTCTTCCTCATCGACAAAGAGGGCATCGTGCAGCACCAGCTCGTCAACAACCTGCCCCTCGGCCGCTCCATCAAGGAAGCCGTCCGCATGGTCGACGCTCTCCAGCATTTCGAAGAAAACGGCGAAGTCTGCCCGATGGATTGGGAGCTCGGCGCCGAGGCGATGCACGCGAACCACGCGAGCACCGCGGCTTATCTGGCGAAACTGACCTGATCGACGACACAGATCGTCCTTGCCAAAGGGCGTGGTTTTTCGCGAGACTCGTCATCTGATTGCGATCTCATGAAACCACGCCTTTTCCTTTCCCTCGTCCTGCTCCCTCTCGCTCTTTCCTGGTTCCCTGCCCATGGCCAAGGGCGTCCTCCCGGCCCCGGTCCGGGCAGCCAAGGACCCGGGCCCGGCGACATTCATCGCAGTCTCAACGCCCTTGAGTCCGAGCTGGTCGCCATCCTCAATCGCAAGGAGGAGATCATCAATGCGACCGAGCAGCGCAACACCCAGCTCGCCCAACTCGGGATCGATCGCACCAAGGCGGATGCCAAGGATCGCGATCGCATCACGCGTCAGATCGAGACCCTGAATACCCAGGCCCGCGCCGCTTCGGTGGAACTCTCGCGCCTCGATCTCACGAGCGAGCGCATCCGCGTCGAGATCGACCGGCTCATGCGTTTCGACAGCCACCTTTCCGGTGGTCAGGGTGGGCAGGGCGGTGGCCGGGCTCCGGCGATCCGTTCCATCAATGTCGTGAAGACCGATCGCAAAGGCCCCACCCGCATCACCGGACAGGGCGTGGGTTTTCAGGATACCACGATCTATGAAGTGATCTTCGCCGACGGCTCGCGCCAGCGGGTCGAGAGCACCACCTTCGTGCCCCAGCGGAACTGATCCCTCCGGACCGAAGAGGGTCTGATCCCGGAGCCGACCCTCTTGAGTCAATGCCACTCCGCGTTTCCGCGCCCCGTGCGCGAATTTGACGCCCCCGGAGGGCTCGCCTACGTTCTTCCCAGGCACCGCCAACCTCGTCCCGGACCTTGAAGATTTCCCCGCTCCATCGCGTATCCCGGCCTCTGGTGCTGCTTGCTTTGGGCATGTCGATCGGGGCAGGGTCCTTGATCTCCCAGGAGCCGGCTGAAAAACCCGCCGCCTCCGCCTGGACCGAGAGCGATTCGCGGCTCGCGAACCATTACATCCAGCTCCTCCAAAGAGATCCGGCCTACGGCAAGGTGCTCGATCTGCTCTGGGATCTCTACGCCAAGAAAGATCAGACCGCCCTGCTCCTCGATTATTTCAAAGGGGCGAGCGAGTCGGGGCCACCCGTGGCCAAGCTGCTCTACGCCCACCTTCTTCGCAAAGGCGGGGATCTCGAGGCGGCGCGTCCCTTCTACGATGCGGCGCTCGAGGCGGACCCGTCGAGCCTTCCCGCGCTCCGCGCCCTCGCCGAGATCGCCGATCAGCAGAAACGCTGGGCCAAGGCCTTGTCGCTTTACACCCGGCTCGTCGAACTCGTGCCCGTCACGAGCGAGGAGGGTCCCGCGATCCGTCTGCGCAAGGCCGCGATCCATCGGCTCCAAGGCCAGACCGCCGAGGCCGTCGCCGAGTGGGATGCCCTGCTCAAAGCGTCGCCGGGAAATGTCGCGCTGCGCACCGAGATCGTCGGTCTGCTCCTCGAAGCCGGGGCGACCGATTCCGCCATCGCCATCCTCACCGAACTCTCCCGATCCGGGGATCCGCGCCGTCGTCTCGACGCCCTCCTCGAGCTGAACCGTCTCCACGAGTTCACCGGCGACTTCGAGGGCTCCGTCGGCACCTCGCGCGAGGCCATGGCCGTGCTCCATTTCAAGAGCCCGGAGTATGCCGATCTCTTTTCCCGCCTCGTTCGCATGCACGAGCGCCACGATCGGCTCGACGAACTCGAGGCGGCCTTGGAAAAAGAGACCGCCGCCGAGAATCCGACCGAGCGCGCCCTCCACGATCTCGCCGAGTATTACCGGCTCACCGCCGAGACCGCGGAGGAAGAAAAGGCCGTCGCCCGACTCGCCGAGCGCATTCCCGGCGATCCCGATCATCGCGTCCGCCTCGCTGATCTCCAGATGCGGAACGATCGCTACGAGGAGGCGGCCGCCACCCTCGATGCCCTGATCGGCAAGAGCTCCGCGGCTCCGCTCGATCTCTTGCTCCGTCGTGCGCTCGTCGATCTCCAGGCGAAAGGGCGCGAGGCGGCGGCGGCCCGGCTCGGCACCCTCCTCGATGGAGGCCGGCTCGATGCCGCGGGCCGTCGCGAAGTGCTCGATTTCGCCCGCACCCATTACCTCGATGGCCTCGTCGAGCGGCTCCTCCGCGATCCCGCGCTCGTCGCCCGCGAGTCGGCCGACGAGACCGCCGCTCCCATCGAGTTGGCGCGTTTCCTCCACGAGCGCGGTCGCTCCGATCAGGCCATCACCACCCTGCGCGAGCACGCCGCCGGGGCCACCGGCTCCACCTTGGAAAAAGCCGCGCGCCTTCACCAGATCGGCGTCGTCTTTGCCGATCTCGGTCTCGAGAAAGAGGCCCTCACCGCTCTCGATGAGTCGATCACCCTGGCCCCGGAGAATCTCGAATACCAATCGACCCGCGCCGATCTCTACATCGCGATGAAGGAGATCGACAAGGCTGTCGCCCAACTCGAATCGATCCGTGAAGGCCGGCCCGACCTCGAAGGCCGCGCCGAGATCGATCAGCGGCTCTTCAGCCTCATCCGCGGGCATTACGCCACCCAGGCGGAAAAAGCCTTGGAGGATCCCGCCTTGCAACAGGGGAGCATCAACAGCCTCGCCGAATACCGCCGCGCCGCCGCGGCGGCGAACCAGTCCGCCTCGCGCAGCGGCGACGAGCCTCCGCCGAAGGAGTTGATCGCCTACTACGACCGGATCAAGAAAGACGCCGCCGAGGCCCCCTCCTCCGCGCGTCGCTACCGTGCCGCCTGGTGGGCCTTCAAGCTGCAGGACAATCACGAGTGTTTCCACCAGCTCAATCTCGCCAACGAGGAGGCCGGCAAACCCATCGTCGAAGTCGAGAAAATGCTCCTGCTTCTCGCCGAGCAGAACGAACGGCCCACCTTCATGGTGCGGCACCTTTCCACCCTCATCGAGATCGATCCCGACAACGCCGATGACTACCGGCAGCGCCGCGCCGAGGTGCGCTTCGAACTCGGCTTCGAGGACGAGGCCGTGCGCGAGCTGAAAGATCTCGCGAGCCGTCCCGATGCCCCCCTCGCCACCTTGAACACCCTCGCCAAAGTCTACCAGCGGCAGGGCAGCCCCGGGAAACAGGTCGAGGTCTGGCAAAAGGCCTATCGCGAGGCCGATGTCTACGGGAAACGCAGCATCATCAAGCAGCTCTCCACCGCCCTCATCGAATCCGGCCAGCCCGAGGAGGCGCTGAAAGCCCAGCTCGATCTGCTCGAACGCGAGAGCGATCCCCTCCAGCGCCGCAAGCAGCTCGATGCCCAGCTCACCATCGCCCAGTCGCATTACCTCCTCGACTGGATGCGCGAGCGCTTCGCCGAGCTCGCCGCGCGCCATCCCTTCGACCGTTTTTACCCCGAGGCCCTCGCCCGGGTCCACCGGGCCGCCGGCCAGGATCGCGAGGCCTACGAGGCGATGAAAAAAGCCTACTATATGTCCGGCCGCAGCGAGGAGCTGCTCGACGAGCTCGGCGCCCTCTCCGACCAGCTCGGCGATCTCCAGTCCGCGATCTATTACCGGCGCCAGCTCCTCGCCCGCGGTGAAGGAGACACCCTCGAAAATTGGAAAGAGCTCGTCCGCATGCTCGAGAAAGACCTGCGCGTCGACGAGGCCGACCAGCTCCGTCGCCGCCTCGAGACCAAGTTCGGCAGCGATACCGACTTCCTCGCCGAGCTCACCGATCATTATCTGAAAAACGGCCACCCCCGCGAGGCCGGGCGCACCCTGCAGCGCCTCGTCGCCTTGCGCGGCTGGGATCTCGAGGCCCGCTTCCGCCTCGGCCTGCTCCAGGCCTCGCGCGAGGAGCACGAGGCCGCTTTTGCCACCTTCACCGCCCTGCTCGACGAGACCGCCGACGTCACCTATCCCGAGCGCTTCGGCGATCGCCTCCTCCCGCTCATCCGCGTCCGCAGCGGAGCCGCGGGTGGCAGCGCCGCCGCCGATGACGCAATGGATGAGTTCGTCTACACCGTCGAGGCCTATCCGTTCATCGGCGGAAACCTGCAGGACGAAATCGGCGACGCCCTCCAGCAGCCGCGTCCCGAGTTTTCCCCGACCCCGAAAGAGCCCCACCTCATCCGGCTCCGTGCCCTCGAGGAGGCCGCCGCGCTCGCCTCCGCCCTCGGCCGCGTCCCCGCCTGGCTTGCTGCCTGGAATGTCGCGGAACGCCCCCGTTTCGAGCGGCTCTGGGCCACGCGGTACAGCGGTGCCCGCACCGCCTTTGCCGAGCTCCTCCGCGAATACCCCGCCACCTCCTCCCACACCGATCAGCTTTTCCTCGCCTACAGCCAGCTCCTCGCCGGAGACACGAAACGATTCCTCGCCTGGGTCGGCGAGGAGAATCCCACCAGCGGCACCCAGCATCCGCGGTCTGTTTATGCCGCCCTCGCCGCCTTCATCCTCCTGAAAAATCAGGCCGATGATCCCCTCTGCGATGAGGCCACCCTTTTCGAAAGTCTCGCCGGCCTGGAGGTGCCCAAGACCATCGCCGCCCACCACTTCTCCGAACTGCGCAAGGCCGGGAAATACCTCGAAGCCTACGAAGTGGGGCGACGCTACGCCGATCAGGCCATGAGCGATGAGGGCACCTTTCACTTCGCCCTCTCCCAGGTCGCGGGCTTCGCCGGCTTCCCCGGAGAACGCGAGCGATGGCTCGACCGCGCCCTCACCCCCGACCCCGGTCTCTCCGGCACCCGTGTCTCGAATCATTTCTACGCCGCCCTCACCGAAAAGCTCGCCCTCCTCGACTCCGATGCCGAGCGCGCCGATTACCTCCGCCGCATCGAGGGGGCCTTTCTCCCCGCCCATCTCGGCGAGCGCGAGACCCTCGAACGCCGTCTCCACCTCGCCCTCGCCGCGGGCGACCGCACCCGCGTCATCGACGGGCTCGCCCGCCTCGTCGCTCTCCACGTCCAGTCCGCCCGACCCACCAACAGCGACGCCGCCGAGGACGGGCACGAGCAGAATCAGACCTGGCAGCGTCTCGATCGCACACTCCATCATTATGCCGAGCGGCTCCGTCTCGATGCCGTGGAGAATGCCGCCTTTGTCGAGGCCTTCGGAGTCCTTCTGCCCGCTCCGCCCACCGACCCCGCCGTCGCCGCCCAGTTCGAGCAGTACGAGATCGATCGCAGCCTCCTTCTGCTCGAATGGATGAATGCCCCCGAGCGCGAGGCCTTCCTCCGCCAGCTCCGCGGCCTCTTGAAAGAGCCCGACAGCCGCATCGAACTCGCCAAATCCCTCGAGAGCCGCGGCTTCTATCGCGAGGCCGCCCCCGTCTATCGCGACGATGCGATCCGGCGCGACCGCGACTACGCGCCCCTCCAGGGCATGTTCGATGCCGCCGCCGAGGGCCTCACCCCCGGGCTTGCCCTTGAAGTCATCGGCCAGATCAACAACCGCGAGTTTCCCACGCCACCCGGCCTCACCGCCGACTACCTCGGCGAACAGCATGCCCGCTTCCTGCTGATGGATCACGACATCCAGCGCCTTGAGCAGCTCGGTCACCAGCCCACCGTCGGCGAAGGCGCCCCGCCCGTCACCAGCCGCTCGCATCTTCCCTACCAGAATGCCCTCGCCGAGGCCTACCGCCGCGATGGAAATGACGACGCCCTCCTCCGTCTCCTCGCCGACCTCCGCGGTCGCGATGGCGCCTCCGTTTCCCAGATCCTCCTCGGGGCCGACATCCTCGCGCGGAAAGGCCGCCACGCAGAAGCCCTCGATTGGCTCCGTCCCATCGCCCTCGATTCCTCCGAGGCCGTGCCCCAGCGTCGCGCCATCCAGCTCACCCTCGCCTCCGAGGAAGCCATGGGCTGGGCCAAGCCGGAAAACATCCGCGAGCTCGCCCTCCTCAGTCTCGAGCGACAGCCTGCCTCCGTCACCCGCCTCCTCGCCACCGCCCTGCATCAGGCCGGGCGCTCCGGCGAGGCCGTCGGCGTCCTCCATCTCCTGCGCCGGAAAACGCGCGATCCCGGGCAGCGCGGGGCAACCACCTTCGAACTCCTCCGTCTCCAGCGCGACCGCGGGAAATCCTGGGCCGACCTCGCTCCCGAGCTCGAAGCCTATTTCCTCGAGTTCGATTACCGCCTCGACTTCGTCGATCGCCTCCGCGAAGAGAACGATCCCACCGGCGAGGCCCCGCCCGAGTTGGTCAAACCCAACGCCTACCGCTTCGTCGAGTGGCTCGTCGCCGATCCCGCAGCCGCCACCGACCTGCCCGATCTCATCGCCGCCATGCCGGTGCCCGCCGACCGGCGCTGGCTGCCCGACCTCATCATCGCCTCCTTCCACGGGCGGCTCGCGGCGCAGGCCCGCGGTGGTTTCGCCGACCTCTCGCCGCGGTCCCCCGAGGCCCTGCGCCTCCTCGAGACTCTGCCCGCCTTCGGTCCCGATGGCATCGCCGCCGCCCGCGAACTCGTCGAGGCCACCCGCCTCCCCGGCGACGCCTTTTTCCCCCACCAGCCCCAGCGCCAGATCGCCTTCTTCCATCGCCTCGGCGATCGCGATCGCCTCGTCGAAGTCCACAGCGCCCTCGTCCGCGAGGCCGGATCCGATTTCTTCCATCAGAGCGGACTCGAGGATTGGGTCCCCACCCTCGACAATCGCCGCCGCATCCCCCTGCTCTTTGCCGCCGCCGGCGAGACCGGTCTCGCCCGCAGCCTCTTCCGCGCCTACGATCAGACCCTCGCCTCCTACCAGTGGAATCACCTCGGCTTTCTCAACGATTACGCCACCTTCCTCATCGACACCGGGGCCTACCCCGAGGCCGAGACCCTCCTGAAGCGCGTCCTCCAGAAATCCCTCCGCCTCGATCTCCGTCTTTTGCCCCGTCTCTACGCCGCCTGGGGCAAGACCGGCGAATGGGAGACCCGCACCCGCGATCTCCACCTCACCCGCGGCCAGGAAGTGCTCGTGCGTGGATGGATCACCGCCCTTGCCGAAGGACGCGAACTGCGCGAAGCTAACGACTCATGGTGACCCCCCGCCATCCCCTCCTGCGCGTACCGCTCGTCCTCGCGATCGCGGCCACCCTCTGCCAGTGCGAGACCACCCGCACCGTCAAATCGACGCGGTCCTCCTTCAGCTTTGATGAAAAGATGTGGGGCGGCCAGGGCGGCGGCGGTGAAGACACCCAGGAGATCCGCTCCAAATTCGCCGAGCGCGGTTACACCCTCGCCGAGGATGGCACCATCAAGGCCGACAAGCCCGATCTCTACAAGGACCAGCGCCCCCGCGGGCTCGATGGCGAATTCCAATCGAAGAAAGCCCGCTTCGAGAAGATGGAGGCCGAGACCAAGGCTTTCAAAACTCCCGAATACCTCCAGCGCCAGGAATACGCCGGCATCGCCAGCGCCCGCGAGAGCGGCATGGCCGCCCGCGAAGGCAATTCCACCCGCTCGCCCGATGCGGCCGCCGGGAAGCTCTTCAACAAGAAAGCCAAAGATTCCACCGAGCTCGCCACCTTCGGCACCAGCACCCACCGCGACGCCGGCCAGGTCTTCGCCACCTCCGCCGCGCCCGACGCCTCCGCCGTCACCGAGGCTCCCCGCGCCATCGGCACACCGCGCAAAGCCGGCTACCAGGACAACGTCGCCATGAGCATGGACGACGTGAAAAAGATGCTCAATCCCGGCGCTTACGCGCGCGGGACGGGCATCAGCGAGTGACGGCGATGCGCCGCAGCGTCCCCGCTCTCGGACTCGGCTACGCCCTGCTTTCGTTTTTCGCCATCCTCGCCCTCGCGGCGATGTCGGATTCACTTCTCGACCTTTGGCCATTTCAACGGCCCGAAGATCCGGGCCTCCATCCGTGGACCCTCGCCGCTCCCGCGGTGGCGCGGGTGAGTCTCGTGGTTCCGGTCGTGCTGGGCGTCGTTTCGCTGCTGGCGTTCAAAAGGGATCTGGTTTCCGAAAGGGGGCTCGTGCGAGCGATCGCCGTGACGGTGGTGATTCAGACGGCGCTCACCATCTTCGTGGTGGTAGCGGGGATGCTGCCGATGGTGGTGACGATTGTGGGGACGGGAAACCGATCCAGCGGACTCACCACTCCGAGTCCGTTTTCCCCCGTCGCGACGTGGAGGTAGATCTCCGTTGTGTTGATGTCTTCGTGGCCGAGAATCTCTTGGATGGTTCGCAAATCGGTACCCGCCTCGAGCAAGTGGGTTGCAAAACTGTGCCTCAGCGCATGACTCGTCACGCGCTTCTCGATCCGTGCCGTTTGCGCCGCACGTTTGATCGCCTCATTGTAGACCTTTCCATGCAGATGATGACGGCGCCGGAGGCCGCTTTCGGGATCGATTGAGAGCTGCTTCGCGGGGAACAGCCAAAACCATTCAAAGCTCTCGGCTGCTTTCCGGAACTTCCTTGCCAACGCTCCGGGAATGTAGACGCCCGCCACGCCGTCGCGTTGATCCTGCTCCCACAGCGCGCGGGCCTGTTCGATCTGTTCG
>JAEUHI010000020.1 GCA_016795385.1 Verrucomicrobiales bacterium | reverse complement strand
CGCACGGGCCCGCTCCAGTTCCTGTTTCACGCCTTCGACGGTCTCGTCGTCGTAGAGCAGCGGCAGCACCGCCAGCAGTCCGGCCTCATCCAGCGGGGCGAGGGTCCCCTTTTCCGGCACTTCCAGGAGGAGGTGGAAATGGTTCGCCATCAGGCAGTAAGTCACCACCCGCACCCCGGTGAAGGTCTCCTGGTTGCGAAGGATCCTGCGAAAGACCTCTTTCTCCCGGTCCCCGAAGATTTTCCGCCGATCGACGACCCGCGACATGACATGATAAAAAGCACGTCCCTCACCCAGCAATCTCGCCATTCTCATTTCAAAATCGATCCCGATGAAATTCACAGAGCAAAGCCACCGATCGCACAAGGATTCCCGGACGCAAGCAAAAACTGATGGTAGACCCGTCCCTTTGACATGTGCTTTGACATGAGTCAGCTTTGGCTCAATGGCTCAAAATCGTCTTGAATCGGATCTTGTTCCGTCCTATTTCGGAGGATCACTCTCCCATTCATGACCGATCCTTCGCCTGAACCGTCCAATCCCGGCCTTCCTCCTGGTATTCCTGCGCCACCTCCACCTCGTCCTGACCTCAAGGATCCAAGAAAGGCGGGGCCTACCTACGGGGCCGTAGATCAGGGGAAAAAGAAGAAGAAGGATCGCTCGCACCCAACCGATGCTTATCCGCCTTTAAAGCGAAAAAGGGGATGTGGAGGCTGTTGCGGTTGTCTCGGGGGCTTGGCCGCACTTCTCGTTCTCCTGCTGATCGCAGGAGGTGTGATCGTCGCCTGGTACGGCCCGGCACGTTATGTCTCGGAGGGCTACACGGTCGTCAATCTGGAAACCGAAGATGCCACCGTCGATACCGCCCCTGCCGAGGCCACGTTCTACATCGCTCCCGGCAGAATCACCTATACCGCTCCGATCACCAATGTCCCGGTCGCGTTCCTTGGCCGGGAACTCGCGATTGAAGGCGATTTTCTCGAGGCCGCCTCGCTCACCGGAGTTAAAGTCACGGTCACCGACAAATCCCGCTTTGCCAAGGACCTCGAGGTGATTGCCGCCGAATTCACCGATCTCGGGATGACATTGAAGGGAGAACTCACCGGACGCGTTATCAAAAATCTGCCCTGACAAACATTCACAACACCCCCCATGATCGAAATCCACGCCGTCTACGAAGGCAATCTCCGCTGCTCCGCCACCCACGGTCCCTCCGGCTCGACGATCGAGACGGATGCTCCGGTCGACAACTGCGGCAAAGGCGAACGCTTCTCCCCCACCGATCTCGCTTCCTCCTCGCTCGGGCTCTGCATGATGACGATCATGGGAATCTATGCCGAAAAAAACGGCATTGATCTCGGTCGCACCACTGCCCGCATCGTGAAAGAGATGACACCGGAACCGCCCCGTCGCATCGCAAAACTGACGGTGGAAATCACGGTGCCTCTGCCGGGCGATCACCCGCGACGCGAGGCGATCGAGCGGGCCGCGATGAGTTGCCCGGTCTACCTCAGCCTCCATCCCGAGATTGAGAAGGACGTGCACTTTTCCTGGAGCGCTTAAGGAGCTTTGGTCCCATCGGGGCCTATGCCCCGCCTTGCGATCCGGCGAATGTGGCGTTCAGTAAATGATCAGGGGCGACGAAATGTCCCCGTAGGTCATCCATGCTCGAATTCGAAGAGGACCCGCCGCGGCGGGAGCCCGCCGACGACTCTCCGCCTCCCCGGAAGAAACGGCGCGGGTGTCTTTTGGTCCTGCTGGTGCTCTTTTTTGTGGTGTTTCCCATTGGATTGCTGATCCTGAATGGACCCGGTTTCCGGACGATCCTCCGCTACGGCGGACTGAAGGCGGCCGCTTCCCAAGGCATCACGGGAAACTTCCTCGTCGATGGCTCGCTCTGGTCAGGCTTCGCGCTGCGCGAGATCGATCTCAGTGACGGCACCGAGGATGGCCTCTCCCTGCGCATCGATGGCATGAGTCTCGGCTACCGCGGGTGGGGCCTTCTTACTGGTGCGACACGATACGATTGGCTGGACTTCGTCCACATCGGCAAGGCCGAGATCCGCCTGAAGCTGCCCGAAGCGGATCCCGAACGGCCTGACAAACCAGCCAAAACCCCATCGCCATCGTCACCATCGGCTGCACCGACGGATTTCAATCCCCTCTGGAATCTTCTCGCCGCCGACCTTCGCATCGATGACCTGACCCTGTTGATCCAGCAAGGTGACAGGGTCACGTCGGTGGAGTCGCTGCGCTTGCAAATCACGGGTGAGGAAAATGGCTCGCTGAAGCTGACCCGGCTCTCGTTGCCCGGTCAGGCACCGCTGGAGCAGGTCGACGCCCGGATCGTGAAAAGCGAACACGGGTTGACGATCGGTCCCCTTTCCCTGTTCGGCTATGCTGACCTGGAGAACCTCGCGGTGTCGGAGCCCTCGCCGGGTGACTACCAGGTCGCCGCAGCGCTCGGCGTGGCGGGTGGCCATCTGGATCTCGATCTGAAAGCCCCGTGGCAGGCTCCCGTGGCGCTTTCCCTCGCCTTGCGTCGTGGCACCAGTCTCTCGCTCGATCGGATCCCGCTGCCGGATTCGAAGCTGCGCGGATCAGTGACGGATCTCGCCCTTGGTTTCGCCGGGGACCCTGCCAAACCACCCACCTGGAAAGTGGATGGCAAAGTCGTCGCTTCGAAGACCGGCTGGGACACGGCGGTGACGGATTCGATCTTGCTCCTGATCCGTGAAAACCGCCTCGATCTGGAAGCGACGCGGGGACGGGCGTCGGTGAGGGTGGAGGCATCGGGTGCCCTCGGGTCGGCAACGACTCCAGCCGATCTCGCGAAGGTGCCGGTGTTATTCGCGGTAAAGGCCGAGGTCCCCGAACTCGGCGCGACGTTGGCGGATTTTGGAAAGGAGTTGCCCGTTTCCGGATCGCTCACGCTCGATGCCCGCGATTTCCAACTCTCCGGAGGCAAGATCACGACCGGCGGTCTCTTGCTCGAAACGGAGAATCTCGCTTGGGATCGCGTGGGCATCCCCGGTGCCCGCATCGCCGCGCAGGTCGAGCGGGAGAATTTCGTGCGACTCGCCGTCGACCTCGATCTGGATGAGGGAAATCTCGTGCATGTCGCAGGAACGGTCGATGCCACCGCAAAACGGTACGAAGCCGAATCGACCATCGCCCTCGACACGAACGGACGTCTCGGCGAGGTGCTGCGCGATCTTGGAAAAGAGTCTTTCTCCGGTGCGGTCGGGCTCGCTTGGAAAGGCAGCGGTTCGCTAGGAGCCGAAGGCCACACCGGCGCGGCGAAGATTGATCTGCGGACCGTGAAAATCGGCGAGGGCACCCCCATCGACGGCCAACTCGCAGCCAGCTACGCGGACAAGACCGCTTCTCTCGATGCTCTATCCCTCACCGCCGGCGATGTCTCCCTGCGCGGGAGCGGCGCTTGGGATGGCAAAGTGGTGACGCTGGCCGACTGGAAATTGACGCGCGGTGACCGGGTGCCGCTGGCCTTGGCCGCCAGCCTGCCGCTCGAGCCCGGGACCGAAGGCGGCTTCCTCGCCCAGACCGGACCGCTCTCGCTCGATCTCACCCTCGATCAGCTCGCCCTCGAGGAGGTGACACGCTACTTCGCCGCCGCTCCCCCCCTGCCCGGCACGATCAATGGATCGGTGAAAGCGGGAGGAAATTTCGGCGCCCTCCAGCTCGCGACCCAGCTCGAGTTCCAGCCCGATCCCAAGACGCAGCCTGACAAACCCACCACCGCGGTGGAGGCGGCGGCATCGGATCCCGCCCCGCCGCCCGCCAGTCCGCCCCGCGCCACGGTCGATCTCGCCCTGCGCGGCGATGTCGATGTGCCCGCCTCGTGGGAGACGAGCCTGGAGGCGGTGCTTTCCGGCCTGCAATTCCAGGGCATGGCGCTGGAAAACATCTCCCTCACCGCCGCCACCGATCGCGAGCAGGCGGGGCGGCCGCTCCTCGCCCGTCTGCGGTTTGATCAATCCGAGACCTTGCTCGATGCCACCGCCCGCCTCGATCTCGGTGAGGCCCGCACCCTCGCGGATCTCGCCGCGGTGCCGCTGCAGGTCGAGTCCTCCCTGGAAGTTTCGAAGGTGGAGACGCTGCTGCGCGATTTCGCCCCACCGCAACAGAAAGGCCTGCCCCTGGCCGGTGCTCTCTCGGCTTCGGTGCAGGGACTGAAGCTCGAGCGAGGCTCCCTGACCGCCGGGACGATTTCGGTGAGTTCGAAGAACTTCACCGTCGAGGCCGAGCCTTTCGACACGATCGACCTGGGCATCACGATCCCCCGCCCCGACGAGCTCGAGGCCGCCCTCATCGTCGCGCTCGATGAGGTGACGCGGATCGAGGGCAAAGGCGGCTTTCATTTGAAGGAGAAGCGCTACGAGGGCACCCTCGCGGTGCAGGCCGATCTAGTCGCCAAATCGAGCCGTCTCCGCGCACTCCTCGGAGGCCGTCCCATGGCCGAGTTGTTGCCGGGCAAAACCTCGCTTGAATGGCAGGGCCACGGCCGACTCCCCGATCAGGATCACACAGGGACACTCGCGCTCGATGCCGACGCCCTGCGCCTCGCGGGCGGCGCCGAGCCGCTCGATCTCGACCTCGCGGGCACCTACTCGGCGACCTCGGCCGATTTCCCCACGATTCGCCTGCGGAGCAAACCGCTCGGCTTCGACGGCGTCTTGAAATGGGCCGATCGCCGGCTCTCCCTCGTCGGCAAGGGGACCAGCGAAGGCCGCGAAGTGCTGACTCTCGACGCCGGCATCCCGCTCGATCCGACGAAGCTGAAACCGGACTTGTGGTTTGGTCAGGAAGCACCGCTCTCCCTCGCTCTCGCGATCGACCGGCTCCCGGTCGGCACGATCTCGCGGCTCGCGGTGGAAAAGGCGCCCATCCTCGGCGAATTGTCGCTCGATCTGACGGCGGCTGGCACCCCCGCCCTTCCGACCTTGGCGACGACCCTGAAACTCGATGGCATCACCGTGCCGCGCGAGGCGAAGGCGATGCCCGCGGGGCGCCTCGAGTTGAATCTCAATGCCAATGAGGCGGGCCTTGCCCTGAACGGCGAATACCGCCACCCCGATGTAAAGCCGCTCGGGATCGCGGCGAAGCTGCCGTTCCATCCGGCCGATTGGGCAACGGGCAAACGCGAGGTGAAAGACGAGACGATCACCGCGAGCGCGAAGATGGATCGCAGCTCGCTCGCCTTCCTCACCGGCCAGGTCCCGGGGATCGAATCGATCGCGGGCGAGATCTCGCTTGATGCCGAAGTCTCCGGCACGGTCGCGGCACCGCAGGTGCGCGGTCATGGCGAACTCGGCCTGCAGCGACTCCGTCTCGAAAACCGCCTCGCTCCCTCCCTGCAGGATATCGAGCTCGTCGCGAACTTCGCCGAAAACCGTCTCATCCTCGACAAGCTCTCCGCGCTGATCGCCGGGGGTACGCTGGAGGGCAAGGGTGAGGTGTTGCTGAAGCCGGGCGGAGAGCCATCGATCCAGCTCCGCCTCACCGGCAGCGAGGTGCTGGTGGTGCGCACCCCCGACGTGAACGTGCGCACCGATCTCGATCTCACCCTCGCGGGTCCGTTTTCGAAAGCCGCCCTCACCGGCGAGATCGGGATCACGAACAGCCGCTTTTTCAAGAATTTCGATCTCCTGCCGATCGGTCTGCCTTCGAAAAAGGCCGAGTCCGCCCTGCCGACGGTCGAGCGCGCCCCATCGGGTGGCGGCACCGCCTATCAGGATCTCGATGTGGGCGTGAAGATCGCCCCCTTCCAGGATTGGACCCTCGGAGTGCGGCTCCACACGAAAGATCCCTTCCTCATCCGCAGCAATCTGCTCGAGTCGTCCGTTTCCGCCGACCTGAACCTGACCGGCACCCTCGGACGCCCGAATCCGATCGGCGCGGTCGAGATCCAGAAGGGCGAGATGAGCCTGCCCTTCAGCAAGATCGACGTCGAGACCGGCCGCGTCGTTTTCGACCAGGCCACGGGCTTCAACGGAGCCCTTGAGTTCAAGGCGCGCGGCAAGGCCGACCGCTACCAGATCTCGATCTACCTCTACGATCGCGTCCTTTCCCCCCAGTATGTGCTGACCAGCATCCCGCCCATGCCGAGCGAGGATATCATGACCCTGCTCGCCACCGGCACGACCCGGGACGAGCTCACCGGAGGCGATCCCGGCTCGATGGCGGCGGGCAAGGCGGCCGGATTGCTCCTGAAAAACCTCCAGAAAAAAAGCAACGAAGCGGAGGGCGACCCCACGCTTCTGGACTTGCTAGAAGACCGAACTGAGCTTGAATTGGGCCGTGTCAATCAGGAAACCGGCGAACAGACCTTCGGAGGGAAAATCCGCCTGTGGAAACAATTGTTCTTCGTCGGCGATGTCGATGCCCAGAGCGATTACCGGGCCCTCTTGAAATACGTCTTCCGATTTGAGTAAACTTTCGCCCATGTGTTCTCACCTCCGAGCCCCTTTTCTGGCTCTCGCCGCCCTCGTGGCGGGTGGGGTGATGTCGGTGGTGCCCACGGCGGCGGCGGATTTGGTAAGGATCGAAGGGCTGCAATCCATCCCGGCCGAGACGGCCCGTGGCTGGATCGCCTCGCAGATGAAATTCGTGGAGTCCGCCGGGGTCAGCCGCGCCCGCGCCGATGATCTCGCCTTTTTCCTCGAAAACGCGATGCGCGAGCAGGGTTACAGCGATGCCACGGTCGAATGGAGGGTCGTCGGTGAGGGTGAGGCGGCGACCATCCTCCTGACCGCCTCCGAGGGCACCTCCATCCTCGTCGGGAACATCGCGGTGGAGGGGAACGTCGCCCTCGAAGATGCGGCGGTGATCGAGCTGCTAACCGCCGCGACGATGAAACGCCTCAAGAAACAGCCCGGCGATCCCCTCCCCTACGTGAAGCAGGATATCGAGCAGGGCCGTGGCAAGGTCGTCTCCTTTTACAAAATGCTCGGCTACCGCAACGCCGAGGTCGCCTTGGAGCGGAAGATCGAGGGCACTCGGGCGAACCTGACCGTGACCGTGACGGAGGGAATCGGCGCGAAGATCGGCAAAATCACCTTCCCCGAGGCGCCGGCCCCTGAACTGGAAGCGGCCTTCGAGGCAATCGCGACCGAGTTCACCGGCAAGACCTTTTCCGGGGCGGTGCGGGGCAATCTCACCTCGCGGGTGCGCGCCGCCGCGGTCAACGCCGGCTTTTTCCACGCCAAGGTCACCGCCGAGGAGAAGGAAGGCGGTCTTTTTGATGGGAACGACACCGTCGATCTCGTCGTCACCGCCGACTGGGGCGGTGCGGTCGCGGTCTCGCGTGTGCGGGTGAAAGGCAATGAGAAGGTCAACACGACCTTCTTCGACCGCCATTTTGCGAAACTCGTCGATGCGCCCTACTCCCCCGCCGAGGCGAACAAGGCGGTGAATGAGCTGCTCCAGACCGGCGCCTTCGAGACAGTACGGACCGACATCGTCTCGCAGGAGGACGGCACCTACCTGCTCGATGTCGAGGTGGAGGAAGGCTACTCGCGCACTCTCGGGGTCTATGGCGGCTTCACGAACTATGAAGGTCCCATCGGCGGTTTTGAGTTCCGGAACCTGAATCTTTTCGGAAACGTCCGGAAACTCGATTCCGCGATCGAATTCTCGAAACGCGGCGCCCGCGGTGAAATCGAGTACACGGATCCCTGGTTCCTCGATACCTCCTACGAATTCCGCGGCGGTCTCTTCGCCCTGAACCGGCAGGAAGAGGGCTACGAGAAATTCAAGACGGGCGGCCGTTATGAATTCACCCGCCGCTTTGGTGAGAAAAAGCAGGATTCCATCGCCGTCTTCGGCGAGGCGGCCTACACCGACGTGCATGATTCGGAGATCAACCCGATCTATCTCGGCGATACGGAGTATCTCTCCCATCAGCTCGGCTTCTCCCTCACCCGTGATCGCCGCGACGACCCCCGTCGTCCGCGCAAAGGCTACATCGCCCAGACCTCCCTCGCGGCGGCTTCCTCCGCTCTCGGCAGCGAGGTGGAGTATTGGAAAGCGAGCGGACGGCTCGGCTATTACCTGCCCGTGGGCGAACACACCCTGCGCCTCGGGGCGCGCGCCGGGCTGATCTCCCCCATGGGTGACACCGACGACATTCCCATCGATTTGCGCTACTTCAACGGCGGTCCTTTCAGCGTGAGGAGCTTCCAGGAGCGCTCGATGGGTTTCCGCGATCCCGGGAGCGGCCATCCCGTGGGTGGGAATTTCTACACCGTCTTCAATGCGGAGTATGAGATCCCTCTCGCCGTCGTCAAAGGCCTCAGCTTGGTGCCTTTCGCCGATGCCGGAAATCTCCTCTTCGACGATGCCGACGCCAGCCTCGACGACCTGCGCTACGCTGTGGGACTCGGGCTGCGCTACGAAACCCCCATCGGCCCCCTTCGGGCCGAGTACGGGCTGAACCCCGATCAGCGCCCCGGCGAACCCGAGGGCACGTTCCATATCGGGTTTGGATTGGGGTATTGAGCCTCCCCAACCCGCTGCAGACGAACGCTTCGTCGTTCTTTTTCCTGTAGGAGCCTACCTGCCTCTGCCGCCGCGCTTGCGCCAACTTATGAAAATTATGATTTTTCTTGTTTTTTTCCCATTTGCTCGTAAATTTGAAGGTGCTGGGGCAGGATGATTGTCTGCGAGACCCATCGCAGGCGGGAGTCACCTCACACGAAACAGACCAACACCAAGGGGGATGCCCAGTCTCACGACCTCCCCCACTCAACCGCACAACCCATGAAAGCAGACCATCGACTTCGCCTCGCCCTCGGCATTTTGTCCTGGACCCTCGCCCTACCTTTTGTCGCACGCGCCCAGGTGCAGGCTCCGACCATGCCCGTCGGCAGCCTCAGTGCTTTCCCGACCATCGTCCAGGCAGGTACTCACCCCACGCTGACCTGGAATGTCACGATTCCGGCGGCGGTCCTCGATATCGTCACGATCACGCCTCCCGGCACGGTCACGGCCAAGACCCCGCAATACATGGACGTCCGGATTCTCGGGGCGTCGGTCAAGGCGGTGACGACCAACCAGTGGGGCCAAATCACAAACTGGTCGTGGGTGCCCACCGAGTGCTTGTTCAGCTTCAATGGCGGCAGCTATACCCGGATCTTTTACAACACCCACGACAAGGTGAACCCGAACATCGTGGTGGCGACACGCCAGGTCACGACCGGCAACACGATGAACTTCGGAGGACGGTACTACTACAACAACTCGTGGTCGAGCACACGCACCTCGACGAACAGCTCCAACACCGTCGTCGCCCTGAAGCACGGAGATATTCCACCCACCACGACGCCGCTCTATCAGCAGCCCACGCTAGAAAGTTTCCTGGTGCCCTACCTCGACAACACGGGTCGTCTGAAACTCGGCCCGCGCGATGTCATTTATCTGATGGAGCTGACCCACACGAACACCGCCGACGGCGGGTTCGACCTCCAGGATCTCGTGATTCTCTGCACCTTCCGCGACATTCCCTCGAGTGGCAGCGCGGGAGAATGGCTGAACCTCACCACGATCGCGAACGGCGGCACCACGACAACGGCTTCGTTCAGCGCGGCACGCACGGTGCTGAAGGCCCAATCGACCAAGGATCTTTCCAACGTCATCCTTCAATTCGCGGATGGCACCACGCAGAAGTTCGACGGGTTGAAAGGCAAAACCGGGAACTTCCAAGGCACCGGGTCGAACTCGGGCAAGGTGGTGGTCGGGGCATGGATCAAATCCGGCAACAACTTCAGCCAAGTCTCCGGTGCCCCCTCGGGAGCAGGAACCTGGCACACCAACTACTGATTCCTTATTCGCACCGAACGTTTCAGTCCGCTCTTTTATGAAGCCCATCCTCTTTTCCGCGCTCATTCTGCTACCGGTCGCCCATGTCTCGGCACAGGCTCCCTCTTTTGAGAAGCCCACGGGGATGCGCGATGTCGCAACACACGAACAGCTCTCCCAGAAGCTGCGGATGGCGCAGCAGAATGATCCCATCCGGCGTACGGGCAAACCCATGGGCAAGGTCGACGAGGACCCCGCCAAGGCCCAGGCAGGCCGGGACCTGATCAAAGAGTCGACCATCCTCTCCTATCGGGGGAACCTCACCCTCGTGCCGAAGAATGCCGTTCTCTTCATGCCGGATCCGCTGAAAGCCCGGCTGGAGGTGGATCAAAAGGCCAAAGTCCTGAACTGGCAGCAGTTCTATCAGGCCAACCGCAGTTGGATCCGCACCATTGAAGTGAGCCGCGAACAGGCGATGGGACAGGCGCCGATGGATGAGGAAACCGTCAAAGCCTTTCAAACGGGGAGCTCCGCGGTCGTCGCGACCTTCAAAGGCGGCCCGATCTCCGTACTCCCCTACACGCCGCCGGTGGAGGATACGGCAGCCGCCGACACAACCACGGACGCTCCCAAATCCGACCCGACCACTTCCGCCGCAACCGCTACGGCCAATAACTCAGCCACGGTCACCCCATGAAACGCTTCCTCTTTCTTGCCATCATTGCCGCCGCTCTGCACGCAAGCCCTTCGGTATTCGCACAGACGTATACCTTCTTCGTCCGCCAGGTGCAGATGCCGGATGAAGCCGGCTGGGATGTGACGGTCGGGCAACAAGGCTCCCAGCTTTCGCCTCTCGCGATCAACCCGAACGGTGCCCGTTTTGAACTCTGGGCGGTGAGATCCGCCCCGCTCGCGTCATTCCTGCTCGACACGACCTACGTGAATTCGTATGTGCCGGTGGCGACGGTGCAGATCCAAACCGAGGATCCCTACAACGTCATTCCGCGTACCCGCGCCGATCGCCCCTACTATGTCTCGATCACCGTCAGTGGTCTCAGCAGCGATCCCGCGGCACCCGAGGCCGCGAAAGCGGTGAAATTGTTGCGGCACGCCCAGGCTTATCCGGCAAACGGCGACGCCACCAACATCAACCGAAGTCAAGCGACCCTGGTTTCGCAGGGGTCGCTCAATGCGAACGGTCTGGAGGTGCTTTACTACGAAGTGAACGCCGTGCCGGGAGGGAACCGGGCAAAGGTTCGTGGCGAAGAGCGCTTCTCCGTCTTCTCCCTCACCGATTACCAGGCTCCTGAGTCCCAGCTCAACTCCCAGTATGTCCAGATCTGGCCGGTCGCGGACGGCACGATCTCGGGTCTGACTTCGGCTTCGGTCGTCAAGGGTATCGCTCCCGAGGTGACCATCAGCTTGAACGATCTCTATCCCGAGTCCGTCACTTACGCACAGGTCTATCAGGGACCGGCGGAACTCGACAAAGAAGGCACCCTCGTGCCAGGTGCGTCGATCGTCGTCAACGGCGCCGTCCCGCGGAACGAACAGATCGTGGTGAGAAACTGGGACAGCGTGATCGACACGGATGGCACCTGGACACTCGAAATCCTTACCACCACTCCCTTCGGCACGGATCGACTGGGGCATGTCACCTTCACGGTGGATCGCTCCATCAAGATCAACGGAGCCGTGACCAGCGCCGACTGATCGCACCGGCTCCGGCCGCGTTTTACATTCACCCTCAAATGCAGCTTCAACGACAGCGTCAGATCACCCGCCAGCGCGGCTCCGCGCTGATCGAGATCTCGTTGAGCTACGCGACCCTGGTGATCGTGGCGCTGCTCACCCTCAAGGCCTCGGTGAACGCGACCTCGGGGCAGACCTGGACGATCAAGCAGACGATGACGGACGCCTACATCACGCGGGAGTCGGCCCTCGCCTCGCGGATTCCATTTGACACCCTCGTCGGTGCCTCGTCGCCTTGGCCACAAAACCCGACCGTCTCGAGCTCGACCGTGACGCTGGGAAAACTCCCCGGCGGCCAGGAAGTCACCGGCACGCTCCATCGGACTCGCTTCCCTGATGCGAACAACCTCACCACCGCCGGAGGCACCGGCACCGCGACGACCAATCCGAGCGGCACCGAGGCGTGGAAGGTGCAGTCCATCCTCTCCTACACGGTGGGCGACCGTCAGTACGTGAAGTCGCGCACCGTGATGCGCATCCGCTGATCATGAAGACGACCCGACCACGGCGGCGCGCGGGCTACACGCTCATCGAGATGACGTTGGCGCTCGCCCTCAGCATGGGGATTGCCTCGGCCATCGTCGCGCTTCTCCAGCAACAGGTTTCGTTCACCCGGGTGATTTCAAAGTTCCAATTCCTCCGGGACGAGGCCCCGCAGATCAACACCCTCCTCGCCAACCTGATCAACAAGGCTGACTCTTACCGCATCTACACGAGCCGTGCCAACGCCATGGCCGCCACCGGTGCGGTCAACGCGAGCGGACGCGCCCTGCGGCTGCGCTTTCGCAATCCGGACGGCACTTCTTCGCATGCCATCATATCCTTCGAGCAAGTGAGCGGCGCGAACCAGCTCAATTTCTACTACCGCGGCCCGAGCGATGCGGCATGGCCCTCGTCTCCTTCCTGGAACGTCACCTCCCGCCCTTCGCTCGTCGATTTCTCGAACAACACCGGCATCCTTCTCATCGCCATGACCGGCCCGAACGGCGACGAAATCACCTTTGCGGGCAATCCCGACTGATGAAGACCACCACCGCCACCCGATCGAGAAAACGCCGCGGTTATGCCACCATGGCCGTGGTCACGTCCATCTCCCTCGTCATCCTCGGGATGATGGGTTACGCCTACCTCGGCAGCATGCGGACCTTCCAGGTACAGGCCCGCGCCCAGGTGAAGCAGGACTATTCGCAGAAAGAGGATGCCATCCTCAACGCCCTCATCCACATCGTCCCCAACAAGGCGATCGGGGCGATGCAACGATACTCCGCCAACAATACGACCAGCTACAACTGGGATACCATTTTCCGCGAGGCTCTCAATGCCGCGAACGCCGAGCAGTCGATCAGCCCGCAGATGCTCAATTCGCTCAATCTCGGCACGGCCGTCTCGGCGAACACGGGCGACACGACCTTTTCGTCCGTCTCCCAAGTCATTCAGGCCCCTCTCGGCACCTATGCCGGAGGTGACAACCGTGTCAACGGCGGCAACTGGTGGGAATACACCATGCTCGGGGATCCGAAGATCGGCCCCCGTGTCCCCGCGGCGCTGCAACTGAGCTACGATACCTACCTGCTCGACAAACAGTATCCCATCATCAGCCACGACAAGAGCTATGTCAGTTGGTACACGAAGGGCCTCGGTCTCTCTGCCACGGATTATCCCCGCTACAATCTCATCCAGTATCCCGATGTGAAATTCGGCTACAAACGGCCCGGGGAATACTTCGTGGCGAAGCGCAATTGGTGGGTGTTCTCCCTCAAGTTCGGATCGCACAACGAACAACGCACCGGCGTCCCCCCGGTACGGAAGGATTACGTGCTTTCGATCTACGAAATCCCCTCGCAGGTGCCTCTTTCCGCGTCCACTTTGCTCAAGGTCGGGAAGTTCGCGGATGGCACCGCTTGGGAAAACGTGACCCTGGATGGATCGCTCGTCGCCGAGCGCCTCGCCACGGAAGGGTCGGTGGTGGTCTCCGGAGGGTCGGTCTCGGCCCGGAAATCCATCTCCGTCACCGGACAGGCGGTGGTCGATGGCACGAATATCCAAACGGGCTTCGACGAACTCGGCGAGCGGGAATCGCGCGCCACCCAGACCGCGGCGGGTGGCGCGAACAATGCGAATGCCGACAGCGACTTCTATTCCGCCTCCGTGGGCGGAAACGTCGGTAAAGTCGCTTTCATTCCCCTGAATCGGGGAACCAGCACGCTGTTCAACACCGGCGACGGGAGCCGGGAAGAGCGCATCTCACCGACCGGATGGAATGAGTACACCATGGCCGGACGCCAGTGTGCCATGACTCTCGAAATGCGGACGATGTCGTCGGCGACCACCCAGCTTCCCACCGAGATCCGCCTCCGCTACCGCAACACCAGCAATGGTCTGGTAACGGCGACCTACACCCGGGGTACGAACTGGCCTACGGAAAATGAGACGGGCGGTGGCACCTTTCCGTTCCAGACCGCGGAGCTGGACAACACAAAGAACGCTCTCGTGATTTACATGGATCGCCTTCCCGCTTTCATCAATGGACTGAGCAACTCAGGCGGCATGGCGCTGAACCACTCCCTCTACATCTTTCCGCGAACCGGAGAAAGTACGGTCGTGATCCCCTCCGTGCCTTCCGTGCAAGCAGACATGGCGGTGACGCTACGCGGCGGAAAAGATCTCACCGCGTTCACCAAAGGGTTTTCCCTTGTGTCGCGCTACCGAGTCTACATCGCCGATACCCTCAATGACGTGCCCGCCACCACGCCTACCAATGCCGGCCTCCCGAACGGTCATGTCTTCTACCCGCCCCTTTCGATTTTCGCTCCCGAAAAACGCTTTGGCGAATCTCTCACTGTGGATCATCCTGTCGAACTGACCGGTCAGCTCAATAGCTTGAAAACGAGCGCCAACGACACCGTCAACCCCTTGGAATTCATGTCTGGCGACGACGAACGCATCGCCGCCAGCAAGATCGACGCGAATCTCACTTCGTTGAAAAGCCCGGCGGAGCTCCCTCCCATCCATCTGATGAACTGGCTCGTCACGATCGAGGAAGTGCACTGAGCCCCTCCCCTCCCTCCTTGGGCACGCCACCGCCCCCCCCTGCAAACCCCGATCGCGGCTCCCGCATCGGGGTTTTTTAATAAGAATCTTGATCTTTTGCATATCTGAAGTAAATTTTTATAATTTCCATTATTTGCCACAGATCTGCATGAGTTCTTCCGCTCCCTCCATTGTCTTGCCTCAAGGGCTCCGCATCGGGTATCGCAGCCGATTCCGCAGTACGAGTCCGGAAACCGTCCTCGCCACGGCCGAAGCGCCGATCGAGCTGGGTAACGGACGCCATCTCCTCCTTGCCCGCAACGGTCGTGGCAAAACAACCCTCCTCAAGACGATCGCGGGGATCATCCCGTCGCTCTCGGGCAAGGTCAATTGCAGCGGCGTGGTCCAATTCGTCGATGAAGATCTGCGCTTCGACGGCGAGCTGAAACCACGCCAGATCTTCGCCGCCCTCTTCAAAAACGGGCAGCGCGCCTTCGCGATGGAGATGGCCGAACGCATCGAACTCGATGTGGAAAAGCCCTACGGCAAGCTCTCGAAAGGCAACCGTCAAAAGGTGGGTCTGATCGTCGCCGAAGCCCGCACCCGGCACAACGGTCCCCAAGTGTTGCTGCTCGACGAGCCCTTCTCGGGCCTCGATTTCGCGGCCCGCGACAAGGTCGACCAGATCTGGAGCGAACACTCCGAAGGCATTGTGCGCCTCGTCTGCGTGCACCCCGACGAGCCCACGCTCAAGGCCGACAGCGCCATCGCCATCCGCGAAGGCAAGCTCGAGCCCATCGCAGTCCACAACGGCACCCTCGACTGGCTCGAAACCCGGACGTCGCTCAACTGAGCCGTCTCCAACCCATCGCCCTTTTCACCTTTTTCTTTTTCCCATTTATCAGGCCGCAGGCCTCCTGCCATGGAACTCTACAAACTCACCCTCGCCTCGATCCTCTCCCGGAAAACCTTCGCGATCTTCGCCTTCCTCATCCTCGTGCTGCCCTTCGCGTTGCCCCTCATGACGCCGTGGGAGAGCAAACCTTCGCTTCTCGAGCCCGCCCGCGCCCAGATGGCCTGGATGCTCTTGTGGACCTCGGCGATCGGCTGGCTCCTCTTCCAAGGGGCCACGATCGGCGATCGCTGGGCCTCACACGGCATTCTCGAATACTTCAAGACGCTCGGTGTCTCCCGCTGGCGGCAGATGGGCCAGCTTTGGCTGAGCTGTTTCACCGTCTTCGCCGGGATGATGGCGATCACCTTCATCATCAGCACGTTCACCGCCCTGCCCGGCGATGCGGTGGAGGCCCGTCACTGGATCATCACCAATCTCCAGTACGTGCTGCTTTTCCTTCTCGTGGTGGCTCCTCTCCTCGCCCTTTCGATCGCCCTCGGCACCCGCTTCAACGGAGCCGCGGCCTACGCCGTGACGATCGGACTGGCTCTCTACGGTCTCTTCGGTATCGGCTATCTCGAGGTCTTCCTCGCCGACAACGACAACCCCATCCTGAACATTCTCTACCTCGTGTCGCCCCACTACCATCTCTCCGACCTCACTTCCCGCCTCGTCTTCAAACTCGGCGCGATTGAATGGCCCGAGATGGCACGGATCGCGACCTACCTCGGCGGCCTTGCCCTTCTCACCGTGGGGCTCTCGTATCAATTCTTCCGCGAAGGGAAATGACCATGAACCGCAGCCAACTCGTCTCTCCCTTCCTCATCATCGGCGGCATTGCGTTCGCCGTCGCAGGTCTTACTTCCCTCAGAAAGGACTCCGCCGGCATCAAGCCCAATGTGAATCCTTTTGCCGTCCAGGGTTCCGCCTACGGAAAGCTCCTCGCCCGTCTCTCCGAGACCACGATCGACCGCGTCTGGCACCTCGGAGTGGAGCAGATCGTGCCCCACTACATGTCCGGCATCGGACACGGCGACGATCATCACGAGGAAGGCACTGCAAGTGCGAACGATCACAAACCCGCTCCCCAGGTCACGACAGGACCGGCAAAACCGGAAGACCGCTCGCTTCTCCACGTCGGTAAACGCTGGTTTCAGGACCGAGTCATCGCCCAGCACCACCGCACCAATCCGAATTCCCTGAACGATCGTCACCTCGCCACCGTCTACCGCGATATCGAGGAGATGCTGCTGCGCAGTTTCAAACTCGATCCGACCCACTACGGCGCCTACGATTCCTATCACCTGTTCCTGACGACCCACGATTTCGGAGGCACGCCGGAAGCAAACGTGCAGGCGACGAAAGTCGCCAACGCCGCCATTGCCGCGGCATTTCACGAGAGCGAAGACCCCGAGCCATGGCTCACTGCGGCAGCCGCCGGAATGAATCTCTATCTGATGGACGCGGCTCCCTACATGAAAAAGGGTGAGACGATCCCGTTGGAGATTCTCAAGGAATACCGCGAAAAGATCGGATATTGCCTTGCAAAATTCGACGAGATCCAGGCGAAGTCGGAGACCGTCGGGAACTGGGACAATCTTTCCACCGAACGTCAGATGGAAATCGCCGAACGAAGCCACTTCGCAAAACGCACCTTCAAACAATTCGACGCGATGATCGCCCGCGCCGAATCGCCGAAAACTGCTCCTTTACCCGAATCCGAGGTGGCCAAGAGCGAGGAACCCGACAAGGCACCGCAGCCCTGAGTTCCCCGTCAGATTTTCCAGACCCCCAATCTTGAAAGAGCCCGCCCCTTCCGGCGGGCTTTTTTGTTTTCCAGGCTGCCTGAGAACGCTACGCCGCGGAAGCAGCCGGAATGATTCCGAGCGGCACAAACCGAACGGATTCAAGGCAAATTTCGCCCCCCTCTCTTTCCGGGCAATGCTGACCATTAAGAAATATTAAAATTTCTTCCGTAATTATAAAATTTCTCTTGTTTTATGATTTTTATGGCTATAATACTCATTGTAATTTGTTATTCTCGACCTAAATGGACCCAAAAGCCCAAGCGCAAGCGCACTACGTCATGAGCGAGATCTTCGCCGTGGCAGGGGCGAACAAGATTTCCGACATCCAGATTCGGAGCGGAAATTGGATCTATTGTCATACGAAACGTGGCCTCGAGATCATCCGCCGCCTGGGGGAAATCCCCTCCGAGGTGGTGATGAACGTCATCGAGTATCTCTACAGCCGCCAGGAGGCGGACAGTGTGGGAGCCGCGGCCTCCAAATTGCAGAACCTCAAGGACGTCAAGGCCCGCCTTTTTGATGACAAGGTGGCCGACTTCAGCGCCGAGGGTTTCCCCCTCCCGGACGGAACGATCTCGGGACGCATGCGGGTGCAGGCGCACCTCAGCACTTCCGGACCCGGCATCACCTGCCGTATCCTCAGCGACGATATCGCCGACCTCAACACCCTCGGCCTCTCCCCCGATACGACACGGGCGGTCTGCGAATTCATGAAGCGTCGCCAGGGGTTCGGACTGGTCACGGGCCAGACCGGGTCGGGCAAATCCACCACCCTCGCGGCGATCCTCGATTGGCTGCGCATGAATCATCCCCGCCACATCGTGACGGTGGAAGACCCCATCGAATACCGCTATTCCCGCTTTCTCCCCCATGTCGACGAGACCGGCCAGCAGGTGCCCTCACCCGGCTTCTGCACCCAGCAAGAAGTCGGCAAGCACGTCAGCTCCTACAAGCAGGGCCTGAAGGACGCCCTCCGCAAGGCGCCGCACGTCATCCTCATCGGGGAAATCCGCGACCGTGAAACGATGGAGATCGCGATCGAGGCGGCCCAGACCGGTCACGTCGTCATCTCGACCCTCCACACGAACGGCGCGGTGAAGACCCTCAGCCGTATTCTCGAATTTTTCCCGCAGGAGCAACACCGCTCCCTCCTCGGACGTCTCGCGGAGATCCTCATGTTCATCCTTTCCCAGGGCCTCATCCCCACCGAAAACGGCCGCGTCCTGAACTACGAATTCCTCCAGAACAACAGTTCGGCGGTGCGATCGGGCATCGCCTCCTACGACGGGGCCGCCAAGTCCCTCGAAGACGCCATCCGCCACAGCGGCAACATCGAGTGGGACGCCAACCTGCGGAACCTCCTCAACATGGGCAAGATCTCCCACACCGCCTACACCATGAACCGCATGAACGAGGAAGAGAGCGAAGAGCTTCTCTTCGTCCGCGGGAAAGCCAGCTGAAAATCCTGACACAACTACCCATTGATCCTTTCCCCCATGAAGCTCAACCCCACCAGGAAAAACGCCGGCCTCACGTTGATCGAGGTCACCTTGGTGGTCGCCGTCCTCCTCGGATTGATCGGCGTGATCTTCATCGGTGCCACCTCATACAAGGAGGGTTCGAACCGTTCGATGTGCATCCTCCACATCTCCCAGGTGCAGAAGGCCGTCCGCGCCCATCAAAACATGTATCAACGGAACTTCGGCGATTCCTGTCCCCAATCGGTGCTCGTCGGCTCGGGACGCATGCTCGAGGTGGCCCCCTCCTGCCCCAGCGGCGGTGAGTATACCTGGCTCGGCACCATCCCGACACTCGACACTGCCTATCTCACCTGCTCTCTCGCCACCAGCCACGACCACAAACCTCTCAACACCCTCGGATGGTGACCCCCGCAACTCTTTCCGGCAATCCCTTCAGTAAGGATCGCCAGAACGCAAAACCAATAAACAACAACAAATAGCCAAAAATACAGATAATGAAACTGAACAACATCAAGAAACAGGCCGGTCTTACCTTGATCGAAGTCACGCTTGTTATCGCCGTGCTCCTCGGCCTCATCAGCGTGCTCTTCATCGGCGTTTCCGCCTACAAGGAAGGATCGAACCGTTCCAAGTGCATCCTGAACATCTCCAACGTCCAGAAGGCCGTCCGTTCCTACCAGAACCTTTACGAAAAGGCCGTCGGTGACGCCTGCGTCCAGGATACCCTTGCCGGATCCGGCAAGCTCCTCGAGACCGTCCCGACCTGCCCCAGCAGCGGCACCTACACCTGGCTCGGCACGATCCCGGCCGTGGGCACCGCCTACCTCACCTGCTCGAAGTCCGCCGTCGCCGATGGTGACCACAAGCCCACCACCACCGCCGGCTGGTGATCCATCCGGGGAGCTTGGCGACAAGCTCACGATTCCCCTCCCTCCGGCTTCGGAAGTCCGCTTCCGGAGCCGGAATCCTCCCGAAGAATTCAAACCAACCGCCCGTCCTTTTTCGAAGCAAGCACAGAAGCATCCGACTGTCCTCCCTTCGGCAAATGACGCCCATGCCTCTCCACACGAACAGCAGAAGCGCGAAGCCCGGCATCCTCCCGCAAGGGGAGCCGCCCAGCCAGCGCAAAACCAGTGAAACAACCTTCTTGACCGGGGTCCTTCGTGAACCGGCCCGGAACATAACAAAACAACAACATAGCTAATACGATAATGAAACTGAACAACCTCAATAAGAAGGCCGGTCTCACCCTCATCGAAGTCACCCTCGTGATCGCCGTTCTTCTCGGCCTCATCAGCGTGCTCTTCATCGGTGTTT
>JAEUHI010000091.1 GCA_016795385.1 Verrucomicrobiales bacterium | reverse complement strand
CGTGCCGGTTGCCGAGACGAAACCCGCCGCCAAGAAGGTCCTGATCGAGGCGCACGAACAGGGACGGCTCGCGAATTTCTACGGACCCGGTCTCATCTTCGCCTTCGCGAAGGACGAGTGTTACGTCCACGCCACCCGCGTCCCCGCCAACGCCACCGATGCCGCCGACTTCACCCGCGCGGAGATGCAGGGCCGCAAGGACGCCTGGACCATCTTCAACGAATGGAAGGCAAAGGTGCCCGGCTTCGAGAACAGCTACTACATCATGAGCGGACCCTACATCGGCGTGCGCGACACGCGCCGCATCGTGGGTCTGAACGTGCTCACGCTCGAAGACCTGCAGAAGACGACGCGACATGACGACGCCATCGCCACGGGCTGCTGGTTCCTCGACATCCACCCGCCCGAGGTCTCGGTCGACAAACCCTTCACCGGCTCGGGCTTCCAGCCGAAGCCCTACGACATCAGTTATCGGACCCTTGTGCCGCAACAGGTGAGCAACCTCCTTGTCGCCGGCCGCTGCCACAGCGCCAGTGCCGAAGCCAGCGCCTCCAGCCGCGTCACCGCCACGGCGATGGCTCTCGGCGAAGCCGCCGGATGCGCCGCCGCGCTCGCGATGCAGGCGAAGGATGAGGTCGGCACGCTCGATGGCGTGAAGGTACGTGAGACGCTCGCGCAGCAAAATGCCGGACCGTTTAGCGAAGCTTAAAAGCGATCACCATGAACCATTCCACCACCCAAGATGCGGCTGACGCCGCAGCACCTTTCTTGACCCGTCGCGAAACCTTGCTCCAGGCCCTCAAAGGTGCCGTCGCCGCTGCCGTGGCTGCGCCGGTCATTGTGGAGGCTGCACCGGAAGTTCCGGCGAAAGCCGAAACCGCCTTTGTGCCGGAGAATGATTATCCCTTCTTCGGCGGCGAGGTGCCGGAGGGCTATTGAAAAAAGTAGCTTGGGCTTCAGCCCAATCCTTCCCAACCCATGCGGCTGAAGCCGCAGCTACTTTTTCTCTCATAAAGCGGCTCCTTTTTCTCCTCCTCTCCATCAGCAGCCTCGCCTCCGCCGCACCGACCCGCCCCAACATGGTCATGCCAGAGAAAAGCGGAATGCGCCTGATCGAGTTGATTCCTTCATGAAAAACATTCTCTTCCTCCTTCTCTTCGCCACCAGCGCCCTCGCGGCCGATCTCAAGCCGAACGCCGGACTCACCTACGACTTCCCCGAGTTGCCAAATACTCTTGCGGGCATGGTTTCGGGCACAACGAAAGTGCCGCGACTCGGCGCGATCCTTCCCTCGAACTACTCAAAAGAGACGAAACATCCGCTCTTCGTTTACCTCAAGGGCGGCAGCGGCGGACCGGAGGATGGCGGGGCGATGGCGCGCGACATCGTGGGCGCTGAGGACTACATCGCGGTGCAGTTGCCGCTCTTCAAAACGAACCAGCCGAAAGGCAAGACCCTGCCCGTGATGGTCGAGGACCTCGCCCTCGTCAGCGCGGCGTATCGTACGATGCTCGAAAAACTCGCCGCCGAGGTGCCGAACATCGATTGGGAGCGCAGCGTCATCGGCGGGCACTCGAATGGTGCGCACACCCTCAGCGTGCTGCTCGCGGGTCGTGATGAGTTCATCACGGAGCACTTTCATTCGTTCTGGCTCCATGAAGGCGGCATCCAACTGCTGCCCGCGGTGATGCCTTTGAAAGAAAGCCGCTTCCTCCTGCTCGTGGCCGACGATGCGATGACCGGCGGATCGGAGTTCCGGCAGTTGATGCTCGATCAGACCTCGCTGCTCGAACGTCAGGCCAAGCTCATGAAGGCCGACCTCCAGAGCGTCATCATGCGGGGCTACGGTCACGACGTGCCGCCGGAATACATGCGCAACGTGCGCCAGTTCGCGCGGGGCGAGCCTTTGGAGGACATCCCCGCATCGGAAAAAGCCGCCGCCACGAAACTCACGCTGCCGCTGCGCACACATCCCGACTCCAGCGCGTGGAATGACCTGCTCGTGAGCGATCTGACCAACATGAAAGCCCCCGGGGCGATCTGGAGCGATCGCGATGGCATCCTCACCGCCACCGAAGATCAGAACCTCTGGACCAAGGCGACGCACGGCGACTGCGTGCTCGATTTCGAGTTCAAGCTCGAGCCCGGAACCAACAGCGGCGTCTTCCTCTACAACAGCGATGAGACGAACTGGATGCCCGCGAGCGTCGAAATCCAGATCTGCGACGACCGCGCCGCAAAATGGCGGGAGAAACCCGCCAACTGGCGTTGCGGCGCCTTCTTCGGTCATCAAGCCGCGAGCAAAAGCACCGTCAAACCCGCCGGCGAGTGGAACCGAATGACGCTCACCGCCCAAGGCCCGAACATCACCGTCGTGCTCAATGGCGAGGTCGTGAACGAGATCGACCTCACGCAGTGGAAGGATGGCAAGCTCAATCCCGACGGCTCCGAAAAGCCGAAGTGGCTACAGGGTGAACCGTGGAGTGAGATGCCGCGCAAAGGTCGCATCGGCTTCCAAGGCCGCCATGCGGGCGCCGGGATCGAATTCCGGAATCTGAAGTTGCTGAGGCTCTGAAGGTTGCTGAAAACGAAAACGCCGCCCCGGTCATCCGGAGCGGCGCCATCGGAGGAGAGCCGCGGGATTATTCGACCTCGATCTTGGACACGACGAGGAATTTCTTCCCGTCGCGCTCCTCGACCTTGCCGGTCACTTTGGCTTTGGCGGTGCCGGAGCAAACGTGCTCGCTGGTCTTGCGTTCGCCGCCCTCTTCGAGGAGGTAGAGCGTCTCGCCGACCTTGAGGGTATCCTCGCACTCCTCGGCCTGCTTCAAGTTGCATTTGGCGCAGGACATCTCGCCTTCGAAGGTTTTCTCCTCCGCTTGGAGGGTGGAAAGAGTGAAGGCGATGCCGAGAAGGGTAAGAAGAGAGAGAATGTTTTTCATAATGGTGTTTTGTCAGGATAATTGCTGATGAGAATCGTAGAACGGTCCTGTCGGAAACCACCGTCCGGTATGCCGGTGCCTCGGGTCGGGGATCGGACCGGAAAAATCCGCACGCCCCGTTGGCAATCCATGCCGGATCGGATCGCCTGACCCATCAACAACGGAAAACCCCGTAGAGGAGACGTGGAGGTGGCTGGGACGCCACGAGGAACATCCTGGATCCGGGGCCCGCCCCGTAGAGCGTGCGGTCCACGGAATCGAGTCGGAACACCTGTACCGCGGCGAGGAGGGCCGGAATCTCCTTCACGGGCTGCGGGGGTGGTGCCACGGCCTTTTCGGCACTGACAAACCCCAGCTTCACGGCACACGGACACCGAGGTGAAGGTTCTTCCTTCCCACCGGAATCCTGCGTCTCCTCCCGAGCGGCGAGACGCGCCCGGCAGCAAGGAGGCAGATCGGAAGGAGCCGCCTCGGACCGGCCCTCAGGCATGGCAAAGGCGCAGCAGCAGACCGGATTTCCGATCAACACGACCATGAAGATGGCAAAAAGGGCCCGCATTTCCTGACTTCATTGGTGGGCGCGCGCCGGAATTCGTTCAATCAAAAACGGTTGGATGGACGCGGCGTGATGGCGCATGGCGCGATCATCCTCCCCACCCGCCCGCCTCGTCCGAAGATCCGAGCCGGCGGGAAAGAGCCTTCGCGATTCCCTTCACGATTGGTCCCAGCGCCTTCATGCGCTTCGCATCGACACGGTCCGAGGGACCGCTGACCCACAGCGCCGCGACCACCTCATCCCTGTGATCAAAGACCGGGGCTGCCGCGCAGGCATAGGTTTCACTTTCCTCTCCCCGATCCAGGGCGAATCCGGTCCGCCGGACTTCGGCCAGCTCCCGGCGGTAGGCGGCGGGAGTCCGGATCGTGAGCCGTGTCCTTTTTGTAAAACGCATCGACGACACGAGGGCCGCCTGCTTCTCAGCGGGGAGAAAGGCGATCATCGCCTTCGCCGGTGCCGCGGTCGGGAGAGGGAAGGCGTGCCCGAGTTCGACGAGCACCTTCACGGGATGCAGCGAGGGCGCCTGATCGAGCACGATCCCCTGTGATCCGGAGAGAGTCCCCAGCAGGGCGGTCTCGCCCGTGGCATCCCGGAGCGAGGTTAGAAATGGCACGGCCTCACGCACCAGGCTCTCGCCTCCCACCACTTGACGCCCCAGACTCAGCAGCTTTCGCGAAAGCCGGTAGACCTTGGCCGGATCGTCGCGTTCCGCGTAGCCGCGGAGGACCAATGTCGTGGCGATGCGAAAGACGGCGTTTTTCGGCATGCGGAGAGCCTCGGTCAATTCGGTCAGGGTGTAACCCGCGGGTCGGTCCGCCAACACCTCGAGGAGATCGAGGGTGCGGTCGAGGATGGGAACGCGATAACGTTCGCGGGAATCGGATGGAGTTTGCCCGGGGGCACGCGATGACATGAGTTTGAAATAACAAATTTTATTTGAAATCGCAAACCGGAACACCCACGATGGACGCATTCCCGGATTCTTCATGAGCACCCTGCCCTCTTCTCCACCTGTCGTCATCGTCACCGGAGGCTCGCGCGGGTTCGGCGCGGGCATCGCGGAAGCCTTCGTCCGATCCGGAGCCCGGGTCTGGATCACGGGGCGGAACAAGACGGCTTTGGAGGCAACGGCCTCACGGATCGGGGCCACGCCTTTCGTCGCCGATGCCGCCGACGGTGCCGCGTGGGACCGTCTCTTCGAGGCCGTCCTCGCCGCGACCGGACGGATCGACGTGCTCGTGAACAACGCCGGCGAAGGTGTGAAGATCGGTCCCGCCGCGGAGCAGGATGACGACTCCGTCGCGCGATCGATCGCCAGTAATCTCACCGGAGCCATTCTCGGCTGCACCCGCGCGGCCCGGATCATGCAGGCGCAGGGCGACGGATTCATCGTCAACATCGGCAGCGCCTGCTCGACCCATGCATGGGCGGGCTGGGGCGTCTATTCGGCGGCGAAGGCCGGCCTGCTGATGTTCTCGCGGTGCCTCCTCGCCGAGCTGCGCCCCCACGGCGTGCGGGTCACCTCCGTGCTCCCCTCGTGGGGGAAAACCGACTTCACCGAGGGCGCGAATCTTCCGCCCCGGGATCCGGAGGTGCTCGCCAAATGCATCGATCCCTCCGAGATCGGGGATCTCCTCGTGCAGCTCCATCGTCTCCCCGCCCACCTCGTCGCCGAAGAGGTGAAACTCTGGCCCATGGTGCAACCGATCGGACAGCTATGAAGCGCCTCGCCCTTCTTTCTCTGCTGCCGCTGCAACTTCTCCAAGCGGAGACGATCGAGACAGACCTGCTCATCGTCGGCGCCGATGAATCGGGCTGCGCCGCGGCGGTGCAGGCAGCGAGACTTGGAGTGAAACACATCGTTCTGACCAACGACCACGACTGGCTCGGCGGCCAATTCTGCACCCAGGGGATCGGTCCGATCGACGAATGGACCGTGGTCGAGGGAAAGAGGGTGAACTTTCCCCGTAGCGGGACCTTTCTCGAGATCATCGACCGCATCCGTGCCCACAACCGGCTCACTTATGGGGTCGCCACGCCGGGGAACAGTTGGTGCGGGACCGACACGATCGAGCCAAAAGCCGCCGCGCGGATCTTCGAGGAATGGCTCGCCCCGCACGTGGATTCGGGGGTTCTCCGCATCGAGCGGGGCTGGGACGTCGATGCCGTCGAAACGCGGGACGGCCGTGTGACCGGAGTTTCCTTCGTACCCTCCGTCTTCGCCAAGGGCGATCCTGACAAACGCCTTACGATCCGCGCGAAACTGACGATCGATTCCTCCGATCTGGGTGACGTCATCCGACGCAGCGGCGCGGGCTACATGGCGGGACCCGATCTGCGTTCGCGCTTCGGAGAGCCCGGCGCTCCGGAGACACTCGACGAGCTCGGCCACCAGGAAATGAATCCGCTGAGCTGGTGCCCGCTCCTCCGCGAGACGGGGAAGGACTCGACCATTCCCAAACCGACCCGCTACGACGAGAGGTCTTTTGAAAACTGGAAAAAGGCCCCTCCCTGGCGCGAGTGGGATGGCAGCGGCGGCATCTACAACATGGCGGGCTGGTGCATCTACACGCACCGGCGCATGGTCGATCGATACCACTTCGGATTTGCTCCGGGGACGGAGGCGGTCATCCTCAATTGGCCCGCCCACGGTTACCAGCTCGGCACCTTGCCACAGCACGTCGTCGATGCCCTCGAAGCCGACGAGCCCGGGGCCTCCCGCAAAAACCTCGTGGAGATGAGCCATGCCCAGCGGCACATCGTCTACGAGGACGCGAAGCAGCGCGCCCTCGAGTTTGTCCATTACCTCCAGACCGCCGCTCACGACCGCGTCGGCGATTTTCCGCAGTCCTTCCGCTACATGGCGCTCGCCGACGACTACGGCACCGCCGACCGGCTCCCTCCCAAACCCTACCTGCGCGAGGGGCTCCGGCTCGAGGCGATGACCATCATCACGGAACTCGACGTCCGCACCGAGTCGCACGAGCCGAAGTGGGCCAGGACGATGTATCCCGACTCCGTCTTCGGGTGGCAGTTCAATCTCGACTTCCACCCGACACGCCGGAAGTTCGTCGACGACGATCCCACGAAACCCTGGCAGGGACACCATCACGGTTCGCGCGACTGGTCGACCGACACCGACCGCGCCACCTTCCCCCTGCGCGGGCTCGTGCCGGTGGAAATGGAGGGTTTGTTAGGGGCGTCGAAGAACCTGGGCGTCACCAGCATGGTGCAGTCGGCCCTGCGTCTCCATGGCCAAATGATGCACGTGGGCACCGCCTCCGGAACCGTCGCCGCGATCGCCCTGCGCGAAGGCATCTCGCCACGTGAGATCGCGACGAGTCCGGAGCGCGTCACCGAGGTGCAGCAGATCCTCGTGCGCGGCGCGGGAGGTCCCGGCACCTTGCTCTGGCCCTGGCACGATGTGCATCCCGAAGACATCCACTTCGAAGCCGCCAATCTCCTCACCCTCGCCGGCATCTGGAAACCCGATCCCGACAGCGTCTTCTTCGAACCCCGCCGTCCCGTGACCCGCGGCGAGCTCGCCGGAGCCCTCGTGCGCCTCCGCGGAGCGAAGGACGGCGCCCCTGACAAACCCGTCCTGCCGAACGCGGCGCGTTTCTCCGACCTCCCGCTTGATCATCCCGATCGCGAAGCCGTCGAGACGATGCTGCTGTGGGGGAATTTCGGCGAGCAGAAGGAAACCTTCACTCCGGCAGGTCACCTCAGCTGGGGTGATCTCAACCGCTGGCTTGTCGCGCTGGGCGATCCGGGTTTCCCCACCCTGCTCGGCAAGGCCGAGGGCGGCGTGCTGACTCGGGCGGAATGCGTCGAGTATCTCTGGCGGGTCTGGACGCGGTGAGATCTTCGCGCCTCGCGCTTCAGCTCTTCTTCCAGGTCAAAGCCAGACGGCGACCTTCCTTGGCGCAATCCAGAAGATAGAGATTGATGAGGTTTTGATAGGGGATCCCGGTCTCCACGGAGAGCGATTTGAAGTAATCGATCACATCCGGCTCGAGCCGGATCGTCACCGCCTTCTTGAGCCTTTTCGCATACGGATTCGGCTTCGCTTTGGAGAAATCGTATTCTTTTCTCATGTCTTTTGTTCCCAGTAAGATTTTTGTTCCTTGGTTCCGGCCCGCCTCGCGGAAATCAGCCTGATCATCGTTCCCGACCGACGAAAGCAATGAACGACGACGAGCATTCGGGATTGCCCGCTTTTCCCCATGATGATGAATCGGTCCTCATTCTCGGAATGATCCGGGTCAGGGATGACCAAAGCCTGATCGTCGAAGAACACGGTTTTCGCTTCTTCGAACGTGACGCCGTGCTTTCGATCATTGCTCTCCGCCTTTTTTGAGTCCCATTCGAAGGATAGGCCGCTCATTTCTCTCAGTATTCTGCAATACAGTATATTGCTATCAGCCACATACTGTCAATCCCAGCCCATAAGCTTCTCAGCCGCTTTTCCCCTTGCTCATCGCCTCCCCCGCCTCCTAGTTGCCCCCATGAGTACCCCCGCTTGTCCCATGTGTGAAATGAACGAGATCCTCACCCTCGAGGATCATTACGAATGCCTGACCTGTGGTCACGAATGGCCCATCGCGGAAGTGGCGGACGGGCCGCGCGTCGTCAAGGACGCGTATGGCAACGTCCTCGCCGACGGCGACGTCGTGGCGATGATCAAGGATCTGAAGCTGCAGGGCAGCTCGCAGGTGTTGAAGTCGGGCACGAAATCGAAACCGATCCGCCTCGTCGACGGCGATCACGAGATCTCCTGCAAGATGGACGGCATCGCGATCGGGCTAAAGGCGCAGTTCGTGAAGAAGGTGACCTCCTGACATCACCCCATCGCGCATCGGATCCAGCCCCTTTCCCGATGTATTCTCCCGAAGCATTCAAGGTCGACGATCGGGCGACATTGAACGTCTTCCTGCGCCAACACAACTTCGCGACACTCGTCACTCAAAATGCCGGGGGTTTGCAGGCGACCCACGTGCCGCTGGTGTTGAAAGAGGGAGTCGGAGAGCACGGAGCGCTGCAGGGCCACCTCGCCCGGGCCAATCCCCAGTGGCGCGACCTCGATCCTGACACGGAAGTCCTTGTGATCTTCACCGGTCCACATGCCTACATCTCACCGGCGTGGTATCGAACCTCACCGGCGGTGCCGACGTGGAACTACACCGCCGTGCACGTCTACGGATTCCCCCGTCTCGTCGAGGATCCCGGCGAATTTGCGGCGATGCTGCACGAACTCGTCGAGGTCCACGAACGGGATCGGCCGGACCGTTGGTCGGGCGAAATGCCGGAAGATTTCCGCGACCGTCTCATGAAAGGGACCGTCGGATTCGAGATCGCGATCACGCGGATCGAGGGCAAGTTCAAGCTCAGCCAGAATCGACCGGACGACGCGCCCGGCGTCATTGAAGGCCTTTCGCAAAGCCCGCATCCGGGTGATCACGAGGTCGCCGAGCTGATGCGCCGACATTTTGCGGACGCTCCTTGATCCGCGTGGATCCGGTCCGCCGATGCGTGATTGTCCCCGGTGCGCGTTTCGCTCATGCTGGGCGGCATGAAGGAAGAAGAACCCGGATTCAAAGCCGTCTGGCCGTCGCTCATTGCCATCGCGCTCGTGGCGGGAAGTTTCCTTCTCTATCGACTCGCCGTCACGCCTGCCGAAGACGGACCGCTCCGGGTCGCCGTCTTTTTCGCCGACGCGACACCTCCTCTGGGCAGCCCGGTAGCCTATGCGGCCGCGCGGAAAATCGAAGATCCGCTGAGCGCCCGCGGCATCGTGCTGCTGGGTGCGGGCAAACCCATCGTGCTCTGCGCGGTCGATTGGATCGGCATTTCAAACGAAGGCCACGACGCCTGGCGCGAAGCCCTCGCCGCGGCCGCCGGCACGACTCCGGACCGCGTCGCCGTGCATGCCCTGCACCAACACGACGGCCCCCGCTGCGACTTCGGGGCCGAGGCCCTCCTCGAGCCGCTCGGACTCGGCGGGATCCGGCAGGATTCCGCCTTTTTGCGCGAGACCATCGCACGCAGCGCGGAGTCGTTGAAAAACTCGCTTGCCTCGGCGCGCCCCGCGAGCCATCTCGGAGTCGGTCGTGCCAAGGTCGAAAAGATCGCCTCGAACCGCCGCATCCTCGGTCCTGATGGCAAGGTCGCGATCGCTCGCTCGAGCTCTTACCGCATTCCCGAGCCACTCCTCTCGCGGCTCGTCGAGACCGCGCGCAGCAACGGCTACGAGCTGAGCGCCACCCGCGTCGAGGAAGCCCTCGCCGCCCCCGAGGGCGTCATCGATCCCGAGGTGAAGATGGTGACTTTCTACGAGGGCGACTCCCCCATCGTGTCGCTCAGCTACTACGCGACCCATCCTCAAAGCCATTTCGGACTTGGCGATGTCACGAGCGAATTCGTCGGGCTCGCCCGGGCCGAACTGGAGCGCTCGCGCGACGGCATTCCCCTCATTCATTTCACCGGAGGCGGCGGCAACGTCGCTGCGGGAAAATACAACGACGGCACACCCGAGTCGCGCCTCCGCCTCACCGAACGGATGAGTGATGGACTGAAACGCGCCTGGCGATCGACCGTGCGCCAACCGATCGATGCCTCGTCGGTAGAGTGGCGGGTCGCCCCGGTCGCGCTGCCTCTCGCTCCGCATCTCGATGCGGCGAAGTTGAAAGCCACCCTCGAGGACGCTTCCCTGCCTGAATCGAACCGGCTCCCCGCTGCGGGAAAACTCGCCTACGTCGAACGTGTCCTCTCCGGTCAACGCATCGACCTCACCTGTCTCAAACTCGGTCAAGTCCACCTGCTCCACATGCCCGGCGAACTCTTCGTCGAATACCAGTTGGCCGCGCAGGAAATGAAGAGCGACGGGATCGTCTGCCTCGCCGCTTACGGAGACGGCGGCCCCGCCTACATCGGCACGGAGATCTCCTATGCCGAAGGCGGCTACGAAACCCAGCCCAGCTCCACCAATGTCGCGCCGCAGGTGGAGGGCGTCCTGCTGGAGGCAATCGGGCAATTGCTGAAATGACCATCCCGCCGTAGCCTGACAAACCCACCTGTCCAAGACACCGGATGCACCCTGTCACCTACCAGACCGAACCCTCTTTGACGTCCGATGAATTCATCGACCTGCTCGTGCGCTCGACCCTCGCGGAACGGCGTCCGGTGGAGGACCGCGAACGGATCGAGGCGATGTTGCGAAACGCCGACCTCATCCTCACCGCGCGGATCGAAGGCCGCCTCGCCGGAGTGGCCCGGGCGATCACGGATTTCGTCTATTGTTGTTACCTCTCCGACCTCGCCGTCGACGAGTCGTATCAGCGCCAGGGAATTGGAAAAGAACTGATGCGTCATGTCGCTGAGGCGGCGGGCCCGCAGACGAAACTCATCCTCCTCGCCGCGCCCAAGGCGGTCGATTACTACCCCCGGATCGGGATGGTCCGGCATGAGTCGTGTTGGGTGAGCGGGTGACAGATGAAGGGCGGCCTACGGAATACGCAGAAAACACGGAATAAGAAATGTGTCCAAGACACGAAGTGAGAATGTGAAGGTCAGTTTCTACGGGATCATCTTCGCGTTCTGATGCCCGAGGCATTTGTCTCAGTGTTCAACACTTCCGCGTTTTCCGTGTATTCCGTAGGCCACCTCTTCCTCGCTCAACTGTAGGCCGCCTTTTCCGACCGATTCCTCCTTCACCGCAAGAATCGGGTGGCTCACCGCGACTCGACGCATACACTCCCTGCATGAATTCCTACGCCCGCATGGAGCGCATCCTCCGCTGGCTCGACTTGCATGCCACGTCACAGCCGACGCTCGCCGAGATGGCGGCGGTGGCGGGCTTGGGTGAATCGCATTTCCATCACGAGTTCGTCCGCTGGACCGGCGTGACGCCGAAGGATTTCGTGCAATGCCTCACCCTCGCCGACGCGAAAGAGCGGCTCGCGCGCGGCGAGGCGGTGCTCGAGGCGTCGACCGAGGTGGGTTTGTCAGGGCCGGGAAGGCTCCATGATCTCTGCGTCTCGCTGGAAGCGGCGACCCCAGGCGAAATCAAATCGGGCGGAGCGGGAATCACGATTCATTGGGGCATCGCGGAGTCGCCATTCGGCCCCTGTCTCCTCGGCGAAACGGCGCGGGGGATCTGCCTGCTCTCGTTCCTCGAGGAAGAAACGGCCCCCAGCGATCTTGAATCGTCATGGCCACACGCCATCTGGATCCGCGATGACGAGCGGGCGACCCGTCGAGTCGATGCTCTCTTCCGACTCACGCCTGACGCGGCCCCGTTGCGCGCCTGGGTACGCGGCTCGGCCTTCCAGATCCGGGTGTGGCGGGCGCTCCTTGAGATCCCTCCAGGCGCGCTCTCGACCTACGGCCGTCTCGCCGCCGCGATCGGGAAACCCGGCGCGGCGCGGGCCGTAGGCACGGCGGTCGGGTCGAATCCCGTCGCTTTTCTCATTCCCTGCCACCGCGTCATCCGCGAGACCGGCGCGATCTCAGGCTACCGCTGGGGCGTGGGGAGAAAACGCGCGCTCTTGGCTTGGGAAGGAAGTAGAAACGATGGAAAAGAATGATGAGATGCCTAACGTTCAGAGAAGACTGGCGGCCTACCATCGAGCGAAGAAGAGGCGGCCTACGGAAGACGCGGAAAACACGGAAGCAGGGATGACCGAGATAGATGCCGAAGACATCAAAACTTGCGACCATCACCACCCCTAACCATCATCCATTTTTCCAAATCTCATTTTCAAACACCTTCCCTTTCCGTGTCTTCCGCGTCTTCCGTAGGCCGCCAATCCGAATTCTTACGATGCCTCTCGAGCTCTCCCTCTCACCGCCAGAAACAATCCCACGACACACGCCGCCGCGCCGACGATCTGCCAGGGGACGAGGGCTTGGCCGAGAATGGGCACGGCGAGGAGGGCGCTGCCGACGGGCTGGACAAGGAGCATCACGGATCCGAGACTGGCGGGAACGCCGGCGATCCCCCAGGAGATGAGGCCTTGTCCGCAAAAGTGGGAAACAAACCCGAGCCCGAGCAGCGGCAGCCACATCATCGCCGTCTTCGGAAAAAACGGCGCCTCGTGGAGGAGCGCGAGCGGCAGCAGCACGACCGACGCGACAATGCTCGCCCAGAAAAGCAGGACCGGCGCGGAATGGTCGGAGCGAAATCGTTTCATCGAGAGCTGGTAGACCGCGTAAAAGACCGCCGTGAGCAAGGCGAGTCCGTCGCCGAGGAGCGGATTCCCACCAACCGGTGATTCGCGCTGGGTCGAGCTGAGGACGAGCAGGGCCATGCCCGCGGCCGCGAGAACGGCCCCGGCGACGAAGGCGGCGGAAAGGCGCTCTTTCCAGACGAGCCAGGCGTAGAGCGCCACGAAAAGCGTCGCGGTGTTGCAGAGGAGCGACGAGTTCGCCACCGAGGTGTTTTCGAAGGACCAATGCCAGGCCCAGAAGTCGCCCGCAAAAGCGAGTCCCGGCAGCCAGAGCCAGGCCGTGCCCGAGCGGAAATCCTCGCGACGCGGCACGATCGAGCGCCGTTGCACCGCAAAAAGAACCGAGAGTGCCAGCGTGCCCAGAGCGACCCGCCAGAAAGCCGCGTCCCAGGTGCCGACTCCATTCTCCCCCCGCGTACTCAGGACGGCAAGGATGGGCGCGAGCGCGATGAGCAAAGCCCCCGCGACCACGGCGGCGAGGTGGGCGGGTGAAATCGGGGAATCAGGACGACGAAGGCGGCTCGGCATGGACCCGGCCAGCCTACCCGAAAAAATTTCCGCCGGGCGGATTGTTTCTTTCCGCGATCAGGCACAAAGGCTATTCTCGCTCGAACATCCCACCCCGTTTCTCATGCGCTGGAAAGGCCGACGTCAAAGCACCAATGTGGAAGACCGCCGTGGACAAGGCGGTCGCATGATCGCCACCGGAGGACGCCCCGTGGCGCTCGGAGGTGGTTGCGGCACGCTGGTCCTCGTGCTCGTTCTCGCTTATTTCTTCAATGCCGATCCCGTGCAATTGCTCGAGACCGTCAACCAGATCGAAGGGGGGCTGCAGCAGGGCACGACCCAGGTCGAGCAAGCGCCGGCCGATCCCAACGATGAAGTCGGAGCCTTCGTCAAAACCCTCAAGGCCGATACCGAGGAAGTCTGGAGCGAGGTCTTTGCCGAGTATGGTCAAACCTACAAGCCGGCCCGCCTCGTCCTCTTTTCGGGCCAAACCCAATACCCGGGCGGGGTCGCTTCGGCCGCGACGGGTCCCTTCTACCTGCCCTATGACGAGACCGTCTACCTCGACACCTCCTTCTTCGAGGAAATGCGCGACCGCTTCCGCGCCGGCGGCGATTTCGCTTACGCCTACGTCCTCGCCCACGAGGTCGGCCACCACGTGCAGAATCTCCTCGGTTACACCGACAAGGTCCACGGGCAGCGCGGCCGCATCCCCACCGCGCAATACAACCAGCTCTCCGTGCGTCTCGAGCTCCAGGCCGATTTCCTCGCCGGGGTCTGGGCCCATCACGCCGAGCAGAAATGGAAGATCCTCGAAGAAGGCGACATCGAGGAAGCGATGAACGCCGCCAACGCGATCGGCGACGACCGGCTCCAGAAGCAGGCACAGGGCCGTGTCGTGCCCGACGCCTTCACCCATGGCACCTCCGAGCAGCGGATGCGCTGGTTCATGAAAGGCCTCCGCAGCGGCCGGCTCGAGGATGGCGATACTTTCTCCCTCCCCTACGAAAAACTCTGAAACGATTCCGTCGAATTCCGCTGGAGTTGGAGCAAAACGCGCTTTCCTTGGGGCCTCCCTCCCGAAAATGCTTCAGCCTCGCACGAGTCCCCTCCCGAGTCTCGGATCGATTCCGCCCGCGTCCCTCGCCGCGGAGCTCTGCCATCTGCCAGGCTTCTTCTTCCTCGATTCCTCCTCCTCGGAGCCCGGCGAACGCCTTGCCGAGGGCGGACGTTTTTCGCTGATCACGGCACGGCCACGCTCGGTGTTGAAAGGGCATCTCTTTCACGAGCCCGACTACACCGCCCTGCGTGATCTCCTCGCGAGCCGCCGCCTTCCCGAATCGACCACGCCCGACCTCGGCTTCCCCGGAGCCGGACTCTATGGAACGATCGACTACGAGGGCGACTTCCTCTTCGGCGAATACGACGATTTCCTCCTCTACGACCACCGCAGCGGCACCTGGACCGGATCCGGTTCCCTTGCCTCGTTCCGAAAAGCCCCTGCCACGGACGACGAGATCGATGCGCCGTCGATTCACTTCCGCGACGAGCTCGACCGCGAGACCTATTGCCGTCTCGTCGAGCGCGCGCGCGACTACATCGCCGCCGGCGACATCTACCAGGTGAACCTGACCCATCGTTTCACCGCTCCCCTGCCCCGCGGGCTCGACCTCTTCGGCCTCTATCGCCGACTTCGCGAAATCTCGCCCGCACCCTTCGCCGCCTTTTCGAATCTCGGATCACGCACCGTGCTTTCCTCCTCGCCCGAGCAATTTCTCCGTCTCAGCGGGCGCACCATCCAGACGCGCCCGATCAAGGGCACCCGTCCCCGTTTCCGAGACCGCGAGCAGGACGAAAAATCAGCCTACGATCTCATCACCTCGTCGAAGGAAATCGCCGAGCTCGTCATGATCACCGACCTCGAGCGCAACGACCTCGGCCAGGTCTGCGAATATGGCTCGGTCGTCGCGACCGAACTCCTCAAGCTGGAGCGTTACGCCCAGGTCTTCCACCTCGTCTCCACGATCGAAGGCACCCTGCGCGAAGAGATCGACCACGTCGCCGCGCTGCGTGCCTGTTTCCCCGGCGGCAGCATCACGGGCGCTCCGAAAAAGCGGGCGCGCGAGATCATCACCGAACTCGAGCAAGGTCCCCGCGGACTCTATACCGGCGTGATCGGTTGTTTCGGTTTCAACGGCGAAAGCCGCTTCAACATCGCCATCCGCACCCTCGTGGCCGAGAATGAAGAACTGCATTTCCACGTCGGGGCGGGAATCGTCGCCGACTCCGTGCCGGTGAAGGAATGGGAAGAGACCCTGCACAAGGCGAGTGGGATTTTGCAGGCCTGTGGGTGAAGGGTGAATGGAGATCCAACGGAAAACTTCATTCTCCACGATCATCCACCAACAAACTCACCACACTCCGATCAGCCCCCCCAATTCCCGCAGTTGCCTTGAAGCGGGCTCGGAATCTGTTGCTAATCCGGACGGACGCCTTTTTCATCGCAAAGCAATCGTGCCCCAACAAGCGTTCAATCGTCAAGGCCAGGTTCGGACCAGGATGTGAGGGGGGGCGGGACAGAATTGTCAGGCTACGTCGGAAACCCGATGAATCTTTGGGCGTTAAGAATGTCTGGTTCCATCTACGGCAAATTTTGAAGCTGAATCGTCCCAGCGGGACGAAAGACGGTAGCCGGTGGTGGAGCGCAGCGGAACCACCGGTCAACCACGCTAGGAAACGGTTGCGCCCGGGAGGGGCGCGAGAAGCCTCCGGCGTATCCTCGACGCACGACTCTCTGGTTTTCACCACGAAGCGCGGGCAAACGCCACCATCGGACGCAAACCTTTCACGAGGAGGACCTGGAGTTTGTGATGCGCCGCGAAGTGAAGTTCGAAGAAGAACGGCTCTCGAGAGCGGGTCCGCTTCTTCCGCCCCTCCGGGGCGGGTTTCTCTTTTCCGGGGTGGCGGTCCGGTGGTTCCGCTGCGCTCCACCACCGGCTACCTTCTTTGGCCCCTCCGGGGCCTGTACCCGTTCCCTCCGCCGACGACGGTTGTTACCCCAGCCGGGCGGGACGGCTTGGCCTGACTTTTTGTCCTGCACCCATGTGAGGGGAAAAAAGACCGCGCGCTCCAACCATTGGATTCTGGCCACACCTGCTTCATCCATTCACCCCTCCTCCAGCAAATCCGGCCGGTTCCGCCTCGTCCGCTCCAGCGCCTGGCTTTCGCGCCACTTCGCGATGGCTCCGTGGTTTCCTGACAAAAGCACCTCGGGCACGGTCATGCCGGCATATTCGGCGGGACGGGTGTAATGGGGGGCCTCGAGTCGTTTGCCGTCGCCGGAAAAGGATTCAACCTCGGCCGATTGATCGTCTCCGAGCACGCCGGGCAAGAGGCGCACCACGGCATCGACGACGACGGCCGCGGCGATGGTGCCGTTGGTGAGGACGTAGTCGCCGATGGAGAGCTCCTCATCGACGAGGGCCTCGACGACGCGGTGATCGACGCCCTCGTAGTGGCCGCAGAGGAAGATGAGGTGCGATTCCTTTGAAAGCTCGACGGCACGGGCTTGCCGGAACGGTTTTCCCTGCGGGGTCATGAGAATGACCTTTGCTCCTTCGGTGCGGAGGTCGGCGACGGCGGCGAAGAAGGGCTCGGGTTTCATGACCATGCCGGGGCCTCCACCGTAGGGCATGTCGTCGACGTGGCGATGGCGGTCGGTGGTGTAGTCGCGGAGATCGACACAGCGGATCGCCACCTGCCCGGCCTCGACGGCGCGGCCGATGATGCTGACCCCAAGCGGTCCGGCGGCGATCTCGGGGAAGATGGTAACGATGTCGATTTTCATGGGTGCCCAAAGGGCACCGTAAAAGGTAAAAAGTAAAAGGTAAAAGGTTTTCAAAGCTGGGCCGGCCGCGCACGCATATGCGACGTCGAAGAATTCTTGGCCCGACCTTTTACCTTTTACCTTCCCACCTTTTACGGCGGCCATCGGCCGCCCCCTCACTCGCGGAATCTCGTGAGCGGGCGGAGGATCGTGTTGCGGCCTTCGGTGACTTCCTCGGCAAGGATGACGCGGGTCTCGGTGAAGTCACCGACCTTGCCTTTGCTCTCGATGCGCTTCACGGTGCCGGCGAGGGTGACGAATTCCGAAAACTCGCTCCATTCGCCGTCGGAAATGCCGAGGAGGGATTGCACCTCGCCGCTGTCGTCGAAGGTGTAGTCATCGACCGTGCCTTCGATCCCGTCGTCGCCGTTGCGCACCGCGATGAAATTCGCCGCGGCATCGGCCGTCGCTCCCGTGAGGGCCTGGATCAGGGGCTGGGAGGCGGCGTTGAAATCAATGAGGGCGTCCGAGCGCACCGTGAAATGATCGCGCCAGAAAGGCTGCACTTTTTCGACCTGGTCCATGCCTGAAACAAAGGCGAGTTCCTCGAGCGAGGCGATGTCGGCATTCGGGGGGAACTGCGGGTAATCGACGCCGGCGTAGAAGGTGTTTTCGGCTCCGTTCGGGAGCGGATCGGAATTGCTGTCGATCCAGTCGGCGATGGAATCGGCAACCCGGCTCGCGGTCGCGGCGTCGAGGCCCCAGAGGACGAACATTTCGACCGCGGCCAGCCGGAGGCGCTCCTCGCCCATGCTGTTTACGGGGAAACGGCCGCCTTCGCTGGTGATGCGCACCTCCCAGCCGCGGCCCGGGGCGAGTTCGTGACGCAGGGCCACATCTCCGGGTTCGATGTCGGGATGCAGGGCGATGGAAAGGCCGCTCTCGGCGAGGATGCCCGCCTGGTAACGCGCCCGGGAAAGGGTGTTTTCCTCCCACGAGGCCTGCGAGGATTCATAAAGCCCCGCGGCGATGAGCGACAAGGCCATCACCGCGATCAACGCGAGGAGCAAGGCCATGCCGCGGCTGCGCTTGAGTTTGGAAACGACGATTTTCATCTGCCACCGCCGCCGCCTCCTCCGGCACTGGGACCGCCGCCACCACCACTGCCGGGACCAGCTCCACCGCCGCCGCCGGGGCGACCGCCTCCAGGACCTCCGCCTCCTGGCGGGCCGCCGCCAGGAGGACCTCCTCCGGGCGGGCCACCACCCGGGCGACCTTCGCCGCCGCCGGGTCTGCCTTCACCGCCACCCGGTCTGCCTTCGCCGCGGCCTTCGCCGCGGCCTTCGCCACGCCCCTCACCTCGTCCGCCACCGGAGCTGTTCCGATTGGTGTTATTGTTAGACGAATTGCTGCTGGAGCTCGACGTGTTGCTGGTGTTTTCCTGCGGGGGATTGGAGACTTGCTCCGGCACTTCGAAGACGATCCGCAGCGGCGCGGGCCGGTAGGAGTCGTCGAAGGAGAAAGCGAGCAGCGGAGGCAGCTTGGAGTCATCGGTCCATTCCTCGATCCAGGTCTGCTGGTCTTCGTCCCAGAAATTCCAGCTCGCGGCGGTGACGCCGGAGAGGAGCGGCAGCCAGTAGCGCCCCTCCTCGTCGGCCTGGAGGAAATCCGATTCGCTCACGCGCAGGGCCATGCCCGAGCCATCGGTATCCTCGGGCGCGAAATCGGGACGGCTGATGGCGAGATCGAAGGTGGGCTCGCCCTCGGGAGTGGTCGCGGTGCCGGGACGCAGGGAGATCACGGCTTCTTCGACGCTGCCGACAATCTCCCCGAAGGTGAAGGCGGTGGCGCTGTTGCCGATCTTCAATTCGGGATAACCGGAGGCGGCTTTCTCGGCGGGCACCATCTCGAGGGTGCCGTCCTGCGGGAGATGCTCGATCGAATCCCGGAGGAGGGCGAGAAAACGCGAGACTTCCTCGTCGCGGCGATCGAGTTCACGGATCTCGGTGGCGGTGTCGCCGGCCTGCCAGAGGATCGAAAAGATCGCCCCGGAAATGAGTCCGAGGATGGTGAGGGCCACGGCAATCTCGAAGAGGGAAAACCCCTTCTCGCCCGCTTTCGGCTGTCCGTTCGGAGCGGTCATTGATCCTCGTGGTAAATGATCAGCTCGGCCTTCTCCACCTGCTCGCCCCCGTCGTCGAGAAAGGTCGCCTCGGCGGTAAGTTTGTAGAGATCGGCGAGTTCATCGCCCTCGCCATTGTCGATTTGATAGGGTTCGACGTAGGTGCGGAAGGTGATGCCGGTGAGCGGGTCGACCGACTCGTAGGCCATCGCATCGACGGGGAGGCGGCGTTTCTCGGCGAGGAGTCCCTCGAGTTGCTGCTGCACGAATCGATCGCGCGCGAATCCCGCGGAGGTATCGCCGACGCCGCGCATGACGCGGAGCAAGCCGGTGACGGTGATGGCGAAAAGCGTCACCGCGAGGACGACGTCGAGGAGCGCGTAGCCGCGCGTCCCGCCCCCGACCCGACCCTGTTGACTCTTTCGCATGACCCTCTTCATTCGACCCAGGAGCGTTCGGATTTCACATCGGCGGTGAGGGGGTGGAACTCGACCTCGAAGAAGGAGGTATCGGCCTCCACGCGGAACCGCAGGGGCTCGCACATGCCCGAGGGCTGGAAGATCCAACGTTTCGTCTCGGCACCCGACAGAGGGATCCATTCGAGATCGTTCCACGCCCGCACGCTGACGCGCACCTCGGGCGGATAGGCGTATTCCTGGAAATACTTCAGCCCCTCGCGCACGAGTTCCTCTTTCGGATCGGGTGGAGTCTCGGGTGCGATCTGGATGCCGCGGGCCTGCGAGGCTTCGATCATTTCCTCGCGCTCGGCCATTTCGGCCATCTCGAGCCGGATCGTCTCGACTTCCTCGATCCCGGCATAGGGTCGGAGGAAACGCGAGGCCCGGTAGCCCTGCCCGTCGAAGACGATCTGATAGGGGCGATCCTCGGCCATGGCGCGGCCGCGCACCTCGCGGGCGAGGAGGAGGAGACGGTTGACGGGCTCGCGGGCGAGGCGCTCTTTCTGCACGCTGTCGATCGCCGGCACGGCGAGGCCCGTCAGGATCGCGACCACGGTGATCGCGACGACGAGTTCGACGACGGTGAAGGCTCGGTGCGACGCGGGAGACTCACCAGTTCCCGATGTCGTCCTCGCTCTCCACGCCATCTTCGCCGAGGGAGAAGAGATCATATTTCTTGGTGCTCTTGGTGGCGGGGAAGCGGTATTGATATTCGGCACCCCAGGGGTCTTTCATGGGCTCCTCCAGATAGGCGCGCCAGCGCTCGGGCTGGGGCTCGCCGGTGGGGCGCTCGACGAGGGCGGCGAGTCCCTGCTCCTGGGTCGGGGGTTTGAAATAGTTGTTCCGCTCGTAGCTCTTCAAGGCGAGATCGAGGGCCTGGATGTCGGACTCGACGCGCTGGTATTTGGCGTCATCGATGAAGCCGATGATCAGGTAGATGCCGGATCCGGAGAGCACGGCGATGATGGTGATGACGATGACCAGCTCGACGAGGGTGAAGGCGGATCGCCGGCGTTTCGAAGGGTTGTGGGAGGGCAGTTTCATCGGGTGAGGGTGAAGGCTGGGTGGTTGCGGTGAAAAAGAAACGTTCAACGATTGCGGATGCCGGCCATCGAGCCGAAGATCGTGGTGATGACGCTGTAGGCGACGACTCCGACGATGGCGGCGACGATCACCAGCATCACGGTCGGAACGACGGTCGTCAATCGCGCGATACGGACATCGAGGTCCTCGTCGTATTTCGCGGCGGCCTTGGCGAAGGCTTTGCCGAGCTCGCCGGTCTGCTCGCCGATGGCGACGCGGTCGACGAGCTGCTCGGGGAAAGAGCCGGTCTTTTCCATGGAGCGCGCGAGACTGGTGCCCTCGCCGACATCGGCGACGACTTTCTCGAGGCGGGCGCGGATGTAGAGATTCGGAGTGCCCCGGGTGACGAGTCGCAGCCCGTTGAGGAGCGGCACGCCGTTCGCGGAGAGGTTGGCCATGGTGTGGCAGAACTGGGCGTAGAAGCGGCCGAGAATGACGGGACCGAAGGCGGGCAGCTTCATTTTGTAGCCGTCCCACCATTCCCGCCCCAGGGGCGTGGCGATGAGGACGCGGAAGCCGACGGCGAGCCCGATGCCGATGGCGAGGATGAGCCACCACCACGCGCCCATGAAGTCGGTGAACTTGATGAGCAGCTCGGTGACGAGAGGCAGCTCCGACCCGGTCTTTTCCATCATCTTGCTGAGCGAGGGCATCAGCACGGTGCTGAAGACGAAAAGCAGGACCATGCCCGCGAGCATCACGGTGATCGGGTAGATCATCGCTCCAAGGGTGCGGCGCTGCAGGTTGTAGAGCTGCTTCAGATTGACGACGAGACGGCGCAGGATCTCGGGGAGCGAGCCGCTCGCTTCGCCGGCGGCGACGAGACTAGCGTAGAGCTCGTCGAAGGAGGGCGAGGCGATGGCAAGGGCTTTGGAAAAGCGCGTCCCTTCGCGGATCTCCTCGCGGAGGCAGCCGGAGACTTCGCGGATGGAGGCGTTGGCCTGGCGCTCCTGCAGGATCTTGAGGGCGCGCTCGAGATTCATCCCGGCATCGAGGAGGTCGGCGAGTTCTTCGGTGAAGAGGACGAGTTCCTGCCGTTTCAGGCGCACGCCGCGCCGTGATTTGGCGGCGCCTCCGCTTTTGGCATCCCCTTTGCCGGCTTTGCCCGTCTTCCCCGGCGCGGCCTCGGCGGCCTGATCGACGACGACGGGGGTGAGGGATTTCGACTCGAGCTCGCGGTAGACTTCGGCCTTGTTCCGCACCACGACGCTGCCCGAGACCTTTTTCCCGGTCGGATCGATGGCGGTGTAGGTGAAGGCGGGCATGAAGGAGGGGCGGGAAAGGAACCCCGCGGGACCGGGATCGTTTCCGATCATTTCACAGATTCCGGGGCGGGGTCAAGGGGTGTCTGCGGAGGTGCGGGCGCCCATTTTCTGACGGAGTTTACAGAAAATCCTGCTTGCACCCCTCCCCTCGCGATCCGATGGCATCGATGTTGCGACTCTGAAAGCCTCCATGGATACCGATACCCCCACGACCCACCAGAAAGCGCTGCAGATCAATCTCGATCCCGTCACCTACGGGGCCTTTGCCGAGATCGGGGCGGGACAGGAAGTGGCGCGCTGGTTTTTCCGGGTGGGCGGGGCCTCGGGCACGGTGGCCAAAAGCATGTCGGCCTACGACATGCAGGTGAGCGATGCGATCTATGGTCACGCCGACCGCTATGTCTGCGAGCAGCGGCTCCGCACCATGCTGGAGCACGAATGGAGCCTCCTTCTGGAGCGGCTCGATGCGACCCGCGGGGATCAGACGCGCTTTTTTGTCTTCGCCAACACCGTCGCGATCCGGAATTACGCGGGCACGAACGAAGCCCACGGCTGGATGGGGATCCGCTTCCAGACCTCGCCGCGCGAGGCACCCTCGACCGTGATCGCCCACGTCCGGATGTGGGATCGCGAGGCCGTGCTGCAGCAGGAAGCCCTCGGCATCGTGGGGGTGAACCTGATCTTCGCCGCGACCCAGCAAGGGGCCGACTCGCAGACGATCATCGCGACCCTCGCCGACGATCTCACCACGAACCGCATCGAGGTCGACATGATCAAATTCGACGGGCACGCCTATGCCTCGGTCGACAACCGGCTCATGAGCTTCCGCCTCGTGGAGCATCAACTGACGAATGCGGTGCTCTTTTCGCCCTCGGGCGTGGTGCAGCCCTCGGAGATCCTCCGGAAAAAGCCCGTCCTGACGATGCGGGGCCGCTTCCACCCCTTCACCCTGACGCATGCGGACATGCTCCAGTGCGCGCGCGCCCAGTTCGCGCAGGAGCCGGCGAATGCGGGCAAGGAATTCATCACCCTCGCGGAGATCCCGCTGAACGTGCTGCAGGATGAGGGCAAAACGAACGACGCCGACCTCCTCGCCCGGCTCGACGTGCTCGCGGCGCTGGGACAAAACGCCCTCATCACGAACTACAACGACTACTTCCGGCTCAGCTCCTACTTCCACCGCTACACGCGGGAGATGGTCGGTCTCGCCCTCGGGATGACGGAGCTCTCAGCCCTTTTCACCGAGGCGAACCACGAACACCTCGACGGCGGCATCCTCGAGGCCCTCGGACGCCTCTTCAAGAGCGGGGTGCGACTCTACCTCTACCCGCGCCGCGACGTGACCTCGGGGGTTCTGGTGACGGCGAAAAACTTTCAGGTCGCCCCGGGACTGCGCGGTCTCTACGATTACCTTCTCGAAAACCGGCTCCTCATCGGCTTGGCCGGCTGGGAGGAATCGGCCGTCGGCCTCGCCACCCAGCTCGTGGAAGCGAAAATCCAGGCCGATGAGCCGGGCTGGGGGGATCTGCTGCCTCCCGGAACGGCGGAGGTGCTGCGCAGGCACGGGTCTTTCGGGCTGAAAGCGGAATGATCCGATGACCGCTCCCGTCACCAGACAATCTCGAGAGTGAGAATCCCCGAATCGAGGGAGGCCCGGCACGTGCCCTCGAGCACATCGACAGAGGCGCGGACCACGGATAGCCCGAGCCCCGCATGCCCCTTGCCGCTGCGGGATTCCGATTTGCGCCAGAATCGATCGAACAGGTAAGGAAGATCCTCCGGTTCGAGATCAGGTGCTGGATTGGAGACGACCAACTTCTCAGGAGAAGCCCGCACCGTGACGAGCGCATCGCGAGGTGCATAGGAGACGGCGTTGCCGATGAGGTTCTGCAAGATGGCCCGCCAGAGCACGGGGTCGCTGAGGAATCTACCGGGCTCCACCTGTAGATCGAATCTGATTCCGCGCACCTCGATCTCCGATTGGAATCGGGCGAGCGCCTCGGCGAGGCTTGCTTCCAGATCGACCAACTCCAGCGAACGCCGAGGCCCAGTCTCAGCCCGGGCGAGGAGCGAGAGAGTATCCAGCAGGGCCTCGAGCTCAGAGATTACCTCCAGCATGTCCGTTCCACTTTTCTCGGAGAAATCCTCGGGCCACCGCGCCCCGACTTCGGTCATGACCCGCAGCTCCGCGAGGGGTGTCCGGAGCTCATGCGCGGCATCGCTCGTGAAGCGTCGCTCGCGGGTGAACGAGGCCTCGAGCCGCTCGAGCAGCTCGTTGAGCTTGGCCGCGACACCATTCAATTCTTCGGGCAGTCCTTCGGGATCGAGGCGGCGATCGAGGTCGGTGACTCCGATGGCTTGCACATCGGCGCTGAGGCGATCGAGCGGCTTCAACCCCGCCCTGACCACCCCATTCAGAATCACGAGCCCCGCGACGACGGCGGCACCTCCGACCAAGGCGATCAGCAAGGCGATGAGACGGACGATACGATGAATGTAGCTTTCGTCGCTCGCGACGAGAATGCGCAATGTCGGTGGAGGCAGGGGATCGACTTCATCATCATCGATCGCCGGCACATAGGTCCGCCAATGCGCGCGACCAGGCAATCCATCTGGAAGGATGGTATCGGCGAAGGATCCATCCTCCTCACCGAAGGTCGCGGGTTTCGCGAGCGAGCGGAGCCCGAGCGAGGGGGATTTCAAAAAGGAAGACCCGTCCTCGGCAAAAATCTCGAAGTAATCCTCCTGATCCCCCGTACCAAATCCGGCAAAGGCCTGGATATCGAGATCGATCTCAAATTCACCGTCATCGATCTCCGAGGCGGTGATGATCGCCTGCGTTTTGGTGGCGAGGCCTTGATCGAATTGCCGCTCGAGCGACCCCCGGATGGAGAAATAGAGCCCGAAGCCCCCAACCAAAAGGATGAGAAGGGAGACACCGCCGATGCGGACGGCGAGATCGCGACGGATCGATCTCATCGCTTTTCCTGAAAAACGTATCCGAGCCCGCGTCTCGTGTGAATCAGAGGAGGAGCGCCATCGGGCGAAAGTTTTCGCCTCAGGGCGTAGACCGCGGCATCGACAGCATTGCTGAGCGGACTGGACTCCTCGCCATAGAGGTGGGATTCGATTTGCTCGCGTGTCAGAGTGTGCCCCGGTCGTCTCGCCAAACATTCGAGAAGGGCGAACTCGCGGGCGGTGAGGATGATCTCCACCCCTGCCCTCTTCACGGATCGGGAGGTTAGATCGACCGTGAGATCGCCCACCCGAAGGACTGCATCCAGCTGCCCGTGGCGTCGCCGCACGATCGCGCCGAGTCGCGCGAGCAGTTCCTCGATCGCGAAAGGCTTCACGAGATAATCATCCGCTCCAAGAGCGAGGCCGCGAACACGGTCATCGATCGCGTCCTTTGCCGTGAGGATCAGGATCGGAGTCGGATTTCCCTGCCTCCGCCACTCGACCAAAAGATCGATGCCGTTCCGATGAGGCAGCATCAGGTCGAGGACGATGGCGTCGTAATCATTGAGACTGACCGCGATCTCCGCCTCCCTGCCATCGACCGCCTCGTCCACCGCATGCCCGAGCCTGGAGAGGGCATGGGCAACGGTGGCACGAAGACGGTCGGAATCCTCAACGAGGAGCAGGCGCATGGCAGGGGCGGAACGGGTTTCAGTCTCGACGATTACGCTTCAAAACCAAGCCTTTTTCCGAGATGGTCGCCTCCAGATCGGGACCGCTCGGGAAGTCGATGTCCACCCGGTAGGTGACGCGGCCGCCCGCGGTTTCGAGGTCGAGATCGTCGATGCGTCCCCCACCCTGCATGAGGCGGCGGATCGAATTCTTGACCGCCCGTGGAGCCCTCGCCAGGCCGATATCTTCGACCGAGCGGAGGAGGCGGCCGGAGGCATTGATGACCAGATCCAGATCGCGGCCACGGCCGAGGTTGATGTCGACATCATAGATGCCCGAGGCCGCCAGGAAGTCGATCTCGTCGATGCGCCCGCCCTTGCGGTTGGCGTTGATGGTATCCTGCACCGCCTGCGGACAATCCTGGAGCGACACCTCGACGGCGCGTGATGGAGTGGGACAGAATGCGACAACGACGAAGGGGGCGAAGAAGGCGAGAGTACGGAGTTTGATGATGGATTTCATGAAATGAAGAACAAGGGTTCAGGTTGGATTTCGCTTTGGTTTGGTTTTGGTTTGGTTTTGGTTTTGGTTTTGGTTTTGGTTGGTTATGAATCGCGGTTCAGAAATCAGCCTCTTCGCGACGGCGGAGGATCCCTCCGTTCTCATCGATGACGAGATGAAGATCCACATCGTCCGCGAGATCGAGATCCACGTGGTATTCGACCTTGCCGCCAGCGGTAACCCGGTCGGCGCTGTCGAATCGCCCTCCGGGAGCAAGGAATGTGTCCATTGTCGATTTGACTTTCCGGGGCAGATCCCCGGGACGGATCTCCTCGATCATTTTCAGAAGGGCTCCGTCTCCGGCGATGTGGAGCTTGCGCTCGCGCTTTCCGGGCAGGTCGATCTCGGCGAGGTAGAGCACCCGGTTTTCCATCCGGATCGTCTTGATCTCGTCGATCCGTCCGAGACCGGTGTTTCCCCTGATGGTCTCCCTGACGGGTTCCGGACACTGGCTCAGCGGGATTTCGTCAGCGAGGAGGACTGAGGAGACGCCACCCAAGAGAGTGGCGGCGAGAGCGTGCAAGGAGGTCTTTTTCATCGTTCAATGGAAATGCGGGAGGGAATCGCCCGGAACAAGCGCGCCCCGGACCGGCGAAAGAATCGCCCGTGAAAATGATGGCCAGATGAAGACCAGGGAAAAAACCAACCCTTCGGAATTTCCCGCCCCCGCCCCCGGGGACCGTGTCATTCTATTTGGCGCAATGCGCATTCTATTTGGCGCAATGCGGGGACTTATGTTCATACGAAAATTTTCTGGACGACATCACCCGGTCCGTGCATTCTCGCCCTCGAAACACCCCCGAAACATGAAACGATACCTCCCTTTTGTGCCCGTCATCGTGATGGCGTTGGCGAGTTGGCTGTTGGTCCACGCCGCCGATGAAAAGAAGACCGCTCCCCTGAAGGCGCTCCTCGTCCTCGGCGGCTGCTGCCACGATTACGAGACGCAGCAGCAACTGCTGAAGGCCGGCATCGAATCGCGCATCGAGGCCGTCGTCGACATCGAATACAACCCGAGCAAGGGCACCGATGCGACCTTCCCGATTTATGAAAAGGACGACTGGGCCAAGGGCTACGATGTCGTGATCCACGACGAGTGCTCCGCATCTGTTACCGACGCTGCCTACGTCAACCGCATCCTCGCGGCCCACCGCGACGGCGTGCCGGCGGTGAACCTCCACTGCGGCATGCACAGCTACCGCTGGGGGAATTTCAAGGAAGCGGTCAAGACCGGCGACGACAATGCGGGCTGGTACGAGATGATCGGCGTCCAGTCGACGGGTCACGGCCCCCAGTCGCCCATCACGATCACCTACACCGATCCGTCCCACCCGCTGACGAAAGGACTCGAGGGCTGGACGACGATCAACGAAGAGCTCTACAACAACGTGCAGATCTTCGACACGGCCAAGCCGCTCGCCACCGGCAAACAGATCCAGATGCCGAAGGTGAAAAAGGGCGAAACCCCCGACCCGAACGCCAAGGGCACCGAGGCGACCGCGGTGGTGGCCTGGACCAATCATTACGGCCCCAACAAGACCCGGATTTTCAGCACCACGATCGGCCACAACAACGAGACCGTCGCGGACGACCGCTATCTCGAACTCGTCACCCGCGGCATCCTCTGGACGACGGGGCGGATGGAGTGAGCATCCCTCACTTCACCCGCAGCACCGCAAAGACGGGCCGGTGATCGGAGGCCATCTCCTCCGCGATCACCCGGGTCTCGACGATTTCGAAGGGATCGCCCTGACGGTAAAAGATGTAGTCGATCCGCGACTTCGGTTCCTTCGAGGGCACGGTCGGCGCGGCCTCCGCATCGATCACATTCGACCACTTCGAGAGCAGCACCTTCATCGGCTCGGACTCGGGTACGGCGTTGATGTCTCCGGCGAGGAGGGTGGGGATCTTCTCGCTCTCCACGGCGAGATAACGGTTCACCGCCTCGGCCTCGGCGATGCGATCCTCCTCGACGTTGTGCTGGAAGTGCGTGCTGACGAAGCGGACGTCTTTTCCGCCGGGAGTCTTCACCGTCACCGCGACAAAACCCCGGGGATAAGTGGTCAGTTCGGGCGTGGCTTCCGTGTAAGGCAGAGGCTGGATCCAGACCCGGCTCACCGGCAGCTTGGTGAGGACGGCATTGCCGAACAGCCCGCCCTCATAATGCTGCGTGGGACCGTAGTAGACGTCGAGACCGGTCAACTTGCCCAGCTCCTCCGCCTGATGGACCTGCCCGGAGCGGCGCACCATCACGTCGACTTCCTGCAGGGCGACGAGGTCGGGATCGACCGCCTTGATCACCGCGGCGAGGCGCTCGAGATCGTAGACGCCGTCGTTCCCCTGCCCGTAGTGGATGTTGTAACAAAGGATACGCAGCACTTCCTCCCCGGCGCGGGCCGGGAGCAGGGTGATGAGGATGGAGGTGAAAAAGAAGAGGAGCGATTTCATTTGGAAAAGAAGGGAAAAAGGATCCGGAGTTGTTCCTTCGAAGGGCGGGAACCATACTCGCAAAGTTCAAACGCTTCGGCGTGTTTCACCGCCGCGCCGGCCTCCTCGCCATACCACTCGAGCAGCGTGGCGCGGTGTTTGTCGGCGATGGCACCGTGGCGGTTCGACCAGCTTTTCTTGAGAAACTCGAGCCGCCTCACCGGATCGTCCCCGAAGCGCCTTCCCCGCGTCGTCTCATCTCCGAGCGCGCCCCCTTCGTAGACCTGGGATTCGAGGGCGTCGATCGCCTTCACTTTTTCGTCGAAGACATCGTCGATCGAAACCGCGAGCGTCGGGGTGAAGGGGTAAGGTTTGGTGAATCCGTCAGGAAAAAAGAAGAACGCGGGATTCTTCTTCATTGAAGGCACGTCGGGACAAAAGTAAGGCACCATCACCATGAAGGCCGCATCCTGCACGAGCAGGCCGACATTGCGGTGATCGGGGTGGTAATCGTAGGGACGGTGGGAAAAGACGAGATCGGCATCCCATTCGCGGATGAGTTTCACAATCTTCTTCCGGTTTTCCAAGGTCGGGAGCAGCTCGCCGTCGTGGATGTCGAGAACCTCCACGGTCGTCCCCATGCGTTTGGCGGCTTCCTGCACCTCGGCGGTGCGGCGTTGCGCAAGTTCGCCCCCGGACATGCCCCAGTGTCCGATGTCGCCGTTGGTGCAGGCGACGAGTTTCACCTGGTGGCCCAGCTTCGTCCATTTGATGGCACAGCCGCCGATCTGGAATTCCGGGTCATCCGGATGGGCACCGAAGGCGATGATGCGGAGCGGTTTCGCGGGCGGGGCGGCTTCTTGCGCGGAAAGGGACAGCGCCAGCGCCGAGATTACAGAGAGGAGGAAACAGCGGATCGTCATCCGCCCATCGTTTTTCAATCCACCGGGGAACGGAAGTCCAAAAAGACGCCAAGGCAGGACGCGATGCCGTCACCTCGCCTCACTCCAGCACCAGGGGGATCGTCATGGCGAGATCCGCATCGACAATCTTGAACGAGCAGGCGGTGAAATCCGGCTTTCCTTTCGGGATCTCGCGGATCACGGAAAAGGCGAGAGGCTCCTTCGGCATGCCGAGGAAATTCCGGTCGAGCTCGCCGTTTCCGTTCAGGTCCTGGATGACGGCGATGGCATAGGTGCCGGGCTTCAATCCCTTGATCGTCGCGTTCACGTCATCCGTGGAGGTCAGCGGGATCTTGGGCGAGATCGCGAGCGGTTCATCGGTGAAGCTGGCGGCCGAGTCGTAGAGTCCGATGAGCAGATTGCCCTTGGCTCCCGGGATGTTCGTGACCGTGACCGTCAACGAATAGGCCTTTTCCTGCGCGTGGGTGGAGAAGGTCGCAATGCAGTGGAATCCCAGAAAGAGGAGAAAAGAAAAGGTCTTCATAACGGCTGGTTACGACAGTCGCCCGGAATCAGCTCCCGGCAAGGGGTGCCGACCGGATTTGAACATTTGACCACGCAATTTCGGTATTGTCGATTCGCTCGATTCCCGATACGATCCGCGCCATGAAATCCCTACCCGCCCTCCTCGCGGCCGCGTTGAGCTTCACCACCCTGTCCTCGCCTGTCACCGCCGCCGAGCTGACCCCCGAGCAAATCCAATCGCTCAAGGCACGCCTGCAGTCGCTCAAGGACAACCTCCAATCCCACATCACGACCCGCAACGTCTCGGCGGGCCAGGCCTTTGCCACCGCCGCCGCCGATCCGCGTGCCGCCGTCGATCTGTATCTGCAATGTATCAAGACGGTCGAATACGATCGCGAAGGTCGTCCCGAAGCCGACTTCCGCGCTTGGCGCGACGGGCAGGCCGACCGGCTCAAGGATCCCGAGTTCGTCGCCTCCCTGCAGCAGCAGCTCCGCTATCTGACCTTGAGCTGCCAGGCCGCCGAGTCCGAGGACAAGGCCAAGATCTTCGGAGCCTTGATGTCCTACGTCGATTCCCTCAGCAACCTCACCGAGATGCCAACAGGTCCGGTGACCCAGTCTGTTGCGAACTCCGTCTTCGCCAAGGCCTACTATCTCGACCGGCTCCTCGGCAAAGCCGAAAACTGGGAGCCCGTGCCGATCAACATCGCGGGCATCTACAGCCGCACGATCATGCCCTACTTGCGCGAGAAGGATCCCGGTTCGCTCATGAACGCGTGGGACAAACGCATCGAGCAGCAGGGCCGCCTCGTCACCATGCTGGAACAAAAGAAGGAGGAGGAACTCCGCGGCATGAACCGCGATGAGGAGCGCCGCGCCCGGAACAACCAGAGCAATCAGGGTGGTGCCATCGGAGAACACTCCAAGGAGGAGTTCGCCCAGAAAACCCTGCCACAACTCCAATGGGGCAAGTTGAAGGACATGTTCCAATATGTCGATCAAGTGAATGGAGCGAAGGCGATGCTCGATTTCGTCGAGGCCAATTTGAAACACGAGCTCGGCGAGCAGTTTTATGCGGAGTTTGAAGACCTGGTCTTGTCCGCCCAAGGCGTCGGCTCGGCCCGCAAACCCGGCACCGAAGATCTGCCGAACCAGTGATCTGGCCGGCCCCGGGCTCGTCCGTGGCGTGGGGTTCCGTGTCGATTTCCTGAGGAAAACATTGTCAGATCAGCCGGGGTTCGCGAGAATGGGCCCATGGCCCGTACCTCCCCACGGCTGCTGGCGAGCTGTCTGCTCGGAACGATCTTCGCTTTTTCCCTGCCGGTTCAGGCCCAGGAGCCGTCCGCTCCGGCGACCGAGACCGCGAGCCCTCCGCCCTCCCGCGATCCCCTGGGCGCGCTCGCCTCGCTCCAGGACGCCATCGTAGTGGTCGAACGCCGGATCGAGGCGCTCACCTCCCGGCTGGGAGACATCAGCGCGGCGGAGAGGGAAATCATCGAAGCCGAGCTGAAGGATCTCACCGCAAGGCGCGGCACCCTGCGCGCGGACTTCGAGTCCATCGCCACCGGGGTCGATCCCGGGGAATATGAAGGCGCTCCCGCGAAGGATTTCGAGATCAAGGACGAGATCAACGGCCTGCTCCAGCCGATCGTCGATGAACTGAAAAAACTCACCGAGCGTCCGCGCGAGATCGAGCAGTATCGCAACGAACTGTCGGTATGGGAACGGCGACGCGACACCGCCTCGCGTGCCCTTGCCAATCTCGACGCCTTGCCCGCCACCGGTGACGCCGAGCTCGCCACCGCTTTGGACGCCGTGCGAGCCGCATGGTCCGAAAAGGAGCATCTCGCGACCAGCCGGATCGAAGCCATTTCCTATCAGCTCTCCCTCGCCGAGAGCGAACAACCATCCTTTTACGAAACGGTGCGCGACGGCACCCGCGACTTTTTCCGCACCCGGGGATTGAACCTCCTCCTCTGCATCGCCGTCTTCCTCGGCACCTTTCTCGGACTCCGTTTTCTCCACCGCCATCTCCAGAGGCGCGCTTCGTGGATGCGGCGCTCCACCCGGCCCTTCTATGTGAGGCTCATCGATGTGGGGCTCGATCTCTTTTCCCTCCTTGGAGCGATCGCGGCGACCTTGTTCACCCTTTACGCCACCGGCGACTGGGTGCTCATGGGGCTCGCCATCATCGTTTTGATCGGTCTCATCCTCGCGGCACGGACCGGGCTGCCGAAAATTTACGATGATGCCAAACTCATCCTCAACATCGGCGAGGTCCGCGAAGGCGAACGCATCGTTTTCGACGGCGTCCCCTGGCGCATCGACTCGCTCGGCTTCTACACCTTGTTGAAAAACGACCGGCTCCGCGGAGGAGTCCTGCGCCTGCCCGTGCGCCGCCTCGCCGGGATGTACTCCCGCACCACCGCCGACCACGAATGGTGGTTCCCCACGGAGGAGGGGGACTGGATCCATCACCCGGAACTCGGACACGCCCGCGTCGCCTCCCAAACCCCCGAGTGGGTGCATCTCGTGAAACTGGGAGGTGCGCGGATCACCCTGCCCACGGCCGAATTTCTCGAGAGTGGAGCGACGAATCTCTCCCACGGATTCCGCCTCACCACGACCCTCGGCATCGACTACCGCCACATCTCCGAAGCCACCACGGAGATCCCCGCCACGCTCCAATCGGAGCTTTCCAAAGGAATCGGCGAATTCCTCGGCGAGAAAGGGCGCCTGATCTGCCTGCGCGTCGAATTCGCCGGGGCCGCGGCCTCTTCGCTCGACCTCGAGATCATTGCCGATTTCGACGGAGCGGCGGCCGCCTGCCACGCCCAGCTGCGGCGGGCCCTGCAACGCCACGCGGTGGAATGCTGCCATCGCCACGGCTGGGCTATCCCCTTCCCCCAGATCGTCGTGCACGAAGGCGCCCCGGTATCCGCAAGCGCGTAGATTCCCGAACCACCGATTTTCTGGCACGCTTGGCAAATGAGGAGTACCCCCATGACATTTGCCTCGCAGGCGTGGATCCTGTTTTCCACCCTTGCCCTCCATGCGGCGGATCCCAAGCCCAAACCGGTTTATCAATATGAGTCAGACGGCATCGCCGTGCCCGCGGCCTCTCCCGACGAGACGAAGGTGGCAAACTTCGGACCGGACTCCGTGAAAGCGGCCCGACGTTACCTCGAAGAGGGAGCCCTCGCCTGGGTGCGTGAAAAGTCCTGCGTCAATTGCCACACCACCGGCCCCTACCTGAGTGAGGTCCCGGCTCTTTCTCCTCTGCTCGGATCTCCCAATCCCGAAGTGCTCGCCGACTTCGTCGGGTCGATCCCCGAAGGTCCACCGAAGGAGGTCGAAAAGAACGGACACCAATACGTTTCCGGATCCTGGACCGCGATCTGGTGCGCCCTTGGACTCGCCGAGTGGGATTGCCACATCACGGGCGAGACCTCGTCCGACACCGACCACGCCCTCCATCAGATGATGAGCCGGCAGTCTTCCGATGGCTCCTTCATCAGCTATGGCGAGGTCGAGATCCCCCATATCACCACCGACTTCGAATTGAGCCTGCAGGCCGCCAGGGCCATCACCGCCGCACCCGGATGGCTCGCTTCCCTCGAGCCCGGCGATACCCTCGACCGGATTGATCGATTGAAACGTTGGCTGCGCGATGCCGAACCCAAAAATGATTTCGACCGCATCCTTCATTTGCAACTCGCCCACTACTTTCCTGACCTCGTCACCGATGCGGAAAAAGAAACCGCTTGGTCCATTCTCACCTCCAGACAGCACGAAGACGGCGGGTGGTCGACACGCGATTTCTCCGCTGTTGACGATTGGCATTTTGAGATGAGCGCCACGGTTGTGAATCTTCTCGCCTCACTTCCCGACGCCGCCGATCCCGAGAGCGATCCCTACCTCACCGCCCTCGCCATCGTTCTCCTGCGTCAAAGCGGCATTCCAACCTCCGATCCCCGCATCCAACGAGGACTTCATTGGCTGAAGCGCGAGCAGCGCGTTTCCGGACGATGGTGGATGCATTCGCTCTATCGCGGCAACTACCATTACATCACCTACATCGCGACTGCCCAAGCCCTGAAGGCGCTCGCGCTCTGCGATGAATTGCCTGACGTGCGCCCCGCCGATCCCGAGAGCCGGCAGCCTCGTTGACGATCGCGACCAGACAGGGTCGGACGGCCGACCAGACCCTCTTTCATTGTCAGACAATCGCCGATCTTACGGGCTCTTTTGCGTGTTTTGGCATCGGGCGGATCGGTGCGTATCGTGGAGAAAGGTTTCGCTTTTTCATGAGATCCCCCCTTGTCTTTCTCATCGCCGCGGCAGTCCCCCCGATCATCGCCACGGCCGAACCGGTTCGCTTCAACCGCGACATTCGTCCGATCCTGTCCGACACCTGTTTTCATTGTCACGGTTTCGATCCCAAGACCCGCGAAGCCGGCCTCCGTCTCGATCTCCGCGACGAGGCGCTCAAGGAAACCGAGAACGGACTCCTCCCCATCGTGCCGGGCGATCCTGACAAAAGCGAAATCATCCTCCGCATCTTCGACGAGGACGATCCGATGCCGCCGGAAAAAGCGCACAAACCTTTCACCCCGGAGCAGAAGGATCTCTTCCGCCGCTGGGTCGCCGAAGGTGCCGTCTACGAACCGCACTGGGCCTACGCGCCCCTGGAGCGGCCCGCCCTTCCGGAAGGCCGTGAAAAGGAGCATCCCATCGATGCTTTTATCCGCGCCAAACTCGCGGAGAAGGGACTCGATCTCTCCCCCGCCGCGCCCGACCACGTCCTGCACCGACGCCTTTCCCTCGACCTCACCGGACTACCCCCGGCGGCGGTGATCGGTAAACGGTCATCCGTAAACAGTGGCGACACGACCACAGCGACCGATCACCTTTTACCGTTCACCGATGACCTCCTTTCCTCGCCCCACTTCGGCGAACGCATGGCCGTATGGTGGCTCGACATCGCGCGCTACGCCGACACCGTCGGTTTCCACGGCGACCAGAATCAACGGATCTTTCCCTATCGCGATTACGTCATCAACGCCTTCAACGGGAACAAACCCTTCGACGTCTTCACCCGCGAACAACTCGCCGGCGATCTCATCCCCGGCGCCACTCCCGAACAACTCGTCGCGACCGGCTACAACCGGCTCAACATGATGACGCGCGAGGGCGGCGCCCAGCCGAAGGAATATCTTTCCAAATACGGCGCCGAGCGTGTCCGCTCCGTCGCGGCGGCCTGGTTCGGTAGCACCTTCGGATGCGCCGAGTGTCATGATCACAAATTCGACCCGATCAGCTCGCGCGACTTTTACGAGCTGCAGTCCTTCTTCGCCGACATGAAACAATGGGGCGTCTATGCCGACTACGGCTACACGCCCGAACCCGAATTGAAGGGCATCAACAATGATTCGCCCTTCCCTCCCGAGATCGAGGTCGAGAGCCCCTGGCTGAAGAACCGGCATGCCGAGGCCGTGGAGGCGCTGGCGAATCACCTCGCGGACAGCGCGAAGCAACTCGCCGGGGAAGAAAAGGCCATCGCCGCCCAGGCGAAATGGGAGGAAGGGATCCGGCAGATCCTGACCCAACACCCGGACGGCTGGATCCCGCTCGCCCCCGGCGATGTCGCCATCCACAAGGAGGGCGAACCGGTGGACAAGCGCAAAGCCGTGGTCGACGGTGATGCCGTCGCCGCCGATAAAGCGCTCGGCAAAGGAGAGACCCTCGTCGTGACCTCTTCTCTTCCCGAAACCCGCAGTCTTTCCGCAATCCGTGTTGAAGTGCCACGCCAAGGACGCAACGCCGGCAAGCTCGGCGCCGCTCTCACCCTGTCCCTCGAAGCCCATGACGCCGACGGCAAGATCCGCAAGATCGGACTTCGCGCGGGTGACGCGACCGCCAAGCGTCCCGTCCACCGCGGCGGCGCCGAAGTGCCCGGGCTCGAGAGCGAATGGCGCCTGCCAAAGACCATCGAAGACGAGGCTCCTCTCCACGCCATCTGGCTGCTGAACGCTCCGCTTTCCCTGAGGGAGGGCGAGAAACTCGTCGTCTCCCTCGGCGGAGACAATCTTCATCCCGTGCGCCTCGCCGTCTCCCCGCTCGCCGACGCCGACCCGCTCGCGACGGCCGCCCCCGCAACACTCGCGGCCCTGACAAAACCACTAAAAGAAAGGAGTGACTCCGAAAAGTCTCTCGCCACGACCGCTTTCCTCCTCGCCACCGCCCACGACCGTGCCGCCTGGGACAAGGCGCATCAGCTCGCCGCCGCCGAGCGCGCCCTCTTCGACGGTCGCACCTGGACCATGGTGACTCAGTCCGTGGAGAAGCCCCTCGACATCCGTGTCCTTCCGCGCGGCAACTGGCAGGACGAGACCGGACCCGTCGTCCTGCCGGCGACCCCGTCTTTCCTCCCCGGCCGCCTCGAGAGCAATCCTGACAAACGCCTCACCCGTCTCGATCTCGCCAACTGGATCGCGTCGGATGCGAATCCCATCACCGCGCGCGCCGTGATGAACCGGCTCTGGGCCTTGTATTTCGGCACCGGCCTCAGCGCCGTCGTCGATGATCTCGGCTCGCAGGGCGAACTGCCCTCGCATCCCGAACTGCTCGATTGGCTCGCAGTCGAGTTCCGCGAATCCGGCTGGGACCTCAAACACATGGTCCGTCTCATCGTCACGAGCGAGACCTACCGCCAGAGCAGCGTCTTCCAGAAGAAGGCGCTCGAAGTCGATCCCGCGAACCGCCTTCTCGCCTCGCAGAACCCTCGCCGCCTCGAAGCCGAGTTCGTGCGCGACAACGCCCTCGCCATCGCCGGACTCCTTCAGAGCGATGAGATCGGCGGCCCCAGCGTGAAACCCTACCAGCCCGCCGGCTACTACGAGGCCCTCCAGTTCCCCAATCGCGACTACATCGCCGACACGGATTCGCGGCAGTGGCGTCGCGGGCTCTACACCCACTGGCAGCGCACCTTCCTCCATCCCATGATGGCCAACTTTGACGCACCCGCCCGGGATGAATGTGCCGCCGCCAGGACGAACAGCAACACGCCCCAGCAGGCCCTGACTTTGCTCAACGATCCCGCCTTTGTGGAAGCGGCGCGGGTCTTTGCGGCGCGATTGCTCGGGGAAGCGGCCGCGGATGACAAGGCGAGGCTGAGCGCGGCCTTTCAGATTGCCTTGAACCGGGATCCCAAGGAGAAGGAGATCACGGCACTCACCGCGTTCCTGACAAACCAGCGAAACCATTACACCGCCGCCAAAGAGGATGCGGAGAAGCTCCTCGCCATCGGGCTCGCCCCAAAGGCCGGCATCGATCCCGCCGAACACGCCGCGTGGACCCAGGTCGCCCGCGTCTTGCTGAACGCCCAGGAAACCATCACCCGATACTGATCCCATGGAAAGCCCACTTGCCCGCGACCTCAACCGCCGCAGTTTCCTCCAGCAAAGCGCCTACGGATTCGGCGGCATCGCCCTCTCCTCGCTGCTCCAGCAGGCGAATGCCGCCTCCGCGTCGCTTGCCAAACCGGATCATTGGAACGGCGCTCTGAAGGCCCCCCACTTTCCCGTGAAGGCGAAACGTGTCATCTTCCTCTGCATGGCGGGCGGTCCTTCGCAGTTCGAGACTTTCGACTGGAAGCCCGAGCTGAAGGCCCTCCACGACAAACCCTTCCCCGAATCCTTCACGAAAGGACAGCAGCTCGCCCAACTCCAGAACGCCGTGCTGAAGGCTCGCGGATCCTTCACGAATTTCTCGAAGCATGGCCAGTCCGGCATCGAGGTCAGCGATCTCTTCCCCGAAATCGCGAAGCAGGCCGACCGCCTCTGCGTGATCCGCTCGATGCAGACCGAGCAGATCAACCACGACACCGCCCACGCCTTCATGAACACCGGCTCCATCATCAAGGGCCGGCCGAGCATGGGATCGTGGCTGCAATACGGACTCGGTTCGGAGACGGAGGACCTCCCCGGCTTCATCGTCCTGACTTCGGCGGGCAAATACGGCCAACAGCCGATCTCGGCGCGCCAGTGGAGCAGCGGCGTGTTGCCGAGCCGCTTTCAGGGCATCCAATTCCAGTCGAAGGGAGACGCGGTCCATTACATCGGCAATCCCGAGGGTGTATGTCAAAGTACGCAGCGTCAGGTGATCGAGGAGATCCAGCGGCTCAACGGTTTCCTCGCCGAGGAGCAGAACGATCCCGAGATCGCGACGCGCGTCGCGCAATATGAGATGGCCTTCAAAATGCAGTCGAGCGTGCCCGAGCTGACCGACTTCTCCGGTGAAAGCCAGGCCACCCTCGATCTCTACGGGGTGAAGGAACCGGGCGACGGCTCCTTCGCCTCGAACTGTCTCCTCGCCCGGCGCCTCGCCGAGCGCGGGGTGCGCATGATCCAACTTTATCACCGGGCCTGGGATCACCACGGCCAGCTCGAGGAAGGAATGAAAGACGGTGCCGCCACGGTCGATCGCCCCAGCGCCGCCCTCATCGAAGATCTCGCCCAGCGCGGCCTGCTCGAGGACACCCTCATCCTCTGGGGTGGGGAATTCGGTCGCACGCCGATGGGCCAGGGCAGCGGCCGCGATCACCACATCCTTTCCTTCAGCGTTTTCATGGCCGGCGGAGGCGTGAAGCCTGGCGTCACCTGGGGCAGCACCGACGAACTCGGCTACCGCGCCGTGGAGAACGTCGTCAGCGTCCACGACCTGCATGCCACGATGCTGGCCTTGCTCGGCATCGATCATCATCGTCTCACCACGAAGTTCCAGGGACTCGACGTGAGATTGACCGGCGTCGCTGGAAGAGTCATCAAGGATGTGATGGCTTGATCCCCCTTCTCATACTCTTACCTCATACTCCTACTCATACTCATCGGACGACAAGGGACGTTCGGTTTCGGAGTATGAGTATGAGGTAAGAGTAAGAGTAGGAGTTTTAAGGTTGAGGAGGAGGATGCCTTGGGGCTATGAGTAAGGGCAACCATCCCTCCCCTCCCCATTGACCCGAACCTCCAACCGAAACCCCGCCGTCGCTGGGTGCTGAAGCTCGCGCTTCAGGCCGAAAGGGTCTACGACGCCTTCCACCGCTTTCTCGCCCGGATCACCGGCCGCCTCGGGAAGCCGATGGTGGCGGAGATCTACTACGCGATCCGGCATGAGCGAGGTGTCTCGGTAAAGGGCCGGACGCTCCTGGCGAGGACGTGGCCGCACCCGAGCGCCGACGATCCCGCTCTCGTCAATCTCTACCACATGCTCCGCCGCTGGTGCACGCCGGAGCGCCCCTACTCGCTCGTGCAGGTCAGCGCTGGAGGCGCCGCGGTGGCAAAACGGACGGATCGTGAAGGCTACTTCGAGATTGATCTGCCTCTCCCATCCGCCATCCACGACGAGCTCCTCATCGAGCTGCCCGAATCGGAGATCTCGGAGCCAGCGAGCTGGCCGATCGACTGCCCCGCCCATCATCCCGGCGTCGTCATTCTCAGCGATGTGGATGATACCGTGCTCGTCACCCACGCCGGCCGTCTCCTCAGCATGCTCGCGACGACACTGCTCGGCAATGCGCTGACCCGGCAGCTTTTCCCGGGCGTCACCACTCTCTATCGGCATCTTCGGCAAGGACCCGATCCCCAGAACGACCGGCTCAATCCCGTCGCTTACGTCACGAGTTCTCCCTACAATCTCCACGGCCTCCTCCATCACGTCTTCGAGCTCAACGATCTGCCCATCGGCCCGTTTTTCATGACCGACTGGGGCCTCGACGAAGACAAATGGCTGAAGCGGAGCCACCGCGACCACAAACTCGCCGCGATCGAGCAGGTCCTGTCGTGGTATCCTGACAAACCCGCCATTTTCTTCGGCGACACGACCCAGCACGACGTGCCGATCTACGTCGAGGCGGCCCTCTCCCACCCCGGCCGCATCTCGATGATCCTGATCCACCGGGTCAGCTCCGGAAAACGGATCGCGATGCTCCGGGAGGAAGCGGCGAAACTCGACGGCCACCCGACCGCGATCCATTTCTTCGAGACCTACGCCGAGGCCGCCGCCCTCCTCGCCGCCGCGGGATGGATCTCCGAGACCCAACTCGACGAGGTGATCAACGAGTCGCCGCCTTCGGCCTGAGACGGTGCCAGGTCTTCGCTCACTTCGTTTGAACCCGGATGGCCGCGGAGTCCACGACTTCCGGATCCGCCACCGAACTTGCCCGCAAGACCAGGACGTGGCTCCGCTTCAGGATCGTCGTTCGTTTCCCCTTCTTTCGAATCAGCTTCTTCTTGTTCGGCGTGATCGAGGTGCGAATCGCAACGGCCTCATCCTGATGATCCATCTCTCCGGTCACATAAGTGCCCGCAAGCATCCCCGAGGTGATGTTCCCTTCGGCCGCGAAGTAGGCGACTCCGAAAAGCGCACTCCCACCCGTGGCCTGGAGGGTCAATGAATCGGGCAGGCTCCCGCGGTTGGCGACGAGCACCACACCTGCCGTCGGATTTGCCCGCTTGGAAGTCAAGGTGACCATCTGGGCCGAGGGAGCATAGGAACGGACCCCGACCATCCCTCCGCTGGCCGTGCCCACGGCGACATCGGGAAGAGTCGCCGTGACCTGATTGCTGCGGGCCACGCGAAAACCAATTTGTTCATTCGCGCTGGAAGGCGATCCTCCGTCCCGATAACAACTCCTCGCCCGCGAAGCAGGCGCATTCCATCCGCCTCCTCTGAGAACCCGGATGGTGCCTTCGGCGGGTCCCCGCGGATCGGTGGTTCCGTCGCTCGTCGGGTAGTAATTCGCGTCAAACCAGTCCCAACACCACTCGAAGACATTTCCCGCCGTATCCCTCAGGCCAAATCCATTGGCCGCAAAACTGCCCACGGGACTCGTGTAAGCCCCGTCTCCGACGGCATAAGATGGATGGTGTTGGTCGATCGGACTCAGATCGTAGGAGATCCCGCTGGAACCGTAGTAGTTCGCCTCGCTGTGGGAGATGACATCCGTGCCCCAGGAAAACCGCGTTCCCACCCCGCCTCCGCGGGCCGCCTTTTCCCATTCCGCCTCCGTCGGCAGACGGTAACCGTTCGCGGCCCAATCGACCGACGGTGTTGCGGTCCCGGTCCGCATCACCGTGCCACCCACCTTGTATACGGGGGTCAGCCCCTCCATCTCGCTGCGGGCGTTGCACCACTTTACCACATCCCACCAGCTCACCGTCTGCACGGGATGGTTGTCCGCTTTGCCTCCACCGGTAGCCAATCCCACATATCCGTTCGCGAGTGCCCAGGATCGCACCGCATCCCACTGGCTCTTGGTTGTTTCCGTTTCCGCAAGGTAGCAGGAACTGACCGTGACCGTGATCGAAGGAGCGTTCGCATCCGCATCGCCGCTGGTGACTCCCATCGCGAAAGGACCACCTGCTATTTCGACAAAACCGGACGGCGGAAGGCCATTCGCCCTTGTGGGCACGGTGAATACCGAGCCGACGAGAATGATGCAGGCAAAACATCCAAACCTGCGGAGGAACGAGTCGTCGGATTCATATCGGCTCATGGGATTCGGGGGATTCATGGTGATAATCCATGCTATCCCCCGTTGCCCGGCCCCGCTCCGCACGCCTTGCCCTTCTCACAGCGCCCGCTGTACGGGTCGACGCGGTCTTCGCCTGTAAAGACTGACGAAAGCCACGATCAACGATTCGCCTCCGTCGGCCTGAAGGTGAGGACGACGCGGAAGCGGTGATTGAAGGGCTCGTGCTCGAGCCACGGCTCTTGGAAGAGGTAGAATCCCCTCGCCTCGTAGAAGACGATCTCTTCGCGGATGCGTGGCTCGAGCGTTTCATAGTCCGTCGTGTCCTCGACCCAGTCCATACGACGATGCAGCCGACGCTCGACCGCGCAAAAGCGGGCGATGATACGGTCTTCGACATCCTGGATGCGGGCGAGGGCTTTGCTGCGGCTCATGGATCTGACTTACGAATCTGACGGCTGTCCCGGCTCATTTTATCTCCGACTCCCCCATCAACCGTTCAACCAATCCGGTGATCCTTTCCTCCACCGTCTCCGTGAAGGGAGCGCGGTGGCCATACTCCCACATGCCGAGCGTGCCCTCGTAGCCGCCTTCCTTCAGGACTCGCAGAGAGGGCACGTAGCAGAACAGGTCGTTGTTGTAGCCGCTCACCCAGGTCGTGTTCCAGCCGTAGACCTCTTTGAACTTCAAGGAATAATCCACCACCGTCTCGCCGGTCAGGGCGATGAAGGTGAGGCCTTCGCCGAAGCGCCACACCTGTATGGGATACTTCAACGACCCGGGAGGCTCGCCCAAGGTCTCGTATTGGCGGATGAAATGTTCGAACTCCCGCCGGTGCATCCCGGTCAAATTCGGGACCCGTTCCTTCAACTCGGCGAGAGGCAGTCCCGGCTCGAGATCGAGGGTGGCCTCGCCCATCGAGACCTTCAGAGGTCCTGACAAAGACACCATCGATCCGGCGAGGACTTGGTTCACCGCCTCGGCGAGGATCAGCCCATACCGCTCCGCCAGCGAGACCGCCTCGGCATCCTTGCCCCGGATGCGGGGTAGCGGATTCGCATCGCCTCCACAATTCTGCACGAACATCGCCACGGCGCCCGGATTCGATTTCTCCAATTCGAGCTGCGCGAATCCGGCATAGTCCCCGTTCAGACTCAGCCCGCCCAGAGCGGTCGTGTGGCAGGAGTATCCGAAGACGATCCCGCGGAGCCGCTCTCCACTACGCACCGCAAGCACCGGCACATCCTGATCGACCGGCCCAGGCAAGGCGCGGCTCTCCGGACCACGCGAGCGGCGCCGGTTCACCGCGACTCCGGCGAGGCCCAGTTCATAAGAAAGCTCCGCCGGAGCAAGATCGGCGATGGCGGCGGCGATCACCGATTCATAGGCCCGATAGACCTGCCCGGTGTAGCGATCCTTCGCCGCCGCTTCTTCCGGCGTGAACTCGTAATAGAGCCACAACACGTCCTCCGTCACGGGACAGCTGTGGTTGTGCGAGGTATTGAGGATGAGCCTCTCCCTCGGCAAGGCATGCTTCTCCTTCGCCGTTCCGGCGATGCGGGCGATCATCTGGTCACTGAGACCGACGAGGTCGGCCGTGACCATTACCGAAATGGTACCCGATTCATCGCGTAGCGCGATCGCCTTCAACCAGAGCGGATGATCGACCCGCCCTGACATCCGCGTTTTCCCTCCATACCCGGCGAGAGGGACCGATTCGGTCGGAGTGATATCGACTTTGGCGAGACCCGCCTCCCACGCTTGGGCGGGCAAAGCGAAGACCGAAAGGAGAAGAAAAAGCATCCGGTTCACGGGAGGGAGCATGCCGGAAACTCCCCCACCCGGACAAGTAACGCAAACGAGGCACGATCATGCGCTGACCTCGGGGCGGATCTCTGGCATGCTCCTTTACCATGAACCGCCTTGTTTTGTTCCTCCTCAGCCTCCTTCTGACCAGTCTCACCCTCGCCCACGCCGAGCCTAGAAAAGACCGCCACGTCATCCTCATCAGCATCGACGGATTTCCCGCCTATCTCTGGAACGACCCGACCCTGCAGGTGCCGAATCTCCGCAAGCTCGCCGCGGAAGGCGCCTCGGCCAAAGCAATGACGGTGAGCAATCCCTCGATCACCTGGATCAACCACACCACCCTCGTCACCGGTGTCGAGCCTCGCAAACACGGCGTGCTCTACAACGGTCTCCTGATCCGCAAGGACGGCGTTCCACCCGTGATCGAACAATGGGCCGACAAGTCGCGCATGGTCTTCGTGCCGACGCTCTACGACGTCGCCCATCAGGCAGGGCTCACCACCGCCGAGTCCGACTGGGTCGCGATCACCAATCCCGGCACGATCGACTGGAGCTTCGCCGAATTGCCCAAACCCGACGAACCCGTCGTGAAGGAAATGATCGCCGACGGCGTCGCGACCGAGGAGGAAATCGGCTGGATGCAGATGGGACCGAACCGAAAGGGCGTCGCCTTCCTCGATGCGATGTGGACGCGGGCTGCGATCCATCTCTTTGAAAAACACCGGCCCAATCTCCTGCTCTATCACACGCTCAACACCGATTACACGCATCACATGTACGGACCCCGCAGCGGGCCGGGTTACACCGCGCTGGAGCTGGCCGACCGCTACGTCGGCGACCTCCTCGCCGCGGTTGACCGCACCGGACTGCGCGATCAAACCACCATCGTCGTGGCCACGGACCACGGCTTCAAAAAGGTGACGAAATTTGTGCAGCCCAACGTGGCCTTGAAAAAAGCCGGCCTCGCCCATGGACTCGGCCCCACCATTTCCTCGTGCGACGCCTACGTCATGGCCCAGGGCGGCATGGCCTTCGCCTACGTGACAAACCGGGCGCGCCGCACGGAATTGCTGCCACAATTGAAAGAAATGTTTTCGACTATGGAAGGCATCGCCGAGGTCATCGACGGAGAGGACGGCCACCGCCTCGGCATGCCGAAGCCCGATGAAAACGCCGGCATGGGAGATCTCATCCTCTACGCGGCCGAGGGTTACGCCTTCCGCAAGGAAGTCACCGGCGGAGACGTCGTCATTCCCGCGGTGAACTACGCGGGCACCCACGGGTATCCCGCGAGCGATCCCGAGCTCGACGGCATCTTCATCGCGAGCGGAGCCGGCATCAAGAAGGGCGTCATCCTCGACCGCGTCCGCAATCTCGACGTCGCTCCGACCCTCGCCAAGGTGCTGGGTGTGACCCTGCCCGAGATCGATGGATCGGTGCTTGAGGAGATTCTCGAGGAGTGAAGGAGGTGGTATCTCTTGCGTCATTCCGCTCCCGGTATTACCGTAATACCCATGAAGACGATCAGCTTCAAGGTATCCGATGACGAAGCGAAGCTCATTCAATACCGGGCCCGTAGCGAACACCTCAGCGTCTCCGAATACCTCCGTCGGAGGGCCACCGGCAACGGGGAATCAGGCCCCGTCGCGAAGGTCCGCTGCGAAATCACCGGAGCCGAGATCTTCGGCCCGCTCGCGGACTCACCGCCGCTGACAACCGAAAGCGTGCGCGAACTCCTCTCCGATTTCCCATGAACTACCTGCTCGACGTCAACGTGCTCGTCGCCTGGGGCTGGGCCGATCATGTCGAACATCGTCGTGCCGCGACTTGGATCCAGTCCATCAAGAAGAAGCGTTCGGATCGTATCCTGACGTCAGCGATCCCGGAACTGGGATTCATCCGGGTCTCCTGCCAGCGGGCCGGCGGACGCATCAGCGTGAACGACGCCATCAACTGCCTCGAATCACTGGTGAAAAACCTTGGATCAAAGCATTCCTTCCTCGCCGACGATCTCTCCTCAACCATCGCCCTGCCACCCTGGTGCGACGGTCCTTCCCGGTCCACGGACGCCCATCTCCTCTCGTTGGCCAATCGACACGGTGCCGTGCTCGCCACGCTCGATGCGGGAATCCCGGGCGCTTTCTTGATCCCGGCGTGAAGGTTGCCTTGCTCGGCTATTCAAGGAGAGCCGCCAGAATCCCCTCCACCGCGACCGTGGGTTCGAGGTCGCCATCGACGGCGATGAGCTTGTCGGCTTCATCCTCCCGCGGCCTCTCGTACCTGGCTTTCAGCTTTTCGTAAACCTCACGACCGGCATCGCTCACCGAGTTGGGATCGTTCTTTCTCGAAGCGAGCCGTTGGATCACGACCTCCTCACCGGCATCGACGCGCAGGATCGCGATGCGGGCACCCGCCGCTCGTGCCGCTTCCCGGGCGAGGAACCGCTCGCGGCGCTCGCGGAAATTCGCGTCGAGAATGACGACTCGGTGCTCTCCCGTTGCGGCGCTCGACCGCTCGAGCAGTGCCCGGTAGGTGCGATCGGAAAATTCCTCCGAATAGAAGAACTCGGAAAGCTGCTCCGAGGGCGCGACTCCCGCCAGCTCCTTCCGGATGCGGTCGCTGGAAAACACCGGCCAGGCTTTTCCGGACGCTCCGTGCAGGGCCTCCGCCACGCTCGATTTCCCCGAGGCCGGCAGTCCGCAGAAAATCAGCCATAGCGGCCCCTCCTCTTCCACGGAGGTCGCCGCCACAAACCGAAGGTATCGACGGGCCTCGAGATCCGCCGCGGTGCGATCGGCCTCGGGTACTTCAGGTTCTCGCGCCTGAAGGGCCGAAACCTTGGCCCGCACCATGGCCCGGTAGCGGACCAGCGCCGGCAGGACTCCCGACAGCTCTCCGTCGCCGCTTTCCGCGAGGACTGTCGCGAGGTATCGCCGCGCCAACTCCGTGTGCCCGCGAAACCGCAGGTCCATCACGAGAAAGGCATGCTCCGTCGCGACATCGGCACAGCGAAACCCTGGATTGAATTCGATACAATCGTAGATCGCGGGCGGATCGACGAGGCAGATGTTCCGCACATGCAGGTCCCCGTGCCCATCGACGACAAGCCCCGCGGCCAAGCGTCTCCGCAGATCGGGCAGGAGTCGCTCGAAATCGGCACGGGTCCGGGCCGCGAGGATGGAATGAAGCCTGCCCGGGAAATGATCCCGGCTCTCCGAAAAGTTGGCCAGGGCGAGATCGCGCAACTTTTCCGGATCGCCCCACTCATCGATCTCCGGTCCCCGCAGGGCTCCGCGATGAAAGGCCACGACCCGCCTCGCGATCGACTCGACCTGTGCCATCGTCACCTCGTCCCGCTCCAACAGGACATCCATCATGCGATCCTGCGGGAGGCGCCTCATTCTCACGGCGTGGTCGATGAGGTTGCCCGCACCGCCGATGCGGTATCCTCCTTCGTTCACGCACAGATCCACGACTTCTTCATAAATCTCCGGACAAAGACGGCGGTTCAATCGCAGTTCCTCCCTGCAGAAATGGCGGCGTTTTTCCAGCGAAGTGAAATCAGCGAAAGGCAGGCGGATCGCCTTCTTGAACTTGTAGGCCCGGTCGCCCGAGAGCACGACGACGGAGAGATGAGTTTGCAAGATCTCCACCGAATCCGCCCTTTCCGGGTAGATCGCCGGATCGCGGAGGGCTTCGATGCGGGCGGGGTCCATGGTGGTCTCACCACACCCTACACCCGTTTCCGGGCCACCGCCGCGTTCCTCTCCAAAATCACCCTTTCAGCACCGAGAAATCCGCGAAAGCGAGATACAGGATCACCACGAAGGCGACGATGCCGAAACCGAGCGGCTTCGCCCATTTCCAAGGCGTGAGATCGACCTCGCCGCTGTGATGGTGCTCCCACGGCTGCGGCAGGGGCCGGACCTTGCTCATCACGAACTGGAAAACCATGAGCGCCGCGAAAACGATCCCGATGAAGTGGAACCCGTGCACCTTCTCCGCCCAGGTCGTGAAAGGCGGCACGAAATATCCGAGGATGAGGATGATACATCCGGCGACAAGCGAGACGTTCGCCGCGAGCGCCCCGCCGCGTTTGAAGAGGAATCCGGCGAGCACCACGGAGAAGATGGGGATGAAATACAGCGCGTTCATCTTCTGGAGGTAACCGAAGAGACTCTCCTGTCCCGCGAGGAGAGGCGCGGTGCTCATCGCAAAAATCGCGATCACCGTGCCGACGATCTTGCCGTTGTTGATCACCTTTTTCTCGTCGACGGCGTCGTGTTTGAAGAGATGCTTGTAAACACCGAGGGAAAAGAGCGTCGCGGTCGAATTGAGCGCGGAGTTGAAGGAACTGAGGATCGCGCCCACCATCACCGCGGCGAAAAAGCCGGAGAGCCATTTCGGCAGGACGTCGCTGACGAGCGTGCCATAGGCGTGATCCGGTTTGAAGCCCTCGCGGGTGCCGTAAAGGTGGAAAGCGATCACTCCGGGAAGCACCAGCACGAGGGGAGCCAGCACCTTGAAGATCCCCGCGATGAGGACGCCCTTCTGCCCCTCGGCCAGGTTCGTCGCGCCGAAAGTGCGCTGGATGATCTGCTGGTTCGTCGTCCAGTAAAAGAGGTTCAACAGAAGCACCCCGGTGAAGAGGGTCGAGAACGGGACCGAAGAGTCTTTGCCGCCGAGCGAATTGAATTTTTCCGGATGCGCCTCCTTCACCGTCGCGAGCGATTCGAGAAGCCCCCCGTCGCCCACCGCGCCGAGCGCGAAGACGGTGATCATCACCGATCCCACAAGGAGTCCGAAACCATTGAGCGTGTCCGAGACCGCGACGCTGCGCAATCCACCGAAAATCGCGTAAATCGATCCGACGATGCCGATGAACCACACCGTGATCCAGAGCAGGGTCGTCTCGCTCTGGATGCCTGTCAGGGTTTTCAGATCGAGGATGGTGGTGAGGCCCGTCGCCCCCGAATAGAGGATGATGGGCAGCAGGATCACTGCATAGGCAAGGATGAAGATGAAGCTCGTGATCGTCCGGGTGGTACCGTCGAAACGCTTCTCGAGAAACTCGGGGATCGTGGCGATGCCGCTGCGCAGATACTTCGGCAGGAAAAAGAGCGCCATGATCACGAGCGAGGCGCCGGCGATCACCTCCCACGCCATCACCGAAATCCCATCGGTGAAGGCGGACCCGTTCAATCCGACGAGCTGCTCGGTCGAGAGATTGGTCAGGAGCAAGGACCCCGCGATGAAACCTCCCGTCAAGGTGCGTCCCGCGAGGAAATAGCCCGTCGAGGTGCCGTGATCATCCTTGCGGGTGAGAATCCAGGTGAGCACCCCGACCAGCGCGGTGAAGAAGAGAAAGGTGAGAAGAGTCATGCTGTAAAGTAGAAGCGGCGTCCCGCCGCTTGGTTCGGCTCACCCCGGATCACTCGGCCGAGAACGTATGCACCATCTTGTGATAGTAGGTCTCGCCGGGCCGCAGCACGGCGGAGGGCGCCTTCGGATTGTTCGGAGCGTCGGGCCAGTTTTCCGTCTCGAGACAAAGGGCGGTGCGATGCTGGTATTTCACGCCACCTTTGCCGGTGGTGGTGCCGTCGAGGAAATTGCCTCCGTAGAACTGCACCGCCGGCTGGTTCGTCGAGACCGTCATGACACGTCCGCTTTCAGGATCGCGCACACGGGCGGCGCGGACGAGTCCTCCGTCGGGCGTGCCATCGAGGACCCAGGCATGGTCGTAGCCACCGGCGAGTTTCAGCGCCTCGAAGCCATCCTCCACGCGCTTACCGATCACGGTGGGTTCGCGGAAGTCGAGCGGGGTGCCTTCCACCGGGGCCTTGTCGCCGGTGGGGATGAGTCCCGCGTTGGTCGGCAGGTAATGACCGGCGTAGATCGTCATCTCGTGGTCATTGATGCTCGTGGTCGGATCGCCGCTGAGGTTCCAGTAGGTGTGGTGCACAATGTTGAGCACGGTGGGTGCCTTCGTCGTGGCCTTGGCTTCCCAGACGAGTTCGTTTTGATCCGTCAGCGTGTAGGTGACCTCGACGCTGAGCTCTCCCGGATAACCTTCCTCACCATCGGCGCTGGTGTAAGCCAGCTTCACTCCGCTGCCGGAGTCGCCGGAGAATCCTTCGCCTTTCCAGAGCTTCTTGCAGAAACCTTCGGTGCCGCCATGAAGGGCGCAGGGAATGCCACCCGGATCATTGTTCGTCACGAGGGTGTATTCCTTGCCATCGAGGGAGAATTTTCCATTCGCGATGCGGTTGCCGAAGCGCCCCACCGTCGCCCCGAAGTAGGAGCTGTTCGTCAGCCACCCCTCGAGCGTGTCATAGCCGTGCGTGATGTCCGCGAGTTTTCCGGTTTTGTCAGGAGCCTTCAAGGAAACGAGGATGGCGCCGTATTCCGTCACCTTCGCCTCCATGCCGGAGGCGTTGGTCAGCGTCCAGATTTTCACCTCGCGGCCGTCGGGCATTTTGCCGTAGACGGCCTCGGCGATCCCGGCCCGGGAAGATTGGGGGAAAAGTGCGCTCATCAAAATCAGGGAGGAAACGAGGAAAGGGGTTCTCATGGGTTTGGCGGGATTCAACAGCAAAAAGGCGGGTTCCGTCAACGACGGAGGTGCGATATCGCTGAATAGTTTCACATCCGGCCGCCCCATCCCCGATCACGCCCTTGCCCCGGACGACGCTTTTCGCTTGGATGGGGTCATGAAACGCGGACTTGCCCTGCTCCTCCTGATTCTCCTCGTCGGCCCGGTCGATGCAGCCGACCCCGCGAGCGGTGGGGGCAAGGCTCCACGCTGCGAATTGCTGCCGCTCCCCGATCATCAGGTCTCCTTTCTCCACGAAGGCCGCGAAGTCACCCGCTGGCACTTCGATCCGAAGTATCCCCGTCCTTTCTTTTATCCCTTCAATGGACCTTCCGGCGTCTCCCTCACCCGCATGGGCCATCCCGGAGCCCAGAACCACGATCATCATCGATCGATCTGGTTCGCCCACGCCAAGGTCGAGGGCATCGATTTCTGGTCGGAAAACACCCAGGCCCGCGTGCGTCAAAAGCTCTGGTTCGCCTATGAGGATGGAGACGGCGAATCGATCATGGCCACCTCCCTCGGATGGTACGACGAATCCGGCTCGGAGTTGATCGACCAGGAACTCGTCGCGGCATCGATCCCGTTGGAGAACAACGAACATCTTCTCGAAATCCAGATCACCCTGCGTCCGGGAGCCGGAAGAGAGACGGTCACCTTGGACAAGTCGAATTTCGGCCTCTTCGCCGTGCGCGTCGCAAAAAGCGTCAGCCACCATTTTGGCGGCGGTGAACTGACGAGCAGCGAGGGCACCTGGGGCGAGAAGGCGATTTTCGAAACCACCGCCGCCTGGGTGGACTACTCGGGCCCCGTCACCTCCGGCACCGGATCCGAGCGCAAGACCGTCGTCGAAGGCATCACCTTCCACGATCACCCGTCCAGTCCACGCTATCCGACTCCGTGGCATGTGCGCGACGACGGGTGGATGGGCGCCTCCTTCTGCCAGCGCGAACCATGGACGATCAAGAAGTCGAAGCCACTCGTGCTGCGTTATCTCCTTCATGCCCACGCGGGTGAAGTCGACCCTGACAAAGCCACCCACATCGCGGAGGACTTCGCGAAGCGGCCCGGATTCATCGTGGAAAAAGCGACGAAACCCCATCGCCAGTTCGAGGTATTCCGTGGCGGATCCGCCGTGCCCTGATCCCTCATAAACCGGCCAATTTCCGCGCGTAGGCCAGCGTGTCGATCTCCCCGGGTGTCTTGTCGCGGCGGATCGCCTTGATCCTCGGAAAGCGCAGCGACAGCCCCGAGTCGTGGCGCTTGCTCGCCTGGATCGAATCGAAGGCGATCTCCAGCACCGTATCGGGCTCGACGACATGGACGGAGCGGACCTTCTCCACCGTGCGTTCGCGGAAATGCGCGGTCAATTCCTCGATCTCGGCATCGGTGAGCCCTGAATAAGCTTTGCCGATCACCCGCAGCCCACCGCTTTCCTCATCACGCACCGCGAAGGTATAATCACTCAGGACGTGGGCACGTTTGCCGTGTCCCTGCTGCGCCTTGACCACGACCACGTCGAGTGTCGGCATCGCCTTTTTCAGCTTCAGCCATTGCTTGCCGCGCCGTCCCGGCGTGTAGATGCTCGCCGGCTCCTTCGCGATGAGCCCTTCGTTGCCGCGGCGCTTCGCGGCGTTGAAGGCCTCGTCCACCTCGGCTGCCGTCCTGGCACGAACGACCTCGCAACGGTCGAGCCCGGCAGGGAGCGAGAGCGATTCCAAGGCCCCACGCCGTTCCGTGAGAGGGCGATCGAGCCATCCTTTTCCGCCGATACCCAGCAGATCGAACGCGACGAATTTCACCGGCACCGCTTCGCCAAAAAAGAGATCGCCCTGGTCGAGACGGCTGTCGCGGCGACCAAGGCGTTTCTGCAGATCGAAGAAGGTGAGCTTCTTCCCTTCGGCATAGGCGATGATCTCACCGTCGAGGATCACATCGTGATCGAGCGAACGCGCCGCCTCGACGAGTTCGGGGAACTCGGTGTGGAGCGGGCGAAGATCGCGCGAGTAGATCCCCACCTCTTCGCCCCGGCGATGGAGCTGGGCGCGGATCCCGTCGAATTTGTCCTCGAGCCAAAGGACCCGGCCATCTCCACCGTGGCGCGCCACGATCGCCTCGGCATCCTCCTCGGGACTCGCCAACATCACCCGGATCGGCGTGAACCACGTCGCCCCGGCTTCGCCGAGACGATCTTCTTTCGCGAGGCGCGCCGTTTCGCCGAGATCGCCGAGAAGCATGTTCGCCTCGCGCACCGCCGACGGGTCGCGCCCGAAGGCTTCGGCGATCGCCTCCTCGAGCAAGCCTTCCTTCAAGCCGATGCGCAGGTCGCCGGTGAGGATGCCCACGACAAGGGCGCCTTCCGCCGGAGTCAGTCCTGACAAAAGCACACGCAACCGGCGCAATTTCGCCGTCTGACCCTGCTCCCGTGCGAGTTCCCGGAGGAAATTGCTGACTTCCTCGAGACCGCGAGGCTCCGGCGCGGTGCGTCCCTGCAGGATCAGATAGGTCGTGCGCGCCGCATCGGCCTGCGAGGCGGAGACCTGGCGGAGTTGGGCGAGGGTGAGTCCGCTCAGATCCAGGAGCGCCTGACGGATGATCGCCCAACCCACGTTCGCCGCCCGGATTCCCTCCTCCTTTGGGAACGGACATGCCGCGAGAAATCGCACCGCGGTTTCGAGATCCTCTCCCGGGAGCGAAGCCAGATAGGTGGCGAGAATCCCCCGCTTTTTCAGTTTTCCGGTGAGAGCGGCGATCCGCCCACAGAGATCCGTGAAAGCACCGAAGCCGGAGTGCGACCCAACAGGGTCAAGTGCCTCACCCGACCCTGTCAAAGCCACCAACGAAGTCCCGGCCACGAGGGACTCCAACTCGAGCTGCGTCTCGCCGAAGAGCGGCCACGCCTCGACGCCGCGACGCCTCAGATCGGAGGCAAACTCGCCCGCATAGCCGTGGATCGTGAGGACCCGCGAGGGGGCGACCGCCTCGACAAAGGAGACGAGATCGTCATAGCCGGCGTGATCGGAGAGCGGAAAGACCTCGTCGCATTGATAGCGGAATTTAGCCCCCGGCTCCATGCCCCAGCCGCTCACCATGGCGAGGCGGACCGACTTGCGCAGCCGGCGCACCGCGAGACTGCGTCCCGCATTCGGCGGCACGATCACGACGTGGCCTTCAGGGCTGCGTTCCTTCGGATTGAAGCGATCACATTCCGGCACCGGATAGCCGAGGGACGCCACCGCTTCGTTCATTTTCGCGACCGACTCATGCACCTGAAAGCGCAGCCCGGGAGCTCGTTTGTGGAGAGCGATGAGGATCTCCTGCGCCTTGCCGAGGGCATAGGCCATGAAGATCGGAATCTCCCCGTCCTCGATGGCCTCGACCGCGAATTTCACCATCGCCGCGAGCACTTCGTCACCCGGCGGAAAGCGGAACTTCGGCAGGCCGAAGGTCGTCTCCATGATGAGCGTGTCGGCGTGACGCACTTGATGCCTCTCGGCTCCGGCGGCGGCGCGGGTCTTGAAATCGCCGGAATGCAATAGCGTCGCCCCATCATCGAGACGTTCGAGAAAGAGCATCGCCGAGCCCGGGATGTGTCCGGCCGGGAGGAGCTCGATCCGATGGCCGTCGAGTTCGATCGATTCGCCGAAGGCCAGATCGAGAATGCCGGCGCGCTCCGCCGCGGCGCCATACCGCGCCTCGATGAGCCGACGTGTCGGCGTCGAGCAAAGGATGCGTCCATGCGGTGCGAAATGATCGGCGTGGGCGTGGGAGACGAAGGCGAATTCCCGCGCCCGATGCGGGTCCAACCACAGCCCGAGATCCGCGACGCACGCGTCGGCGTTGTCGAGGGTGAGAGGGATGGATGGTGGGGCGGACATCGGTTGAAAGGTTACGGCGAACAATGGTCAAACGGTCCCGTTTCGCGCTGGTTTGGCAAGATCTGTCGCAGGTCCGACGCCCGCAGTCTGCTTGACAAAGGGCGAACCGGAAAAGATCGTGTCTCCATGAAGCAGATCACTGTCTCGGTCGAAGATGATCTCTACCAACGTGCCGAGGCGCGCGCCACGGAATTGGACAAGTCACTTCCCGTAATCGTGCGTGAACTGATCGTGGGTTTTACGACCCGAAAAGGCGACTTTGGAGATTTGAAGCGCCTCGAGGAGGATACCGTCGCGAAGATTCGCGAGCGAGGAATCCGCTTCTCCGCTTCGGACCGATTGTCGCGGGCCGAACTTCACGATCGCAATGCCCTTCGTTGACACGAATCTTCTTCTCTATCGGGTCAGCCTCGACCCAAAGGAGCGATTCAAGCAGGAAATCGCCGCAGAGATTCTGCATCGAGACGATCTGTTTCTTTCCACCCAGGTGCTTCAGGAGTTCTACGTCCAGGCAACACGACCTTCGCGATCCGACGCACTGACGCATGAGGAAGCCGTGTGCCTGATCGAGAGTTGGAAGCGCTTCCCGGTGATAGAAGGAAGCATCCACCTGCTCGACGCAGCTCTTGCCGCCAGAGAGAGATGGCAAATCTCTTACTGGGACGCTGCAATCATCGAAGCGGCCCGGATCGCGGGCTGCGATACCGTTTTTTCGGAAGATCTGAATGATGGTCAGGATTTCGACGGGGTGAAAGTCTTCAATCCGTTCAAATCAGTCTGATTCCCCGCGCAACTCCGGCCTTCCCATCCCGGACCGATTGCGTCATGCTCGCTTCATGAGCCCCCGCCTCCGCTGCCTTTTGCTGCCCCTCTCCGCATCGCTCCTGCTACCCCACTTTGCATCGTCCGCCATCTCCGCCGACCGGCCCAACATCGTCTGGATCGTTTCGGAGGATAATTCGAAGCACTACCTGAAACTCTTCGATCCCGAAGGCACCGAAACGCCGAACATCGAGGCGCTCGCACGTGAAGGGATCACCTTCACCCGCGCCTTCTCCAATGCGCCGGTCTGTTCGGTGGCGCGCACCACGCTCGCGACGGGATGCTACGCGCCGCGCCTTGGCACGATGTCGCACCGTCGTCTCGAGCCCGCCAAGCTGCCGGAGGGCCTTCGTCTCTTCAGCGGTCTCCTTCGCGAGGCCGGCTATTACACCTCGAACAATTCCAAGGAAGACTACAACACCGCGAAGGATCCCGCGGCCTGGGACGATTCCTCGAAAAAGGCTTCGTGGCGGAACCGTCCCGATCCCGCGCAGCCTTTCTTCCACATGGAAAGCCACGCCGAATCGCACGAAAGCAGCCTGCATTTCGATCCGGGGATCATGGCCACCGAGATGACGGCACATGATCCTGACAAAGTCACCTTACCTCCCTATTTCCCCGACACCCCGCTCTTCCGCTACACGAAGGCGCGCTATCTCGACCGAATCCGCCTGATCGACGACATTGTCGGCGCGACGGTGGCGAAGCTCGAGGCCGATGGCTTGCTCGACGACACGATCATTTTCTATTTCGGGGATCACGGAGGGGTCCTGCCGCGCAGCAAGGGCTACCTCTACGAAACCGGGCTGCACGTGCCTCTGGTGATCCGGATTCCGGAGAAGTGGCAATACCTCTCTCCCCTCGCGCCCGGCTCGAGCAGCGGGGCGTTTGTCAGCTTCATCGACTTCGGCCCCACCGTGCTCCATCTCGCGGGCGTGAAGGTGCCGGACCTGATGGACGGCCGCCCTTTCCTTGGCGAGGGCATCACCCCCGCAGGCCTCGCCACACGCGACTCGGCTTTCGGATCATCGGATCGCTTCGATGAAAAATATGATCTCTCCCGCTCGCTGCGGAAGGGCGATTGGAAATATGTTAGGAACTATCAGCCCTATCAGCCCGAGGCGCTGCAAAACAACTACCGCTACCAGATGGCGGCTTACCGCGAGTGGCGTGATCTTTACGACGAGGGACGCCTCGGCGCGGATCAACGGGCGTTCTTCGAGGCGAAAAGCCCCGAGGCCCTCTATGATCTCGCGAACGATCCGCACGAGACCCGCAACCTCGCCGCCGATCCCGCACACCGCGATCGTCTCCTCGCGATGCGGAACGACTTGCGGGAGCGGCTCAAGGCGATGCCCGATCTCGGCTTTTATCCCGAGAGCGTTCTCGTCGCCGAAGCGATGAACGATCCGGTGGCCTGGGGTCGCGCCCGTGCCCCGGAGATCGCGGCTTTGATCGACACGGCCGATCTCATGCTCGCACCCTGCGTCGAAAACGAGGAAGCATTGCGCGTCGCGCTGAAGTCGGAAAATGCCAGCATCCGTTTCTTGGCGGCGACCGTTTGTTCGGCCTACGGGGTGGAAGCGACGGAGCTCATCGACGCTGTCCGCCCTCTCCTCCGCGACGCTCACGTTCCGGTGCGGATTCGGGCGGCGGAGTTTCTCGGACTGGCCGGTGCGATCGATCCGCGACCCGCCCTCGTCGGAATCCACAATGGCACCGACGATCCGGTGGAGCGTCTCATCGCCCTGCAATCGGCTGCCCTGTTTCACGAACACGCCCCCGTCGCCCATCCCTTCGAGGCGACGGCGTTCACGCCGGCAAAGCCCGGCAGTGAAGGAGAGCGGCGTCTGGTCTATTTTGCCGGAGAGTGGCTCGGGAGTCCTAAGGGGAAAGCGAAGGAAAAATAGTTGGGACGGTAATCCGTTCCCTCGACGCATCGCAGAACGTTCCCTCACCCATGTGCCTTCGTCTGCCGCACGGCGGTCTCCCAGGCCTCGAATTTGGCGCGGCGGGCGGCCGGTTTCATCGCGGGCTTGAAGCGGGCGTCGGCCTGCCACTGTGAGGCGATCTCGGTGGTGTTCTTCCAGAATCCGACCGCCAGGCCCGCGAGATAGGCGGCGCCGAGCGCGGTGGTCTCGGTCACCTGCGGGCGCACCACCGGAACGCCGGCGAAGTCGGCCTGCATCTGCATGAGAAGATCGTTCGCGGTCGCCCCGCCATCGACGCGGAGCTCCTTCAGGCGGATGCCGGAATCGGCCTGCATCGCCCCTAACACATCCACCGTTTGCAGGGCGATGCTCTCGAGAGCGGCGCGGGCGAAGTGGGCGGCGGTGGTGCCGCGGGTGATGCCGGTGATGGTGCCGCGGGCATGACCGTCCCAGTGAGGAGCCCCGAGTCCGGCAAAAGCGGGCACGAGGGAGACGCCGCCGGTATCCGGCACGGACGCGGCGAGCGCCTCGATCTCGGCCGCGTTTTTGATGATCCCGAGACCGTCGCGCAGCCATTGCACCACCGCTCCGGCAATGAAGATGGAACCCTCGAGGGCGTATTCGGTACGGCCGCCGATGCGCCACGCGATGGTGGTGAGGAGCCGGTTTTTCGAAACGACGGGTTTGTCACCCGTGTTCATCAGCATGAAACAACCCGTGCCATAGGTGTTCTTCGCCATGCCCGGCTTCGTGCAGACCTGCCCGAAGAGGGCCGCCTGTTGGTCGCCGGCGATTCCGGCAATCGGGATGGGATGACCGAGCCCCGTCGTCGTCCCGTAGACTTCGCTGGAGCTTCTCACTTCCGGCAGCATCGACGCGGGCACGTCGAAGAGCGCGAGCAAGTCCGGATCCCAGGCCTGCTTGTGGATGTTGTAGAGCATCGTGCGCGAGGCATTGCTCGGATCCGTCGCGTGAACCTCGCCTCCCGTGAGATTCCAGAGCAGCCACGAGTCGATCGTGCCGAAGGCGAGCTTGCCGGCCTTCGCTTTGGCGCGGGCACCCTTCACGTGATCGAGGATCCACTGCACCTTGGTCGCCGAAAAGTAGGCGTCGAGGATGAGACCGGTGCGTTTCGCGATGAGCTTGTCTTTACCCGCCTTGCGCAGCCGGTCGCAGATGGGAACGGTGCGGCGATCCTGCCAGACGATGGCGTTGTGGATGGGTCTGCCCGTTTCGCGATCCCACACCACCGTGGTCTCGCGCTGGTTCGTGATCCCGATCGCATCGATGTCGGAGGGTTTCAGTCGTGCTTTTGTCAGGACCTCGGCAGCGACTCCAAACTGCGTCGACCAGATCGTCGAGGCATCGTGCTCGACCCAGCCTGGCCGGGGAAAAATCTGGGGAAATTCCTTTTGGGCGACGGCGACGGGGGTGCCGGCATGATCGAAGAGGATCGCACGCGACGAAGTCGTGCCTTGGTCAAGGGAGAGGATGTGGGACATGGGGATTTCGCGAAACAGACTACGAAATCCCCTTCCGCGAAGGAAAGGCAAAAGTGGGACGGGCAACTTCTTTCGCCGACGGCGAAAAGATCAATGGGCTCACCGCCAGTCGGCCCATCGCCGGAAGGAGCGGAAGGTCCGCCCGACGATCGTCTCGGGACCACTCACACGGGGACCGGCGAGGAGTTTGGCGTAGGCCGCCTCGACCGGTGCACCACTCTTCACGCTGAGCCGGCTGGGATTCATGCCACCCTGATAACGGGCGATCGTCTCATTCGTCCAGAGCGCGGTGCCGAGACGATAGACGGACAGCCGTGCGACCCGCAGACAGATCTGGGTGACGTCGAGGACCTCGCGGGATTCATTCCGGATCAGCACAGGGGCCTGCACTTCGGAGGCTTCCAAATCCGTGAAAATGCCGCGGCTCGCGGGAGCTCCCAACTGGTAACATTCCTCCGAAGAGGGCGCTTCGCCAAACCACACGCGCGGCATCGTCTCGCTGGGAAACTCGGCGAGGATCTCATCGTCCCGCTCGCCGAGACAGACCTGCACGGAGACGGGAATACGCAGGTAAACGCGGGTCTCCTCGCCGGGTTGGAGCTGGAAAGGAGGCTCCTGCCGGGCGAGCACCGGCAAATCCGGCAACCCGGGCAGGACCTTCACCCCTTTGGCACCGGTACAGACGGCCCAACTCGTCCACGAAACGGGCTCATCCCGATCGATTTCCGTGTCGGCCTCTTCATCGCTGAGCCGTTTGGAGGCGAGGCAGACCTCGTTTTCGCCGCCGCTCACTTCCACGAGGAGGTGTCCGCATCGCAAGCGCGAGCGTGCCGCCGCCCCGAAGAATCGTGCGCCCCAATCGATGATGTCCCGTTTCGCCAGCATGATGCAAGTCCTCCCTTTACGTGGAAAGTTTCCTACCGGAAGACTTTGAAAGAAAGGGCGGCATCAGGTATTGCCTGTTCATGCCACCCGAAGGAGTCCGCCACCCTTCCTCGTTCGCGTGCGACGTGGAAGCATCCAAACCTGATTTCGAGTCATGAAAAAAATCCTGCTCATTCTCTCGCTCCTCGCCTTGCTCGCCCTCATCGGCGTCTTTGTCTGGGCAAGGATCCTCGGTCCCCGCCTGATTTCCGTCGCGGCTCCGAGCGGCACTCCGATCGGCGAATACGACGTGCCGAAGCCGGAGACCTCCCTCCTGGGACTCGGTATTGTCATTCCGGTGACCTTGCTCGATGAACTGGCCAACGCGGAGGTGCCCGAGACCTTTCAAGGCAGTGAGACGAAAAACTTCCACAAGCGCATCAAGAAAGGGGCCTACTCGTGGGACGTGAAACGGGGAACCATCGCCTTCCGGAACACGGGCAACGGCCTCGCATTCTCGGTGCCCTTCGACGGAAAGGCAGACCTCGCCGGTGAACTCGATGCCGCGATCCTGACGGTGCCACTCAACGGCAGCGCGGATCTCGGTGGAAAGGCGGGCGGCACGATCACTCCCGAGGTCTTGCCCGACTGGAATGTGAACCCGAATCTGGTGCCCGAGCTGCAGCTCGACAAAGCCGTGTTGCAACTCGGGCAGCTCGGCCGCATCGACATCGGTGAATTCCTCGGCGGCAGCCTTGGCCAATACCTGCAGAAGGAGACGCGCAAGATCACGCCCGCCCTGCGCAAGAGTCTGAACCTCCGTCGCGAAGTCACCAAATTCTGGAACGAGGCCCACCTCGTGGAACAGGTCTCGAAGGATCCCGCTCTGTGGGTGAGCGTCCAGCCCCGCCGCATCCTCCTTGGTCCGATCGATTACTCGCAACCGGAGCAGATCGGGCTGTCCGTTGCGATCGAGTCGGAGACTTATGTTCTCAACCGCGCGCCGACCGCACCGACGGTGGTGCCACTCCCGGACGTGACGCCTTTGACTGGCTCGACCGGCACGGACCTGCGTTTGCCCTTGGTGATTCGCATGGCGGAGCTCAACGAGGTGCTCGCCAAGGAGGAACTTGAGATCGATACAGGGATCGGCACGAAGATCCAGGTGAAGGGGCTCGCGGCGGAGGTGGGCCAAGGCGGCTATCTGAACCTGAAACTCGATCTCGAGGCGGATCGCTCGCGGCTTGGCAGAGGCGTCGCCGGCACGATCTGGGTGCGCGGTCGTCCCGTGATCGATTACGAAAAGCAGACTCTCGGCTTCACCGGAGTGGAACTGACCGTGGAGACCCGCGACCAACTGACCTCGGCGGCCACCTGGCTGCTGCAGGAGCTGCTCGTAAAAGGCCTCGAAGGGCAACTGAGGGTCGATCTGAACGACTACAAGGAAGAGCTGGACGAGGAAGTTCAAAAGGCGATCGCCGGCTCGGATCTCCCGGAAGGCATGGAGGTGTCCTTGCAAAATCTCGAAGTCCGCCTCACGAATATCTATACGGTGACCCGTCAATCCGAAGGAGGCGAGCCCGATCCCGGCATCGTTCTGGTGATCCGCGCCACCGGCGACATGAGCACACGAATCAGCCGGCTGGATCTGAAGAAGGAGACTCCATGAACCGCACCCTCGTCTCCGCGACCGCACTTGCCATCGTTACCGCGTCGATCGGTCAGGCAGCGGAATCCCTGCCAGGAACGGCTCTGCTGGACTGGACGGAAGAGGATCCGTCGGTGCGCATCATGGATGGTGCCCACGCCTTCGTGGAACGAAAGATCGCCGAAGCCGCGGCCAAAACACCGGCATTCCCCCTTGATGAAGTGGCGCGCGAAGCATCCATCCGCGAATCCCGCGCCTCACTAGCCCGCAAGCTCGGGGTCGTCGACGAGCGCCTCCCTTCCGAGCTCGAATTCATTGCCTCGGATCCGGTTTCCTTCATCGGAGAGCCGGGCACCGCGAAGGTCGCCGAAGGACCTGGATTCCAGGTATACGCGGTGCGCTGGGAAGTCCTGCCTGGGTTCAGCGCCGAGGGACTCTACGTCAACCCCATCGATGAAGAGGGCGGGATCATCTCCCCTCCGTTGATGGTGCTGCTGCCCGATGCCGACGAGACACCCGAGGATCTCCTGGGCATGACTCCCCGGCTCCAGCCCAAACAACAAATCGGTCTGCGCTTCGCGATGGCGGGCTTCCGGCTGATCATTCCGGTGCCGGTGAACCGGTCCCTCTTTGGAGGCCTGTCAGGATCGGACGAGGCGATCCTGAAGACCTCCCAGAGCCATCGGGAATGGATTTATCGACAGGCTTTCCAGATGGGACGTCACCCGCTCGGTTACGAGGTGCAAAGCGTGCTCTCCGCGATCGATTGGTTCGAGATGGCGTTTCCCGGCAACAAGGTTTCGGTGGCCGGATACGGCGAAGGTGGCCGGGCCGCCCTGTATGCCGCCGCGCTCGATCCGCGGATCGACCACGCCTTTGTCAGCGGAGCGTTCTCCCCGCGGGACGCGGCCTGGTCCGAGCCCATCCATCGGAATCTCTTCAATCTGCTTCCCGAACATGGCGACGCATCGGTCGCGGCCCTCATCGCCCCTCGCGTCCTCCTCGTCGAGCACACGGCCTTTCCGGAGGTGGCCGATCAAAAAGGCGGGATCACCACCCCACCCTTCGCGGAAGTGGAACAGGAATGGAAACGGATTGGAAAGACACTCAACGCCTTCGCCGCGCCGCCATCCTTCTTCCTGAACGAAGCGAATGACGGTGCTCGCGGCGATTCCCCCTCGGTCGCGGGATTTCTCCAGGCGATGGGTCTCGAACCCGAAGTGGACCGCACGCCTCCGCTCGGTCTCGTCATCGATGAACGGAGCGGATTCGATCCTGCCGCCCGGCATCAAAGGATCTTCCTCGGAATGGAGGCGCATGTGCAGAGTCTCGTCGATGCCTCCGAAAAGACCCGGGAGGAATTCTTCTTCTACGCGGCCGAGCCCGGACTGCGGCCCGGGCAATGGTCCACGGAAAAAGAGCATCCCACGCTCTCGCCGATGAACTTCATGACCCGCGCGGAGGAATGGCGGACCCGGTTTGAAAATGAAATCATCGGGACCTTTTCTGAGGATCGCGCTCCCCTGAATCCCCGAACCCGGAAACTGAAAGAGAGCGAAGCATGGACAATGTGGGAAGTGGGGCTCGATATCTATCCGGAGCTGGAGGCGTGGGGTGTCCTCCTTGTGCCCAAGGGAATCGAAGATGGCGAACGTCGCCCCATGGTCGTCTGTCAACACGGGCGTCATGGGGTGCCCCGTGACTGCATTGACGCCGGGAAGACGGCCTACAACGACTTCGCGGCCCGGCTGGCGGAACGGGGCTATATCACCTTTTCACCCCACAACCTCTACCGACACGAGGACCGCTATCGGTGGCTCGACCGCAAGGCGAACCTGATTGGAGGAACGCTCTTCAGCTTCATCGTCGCCTCCCACCGGCAACAGCTCGATTGGCTCAAGACCCTTCCTGAAGTCGATCCTGACAAAATCGCCTTTTACGGGCTCAGCTACGGCGGCGAAACGGCGGTGCGCGTTCCGGCGGTAATACCGGATTATTGCCTCTCGATTTGCTCGGGCGATTTCAACCATTGGACACGGAAAGTCGCCGATCCGGATTTCCCCGGAGGCTTCATGAAAAGCATCGAGTGGGAGATGCCCTACTGGAATCTTGGCAACACCTTCGACTACGGAGAGATGGCGGCATTGATTTTTCCACGCCCCTTTTTCGTGGAACGCGGGCATCACGATCTCGTGTCAACCGATGCCTGGGTGGCGCACGAATACGCCCGCGTGCGCCATCTTTATGCCCGTTTCGGGCTCGAGGACCGGACGGAGATTGAATTTTTCCAGGGCGGCCATTCGATCAACGGAGCGGGCTCCTTTGAATTCCTCGACCATCATTTGAAGGGTGGGACGCCGTAGTGGAGCGAAAGGTCAATCCCCGATCACATCCTTGCGCAAATCGCGCAGCACCCGCAGTTCCCCCCAATCCGCTCCGCGCATGCGACGGGCTCCGCTCTTGCGTTTTTCCCCGAACCGCTGCCGCAGGGCCTGCTCCCGCTCGAAAACTTCGTTCACAAACGCCTCCGAGCCCAGCACCGCCCCGTCACAGAGATACCGCACCCGGTGGCGCAGCACCTCGGCCAGAGGCATCGCTCCCTTGGCCTCCACCACCGCCTCGACTTCCGACTCCGCAAAGCCGCGTCGCGACGCGATGCCGAGGCTTTCATCACCTTTCACTTCCTCGCCCTCGGTGTAGAGCAGCACCCGGTAGCGGGCCGAGGTCAATCTCCAGTCGTCCCGGAAGTCGGGATCGCTGAGCGCCTCGCCGAGCATGCGCCCGAGCCCTTCGCGTGCCCGTTTCGCCCCGCGACCACCCGACATCGCCTCCGCATAGCCGCACCAGCGGTAGTCTTCCGGCCGTTTCACCAATCCCGCCCGCACCGGATTGAGATCGATGTAGGCCGCCACGGTGAGCAGGGCGTTTTCCCCATCCTCGACGAGCACGCTTTTGTAGCGGCTTTCCCAAAGGGTGCCGACGCGATCGCATCGTTTGTTCATGAAGAAGGTGACG
>JAEUHI010000078.1 GCA_016795385.1 Verrucomicrobiales bacterium | reverse complement strand
GACGAGGATGGGCCGGTCGCCGACGGTTTTGACGACGGTGTCGCGCAAGTCGTCGAGGTCGGTGGTCATGCCGAGATTGCGCACCATGATCTCGCGCGTCGGCGTGAGCAGGTAGCCGCTGGTGGAATTGCCCGATGCGGTGGCAACGGCTTCGCTGAGCTCTTCGAGAGTCACACCGAGAGCGAGCAGCTTCCGCAAGTCGGGCTGCACCTCGATCTGTTTCACCCCGCCGCCGATGGTGAGGACCTCGGCGACGCCGGGGATGCTCTGAAGCCGGCGTGTCACGGTCCAATCGGCGAAGACCCGCAGTTCGCGCGGAGGGATCGCGCCATCGCGGCTGTGGAGCCCCACGAGGAGGATTTCGCCCATCAGCGAAGAAACCGGCGTCATGCCCGGCTCGACGCCCTCGGGCAGATCATCGCGGACCGCATTGAGCCGCTCCTGCACGAGCTGACGGGCGCGGTAGATGTCGGTGCCCCAAGCGAACTCGGCAAAGACGAGCGAAAGGCCGACGTCGGAATTGGAACGCAGCCGGTCGAGGCCACCGACACCTTGCAGGGCCGATTCGAGCGGGCGGGTGACGAGGATTTCGACCTCCTCGGGCGCGAGGCCGGGGCATTCCGTCAAGAGCGTGACGGTCGGCTTCGTCATGTCGGGCAACACCTCGAGCGGCAACTCGCGCGCGGCGCGGAAGCCGAAGACCAACACCACCAGCGCGACCACGAGGACGAGCGGCCGGTTGCGCAGCGAGGAGCGGATGAGGGCGTTGAGCATTTTGTCAGGCGGCGGGGCGTTTGCGGAAGGCGGTGCTCAGCATCAGCAGCACGAGGAGCAGCCCGCTGAGTCCGGCGAAGAACCAGGTCAGCGGCGTGAGGGTGGCGGCGTGGTCATGGTCCTCTTCGCCGTGCTCATGATCGTGATCCCCTTGCTCCTCGCCGCTCAATTCCGATCCATCCTCGGCATGGGCGTGGCCGTGGGCGGCATCGAGGGCCTCCTTCAGGCTCACGCTGCCTTTTCCGGCGAAGCCCAGCGCGTAAGCGCCGCGCGTGACGACGGTGTCGCCGGGAAAGAGGCCGTTCACGATCTCGATGCGCGCGTCGTTTTCCTCGCCGATCTCGACGGGCACTTTTTCAAAGGCATTTTCCAACTCGAAGTCGGCGACATAGACGTAGCGCGAGGCACCCTCGCCCTGCACGGCTTCGCGCGGGACGGACATCACGTTTTCCCGCGAACTCGTCTCGATGCGGAATTCGGCGCGCATGCCGGGTCGCAGGAGCCCCTCGGGATTGTCGACGTGGAAGGCCGCCTCGAGCGTGGCGGTCTGGGCATCGGCCATGGCGCCGAGATGCTCCAGCGTGGCCGCGAAGGTTTTGTCAGGATAGCCCGGCACGCGGATGTGGGCTTTCTGACCCGGTTTGAGGAGACCGGCGAAATGCTCCGGCACCTGGGCGATGGCGTGGACGACGGCGAGATCGACGATGGAGAGCAGCGAGTCGTCCGGGCTCACCGGCTTGCCCGGCGCCACCGTCATGTCCGCGATGAGTCCGGCGCTGGGCGCGGTCAGGGTGATGCTCGGCGGCGGATCACCGGGCTGGCGGCTCTCGAGCACGATCAGTTCATCACCGGCTTGCACCGCTTGGTCGGGCTTCACGTTCACCTTCGTGGCGCGGCCGGGAATGCGGCTGCTGACGATGTGGAGCCGACCGGGGAAAACCTCGATGCGGCCGAGGGCGAGAATGCTTTGTGAGAAATCGTCCTCGGTGGCTTCGGCGGTTTCGAGGCGCAGGTTTTTGACGCCGGCTTCGTCGAGGATGATGAGATCGCGCTTTACCGTGTCCTCGGCGGCATGAGGGAGTGATGCGACTAACAAAACGCCAATCATGGCGAGCGTCGGAAGGGTTCCGGATCGGGAGATCATGGAGGGAAAGGGAAAAGGATTCATTTACCGCCAGCGGCGGGCGCATGCAGTCCCACGGCCGCCTCGTAGCGGATGCGGGCGAGGTGGAAATCGCGCGAGGCGTCGAGGATCGCGGCTTCGAGCTCGAGCTGCTGCTCGCGGGCGCGGAGCACGGAGAGGAGATCGGCTTCGCCCGTCTTGTAGGCCTGCTCGAGCTTTCCGCTCTGCTCGCGCACCGCGGGCAGCAGGGTGTCGCGCATCTCGGCGGCGAGTTCGGCGTGGGCGGCCATCTCCTCACGGGCGGTCGCGGCTTCGTTGGTGATTCCCGAGGCGAGGGCTTCGCTCTCCAGTCCGGCCCGCTCGGCACTGGCGGTTTTTTCGGCGACCTCGCCTTCGTTGCGTTTCCGCAAGGGCAGCGGAATTGAAAAACGAACGCCCGCGTAGCCGGAATGGTCCTCGCCTTTGCCGGGCACGCCTTCGTGTTCACGCGCTCCGAAGAGACCGGCGGAGGCATCCTCCCACTTCTTTGAGCGCGCGATGTCGATGTCGGTCCGGGCCGCTTCTTCCTTCAGCCGCGCCGCCTGGAAATCGGGACGCTGCTGCCAGTCGCCGGAGAGCGGGATCGAGAGCGCAGGCAGTTGACCCGCGACCGTGAGCGTCTCGCCCGAGGGCACGCCGAGGAGCCGTTTGGCTTCGCCGAGTATCGCGACGCGCTCGGTCTCGAGCGATTTGCCCGCGAGCAGGGCGCGCTGTGCGTCGACGAGGGCCTGCGCTGCATCGAGGGGAGAAAGTTCGCCTTTCGCGGATCGCTCTTTCGCGAAGTCGGCGAGCTCGCGGGCCACCTCCGCCTGGCGGGTGCGGAGACCACGTTGTTGGTCGACGGCGATGAGGCGCACCACCTGCGCCTGCGCCTCGGCGATGAGCCGCCGCTCGGCATCGCGCACCTCCAGCTCGGCGGCGCGCACCATCTGCGCGGAGAGCTGTTTCTCGAGTTTGAGCCGTTTTGTGAGGGGAAAGGCCTGATCGATGGCGAGCCCGGTCGATCCGGGGCTGAGACCGCTTTCGCCCTGATGCTCGAAGCTCAGCACCGGGTTCGAAAGCCGTCCTGCGCCGAGCAAACGGCCTTTGGCTTCCTCGATGGCGAGACGCGCCGCCTTCAGCTCCGGGTTCGACGCGCGCACCCGCGCCGCGGTGGCCGCAAGGTCGACCGTGAGGGCGCGCGACGAGCCGGTCGAAGCCCAGGCTAGGGCAAGGATCAGGAGGACTCGGGATTTCATGAGGGAAAAAGAATCGGTAAGGAGAGGGGCGACGACGATGCGAAAAGGGCATCGCGGGACGCGCGGGAAAGGTCTTGAGCGCGGGCACGAAAGAGGTGCGGACTCAAGCGGGGAGACCGGGTTCGACGGGAACCGGTCCGGGGAAACCAATCAGATAATAAAGACGACCGAGCGCGCCACGAGCACGGAGGGCGGCGGCGGATCATCGGGAGGCGTCAGCGGCGTGGCTTCCACCGTAGCCGGGGAAATCACGGAGGTGACCACCGCGACGAGCGGAGTCCAAGGCAAAGGATGCCATTTCAGCTCGGGAGCACCGGCGCTGGAGGGGGCGCGAAGATCGGTCGACGTCTTGACGAGTTCGTGATCGTGATCTTCGTGACCTTCCTCCTCCGCCGGATGATCGTCGTGGTGGAGGTCGTCGTGATGGCCGTGGCACTGCTCATGGACCGTCACGATCACCTCGCCCGTGCAATAGCAGAGGTAGCGGAAGCCGCCCCCGACCGCGAGCAACACCACCAACGCCAGCATGGCGAAGGCGGTGAAAAGTCGCTGGAGGAGAGGCGAGTGCATCAGGCGGGTTGAAGGTCTTTGAGAAGGAGGGAGGCTGCAAATGTTTTTTTGGAAAGCGACCCGAGGTGTCTTGGAACTATGGCTTTTTCGTGTCCAATTGAGTCCCTTCAGTGGAGGAAGACATTGGTTTCATGCTGCTGGAATCCATTTCGCCAGACCCTCGTGACAGCTCTTGTGCAATCAAGGAATCAAGCAGATGATCGATGTTGTTGCCGTGTCGCTCGGAAATGGCTCGTTTGATGGCACGGACTTCCGCCATGACCTCGTCGATAACCTTCGGTGGATTGTCAGCCAATTTCATCTTCACTCAGGAGTTCTTCCGGGCTGCACATCACCGGCATCCGGTGACCAGCTTCGTTGATTTTCCATCGCATGCGCTCCCGGATGAAGGGATTCGCGATGTGCTTGAAATTCCAAGTCACAAGAAAGTCGATTTGATGGACGGAAGCAAGCGCGATGTGGACGGCGTCAGGGGATGCAATTTCGGGGACGAGTCCTGAAGCGACCAACAAACGAGCCAAGGCCGCGGCCTCAACCGTGACAGGGAGAATCGCAATACCGCGCAACAAATTCACTCGTTCCGCTGCCATTTCGGGATTCCCTTCCCGGGCTTCGTTCAACGTTTCGGTGGAGGTGAAAAGCTTGAAACCTGAACAACCTCCGTCCCACCACTCGCGTGTTGCGAGTTGACGGCTTGCTTGGAGAATCGACCGCGCGCCTCTGGCAGTGTAGTAGCTTGGTATGGTGGTCTCAATGTATGCGGACGGCATGAATCGAAGATTGAAGCAGGATTTCGGTCACGTGTCGATCCTCGGTTACATCCCCAACCCCCACTTCCACACCAGCCCGAGCAACGCGCAGGCCCCGATAACCGGCATGAGCCCCACCTTGAAGCGCTGCATCGCGATGAAAGCCGCCACGGCGACGACGGCGACGAAGGGATCGAAGAGGCGGTCGGGATCGGGCCACATCGCGTGGAGGGAGAACTTCACGCCGAGATTGAGGATGACACCGACGACGGCGGCGGTGATCGCGGTGAGGGCGGCGCTGAGGCGCGGCAGGGTGCCGAGCTTTTCGATGTAGGGCGCGCCGAGGAAGACAAAAAGAAAGCAGGGCAGGAAGGTGACCCAGGTGGTGATGGCCGCGCCGAGGGTGGCGGCCCCGAGCGGCGGGAGGGCTCCGGGATGTTGCCAGCCTCCCACGAAACCGACGAACTGCAGCACCATGATGAGCGGTCCGGGCGTGGTCTCGGCGAGGGCGAGTCCGGCCATCATCTGCTCGTGCGAGAGCCAGGCATGAGTCTCGACGGCCTGCTGCGCGACGTAGGGCAGCACGGCGTAAGCCCCGCCGAAGGTGACGAGCGCGGCCTTGCTGAAAAAGACTCCCTGTTGCGCGGCGGTGCTCTCCCAACCGAGCCAGGCGGCGATGCCAAAGACGGGCAGCCACCAGAGGGCGAGGCAGGTGAGGGCGATGACGAGAGCACGGCCCCAGGTCGGCTTCGCCACCGGGGGCAGCGCGAGAGCGGGTCCCTCCGCGGCGTGGCCGGAAGCGCCGTGCCCTTTCCCGGCGGGAAATTGGGAAGGCGCGATCCGGCTGCCGAACCACCCTGACAAACCCGCCACGAGGATGATGAGGACGAAGGAAATCTGAAAGAAGAAGATCGCGACGAAGGATGCGACGGCAATCGCGACGAGGGTGGGGCTTTTCAGCGCCTTCTTTCCGATGCGGAGGACGGCCTCGGCGACGACGGCGATGACGGAGGGAAGCAGTCCGTAGAAGATCGCGGCGAGCCAGGGGAGATGACCGCCAGCCATGTAGACCCAGCTCAAGGCGAAGAGAAGAAACATCGAGGGGATCACAAAAAGGGCCCCGGCGGCGATGCCTCCTTTCGACCCGTGGAGCCTCCAGCCGAGGTAGGTGGCGAGCTGCTGAGCCTCGGGTCCGGGCAGGAGCATGCAAAAATTCAGCGCATGGAGAAAGTGCGCGTCGGAGATCCAGCGCCGCTTCTCGACGAGCTCCTTGTGCATGATCGCGATCTGTCCGGCCGGCCCGCCGAAGCTGATGCAACCGAGCTTCAGCCAATAGCGGAACGCCGTGCCGAAGCTGGGGACGGATGGCGGGGTGGGGGACATGCGGATCGTGGCGCTCCCACTGACCTAACAGGGTACCATGGCGGATTCAAGAGGGTTTGCCGCTCGTGGCGACGAGTTGAATCCAACGCACGGGATGATTCTCCTCCCCGGGTTCGGTGAGGCGATCGCGTTCCCAGGTGAGCGAGAAGCCGGCATCGCGCAGGAGCGCCGGGTAGTTGTGCGAAAAGGCGAGCTCTTTTCCGTAGGGGATCGATGAGGTCTCCCGATCGAAATCGTGATCGTCACCGACGGATTCGGTCACGGCGACGAGGCAGGGAGAGCAGAGTTCGCGCAACTCACCAAAGAGGGCACGGAGTTCCTCCTCGAGGAGGTATTCGAAGACGCCGCCGTTGGTGACGAGCACGGTGCCGGGCGCGGGATGGGCGCGGAGCCATTCCAGAAGGTCGCCGCTGTGGAAAAAGAGGCGCGCCGAATCGCGATGTCGTTCGCGGCATTTCCGGATTTCGGGCTCGTTGAGATCCACGCCGTGGAGCGAGGCGAGGCCGGGCAGCTTTTCCGCGAACCATTCCAGGACCTTGCCATCGCCGGAGCCGACTTCGACAAGACGGACGGGACCATCGCCGAGGTTCGGCAGGGCCCCGGCGATGCGGTCGGCGATGAGGGCGTGGTGGCGGAGGAAGAGATCCTGGAAGCGATAAGCGAAACCCTCGTAGAATTCCACCGAGGTGCCGGACGACCAATAGTCGGTGAAGTATCGCCGCAGTTTCCGGTGGTCGCCTCGTTGCACGGCATCGGCGAGATGGGCATTGCGGATCAGTTTTCCCGTGGCGCTCCACCCGGGATCGAAGGGCTTTTCATCGACCGCGGCGGAAAGCGCGGGCCGCAGTCGGGTGAGAAATGATCCCGCGATGGCCTTGAGGCGGCGGTCGGCGGGCAGGTCTTTGGCGGAGCGGTAGACTTTCATGGAAGAAGAGAGCGGGGCGGGCGTCCCGATCGGTGCGCCCGCCCCGGGGATTCACTCATCGCGCGCAGTGGTCGCAGCTCTTGCAGCAGGAGGCGCCGCCTTTGTGGGTGCAGGCGTCCTTCCCGCCGTGGCAGCAGCAGGATTGCTTGGCGCAGCAGCCCTTGCCGCCGGTGGTGACGCAGGAGCTTAGGGTGAGCATGGCGACGCCGGAGACGGCGACGAGGAGCAGGTTTCGCAGGGTGTTCATATCAGGTCTGGTTTTCTTTGTTTTCCGATTTGGTGTTTTTGTCAGGCGAAGCCCGTTCGTGGCTCAGGGGAGCTTGGCGAGGTACTTCGCGGGATTCTTCTCGAACTTGGCCACGCAGGGTTTGCAGCAGAACTTGATCTCCTGCCCGTCATAGACCTTGGTGACGACCTTGCCCATCGAGCCGAGTTCGTTGTCGGTGACGAGGCAGTAGTTCAGGGGATACTTCTTGGCGGCGAAGGCCGCGCCGGCCAGGAGGGCCGAGACGGCCGCGAGGGTGAGGATCGTTTTCATGATTCTTTGATTCGTGATGTGGTTTGTGGGTTAGAAGCGGAAGCTGAGGCCGCCGCCGATCCCGTGTTCCGAGTGGTATTCGGAGATCAGGGAAAGCTGTTTGGTGAGGAGGTATTCGGCGCCGGCCGACCATTCCCATTCGCTGCCAGTGTCGTATTCGACCTCTCCGAAGATCGAGAGGCGGTCCGTGATGCGGAGAGATTTGGCGAGCCCGAAGCGGAAGTCGCCCTCGCTGTCGACCTGGGCGAAGCTGTCGATGAGGTAGGGCAACCGGTATTCGACACCAGCAAAGGCACGATCGACGGCGTCATGCTCGTTGGTGAGGCGGGCGCCGAGGACGGTGGAGAAATTCGGGTCGATGTAGCGCCGCCAGGCGAGGTCGACCTCGTAGTGGACGTGGTCGAAATCAAAGTGATCGTGCCATCCGAGATCCCACATCGCGTAGTAGTCGTTGCGGGCGTTCATGAACATCGCCATGCCCATGCTCATGTGGCTCTGGAAGGAACCGGAGGCCATGAAGTAGAAGGGATCGTCGTCGTGCTCGCCGAAATCGGGGACGTGGTCGGGGCCCTGCTCCTCGTAGGAAAAGACGCGGGCCATGCCCATGTGCATGTGATAGAGGAGGTGGCAGTGGAAGAGCCAGTCGCCGCTCTCGTCGGCCTCGAACTCGATGGTGCGTTTGCCCATGGGCGGAACATCCAGGGTGTGCTTCAGCGGGGCATCGGCGAGGTCGCGGTCATCGACGACGCGGAAGAAGTGCCCGTGGAGATGGAGCGGGTGGTGCATCATCGTGTCGTTGATGAGCTCGAGCCGCAGCACCTCGCCCCGCTTGATCCGGATGACGCCGTCCTCGGCCATGGTCTGGCCGTTGAAAGACCAGACATAGCGCTCCATGTCGCCGGTGAGACGCAGCTCGAGGGTGCGGCGCGGAAGCGAGGCGTCGAGCCGGGTCGACCCGGTCGAACGGAGGCGGGCATAGGGCGGCAGGGGACGCGCGGGCTCGGCGGCGAGGGCGGCGGCGTCGGTCGTGGGGATTTCCGCATCGTCTTCCTCGAGCGCGGCGAGGAGGTGGTCGTCCATGTTGTAGAGGTTCGGACGCGGGATCTCCGGAGCGGGATGCTCCTCACCCTGACCGAACCACACCGAGGCGTGGCCGGAACCGTCCTGGGCGGTGGCGCGAAGTTCCCAGCGTCCCGAGGGCGGGACATCGACGAGGACATCGTAGGTCTCGGCCATGCCGACGAGAAGACGGTTCACGAGAATGGGTTTCACCGAGGGGCCGTCAGCTGCGACGATGCGGAGCGGACCGGTCGCGGATTGCAGATATAAGTAGGTCGAGGCCCCGGCGTTGATGAATCGGAGACGCACGGTCTCGCCATTCCGGGCGGTGGATTCGAAGGAACGTTTCCCGTTCGCGAGGAAGGCATCGTAGGCGACATCGCTGATGTCCATCGCCGGCATGCGGGACTTTTCGCGCTCCCAGAAGGATTTCAGTTCGCCCGCCTTCGCGGCTCCTGTGACGCTCTGGATCGAACCTTTTTTGAACTCGTACCATTCGTTGCCGCTCATGAGCGTGCGCATCACTTCGTTGGGCCGCTCGAGGGTCCAGTCGGAGAGGACCACGACCTCATCGTGGTCGGCGCGTTCCCCGATGCCACCGAGCGGCTCGACGACGATGGATCCGTAGACGCCGCTTTGTTCCTGGAGTCCGGTGTGGCTGTGATACCAGTAGGTGCCGGCGTGGCGCAGCTCGAATTCGAAGGTATGGGTTGTGCCGGGAAGGATGGGCGGCGTCGTCACGTGGGGCACGCCGTCCTGGGCGTTGGGAAGGAGGAGGCCGTGCCAGTGGATCGAGGTTTCTTCGCGCTTAAGCCGGTTGTGCACGCGGATGCGGGCGACATCGCCTTCGCGGAAACGCAGGGTCGGTCCGGGAATGCCGCCGTTGATCGTGAGCGCGCGGACGGGACGCAACGAAGCGTCGGGCGACCAGCGTGTCTCCGCGATCTCGAGATCGTATTCGACTGCGGCGGAGCGAAGTGGGAAGGGGATGGCAAACAGAAGAGTCAGCAAAGCGACATGAGATTTCATGATCAGATCGGCGGTGTGGGTTCGCGATCCTGCCGGGCGAAAAGCCGGAAGGAAATGACCGGACCGAAGGGCCGGAAGACGGGAACCGGAGCGGCGACGTGCCGCTCAAGGCCGGATCAGATCAGGAGGCGCTGTTGCAGAGCGAGGACGAGGCGCGGAGGCGGAGGCGCCGCGATATCCAAGAAGGACGGAGAATCGAAATCCCGAACGGAAGGACGGGAATCGGCGAGCTCCGAAGCGAAAAGAGGAAGTTCGAAGAACTCGACGGTGATCGGCAGAGTCTTGCCGCCATCGGCGACGCGGGGATTCTTGACTTGGCAGCCCGGGCACGTGTCGCCGGCGGGAGCCTCTTTGTCGGCCGGTGTGTTCCGGGAACAGCAGGAAGGGGCTTTTTCCTCGGCGGAAACGGCGGATTGGGCGAAGCAACAACACAACGGGTTCGCGACGAGCATCGCGAGGAGCAAGGCCAGGATGTGTTTCGGGAACTTCATTCCTCCGTTGACCAGACCACGGTCACACGATTCCCGTTCAAAATCGAGACAATTTTCCTCCCATGATCGCTTTTCAAAAGTGATGGGCAGGAGGCTGTGCCTCTGTTAAGGTGTGCGCCGTTTGTGAAAGAACTCTTGCCCATCTCGCTGCCCGCCCTGGCCGCTGTCGCCTTGCTATGCTCCTGCGAGCGGGAGGAATCGTCGAAGCCTGCGGCCTCCTCCACGCCGGCCTCCCCCTATCACAACATCTCCGGCGCGACCCACGTCGGACACGAGAGCTGCAAGACCTGCCACGAAACGGAATTCCAGGACTGGCTCCTCAGCGATCACCACAAGGCCATGAATCCCGCGACGGAGGAATTCGTCCTCGGCGATTTCAACGACGTCACCTACGAGCACCACGGCCAGGTCTTCCGCTTTTTCCGCAAGGAGGGCGGCTACTGGGTGAACGCGCCCGACGAGACGGGCACGGCGCGGGACATGAAGATCGAATACACCTTCGGTCACTACCCTTTGCAGCAATACCTGATTCCCTTTTCCGGCGGACGTTACCAGGCCCTGCAGGTCTGCTGGGATTCGCGGACGAAGGAAGAAGGCGGGCAGCGCTGGTATCACCTGTATCCCGACGAAGCGGTGCCGCCGGATGACATCCTCCACTGGACGCGCCGCCACTTCAATTGGAACTACATGTGTGCCGACTGCCACTCGACGAATCTCGACAAGGGATACGACAAGGAGACGCTGACCTACCACACCACTTGGTCGGAGATGAACGTGAGCTGCGAGGCCTGCCACGGTCCCGGGTCGGAGCACGTGAAATGGGCGGAGGCGAAAGCGAAGACCGAGGCGGATCCCACCGACGCGAAGGCCACGGCGGACTTTGCCGCGCTGAAAGATTATCTCGTTTCGAAGGGGCTCGTCGTGACCTTGAAAGACCCGGGTGACGACCCGACCGAGTTCCCCTGGGCGATCGATCCAGCGACAAAGCTGCCGAAACGGACGCGTCCGCTCGAATCGAACGTGCAGATCGAGACCTGCGCGCCCTGTCATTCCCATCGCACCCTCCTCGCCACGAAGTGGAATCCGGGACAACCCTATCACGACACCCACGCTCCCTCGGTCCTGAGCGAGCGGCTTTATCACCATGATGGTCAGCTCAAGGAAGAGACCTATGTCTTCGGGTCCTTCGTGCAAAGCAAGATGTATCATGCCGGAGTACGCTGCACCGACTGCCACAACCCTCATTCGATGAAACTCGTCGCGCCCGGCAACGCGCTCTGCGTGCGCTGTCACCAGGCCGATCCTTACGACACGTCTGCGCATCATTTCCACCAGGTCGGGAGCACCGGGGCGAGTTGTGTCGAATGCCACATGCCGCATACGACCTACATGGGAGTCGATGCGCGCCGTGATCACAGCCTGCGGGTGCCGCGTCCGGATCTCGCGAAGGAGCTCGGTTCTCCCGATGCTTGCACGAAGTGCCACACCGACCAGACCCAGGATTGGGCGGCGCATTGGTTCAAGCAATGGTGGGGAACCGGTCCGCGCAATGCCCACTACGGGGAGATCCTCGCCTCGGCTCGGGCGAATGAACCGGGCGCGTTTGCCAAACTCGCCGCGCTCGCCGGAGACCTCGAACAGCCCGCCCTCGCCCGCGCTGCCGCGGTCGAGACCGCGGGGATGCAGGGGCCCACACCGGAGGCCTCGAGGCTGATCGCCTCGCGTCTCGCCGATCCAAGTCCGAGCGTGAGGACCGAGGCTCTCAGCGCCCTGCTCGGTTGGCCCGCGGAGCAACGGCTCGCTGTCGCGGGAATGATGCTCGAGGATCCCTCGCGCCAGGTCCGCGCGGAAGCCGCGCGTGTTCTCGCGGCGGCCCATGCGGGATTCACTGAGGCGCAAAAGACGGCATTTGCGAAAGCCTCGGCCGAGTTCGTGAAAAAGCAGGAAGCGATCGCCGACCGGGCCGCAGGACACATGTTCCTCGCGGCGTTTTACCTGGATCTTGGTGATTTCGCAAAGGCCGAGGCGGCCTATCGGCTCGCGCAAAAGGTGGAGCCGGAGTTCGTGCCGGTGCGGCTGAATTTCGCCGAGACGCTCTATTCGCAGAATCGTCCCGCCGAGGCCGAGTCGGAATTCCGCGGGGCGATCACGGCGGCGATGACGGATCATGACCGGGGTCTCGCCCGCGAAAGTCTGGCTCGATTCCTCATCCGCTTGAAACGCTATGACGAGGGCATCGAGGAACTGCGGCAGGCCGCTGCCCTGCTGCCGGAGAGCGCCGAGACCCAGTATTTTTACGGGGTGGCGCTGAATTCACTGGGACGTTTTCCCGAGGCGCTGCCTTATCTGGAGAAAGCGAGGGAACTCGCGCCGCGTCATCTCGAGTATCTCACCGGCCTCGCCACCGTCTGTCGCGATGCGGGGAAAATGGATCTCGCGTTGAAGTATGCGAGGGAAGCGCTGGCCCTCGAGCCGGCGAATCCGCAACTGCAGGAGCTGGTTCGGAGTTTGGGTGGGTGAGGCGACCGCGTTGAATCCAAAGGGGCGGCCTACGGAATACGCGGAAAACACGGAAGGAAAAGGGAAGGGGCTTCGAGTTGCGTCTCCTTTAACTCTATACTTTCCACGTATTGGGATGGCTGTGGAATCTATCTCGGTCTTCAGTAGTTCCGCGTTTTCCGCTTATTCCGTAGGCCGCCCCCTCTTCGCTCAACAGCGTGCAGCACTTCCCCTATCGGATGGTTGGTTAGGATCACCGCCGCACATACCGCCGCAGCTCGAAATCTTCGTCGCGGTAGAGGACTTCCGTCATCTCGAAGTCGTCCTCGAACTCCGGCAGGAGGGTGTCGCCTTCGTAGGGATGAAAGACGTAGCTGAGGAGCACCTCGTCGCAGAGCGGCATCATCTCGCGGTAGATCTGCGCTCCGCCGATCACCGAAGCTTCGGTTTCGCCGGCGAGGGCTTCCATCGCCGCTTCACAGGAGGGGACCAGTTCGAAACCCTCGGGCACCGATGCGAGCGAGCGCGAGATCACGAGATTCCGCCTCCCGGGCAGGGGGCGGCCGATCGACTCCATCGTGACGCGGCCCATGACGATGGGAAAACCGAGGGTCACCTTCTTGAACCACTTCAGATCGGCGGAGAGCTTCCACGGCAGTCCCCCATTCCTGCCGATGACGCGGTTCGAGGCCATCGCCACGACCGCTTTCATTTTGGGGCCGCTCATACCGCGATGGGTGCCTTGATGGCGGGATGGGGATCGTAACCGACCAGCTCAAAATCCTCGAAACGGAATTGGTCGATCTCCTTCACCGTCGGATTGATCTTCATCACCGGAAGCGGACGCGGCTCGCGGGTGAGTTGCTCGCGGGCTTGGTCGAGGTGGTTTTGATAGAGGTGCAGGTCGCCGAAGGTGTGGACGAATTCGCCCGGCTTCAGATCGCAGACCTGCGCCATCATCATCGTGAGGAGCGCGTAAGAGGCGATGTTGAAGGGCACGCCGAGGAAGAGATCCGCGCTGCGCTGGTAGAGCTGGCAGCTCAGCTCCTTCGTCGTCGTGTTCACATAGAACTGGAAGAGCGCGTGACAGGGTGGCAGGGCCATGCCCTCGATGTCGGCGGGATTCCACGCACTGACGATGTGGCGGCGGCTCGCGGGATTCGTGCGGATCGAATGCACGACGCGCGCGATCTGGTCGATCGACTCACCCGATGGCGCCGCCCACGAGCGCCATTGTTTGCCGTAGACGGGACCAAGATTGCCCTCGGCGTCGGCCCATTCGTCCCAGATCGTGACGCCGTTCTCCTTCAGATACGCGATGTTCGTCTCGCCCTTGAGGAACCAGAGCAGCTCGTGGATGATGGAGCGCAGGTGGAGTTTCTTCGTCGTGAGACAGGGGAAACTTTCGCGCAGATCGAAGCGGGCCTGGGCGCCGAAGACGCCGATGGTGCCCGTGCCGGTGCGGTCTTCGCGGGGGGTGCCGTTTTCGAGGACGAGCCGGAGGAGATCGTGGTAGACCTTCATGAAGCGGTGTGGTAGGCGGAGGGACCGGTCCGCGCGGCCTCGTCGAGACGATCGAGCAGGTCGGGTATTTCCGTGGAGACGATGAGATTGCCGGCGTTGGCCGCACTGATAAAACCACCCTCGACCTGGGTGTGGAGACAGAAGGAAATCAGCTCGTCGTAGAAGCCGTCGACGTTGAGGAGGCCGTTCGGCTTTTGATGGACGCCAAGGCGCACCCACGTCAGCATTTCGAAGAGTTCGTCGAGCGTGCCGATGCCGCCGGGCAGGGTGAGGAAGCCGTCGGAGAGATCTGCCATCATCTTCTTCCGTGCGAGCATGTCGGTGACCACCTCGAGGCGGGTCACGCCCGTGTGTCCGAGCTCGAGATCCATGAGAAAGCCGGGGATCACGCCGATGACTTCGCCGCCGCCCTCCAGGCAGCCGTTCGCGACCGCACCCATCAGCCCGAGGCTGCCGCCACCATAGACCAGACGGATGCCGCGCTCGGCGAGAAGGCGACCCGTCGCGAAGGCGGCCGCTTCGAAGGCGGGATTCGAGCCGCTGCGGGACCCGCAGAAAACGCAGAGAGACTGGATCGGAGAGGCCATCGCCGGGAAAAGGGCAACGGTGACGCGAAATCACCCCCTCGCAACCGGTTTCGCAGGGGATTCGCCGTCTCTGGACGACGATCTCGCCCTCTCCATGGAAAAGGGCTTTTCCCGCCCCGCAAAGCGTGTTTTGTTGGCCGCTTGCGTTTTTATGGAACTGGCGGAGATCGAACGACACACGCGCGAGGCCGTGCCCGGATGGGGCGCGGCCGCCCTCGACTTTACCGTGATCGAAAAGGGCGGGTCGGGCCGACTCTTCGTCCGCGTCAGCGAAACCGGGGGTGAGCGCAGCCTCATCGCGATGCATTACGAGCTCGACCGGGCCGACAACCCGCGCTTCGCCTCGATCACCGATTTCCTCAACCGTCACCACATCGGTGCCCCCGCCATCGCCGCCCGGCGCGAGGATCTGCGGCTTCTCTGGGTCGAGGATCTCGGTGAAACCGATCTCGGCAATCTCGCCGGCACTTGCTGGGAGACCTCGCGGCGTCCCGCCTACGAGTCGGCTCTGCGCACCGTCTTTCCGCTCCATTGCGTCTGCGAAGATGCGGCGCCTGAGGACTTGCCCGAGCTGGAGCGACCCTTCGATGAATCGCTCTATGAATGGGAGCGGAACTATTTCCTCACCCATTACGTCGAGCGTTTTCATTCGCCGGAGATCGCCGCGGCCCTGCGGGAAGATCCCTCGCTCGCCGCGCTCGGTCGTGAGCTGGCCGGTCACCGCCGCAGCCTCGTCCACCGCGATTTCCAGAGCACGAATGTGATGCTGCGCGACGGCGGCAGTTTCCTGATCGATTACCAAGGGCTGCGCTGGGGGCTGCCCGAGTATGATCTCGCCTCGATGGTCTACGATCCCTACAGCGTATTCACACCAGAAGAGACCGCGGACCTGATCGATTTTTATTTTTCCCTGAAGCAAGAGGCGGGTCATGCCGAATCACGCCAGGACTACGAGCGACGTCTCGTCCAATGCGCGATGCAGCGACTCATGCAGGCGCTCGGGGCCTATGGCTTTCTCGGCGAGGTGAAGGAGAAACGGGAATTTCTCGCCCACATCCCCGTGGCCAAAGCGCGGCTCCTCGAATTGTCCCGGAAAGACGGCGGGCTGACGGTTTTGAGTGATCTGTTAGGGTGAATCGCCCCGCTTAAAACGACTCGCACTGATCCAGCACCTCGAGAAAGGGCACTTCGGCGAGGGCACCGAAACGGTCGTCGCGATTCAGGCGGGCGCGGGTCGTCGCCGGACTCGAGAGCCCGCAGAGAAACCGGGCGAGCTGGCGCGGCTGGCGCAGGGCGGGATGATGTTCGGCCTTCGCCTCGCGAATGAGCGCGGCATCCTCGAGGGTCAGCTCGCCGCGCTTCGTTGCCGGCAACGGGCCGCCCGCGTGTTCGCCGAGACAGACGGCGCAATTCCCGCAGGGCGCGATGCTCTCGCCGAAATGCGCGATCAACTGCTGCGGCAGGCATTGCGGCGTCTCGCACAGATCCACGACCTGATGCAGGCGCGCGATTTCCGCGACCTCCCGCGACGCGAAACGATCCGCCAATCTCGCCGCGACCGCACCCACCGACCGGTCCGTGCCAGCGCCGAGATGATAGGCATGGCGAAGACCGTAGGGTCGGCGCACCGCCTCACCGTGGACGGCCAGATCGGAAAGGATCCGCGAAATCATCTCCTCCGTGACTCCGAGGGCCGTTGCTGATTCCCCGTGATCGAAGCGATGCCAAAGCCGCCCGGCCTTTCCGGTTTCGAAGAGTCGTCGCAGCAGCTCCTTGCGGTCGTGCGGCAGTCCCGCGAGCACTGTTTCAAAGGGACGCAGCAGACGCACTTCGCTGCCGCCGTAGAAGGGCCCTTCCGGCACCAGCAGGCCTTCCATTTCGAGATACGTGAGGGCCGTCTCGACGACGGTCTGGCGGATGTCGCGCGATTGCGAGAGATCGTAGCGCGACACCGAAAACGCCTCACCGCGCAGGAGGACATGCTCGACGAGCGACTTCAACGCGGTGGGCGAGGGTGTGTCGCCGTAGATGAAATTCTCAAGGACGGTGAGGTCGTCGGCACAGGCGAGGATGTCGCAGACGGCGGGAGCTCCATCGCGTCCGGCGCGGCCCGACTCCTGCACGTAGTTCTCGAGCGACTTGGGCAGGTTGAAATGAACGACGCGGCGGATGTCGGATTTGTCGACACCCATGCCGAAGGCGATGGTTGCGACGACGACGGGGATGAGGCCGTCCATGAAACCATCCTGCACCTCGGCGCGGTCCTCGTCGCGCATTCCCGCGTGGTAGGCCCGGGCGGCGATCCCGGCGCGCTTCAGCAGTCCGGCGACGCGCTCGGAAGTCTCCTGCAGGGTCACGTAGACGATCGCGGGCGAGGCTTCCGCTTCACCTAACAAATCCACCAATCTCCGGTCGCGCTCCCGCGCGGTGCAGGGATGGACGCGGAATCGCAGGTTCGGCCGGGCGAAGCCGGTCTGCACTTGATCTTCTTCCGCAATGCCGAAGCGTTCGCGGATCTGCGCTGCCACCGCGGGCGTCGCTGTGGCGGTGAGGGCGAGTACACGCCCGGCTCCGAGCGAGCGGGCGACCTCGGGGAGACGAAGGTAGTCGGGACGGAAATTGTGGCCCCACTCGGAGAGACAATGCGCTTCATCGACGGCGAAGAGGCTGATGTCGCAACGCTGGAGGCGTTTCAAAAACCCCGCGTTGGCGAGCCGTTCGGGCGAGACGTAGAGCAGCTTCAGCGAACCGTCCTCCATCGACGAGTAGACCCTGTTGACCTCCTCGGGCGACAGGGTCGAGTCGAGCCGTTCGGCAGCGAGGCCACGCGCCTGCAGCGCCCCGACCTGGTCCTTCATCAGGGCGATGAGGGGCGAAACGACGAGGGTGAGCCCGTCGAGGAGCAGGGCCGGCAATTGATAACAAAGGCTCTTGCCCGCGCCCGTGGGGAAAAGCGCCAAAACGGAGCGCCCCGGGAGGAGGCGGCTGATGACCGCTTCCTGCCCGGGGCGAAAGGTATCGTGGCCGAAAAAACGGCGGAGGGATTCGGTGAGGTCCATCCACCGCTCACTTCGCGCCGGCGAAGATGGCCGAAACGCGATCCCAGTTCACCACGTTCCACCAGGCGGTGATGTAATCGGCGCGGCGGTTTTGATAGTGCAGGTAATAGGCGTGCTCCCAGACATCGAGGCCGAGGAGCGGCGTGCCGAGCTCGGCATCGGCTACGAGGCCGGGCATGAGGGGATTGTCCTGGTTCGGCGTGCTCGTGACGAGGACCTTGCCATCCTTCTTGATGAGCCAGGCCCAGCCGGAACCGAAACGCTTCGTGGCGGCTTCGCCGAAGGCGGTTTTGAAGGCATCCATCGATCCGAAGGAGGCGTCGATGGCCTTGGCAAGTTCGTCGGAGGGTTTGCCCGATTTGTCGGCGGGAGCGAGAATGTCCCAGAAGAAGGCGTGGTTCCAGTGACCGCCGCCGTTGTTGCGCAGGGTGGTCTGGAGGGCCTTGTCCTCGACCTTGCCAAGATGGGCCATGAGGTCGTCGAGGGAGAGGCCGGCGAGGTCCGCCTTGCCTTCGAGGGCGGTGTTGAGATTCTTGATGTAGGTGGCGTGGTGTTTGCCGTGGTGGATCTCCATCGTCTTCGCGTCGATGTGCGGCTCGAGCGCGTCGAAGGCGTATGGGAGGGCGCCCTGCTCGTAAGGCGCGGCGGCCTGGACGAGGCGGGTCGGCAGCAGCGCGGCCCCGGCGGCGAGGGCTCCGGTGAGGGCGAAGTGACGGCGGGAGAGGTGGTTTTCGGAGGTCATGGGCATGGATGGGTGGTTGGGGTTGTCGGTGGGACAACACTGCGACAAACGCCGCCACGATACGTTCGATTTCGCGGGTTTGGCGAGGAAAAAGGCGTTTTACCTGGGCAGATTGGGACGTTCCTCAGCTTCGTCGAGGAAGCTATTGTTCCAAGCGAACAACATCTCATCCACGCTTGGAACGGCGAGCGGGCGGACGACGCGGAAGCCGAGCCACATGGCATCGCTGAGATACCAGAGACTGCGGGGTTTCTGTGGATCCTGGATCTGCCAGTTAGGTTCAGAGGGAATGCGCCGCGCCGAACGCAACTCCTCCGCGGGATCGTACCACGAGCCTCCCCGCACGACCCGTGCGTAGCGGGTTTCTGGCCGGGTGATGGGATTGACCAAGACATCGCCGGTCCAAAGCTGATAGGCGTTCTTTCGGTACTGATCGAGACACCACTCCATTACGTTGCCGTGCATGTCGTAAAGACCCCAGGGATTCGGCTTTTTGGTGCCAATTTTCTCGTAACCCACCCGGACCTGGTCAGGATCGAGGACGGCGTATTGATCGAGTTCCTCCGGTGGACATGAAAAGGGCCCGGTTGTTCCCGCCCGGCAAGCGTATTCCCATTCGGCCTCGGTGGGGAGTCGGTAAAAGTGGCCCGTTTGGAAGCTGAGCCATTCGCAGAATTTGTTCGCCGCATGGTGGGTCATGCAGATCGCCGGAAAACCGTCCATGCCCATGCCGAAGCTCATCTGGGTATAAGGAGTGGTGGGGGAGGCGACCAGGTCGACCGCGGTGGCGTGCTTTTCGTGTTGAGGGTACTCCAGGTATCCGTCCTTTCTACGGGCAAAACCGGTGAACATGAAGGGCTCGTAGAGATTCCAAGTTGTCTCGAAGCGTGCCATCCAAAAGGGGCTGACCCTCACCTGCACTTGAGGGCCTTCATCCTTGTCGCGTTTCGGTTCGTCCGGGGGACTGCCCATGAGGAACTCGCCTCCCCGGATCGCGACCATGTCGAGCCGAGCGCCATCTTTCGGAAGCGGTTCATTCGAGGGATAGACTCGATATTCCACCGCCTTCGGAACGGGGATGATGTAGTCCGTCATCGCTGCCTCGCCGGTCTTCACCGTGGATTCGAGAATACGCTCACGCAGGGCCGCGACCCGCTCGCGTTCCTCATCGGAGATCCGCTCCATCGCTTCGTCGGCGGTTTGGGGGTAGGGATCACGCGACTGGGCAAGGGCGGTGACGGCAGAAGCGACGAAGCATGCGGTGACGGGAAGTGCGAACCGATTCATGCCTGAATCCTAGTCTGAACCCGGCTCTCCCAGCGAGTCCGGATATGCGTTCGACGGGAGCGAGCAGGCTGGTCAAAACGAAGGTGGAACCCGGCTCGCCGGGGTGAGCGATCCGGCGAGCGGTGACCTCTGACCTTCGTTTCATTCCATCCCCTCCCTCATTCACGCCAAGCGTGAACGCGTAGAAGAGCGGTCTGGTCCCTTTCGGGCCGATTTCCTATTGTATACACCTTGCGGGAGGGAAATCGGCCCGCGATCTGGAAGCGCCAACCCATTCACCACCATGCTCACCATCCTCGGAAACGACTCGGGCAAGTTCTGTGACGGACTCTCGCGACGGTCCTTTCTGCAAATCGGCGGCCTCGCCCTCGGTGGCGCGAGTTTGCCCCAGCTTTTCGCCGCCGAGGCCGCGGCGGGAAAACCGGCCAAGGGGATCAATCACAAGGCGGTCATCATGATCTTCCTCCCGGGCGGTCCCCCGCATCAGGACATGTGGGATTTGAAACCCGAGGCACCCGCCGAATACCGGGGCGAATTCCGCCCCATCAAAACCAACGTCTCCGGCATCGAGCTCAGCGAGGAACTGCCACTCATGGCGAAGATGGCCGACAAGTTCACCTTCGTTCGTTCCATCGTCGGAGCCGAAGGGCCGCATGATGCGATGATGTGTCTCACCGGACGCCCCGGCCGCAGCAACGTCCCTCCGGGCGGATGGCCCAGCATCGGCGCGGCGATCTCGAAGCTGCAGGGCGGCGTCAACGAATCGTGCCCGCCCTTCGTTGGACTCGCCCCGAAATGCGGTCATGATGAATGGGGCAATCCCGGACCCGCCGGTTTCCTCGGGCCCTCGCATTCGCCCTTCACACCCTTCCGCGGCGCGGGCAAGGAAGACATCGTCCTCAAGGGCGTCAGTCTCGAACGCCTCGGCGACCGCCGTGCCTTGCTCGCGAGTTTCGACGATTTCCGCCGCGACGTCGACCGCTCCGGAATGATGGAGGGACTCGACACCTTCAACCAGCAGGCTTTCGGCGTGCTCACCTCAAGTAATCTTGCGAAGGCCCTCGACATCACGGAGGAAGATCCGAAACTCATCGAGCGCTACGGCAAAGGGCTCCACGAGCACCTGGATGACGGCAGCTGGAGGCGCCTCGACCAATTCCTCATGGCCCGCCGCCTCGTCGAGGCCGGAGCCCGCTGCGTCACCCTCTCCTTCTCGCGCTGGGACTGGCACAGCAACAATTTCCAAAGCGCACGGAAGGAATTCCCCATGCTCGACCAGGGTCTCACCGCCCTCGTCCAGGATCTCCACGACCGTGGACTCGACCAGGATGTCAGCGTCATCGTCTGGGGCGAGTTCGGTCGCACCCCGAAGATCAATCCGAAGGGCGGACGCGATCACTGGCCTCGGGTCAACAGCGCGGTCCTCGCCTGCGGTGGCATGAACCACGGCCAGGTCGTCGGCGCGACCGACCGCCTCGCCGGCGAGGTCGTGGAGCGGCCCGTCGAATTTCAGGAGATTTTCGCCACGCTCTACAAATCCGTCGGCATCGACGCGAACAGCACCGCCATCCCCGATCTCACGGGGCGTCCGACTTATCTCGTCGATCCGCATTATTCACCCATGAAGGAGCTCATCGCCTGACCCGCCGAAAGTGGCTTCGGCTTCAGCCGAAGATCATTCGAACGCCCGCGGCTGAAGCCGCAGCTACTTTCTTTTCCATGAAGCGTCCGTTTCTCGCCGTTCTCATTCTCATCGTGGCCTCGCTCTCCTACGCGAATCCCGTGGCCCTACCCCCGGCCGCGCCGCCGCTACCCGCCGCGAAACTGTCCGTTTCCACTCCGAAAGTCACTCTGCGAGGTCCTTGGTCGAACGCCCAGCTCATCGTCACCGACGAGGCGGCCTCGCGTCCGCGCGACGTCACCCACGCCGTCAGCTACGAAGCCGAGACGCCCGGCATCGTCGCTATCGATTCCCACGGATTCGTCACGCCGCTGGCGAACGGGAAAACCCTCGTCGTCGCTTCGCTTCCCGGCACGAGCGGCCTGCCCGTCCCGGTCGAAGTCGTCGTCGAGGGTTTCGATCAACCCGAGCCGATCCATTTCTCGAACGAGGTCGTCAGTGTCTTCACGAAATACGGCTGCAACGGCGGCGGCTGCCATGGCAAGTCGGGCGGGCAGAAAAATTTCCGCCTTTCCCTCCTCGGCTACGAGCCTTGGAACGACCACGAATGGCTCGTGCGGGAGTCGCGCGGACGGCGCGTTTTCCCCTCGGCCCCCGAGCACAGTCTCCTCGTCATGAAGGCCACCGGCGAGATCCCGCACGAAGGCGGCATCCGCATGGAAAAGGGATCGCGCGATTACAACACCCTCATCCGCTGGATCCGCGAGGGCATGCCCTATCAGGACGACAAAGCGCCGAAGGTCACGGGCATCTCCGTCTTTCCGAAGGAGCGCGTCGCCAACGCCAAGGCGACCCAGCAGCTCGCGGTGACCGCGAAATTCTCCGACGGGAGCGAGCGCGACATCACCCGTCTCGCGCTCTACGAGTCGAACCAGAAGGACATGGCCGAGGTCGATGCCGAGGGTCACGTCGTCCTCGCCGACCGCACCGGCACCGCCTCGATCATGGTGCGCTTCCAGGAGCACGTCGACGTCTTCCGCGCCACCATCCCGCTCGGGGCCGACACCGGGACGATGCCGGAGAAGTCGAACTACATCGACGAGCACATCTTCAAGAAGCTGACCCTCCTCGGCCTGCCGCCCTCGGCTCCGGCCGACGACGCCACCTTCCTCCGGCGCGTCACCGTCGACATCGCCGGCCGCCTGCCCACCGCAGAGGAGTCGCGCGCCTTCCTCGCCGACCAGAGCCCTGACAAACGCGCCAAAACGATCGACCGCCTCCTCGACTCGCCCGATTACGCCGCCTACTTCGCTCAAAAGTGGGCCGGCATCCTGCGGAACAAGCGGGCCAAGGACACCTACCAGCGTGGCACCTACGCCTTCCACGACTGGCTCCGCACGGGGCTGCTCGAGAACCGTCCCTACAATGCCATCGTCACCGATTTGCTCACCGCCTCCGGCGAGATCGGACAGAATCCCGAGGTCGCGTGGTTCCGCGCGGTGAAGGACCAGAAGGAGCAGATGCAGGACATCGCCCAGGTCTTCCTCGGCATCCGCATGCAGTGCGCCCAGTGCCACCACCATCCCTACGAGAAGTGGTCGCAGGACGACTACTACGGCTTCGCCGCCTTCCTCAGCAACGTCGGCCGCAAGCCCGGCGAGCAGCCCGACGAAGAGATCATCTTCCACAAGCGCGGCAACGCGACAATGCAGAATCCCAACACCCAGGTGGTGCTGAAACCGAAGCCCCTCGGCAGCGATCCGCTCGATCTGCCCGTCTCCGAGGATCCGCGCGAGGCCCTCGCCTCGTGGATGACCTCCGCGGAAAATCCCTGGTTCGCGAAGATGGTCGTGAACCGCTATTGGAAACACTTCTTCAGCCTCGGCCTCGTCGAGCCCGAGGACGACATGCGCGTCACCAATCCGGCCTCGCATCCCGAGCTGCTCGACGCCCTCGCCGAAGATTTCGCGAAGAGCGGGTTCGACCTGAAACACCTCGTGCGGACGCTCGTGAACAGCCGCACCTACCAGCTCAGCGCCGTGCCGAACGAACACAACCTCGCCGACACGCAGAACTTCTCGCGCTACTATCCGAAGAGGCTCCAGGCCGAGGTGCTCCTCGACTCGATCAACTTCGTCTCGAAATCGGGCGACACGTTCAAGAACCAGCCCGCCGGAGTCCGCGCCGTCTTCCTCCCCGACGACAAGTTCAACGAGGACTCCTTCTTCCTCTCCGTCTTCGGCCGTCCCGAGATGGACAGCGCCTGCGAATGCGAGCGCGTCGCCGATGCGAACCTCGCCCAGAGCCTCCATCTCATCAATTCCGAAACGATCCAGAGCAAGCTCGGCGGCGACGCCGGACGCGCCGCCGCCCTCGCCGCGGCGAAAGACCGTCCTGACAACGAGCGGCTCGGCGAACTCTATCTCCACGCCCTCGCCCGCGAGCCACGCCCCGCCGAGTTGGCCGCCGCCGGAGCCCACCTCGCGAAGAAGCGCGCCGCCGCCGGCACCGACGCGACCGCCCTCGCCAAAGCCGAGCGCGAGGCCTTCGAGGACATCCTCTGGGCCCTCGTCAACACGAAGGAGTTCCTTTTCAACCACTGAGGTGCCCCGGAACGGCATTCGATTTTTAGTATTGTGAGGATGAATTACTGCGCGTGGAACGCTCGACTGCCGTCAGTTTGAAATGAGAAATTCGGGAGACCAGTTCACCACTTTCCAGGTCGCTGAAAAGGCCCCGGAGGGGCCTGAGAAAGTAGCCGGTGGTGGAGCGAGGAACGAGCGCAACCACCGGGTTCACGATTGGTTGACCGTGCCGCCCCGGAGGGGCGGGAGAAGCAAACGCTTCCCGGTTCGACGATCGCTTCTTGCGCCCCTCCAGGGCGCGTTGTCCTTCTCGAATGGGATGTCCGGGGGTTCCCTTCGCTCCGCTTGGTCCACCCCCGGCTACCTTCTCTCGTCCCTCCGGGACGTCTCCAGGCTTCTCCTTCTCGCCGCCCTCCTCCTTCCCGTGGCGGCGCGGGCGCAGTTGCCGTCGGCCGAGTTGCAGACGCTGAGTCCCCCCGTCGTCCGCGCCGGGGAAACCACCGTCGTCACCGTTGGCGGACTGAATCTCGAGGAGCTCACCGGGCTCGCCTTCTCCGACCCGGCGATCCAGGCAGAGCCGGTCGCCGGCACGAAGCAGTTCAAAGTCACCGTTCCCGCGGAAACGGCCGAGGGACCCGTCGAGGTGCGCGCCGACGGGTACTTCGGACGCTCCACCTCGCGTTTCCTCACCATCGCGTCCAAGGACGCCGCCATCCTCGCCGACGCGGGGGCCGTCCATCACGATCCCGCCAAGGCCCCGGCCCTGCCACTCGAGGCCGTAGCCCACGGAGTCGCCGACGCCAACCAGATCGACCGCTGGAAGCTCACCCTGACAAAAGGACAACGCGTCCTCGTCCACTGCCGTGCCGAGCGCATTGATTCGCGTGCCGACGCCTCGTTGATCCTGACAGACAGCCAAGGCAAGATTCTCGCGACGAGCCACAACGCCATCGGGCGTGATCCGCTCCTGGATTTCACCGCCGCCGCCGCCAGCGATTACCTCGTCGGCGTGCATGATTTCCTCTACAACGGCGGTGCCGAATACGCCTACCTCCTCACCGCGAGCACGCGTCCGTGGATCGACGCGGTCTTTCCTCCCGCGGGTCAAGAGGGTCAGGTGCTCGAGGCAACCCTCTTGGGTCGGAATCTCCCCGGAGGCAGTCCGGGAGAAGGGCTTGCAATCGATGGCCAACCGCTCGAGACGGTGAGTGTGCGCATCCCGGTGCAGGCGGCGGAGGGCGCGAAACCCGATCCGGCGACTCCAGCTCGCGCGGTGTTGCCGGGCTTCACCTTTTCGCATGAAGGCTCGAATCCCGTCCGCATCGGGATCTCTGCAGCGCCGGTGGTCGCCGAAGCGAACGACGCCGACCTTCCGCCCCTGGCATTGCCCTGCGAAGTTGCGGCCCGATTCGACCAGGATGGCGACAGTGATGTCTTCCGCTTTTCAGCCAAGTCGAACACGGCCTATTGGGTGGAGGTCACGGGCGACCGCCTCGCCGGCAAGGTCGATCCCTATCTCATCGTCGAGAAGATCACCAAGGACGCTGATGGAAAAGAGACCTTCGCGGTCGTGCGCGAGGGAGATGACACGGCCTCGAAAACCGGCACACGTCTTCTCACCGGCTCGCGCGATACGAGTCTCACCATTGCCGCAGGCGAGGCCGCCGACTACCGCGTGACGGTGGTGAATCAATTCGACAGCGGGGGACCGACCCATCTCTACCGGCTCGCGGTCCGCGAGGCGAAACCGGACTTCGAACTCTTCGCCGTCCAGGAACGCTCGCATTACGAGAAGACGGAAACCCATCCCGCCGCGCCGCTGCTGCGCAAGGGCGGTGCCGAGCCGGTGCGCGTCCTCATTCATCGGCGCGACGGCTTCGACGGCCCCATCACGCTCGAGGCAACGGACCTTCCCACGGGCGTGATCTGTCCTCCGGTGACCGCTTCATTGAAAGAGGATTCGATCCGGCTGGTATTCCACGCCGCGCCCGATGCCGCCGGATGGAATGGCGACATCCGCATCACCGGAAAAGCGAAGGTCGGCGAGGCCGATGTCGTCCGCGAGGCCCGCGGGGCGAGTTTTGTCCAAGGCGCCGCCGATACGGCGAAGGAGCGTCTCCGTCCGCGTCTCACCACGACGATCCCACTCTCGGTCAGCGCCACGGAGAAGGCTCCGGTCTCGCTCGAGGTCGGCAACGGCGGGCGATTCAGCGTCGAAATGGGAGGCAAACTCGAGATCCCCGTGAAGATCGCCGCGCGGAACGGCGTGAAGGGTCCGCTCGTCGTCAGCGCCGACGGCTTGCAGGGATTGAAGACCTCCCCGACCCTGAGCCTCGACGAGAAGACGAACGAGGGAAAACTGACCCTGACATTCACCCCGCAGCCCAACCTTTTCACCCCCGAAGCCGGCACCTGGACCTTCGTGCTCAAGGCGGTCGGAACCACGTCGTATAGGCGCATGGGCGACATCGCCGACGCCGCGGCCGCTGCATTGAAACAGGCCGACGAGGCGTTGAAAAATGCGAAGCCTGAAGAGAAGGAAGCCCTCACCAAAGCCAGGGCCGCGGCCGAGGCAAAATCGAAGGCCGCCGCGGCTGCCGCCGCGCCGAAAGACGTGAAGTTTTCCGCCTACACCCTGCCCATTGTTGTAGAAGTGAAGGCTCCTCCGAAGAAAGATTCCTGATGAAGCGCTCCCTTCTCCTCTGCCTCTTCCTCGTTCCGTCCGCGCTCCTCCGTGCCGAGGGGTTGCCCGTGGCCGAACTGAAACGCGACACCGAAGTCAACTTCGCGACCGAGGTCTATCCCTTTCTCAAGGCCAACTGCCTCGCCTGCCACAATGAGAGCAAACCGAAGGCCGGGCTCAGCCTTGAGTCGCCGCAGGACATGTTGAAAGGCGGAGACTCCGGTCCCGCGATTGTTCCCGGCAAGGGGAGCGAGTCCTTTCTCTTCACCACCGCGGCCCATCTCGAAGATCCGGCGATGCCACCGGCGAACAACAAATCGAAGGCCGAGAATCTGAAGCCCGATCAACTCGCCCTCCTCAAACTCTGGATCGACCAAGGGGCGAAGGGCGACGCCGTCTCCAGCGCCGCGCCGACCTCTTGGACCTTGCTGAAAGGACCGCAGCCCATTTACACCGCCGCAATCTCGGCGGATGGACGCTTCGCCGCTGCGGCGCGCGGGCAGCAGGTGCATCTCTACGATCTGAAGCTCGGCAAACTCGCCGCGAGCCTGCGCGATCCGGCCCTCGAGTTCCCCGCGGCCGACCGCGACCTCGTGCAAACGGTGGCCTTTTCGCCGGACGGACGCACCCTCGCGACCGGTGGTTACCGTGTCGTGAAGGTGTGGCAGCGCACCAACGCCGAGGCTGGAAAACCGGTCGCCCTGCCCGCCGATCCCGCGGCCCTCGCCGTCTCGCCGGATGGAAAACGCACGGCTTTCGGCGTTGCCGATGGATCGATTCTGCTGGTGAATAGCGAGACGCCCGACGCCGCGCCCGTCGCGGTGAAGGATCACGCGGGGGCGGTGAGCGCGCTCGCCTTTTCCGCCGACGGCGCGACGTTGTTTTCCGGCTCCGCCGACAAGACGGTGAAGTCGCGCCCGGTGGCCGAGCCTGCCAAAGCCACCAATCTGGCCCTGCCCGCCCCGGTTCTTTCGATGACGCTCCTGCACGGTGGCAAACAGGTGTTGTTGGCGTGCGCGGATCAGACGCTGCGGGTGGTCTCGGCCGATCTGAAGTCGCCGCTCGCGTTTACGGCGCCTCCGGCGCCGAAGCCGGCTGCTGCTGCGGCGAGTCTGACAGGTCAGACAGGTCAGACAGGTCCGACCAGTCTGACGCCGGGCGCCGCCGCGCCGGCCGCCCCTGCACCGGCACCCGCGAAACCGGCAACCCCGGCCCCCGCCGCACCGAAAGCACCGACGCCCGCGCCCGAACCGGCCTCTTCGAAACCGCTCCTCGAATTCAAGCCGCACCCCCAGCCGCTCGTCAGCGTCGCCGCGGTGAAGGCGGATGGCTCCGAGTTCGCCGCAGCCTATGCCGACGGCACCGTGATTGTCTTCCAGTCGAATCCCGCCCTGCCCGGAGACGCGCCGAAGGAACTTCGCCGCCTCGCCCACGGCTCGGCGCTTTCGCAGGTCGCCGTTTCCGCCCTGACCGCGAATCCGATCCGCCTCGCCACCACCGGTCCCGGTGGTGCGGTGAAGGTGTGGAATCCCGCCGATGGGAAGATGCTCGCCGAGTTCAAGGGTGATCCGCATCTCGCCCCGCGCCTCGCCGCCCTCGCCCGTGAGACGACCCTCGCGGCCCGCCGCAAGGCGAACTGGGACCGCATCGCGCCCGAGGCGGAAACACTGCTGAAGGCCGAGAGCGAAAAGGCCGTTTCCTCCGGCGAGGAAATCGCCAAGGCCCGCCGCGACCTCGCCGCGAAACAGCTCGCCTTGAAGAAACTCGAATCGTCGGTGCCCCCACCCGCGGCTGACGCCCTGCAGAAGGCCCGCGACGAGGCCGCCGCGGCCGCGCGCGCCGTTTCCACGGCCGAACGCAACCGGGAACTCTCCGCGAAGCTCGCCGGTGATGCCTTTGCCCGCCAGACCGAGGCGAAGGGCGGCTCGAAGGAGGCCGAGAGTCTCATCGCCGCGCTCAAGGCCGAGAGCGATGCCCTCGCCAAGGCCGCGCCCGAGGAGGAAAAGAAGATTACTCCGCTGGCTCTCGCCCTTTCCGCCGATGGCGGCACCGTTTACCAATCGCTCGCGGGAGGCACGGTGCGGATCTGGTCGAGCACGACGCCGGGCTGGCTTGAGGATTTCATCGCAGGACGCGAGATCATTGGCCTTGTCAACGCCGGCGACCGGCTCGTCAGCGCGTCGAAGGACAAACAGGGACTCGTCTGGATCCTGCCCGGCCGCGAGTGGACCCTCGTGAAGACACTCGGCGACGGCAAGGCCGCCGATCCCTTCGTCGACCGGGTCACCGCCCTCGCCTTCTCGCCCGACGGCTCGCGGCTCCTCACCGGCACCGGGGTGCCTTCGCGCGGCGGACGCATCGCCCTCTGGGATACGGCGGGCTGGACCCGTGTCCTCGCGAACGACGAGGCCCACAAGGACACCATCACCGCTTTCTCCTTCTCGCCCGACGGCTCGCGCTTCGCGAGTTCCTCGACCGACAAGCTCGTGAAGCTCTTCGAAACCGAGACCCTGACCGAACAACAAACCTTCGAGGGCCACACCAACCACGTCCTCGACGTGGCGTGGAACGCCGACGACCTTTCCCTCGCCACCGCGAGCGCGGATCTGAAGGTGAAGGTCTGGGATCTCGCCGACGGCCGCGTGAAGTCGAACGTCGAGGGTTACACCAAGGAGATCGGCACCGTCGTCTACGTCGGCGACACCGAGAGCCTTCTTACCGCGAGCGGCGACAAAGCCGTGAAGGTGGCCAACGCGCCCCTTCCCGAGGCCGGCGACAGCTTCCTCCACACCGCCGACGCCAGCCTCGACGGCACCCGCATTATCGCCGGCGGACAGGACAGCATCCTGCGGGTCTGGGATGGAAAAGCGAAGAAACTGATCGCGAGTTTCCCCAGTCCCGAAGCGGATGCGGGGAAGGTGGCGGGGAAGTGATCCAAGGCCCCGGCTCCGGATTTGGACAGCCCTTTTTGGTAGGAATTCGCGCCCCGCAATTCGCTCGCTCGCCTTCGTCGCCTGCGCTAAAATCGCGCTCTCATGTTCCCGAATCGCCCCCTCGCTCTACCGCTCCTTCTCTCTCTCGTCTCCTTCTCCGCGCTGCGCGCGGAAACGATCGAACGCGATCTCGTCGTTTACGGCGGCACGAGCGCGGGGATCGTCGCGGGGATCCAGGCGAAGGCGATGGGGAAAACGGTGATCGTGATCGAGCCGACTTCCCGGGAGGGCGGGCTCACGACGGGAGGCCTTGGCCAAACCGACATCGGAAACAAGCAGGTGATCGGCGGGCTCTCGCGTGAATTTTACCGCCGCATCGCCAAGCATTACCACGAACCGACCTCCTGGAAATGGGAGAAACGCGAGGATTACAAAGACTCAGGACAAAGTCGCACGGAAAAGGGCGAGGAAACGATGTGGACCTTCGAGCCCTCCGCCGCGCTGAAGGTGTACCGCGATTGGATCGCGGAGACGGGACTGGAGCTCGTTCACAACCAACGGCTCAACCGCGAAACCGGTGTGAAGATCGAGGGCGGGCGCATCGTCTCGATCACGATGGAGTCGGGCGAGGTCTATGCGGGGAAGATGTTCATCGACGCGACCTACGAAGGAGATCTGATGGCGGCGGCGGGCGTGAGCTACACGGTCGGCCGTGAGGCGAACGCGCAATATGGCGAAACGCTCAACGGGGTGCAGACGGCGCAGGCGAAACACCATCAGTTCGTGAAGGGCGTCGATCCCTACGTGGTGAAGGGTGATCCCGCGAGCGGTTTGCTCCCATTCATCGATCCGTCCGGACCGGGAGAGGAAGGCGCCGGTGACAAGCGGGTCCAAGCCTATTGCTTCCGCATGTGCCTGACGGATCATCCCGACAACCGCATCCCTTTCGCGAAGCCGGAGGGTTATGACGAGCAGTGGTATGAGCTGCTCCTGCGCAACTACGAGGCGGGAGAAAAGGGGCTGCCGTGGATCAACTCCTCGATGCCGAACCGCAAGACCGACACGAACAACCGGCTCGGTTTTTCCACCGACTTCATCGGGCAGAATTACGACTACCCCGAGGCGTCCTACGCCGAACGCGAGAAGATCGTGGCGCGTCATCGGCTCTACCAGCAGGGCGTGATGTGGACGTTGGCCTATCATCCGCGCATGCCGGAGAAGATCCGCGCCGAGATCTCGAAATGGGGGATGTCGAAGGATGAGTTCACCGAGGGCGGTGGCTGGCAGGAGCAACTCTACATCCGCGAAGCCCGTCGCATGGTGAGCGACCTCGTCATGACCCAGAATCATTGCCAGCATCGCGAGCCGGTCGAGGCGTCGGTGGGTATGGGGGCCTACACGATGGACTCACATCACGTGCAGCGTCATGTCGATGCGGAGGGCCATGTGCGGAATGAAGGCGATGTGCAGGTAGGTGGATTTCCGCCTTATCCGATTCATTATTTGTCGATCGTCCCGAAGCGCGGGGAATGCGCGAACCTCCTCGTGCCGGTCTGTCTCTCGGCGACGCACATCGCCTTTGGTTCGATCCGGATGGAGCCGGTTTTCATGGTCTTGGCGCAATCCGCGGCGACGGCGGCGAGCCTCGCGATCGATGCGGGGGTGCCAGTGCAGGAGGTGGATTACGCGGCGTTGAGAGCCCGTCTTGAGGCGGATGGGCAGATCCTGAATTACACCGCTCCTCCCCGCCCGGCGGTGAAGTTCACTTCACTCGATTCCATCAAGGGGATTGTCGTTGATGACAGCGACGCAAAGCGGACCGGCGAATGGATCCTTTCGGTGCTGATGAGCGGAATCCATCAAGGCTATCACCATGACAACGACGCGCGTGATGGGAGTGCCTCCGCCGTTTTCACCGCGACGCTCCCCTCGCCGGGGCGCTACGAGGTGCAGGTGGCATGGGTGCCGAACGCGAACCGCGCTAGCAACGTACCGGTGCGGATCGAACATGCCGACGGGGTGGCTGAAGCGAAGCTGAACCAGCGCGAGCGCCCTGCCATCGACAAGCTCTTCGCCCCTGTGGGGACCTTTCGATTTGACGGCAAAGGTGTCGTGACGATCTCAAACGCGGGGACCGACGGTCATGTCGTGGTGGATGCGGTGCGATGGGTGCCGGTGGAGTGAGAGCAAGGCGCTGTCGAACCAAGGGCGTCTCCGGCCAGGGATCGCGATCGCAAAGCGCGAATTTCCTCACTTCGTCAATGGAATCGCCACGGGCTTGTCCGTTGATTGAGTGAACTCGCGCGCGCTGAACAGCCAGACGACGAGTTTTTTGTTGTCCCAATATCCGGGTGTCGCGGCGGCCTTGTAGAAGAGTTGTTTGCGCGCTTGGACAAGCCCTGAGCCGCGCACACCGACGAGGTCGGGTGCGAAACCGTACTGGAGTGCGAGGTGATCCAGCACCCCGGCTCCGGAGCAGTGCATGCCAGCCTCGGCTCCTTCATGGAAGACGAGGGTGTGGCTGTCGCCTAACAAAAGCACCGGACTGGCGGGATCGGGCGCGACGCCGATGGCACCGCCCTGGCTCACCTGGCGCAGGGGCTGGGTCTCGGGTGCGACGCTGCCTTCCCACTCACTGCCGGCGATCTGGTCTCCGGTGAAGGTGAGGAGGACGGGCTCGCCGAGCGTGTAGGGGCCCGGTCCGGCGGTCCCTTCGAAGGGAATCTGACGGGCGACGAGGGCGGGGATGATTTCGGCGGCGGCAGGGGAAAAGTGGGCGTCTTGCCGGCAGTAGAGCAGTTGCTCGGGCCGGGCAGCGCGTGTCTGCAGAAAGATGGGCTCGAGATCGAGGACCTCGACCCCTGCTTCGGCGAGACGTTTCAAAAAGGGGGCGAGCGGAGCGACTTCGCCGGCTTGAAAACCGGTGGCGAGCGTCTCGGGATAGATCGAAGCCTTGGCCGGCACGGGGACGACGAGGAGACGGATACCGCGCGCGGCGAGCAGGGTGTGGAACTCGACGATGCCGGGAAGGGGATCGGTTTGATTGGCAGCGACTTCCTCCCAAGGTTTCTCCCAGAAACGGCCGGTGGCGAGATGTTTGACCTCCCGCACGGGGAAAAACCAATCGGGCTGGTCACCCTGAACCGAAGGAGACGGGAGCACTTTCGCAGCGGCCGCTTCTGCAAAAAGTGTCGCACGATCCTGGGCTGCCAGGAGTTGCGCGGAGAGGATCGCGCAGACGATGAACGCGGGAAGGTAGGGAGCACGCATGGGAAACGGTGATTTCATACGGTTTCTCGTGCTCGGGATCAAGCCCGTGAAGCGGTGTCGGCCCGGGTGTTACTCTGGAGGCGTGCGGCCGCTCACCGGCAAGGATCGGAAGATGCCGGACTCATCACATCCTTTCGCAAATCCCGCAACGCCCGCAGATCGCCCCAGTTGGCTCCCCTCATCTTCCGTGCACCGCTTTTCCGCTTCTCCCCGAATCGCTGTCGCAGGAGTTGCTCCCGCTGGAAGACTTCCTCCAGGAATGCTTCCGACCCCAGAACCGCTCCATCGCAAAAGTATCGCACACGGTGACGCAGGGCCTCGGGCAATGACATTTTTCCGCCTTTCGCATGAACCGCCTCGATCTCCTCATTTGAAAAGCCCGGCCGCCCGGTCTGATTCATTTGGAGATCCGCCGCCACTTCGCGACCTTCGTCGTAAAGCAGTGTCCGGTATTGGGCGGCGGTGACTTCCCAATCTTGGGCGAAGTCGGGATCCCTCTGCATCACTCCGGCGATCCGCGTCAGGCCCGCACGAGCGAGGGTCGCACCGCGCCCGCCGCCGCAAGCCTCGCCGTAGCCGCTCCATCGGTATTCCTCCGGAGTTTTCACCATCCCCGCCCGGATCGGATTCAGGTCAATGTAGGCCGCCACCGTTTGCAGAGCTGACTCGGAGCCTTCCACCAGCACGCTCTTGAAACGACTTTGCCAGAGCGTTCCTTCGCGCCCGAGCCGCTTGTTCATGAACAGCGTCACCCGCAGTTTGAGTTCTTTCAGGAATTGGGAAAGATCGCCGCGGCGTCTTTCGTAACGATGGAGGATTTCGCGGCGCCAACGTTCATCCCCGGTTTTCCCGGCTCGTTCCAGTTCTTGGCGAACTCCCTCCACCACTTCACCGTCATAGAGCAGCGGCAGCACCTTCAGCAATTCCTCTTCGTCGAGTGGGGGCAACTGCTCCCGATCTGGAACTTCCAAGAGCAAATGGAAGTGGTTCGACATCAAACAGTAAGTCACAACCCTTACCCCCGTGAATGCTTCCTGATTGCGAAGGATTTTGCGAAAAACTTCTTTTTCCCGTTCTCCGAAAACCCGCCGCCGATCCACCACTCTGGAAACGACGTGATAAAAGCAAGTGCCTTCTCCGATTATTCTTTTGTTCGATGATATATTCATACCATTTCGATCATTTAGTGGCAGAAACTCAGTTCAACTAGTAGTAGTTTATTAAAGGTCTGAACCTTTCGCAAGTATTTTATGTTGGACGGTTTGGACGAGGTGGGACGGCGGGTGGCGGCGTGTTTCGGGTTCGGGGGCACTCTTCGTTTGCCCGTAGGCAGCTCTTTGCTTACCTTGGTTTACCTCCGTCCTCTTTGACTTGGATATGGCTGAAATTGATTCCGATCCCTTGGATCCGCACCCTGCGGGCAAGCGTCCGAAATCCCGTTTCGTCACCGACGGCCGAAGGGTCGGGCTGGTGCCCCAAAAAGGGTGGGCGATGCGGAATTACCGCTATCTCAGCGGCAGCCTGCTCCCGGCCATGGTGCGTCGGCGGGAAACCACGGGCAGTCCGCATCCCCCGGTCTTCGCCCCACTCGCGGATGATCAGATTGAGGTGGTCTGGATCGGTCATGCCAGCTTCCTGGTCCGCACACCGGGGTTCAACGCGCTGATCGATCCGGTGTGGGCGAAATGGATGGGGCCGGTGAAACGGCATCGCGATCCAGGGATCGACATCGAGCATCTCCCGCCGATCGATCTGGTGCTGATCACACACGCCCACTTCGACCACCTCTGCCGGATGACCCTGAAACGCATCGCAAACGGTGCCCAGACGGTGATCGTACCACGCGGTGTTGCGGGCGTGCTGAAAAAGTTGAATCTGCGCGAGGTCGTCGAAATGACCGACTGGGATTGCGTGAAGTTCCGCGACGCCGAAATTCATTTCACCCCGGCGCATCACTGGGGGGCGCGGTATCTGCACGACAATCACAAGGGCTTCGGCGGTTTCGTGGTGAAAATGCCTCGCCATACCGTTTACCATTCGGGCGATTCCGCGTATTTCGACGGCTTCACCGAGATCGGGAAACGCTACGACATTCACACGGCGCTCCTTCCGATCGGAGCCTACGACTGTCCGAGCGGCCGGGAGGTGCACATGAATCCCGAGGAGGCGCTTCGTGCGTTCTTTGATCTGCGCGCCCACCGCATGGTGCCGATGCATCACGGCACCTTCCCGCTCAGCAACGAACACCGGCACGAGCCGCTGCGGCGACTTCTGGACGCGGTCACGGCCCTCGGTCTGGAGAACCGCGTCATTGCTCCCGGGGAAGGCGAACAAGTGCTGCTCTCCGCGCTCGAGCTCTAAGAACCGCTTACGGAACGGGAGCGGGTTCTTCAGCGGGTTCCGGTTCCGGTTCGGCGAAAGGATCCGGGCCGGACAGGTAGAAGGCCGCCGATTCCGGCAGGGGAGAGAATCCGCTCTCACTGCCAAGGTTGAACAAGGACACGGCGGGCCGCTCTGATCGTTCCGATCGCGGAGGCGTCTCTGATCGCGGTGTCCCTTCGTCGGTTTTTGAAGTGCGGGACGGCTCGGCCGACTCAGGTGCCGCCGCGTTCGCGGGCTTGGGCGGACCGTGGAAAAGAATGACTGGTGCGATCTCGCTGGCCGCGGGCGCGCCGACCGCTCCGGGGCTTGCCATCGGCGTGTCAGGGGCAGCTTTCGAGGCAAAAGGACCCTCGGTCTCCTCGGCGGGATTCACCCCTTGAGCCTGTCCAGCGAGTTCCCGCTCGGTGACCTGGGCCTCGGCCGGAGAACGGCTCTCCTCGTAGGTGCCGGCGAGAAGAGGGGGCGTATCGCGCGGATCGGGATCGATGCGCCAATCGATGCCGTTTTGCTCGGCGATCAATTTCCACTCGGTGAGCGTGCGCAGTCCTTGCTGGGCGGCGGCGGTGTCGCGGAAAGCGCGCGCGCTGACGGCCTCAGAGAAGGCCTTTTCCGCTTCCTCGACGCGACCGTGGCGTAGAAAATGTTCTCCTTCGGCGAGAAGAAGATTGCCATAGTGAGGGGCCATTTCCCGGGCCTCGCGGAGGCGGAGAAGGGCGTCGCCGGGACGGCCCAATTCGTCGAGGACGGCGGCATGGCCGATCGCCGCGAAGATATCCTGCGGATACAAACCCCGGGCGTGGTTGAAGTAGAAATCGGCTTTCTCCAGCGCCTCGCGACGGGCTGGCTCCGGCATTTCGGGAAGAATGCCGGCCACCTGGGCATGGGCGCTGAGGGTGAAAAGGAAGGGATTTTTCGGATCGAGAAGACGAGCCGTGTGGAGGTGGCGCAGGTGTTGGAAGCCCGATCGATCCGCCTCGAAGGCACGCCGCGCCATTTCATAGTGGTACTCGCTGCGGGAAAACACGAATCCGAAAAGCATCATGGCGAGTCCGCAGCCGAAGACCAGGGTTCGTTGCGAAAAGACCAGGGCTCCACCCGGCAGGAGACGACGGGAGGATGGTGCTTGCAGAGCCCCTGCCATGGGATCCGGCACCGCAAGGACGGCGAGGAAAATCGAGCCGACAAAGGCGAACACGGGAAGGTGGAGGACGAAGTCGAAACACGCGAGCACCGCCATCGCGAGGAGCGAAGCCAAGGCCCCCGTGACGAGGGCGAGATGATCGGACCGTGGCACGACCGTGCCTGGTGCCGGAGGATAAGCGGCGTAGGCACGGATGAATTTCAGGCCCTGGTGCGCGTGCAGTCCGAGCATGGCAAGGAGGAGGACGAGCCCGACGAGGCCGTAGTCCGCCACCATCTGGAGGAATTCATTGTGGATGAATTCCGGTTCGGTCGAGGAGGAATTCAGAGCTTCATCGCGATAAAGGCGACCGTATAGGTAAGAGGTGCGGCTGCCCGTGCCGACGACGGGGGACTCGGAGATTTGTTGCATTCCCGCTTTCCAGACGAGCGGCAGGCTGAGCTCTCCGGATTTGGTCAGAACGGTCCGATCGATGAGGCGCCCGATCGGCCCCGCCGCGCCGAGGGCGACGACGAGCAAGGCGAGTGAAGCGACGGCGAGGAGTCGCCATCCCGCCTTCTTGCTGCGGCTGTTCATCCGCCGATGGAGAATGACGAGGCTGAGCACCAGAAATCCCGCGAGGCCTGCGGCGAGCGCGAGCCAAGCGGCACCGCCTCCCCAGAGGAGGACGGCGACGGTCGACAAAAGAGCCAGGCATGCAGCGGCGATGCGGACGGGACGGGGACGACGGCTGTAAACGGCCGCGGCGAGCCATACCGGGATGAGGATGGCGAGAAATCCTCCGAAGTGGTCGGGATGATTGAAGAGTCCGCCCGGCCGATCGGTAAAGGTGCGTTCGTAGCCCGGAAGGAGCCACAGCTTCGGAGAGACGAAGGCTTGGAGCAGGGCGAAGAGCAGATGGATCCCAGCGAGGATGGCGAGGGCGTCGACGAGGCGGCGACGGGCGGGGGCGGTGGCGAGGAGGATGAAAAAGAGGCCGTAGGCGAGGAAGCAGAGGACCAGCAGCGAGGCATCTTCGCGGGCAAAATAGGACACCGGAGAATCGGCCGCCCGCGCGAGCAGGTACCCACAGAAGGCGAGGAGGGAAACGGTCGCCGCACGGGGCAGGGTGAACCGGGTGTCCTCGAGGATCAGACCGACGGAACAAGCGGCCACGAAACCGATGAGTCCGTAAACCGGCCACAGGAAGGTGAGGGAAGCGGACGTCCCCACCATCCCGATCAGGATCAACCCGATCAGGAAGAGGGAAAGCACGGCCAATCTCCACTTCGAACTCATCAACGAACCTGGTTTTAACCAAAACCTCTTGAATTATGAACCCATTTAAGAAAAACCAAAATCTAATTTTAATTAAATGTCTGGCTTTTTAAAAGGGTTGGATCTCAAACCGACTCGGGGATCAGATTCGCATTGCGTTTGGGAGTGGAATCTCCGAAACTAACGACCGCGCGTTTTCCGCGCTCCAGGCCCATGATCGAGCGGTGCTTTCCGACATTTCTTGCAGCGGCGTTTCTCTTGTTGGCCGGGCCCGTATCGGCCCAGATCAACATGGAGTTGAAGCTGGACCGCACCCTTTATCTGGCAAACGAACCCATCACGGGCGAGCTGACGATCGTGAACATGGCGGGCCGCGACCTCATTTTCGGGGACTCGGGCGGGATGAATTGGCTGGATTTCACGGTGACGGACGGCAGCGGGCATCTCATCACCCCGGTGCAGGGGGCTGCGGGGGTGAAGCCGATCGTCCTCGGGGCGGGCCAGACGCACAAACACAAGGTGACGATCAATCAACGCTATCCCATGTCATCGATCGGCACTTACCGGGTGAAGGCGGCCGTCAATTTTCCGCAGATCAACCGGGTCTTTGAATCCAAGACGATCACCGTCCAGGTCACGGAGGGACAACCCATGTGGAGTCAGATCGTGGGCGTGCCCCAGGGGCATCCCGATGCCGGGACCTACCGCGAATATCAATTGATGACTTACTACCACGGCGCGAGGTCGAAGGCTCTCTATTTCCGTCTGAAAGACAGCGACTCGAGCCTGGTCTTCCGCACCTATCCGATCGGCGATTACATGGCCCTCCGCCCGCCGACCCATGCGATCGATTCGCAGAACCAACTCCACATCCTGCACATGACGGGTCCACAGGCTTACAAATACACCGTCATCAACATCGACGGTGAACCGGTGCGGCAGCAGACGCTCTATGAAAAGGGCAGCAATCGTCCGGAGTTGAAGACTTCCTCCTACGGCGACGTCTCCATCGTCGGCGGTCTCACCGAGGAAGAGGCGAAGACACCCTACGAGCAGCAGCAATTCCAGCGGCTCTCGGATCGTCCTCCGGGGCTCCCGACGTTCTGATCGGGCTTTTTTTGCCTTGTTAAGCCGTCCCGGGAGTCAAAATCGAGGGGTCTCCCGCCGGGGCGTAGCTCGAAAGAGCGATCTGGTTTTCGTGAATTTTCCGAAAATTCTTTTGAACATTCCTGTTCAAAGTAATACGGATACGTTAAAGACTTGTGTTTCTTAACTTCTCGGTAAACTGATGAATTCTCGGATGACCCCTCAACCTCACCATTCCATCCCGGCGATGGTCCCCCCGGCCAACTGCTTCACTGTGCTGGTGATCGACGACATGCTCCCGAACCGGGTGCTACTCGGGAAGGTGCTCAAGAGCGCCGGATACGCCGTCGTCGAAGCCACCGATGGCGTGGAAGCGCTCACCCTCCTCGAGGACCGCGGCCTCTTGCCTGACGTCATCGTCACCGACATCGAGATGCCCGGCATGGACGGCATCACCCTTGTCGATCGCGTCCGCCGCCTCGACCTGCCTTCCTCCCAGATCCCCGTCATCGCCGCCTCGGGTAATGCCGATGAACTGATGCGCCGCGATGCTTTGGCCGCCGGCTGCGATGTCTTCCTGACAAAACCCTTCGATCTGAACGTCCTCCGTCGTGAGATTGCGGGACTGATCAAAACCCGGCGCCAATCCGCCGGCAACCGGGCGGATACCCCTGCCTCCGAGTCCGCTCCGAATCGGATCGAGCTGCGCCTCCGCGAGGCGAAGTGAAGCGCTTTTCTCCGTTACAGGCAGCCGGGGATCTGTTAGCCTCGTCCCGTATCGGAGAATGAAGGCGCGCTTGGTTACTGGAATGGTCGTTGGGCTCTTGGCGGTCCAGGCCCTCGCACAGTCCGATGAGGTGGTCCGTCGGGGCGAGCGGTTCGCGATCGCCGAGGGTCGGCTTTCCGTGATCCTGCCTGATGGATGGAGCAAGACCGATCTCAATGCCGCCGATGTGGCCGCGGGTTTCGCGACCCAGGACAACCGGAGCTCTCTCTTCATCCGTGAGATGGATGTGGGCCAGGGAGGCGGCATGCAGGAACTCCTCGATGCGACCGTGGCGAACTACGAAGCGACCTTCGAGGTGAAGGATGTCGGAAAGGCCAAGACCGGCGACGTGCCCGGCAAATCCCGAAAGTGGCCCGCCATTTTCACCACGGTGGAAGCGATCGTGAAAAAGGGGGAAGAACGCTTTGAGATGCGTTTTTACCTCTTCGTCTTCGATACCGGCAGCCACCTTTACCTCGTCCAGGCGAGCACGACCCAGCCGGTCCGCGAGGCGCGCGAGGCCCAGATCTACGAGTTTCTCCGATCCATCGTTGCGAATTCCTGACCGACGGGGAAAACTCACCCGATTTTCCCCAAACCCCATCCCATGCCGGAACGTCCTCCCATCCAAGCCGTCGGTCGCGTCGTCGAGATCCTCGAAAGCGATCGCCTCTACCGCGTCGAGATGGCGAACGGCTACCGGGCTTACGCGGTGCTGGCCAAGGAGGGACCCCGTCCCGAGGGCGACCCGACGGGGAGGACGGTGGGACTGGAATATTCGCCCTTCGACATGAGCCGTTGCCACCTCGTCTCCTGGCTGCCGGAGCGGCCGTGAAAGAAAGCTGGATATTTGCCGCGAACTTTCTAGAGTCCCGTCATGCCGAATCTCAATAAAGTCCAGTTGATGGGGAACATCACCCGCGATCCCGAGGTGCGTTATACGCCCAAAGGTACGGCGGTGACGGACATTTCCCTCGCCATCAACCGCAACTTCACCGGCGATGACGGTGAGCGCCGCGAGGAGACGACCTTTGTCGACATCACCTTCTGGGGCCGCCAAGCCGAGGTCATCGGCGAGTATATGAAGAAAGGTCGTCCGCTCTACGTCGAAGGGCGGCTGCAGCTCGATACCTGGGAGGACAAGACCTCCGGCCAGCAGCGTTCGCGCCTGAAGGTCGTCGGCGAGAATTTCCAGTTCCTTGGCAGCCGTGAAGACGGCGGTGGCGGGGGAGGAGGCGGTGGCTCACGCTCCGGCGGTCAGTCGCACGGTGGTCAATCCTACGGTGGACATCAGGGCGGGGGCTCCTCCGGACCCGAGGATTACCAGGATCGATCCTACGACGCGCCCCGTCAGAATGCGCCCCAGCGTCCCGCCCAGAGCGCGCCGCCGGCATCGTCGGGCGGCTATCAGGACGGACCGATCGAGGACGACGACGATATTCCTTTCTGACCGGAAGGAGACCGGCACAGATCGTGCTTTACGAAAACGTCACGGAGGTCGACCTTGCCTCCGGTCGTTTTGAGCATTTCCCGAAGTCATCCGTCCGTTTCCGCGCCGAGCGGCGTCAGCCACGCCGACCTCGCCGAGTTTCTCGAGATCCTCCAAGGGCTCGTGAGGGAGCCTTCCGTCGTCGGCACCGAGGACTCCTTTTTCCGCGTCCTGCGCCGCGAGTTGGAGGAAGTCGATGTGAAGATCGAACGTTACCTCGGCGTCCTCGTCGCCCGCGGCCGCGAGCCGGAGAGCATCGTCCTCAGCGCCCACATCGATCGCCACGGGCTCCTCTGCACGGGGCCGAATGAATTCCAGTACGCCGCCTTCATCGCGGGCAACCAGGGGGAGCTCACGGGCGACTCGGTCTCGGAGCAGATGATGGCTTCGATTTCGAACCGCTTCAACGGCCAGCGTGTCCAGGCGCATCTGCCCTACACCGGCACCTACCTCGGGCAAGGGTTGATCTCCTCGAGCAGCCTTTGCGAGGCGCGGCGGAACCTGCTCTTCGAGATCGAGGGGCTGGAATTTCTCCAGCCCGGCACTCCCGTCTCTTTCCTCGACCGCCTCCGTGTCGGCGAGACCCACCTTTCCGCCCAGCTCGACAACGTCCTCAGCGTCGCGCTGATCGTCTATCTTTTCCGCAAGGGCTTCACCGGCACGGCGCTTTTCACGGCGCAGGAAGAGGCGGGAAAAAGCTGGCGTTACGCCCTCTCCTGGCTGCTCCGCGAGGGGCTCGCGACGAAACGACTCCTCGTCCTCGACACGAGTCCCTATCCGACCACCGAGGCCGCCGATGCCCAGCAGCTCGTGTTGCGGGAAAAAGACGCGACCGCTTCCTTCGATCCCGCCTTCACCCGCGAGATCGGGGAGCGCTGTCTCGATCTCGGCATCCTCACCGCTTACAAGGATCGTTGGATCGAAACGGAAAATCTCACCCGCGCCAAACCGATGTCGCTGGGACGCACCGAGCTCGGACGGCTCATCGCCGCCTCGGAAGGACGTTTCAGTGGCACGACCCTGCAGATTCCCACGACCGGTTATCACACCGTCGACGAGACCGCGTCGATTGCTTCGGTGCGGGCCGCGATCCAGTTGCTGCTCAGTTATACGTGAGGCGCACCACACCATCGCGTCCTTGCCAGAGAGGCTCCGCCCGGTTCACAATGAGCCATGACGCCACGCTTCACGCGATCCGCCGGTAGGATCGCTCATGTCCTTCTCTTCACCTGCGGCAGTCTTTTCGCGCAGCAGGGTGAACTGCCTCCGCTGCGGCGCAGTTTCGCCGAGGTTGCGACGCCGGTGCCACCCTTTCCCGAGGGCACGAAAGGTCCGAAGTTCGAACCGCGCCCCGGCGAGACGATCGCGTGGATCGGGGGCACGGAAATCGCCGACCTCGACCGCTACGGATTTCTGGAGGCCGGGATGCAGCTCGCCTGGCCCGAACTGGGGCTGCGCTGGCGGAATCTCGCGTGGCAGGGCGACACCGTTTATCGGCAGGCGCGCCCCATGTATTTCTACACGAAGGCCGGCGATCCCCAGCCCGGCAGCGTCCCCGATCACCGCGAACGCACCGAACCGGGCATCGTCTTCATCGCCTTCGGCAAAATGGAATCGCTCGAAGGGACGGAGCGGCTCCCGGATTTCGTGGCGGCCTACGCGAAGTTGATCGATGATCTCCTGCCTCTGACGAAGCGCATCATCCTCGTCGAACCGACGCCGTTTTTTGAAAGCGGTCCGGCGGCGCATCACGCGGGAGAACGGAACACGGTGCTCGCATCCTATGGCGAGGCGATCGAGCGTCTCGCGGAAGAGCGGAAGCTCCTCTTCGTCCGCGCCGCCGCCGATTGGAAGGCGGCCATGTCCGACAACGGCGTCCACCTCAATGAAACGGGACATCTCGCTTGGGCGGATGCGCTCCTCGACCAGATCGGCGCGGGTGATCGGAAGGAAACGAACGGGAGTCCTCCCCTGCACGATGCCATCGCCCGGAAGAATCTCCTCTGGCAGCAATACTACCGACCCACGAACTGGGCTTTCCTCTTCGGCGACCGCCAGCACGTCCCCGCCTCGCGCGATGTCGAAAAACGCGAGGAACGCTGGTTCGTCCGCGAGATCGACGCACTGCCCGCACTCATCGCCGGGGCCGAGGCGGATATCCAGCGCTATGCGAAGGAGGCAACGAAATGAGAACGATCGCGGCCTTCCTCATTCTTTTCGCCCTCACCGGACCGCTCCTCGCGATCAGTCCTGACAATGCGCCCACCTCCGATCCCTCACCCGCGGCGGAGTTGGCCTCGTTCGTGATCCATCCGGATTTCGAGGTGAGCCTCTTCGCCGATGAATCGCTCGGCATCGCCAATCCCGTCGCGATCCAGTGGGATCCGCGCGGGCGGCTCTGGGTGCTCTGCACACTGGCCTACGCCCAGCTCAAGCCCGGCGAGATGCCCGACGACAAACTCTACATCCTCGAGGACACGAATGGAGACGGTCAGGCCGACAAGTCGACCCTCTTTGCCGACGGGCTCAACATGCCGATGGGTTTCGCCCTCGGCCATGGCGGTGCCTGGGTCGCGGCCGACATGGATCTCCTCTTCCTCCAGGATACCGACGGCGACGACCGCGCCGACTCGCGCGAGGTCGTGCTGACCGGGTTCGGCAACGGCGACACCCACCAGAACATCAGCAACCTCGTCTTCGATGCAGGCGGATTTTTGTATTTCAGTCAGGGGCTTCACGCCTACTCGCAGGTCGAGACTCCGTGGGGCGTCTCGCGCGGCGACACCGCAGGATTCTGGCGCTTCGATCCGCGCCTGCAACGGCTCGATCCCTTCGGGTTTCCCTCGATGACGAGCCAGAATCCCTGCGGCATGACCCTCGACCGCTGGGGCGCGCTCTTCGTGAAAAGCAACGGTCCGCATCTCTGTTTCGCGACCCCCGGCCTCGTTCCCACGACCCATTCGCGCGAGCTGATGCAGTTCGCCCAGGTCGGCCAGACTCCCGGCAAGAGCATGGGGGGCGACATCGTTTCCTCGGCGCACTTGCCCGACTGGATTCAGGACCACGCCATCATCGCCGGCTATTTCGCCCGCGAGGTCTCGGCCATTCCGCTGGTGGGGGAAGGGGCCGGGTTCAAGGCCTCGCCTCCGGTGCAGTTGATCTACGGAGGTCACGAGAGTTTCCGTCCCGTCGACATCCGTCAGGGTCCCGATGGGGCGATCTATGTCGCGGATTGGTTCAATCCCATCATCAACCACTACCAGGTCTCCCTGCGTCATCCCGACCGCGATTACAGCCACGGCCGGATCTGGAGGCTGGGTGCGAAAGGACGCGCGCCGGTGAAGCGGCCCGATCTGACCAAGATGGGAATCGCGGAGCTCCTCGAACAACTCCGCAATCCCGAACGGTGGCCGCGCGAGCAGGCGAGACGGATGCTGACGGATCATGCCGAGCCTTGGGAAGTCGCGGGGGGGGTGAGGGCCTGGATCGAAACATTGAAACCGGCTGAGCATGTCGCCTTGGTCGAGGCCGCCGGGGTGCTCGAATCGCTTGGCAAAGTGGACGACCTCACCTTGGATCGCCTCACGCGATCGGACGAGCCGCGGGTGCGGGCGGTGGCGGCGCGGATCATCGGGCGGAGCGATCAAGCGTTTGCGAATGAAGAGAAGATTTTGGCCGAACTCCTCGCCGATCCGCATCCCCGCCCGCGTCTCGAAGCCGTCGTCGCCTGCGCGAACCTGCCGGGAGCGGACTCGCTGAAGCTCGCCCTCACCGCCCTCGATGCGGGGCCGGATCGGTTTGTCGAGTATTCGCTCGCGCAGGCGGTGTTTGCCTTGGAGGAGGATTGGCGGCAACCCTTGCAGGAAGGAACGCTCACCTTCGCCAAGCCCGCTCATCTTGCGTTTGTCCTCGAGACCTACGGTGGGGAGGTCTCCGCCGGGCTCGCACGCCGGGCCCTGGAAGGTGATCTCGCGCCAGCCAACCGGGCGCGGTTGCTCGTGGTGCTCGCGCGGCTCGGTGGGCCCGAAGATCTCGGTGGCATCCTCGACGAGGCCGCGAAATCAGGCGATGTTACCCTGCTCGACGCCCTCGCCGAGGCAACCCGCAGTCGTGGCGTCGTGCCGAAGCCTTTGGACGAAAAAGCGCTCGCCGACCTGATGGCGGCGAAGGATGAGGCCGGCTCGGTCGCAGGGATTCGTCTTGCCGGTCTCTGGAAAGTGGCCGGACTCGGAGAGACCGTGGGTGCGCTGGCGTTCGATGAAAAGGCATCCCCCGGCGTCCGTCGCGAAGCGCTCCTGTCTCTCGCCCGGATCCGGGGAGCGGCGGCAACGACGACCTTGCAAACGTTCGTAAACGACCAAGACACCTCCGCCGCGCTGCGTCCGACCGCGCTGGAAGCGCTCGCTCTCGCCAATCGGGATGTCGCCGCGACGACGGTTGCCTCTCTCTTGGCTTCGGATGCGGAACGTGGGGCCGCCTTGGCTCTTCTCCCCACGCTCCTCGCCGCGAACGGAGGCCCCGCCGCGCTCGCCGCCGCGCTGGAAGCCGGCTCTCCGCCCGATGCCGCCACCGCCCAGGAGATTCTCACCGCGATGAATCGCCTCGGCCGCACCGATGCGAAGCTGACGCCGCTCCTCAACCGGGCCATCGGCCGTCAGAGCGGCGCACCCGAATACGATCCTGACAAAGTCGCCAAAATCGTCGCCGCCGTGCGCGAAGACAAAGGCGACGCAAAGCGCGGAGCCGAAGTCTACCAGATGGCCCAGCTCGCCTGCACCGCCTGTCACCGCGTCGGTGACGCGGGCGGAGTGATCGGTCCTTCCCTCAACGGTGTTGGAGCCGGGATGCCGCTCGACCAGATCGTCGAGTCGATCCTCTGGCCTGATCGCCAGATCAAGGAAGGCTATCAGGCGATCGCCTTTACCACGAAGGCGGGAGCCTCCATCACCGGCTACATCGAACGCGAAGGCGATGACCTCGTCTGGTATCGCGACACCGGCACGCCGTGGATCAAGCCCCTCGAAAAGAAAGAGATCGCGAGCCGCGAGGTCATCCCCACGCTGATGCCGCCGGGGCTGACCGCGAGCTTGAGCGAGGAACAGTTCGTCGATCTGGTGGCTTACCTGGCCTCGTTGAAGGGGTGAGTGCACCGACGAGGCCTCACAGCACCACCGTCGTCGCGCTCTGGATGCCCGGGATGGCCTCGATCTTCTTGAGGGTCTCGGCGTCCACGGCGGAGTCGACGTTGAGGATGCTGAGGGCCTGGCCGCCGACCTGGTTCCGGCTCAGCGACATGTTGGCGATGTTGACCTTGGCTTCGCCGAGGACCCGTCCGATCGCGCCGACCACGCCGGGGGCGTCGGTGTTCTCGAAAATGAGGAGGTGGCCCTGCGGATTGGCATCGAGGTTGTGGTCATCGATGCGGACGACGCGAGGTTGGCTGCCGAAGAAGGTGCCGGAAACGGTGACCTTCTCCTTCTCATTGCCGGCGGTGACGGTGATGAGGTCGGTGAACTCGCACTCCTCTGCGGGACGGCTCTCGGTGACGCGGATGCCACGGCCTTCGGCGATGGAGGGCGCGTTGAGGTAGTTGGCCGAGCCCGAGGTAGAGCCGGTCTCGAGGAAACCCTTGAGCGCCGAGCGGGTCACGAGGGTCGTGTCGATCTCGGCGACCTTGCCGGTGTATTCGATGCGGAAGAGGTCCGATTGCTTCGGTGCGATCTGGCTGACGAGCTTGCCGAGCATTTCGGAAAGGCCGAGGTAGGGTCCGATCTGTTTCAGGGTGGCCTCGTCGAGGTTCGGCATGTTCACCGCGTTGACAACCTCGCCGCGGAGGAGGCGGCCGGCGATGGCCTCGGCGATTTCGATGCCGACGTTTTCCTGGGCCTCTTCGGTCGAGGCGCCGAGGTGCGGGGTGAAGACCATCTCGGGCCGGGTGAGCAGCTCGTAGTCGGCCGCGGGCGGCTCGATTTCAAAAACGTCGAGGGCGGCTCCGGCGACCTTGCCTGACTTGAGTCCCTCGAGGAGGGCGGCCTCGTCGATCAGTCCGCCGCGGGCACAGTTGATGATGCGGACGCCGTTTTTCATCAGGGCGATGCGGTCGGCGTTGAGGAGATGTTTCGTCTCCGCCGTCATCGGCATGTGCAGGGTGATGAAGTCGGCTTGGGCGACCGCTTCCTCGACCGTTTCGCAGAGATCGACCCGCATGGCCTTGGCCTTGCTCGCGGCGAGGTAGGGATCGTAGGCGACGACACGCATCCCGAAGCCCATCGCGCGCTTCGCGAACTCGGCCCCGATGCGGCCCATGCCGAGGATGGCAAGGGTCTTGTTGTACAGCTCGACGCCGGCGTAGGCCTTGCGCCCTTCCTTGAAGCGTCCCTCGACGACCGACTGGTGGGCTTGGGGAATGTGACGCGCAAGCGACATCATCAGGGTGAAGGCGTGCTCGGCCGTCGAGATCGTGTTCCCGCCGGGCGTGTTCATCACGACGACGCCGTGCTTCGTGGCGGCGGGGATGTCGATGTTGTCGACCCCGACCCCGGCGCGGCCGATGGCGCGGAGGACGCCGGCCCCGGCTTCGATGACGGGGGCGGTGATCTTCACGCCGGAACGGACGATGATGCCTTCGTAGTTTGGCGCGTTTTCCACGAGTTCCGCCTCGCTGAGGCCGAGCTTGATGTCGACGGCGAGACCGGAAGACTTGAGAAACTCAATGCCTTTATCGGAAATGGGATCGCAGACGAGGACGCGGCGTTGGCTCATGGGAGAGGGGGGATAGGTTCGGGTGAAAAGGGGGGAAAGGTAGGTTTCGCCAGCCGGGAAGCAAGGGGGAAAACCCGGGAAATGGGGCGGTGCTTTTCCCTTGCGGGACGGGCGATTTCCGGGTTCTGATGCGGCATGTCGCGCCTTTTTGCCTTTCTCACGGCCGCTTTCCCGCTCTGGATCCTGATTTGCAGCGGGATCGCCCTCGTCGTGCCGGAGGCCTTCACCTGGTTCCGCGGCGGCTGGATCGTCTGGGGTCTCGGGGTGATCATGCTGGGAATGGGGCTGACCCTGACCTTCGAGGATTTCAAATCGGTCGTGAAAATGCCTGCTGCCGGGATCATCGGCGTGATCTGCCAGTTCGTCATCATGCCCGCGATGGGCTGGGGGGTGGCCACGGCCCTGGGGCTCGCCAAGATCGATCCTAGTCTCGCGGCGGGTCTGATCCTGGTGGCCTGTTGTCCCGGCGGGACGGCCTCGAATGTGATCACCTACCTCGCCCGGGCGAATGTCGCCCTCTCCGTGCTGATGACGACGGCGTCGACTTTCGTAGCGATCGCCTTGACCCCGCTGCTCACGAAATGGCTCGCCGGAGCTCTTGTGGAGGTCGATGCCTGGAAGCTCTGTCTTGATACGGTGAAGGTCGTCCTTCTCCCCGTCCTGCTGGGCTTGCTCCTGAATCGCTACGTCCCCTCCCTGAGCCGCAAGATCTCCCCGGTCTCGCCCCTGATTTCGGTGATCGCCATCGTCCTGATCGTGGCCAGCATCATCGGGCAGAATCATACGCTCATCCTGGGTTCGGGCTGGCGTCTTCTCGCGGCTCCCGCGCTGCTCCACCTCGGAGGCTTCGGGCTAGGGTACGTGGTCGCCAAGCTCCTCCGGCTCCCCGAAGCGGATGCCCGCACCGTCTCGATCGAGGTCGGGATGCAGAATTCCGGCCTCGGCACGCATCTCGCGACCAAGAGTTTTCCCGGCACGGCCGCTCCGGTGCCCTGCGCCATCAGCGCGGTCTATCACAGCCTCATCGGCAGCCTCCTCGCCGGCTACTGGCGGATGAGAAGGCAAGGGACTCGGTCAGCTTCGAATCAGGATACCTGTGGCATCTGACGCAAAGCGATAAACCAGAGCCGGTCAAGTTGGGTGAGGCTCTCCTCCCCGGTGGTGGGCGGAGTCTTCATCATCACACGGCATACGGACAGAAATTCATTTTCAGGTTCCCCCGAAACGGACCACGAAGAACCGCCACAGTTGGCCAGTGCCCTCATGAGGGCATCGAACTCCGGATGATTCTTCGAAAGTCGGCGTACCTCTGAGAGTGCGGTACGGGTTTCATGGATGCGCTCATTCACGCGCTCTCCGTGCGGGGAAAGGAACAGGGGCGTCTTTTCCATTCTTGAGCGATACTCGTTGATGAGCCGGTCGAACACCGGTTCAGGGGATTCCGGGTTTTGAATCCAGGCGTTTACGGCCTTCATTCGCAACGTGATTTCCACCATGATGCTCCGTACGAAAACGTTGTTGGTGTCAATCCCCTTGTAATAGCCGCCGATGGTTTGATAGGCGGCCGTCTCCTGATCTTCTGGAACTCCGGGAAAACACAGATGGCTTGCGAAGCACTCGGCGAAAAACTCCCGAATGTCGCGCTGACATTCTTCTGTAAGCGAGGATATCGCGGCCTCAACCTCAGGGAAAGAGGAGAGGAATGCCCTGAACAGATGGTGGCCGGTTTCGTGGGCCATCAGAGGCAGGTCTTGCAAGCGGGTCACCATGTGGGCGGGGACATCCGTGAAGCCGCAGTTCAGGCGGCGAATGAGATGGCTCGTCGCGTAAGCGGAAGGGGAGTTGCCGATGAAGGTGGCGAGTGCGGCCGGGACAATGGGTGGGTCTGGAAAGATCAAGCGCATCTGCCGGCACGCGAGATCGAATGCCTGCTGCCCGAAGTAGTCCATGACGACCAGAAACCGCTGGTGCGCCCCGGGGTGATTACCGAGCCTTACCATCATGCTGTCGCCGGCCGGATATGGACCGCGGAAGCGGTCGGCGAGGCAGCGCTCCACGGTCATCTGCCAATCCGAGATGTCGATTTGCGTCTCCCTCGCCTGGATTTGATAGCTCCTCAGGTCGCTGAAAACGGGGGACTCACGGCCGATCCGGGTGTTGAAGGCGTCAGCGAGCCGCAACATCGAAGTGAACTCTTCGCCATGGAGCCTGTCGCCTGCCATGTCTTCGATATGGGAAATGGTCTCGGACAAGGCATCCAAAGTGTGCGGGGGAACGCCGAGAGACAAGAGGACGTTTTTGGATTGGCGATTGAAGTCTTCCAAGCACGAACCCGCGCGAGGCCGGGTCCGTGTAGTGCTCGGTGTGGCGGTGGTGTCTTCGTGGTAATCCAGCGACTCCGGGATTAGACGGGTCTCCACCGTGCGGACGACCGTATCCGGCATCGCTTCGATGGGAAACATGACCTCGGTGAGGAAGCGAACCAATCCGGAGTGGGTCGTCTCCTTGTCGCCTGCCGGGGTGACTCGTGCGTCCGCTTGGCCGAAGAGCGGGGAGACGTTGATTTCCAGTCCGGCGGCATCCGAGTTTTCTCGCAAGAGAGCGATGAAGGCATCCCAGTGCCCGGGGTAGGTTTCCACACGCACTGCCCAATGCAGCCGCTCGTCGTGACGTGTTCCGGCGAGAAACGCCTCTGAATGTTCACGCGTCCACCCCGGAGTCCATCCCGGCAAAGCCATTCCGGGGAGGGTACAGCTGGTGAGGACGATGTGGTGCAGCCCGTCATTCGCCTTGAAATTATCGGGCAGATGGGTGGCGATCTCGTTGACGCTCATTGCCCGCAACACCCCGACCGCGCGTTTGATCACATTGAAACTGCGTCCGAAAAAGAGAACGGTCACGTCCTCCCAGCCGGTTCCGGAAATCACGGCCCACCGCAATTCTTTGAAGGGTTTGAGGCGTGTTTCGAGATAGTCGATGAGAAAGCCGAAACTACCTGACTCTCTCAAGATGCGGCGCGCCAGCCGGAGTGAGCAATGCCCCAACAAGGGAAGTTCCTCGACCCACTCGACAGGATCAAATTCTCCATCTCCGACAAGTCTGCCGACGTAGGAGCAGCCCGATGCGGCCCGGGCGTTGCTTGCGATGGGGTTCGACCAAGCGTGTTCGTCTTCTCCCGAACCCACCGCGAGGGTCAAGTGATCAAAACGCCCAAGCAGAAGAAAACGTTGCACTCCGTTTCCGGAAACCAATCTCTGAAACTGCGTGAACTGCGAAGCCTCATGGCAGGCAAGCACGGAGGTGACAAGTGGCATGTGTTTCAGCTCCGCGAACGGGTTTCATCCAGATGACCCTGATTCGGGGATCAGAAAGGATAATAGGCCTTCCAGTCTATGCTGTCCGCTGTCTCCTGATCGAAGAGAACACTGGGAAAAATGGCAGGCTCGGAATCCCGGCGGCGTTCCCACGAAAGGCAGCCGACACGGCTCTCTTTGACGTCGCGTTGAGGCGGCGCGCTTGAAGCCGGATGTGGCGTGTCGTTTACAGGGGGCTCTGTCTCCATGATGCCGAATCGAAGGGCGGATAACCTGAAGGCCGGAAAAACATTTGCAAGCGATAACTCAGATACTCCTGACGCCGTCAAGACCGACCAACCAATGTTCGATGAATGAAACATCCCACGTCGCGGTGGGAAGTCACGCGGTAATTATGGAAATAATAACACCCAGGTCTCGGTGCTGCATGGAATTCGCTCACGCGTCTCAGTCCTTCGTCGCCGATCCGCCGGAGTTGCCGAGTTCGGCGTATTCGGGCGGGAGGGCGGCGCGGAAGCGGGATTTGTCGATCGCTTTCATGTAAGCTTCGACGGCGGAGACCTGCCCGGCGAGCATCTTCTGCCAGATCGCGTCGTCCATGAACTGCATCCCGTATTCCTTCCCGCCGGTGATGATGTCGTAAAGCTTCTGGGTCGAGCCCTCGCGGATGACGGAACTGACGGCGGGGGTGGAAACAAGGATCTCGTTCACCGCGGTCCGGCCTTCCGAGTCGCAGCGACGGAGAAGAAGCTGGGCGACGACGCCGCGCAGGGAACCGGCGAGCATCGTCCGCACCTGGGCCTGCTGGTCTGAGGGGAACACGTCGACGAGACGGTCGACGGTCTTGCGGGCGTTGTTCGTGTGCAGGGTGCCGAAGACAAGGAGGCCCGTTTCCGCCGCGGTGAGGGCGAGGGAGATGGTCTCGAGGTCGCGCATCTCACCGACGAGGACGATGTCGGCATCCTCGCGCAGCGAAGCGCGCAGGCCGTCGGCGAAGGAGGGGCAATGGATCGGCACTTCGCGCTGCGAGATCGTGCTCTTCTTGTTGTTGTGCACGAACTCGATGGGCTCCTCGACGGTGATGATGTGGCGGGCGTAGGTGCGGTTGATGTAATCGATCAGCGCGGCGAGCGTCGTCGACTTGCCCGATCCCGTGGGGCCGGTCACGAGGACCAGTCCGCTCCGCATGTCGCCGAAGCTCTCGATCGTCTTCGGCACGCCGAGGTCGTCGATCGTCTTGATCTTGGTCGGGATGAGACGGAAGACGGCGCCGAGTCCGTTGTTCTGCTTGAAGTAGTTGCAGCGGAAGCGCGACTGCTTGTCCATCTCGTAGGCGAAGTCGAGGTCGCCTTTCTGCAGGTAGCGCTCGTAGGCGCTGGGCTCGCAGATCTCGCGGAGCATGTAGTCGATCGTGGCGTGCTCGAGAATGCCGTCGGCGATCGGGGCGATCGCGCCGTGGGCGCGCATCTTGGGCGGCTGGCCCTCGCTGAGGTGGAGGTCGGACCCGCCCGAAGCGACGAGGTGCTGGAAGTATTGGTCGATGACAGCCATGGCTGGAATAGGGAAAAGGGTGGAGTGTGTTTGGAGGAATGTCAGGATCGGTGGCAGGGCACGCTTCAGGCACCGATGTTGGCCTTGAGGGTGCCGCGGTCGATGGCGCGGCCGAGGGCTTCTTCCTGGCTGATGACGCCGTCGCGGTAAAGTTTGGCGAGGGCGTCGTCCATCATGATCATGCCGACGTTCTTCCCGGTCTGCATCACGCCGGGAAGCATGAAGGTCTTGCCGTCGCGGATGATCGCGGAGACCGCTGGCGTGTTCACGAGCAGCTCGAGGGCCAGTTCGCGGCCCGTGCCGTCGGCCCGGGGGACGAGTTGCTGGGAGATGATGCCGCGGAGTGATTCGCCGACCATGATGCGGATTTGTTCGCGCTGTTCGGTCGGGAAGACGTCGAGGATCCGGTCGAGGGTACGGGCGGCGCTGCCGGTGTGGAGGGTCGCGAGGACGAGGTGACCCGTTTCCGCGGCGGTGATGGCGAGCGAGATCGTCTCGAGATCGCGCATTTCACCGACCATGATGATGTCGGGGTCTTCCCGCAGGGCGGCGCGGAGGGCCTGGGAGAAACTCTCGGTGTGGGTGTGCACCTCGCGCTGGTTCACGTGGCAGTTGGCCGAATCGATCACGTATTCGATGGGATCCTCGAGCGTGATGATGTGGTCGTTGCGCTGGTGATTGATCTCGTTGATGAGAGCGGCGAGGGTCGTCGACTTGCCCGACCCGACCGCGCCAGTGACGAGGACGAGACCGTTGTGGTATTCGAGGAGGGGTTTGATCGCTTCGGGCAGCTTCAGCTCGGCCATGGTGCGGAGCTGGGTGCTGATGACGCGGAAGACCATCTCCCACCCGAGGCGGGTTTTCACGACCGAGGCGCGGAAGCGGCCGATCTCGGGGGCGTAGGCGAAATCGACGTCGCCGCGCTGCTCGAGGCGGCGCAGCTCGGGCTCGGGCAGGTAGAGACGGGCGAGCTTCTCGGTATCCTCGGGCGTGAGCTGCTCGGCGTTTTCCCAGATCGGCTGGAGGAGGCCATAGCGGCGCCATTTCGGCGGCGCGAAGGGAGCGAGGTGGACGTCGGAAACATTGTACTCCTGAGCGAGCTTCAGGTAATCATCGACGTGACCAAGGACGGGGACGGTATCGGACATAAAGGTTGGGGGGAGGAAATCTGCGATTGTCTGGGCTCGCCTCCGGGCCGGTTTCCGACTCCGGGGGCGCGAGCGTTCCGAGTATTGGGATTGTGGCAGGGCTAGGCAAGCGGAAAAACGGGTTTTTGGGCCCTTCCGCAACCGGCTCAGCCCGACAACATTTCCTTCATCCGCGCGAAATAATCCGCCGCGAAGTCCTCGTCGGCGGGGGCGGCGGAGAGGGTCTCGTAGCTCGATTCGATGAGCTCTTCCTTGCTCAGTTCGCGGAAAAACGAGCTCGGCATGCAGGGCATCTTGTCGCCGTAGCGCTTGCGGCTGTGGCACCAGGTGATGGTGAGATCCTGCATCGCGCGGGTGATGCCGACGTAGAGGAGGCGGCGCTCCTCGTCGCGGCTGCCTTCCTCGAGCGAGCGGGAGTGGGGGAGGATGCCCTCCTCGACGCCGATGATGTAGCAGACGGGGAATTCGAGGCCCTTCGCCGCGTGCATCGTGATGAGGGAGACACCCTTGCCGTCGGCATCCTTCTTCTCATCCTCGCGGTCCTGCATGAGGGCGACGCTGTCGAGGAAACCGCGGAGTCCGCGTTTCGATTTCTCGAAGTGGGAATGCATTCCGTCGATGAGCTCGGCGACGTTGCGGCGGCGGTTGTCGAACTCCTCGTCGGTCTTGCAGCCTTTGCGGAGGAAGGAATCGTAGTCGATCTCCTTGAGGAGCTCGCGTGTCATCTCGGCGTAGTTCGCCGACTTGGTCGCGGCGATGTCGGCGTAGCGATTGAGGAACTCGGCGAAGGCGAGGAGGGATTTCTGCGCGCGGGTGCTGAGGGCTCCGAGAAACTCGAGATCGTTGATCGCGGCGTGGATGCTGATCTGGTGATCGATGCTGAACTGGGTGGCCAGCTCGATGGTGCCGTCGCCGATGCCGCGCGGCGGGGTGCTGATGACGCGCAGCAGGCTGATATCGTCGTCGTGGTTGAGGAAGAGGTTCAGGTAGGCGAGGACGTCCTTCACCTCGCGCCGCTCGTAAAAGCTCTGCCCGCCGATGAGCTTGTAGGGGATCTGGTTTTCGCGCAGCTTTTCCTCCATCACCCGCGACTGGGTGTTCATCCGGAAGAGGATCGCCATGTCGTCGTAGGGACGCTGGCGGAGGCGGTGTTTTTCGAGGATCTCGCCGACGACAAAGTCCGCCTCGGTCTCGGCGTCGGGCATGGAAATGAGACGCGTCTTTTCGCCCTCGCCCTTGCCGCTCCAGAGGGTCTTTTCGCGGCGGTTGAGATTGTGGCGGATGAGGCTGTTGGCGAGGCGGAGGATGGCGTTGGTCGAGCGGTAGTTTTCCTCCAGCTTGATCACGGTGGGATCGGAGAAGTGGCGTTCGAATTCGAGGATGTTCGTGATGTCGGCACCGCGCCAGCCGTAGATGCTCTGGTCGTCGTCGCCGACGACGCAGATGTTCTGCTCGGGTCCGACGATGAGGCGGAGCAGGGTCATCTGGAGGTGGTTCGTGTCCTGGAACTCATCCACCATGATGAAGCGGTAGCGCCGCTGCCATTCGCGGCGGATGTCGGGATTCTCCTCGAGCCCGCGCACCGCGAGGATGAGGAGGTCGTCGAAGTCGACCGCGTTGAGCTGCTTCAATTCCTTCTGATAGGCGCGGTAGACGTCGTTGATGAGGGCCTCCTCACGGTCGCTTGGCGGTTTGCCGGTGTTTTTCGCCTGGCTGATGAGGGTGTTGGCGAGCTTGGCATCCAGGTTCTCATCGCGCCCCGCCAAACGCACGATGATGCGGCGGAGCAGGCCGAGCTGGTCGCTCTGGGTGTAGATCGTGAAGGTGCGCTTGTAGCCGAGCCGCTCGATGCAGGTGCGGAGAATGCGGACGCAGAGGCTGTGGAAGGTCGAGATGGTGAGTTGCTCGGCCTGCTCGGGCTCGATCATTGTCGCGACCCGCTCGCGCATTTCGTTCGCGGCCTTGTTGGTGAACGTCACCGCGAGGATCTGCGAGGGCGGGATCTCGTCATGCACCATCGCCGCGATCCGCGTCGTGACCGTGCGCGTTTTTCCCGTGCCCGCTCCAGCGAGAATAAGAACCGGCCCATGGATCTGCTCGGCCGCGGCGCGCTGCGGCGGATTGAGGGCGAGCAGGCCCTGCTTCGAGAATTTCACACGTGGCGCCTCGGTGGACGGTTCAGAGAAGAAGGTTCCGGAGGTCCGGGATCACTTCACGAGGCGCAGGGCGAAGGGATAACGGTAGGCCTTGCCTTTGTTGGCGTCGAGGCCGCCGAGGATACTGAAGACGATGCTCGCGATTCCGACAAGCGGTCCGACGATGATGTAAAGACAGCCACCCGAGACTGCCCCAAGAACCATGGCAATGAGGTAACCGATTCCGATGGTGATTTGAAAGTTGAGTGCCTCCTTGCTTTGATCGGTGATGAAGGGACTCTCCTCTTTTTTGATCTGCCAAATGACGAGAGGCGCGATGAAGCAGGCGATGATTCCCAGCAGGTGGGTCAACATCGCGAAAAGCTTTTCATCGGATTCACTGGCCTTGCCCTGACCGAGGGCCGCACCCGCGGTCGAGGGAGCGGCGGTCGGCAGTCCGCCCAATGCGGGAGCGGGGTCGCCCATCGGCGGAGGAGCGTCATTGCCGGGGTTCGAAGAAGGTTCCATCGGTGGCGGAGTATCCTGATCGCTCATGCGTTCTGGATACCGCCGATCGCGCGAAAGTTCAAGCGAATTGACGGTCAACTTTCCGGCTCGTACTCCGTCGGATCTTCCAATCCCGCCAGCGCGAAGGCTTCCTTCCGCTCGACGCAGGTGCCGCATTTGCCGCAGTGGAGCGTCCTGCCCTTGTAGCACGACCAGGTCTGCGCGAAATCGACCCCGAGCCTTGCGCCGATCGCGGCGATGCCCTCCTTGCGCTCGTGGATGAAAGGCCGCAGCACCTCGATCGAGGCGTAGGTGCCGGCCTGGATCGCGGCGGCCATGGGCTGCATGAATTCCTCGCGGCAGTCGGGGTAGATGGCGTGGTCGCCGGAATGCGCGGCGATGACAAGGCCCTCGGCCCCGGCGCTTTCGGCGTAGCCGGCGGCGATGGCGAGGAGGATGCCATTGCGGAAGGGCACCACGGTTTGCTTCATGTTTTCGGCCTCGTAGTGGCCTTCGGGGATCTCGCCGCCGCTGCGGAGGAGGTCGCTCTTGAAGAGGCGGTCCATGAAATCGAGCGCGACGATCTCGTGCCGCACGCCGAGGAGCCCGCAATGATGGGCGGCATAGGGAATCTCGCGGTGGTTGTGCTTCGAGCCATAGTCGAAGCTGAGTCCGGCCGCGACCTCGTGCTCGCGCGCGGCGGCGTGCAGGGCGGTGACGGAGTCCATGCCTCCGCTGACGAGGACGACGACTTTCATTCTGATAAATTTCGATTCGTGCTCATTCGCGTTTCATTCGCTGATATTCGCGTTCCTTCTCGGGATTTAACGCGAATGGCCGCAAATACCCGCGAATTTTCGCGAATCCGGACCGTGTGGACGAAAGCTCATTCCACCTCCGCGAGCCCGGGATCGGGGAAGGCGGCGGTGGCGGTGAGGCGGATGCCACCACGGGGCGAAAAGCGGCCTTTCACGATCATGCGGCGCGGCGAACAGGCTCCGGAGAGTTCGTCGAGGATGCGGTTGACGATGTCCTCGTTGAACGACGGCAGGTTGCGGAACGACGCGAGGTAGAATTTCAGCGACTTCGTCTCGAGGCAGAGGACGTCGGGGATGTAGCGGATCGTGAGGTGCGCGGTATCGGGCTGGCCGGTGACGGGACAGAGCGAGCTGAACTCGGGGTAATCGAGCTCGATCCAGTAGTTGCGGCCCGCGTTGCGGTTCGGAAAGACTTCCAGCTTCGCTTCTTCGGGCGAGCGGGGGAGCCGGTTTTCGCTGTGACCCAAGAGGGTCAGGTCGCCGACCGAAGGGGGTGTGGTTGAGGAGGAGTCGCTCATCTGTCGTGGAGCGGAGAAGGTGGCGGCTGAGAGGGCGGCTGGCAAGGCGGAGATTCCACCTTTGCCGGGGGACTCACTGCTTGCGCACGACGATCTCGACGCGGCGGTTCAGGGCCTGTTGCTCGGCGGTGCCCTCGACGGGCACGATCGGCCGCGTCTTGCCCATGCCGGCGACCTGAATGTTCGCGGCATCGATGCGGAGCCGTTCCACGAGCCAGCGGCGCACGGCCTCGGCACGCTTCAAGCTGAGGTCGAGATTGAATTGATCGCCGCCGAAACTGTCGGTGTGGCCCTCGATGATGAAGGTCGCGTCGGGATTGGTCTGCACGATGAACGCGAGCTTCATCATGCTGAGGCGGGCCTCTTCCTTCAGTTCGTAGGCGTTGTATTCAAAGAGGATGTCGGTGGGCAGGGCGATCTTTTCCTCGCCGACGGGGAGACCACCGGTGCGGCCGATGAGATCGTCAAGGCTGGCATAGCCTTTCACGAATTCCGTCGCCCCGTTGCCGAAGGCCTTGGCCGCGGCTTCCTTGAAAAATCCGTCGGTGTCGACGCCTTCGCCGAGGTCTTCGCTCGCGTTCAACTCCAGCACGGGCTGGGCCACGGAGACGTTGGCGGAGGATTCGACGAGTTTGTTGCGCATCTCGGCGAGGTCTTTCGAGAGCATCTCCGCGGCTGAGATCTCGATGTTGCTCGCGGCGATCTCGAGGGCCTGGCCGGGGGCCTTGGGGGCCTCGGTCGAGAAGATCTTCGGCGACTCGATCGGCGACATGCGGATGGTCTCCTCCTTGATTTTCTCCATCAGGTCGAATTCATCGAGCGATTTGTCGGTCAGGTCCAGATCGCTCAACTTCTCCGGCTTGATGTCGGTCTGCTCGGGAATGACGGGATCGGCGAGGAGCTCGTTCAGCTTCTCCCGGTCGATCGTCACCTGATCGCGTTTGCTGCGCCAGACGATGCTCTCGTCGACGATGGTCTTGGAATTCTGCTCGATCGCGTCGAGGACGACGTAGAGCACGATGTGCACGATCACGGAGATGAGGATGGCCAGCAGCACCCACCAACCGAGGTTGCGGGTTTCGACCTTGAAGACGGACTTGCCGGGAATGCCGGGGTGCCAGTTGTATTCGGATGCCATCGTCGGCGGGCCGGGGGAGGGGATCCCGGAAATCTCAGGAAAATCTACCGCATTTTCCCGTTTCGGCAAAGGCCGATGCCGCGTATAAAGAGATCCCGTGCAAGCTCCCGACTGGAAGACGCTCTTTGCCCCCGAGACCGATCGATACCGGATCGGTCGCTCGTTTTTCCTCCGCGGGCTGGGGCTCATCTACCTGATCGCGATCGTTTCGTGGTGGATGCAGGCCGCTCTGCTGGTGGGGGAGAACGGCCTGCAGCCGGCGGCGCGCCTCCTCGACTTCGTCGGGAAAAATCTCGCCGAGCAGGGGCGATCGGGGTTTGCGGCCCTGCCGAATCTCTTCTGGATCACAGGGGCGTCGGATTTCGCCCTGCACACGGCGTGTTTTGCGGGCTGTGGCTTCGCCCTGCTCGTGATCGCCGGGCGATTTGTGGGTCCGGCTCTCGCGGGGCTGTGGGTGGTCTACCTCTCGCTGGTGAATACGGGCGGGGTTTTCATGAGTTTCCAGTGGGACATCCTGTTGCTCGAGACGGGATTCCTCGCGCTCTTTTTCTGCCGCTGGGAGGCAAAAACGAGTTGGACCGATCCGCCTCCGCTGACTCCGGTGAACCGCGTCGCCCTCGTCTTCGCGTGGGCGCTGATCGCAAAGCTGATGTTTTTCTCCGGCTGGGTGAAGCTCGCCTGGGCCTCGGAGGCGACGCCGGAATGGTGGCCGGAGGGCACGGCGATGACCTTCCACTACATGACCCAGCCTCTTCCGACCTGGACGGCATGGTGGATGCACCAACTGCCGGCGTGGTTTCACAAGGCCTCGCTCGTGCCGATGTATCTGGTGGAAATGGTGCTGCCTTTCGCCGTGATTTTCGGACGATGGGGGCGCCTCGTCGCCGCTCTCGGATTCAGCGGGCTGATGGTGCTGGTGTTGCTGACGGGAAATTTCACCTACTTCAACTGGCTCACGATCGTGCTCTGTTTGCCCCTCGTGCAGGACCGGCTCTGGCCGGCGTGGCTGCGGTCGGCGCTGTCGTTCGTGCCGCTCGGGCTCACTGATCCGATGCCGCGTCGTCCGCTCGTGCTGCGTTTTCTTCTCGCGGGACCGGCCTTGCTCGCGCTCGCGCTGGTAAACGTGCGGATCGTCCTCGGCGACCTGCATCAGGCACCGAAGCCCGTTTTGAAAAACGATCCCACTCCCGCCTGGCTCGATCGTTTCACCGGTGCCCTTTCGCCTTTTCACCTGGCCTCGGGTTACGGGCTTTTCCGCACCATGACGACGGAGCGTCCCGAGATCATCCTCGAGGGCAGTGCCGACGGGACGAACTGGCTCGCCTATGATTTCGCCTGGAAGGTCGATGAGATCTCCGACCGGCCCCGCTTCGTCGCGCCGCACCAGCCGCGGGTGGCGTGGCAATTCTGGTTCGCGGCGCTCGAGGGACGCTTCGACTACCGCAGCCGCAACGCCGGCTGGATCGAATCGCTCGTGCTGAAACTGCTCGAGGGCGACCGCGGGGTGAAGCGGCTTTTGAAATACGATCCCTTTCCCGATTCGCCGCCCCGTCTCGTCCGGGCGCGGCTGATGCGCTACGAATTCACCACCCCGGAGGAGCGCCGGGACACGGGCAATTGGTGGAAGCGGGTCGTCATGGGGGAATACCTCCCCGAGGTGAGCCGTCCCGCCGCCCCGTCCGCGCCGCCTGAAAATGAACAGAATCGACCGTGAAATTTCATCCGTAACCACGCGGATGCTCTGGACCAGACCGCGTCGGTGGTTACATTCTCCCGCGGCGTCGTCACGAACATGAAATCCTTCTGGGTCAATCTCCTTGTCAAGGCCACGCTCCCGCTCGGGACCCGCTGGGTCCGCAAGCAGGAGGCCGCGATCTTGCGCGAAGGCCGTCCCCTCCAGGAATGGGAGCGCCTCTGGGCACAGAATGTCGGCGTGCGCCGACCTGAGGAAGTGCGCATCCTCCCCGTGCCGCGCGTGCCCACGCCCGGACAGACCTTGACAGGCCTTTTCCACCGCGTCTTCGGCGTCCTTTCGGAAGGACCGACGGGCATGGCGGTGAATTACGGCATCTACCTCGAGGCCTCGCAGGCGACGAATCCCTCGCTGCTCGTGCATGAGCTCACCCATGTGGCGCAGTTCGAGCGGCTCGGCGGGGTTGAGGCATTTCTTCGAGAATACCTGACCCAGTGCGTCCGCGACGGCTATTGGAATTCCGATCTGGAGCAGGAGGCCCGCGAAGCCGCTGCACCGTTTCCGTGCCCGCCGGGAGGGTGATCACCCATGAAACCCCCGCTCGCTCTCTCCGGTCTCGTCGTCGTGATGACGACGACCTTACTCTTTGCCGAGGAATCCCGGCCGCGTCTCATCGCTCCCGATCCTGACAAACTCCTCGTGCTTGACCGGCGTGTCGTCGATTCCGCCGACAACGCCCGTCTTGTCCATGGCAAGGTCGTGAAGGAAGCCGCCAATCCGCTCTTCCAGGCCGACAAACCGTGGGAGAATTCGATGAACAACCTCTACCCCAACCTGCTCTGGGACGAGGAGGAGGGGATCTTCAAGTTGTGGTACAAATGCGTCCTCGCCGATGCCGATGTCATCGCGAAAATGGACGGCCCCAGCACCGTTCACGACGTCGGCTGGTATCTCCTCTATGCGACCTCGCGCGACGGGATCGTCTGGGACAAGCCGCAGCTCGGGCTCTTCGCCCACGACGGCGACCGCAATACCAACATCGTCGCGCGCGACACGCCGAACGTCGGTGTTTTTAAGGACACGCACGATCCCGACCCGGCGCGGCGCTACAAGATGGTCTACGACACCGGCCTCGGGCAGTTGAAGGCGAGGTTCTCCCCCGACGGCATCCATTGGGGCGAGCCCGTCGCGATGCAGGGGTTCGGACCGCGCAACGGCGACACCCACAACAATGCCTTCTGGGACGAGCGCAGCGGGAAATACCTCTGGTTCACCAAGCTCTATCTCGGCGAGCGGCTTGTGGCGCGGGCCGAGAGCACCGATTTTCTCAACTGGAAAAACAACGGCCTCGTTCTCCGTTCGGATCTCGACGAAGGGCGCTCGCGCCAGACCTATTGCCTGCCCGTCTTCCGCTACGGCTCGATCTACCTCGGCTACGCCATGCTCTACGATCTCGGCGACGGGCGCACCGTCGATTGCGAGCTGGCCTGGAGTCCTGATGGACTGCATTGGGAGCGTATCCTCCCGGGCGTGCCGCTCATTCCGCGCGGACCAAAGGGCAGCTACGACAGCGAATGCATCTACGCCATGGCCGGTCCGCCCGTCGCGGGAGGAGGCGAGCTGATGATCTTCTACGGCGGCGACGACTTCCCCCACACCGGCTGGAAACGCCACTGCCTGCCCTGTCTCGCGCGACTGCCGCTCGACCACTTCGCCGGCTACGAGCCCGTCGATCCTGACAAACCCGCCAAAGTCGTGACCCGCTCCCTGCGGCTTTCCGGAGAGGCCCTGCGTATCACCGCGGCTGCGGCAGGAGGAACGTTGAAGGCGTTCGCGCTCGACGAAGCGGGAGCGGTCGTGGCGGAGTCGGCACCCCTTTCCGGGGATTTGCATGAGGTCACCCTCGTCTGGACGAGCGGTGGCGATCGGATGAAAGCGGGGACCGAATGGCGTTTCCGGTTTGAGCTCGAGCGCGCCACCCTCTTCGCTTTCGACGGGGTCACCCTCGTTGATGAATCCTTGCCGGAGCGGCCTTCGACCCTGCGTGAGGACATGTGGGAGCCGCGTCCGGTGAGAGAGGAGCGGCTCGATTTCACCAGCGATACCGCGGGCTGGAAAGGCGTCGATGGGATCGTGCATGTCGCGGAAGGGGGCGCATCCGGTGGTTTTGTCAGGGTCTCCCGCGTCGGGCGGAATCTGCCCATCGCTTTGTCCGGTGCGACTCCCGAGACCTCTCCCTTGGCCGGCGATTGGCCCGTTCGGTTCGGGGGAAGAGGAGCGGAGATCTCGGTGAAGGTGCGCGCGCCCCGTGAAGGCGGCCGGGTGCAGATCGAGGTCTTCGCGGGCGAAGTCGCCCAGTGGACTCGTGAGACGAATGTGAACTTCGGCCCGGAGTGGCGCGAGGCAAGAGCCATGCTGCGTTATGGCTGGACCGATGAAGAGGCGACCGCCGCCGGCTGGCGTCGCTCGACGATGGGATTTTCCTGGGAGGAAACGATGCGACACGTCGGGAAGATCGTCATCGTCCCCACCGCCGTCGGTCCGCTCGAGACCTTTGACGTGGACGAGGTGGCGGTGCGCGGGGTGGAGTGAGGTATCACCCCTCCCTCCGCTGCAACCAAGGCACCGCCAGCACGGAGGCGATGATGATCGCGGCGCCGGCGTAGAAGCCGGGGGTCATTTGTTCTTTCGCTCCGAAGATGAGCGCGGCCAGGGCCATGCCGTAGAGCGGCTCGAGATTGTAGACGACGTTGACGGTGAAGACCGACATCCGCCGCATCACGTAGACGAAGGCGGCGTAGGGCAGCACGGTGCATCCGAAGGCGAAAAGCAAAAGCCAGCCGAGGTCGCGGGCGCCGGGCATCGCGGGGAAAACGGTGCCGCTCACGAAGGGCAGCAGCACCCAGGCCGCGACACAGGCACCGCCGAGCTGCCAAGTGCAGAGAGTGGCGAAGTGGTAGCGCGCCACGATCTGCTTGTTGATCACCGCGTAGACCGAAGCGACGAGGGCCGAGAGGATGCCGACGGTGAAGCCGAGCCAATGTTTCAATTCCACCGCGTAGATCATCCAGACCGCTCCGATGATGACGAGTCCGACGAGCAATTCGACGCGGCTCCAACGGCGCGTCCCGTTCACGAAGGGCTCGATCAGCGAGCACCAGATCAACATCGTGGGCATCGCCGCGAGCGAGACCGAGGCGGTGGCGAGGCGGGCGGAAAGGAAGAAGAGCACCCAATGCAGCCCGATGATCGCCCCGAGTCCGAAAAGGATCCCGGCACCGCGTTTTCCGAGGCGCAACGGAGCCCGCGTGAAAAAGGCGATGACAATGAACCCGGCTGTGGCGAGACCGGTGCGCCACACCACCATGTCGAGCGAAGGCAGGGAAATCAGTTTGCCGAGGATCGCGGTGAAGGCCCACGCCAAAATCACGAGATGGAGGACGAGGAGCGGAGGCACGGGAGGAAGGTCACGGGTCACGGGGCACGGGCTGAAGGCCTACCATCGAGCGAAGAATAGGTGGCCTACGGAATACACGGAAAACACAGAATTCAGAAAAGTTGAGTTACGGGAAAAAGAAAAAGAGAGATGGTGGATTTTTCCGTGTCTTCCGCGTATTCCGTAGGCAGCCCGACTTCTTTCCGCGCTGGTCGCGCAACGCCGGCACGGAGGCCGGCGCTCCCGGGGGTTGTCTGCGAGGATCAGATCGATGCGTCTTGGCCCGATGTGCGCGGCGCTTTGCGGCCCTCGTCCTCCTTCAGTTTGCCGAGATACTCGGGCAGCTCGACGCCGACGTTTTTGGCGAGTTCGTGGAGCGGCGGCACGGAGCCGGCGAGTCCGGAAAGGAAGCTCGCCGTGCTGCTTTTGCCGTCGCCGTTGCCACCGCTGTCCCACACCGTGATCTTGTCGATCTGGAGATTGGAAATGGCCTGCACCTGTTCGCGGACGAGCTGCGGAAGGAGTTCCGTGACGAGCATCTGCTGTGCTCCGGCGGGTCCTTCGCAGGTGGCGATGAGGTCTTTGAAGCCCTTTGCTTTTCCGGCGAGGATGGCCTGGGCCCCCTCGGCCTCGGCGAGGAGTTTCGCTCGGAGACCGTCGGCCTCGGCGACCTGCACGAGCTTGATCCCGTCGGCCTCGGCCTGTTTCTCGGCGCGGACGGCATCGGACATCCCCTGTTGGATGCGGCGGAGACGCTCGGCCTCGGCATCGGCCTCGACGATCTGGCGTTCCTTCGCGATTTCGGCGGGCACGACGATGTTGGCGAACTGGGTGGAACGCTCGCGTTCCGCGCGCTGTTGCTCGGCGCGTTGCTCGGCGACATAGGCCTCCTCGAGAACCTTCGCTTGAGCGACCTTTTCGGCCGCAGTGGCGAGACGCTCGGCCTCGGCCTGGGCGCTGCGGCGTTCCGCGTTGGAATTCGCGATATCCACTTGGGCGGTGTTTTCCCCGCGGGTGGCCTCGGCGTTGGCGTTCGAGACGGCGATCCGTTTGTCGCGCTGGGCCACGGCGGCACCGATCTCACCATCGCGGTCGGCCTGGGCGACTTTCACCTTCGCTTCGGCGATGGCCTTGGAAGCGGCCTCTTGTCCGAGGGCGTCGATGTAGCCCGAGGCGTCCGTGATGTCCTGCACGTTCACGTTGATGAGACGAAGTCCGACCTTCTTCAACTCGACCTCGACGCCGGTGGAGATGTTGGCGATGAGTTTGTCGCGGTCGGCGTTGATCTCCTCGATATCCATCGTCGCGATGACGACGCGCATTTGGCCGAAGATGATGTCTTTGGCGAGTTCGTTGATGTGCTGGAGGGTGAGGCCAAGGAGACGTTCGGCCGCGTTCTCCATCACGCCCGGTTCGGTCGAGATCCCCACGGTGAAGGTCGAGGGGGTGTTGACGCGGATGTTCTGTTTGGAAAGGGCACCCTCGAGTTTGATGTCGATCGGCAGGGGCGTCAGGTTCAGGTATTGGTAATCCTGGATGATCGGCCAGATAAAGGCCGCCCCGCCGTGGTAACACTGGGCCGACTTGCCCGAGCCGACTTTTCCGTAGACGACGAGGATGCGGTCGGACGGGCACTTTTTGTAGCGTGTCGCGATGGTGACGATGAGGAGGAAGAAGACGGCGACGACGGCACCGATGATGATGAGATACTCAAGCATGGCAGGGGCGGGTGTGTGGGATTCAGGAAAGGAGAGGTTCGACGACGAGGGTGGAGCGGCCGAGCTTTTCGACGACCTTCACCTTCGTTCCCGGAGCGATGGCGTTCGCACCCTTGTGCAAGGCTTCGGCGACGGAGAGGCGGCCCTGGATCATCACTTCGACTTGGCCGCCGGCTTTGCCTTCGCCAGGCACGGTGACGTAGACGGTGGCGATCTCGCCGACGGCATTCTGGTAATCAAGGGTGCCGCTGCTCTGCAGGCGCATCATGGAACGCATCAGGAGATACATCGAGACCATGAGGATGGAACCGACGAGCAGTCCGAAGGTGATCGCGAGGGCGAGGGAGTGGCCGTCTTTCAAGACGATCACCCCGGTCCAGCCAAAGCCGAGGAAGAACGCGGTGATGCCGCGGAAGGAGAAAATGCCCAGACCGGAACCGTGATCACCGACGTCGGCGAGATCGGTGGCATCGTCGAGGCCTCCAAAAAGGAGGAGAATGAATTGAAGGACCAGGGCGAGGAGCGCGAGGATGCCGATCCCGTAGAAGATCTGCAATTCGAGGTTGAGGCCGAGCCACCAAAGTTCCATCGTGCGTCGATCCTTGCGCAAAGGCCGGGGCTTGGCAAGGCGAACCATCTTTCTTTTTCCGGGCTTTTTTTGTAATGGCGGCATCCCCGGGATGACGCTTGAATGGAGCCGGGCGTGGTGTCTTCGGCACCCTGTCCCTTCCGGTCGTGAAATCCCCCGACGATATTGATTGGGTCCGTCACGTGAACGGACGATGGATCGTACGCGAATCGCTGCGCGGGGATGCCAGTGCCTATATCGATCATCTCGCACGGGTCGATCCCGGACGTCTCCGCGAATCATGCCGGCGCGCGCGGGTCCTGACGATGACCCACTCCTCGGAGGATCCGAAACCCTGGTTTTATTCCGGCCTGTTCAGTCTTGCCACGGAAGATGAGGCGAAAAGATTTCTCAAAGGGCATGACTTCACCATCGCCTGCATTCCCCGGCTCGCGACTGGCGGGCTCGGCGCGTTGCGCGTCGATGAGGTGCGACCTGATACCGCCGACAAAATCCACCGCGTGCGTGCGGCGCTGGAGGCGATGGGCTGAGCTCTCGTCACTTGCGTTCGGCTTCCGCCGGCTCCGCGTCCCGGTCCGCGACGGGCTTGGGGCCGACCTGGAACTTCCGCGTATCGACCGGCCAGAGCAGTTCCTCGCGCGGGCGCGTGGGAGTGCCCCATTCGGACAGATAAAGTCTCAGAGTGCGACCGGCGCGGAAACCTTCGAGCATCTCCCAGCAATGGGCTTTCACCACGACTCCGCTGTGTCCGGGCGGTGGGTTGTCGATCCGGGTGATTTCCAGTTCACCGAGAGGTTTGCCATCGTTCTCATCGTAAACGCGCAGGGTCGGCTCGGCCGCCGCGGCGATGACGCCCCGCTTGGGCTGGAAGGCGGCGATCAACTCCGGATCGATCCCGTCGTGGAAGGCGAAGGTGAGGTGGCCGCGGGCGCCTTCTCCGGGAAGGTGTTCGGTCTTCAGGATGGTGGCGGGGAGGCCGCGACGCTTCAGGTCGGCGCGGTAGATCCGCCCCTGCCGTTCGCTGGCGATGCGGCGGGCCTCCTCGTCGATCCAGATCTCGCGGCAAAGGCCGTCTTGTTTGGTCGAGCCTAACAGACCCACCCAGGTGAAGTTGATCTGCACGACCTGCCCGGTGGCGAGGTCGTCGAGGGCGGCGATCTCTCGTCCCTTCCAGACCGAGGTGCCCTCGTCGAGGCGCAGGACCTGGCGGCTTTTCACGCCGTCGCCGGCGGTCTTCTCATCGACCGCCGATCTGTCTTCCAGTTTGACGCGCTCGATCGTGATGGTGGTTTTGTCAGGAGCAATTCCGGCGATTTTCCATCCATGGCCGAGGCGGGTGAAATAGCTGAAGTCATCCTCGAAGCGGAGGACGCGCGACCACTTCGACTCGACCGAGCGCATGTCGGGACTGCCCGCGCGCCCGGCGAAGTAGCCGGACTCGGGCGGCTTCACCTCGAAATCCCCTTCGGGACCGAGGTAGAAAAAGCCATGGAGATGGGTGCCGAGCGGCACGTCGTCGAGTTCCGCGGGGGCGTTCCGGTATCGGATCGAGCCGTAGGGCAACAGGCGGAATTCGTGCGGCAGATCCCAATGGTAGTTGTTGATCGTGCCATCGCGGTCGGGACGGAGGATGCCGATGCGGTTGACGTGTTCGACGAGGATGAGCTCGCCGGAGAGGCGCTTGGCTCCCGCGGGATCGGGAAAGGCATCGTCGCGGGCGATGCGTGGATCGGGTGCCGCTTCCTCCGCGAAGAGGGAGGAGGTCAGCAGGAAACAGGTGGTGAAGAAGGTTCGCATCTTGGTCACGACACGATTTCGGACAAGGGCTTCAGACTGTCGCCGAATTGTTCCGTCTCCACATCGAGGCGTTGGCCGAGGGTGAGGAGGAGGTTGCTCATGCGGGCGTCGCTGTTGGCGGGACGCGAGCAGAGCTGGTAATGCGAGGTCTTCAGATTGCCGGTTTCATCAAGGGCGTAGCCGTCGAAATGGCCGGTGTTGAAATCGAGGTGCGAGCCGTGGCGCAGGCCGAGCTTTTCCCCGCCGGCGACGACGAGGGGCAGGTTCGCATTGCCATGGCTGTGGCCGTAGGCCATGCCGCTTCCGAAAAGAGACAGGGTCGTGTCGAGGAGTGAACCCTCTTGATCCTCGATCGCGGCGAGGCGGTCGAGGAAGTACGCGAATTGCTCGAAGTTGAAGGCGTCGCTCCGGGTGAGGCGCGCGAGCTGGTCGGGGTCGCCGTTGTGGTGGGAGAGGGCGTGGCGGGTCTGGTTGATGCCGAGCTCGGGCACGGGCAGGCCTTTTCCCTCATCCCCGGTGCTGAAGGTGACGACGCGGGTGAGATCGGTCTGGAAGGCGAGGACGATGAGGTCGTAGACGGCGCGGAAATAATCGCCGGGTTGGTTGTTTTGTGAGACTTCGCGGGTGACCTTCCTGCGGTCGGCTTCGGAGACCTCCGGGCGGGGCACGCCGAGCCAGCCGTCGGCGCGTTCGGTGCGGATCTCGACTTCGCGCACGGCGGTGAGGTATTGGTCGAGCCGGCCCTTGTCCTCGTTCCCGAGCTTGCCTTCGAGCGAGCGGGCTTCGTCGAGGACGGCATCGAGGACGCTGCCGCGGCGGCGGAGGGCCTCGCGTTCCTTTTCGATGCCTCCGGCGGGGACTTCGAAGAGGCGTTTGAAGACCTCGGAGGGTTTCGTCTCGGCGGGCAGGGAGATGCCGTCGCGGTTGTAGGCGAGGGAGCGGCCGGTATCGCTGAGTTCGAGCGAAGCGAAGCGGGTGTGGGGTGCGGTCTTTTCGGCGATGAGTTGATCGAGCGAGACGCTGTTGCGTTTGCCCTGCCCGATCTCGGCGCCGGTCAGCCAGATGCTCTGGCAATTGTGATGGTGACCGAGACCGTGGGGATGGTGCAGTCCGGAGATCGGAGTGATGCGGGCGCGGTGTTTTTCAAGGGGCGCGAGCGATTTGCTGAAGCGGTAGTCTTTGCCACTCTCGAGGATCTGGTAGTCGAGGGTGTTGACGCCGTTGGGCAGGTAGATGAAGACGGCCCTTTTGGGAGCGGGTCCACCGGACTTGGCGGCGCGGAGAGGGCGCATGCAATCGAGCATCGGCAGGGCGATGGAAACACCGAGTCCGCGGAGGACATGGCGGCGGCTGAGGGGACGTGTCGGCATGGGAAAGGGGAGGGTTACCTGGATTGAAAAAGATCCGAAACGATGAAGGCTTCGATGAGCGAGCGGAGGCGATGTTGCGAGGAGGACGATTGTTCGACGAGGGCGTCGAGTTCGTCGTGGTCATCGACGGTCATGGCGCGGCGGAGGGCGTAGACGGCGAGCTTTTCGGTGAAGGCGCGGGCGAAGACCTCCGGATCGGAGCCGAGGAGTTGTTTGAACTCCTCCGCATCCTTGAAGGCGCGGCCATCCGGCAGTGTACCGCTGGCATCGACGGGAGGATTGGCTCCGGTGCCGTCGGCGACGACTTCTTCGGTGCGCCAGCGGCCGATGGCATCGTAGTGATCGAAGGCGAGGCCGAGCGGATCGATTTTCGCATGACAGGCGGCGCAATTCGCGTCGGTGTTGTGCGCGGCGAGTTTCATCCGGATCGTGGCCTTCGGGGCGGTGACGGGATTGGGCTCGATCGCGGGCACGTTCGGCGGCGGCGGAGGAGGCGTCTTTCCGAGGATCACTTCGGAAAGCCACACGCCGCGATGGACGGGGCGATGCCGGGTGCCGTCGGAGGTCAGCGAAAGGATCGCGGCCTGGGTGAGGAGACCGCCGCGCCGATGCCCGGGTAGCAAGGCGACCTTTTCGAAATCCGCGCTCTTCGGAGCGGGGATGCCGTAATGGGCGGCGAGACGCGGATTCAGCATGGTCCAGTCGCTGTCGAGGAATTCGGGGAGGGGCAGATCGTGCCGGAAGACTTGGGCAAAGAACTCAATGGGCTCATTGATCATACTCGTCTCAAGCCATCGGTCGTAGTCGGGGTAGAGCTTTTCATCAGGAGGAAACATCCCGACCTTTTTCAAGTGCAGCCACTGCCGTGGGAAGGCCTCGGTGAAACGCGCGATGCGCGGATCCTCCATCATGCGGCGCACCTGGGCACGGAGGCCTTCCGGAGTGGTGAGCGAGCCGTCGCGGGCCGCGTCTCGGAGCGTGTCGTCGGGCATCGAGCTCCAGAGGAAATAGGAGAGGCGCGAGGCGAGTTCGTTGCCGGTCAGCTGCGTTCGGTGTTCGCCCGGCGAGCCTTCGGCGAGGTAGGCGAAATGCTTCGAGGCGAGCAGGCCGATGAGGGCGGTTTTGTAGGCGGCGCGGAACGGGGAGCCGGCGGCGGTCTCGGCGGCGACGATGGCCTCGTAGCGCGCGATCTCGCCGGCGGTCACGGGGCGCCGCCAGGCGCGCTCGGCGAAGCGGGTGAGCGCGGCGCGCACCGCCTCGGGATTGGCGTCTTTGTCAGGAAAAAGTCCCTCGCGTTTCCTGAGATCTTCGGGACGCTCGAGCGGGCCTTCCCACTCGATCCAGTCGAAGATGAGGAAGGGATAGAGCGGCTGCCCTTCATCGTCGGTCATTTTGCGCTGCCAGGGCGCGCGCGATTTCGGATCATCGAGGGTGGTGAAGACGAATCCGCCCTCGCGGCCGGGGCGTTGCGCGTTCGAGGGGCCGGGCACGGGATTGCTGATGGAGATGTCGTAGCGTCCCGCGGGCAGAAAGGTCTCGAATTCGAGGATGACGGGCTCTTTCTCCGGAGCGAGAACGTCTGCTTCGAAGATGGTGCGGTCGAGCTCCTTGGAATAGAGCACGAGATGCGGCGGACGGCCGCCCTCGGGGGCGAGGCCGCTCACCTGGAGACGGGCGCGGTAGAGCCCGGCGGACTGGCGGTAGCCGCCGTCGGGTCGCAGGTAGCTGAGCTGCAGCCCCGGCCAGATCAGCATGCGGATGCGGGGGGTGATGCCGATGGCGTCGAGTTCCTTGCGTTTGTCGCCGTTGTGCCAATCGATCGCGAGGGCGTCGCGGGTGTTTTTCAACCGGAACGGTTCGGTATCGGGAAAAGCGAGGTCGATGATCTCGGTCGCGGCCTTGAGGTATTTTTCGACGTGCGAGGGCGAGAGCGACAACTCGCTGCCGAGCCGCTCGAATCCGTGCCAGTCGGGATCGTCGGTGAAGGCACCGGGGGCGCGGGTATCGTAGCGGACTCCGAGCAGATCGTAGATCGTGTGCGAGTATTCCTCGCGGCTGAGGCGGAAATGATCGACCGGCGCGCGGCTGGCCATGCGGGCCTTCTCGCCCTCGCGGATGAGGGCGGCGATCTTTTCCATGACCTGGTCCGAGACTTCGGCGGGCGGCTGCGGCTCTTCTTCGGGTGGCATTTCGCCGGCCCCGATGCGGGTCACGACCTCGAACCACAGTTCGGCATCCGCCCCCGACGCGAAGTCGCGCGAGAGTGTGTCGATTCGGAAATCTCCTTTGTCTTTCTCCGGGCCGTGGCAGCGGAGGCAATGCTCCTTCAGATAGGCCTCGAGCTCGACCGCCTGGAGCTGGCTGGAAAAGAGGAGCGCGGCGAGGATGAATCGCGGCAAGGAGCGGGGAAGCTGGGTGGACGGGAGCATCGACGGATTCCGGGAAATTTCCCGCGAAAGGGCGATTTGTCCCTCGCGAGTTTGCGCCTCTTCGCCGGGCCTCCCGTGAATCGCCGCCTCGTAAAACCTTCCCCTTTCCCTTTTGCAAAAGAGGCGTATCCTCCCGGCCCACCCGACCGAGTCCATTGCTGTGACGGGTGTCTCATTCCACCCGTCTTTTGCCGTGAATCATACCACCTTCTCCGCCCTCGGCTTGCCCGAGCCGCTCCTCGCCGCCGTCGAACAACTCGGCTACGAGGAACCCTCCCACATCCAGGCCGCCTCGATCCCGCTCGCGCTCGAGGGCAAGGACTTGATCGGTCTCTCCGAAACCGGATCCGGAAAAACGGCCGCCTTCGGCCTTGCCGGGCTCGCCCGGATCGACTGGGAAAATCCGAATCCCCAGATGATGGTGATCTGCCCCACCCGCGAACTCGCGGTGCAGGTCTGTGCGGAGATCCAGCGACTCGGTGCCCGGCTCCCGCGCCTCCGTTCCGTCGCCATTTACGGCGGTGCGCCGATCGACCGCCAGATCCGCGCCCTGCACCAAGGGGTGCAAGTCATCGTCGGCACTCCGGGCCGCCTCATCGACCACGTCGAGCGCGGCACGCTGGATCTTTCCGATATCCGCATCACCGTGCTCGACGAGGCCGACCGCATGCTCGACATGGGCTTTGCCGACGAAATGGAGGCCCTCCTCCGCGCCCTGCCTGAGGAGAGGCAGACACTCTTCTTTTCCGCGACGATGAACGATGCGGTCAGCCGCATCATCCAGCGCTACGGAAAGAATCCGCAGCTCGTCCAGATCGAGCGAGAGAGCCTGACGGTCGAGTCGATCGAGCAGGTCTGCTACGAGGCGCGCCAGCGTTCCCGCATCGAACTGATCTCGCGCCTCCTCGATCTCGAGCAGCCGCGTCTTTCCATCATCTTCTGCAACACGAAACGCGCCGTCGACGAGTGCACGGAGGAACTCCTCGCCCGCGGCTATTCCGCCGACCGTCTCCACGGCGACATCGCCCAGACGATGCGCGAGCGGGTGCTCCGCCTCTTTCGCGAAGGCACGGTGGAGATTCTCGTCGCCACCGACGTGGCCGCGCGCGGCATCGATGTGAACGATGTCGATCTCGTCTTCAATTACGAGCTGCCGCAGGATCCCGAGGATTACGTGCACCGCATCGGCCGCACCGGGCGGGCGGGACGCTCGGGGAAGGCCGTCTCGTTCATCCACGGCCGCGACATGTATCGCATCAAGACGATCGAGCGCTACACTCGCCAGCCCATCGTCCGGGCGGAGATCCCGTCGGTCGCCGAGGTGGAGAACCGCCTCGCCGAGCAGCTCATCGATTCCGTGCGCGAACGCATCGCGGAAGGTGGGTTTGAAAAAGCCATCACCGCCCTGCAGTCGATCCAGGAGGAAGGGCAGGAGTGGCAGACCATTGCCGGAGCGCTCATGTCGCTGCTGCGCGACTCCAACGGACGCGAGGGCGAAGAGATCGCCGAAGACCGTCAGCCCGGACCGAACGACCGGCGCGAGCGCCGTCCGCGCGAAGATCGTCCCGAGCGCGCCGAACGACGCGATCACTCGGAGGGCGGTCCCTCGTGGGAACCTCGCGAGCCCGGTGCCGGACGCCGTGAGCGGGATTTTGAGCGCAAGCCGCGTCCGCAGTCCGGTGAAGGTCCCGAGCCCGGCATGGTGAAGCTCTTTCTCAGCCTCGGCAAGAATCAGCGCATCAATCCCGGCGACATCGTCGGCATGCTCCACAACGAATGCCACCTCGAGCGTGGCACGGTGGGCCGTATCCAGCTCTTCCCCAACTTCAGCCTCATCGAAGTTGCCGAAGGCGAGGCCTCCCGCGCGATCGAAAGCGCCTCCAATGCGACCCTTCGAGGTCTCACCTTCAAGATCGATTATGATCGAGGTCCCCGCGAAGGCGGCTACCGTGAAGGTGGTTTCCGCGAGGGCGGCCCCCGTCGTGAAGGTGGTCCGCGCGAGGGAGGATTCCGCGGCAAACCCGGAGGATTCGGTCACTCCGGTGGCTGGGAAGATCGCGGCGGAGGCGGCTACCGGGGCGAGCGTCGCGGCGGAGACCGCTACGACGATCGCCCTCGTGGTGGCGGTGGCGGCAAAGGCGGACCCTCCAACCGCGACCGTTACGATCGCGGCAAACGCGATCGGTATTGACTCCGTGCGCTCCCGCAATCGACGCTTCTGAAATTCCAGGATCCGCGTGAATCCGGATCTTGGGTTCCTACCATGATTGACGTAATCTGGAACCTCTGAGACGCTCCTGCTTTTACCATTCAACACCGTGCACAGCATGAAATCACGTTTCTCATCCATCGTTTCCGCGGGTGCCCTCGCCGGATTATTTGGATTACTGACTGCTGCCCCCGTGGCTGCTGGTATTCTCCTCCCTTTCCCGGAAGGCGATCTCACCGTAACGGTGCAGGAACTCGCCAACGGAGGGGTCCGCATTTCCCTCAGCGGCACTGCGACCGTGCAGGATTTGCCTTTCCAGTTCAATTCCGAGGAAGTTCTGAACACATTCAGTGGAATCACCCGCACAAACTATTCCGCTGAGCCGTCACCTCCGTCGCCCGCGGGTGAGTTTTCCCTGCCGCTTCCTGAAGGACTTTCCCTGACCTTCGACGACAGCGGGGTGAACCTCGGGGCGGAGGATGAGACGCGCGGCCTGTTCCTGCCGACTTCGCAATTTTCCGTCCCCCTTGACGAAGTGGTTTTCCCCGCTGGGAACTGGTGTCTCGGGACATTCGAGGTCGAAGTCCCCTATCCCGGCACCACGATCACCGGGTCGGGTTCCGTGACGGCGAATGACGTGCCGTTTTATCTGTTTGTCCCCGGCACTTATCGGGTCGGACCTCCCTATCTGATCCGTTCGGAGGTCGAGGCCGCGGAGCCGGGGGAGCCGACCTATGCCTCGGGGCAGGATGAATATCTGATCACTTATGTCGTGATCCCCTTCGTCCCCGCTCCCGAGATCCGGTTGTCGAAGCCAGCCCGTTTTCCAACTACGAAAGTGAGGCGCTCCGCCAGAAATCAGGAGGTGACGATCACCAACACCGGTAACACTCCGCTGACCGACCTCGCGGTGATGGTCTCCGGTCCTGCTGCGAAAGAGTTCTCTTCGACCTCGCCTCGCGGCGGTGTCCTCGAGCCCGGTGAATCCACGCGTGTGTCGGTCGGTTTCCGCCCTCAGCGAAAAGGTCTGCGCCGTGCCACGCTGTCGGTCACCGCGGTTTCGGAATACAAACGCGTCATCCCGACCAGTGAGGTGGAGACGGTTGCGGAAGAGATTCCGGTGGAGGAGACTCTCCCTGTCCCGGTCTCCGATGCGGTGGCGCTGGAGGGCACCGGGGTGATTCCCAGATCCAGCGGCGGGCAACCGAACAGTCCCCGCTTTCCCCGCGGTCAAGTCGGCTTCTCGAATTGATCGCAAACACGGCGATCGGGTGGAGTGGAAGGTGACAGGTCTTGCCTGACATGGATGATGCCCCGCCCCTCCCGCCCCGAACTCGATCCTGACGCGGTCGCCGAATTACGCGCGATCTACGCGGCGATCGAAGCGCGCCCGGTCCATCGTGATTGCACCCTGCGCACGGGCTGTTGCCACTTCCGGCTGACGGGACGGACGCCGCAAGTGACAAAAGCCGAGGCGCTCTACGCCGCGAAAGGTGTGCGGGCCTCGGGGCGTTCGACGGTGAAGCCCCATCCCGACGGGGCTTGTCCCTTGCTCGGATCAAACGGGCGCTGCACCATCTACGAACACCGGCCCTTCGGTTGCCGCACCCACTTCTGCGCCGAGGCGGGTGGACCGTATGCAAGGAAGGAAGTCGCCGATCTCATCCAGCGGCTCGAGGCGCTCGATGAACGACTCGGTCATCACGACGGATCGCGGCCATTCGTGCCGGCGCTGGAGGAGGCGATGGGGAGGTGAGGAGTCCTTTAGGGCTTCAGCCCGCATGACGATCGTCACGCGTAAGCACGCTTCTCACCCCAACCTCGCCCGCATGTCCGCCACCACCGCGGCCTTCAGCGAGTCGAACGACTGTTGCGCGATCGCTTTCGCCGAAGCGAGCTCCTCGGGCAGGTCGATCCCGCCGTGTCCCGGCCTCGGCCGCTGGTAGAGGTAGAATTTGATCTTCGGCTCCGTGCCGGAGGGGCGCACCGCGAAGGCGCGGCCGTCCTCGAGATCGACGAATACCATTTTCTCCTTCGGAATGGGATCGCCTTCCTCGTCGGTGAAAGACTGATTCTCGAAATCGCGGACGCGGGCGACCTTGGCTCCATCGATTTCGGTCGGAGGGTTCTCGATGTAGCTCAGGGCGAGCTTCTGGATCTGGGCGGCGCCTTCGGCTCCGGCGAGGGTCTCGGCGTGCTGTCCCTCGAGGTGGACGCCGTGCCTGACAAACAGCTCATCGAGCAGCTCGACGCAGGTCATGCCTTTCGATTTCGCGAAGGCGGCGACTTCGGCGAACATGACGACGGCGCCGTTCGCATCCTTGTCGCGGAGGAAGTCGGCCCCGAGATAGCCGTAGCTCTCCTCGCCGCCGAAGACGAAGAAGCGCGAGTAATTCAGCCGCAGATCGCGCGTCTCGGCATCGGGGAGCTGGCGGTAACCGGCGCGCAGGTCTTCGGGGATCGCGTTTTCGTACTTCCGCAACTTCGCGCCGATGTATTTGAAGCCGGTCAGGGTGTTGACGACGCCGACGCCGAAGTGCCCGGCGATGGCGGTCTGGAGCTCGGTCGTGACGAAGGTCTTCACGATCACGGCGTGGTCGCGGTTCGTTTCGTTGATGACGCCTTTTTCGGTGAAGGCGAGGAGCCGGTAGTAGGCCATGAGCGAACCGATCTGGTTGCCGGTGAGCAGGGTCATCTTGCCGTGCTGGTCGCGCACGACGACGCCCATGCGGTCGGCATCGGGATCGGTGCCGATGACGAGATCGGCGCCGGTCGCCTCGGCCTGATCGACGCCCATCTGGAGGGCCTCGGCGTTCTCCGGATTCGGCGATTTCACGGTGGGGAAGGCGCCGTCCTCGACATCCTGGGCCGCGACGGTCTCGCAGGTGAAACCGAGGCGGCGGAGAATGGTAGGCGAAATCTTGCCCCCGGTGCCGTGGATGTTCGTGAAGACGATTTTCAGATCGCTCTGGGCACGAACGAGGGCGGGATCGAGGAGGAGGGTCTCGAGCCGGGCGAGGTAAACTTCGTCCATTTCCTCTCCCAGTTCATGGATGACGCCGTGTTGCTCGGCGGGGAGGGGCTCGTAGCTCTCGCCGCTGACGGCATTGACTTGGGCGATGATGGCCGAGGCTTCGGGCTCGACGATCTGGGCTCCATCGCTGCCGTAGACCTTGTAGCCGTTGTCGTGCGGCGGATTGTGGCTCGCGGTGAGGACGATCCCCGCGGTCGTCCCGAGGTGGCGGACGGCGAAGCTGAGATGCGGGGTCGAGCGCGGCTCGATGAAGCGGTAGACGTCGCAGCCGTTCTCGATCGCGACGCGGGTGACGCAGTCGGCGAATTCCTTGCCGAAATAACGCGTGTCGCGAGCGATCGCGATGGAGGGGCGGCCCGGACCGGAGTGGGCCTTGAGGAGATGGCGCACAAGCCCGAGCGTGGCGCGGGTGAGATTGTAGAAATTGAGGTTGCCCGTGCCGACGCAGGGATGTTCGGGCCGTCCGCCTTCCAGGGCCGAGCCGCGCTCCGCCGGGGTCACGATTTCACCGATGGAGCGTCCGCGCAGGCCGCCGGTGCCAAAGGCGAGTTTTTTGAAAAAGCGGTTGTTCAGTTCCTTCCACTGGCCTTCGTTCGCAAGCCATTCGACCGAGGCCTCGTAAACCGGATTGACCGATCCGGCGAGGAGTTCGGAAAGGTTGTCGAAACTGCTTTGGAGAAGGTCTCCGGCGGCGAGGGCGGCCTCGAGTTTGGCGGACAGGGCGGGATTCATGGATGCCCCAAGGTAGAAAGGCCCCCTCGGAAAAGCAACCTACGGGAACGTTTCGCGGTGAAAAACTCACTCTCTTTTGTTTCCTCCTACTCATACTCTTACCTCTTACTCATACTCACGGTCCGATCCGCCATTTGAGTAGGAGTATGAGTATGAGGTAAGAGTAAGAGTTTTTGACCCATGACCCTTTTCCCCGCCCCCCCCGACACGACGGCCTGGCGCATCCTCCACGAGGCGCGGGCGGATCTGTGGGTCGATCACTTCGACGGTCGCTGGCTCGTGCAGACGCGCGAGGCGGAGTTTCCGGGATCTCTTACGTCGCTCGCCGAGGGCGTCGCCACCTCGATCTACTGGCGTCCCCGCGACAAGGCCGCGGCGACGGCTCCGGTCAGGATCGGGGGCGAGGAGGTGACGGAGCGCTTTGCGGTGCGGGAAAACGGAGCCTCCTTCTGGATCGACTTCGCGGCGGGCTACTCCTGCGGCATTTTCACCGATCAACGCCTCAACCGGCGCTGGGTCGGGGAACAGGTGAAGCCGGGTGAGCGCGTCCTCAATACCTTCGCCTATACCGGCGGATTTTCGGTGATGGCGGCGCGATCGGGAGCCGAGACCACGACGGCCGACCTCTCCGGCACCTATCTCGATTGGACCTGGGACAACTTCGCCCTCAACGGCCTCGAGCGTTCCGGTCACCATGGCGTGAAAGGCGACGCGATCGGCTGGCTGCGGACCTTTGCCCGCCAGGGGCGGACCTTTCACGGCATCGTCCTCGATCCGCCGACCTTTTCGCGGAGCGGCAAGGACACCTTCCGCACCGACCGCGACTACGCCGATCTCGCGGGCCTCGCCGTCACCCTGCTCGAACCGGGCGGCTGGCTGCTGTGTTGTGCGAACACCCACCGTCTCTCCGCGGCCCAGTTTGAAAAGGATGTCTTCGCGGGCATCCGGGCGCGGCGGAGGCGCGTTCTTTCCCACGAAGCCCCTCCCATGCCGCCCGAGTTTGGGGGAGATGACTATTTGAAAACGCTCCGAATCATTGTTGAGTAAAAGTAGAAGCGGCGTCCCGCCGCTTTTTTACGGTTCACGATCCAAGCGGCGGGACGCCGCTTCTACTTTATGCGCATCCTCCGCCACGACCAAAAGAACTTCGCTTCGGCCCTGAAGAAGCTCGACCGCCGCTATGCCCCGCCCGCCGGGGTCGAGGCCATCGTGAAGGGCATCCTCGACGAGGTCCGTGAAAAGGGCGACGCCGCCCTCATCGAACTTTCGAACCGCTTCGACAAAGCCGGCTTCACCAACGCGAAGCAACTCCGCGTCACCCCCGCCGAGCTCGCCGCCGCTGATGCCGCGGTCGATGAGACGACGAAGAAGGCCATCGCCGCCTCGCGGAAAAACGTCACGGATTTCGCGAAGCGCAGCCTGCGCAAGGACTGGACCGGCAAGAACGCCCAGGGTGCCCTCGTCGGCGAGCGTTACCTGCCCTTCCAACGCGTCGGCATCTACGTGCCCGGCGGCAGCGCTCCGCTCGTCTCGACCTCGAACATGACCGTCTGTCTCGCGGCCGCGGCGGGATGTCCCGAGATCGTCGTGATGACCCCTCCCGGTCCCGGTGGTGTCGTCAATCCGGCCTTGCTCTACGCCCTCAAGGAAGCCGGTGCGACCGAGATCTACAAGGTCGGCGGAGCCCAGGGTCTCGCGGCGATGGCCTATGGCACGAAGACGATCCGTCCCGTTCTGAAAGTCTACGGTCCCGGCAATTCCTTCGTCGTCGAGGCGAAACGGCAGCTCTTCGGCGTCGTCGCCGTCGATCTCCTCCCCGGACCGAGCGAGGTCGTGACCCTTTCCGACGCGAGCGGCAATCCCGCCTACATCGCCGCCGACATGCTCGCCCAGGCCGAACACGGCGGCGACAGCATCATGGGATTCGTGACCGATTCGGAAAAGCTGCTCAACGCGGTGAAGGCCGAGATCGAGAAGCAAATCCGGACCCTGAGCCGTCAGGCCCAGTTGAAAAAGGCCCTCAAGGACGGTGCCTGGATGGTGTTGGTCGAGTCGCTCGAGGACGGCGTCGCCCTCGTCAACGCCTTCGCCCCCGAGCACCTTTCGCTCATTGTCAGGAACGAAAATGCCGTCGTCCCGCTCATCACGACCTCGGGCGCGATCTTCCTCGGCAACGATTCGCCCGTCGCCGTCGGCGATTTCCTCGCCGGACCGAGCCACGAGCTGCCGACGGGCGGCGCGGGCAAGTCGTTCCCCGGCCTCACCGTCGACATGTTCCAGCGCCGCACCAGCATCGTCCGCCTCGACAAGGATTCGATCCGGAAGTCGGCGCCGATCGTCGAAGCCTTCGCCAAAGTCGAGGGTCTCGACGCGCATGGCCGCTCCGCGACGATCCGGGTGAGGAAGTAGTGGGACGGGTCACCGTGCCTCTCTCCTCACCGGCCGACTTCCGCACCCGCCGCCGCTTTCCGGTGCATCCACCGGTGCAGCGAGAGATCGATCGCCGTTTTTCCGACCACGAGAATCACGAGCAGGGGCACGGTCGACCCGAGGCCCTGGATCGCGAAGGCACCGAAGAGGATCGCGACGTGCAGCACGACGATGCGGGGATAAGGGGCGAACATCTGCGCTTGGATCGTCGTGCTCCGGTATTCGCCGGCCGCACAGTAGTTTTTCACGAAAGAGACTCCGTGGCTGATCACGAGGGCGAGCAGTGCGATCCCGAAACCCTTTCCGGAAAGGAGGACTTCTTTTCCCCGCCCTTCTCCCAGCAGGGAAAACACGAAAAATCCGTGCACGAGGCAGAACATCCCGTAGTGGACCGTGAAAAATCCCGCCATGAAGACTTTCCCGACGAAGATCGGGGCGTCGCGCTGCCAACCGCCCGCTCCGAGCATGCGGAGCAGGGTGTAGCCGCCGATGATCAGGTTCTCCGCCCAATAGGTGACGACGATCTCGAAGACGCTCCAGTCCCAGGCCACCGCGCCGAGCGGCGGGATCACGTTGGCGAGGATGAGGGCGATGCTCGAGGCCAGCAACGCGGGGCGGGAAGGGGGCGGGGGAGGAGAATCCACCCGGGAAAATCCGGTTTTCGCCCCGTTTGGCAAGTCCGGCGGCCTCCGGAGCACCAAATTTCCGCTTGCCTGCGGGAATCTTCGCGACTAGCTTCCGCCCCTCCCAAATTGAGGACGACGAACATGAAAGCGGACATTCACCCCACTTACAAGGAAGCCGTGATCCAGTGCCACTGTGGCAACGTGATCCAGACGCGCTCGACCGTGCCCAACCTCCACGTCGGGATTTGCTCCGCCTGCCACCCCTTCTTCACGGGCGAGCAGCGTTTCGTCGATACCGCCGGCCGCGTCGACAAGTTCCAGAAGCGCTTCGGCGCCAGCAAGCCCGCCGCCGAGCGTCGCAAGAAGCCGAAGCTTTCCGATCTCAGCGCCTAGTCCTGATCGCTGGATTTTCGAGAACGGTGACGATGCCCGCGCGGCATGGTCACCGTTTTTTATTGGAGTGACCGACCGATTTTTCCCTTGGACCACTCGAACCTCATCGAACGGAAACGGCTCCGGATTCCGGAACTGGAGTCGCAGATGGCTCAGGATGGCTTTTTCGACGACGCGAAAAAGGCCGGTGAGCTCACCCGCGAATACAACCGTCTCAAGGCTCTGATGGAGGATTGGGCCCGTCTCGCGAAAGTAAGGACGGACCTCGCCGAAAATCAGGAATTGGCCAAATCCGGCGAAGCGGATCTCGCGGAGATGGCGGCGGAAGAGATTCCGGTTTTGGAGTCGCGAATCGCCGAGCTCGAGGCCGCGGTGCAGTATGCGCTGCTGCCCCACGATCCCACCGAGGATCGCGACGCCATTGTCGAAATCCGTGCGGGGACGGGCGGCGACGAAGCTTCACTGTTCGCGGGCGATCTCTATCGCATGTATCAGCGCTATGCCGAGTCGCGGGGTTGGAAGGTCGAGCCGGTCGAGGCGAGTCCTTCGGAAGTCGGCGGCTATAAGGAAGTCGTTTTCAAAGTCGCGGGCGAGGAGGTCTTCCGCTTCTTGAAGTATGAGAGCGGCGTCCACCGCGTGCAGCGCGTGCCGGTGACCGAGACCCAGGGCCGCATCCACACCTCCACCGCGACCGTCGCGGTCCTGCCCGAGGCCGAGGAGGTCGATGTCGAGTTGCGGCCCGAAGATCTCCACATCCAGGCGACGCGCTCGGGTGGTCCGGGCGGCCAGCACGTCAACACGACCGACTCCGCCGTGCAGGTGACGCACTTGCCGACGGGGATCATGGTGAAGTGTCAGGAGGGACGCAGCCAGGGGAAAAACAAGGAGCGGGCTCTGCAGATCCTCCGGGCGAAACTGCTCGAGGCCAAGGTGCGGGAGGAAGCCGAGAAGTATTCGGCGCACCGGAAGAGCCTGATCGGCTCGGGTGGCCGCGAGGAAAAGGTGCGCACCTACAATTTCCCGCAGAACCGCCTCACCGATCACCGCGTGAATCTCACGCTCTACAATCTCGACCAGATCGTGACCGGGGCGATCGCTCCCGTGATCGAAGCGCTCCAGGCCTCCGAAATGGCCGACCGGCTCGCGGAGCTGGAGGCGTGATTCTGAAGTTAGCGGAACGTGCAAACGTTCCGACCCGACCGTCGAGGGACGTCCGATTACGGAAGCGTCGCCGCTTCCGCTACCGCTGGCGCGCTCATCGGAGCGACCCGTAGCGGAACGTGCAAACGTTCCGACCCGACCGTCGAGGGACGTCCGATTCGGAAGCGTCGCCGCTTCCGCTACCGCTGACGCGTGCATCGGAGCGGCCCGTAGCGGAACGTGCAAACGTTCCGACCGGGCGTCGAAGCGACTCCCTCATTCCCCCCGTTGCAAATCCGCCGCCCCACGCCCAAGTTCCGGCATGGCTCATCGCTTCCTCCACCGCCGCCGCGTCGAGTTCGCCGACACCGACGTGGCGGGGATCATGCATTTCTCGAATTTCTTCCGCTTCATGGAGGTGGCCGAGCATGCCTTCTACCGTTCCCTCGGATTCTCCGTGCATCCCTTCCGTCACGGAGCCGATACCGGCGGGCCGAACGTGGGCTGGCCGCGTGTCCATGCCTCGGCCGATTTCCGCCTGCCTCTCCATTTCGAGGAAGAGATCGAGATCGAGCTGCTCATCGAGGAACTGCGCAACAAAACGATCCACTACTATTTCCAATTCTGGAAGCATCCCGACTCACCCGAAGAGCGCGCCCTCGCCGCGACCGGACGCTTCACCGTCGTCTGCGTCTCCTTCGATGCCGAAACGCGCCGCATGAAAGCGGTTGCCATCCCCGACGAATGGCGCGAAAAACTCGAAGTCGCGCCCGAAGGCGCTATCCCCGCTTGAACCCCTCTTCGTAACGCCTTTCACCACCTCCTGATGGATCCCATGAGCACCTATTCCTGGCTGATTTTCGCCCTCGGCACCGTCCTCACCTGGGGACTCTACGGCATCTTCCTTCACATGGGGCAAATGGGCATGGTTGATCCCGTCAACGGCCGCTACAAGGCCTTCCTTTTCGTCGGCGTCGCCTACTTCCTCACCGCGGTGCTCGCTCCCCTCATCCTCCTCGTGATGCGCGGATCGGATTGGAATTTCCCGGCCAAGGGACTCTGGCTCTCGCTTTTCGCGGGCATCCTCGGAGCGATCGGGGCCTTCTTCGTCCTCCTCGCCCTCGGTGCGGCGATCGGCGCGAAGGTGCAAAACGCGCCCGGAGTCGTCATGTCGATCATCTTTGCCGGAGCTCCCATCGTGAACGCGATCGTCTCGATCTCGATGGCGCACGACTGGGGCAAGATCCGCTGGCCCTTCATTCTCGGTCTCTTCATGGCCGCGGCCGGTGGTTACCTCGTCACCAAATTCAAGCCTGTCCACGCCGCACCGGCGAAACCGGCCGAAAAAGTGGCGGCGGTCTCGCCCGCTTCACCGGATCAGGGGCCGCAGTCTCATTGACCCGTCGGGTTCCGGCGTCGACCGTTCGTCATGCCCGATCGCGCCGCCATCGAAGCCCTGCAAACGGAGCGCCTTCGCTCCCTCCTCGGCGAATTGCGCGCCGGCAACGCCTTCTACCGCGACCGCCTCGCCAAAGCCGCACTCGGCGAAGCCCCCTCACTCGCCGACTTCGTGGCGAAGATGCCCTTCACCTCGAAGATGGATCTCGTCTGGGATCGCGAGGAATTCCCCCCCTACGGATCGAATCTCACCGAGCCGATCGAGCGTTATTCGCGCTTTTGTCAGAGCAGTGGCACGACGCGTGGACCCTTGCCCACCCTCGACACCGCCGGGAGTTGGTCGGCCATGCTCGACTGCTGGGACCGCGTCTACGAAGCCGCCGGGGTGGGGCCGGGGGACAAGATCTTCTTCGCCTTCTCCTTCGGTCCCTTCCTCGGATTCTGGACCGCCTTCGAGTCGGCGACGCGTCGCGGGAATCTTTCCATCCCCGGTGGCGGACTCAGCAGCAAGGCGAGACTCCAGGCCATGGTCGCGCACGAGGTCGAGGTGCTCTGTTGCACGCCCACCTACGCGATGCGTCTCGGTGAGCTCTTCGCCTCGCACGCGAATGACGAGACCTCGACCTACCGACTCAAAAAGATCATCGTCGCCGGCGAGCCCGGCGGCAGTCTGCCCGAGGTGCGGAAACGTCTCTCCGATCTCTGGAAGGGTGCGCGTGTTTTCGATCACCACGGCATGACCGAGACGGGTCCCGTCACCTACGAGCATCCTGACAAACCGCTCTCGCTCTGCGTCATCGAGGAGGCTTACTTCGCCGAGATCATCGACCGCGAGACCCAGACCGAAGTCACCCCCGGACAAAAGGGCGAACTCGTCCTCACCACCCTGACGCGCACCGCCTGTCCGCTCCTGCGTTATCGCACCGGCGATCTCGTCGAGAAGGCGTATTTCACTCCCGCGGGGGGCGCTCCCATTTTCTGCCTTGAGGGTGGCATCCTCGGTCGCGTCGACGAGATGGTCGTGATCCGCGGCGTCAATGTTTACCCGACCGCGGTGGAGAAGATCATCCGTGGTTTTCCCGAAGTCGTCGAGTTCCAGGTCGTGCAGACGACCCGCCAGTCCATGGCCGAGCTCGAAGTGATGATCGAAGCCGACGCCAAGGCCAGACCCGATCTCGCCGAGCGCGTCCAGCGCGAACTGGCCGACGCCTTCACCCTCCGCATCCCCGTGAAGATGGTCGAGGCGGGGGAATTGCCGCGGTTCGAGTTCAAGTCGCGGCGTTGGGTGCGGCAGTGAGGGGTGCTACTGGGTCGGGGAAAGCATAATTCCCTCCAGCTCGATCGTAACTTTCGCTCCAATCTCTTCACCGATCCTTGTGAGCGCTTGGCGGATCGTGAGATGGGAAACATCGACTGTGATTTTCGTGTCGTAGGCGATGGGATGGAGTGATTTTTCGTTTTCACCAAAGTTGAACCATATCAGCGCACCGCGTTCCCAAACAGGACCTTTCTGATCCGCGAGGCGTGAGTGCATTTCGATGAGATCAATCACGCGAAGCAAGTGCTCTTGGTCAAACGTCAACGACGGCAAAACAATCGAATCGGCTTTTTGATTCCATCTCGGCAATCGGTCATCGGATTCTGATTCGGCGGCAAGGGATTGGAGAAAGGCTGCCGAAAGTTCCTGTTGGGTGGAGGTGTTTCTCACGAATACCAGGCTTCGCCGTGTATCGAATACTGCATCAGCCTTATAAGGGAAGGTAATTCCGGCGGTTTCCAAGAGGGCTTTCAAAGTGGGGACAAAAGGCCGAACGCTTTCAGCTTTAACTGCGAAAGGATCGTTGGCATCTGGAAGAACAGGTTGGTCTGCGATCCTCTGTGCAAGATCTGGCGGAGCGGAATAGACCCGGGTATGCAATGGTTCTTCAAAGTTGCCGTGATACCCCAGCCGGATCTCAGTTTCCTCGATCCGATACTTTCTTTGCGCCAGCGACGCGGTGTAACGCAATGCTTCCAGGAAAGGCACCTCCGGAAGCTTCATGGTCACGGTGATCGAATCAGGTTCGTCAGCACTCGCAGAAAACAACCCAGGCACGCCCTCCAATTTTCGTGGTGGATCCAGAACGATCTGAACTCCCATCGAGCCCTTGGCGTTTGGAACTTGGTCAAGAGCCGCCGCCTCTTCAAGGAATTCCAATGCTTCCTCGATCGGGGTGTCCTTGAAATCTACCCCTGCGATTATGAGATCTTTCAATCGCTTTTCCAGCTTTCCTATCCGTTGCCACCTGGCCTCAGCCTCCACTTCTTCAATCAGGCCCCAATAATCCACCACCGCCTCGACCAGCCATAACTCGCCCTCCGTCGCTTTCACTTCCAGGGTCCCTGCGGAACGATCGAAGCGTGCCTCCATTCCCTCGAAAAATTCCACGCCGTCACGTTTGAGAATCTGCCTGGCGTCGCCTCCATGGGCGAAGTCGCTCTCGAAGAATCCTTCCGGCTAGTCGAAGGTTCGCTCCTTCAATGCACCACTCCAGAGCGAACTGCCTGTTGACGGGACCAAGGTGATGGCGGCCGTTTCGGTTCTTGCCTTCCCTTCCTGTTCGGCGGTGCGCCCCGGGTCCGAAGTCGAATCGCCGCATCCTCCGAGGAATAGGGCGGCGAGGAGCAACACCCCGACTTGTTGGCGGCGACGATTCATTTCAACGTCCCGAGGGTTTTACCCGGCTCTTCAAATGCTGCCACCAACTCCAGCATCGCCATCGGCCCATCTTCCATACCTGACTTCATCAGCATCAGCTTCCATCCGATGTCCGCGTTCAGCAACTCTCCCGCGGCCTGATGGCCGAACCATTGATCGTAACCCTCCGGAATCTTCATGACGCCGAATCGTTTTTGTTCACGTGCCCCTTCGGTCCAGATCATCGAATAGCGGATGCCATCGGGCTGGTGACGGGGAGCGCCGGAAGGAAGGAAATCGCCAAGCCAGAGGTGGAGCCGTACGCGCGTCCCGCGGGGAATTCCGTTGAAAGAGACTCCGGCGTCGATCGTTTCCGTTTTTCCACTGGCCCCGGCGATCCATTCGAACTGATCGAATTCCCCCTCCGGCAAATCGTTCGGAACTTCATATTCCCACATCAAAACCCCGATCGACCAAAGGGCAGCGGGATCCGGTGCCGGTGGATCGGCCGCCGGAACCGGCACGGCCGCAAAGAACCCAAGGCAGGCGGCGAAGCAGAGGATCCCAGGGCGGTTCATTTCGGGAGCATGGAAAATTTTCGCGATGAAGACAAGAGTTTGATGACCTGATTTGACGTGAATGGGAACTACTGAGACCGGTATCTGTAAAGTCGCAGAGATGAGATTCACCATCGAACTTCCCGACGATCTCTTTTCCGAAGCGGAAGCTGTCGCTTCGCGTCAAGGGATTTCCCTGGATGCCCTCGTTGCTCGAGCTCTGGTGAGGGACTTGCATGGTCCCATCCTGGCTTGTCATCCACGTTTTGGCGTGGACGAGAGCGGGTGGCCGGTGCTTCAGACGGGAGGGGAGGGAACGACGGTGGTGACGGATGCCTTTGTCAGTAGATTGGCCGACTCCGAACTCGATGATCTTCTTCGAGCCCACGAGCGCCATTGACAGCGTGGCGAGAGTCCAAGAAGTGATGTGCCGAATGGCGGGCTCGATTGAAATTGCAATGTTCGGGTCGACTTCGATCTCCCCGCATTTCCGCCCTTGCCCCGCGCGCCGCCGCTTGGCAAAATGCCAGCCTATGAAACCCACCCGCTTGATCCTCTCCGCCGCCGTGCTGACCGCTTTTTCCTCCCTCGCCCTCGCCGATGCGGCCAAGCCGCTCGCGCTTTCGCCGGCACCGCATCCGGGCAAGGAGGCGCTGCATGCGTCTTTCAACGAGATCTCGAAAAAGGGTGAGGCGCCCCTCGTGTTCCTCGGCGACTCCATCACCCAGGGCTGGAGCGCCAAAGGCAAGGCCGCATGGGATCAATACTGGGCGCCGATGGGGGCCGCCAACTTCGGCATCGGCGGCGACCGCACCGAGCATATCCTCTGGCGTCTCGCCAACGGAAACTACGACGGGCTCAAGCCGAAGCTGACCGTGCTCATGATCGGCACGAACAACACCGGTCATCAGGGGCGTCCCATGGCCGAACACGGAGGAGCGGTTTATTCCAGCACCGCGGAGGAGACCGCCGCCGGTGTCACGGAGATTGTGAAGGTGCTGAAGGAAAAACAGCCGCAGATGAAGATCCTCCTCCTGGCGATCTTCCCCCGCGGAGCCACGCCGGAAGACAAGATGCGCCAGCAAAACGAGAAGACGAACGAGCTCATCGCCAAGCTCGATGATGGCAAGACCGTCTTCTTCATGGACATCAACAAGGATTTCCTCGAAGCCGACGGCACCCTTTCAAAAGAGATCATGCCCGACCTGCTCCACCCCAACGAAAAGGGCTACGAGATCTGGTCCAAGGCGATCGAGTCCCGCGTGAAGGAGTTGATGGCGGAGTGATCTGCTTGTAGCGGAAGCGCCGACGCTTCCGGGATCGGACGTCCTTTCGACGATCGGCCGGAACGTTCGCACCTTCCGCTACGGGGAGAGACTTCGATGAGCGCGTCAGCGGTAGCGGAAGCGGCGACGCTTCCGGGATCGGGGGCCGAGGGACGATCGGCCGGAACGTTTGCACGTTCCGCTACGGGAGAGCTCCGATGAACGCGTCAGCGGTAGCGGAAGCGGCAACGCTTCCGGAATCGTGGGCCGAGGGACGTTCGTCAGAACGGTGGACCGTTCGGCTGCGCTTTCGTCGCTGACGTCATTCCCCACTTGAAGCAACCCCCGGGAACGCCGAAACTTCGGGCAATGCCTGAAGAGACGAATTCGATCCTGGAACTGCGCGGCGTCACCAAATGGTACGAAAGCGCCCCCGAACGCCGCATCCTCGACGGGCTCGATCTCGTCGTGGGCGCGGGTGAGCGCTTCGCCATCGTTGGTCCCTCGGGCTGCGGGAAAAGCACCCTGCTCAACCTCCTCGGCACGCTCGATGCCCCGTCGGAGGGACGCGTCATCGTCGATGGCATCGACACCGCCGGGCTGAGCGAGGACGCCGTCGCGCGGATCCGCTCGGAGAAGATCGGTTTCATCTTCCAGATGCACCATTTGCTCCCGCAGTGCACCGCGCTGGAGAACGCCCTCGTCCCGACGCTCGCCCTGGCCACGCGTCCCAATCCTACGGAAGCCGCCGACCGAGCCAAGCGCCTTTTCGACCGCGTCGGTCTCGCCGACAAGCTCGACCGGCTCCCCTCGCAGCTCTCCGGCGGCGAACGACAGCGCGTCGCCATCGTGCGTTCGCTGATCAATTCGCCGCGTCTCCTCCTCGCCGATGAACCGACCGGTGCCCTCGACGAAGACAACGCGAAGCGCCTCATGGAATTGCTCGCCGAGCTCAACGAGTCCGAGGGACTCGCCCTCATCGTCGTCACCCACGACCGCGCCCTCGCCGCCACTCTTGGTTCCGTGCGGACCCTTCATCGCGGCAAACTGGAATCAGCTTCGTGACCCGTGACTCGTGACTCGTGTCCCATGACTTCCCTCCGCCTCATTCTCAGCTCGCTCTTCCACTACCGGTGGGTGAATCTCTCGATGCTCGCGGGCGTGGCGCTCACTTCGGCGATCCTCAGCGGAGCCCTCGTCGTCGGCGATTCGGTGAAGGAAAGCCTCCGTCGCAACGCGGAGGCACGCCTCTCGGGAATCGGCCCGGTCTTCCTCGGCGGCGAACGTTTTTTCACCGCCTCGCTCGCCGATCGCGTCGCGACGAAGCTCGGTGGTGACGCCCTCGTCGCCCCCGTTCTCCAGATCGAAGGCACCGCCGCGAGCCGCGAAGGAGGACGCCGCGTCAACCGCATCCAGATCGTCGGGGTCGACGAGCGTTTTTGGAAGCTCTCTCTCGGCGGGGCCGCGCCCGAAGGATTCGACGACGAACGTTTCATCGCCATCAACCGTCCCCTCGCCGACCGCATCGGGGCGAAGGCCGGCGACACCCTCATCGTCCGTCTCGAAGTGCCCGGCGCGCTGTCGAAAGACGCCCCGCTCTCGGGCGAGTCCGAACAAACCACGCCCTTCACCGCGGAAGTCACCACGATTCTGGACAACGAACAATTCGGCGGTTATTCGCTGAAGTCCGAGCAAGTCCCGCCCGCGACGCTTTTTGTCCGCCGTGAACGGCTTGAGTCGGTGATCGAACAAAGCAATCGCGCCAATCTCCTCCTCGGCGACCGTTCCCTCGATGCCGTCGCTTTTTCCGAAGCGGTCGAGTCATCGTGGCAGCTCGAGGATCTCCAGCTCACCGTCGCTGCCGCGGGTGAAGGTGGCGTGCAGCAGATGATCAGCTCGCGGGTCTTTTTTGACGGCGTCCTCGTGAAGGCTTTGGAAACGATCTCCTCGGCGAGCGCTCCCGTCCTCACCTATCTCGCCACCGACATCGCGAAGGCACCGGCGGAGCGCGGCACGCCTTATTCCATGGTCACGGGCGTCGGACCTGCGCTCAATGGCATCGTCACGGGCGAACTCGGCGATGACGAGATCCTTCTCTCCGACTGGCTCGCCGAGGACCTCGCCGCGAAAGAAGGCGATACCATTACCCTGACCTACAACGTCGTGGGAGCGGGGCGCGCCCTCGTCGAGCAACAGCGCAAGTTCACCGTCGCGGGGATTGCCCCGCTCGAGCAAAATGGCTGGGACCGCTCCTGGACGCCCGAGTTCCCCGGCATCTTCGACGTTGACGGCCTCGATGACTGGGAGCCCGGCATCCCCATTGACCGCGACCGCATCCGCCAGAAGGACGACGATTACTGGGACGCCCACAAAACGACACCCAAAGCCTTCGTCTCCCTCGCCGCCGCGCGTGCGATGTGGTCAAACCGCTTCGGCGACGCCACCGCGGTGCGATTCACCCTGAAGGATCCTGACAAAGCGCTCGTCGAGCAACTGAGGGCGCATCTGAAGCTGGCCGATCTCGGCATGACTTCGCGAGATCTCCCGGCCGAGGCTGCCGCGGCTGTGGCGGGTTCTTTCGACTTCGGGGCGCTCTTCGCGAGCATGAGTTTCTTCCTCATCGTCGCGGCCCTCGTCCTCGCGGGACTCGTCTTTGTCTTTGGCATCGAACAGCGCGCCACCCAGATCGGTCTGCTCCTCGCCCTCGGCTTCACGCGGAAACGCGTCCGTCGTCTTTTCCTCATCGAGGCCCTCGTCCTTTCCGTCGTGGGAGCGGCCCTCGGTCTGTTCGGAGGTTATGTCTACACCCGCCTCGCACTTCATGGCATGTCCGGCGTGTGGCAGGACGCCGCCGCCGGCATGGAGTTCGTCTATTTCCTGAAGCCCGCCTCGCTTGGCGTTGCTCTCGCCATCACCGTGATCGTCGCGCTCGTGGTCGTCTGGATTGCGAGCCGTCGCGTCACCGCGGTGCAGCCGAGTGCGCTCATTTCCGGAATGTCGGATGAAACTCATTCGACCTCGGGCCGCCGCAAGCGCGATGTCTTCGGCTTCTGGGGTGGCTTGATCGGCGCCCTCGGTTGTCTCTTCGCACCGAAGGTGCCCGGCACCATGGCCGAGCAGGGACTCTTCTTCGGTGCGGGCTTCCTCATCACGATCGCCGGAGTGGCGCTTTGCTCGATCCTCATCCGCCGATTCCTCCGTCCTTCGCAGAGCCTTTCGTCGCTCGGAGCCCTCGGCCGCCAGCACACCGTGCGCCGGCGCGGACGCAGTCTCGCCGTGATCGGGTTGATGGCGGCGGGTGTCTTCATGGTCACGGCGATCAATTCCTTCCGCCTCGACGGCGCGCGCGGAGCGGAGCGCCGCGGCTCCGGCACGGGCGGCTTTGCGTTTGTCGGCGAGTCGACCCTGCCGGTTTACGAGGATCTCGACGGAGCCGAAGGACGCAAGAAATTCGGGCTCGACGCGCTCAAGGGCGATTTTTCAATCCTGCCGATGCGGGTGAGCAATGGCGAAGATGCGAGCTGTCTCAATCTCAACCGCGCCCAACGTCCGAGACTGATGGGCGTCGATGTCGAAAAGATCGCGCGGCTTTCCCCCTTCCACTTCACGGCCCAGGCGAGTCCTCCTCCGAACGGACAAAGCCCCTGGCGTACTCTCTCCGGAGACGAGCCCGATGAGGATGGCATCCCCGTGATCCGCGGGATCATCGATCAGAATACCGCCGTCTACGCCCTGCAAAAAAAGGTCGGCGACACGGTGCGTTACGAGACGGTCTCGGGCCAGGCCTTCGCGGTGCGTCTCGTCGGGTTCCTCGAGACCTCGATCCTCCAGGGCAGTCTCCTCATCGACGAGGCCGAGTTCATCCGCTTTTTCCCCGATGCGGGAGGTTACCGGTTTTTCCTTCTCGATGGAGCGGGGGCCGATCCGAAAACGCTCGCGCCCGTCGCTTCGCACCTCACCCGCATGTTCGGCGACCTTGGGCTCGAGATGCGTCCCGCCGCGGACCGACTCAACGAATTCAACGCGGTGCAGAACACCTATCTTTCGATCTTCTCCACCCTCGGCGGACTCGGCCTATTCCTCGGCACGCTCGGTCTCGCCATTCTCGTGGGCCGCAATGTGATGGAGCGCCGCGGGCAGCTCGGGGTGATGCAGGCGATGGGCTTCACCCGGCGCGCCCTTTCCGGAATGGTCCTCTCGGAGCACTGGTTTTTGCATTTGTCAGGCGTCGTCGTGGGACTCGGGGCCGCGATCCTCGCGGTGCTGCCGAAACTCACGGGCGGCTCCGCGCCGCTGCCCTGGGGACTCCTCGCGGCGATCAACGGGGCCGTCCTTGTCGGCGGTCTCCTGTTCTGTGCCTCGGCCGCGCGTCTCGTTCTGCGCGGGCACCTCATGGACGCCATCCGAAGGGAATGAAGACCAAAGAGGGTTGCGTGGTGCTCTTGATAGGGTCAAGTCTGGCCTTCGGCTCCTTCGCTGCTGATGAAAAGGACAAGGGCAAGGCCACGCCGCCTCCGGTCCCTCCGCAGGAGCTCGCGAAGCTCGACATCGCCAACAGCAAGGATGCTTCAATCCCGGGTGGCGCCACGGTCGTGAAGGGATCGTGGTCGGTGGATGCGGGGGCGAAGAAACTCCTCGCCGCGCCCGAGCCGCTCGTCGATGCGTGGTTGGAGTTTGGTCCGGAGATCCGGGAAAAAGGCGCGACGATCACGGCCTCGGTTCGCGGGCCGGGAGGGGATCGGCTGAAGTCGCGTTTTGGGGTCGGTCTTTATGGGAAAAACGGTTTCCAGCTTCGCCTCGTGCCGGTGCGGCAGGAGATCGAGTTGGTGCGACGTGGCGAGGTCCTCTTGAGCCGGCCGTTTCCCCATGATCCCGCGGAGATGCAGCAGATCGAGCTCGCGGTTCGTCCCGAACGCCAGCACTGGGTCGTCTCGGGTCGTGCCTGGAAGGAGGGTGGCGAACGTCCTGAGCAAGCGCTATTGGAATACAAGATCTTCGCGGTGGAACTGCTCTTCCCGCTGGCGGGACGTTCCGTGCTAGTCGCGACGCCCTTTTCGGGGGAGTCTGTCGCCTTTGCCTCGGCGGTGGTGATGCCGGGGCCGGCGAAGTAAGGCTCAGAGGGAAAGCCCGAGCCGCTTGAGCAACTCGCCGAGCCGCGCCTCGACGACCTCGTAGCTGAAATGGGTGGCGGCGATCGCGTAATTCTTCTCCACGGCGGCGTCTGCGGCCGACGGATCCTCGAGAATGGCGGCGGCCGCGGCGACCGATGGATCGTCGATGGCCCCGTCGATGACGATGAAGTCGAATCCACAGGGTTCGATGTCGGTTCTGAAAACGGGATAGCGGTTCACGAGAACGGGCTTGCGGAACCAGACGGCCTCGAGGAGGGCATTGCCGAAGCCCTCGTAGAGACTCGGGAAGGTGACGAGATCGGCGAGGTGGTAGAGTTCGTCGAGGGTGGGTGATCCGGGCGCGCCGGGATCGAGGAAACGCAGGTCGACGCTTTTTTCCCCGGCGAGGGCGATGAGTTGGTCGCGGTAGGCGAGTCCCTCGTCACCGGCCTCGTGGGAGACGACAAGTTTGTTCCGTGGATCATCGAGCTGGTGGACGAGGTCGATGGCGTGTTCGATGCCCTTTCGGGGGACGACGCGGGTGGGCTGGAGAATGAGTCGGTCGTCCCCGGCGAGCCCGATCGCCTCGCGCACGTCGGCCGCGCTGCGGGCGGGCGGAGGTGGGGCGGAGGCGAAGTCCATCACGTTGGGGATGAGCACGGCATCGAGCCCGAGCCGCTCGCGCAGATCGCGGGCGGCCCTGGAATGAATGACAGCGTGGACGAGGCTGGGGTGGGAAGGAGGGAAGGCCTCGTCCAGCCACGGCCGCGCGGCGCCGCCGGCGAAGCGCTCGCGCTCCCAGTGGAAGTCGTGGTGGTGGGCGATGGTGGGAAAATCATGCGACCGGATGAAGTCCGCGAGGGCGAGCCCGAGCGGCAGATGCATCGGGATGGTGATGGCGTTTTGCGGAACGAGCACGTCGATGGCGAAATCCCTGACAAAACCATCAAGCGCGGAACCGAGGTGGCTTCGCAAATCGTCGACCTCGGCTGGGAGATCGGGATCGACCGAGTCGCGATGCCAGACCCGTGCATCGATCGAGGTGATGCGCGGATGGGCGAAGTGGGCTTCGGGCACGACGCGGGCGCTCGCCGCGGGCCGGTCGTTGAGTCCGGAGAACCAATAGCAGCGGTGCCCCGCACGCTCCAGCACCGCGGCCCACTTCATTGACTCGAGCGACACCCCGTCGGTGCCGGCAAAGCGGGTCGAGACAAATCCGAAGTTCATTTCATGGATGATGAACGAAGATCGCCCGGAGACAAGCGCGCTTCATTCACCACGAACGACTGACGCACGTCGCGTGCCAGCAGGGAGGCTTTCCTCCCGGGATGATTACGGACGGGACCGCCTCAGGCGAAGAGATCCTTCACGACGTGGCCATGCACGTCGGTGAGGCGGAAGTCGCGGCCGGCGTAGCGGTAGGTGAGTTTCTCGTGATCGAAGCCGAGGAGGTGGAGGATGGTGGCGTGGAGATCGTGGACGTGCACGGGATTCTCGACCGCCTTGAAGCCGAACTCGTCGGTCTTGCCATACTGGAAGCCGCCCTTCACGCCGCCGCCGGCCATCCACATGGTGAAACCATGGTGGTTGTGGTCGCGGCCGAGCTTGGTGTTGGCGTCGTTCGCTCCGGGAGTGGGCAGCTCGACGGTGGGGGTGCGGCCGAATTCACCACCCCAGATGACGAGGGTATCCTCGAGCATGCCCCGCTGCTTCAAGTCCGCGAGAAGGGCGGCGATGGGACGGTCGGCCTCGCCGGCGAGACGGCCGTGCTCTTTCGCGATCTCATTGTGGCTGTCCCACGGCTGTCCCGCGCCGTGCCAGACCTGCACGAAACGCACACCGCGCTCGATGAGGCGGCGGGCGATGAGCATCTGGCGTCCGTGAAGGGTGTCGCCGTAGAGCTCGCGCACGTGGGCGGGCTCACGCTCGACGTTGAAGACATCGGTCGCCTCCATCTGCATCTTGTAGGCGAGCTCGAGGGAATGAATGCGGGCCTCGGCGTCGGCGTCGAAGCCGGATGACGCCGCATCCTGGAGATTCATCTGCTGGATGAGGTCGAGCTGGCGGCGCTGCAAATCCATCGTCATGCGTGGATTGCGGATGTCGGGAATGAGTTTGGCGACCTGCGTGTTTTTGGTATCGATGTGGGCACCCTGGTAGGCCCCGGGGAGGAAGGCGGAGCGCCAGTTCTGCGTTTCGACGATGGGAACGCCTCCGGGACAAAGCGAGACGAAGCCGGGCAGGTTTTCGTTCTCCGTGCCCAGCCCGTAGGTGACCCAGCTGCCCATGCTCGGGCGCACGAGGTTGACCCGCTCGGCGCCGGTGTTCATGAGCATCAGCGAGGGCTCGTGATTCGGGACATTGGCATGCATCGAATTGATGATGCAGAGATCATCGACCATCTCCGAGACCATCGGGAAAAGATCGCTCGCCCAGATCCCGCTCTGGCCGCGCTGTTTGAAGGCGAAGCTCGACTTCATCAGTGTGCCGGTCTTGCGCTCGGTCTTGAGCGACTCACCGGGCATTTCCTTGCCGTCGTATTGGGCGAGGGCGGGCTTGTAATCGAAGGAGTCGACCTGCGACGGTCCGCCGTTCGCGAAGATGTGGATGACGCGTTTGGCGCGGGCGGGGAAATGGGTCTTCCCCGGGGCGAGCGGATTGAGGGAACGGTCGCCCGCATTCAACTGCGAAAGGAGCGGGCCCAGACCGAGGGCACCCATGCCCATGCCGGTGCGGTGGAGGAAGGAGCGTCTGGAAATCATTTCAAAGGAAGAAAGCGAATGGTGCGCGTGGATCTTATTATTCAAAGCAAATTCGACGTTTCTTTGAGATAAAGTAGAGAGTCAAGATCATTCCCAAGATCAGCAATAGATTGATTGTTCCGTGACATATGTTCGCTGGCCAAAAGAAAGATCGCATCGCGGAATTCGGTGCGATGCCGAAGTGGAGGTAGAATCCCATTCCAATCGTGTGTGATATAACCGCGACCGTAGTTGTTGCACCAATCGTCCAAGACATTCCTTTATGTTCTTGCAGAAACGCTCGAGTGTCTTTGTTGGCGATGAGCCAACCCATTATGGCCACAATTATCGCGGCAAGCTTCATTCCGAAGTCTGCGAAGGTTTTTAGCGACTCAAGAGCAATTTGGTCCGGTTGCATCTGGCTTAGTGGTCGTGATATGAAGGACTGAGATTGAATCATCTGCTCAGTCGACAAATAGAAACCGGTTCGTATTGAGTAGGGCGTGCGCGTAGGCGCCCCAGGTCGAGGCGGGGGTGGCGGGGCCGGAGTAGGATTCGGCCATGCCCCAGCGCGGCCAGTGGCCGCCGAGGTCGGTGATCTGGGGATTCCAGCGGACCGAGTCGAAAGCGGAATTCTTTTCGTGCGGATCGACGATGAAATAGAGGCACTCGTTCTTGGCAATCTTCACTTCGGCAAGGTTCACGGCCATCTTGTCCTTCGCCGGATCGAGGACCTGATCGAAAATCACGCCATCCTTCGTGGTCGCGACTTTCACACGCACGCCGTTTCCTTTGCCGACGTTGGAGCGGAAAATCTCTCCGCTGACGGCGACGGCGAGATCGTCGGGAGCGCGCCATTCGTAGATGAGGCTCTCGCGCGAGGTGTGGCCGGGGTGGGCGCTGCCGTTGTTGTCGGCATAGAGGTAGCTCAGCGGATCGTTCTTGAGGGGGCGCTCCTTGCCGACCTGCCAGACATTCTTGATCCAATGCTCGAAGGGATGGAAGACGACCTTGCCGGATTTCGGATCGATGTCGCCCCAGCCGTAGCTCCATTCCGTATTCGTCTGGCGTTTGCCCATCGCCGAAGTCTCACCCCCGAAAGCGGCGATGAAACTCTCGCCGAGCTGGCGATCGGACTCGGAGGGATCTTTCGCGAAGACGGCGCGATGGAGCGCGGCGATCCGATCGGGCGTGCCTTCGCTTTTCTTCGCGAGGATCTCCGCCTGATCCATGACGAAGGAATTGTTCAGGGTGAAGAGCGCCTGCATCGGGATCGTCGTGTTCTGACGCTTGCCCGTGGTCTCCTGCGGATTGGAGAAGTCGAAATTGCGGAAGGTCGGATCGAGATTCTGCCGGTCGATGAAGGCGTAGACGGAACGGCGGTTCTTGTATCCGGGCGCGAGGATCTCGACGGGGCGGCCGAAAAAGGTCCGGTCGAGATTCTGCGAGACGTCGAGCATGGCATCGCGCATTTGTTCGAGTTCGAGGCGCTTTTTCTTGAACTTCCACAAGAGGCGGTTTTCGGCATCGACGAGCATGTTGGCCTCGGTCTTGGGATTCGAGGACTGCTGTTTCCAGGTCTCGGAGGTGACGATGAGACGATGGAGCTCTTTCACGGAGGATCCGTTTTCGCGGAACCAGTGCGCCATCCAGTCGAGCAACTCGGGATGGTCGGGGCGCTCCCCGGTGATGCCGAAATCATCGACAGTGCGGACGATGCCTTCGCCGAAATGCCACATCCAGACGCGGTTCACGAGGTTTCTCGCGGTGAGCGGATTGGCGGGATGCACGATCGCCTGCGCCATCTCGAGGCGGCCGCTGCCTTTCTCAAAGGGTTTCGCGACACCGCCTTCGGAGGCGATGGAGAGGAACTGGCGCGGAGCGAGCTCGCCGGGACGGCCGGGATTCCCGCGGATGAAGACGTGCTGGTTGATGGGCTTTTCGCGGTCGCGCAGGATGATGGCTTTGTCAGGCTCCATCCCGGAGTCGGCGATGAATTTGTCGCGCTCGCCTTCGAGGTTGGTCAGCTTGCGGCGATCCTCCCGGTCGACTTTGCCCATGAGGGCTCCCCGGTTCCCGGCGAGGGTGGGATGCTCTTTTTTGAGCTTTTCGAGGATGGGGTTGAGAAAGTCGTCGATCTTCTTCTGCTTTTCGGCGAGCCCCTTGAGGTAGGCGTCGTATTCCGGACCGGGCTTGGGCTCGCCGATGGTCGGGGTGTCGACGGTAAGGGAGTTCAGGAAGACTCCGTAAAGGCTGTAGTATTCCTTCGTCGGGATGGGATCGAACTTGTGATCGTGGCACTTCGCACAGGAGACGGTCAATGCCATGGTGCCGCGGAAGGTGGTGTCGATGCGGTCATCGAGGATCTCATCCTGGCTGCCGTTCTTGCTCAGGGAGAGGAAACCCAGCGCGGCGAGATGACGTTTGTCGGGACCATTCGCATCGACGATTTGTTCGGCGGCGAGTTGGTAGAGGAGGAATTGATCGTAGGGCAGGTCTTCGTTGAAAGCCTTGATCAACCAATCGCGGTAGGTGTAGCTGTAAATGAAGCGGCGTTCGCGCCCGGCGCCCTCGTAGCCTTTCGTGTCGGCGTAGCGGGCGACATCCATCCAGAGGCGGGCCCAACGTTCCCCGTAATGGGGAGAGGCCAGGAGCGAATCGACGAGGGCCTCGTAGGCCTCGTCGTCGGGGCGCGGATCTTCGACGAAGGCTTTCAGATCCTCGAACTTCGGCGGCAGGCCGAGGAGGGCGAAATGGAGACGACGGTGGAGCGTGGCGCGGTCGGCGCGTGGAGCCGGGGTGACGCCGGCGGCGGACTGGGCCTGTTTCACGAAGTGGTCGATCGGATGACCCGCATCAGCCGGGATCGGAGCGGGCGTCACCGGCTGGAATGACCAATGCTGGCGCGGATCCTGATCGCCGGACGGTTTCGCCTCCTTCGGCCATGGCAGTCCCATCGCGATCCACTCGGTGAGATCGGCGATGGCCGCGGCGGAGAGCTTGTCGCCCTTTTCGGGCATGGCGGGAATCCCTTTCTCGCCCGAGTGGGAGACCGCGCGGATGAGGATGCTCTTGGCGGGCTCCTTCAGATCGACGACGGGGCGGTAGTCGCTGCCCTTCAGCCAGCCCTCGCGATGATCGAGTTGCAGTCCGGATTTCGCCTTGCTGCCACCGGTATGGCAATCGTAGCAACTCTCCGCGAGGACGGGGCGGATCTTCTTTTCGAAGAATTCAATCTGGGCCGCGGTGAAGACGGGTTCCGGCGTGGCAGCGGCGGGAGCGTCCAGGGCGCGTCCGGGTGAAGGCGGCGCGCTGATGAAAGTGGCCAGGCAGAGTAGGGTCTTGAAAGGTTTTCCAATCATCCGCCGGCAAGGTGCGGCAGCTTCGACCCACCCGCAATGACCGTTATTGCGCATCACTTCTCTTGACCAATCCGGGTACTCCGGCGTTCACACCATCGTATACAAAACAAGTGAATCGATGGATGAAGATGGACCGCGATTGCTTTGCGGATGGGGCCGGGGGCGTGTCTCTTTCGGGGAAACGGACAACCCGGTTGACCAGCGCAGGAAAAACCCCCGTAAAACCTGCAAAAGACTTGTGGTCAACCGGGTTGCCGTTTTGGTTTCAACCCTTTGTCTTCAGGTCTAGGACCGTCTGACGAAAGATAAATAAGCAGTGCCCGTGCCAACTCCGATTTCAAAGAAAGAAAATGAGCACTTTTTCCCAAGATTCCTTCCAGATCCGCCCGGTCTCTCCGGAGGATCTCCCCGAGCTGCTCGCGATGATTCGCGAACTCGCTGATTTCGAGCGACTCACCCATCTCGTGACCGCGACCGAGGCCGATTATCACGAGAGCCTTTTCGGAGAAACTCCCGCGGCCGAGGCGCTTCTGGCAGAGGAAAACGGCCGTCCGGTGGGCTACGCGGTCTACTTTTCGACCTTCTCCACCTTCGTGGGACGCGCCGGAGTCTGGCTGGAGGATCTCTACGTGCGTCCCGATCATCGCGGCAAGGGGTATGGCAAGGCGTTGCTCAAGGCGGTCGGGGCGATCGCGCACGAACGAGGGGCGGGTCGTTACGAGTGGACGGTGCTCGACTGGAACCAGCAGGCGATCGATCTCTACGAGCGGGCCGGAGGTGAAATTCTCCCGGAATGGCGCATCGTGAGGATGGATGGAGATCGCCTCCGTGCCTTTGCCGAATCATGAGCATCGCCGACAACCTTTCCCGGGTCCGCGCCGACCTCGCTGCCGCCGCGACCGCGGCAGGACGCGATCCGGAATCCATCACCCTGGTGGCCGTTTCAAAGACCTGGCCGGCTTCGGATGTGGCCGAGGCAGCGGCCGCGGGGCAGCGGATTTTCGGCGAGAACAAGGTGCAAGAACTGCTCGCGAAGATTCCCGAGTCACCTGCGGGTCTCGCGTGGCATCTCATCGGTCATCTGCAAAGCAACAAGGTCCGCAAGGTGCTGCCGCATTGCGCGCTGATCCACAGCATCGACTCGATCGAACTGGCTCGCGATGTCAGCCGGATCGCGGGCGAACTCGGGCTGACCGCGCGGATCCTCCTGCAGGTGAACGTGGCAAGTGATGAGGCGAAATTCGGATTTCCTGTGGGAGTGGTAATGGAGTCGTTTGCGGAGATCCGATCTTTGCCGCACCTGGAGGTGCGCGGACTCATGACGGTGCCTCCCTTCGACGAAGATCCCGGGCAAGTGCGCCCTCATTTCGCCGCCTTGCGGCGTTTGCGCGATGAACTCGAGCGGGAACACGGCGTCTCCCTGCCCGAACTCTCGATGGGCATGAGCCACGACTGCCGCATCGCGATCGAAGAGGGCGCGACGATGGTGCGGGTGGGTTCGGCGATTTTCGGGCGGCGCGATTATGGGGCGGCGTGAGGTTCGGGAATCACGCGCGCATGACTGCCAGTGGATAATCCCGGATCACCTCGTCCCTGGTCACCATCACCAATCCTTCTTCGATCGCCTGTGCCACCAGCAGCCGGTCGAAGGGATCTTCGTGGACCGCCGGCAAAGAGAGCGAACGGGCGGCGTGATTCACCGTAACGGGAAGCGGACTGAAACCGTCCTCGGCAAGTGCGGAAGCGAAATCGACCGGCATGGTCAGTTTCCCTTTTCGAATTTTCAGCCCCAACTCCCAGACGCTCGCGGCACTGAAATAGACTTCGTTTGCCGGATCAGAAATCGCCTCACGGGCTTCTTTCGCCAGCGATGCGGGATGATCCAGCCACCAAACCAACACACAGCTATCGACCAGCAGTCTCATTCGCGAGGGCGGGGCTCGGCGACTTTTGCCTCGTTGGCACGTGATGGGGCCAGGGCGTAAAGAGGTGCGGCAATCGATTCGGTCAGTTCATCGCTGTCCCAGCAATCGGGGGCCTCCACGATCTGACCGGCGTATTGCCCGCCACGACGGGCCGTCCTTGGCTCACGAAACGGGACGAGTCTCACGAGCGGCTTGCCTGCTTTGGCGAGTATGATTTCCTCACCGGCGACGACCTGATCGACCAAGCGCGAGAGATGGGTCTTGGCAGCCTGGATGTTGATGGTCTTCATGCTTCCCAGAATAAGACTAAACCAAGTCTGGTCTGGTTGCAACGGTCCAGCCCGCTTCCGGATGAGGCGGGGAGCCGCGGTCGGAAAACTCAAAGTCGAGCGAGGATCCCGGCGATCACCTCCGGATAAATCCGGTGCTCGGCCGCGTGGATCTTCGCGGTGAGGGTCTCGACGGTGTCGCCGTCGACGATGGGGACGCGTTCCTGGCGCAGGATTTCCCCGGTATCGATGCCGGCATCGACGAGATGGACGGTGCAGCCGGTCTCGGTCGCGCCTTCGGCGAGGGCCATCGCCACCGGATTGCGACCGGGATAGGCGGGGAGCAGCGAGGGATGGAGATTCAAAATGCGACCGGGAAAGGCCGAAAGGAGCGGCTCGCGGAGGATGCGGAGGAAACCGGCACAGACGACGAGATCGACACGCAGGGCGCGGAGACGGTCGTGCAGCTCTTTCATCGCCGCATCGGTGAGTTGGCCGCGTTTTTCCGTGCCGGGATCGAGGACGAGGGTCGGGGTGCCAAAGGATTCCGCGACCCGGAGGATGCCCGCATCGGGGACGTCGGAGATGACGATGGCGACCTCGCCGCCGAGCGATCCCGATTGCGCGGATTCGAGGATGGCGCGTGCATTCGAGCCTTTGCCCGAGCCGAGGATGGCGACACGCCGGGGTCCGGCCGGAGTACCCTCGCCGAGTTTCGATAGCGTGGCACTCGTCGATTTGCCGGGGACGAGGGCGAGAATGCGGATCTCCACGCCGAGGAGGTCGAGGAGGGCCTTTTCTTCGTCGATGAGGGATTCGGGCGTGTAATCACCGCCCTTCGTGTAGATGTGGGGACGGATCGCGTCGATCACTCCGGTGGCGCGACGCTCTTCGAAAACGACGACACGATCGACGCAGCGCAGGGCGCGGAGCATCTCGGCACGCTCCTCCGCCGAGTTGATGGGACGTCCGGGCCCTTTCAATTCACGCACCGAGGCATCGCCGTTGATCGCCACGACGAGGGCGTCGCCGAGAGTGCGTGCCTCGTTCAGATAGCGGACATGCCCGACGTGGAGAATATCGAAAACTCCATTCGTGAGGACGAGCTTCCGTCCCGCCGCGTCGAGTTCCTCGCGCAGGGCGGCGACCTCGTCCAGAGATGAGACGAAAGAGTGCGTCATACGCGCTACGAGACGGCATTTTCCGCTTTTCACAAACCGCTTTTCCACGGACTGTCCCGGCATGCATGATCCGCGCATCGACGAGCTGGCCCGCCAATTGGTGAGGTATTCGACCGCCACGAAAAAGGGCGAAAAAGTCCTCATCGAACTCTTCGACGTCCCCGAGGAGGTCGGCATCGCCCTGATCCGCGAGGTCCGTGCGGCGAAAGCCACGCCCTTCATCAACATCCACAATGCCAAAATCTCGCGCGAGCTCGCGCGCGGCGCGACGGAGGAGCAATACGGCATCATCGCCGGCACCGCAATGCACCAGATGAAGTCGATGGATTGCTACATCGCGATCCGAGGCAGCCACAACGTGAACGAACTCTCCGACGTGCCGGCGAAGAACATGCAGATGCTCTCCGCGAAGATGCGCCCGGTGCTGAACCAGCGCGTCAACAAAACGCGCTGGTGCGTGCTGCGCTGGCCTCATCCCTCGATGGCCCAGAGCGCGGGCATGTCGACCGAGGCCTTCGAGGATTTTTACTTCCGCGTCTGCCTGCTGGATTACGCGAAGCTCAAGCCGGCGATGAACGCTCTCGCCAAGCTGATGACGAAGGCGAAGGATGTCCACATCATGGGGCCCGGCACCGACCTGCGCTTCAGCATCGCGGGCATTCCCGGAATTCCGTGCGGCGGCTCGCACAACATCCCCGACGGCGAGTGTTTCACCGCGCCGGTGAAGCATTCCGTGGAGGGGGTGATCAGCTACAACGCGCCTTCGATCTACCAGGGCATCGCCTTCGACAACGTGAAGTTCGAGTTCAAACAAGGCAAGATCGTCAAAGCCACCGCGAACAACACCAAGGCGATCAACAAGATCCTCGATACGGACGAAGGCGCCCGCTACATCGGCGAATTCGCGATCGGCTTCAACCCGCACATCAAGGATCCGATGCGCGACATTCTCTTCGATGAAAAGATCGCCGGCAGCTTCCATTTCACCCCGGGCCAGGCCTACGAGGTGGCCGACAACACCAACCGCAGCTCCGTGCATTGGGATCTCGTGAACATCCAGCGTCCTGAGTACGGCGGTGGCGAGATCCGTTTCGACGGGCAATTGATCCGACGGAACGGCCAGTTCGTGCCGAAGGCGCTGCACCCGCTCAATTACTGAGCGGGGATCGGTCTTCGTCGCCCGCCTTGGCGAAAAACGAGGCGGGGTTGTTCGCGAGCATCGCCAGGAGCGAGACCCCGAAGAGCAGCATCATCGCCTTCGGGTCCCCGCCCTGGAGCCCGAGGACGAAGCCGAACACCGCCGGCGATTCCCCCAAGGCGAGCGCGACGACGAAGGCGGGAAAGATCCACTTCGGAGTGACGCGGCGGCCCTGCTGGTCGCGAACGTTTTTCACGACCATGCGGATGGCCATGCTCGCCACGGCGTTCATAAAGCCGATTGCCGTGAGGATCATCGCGAGGGAAAGACCGCCGTCCGAGGAGGGCTGTTCCACTTCCGGCTCCGGCGCGGTGACGATACCGAGGCGGAGCAGGGCGAAATAAAAGAAGATCGAGCCGGTCAGCGCGGCCCACATCACCCAACGGACCAGTGGGGGAGGGAGAGTCGTAGCCATGGCGGAGCAGGTCGGAGAACGCCGGGGATCACTTCCCGCGTTTGAAGAGGTAGTGATCGTCGCTCGTTGAGCCGACGAACTCCCAGCCACCGTCTTTCTCCACTTCGAGGATGGTGCGGGGGAGCAGGTTCACCTTCGAGATTTTGTCGACCATCTCCTTGGGGAAATTGATCTCTCCCTCTTCCGTCACCTCGATGCCCTCTTCCGCGGCCACCGCGCGGAAGCCGATGTTGTCCATCTGCTGGGCGTTGAGGACCTTGTACTCGTGCCCCCCTCCCGTGCTGCCGCCCTTGCCGCCGATGAGCCCAAGGCTGACGAGGAGATTGGCGGTGCACACGAGGAAAATGGCGACGAGGAGGGCGATGATGGCGTTTTTCATGAAAAAGGAGGGGGCTTGGAGGCGCGAAGACCGTGGAAGGAAAGGAAAACGGATTCCGGCACGTCTGTAAAGAACAACCTGTCCAGCGCGACCCGATCGAACGCCTTCGCCCGGCCTGGCCAGCCCCGATTGAGCGCTTGCCAATCGCGATTCCCCCCGGAAAGTGTGCCTCCCCATGTCCGCAAACGCCAAACCCCTCTTGATTTTCGACTTCGACGGCACGCTCGCGAACACGATCGAGACCGGCATCGCGATCTACAACGAGCTCGCCGCCGGCTATGGTTTGCGCACGGTGACGGCTGCCGAGGTGCAGGAGCTGCGCAAGCTCAACACGCGTGCCTTGCTCGATCATCTCGAGATCTCGGGCTTGATGGTGGTGAAACTCGGGGCCCACATCCGCAAGCTCCTCCACCAGAGGATGGATACCGTGGACATGATCCGCGGCACCCGGGAAATGATCCTGTCCCTCCATTCGGAGGGCTTCCGCCTGGGCGTCATCACTTCGAATTCCGCCGACAACGTCCGTATGGTGCTGAAACGCTTCGGTCTGCTCGAATGCTTTCTTTTCATTGAGGCCGGAGTGAGTCTCTTCGGCAAGACCCATCGCATCGGCAACGTCCTCAAGAAAACCGGCATCGCCCCGGCCTTGACCATGTATGTCGGAGACGAGACCCGCGACATGGAGGCCGCCCGCAAAGCCCATGTCAGTGCCATCGCGGTCTGCTGGGGCGCGAACGGGCGTGAAGCCATGGAGACCGAAGGTCCCGATTTCTGCATCGACGATCCCGCCGAACTCATCCAATGCGCGCGCCAGTTTGAAGGGCGGAAGTGAGATCGCATTTCACGCCGGCAGGGTGAAGTCCGCTGGGGAAAGGGTGGAATTTTCCCCGTTGCCGCCGCCCTTCGCAGGGGCGAGACTCCGTCATTCCCCGACATGGCCTATCTCGAACTCGCCCACCTGACCCGTCATTTTGTCCGTCGCGAGGGATGGCCGGTCGCGAGGAAATCGATCGTGAAAGCCGTGGACGACGTCTCCCTCTCGATCGAGAAAGGGGAGATCCTCGGACTCGTCGGGGAGAGCGGCTGTGGCAAGTCGACCCTCTCCAAGCTCGTCATGCAGCTCCTGGCGCCCACTTCCGGCAGTGTCGTGCTCGAGGGGGAAAGGCTCGCCGATCTCCCGCCACGCGAGATCCGGCGCCGGCGCCGCGACTTCCAGATGATCTTCCAGGATCCCTACGCCTCGCTGAATCCGCGGATGACCGTCTTCAGCACGCTCGCCGAGGCCATTTTGACGCGGCATCCGGAATGGAGAAACGATCGTGCGGCCCTCGAGTCGGCCGTTGCCACCCTGATGGCGAGGGTCGGGCTCGATGGACGGTTCATCCGGAAATACCCGCACGAGTTTTCAGGGGGGCAGCGCCAGCGCATCGCGATCGCCCGGGCCCTCGGTCCGGAGCCGAAGCTGATCCTTGCGGACGAGCCCGTCTCGGCTCTGGATGTCTCGATCCAATCGCAGATTCTCAATCTGCTCCTGCAGCTGCGTGAAGAGCTCGATTTGACGATGATCTTCATCTCCCACGATCTCTCCGTGGTGCGCTACATCGCCGACCGCATCGCGGTGATGTCGGTCGGCAGGATCGTCGAGGTGGCCGGAGCGGAGGAGCTGTTTGAAAATCCCCGGAGCGAGGCCACCCGTCACCTTCTCGCCGCCATTCCGCGGATCCGTTACGCGCCGGCGACGCTCTGATTCATCGCCCGCAGTTTCGCGGTCACGACCCGGAGTATCCCCATCGTGAAAAAGGGATTCTGCTGGGAGACGACGAGGAAGCGGCGCTCGTCCAGCGTCACGAATTCGCCGCTCGTCAGGGCGACGATGTCGCCGCTCGCGGGTTCCTTGTCGATCATCGAGAGTTCGCCGAAAAGGTCCCCCTCTTTCAATGTGGCGACCGCCTTGCCACCGACGAGCACCTGGAGTTCGCCCTCGAGGATGATGAACATCTTGTCGTTCGCCTCACCTTGGCGGATCAGCGTTTCGCCGGCGGTGAAGGTTTGGCGGGTCGGTTCGCTTTTGAAAATCGAGGCAAAATTCATCAGAGGGAGAAGGATGGGGAGAGCGATGGCGTAACGATCGATTCATAATCCCGGAGGCCCGGAAATGCCGCGCGACATTTTTGTCACATTGGGGCAATGGACCGCCTGCGCCATATTCCGGCTGATCTCCCCGCGAATCCGGGTTATTCTTCCCGATGACTCCGCTTGCCACCACGCTTTCGAAACCCTTCGCCGCCGTTACCGGCGTGTTGCTTGCCTTCTCCTGCCTGGCTGTTTCTTCCGCCGAGGCCATGCAGATCTTCGTGAAGACGCCCGGGGGCAAAACGATCGCTTTGGAGGTCGAGCCCAGTGATTCGATCGAGGCGATCAAACACAAGATCCAGGACAAGGAAGGTTATCCGCCGTCCGAGCAGACTCTTGTTTTCGCCGGGAAAGTTCTCGAAGAGGGCCGGACTCTTGCAGATTACAACATTCAGAAAGAATCGACCCTTCACCTGATCCTGCCGACCGTCCCGGTCGTCGACGACACCGCCGACGAGGTGAAGGGATTGCAGCTCGAGATCCGCAAGTCCGTCGCGAAGCTGAAACGCGCACGGACCTGCGCGGAAGTGGATCGTCTCAAAAGCCAGCTGCAGCGTCTTTCCAAGGAGCTCGACGCCCTTCTCCAGGTTTCCAGTGCCGCCACTCCCGGAGCCGGGCGCGATCAACGGCTGATCGCCCGCCTCCTCGCTGAAATCGGCTGTCCCTCCGATGGCAAACCTTCGACTCCGCGCTACGTGAGTTTCTTACGGCGGTTCGGGAAGTGATCGCCGACGGCATCCCGCCGGACTGCCGCGAAAAGCTCCCTCACGCCACTCCGTTGCTCATTTGCCCTTGGCCGGCTGACCGGCCGGTACAATCAGGCCGATGACGATGATCAGGGCGAGGAGGGAAAGGACCACGAAAGGCGGGGTCCAGGCGAGGGTCGAGGAAAAGACGACGACCTTCGCGGCGAGGAAGACGAGGGCGGCGACGAAGGCTGCGGGGAGGAATTTGGCGCGGGGGAGGCGGAAAAGGAAGGCGGCGAGGGCGACGAGCGCGGCCACGGCGAACCAGCGTGCCCAAGAAGGCCACCAGTGGATGTAGCGTCCGCTCTGGATGGTGGCGGCGGCGCGGGCGAGAAGGTTCGTCTCGGAAAGGGTCTCCCCGCTGGCCGTGTTGAGACGCCGGTCGGCGGTGCGGTCGAATCCGATCAGCACGAGATTCTCCTTCAGTGAATCGAAGCGCGATTGGAAGCTCGCGAGGATCCGCTTCGCGACCTCGTCGTTTTCCTCCCCGGTGTAGGCGAGTTCGTCGATCGTCAGGCTGGTGAAATGTTCGATTTCCTTCTTCGCGCCCGATTCGTCGCGGGTGGTGCTCTTCATGGAGGCGCCGAGTCCGGCGCGGTCGGGGACGATGAGGGTGCCATCGGCCTCCATCGGGATCTCGTGGACCTCGCCGACGAGGAGGCGGGGCTGTCCCGCATCGAGCTTCACGGTGATCTGATCGAGGGCGACGCCGGCATGGTTCGCTACGGCGGCGAGGATCAGCGAAGGCACCACCTGATCGCCGCGACGGGCGACGAGGGGTACGCGCAAGGTCCCGCCCGCGGTGAGATCGCGCGCCGACTCGACCGTTTTCGGAGCGGGGGTTCCGTTCGCGAGAATCTGTGAGTCGGGATATCGCACGGTGCGGGTGAAGGCGAGGATGGAAGACGCGTCTCCCTCGACCTTCACGGATGGGTAGGCAAGGGCGGCGGCTTCCTTGGCCTGCTCCCCGTCGTTTGAGACGGTCGAGGCGACGACGAGTTTGGGCAGCTTCATCGCGGCATCCTTGAGCGGGGCGATGTCGGTCTTGTTCAGGGTGAGATTCTCGTCGAAGGTCGGGGTGGGGAGAAAGGCGACCGACCGGGGCTGGAACTTCGCGACGAACGCGAGAATGGTGGCGTAGTCGAGCCGAGAGAGGGTGCCGTCGTTCGGCAGATTCTCATCTCCCCCGATGCGGAGGGGCTCGTAGCCGTCGTCAATGCGCACCACGGTGACGGCGGGGTCCTTCAACTTGCCTCCGGCGTTGCCGATGCAGAATTCCAGCCAGGTCTGATCCAGATCGCTGAATTTGCCCGAGCGGAGGCCCCATTCTCCGAGGGCGATGAGGACGATACCGAAGACGGCGAACGTGAGCAGTCGTTGACGCATGATGGGGATGGGGGTTCCTTCGCGGGGGAGGGAAGAAACCCGGATTCCTTAAGGTTTCTTCACCACAAACAGGTGGACCGGCTTGGTCCGGGGGTCAAGGGACACGAAATTGGTGGAATCGCGCCATGTGTAGGTCTCTTCAAAGAGTACGTCGGAGACCTCGTATTCGCACCCGTGGGGAAGGCCGAGGAGATCGAGCGGCAGATGGAGGAGGGACTCCTGTTTCCGCTGGGGATCGAGGTTCACGACCATGAGCATGAGATTGCTCCGGTCGTCGGACCACTTGCACCAGGCGAGGATCTGATCATTGTCCGACGGCACGAACTCGATGTTGGCGTAGCTCTGCAGGGCCGGATTCTCGCGGCGGATGCGGTTCAGCCGGGTGATGAAGGGCTTGATGTTCCCCGGCTTGTTCCAGTCGCGGGCCTTGAGCTGGTATTTCTCGCTGTCGAGATACTCCTCGCGGCCGGGCAAAGGCGTGCCTTCACAGAGCTCGTAGCCGGAGTAGATGCCCCACGACGGCACGAGGGTGGCGGCGAGGGCGGCGCGGATCTTGAACATCGCCGGTCCGGCATGCTGGAGATGGCGCGGGAGGATGTCGGGCGTGTTCGGCCAGAAATTGGCACGGTAGTAGTCGCGCATGTGGCCTTTGGTGAGCTCGGTCACATAGTCTCGCAACTCGGCGGCGGTCTCGCGCCAGGTGAAGTAGGTGTAGCTCTGGGTGAAGCCGGCCTTGGCGAGCGTCTGCATCATCTTCGGCTTCGTGAAGGCCTCGCTGAGGAAGATGATCTCGGGATCGACGGCATGGATCTCCGCGATGAGCCATTTCCAGAAAGCGACGGGTTTGGTGTGGGGATTGTCGACGCGGAAGATCTTCACACCCTTCTTCACCCAGAAAAGCACGACGTCGCGCAATTCCTCCCAGAGCTCGCGCCAATCGTCGCAATGGAAATCGAGGGGATAGATGTCCTGATACTTCTTCGGCGGGTTCTCGGCGTACTTGATCGAGCCGTCGGGACGCCGGTAGAACCACTCGGGGTGCTCGCGCACGTAGGGATGGTCGGGCGAGCAATTCAGCGCGAAGTCGAGCGCGATCTCGATGCCGCGCGCGCGCGCCTCGTGCAACAGCCAGACGAAATCCTCGACCGTGCCGAGGGCCGGCTCGACCGCCCGGTGTCCGCCGGCCTCACCGCCGATCGCCCAAGGCGAACCCACATCGCCGGGCTCGCAGGTGACGGAGTTGTTCTTGCCCTTGCGGTGCGATATCCCGATCGGGTGGATAGGCGGAAAATACACGACGTCAAATCCCATCGCGGCCGCATCCTCGATGCGGGGGAGGCAATCGCGGAAGGTGGAGTGGCGGTTCCCGAGGCCCTCGGCGCTGCGCGGGAAAAACTCATACCAGGCCGAGAAAAGCGAACGCGGGATCTCGACGACGAGCGGCATGATCTGCTCGCCCGTGGTGGCGAGGCTGCGATTGGGCCAGCGGGCGAGGAGGGCCTTTACACTAGGCTGATCCATGAGGTGGGGCACGCCGGACGGCTCGGTCTGCATCAGCCGCGTCGTGAGCGCCTCGATCGTCTCCGCATCCTCCGAGGCGCGACCGGTCGCCGCGCGGATCGCGGCCTCGTTGAGAATGACACGGCCTTCTTCGATCTCCGTGTTCAGATCGGTCTGACCGCCGTGCAGGCGGCGCTCGAAGTCGTGCAACCACGAGAGAAAATCATCGGCCCAGGCGGTGATGGCGATCTCGTAGCGGCCGGTCTGGTCGAAGGAAAGCTCCGCGGCCCAGCGGTCGTTGTCGACGTGGTGCATGGGGATCTCGGTCCAGCCTTCGGAGCCGACGCGCCGCCAACCGAGCACCGCCACGGACTGGTCGTGGCCTTCCTTGAAGATGTCGGCCTCCACCCGCAGCCTTTCGCCCACGACCCGTTTCGTGGGGTAACGTCCCCCCTCGACGAGCGGGGAGAGATTGGAAATGACGACGGTGGGCAGGCGGGTTCCGGAGGGCAGCATGGGCGGGCAGGTTGGAGTCTACTAAAAGACCCCGCCGCCGGATCGCCAAGCGGGAATTTCACACGTTTTGAACGCCGTCCCGTGCCCCGTGACCCTCACCCCACCATCTCCCGCAGCACATGCCCGTGCACATCGGTGAGGCGGCGGTCGATGCCGTTGTTCCGCACCGTCAACTTCGTGTGATCGATCCCGAGCTGGTGGAGGATGGTCGCGTGGATGTCGTAGACCGATGAGGCGCGGGCCCGGTCGGCGGGACGGAAACCCCACTCGTCACTTTCTCCGAAGGTGCCGCCCCGGATCCCGCCGCCGCAGAGCCAGTTCGTGAAGACGAAGGGATTGTGGTCGCGCCCCTGCGATCCCTGCGAGCAGGGCATGCGTCCGAATTCGGTGGTCCAGAGAATGATCGTGTCGTCGAGCATGCCGCGCTGCTTCAGATCCTTGATCAGCGCGGCGGCTCCGTGCGCCATGCCGGCGGCGAGCGGTCCGTGGTCGCGTTTCACGTCCTCGTGGCTGTCCCAGTTGCGTCGCGGGAACCCGTTGTCGTTGCCGCTCCAGACCTGCACGAAACGCACTCCGCGTTCGAGCAATCGTCGTGCGACGAGACATTTGCGTCCGAAGAACTCCGTCTCCGCCTTCACGTTGATCGTCGTGTCATCGACGCCAGGACCTTCGGGAGCGAGGCCGTAGAGTTTCTTGATATGCTCCGGCTCGCGCGAGACATCGAGGGCATCCGTCGCGCTGAGCTGCATCGCCGCGGCGAGTTCGTAGCTGCGCACCCGCGCCTCGAGCCGGTCGTCACCCGGTCGCGCCGCGGCGTGAAGCGTGTTCAGCCGTGAGAGCGCGTCGAGTCCGGCGCGATCATTCTCCGGCCGGATGAACTCGCTCTTCGGCGCGAAGAGATCCGCCACCGGCGTCTCGCTGCCCGGACGGATCACGGTCCCCTGATGGCGCGCCGGCAAAAAGGCATTCGCCCAGTTCTTCGCCCCGTTCGAAGCGAAGCCACGGTGGTCCGGCAGCACCACGAAAGACGGGAGATTCTCGTTTTCACTGCCCAGCGCATACGAGACCCACGACCCCGCGCTCGGAAATCCGGGGAAAACGAAGCCGGTCGTCTGCAGCAGCGTGCCCTGGCTGTGTACGCCCGTCTTGCCGACGAGGTTGTGGACGAAGGCGATGTCATCGACCACGTCCCCGAGGGGCGCGACGATGTCGCTGACCGCCTTGCCCGATTCGCCATAGGGACGAAACGCCCACGGGCTCGCGAAACAGGCACCCGGCGTCGATTGGAAAAGCTCCACCGTCTCGCCCGGATCCCAAGGCTGACCGTGTCTCTTCTCGAGGAGCGGCTTGTGATCGAAGAGATCGACATGACTCGCCGCTCCCGCCATGAACAACTGCACGACCCGCTTCGCCCGCGGCGGATGATGGAGCGTGCCGGAGAGCACCCCATCCCGCGCGAGCAGGTCGGAAAGGGCGAGGCCGGAGAACGAGCCCGCGAGCGTGCCGAGGAAGTGGCGGCGGTGGGGTGCTTCAATCGACATACACAAACGCGTTGAGGTTCAGCACGACTCTCGCGAGGCTTTCCTCGCCGTGATCCTTGAGATGCCCGACGAGCACGGCCCGCTCTTTGGCCGACGGCTCGCGTCCCGCGGCGAGACGAAAGGCCAGCTCCACCTTTGCCTCGGCCGATTCCGGAGCCTCCTGCCTCAGTCGCTCCCCGAAATGCCGCGACATGGCTTCGACGAAACGGCTGTTCCATTGCGTCAGCGCCTGCAGGGCCGTGGTCGATTCGTCGCGCGAGGGCACGCTCGTCGAGGGATCGGCGCAGTCGAGCGTCGTCAGCATCGGCTGCGGCTGCGAACGCACCACGAAGCGGTAGATCGTGCGGCGGTGCGATGCCGGATCGTCCGGATCGTGGAGGTGGTATTGATAGTGCGGCGAATGCTCCGGCTTCTCGATGATGAAATCCTGAAAGGGTTTGCCTCCGGCGGCGCGGTTCAGCTTTCCGCTCACCGCGAGCACCGAATCGCGGAATTCTTCGGCGGTGAGACGACGCCGGTTCGCCCGCCAGTGGCAGGTATTGCCCGCATCGATCGCGGCATTCGCCTCATCATGACCCGACGCTCTCCGGTAGGCCTCGCTCGTGACGATGAGCCGCACGAGCGACTTCACCGATTGCTCCGGATCATCGCGCAGCCTCGTGGCGAGGTAGTCGAGCAACTCCGGATGGGTCGGCTGCATCCCGCCACGCCCGAAGTCGTTCGGCGTGCCCACGAGCGGTGTCCCCATCGTCCACTGCCAGACCCGGTTCGCGATGGAGCGCCAGACGAGCGGGTTGTCACGACGCACGAGATATTCGGCCAACTCCGCACGCGCCTTGCCCTCGTCCCAGCCCTCCGTCGCAAATCCAGGGAAGGTTTCCGGGGCTCCCGGCCACAGGGGAATCGCCCCCGGAGCGACCGCTGCACCCGGTGCCTTCAAATCCCCGCGATGGAGGACATGGATCGCGCGGGGTTTGCCGCCGGTGGGACGGAAACTCCCGGCTTGGTTGAATTGTGTCGCCGCGGCGTAAACGAGTTCGCCCTGCGGAATGGCCTTCAATTGTTGTTCGAGCGGCGCCAGCTCCTTCCCGATCGTTTCGATTCGCCGTTCACTCTCGGGCGAGCGCAGCGACTCCTCGATCGCGCGACGTTCCGTTTGCAAGGCATGCAGTTCGGCGAGGGCCTGGTCGTCGGAAAGTTCGCGATGGTAGATCCCATCGACGAGGTTTGTCTTCCGCCAGCGTTCGCCGGATTCGATGCTGTCCTTCGCGGAAACCGTCGCCGCCTTGGCGAGGTTCTCCGCTTCGGCCGCGCCGCTCACCTCGATCTCGGCGAGGGCCAGCATGTAATCGTCTTTCCGCTCGACGAGCTTCGTCGCGGTGAGCCGCACGAATCGGAAGGCCCGTCCCTCCGCCGCGATCGCCACCGGCGCGGTCCGCGGATTCGCCTGGTCGCGATCCGTGGCGTCGCGCAGCGTCGTCACGCCGGTTTTGAATTCCGCGTCATCGGATCCCTCCACCCGGTATCGCAGGGGAAAGCCGAAGCCCGCCCCGATCCCGGCGTAATCGTCGTAGGCCGGACGCAAGCGGATCTCCGCGACGGGCACGCTTTTGCCAAGATCGAGCTGCACCCATTTCTCCTCGTCGGGTTTTTTCACGATCTGGCTGTGGAAGCCGTATTGCGGACGCAGATCCGGCGCGCCGTGTTTCTCCTTCAGCTCCGCGATGCGCTGGTCGACGCCCGAGGTTTTCGCCGAGACGAGTTTCTTCAAATCGCCTTCGAGTTTGCTCTTCTCGCCCTTCAGGGTGTTGATCTTCGAGGTCAGCTCGAGGCGCTGTTTCTCCTGCTCCGGCGGCAGGCCCGCGTAAACCCGCTCGGCCCGATCGACGGCGGCGAAGACGGCGTGGAGCCGGTAATAATCCTCCATCCGCACCGGGTCGAACTTGTGATGATGGCACTGCGCGCACTGCACCGTGGTGCTCTGGAAGACGTTGAAAACGGTCGAGACCATCTCATCACGGTCGAGGTGTTTCGCGATGCGTCCGTCGAGCTTGCCTTCGCCCACCTCGATGTGGCCGATCAGGTCCCACGGCCCTGCCGCGAGAAAACCGAGCGCGACGACGCCGTCGGGCGTGCCGGGAAAAAGCACGTCGCCCGCGACCTGTTCCCTGACAAAACGACCATAGGGTTTGTCCTCGTTGAAACTGCGGATCACGTAGTCGCGATAGGGCCAGGCATTGTTGCGCGGTTTGTCCTTGTCGTATCCGTGCGTCTCTCCGTAGCGCGCGAGATCGAGCCAATGCTGGCCGAACTTTTCGCCGAAGGCGGCGGAGGCGAGCAATTGATCGACCAATGAACGCCAATCGGCAGCGGTAATCGGTAACCGGTGATCGGTATTCGGTAATTTGATCCCACCGATTACGGATGAGTGTTCACTGATTACCTCTGTGGGCGGCAGGCCCGTCAGATCGTAGGAAAGTCGTCGGACCAACGTCGCTGGATCCGCCGCCGGTTGTGGCTTCAGCCCCTTATCGGCGAGTTTCCGGTCGATGAAAACGTCGATCGGGTTTCGACCCGACCCTGTTGAGTCGCTCACCAAACCCTCTTGAATCGGCTTCAGCGACCACCAGTCGAGATCGCGTTTCGGATTGTAGGCGAGCTGTCGCTCCTCGGGCCAGGGAGTGCCGGCGGCGACCCAGGCGGCGAGGGTCTTCACCTCGGCTTCGGAGAGCGGAGGCTCATCCTTCGGCATCTCGGGCGTGGGACCGGAGACAAGGTCGACGAGGTCCTGAAAAGATCCGTGCGAACGTGCCGCCTCCGCGGAAGAGAGATCGAATTTTCCCTTCTTCGCGTGCGAGTCGTGACAGAAGAGGCACTTCGCTTCGAGGATGGGCGCGACCTCTTTTTCAAAATCGGGGGCGGCGTGAGACAGGGTGGCCCACAGCACAAGAGTTCCCGCAAGCGAGGATCGACCGCGGCGCGACGCGAAGGCGATGCGGATCCGCGATGCGTCGGTGCCTGAGGTGACCTGACGGAGCGACATGCTGCGATCTTGCCGAAATCCGGAGGGAGATACAAGCGACGAGATCGCGTCACGCCTGGGGTTTTGATTTCACGGTGGATTTGGGACGTTTGATGATCGAGCCGTTCAGTTCGAGATCACGTGCGGACACAGGCAGCTTCGCGTAAGCGCCGCGATCGAGTTTGTCACCGAGCTTTCCATAGAGCTGGCTCGATCCGTGGTGGTCTCCGAACAGGTAAAGCAACGCGGTCTTCAGGGAGAGATAATAGCGTTGGTGCGCTGGGTGGTCGTTGGTGGCGAGCTTCTTTTCGAGGAGGGCCAGAATCTCCTGCTGGTTTTCCGCTTCCAGACCCTTCCAATACGCGGCGGGATTCAGCTCCCTCATCCCCGCGTTGGCATACACGTCGATGAGAAAAAAAGGAACATCGGTCCGGGCAACATGCGGATGGAGGCAGATTTTTTCGAGTTGCCGAACCGCGGCTCCGGGATCCTTCGAGGAGGCCAGCAGACAGTTGAGGTAGGTCTCGTAGGCGGGGAGGTGATCGAGTTGCGCGGTGAGCGCTTTTTCGAACCAGTGAAGGGGATCCTCCGGGTGGCGGCCGATCTGATCCGATACGGTGATCATGCGGGTGGCCGAGTGCGGTTGATGGGGATTGAGCTTCCAGGATTCTAGGAAGGCGGCTTCCGCGAGCGACATCTCGGCGAGGTAGGCCTCCCGGTTCGAGGCCGGGACGGAGTTCCCGGTGCCGGCGCCCTGTTTTCCCCAGGCAAGGTGATAGTGGTATTCACCGCGACAGAGTTGCTTCAGCCATTCCGGGATATGACGGCTCGCCTCCACGGCGGTGAGGGCACCTTCGGGGTCGTTCCGGAAAAGGTAGCGACCACGCACCCCGGAGAGGTCTTCGACGAGGAATTCGTAATCATCGCGACCGCTGAAAGACTCCGTCATGCGGGTGTAGCTTTCGAGCGCGGCGTTGTTGTCCTTGAGGGACTTGGTCAGGCTGGCCTTGGCGTGTTTCGCACGGAAGATCAGGACTGGATCGCCCTGGGCTTCGAGGTGAGGCATCACCCAATCGTAGAGCAGCTGGCGCTCTGACGGATCAGGCAACTCCGCGATGATGAGCAGGGCCAGCCCGGGATGCTGGTCGAGTTCCTTGAAATATTGGTCGAGGGCGTATCGATGCGTGTCGAGGTAGACTTTCGGAATGAGCCCTTCGTGTTTGCGGACGAAATCATCGGCGAGCCGCCGTAGCTCCACCTGTCGGACCTCATCGAGACGATAACGCTTTTGGAAATCGCGGGCACCGGCAGACTTCGCGACGGAGACGGGGGCAGGAGAGGCATCGACGGATTTCGGCCGTGCCGTGGGTTCTGAGGCCGCCGACACCGATCCATTTTTGGCTCGTTGCTCCGCGGCATGCCTCATCACGGATCGGATCGAAGCGTTGCCGATCCAGATCGCGCCGATGAGGATGCAGGTTTGTCCGATGAAAGAACGCTTGGGCTTGGGCCGTTTGGGTGGTACGGGCGCTGGAACCACCGGGCCATATCCGGGCGGTGGCAGCGCCGGCATTCCCGCCACCGGCAACGGGTTGTGATGGACCACAGGAAGAGGAGGCGGCGATTTCCTGGTGGTTTTGTCAGGGAGACCCTGGAGCTCGCTCTGATCGATCAAGGAAATGCAGAGCTGGAACGCCTTCTGGGTGATCCCGGCGGGAAAAAAGGCATTCGCGAACAGGAGCACGCGCTCGAATCCACTCGCCGCGCCGGCCCCGGCGATCTCTTCCATCCACTCCGGAGTGAGGTCGCCGATCGATTCCACGACACAGACCCCTTGGGAAGCGGAAGGATTGTTCGGATAACGTCCCAGAAACGTGAAGGGCGCGGACGCGGGCAGGACCTCCATGCCACGCTGCTCGAGGTATTGGCGCACGGAATGGAGCAGCGGGGAGTCGGCTGCGGAAACACTCATTATAATTACTATAATTCATGTGCCGGTCCGGGCAAGCGAAGCTTCCTCTGTTTTTCCTGTGAGGAATGCTCAGGGAGCTTTGACGTGATCTTTGCGTATCACCGGCGCGAGCCATTTCGCGGTTTCACTCGCGATCACATTGTAGCCGGCGAGGGTCGGATGGCGGTCGCCATACCAGCCGGGCAGGTGGCCGAAAAACGCATCGAGCCGGTTGTCGAGCACCACGATCTGCGGATCGGCTCCCGGTTGCACGTAGGGAGTCGCAAGCGGACGGAGTGCCTCGGGCACTTTCGAGAGGGCGTAGCGGCGGTAGTTGAGCATGTCGGGGCCTTTCTCCAACTCGGCGAGGTAGCGCGGCACGATGTCAAAGAGGGGCAGCTTCTCCTCCGCGGCGATGCGGGTGATGAGGGAATTGATCTCGGCGTGGTTGTTCACGGTCGAGTAGGGGATCGCGGTCATCGCGATGATCACGGCATCGGGGTGATCCTGTTTCAGGCGTCCCAGCAGCTCGCGGAAGTCCTTGGGAAAGTTCTCCGCGAAATTCTCGCGCTTCGAGGCGTCGTTGAGACCGTAGCGGATGAAGATGTAGTCGGCCTTCGGTTGGGTGGCAATGTCCTTGTCATAGCGGCCGCTGTCGAGGAGACGGCGGATGTATTCGCCACTGACTCCCTCGTTGTGGACATCCGTGGGAGGCAGATCGGGTTCTGTCGCGAGAAGAATGCGGACGTGGTCCTCGAACTGCGGTTCATCCGGCGCGAGCTTCTTCGGAATGCTAGCCTCGGTCGTGCTGTCGCCGATGAGGAGGATCTGGAGCCGCTTCGGACCCGCGGTGGCGTCGCTGAAGGAGAAGGGTTTCCCGTCGCCGAGAATCTGATCGGAGGTGATCGTCGGGCAGATGTGTTTTTCGACATGCTCGATGAAAAGCTCGGTGCCGCGCTGGTGGCTGACGAAGGGCCAGCGTTTCGGGTTGTACATCGAATCGGTGAGGTCGCGCATGAGGACGACGTTCTTGCCGTTCTTCGCCATTTGCCGGAGTCCGAAGGGACGTCCCGCGACGCACATGTTGACGTGAACTCCCATGAGGATGACGTGGTCGATGTCGCGCGACTCGAGGAGATTCCAGATCTCGACGCCGGAGTCGCTGATGGCGTCCTTCTCCTGGTCGATGCGGAGGACGTCGATCTGTTTCGTCCAGGGAGCCTTGGGATTCAGTCCCTTCGCCTCGAGCTCCGCGGCCCATTGGGCGTGTTCGTCAGGATCGTCGTCTTCGCCGCCGTCGATCTGGTCGATCGGGTAGATCGCGGCTTCCTCGGTCGGGATCTGTTTGCACCAATCGCCGATCTGATTCGGAATCCAGGCCGCGGCGGGAGCGGCGATCGCGCGCTCGCGCGCCGCAGTGCCTTCGTAGGCCTTCATGCAACCGCTCGGGGCGTGGATGATGAAGACCCCGGCGGCGCGCGCCTTCTCGAGGACCTCGTTCATGCGCGGGGCCATCTCGCCTTCGCGGATGACGGCGTTTTTGCAATGATGCAGATCCCACATGTCGCAGACGATGATCGCGGTGCGCGAAGGCAGCCACGATTCCTTCGCGAGCTTCGCCGTGCCGGTGCGGGATCTCGTCTGCAGTTCGAAGGTCAGGGGTGTCTCGGCGGCGACGGCGGTGAGCGCCGCAGCTCCAAGGAGTGCGAAAAGGGTTGGTCGAAAACAGCGGAGGAGATTCATGGCTTCTCCCGATTGAAGCGGGAAAGCCCTGCGATGTCCGGTCCACATTCGCGTCATTCCGCCTTCGCGAGCGGATCGAGGAACTCCCACGCTTTCGCCGTTACCTTCAGATCATCTTCCCGGCCGAACCACTGGTTGATCTCGCCGTGGTTCCGGTCGCTCGCGTCGATGATCGAAGAGGGAATGCCTTCCTTGGCGAGCGCGGCGTGGAAGGTTTCGGCCGCACCCGACCGAACCGGCTCGGCTTTCCGGCCCATCCCGCGCGAGTAGCAGATGAGGAAGGGCGGAATTCCCTTGCCCGCGGCGACGTGGAGCTGGGGTGAGGCGTCTTTCAGCAACTCCGGGTCCGTGCCGAAGACGGAGTCGTAGAAGGGTTTCATCGCCGTGCCGACGAGGGTGGGCAGGTCATAGGCATTCGTGTCGAGGGAGATGACGCCTTTGAGGATCTTCAGCGATTTGCCCGCCTTTTCGAGCGGCTTCGGATTCGTCGCGACGAGGGCGGCGAGGTGGGCTCCGGCCGAGTGACCCATCACGAAGATTCGTTCGGGATCGCCGCCGTGTCCGGCGACCTCGTCGTGGATTTTCGCGAGGGCGATCGCGACATCGTTCACGTTGGCCGGGTGTTTGCCTTCGGGGAGGAGCCGGTAGTTCACGCTGACGAAGATCCAGCCCTTGCCGTTGAAGGAGGCCGGTTTCAGGCCGACCGCGGCCTTGTCCCCCTTGGCCCAGCCACCGCCGTGGATGTAGACCATGACCGGGGCTTTGGCGGGAGAGTCAGGGAGATAGACGTCGAGCTTTTGCAGCGGATGATCACCGTAGGCGACGTCGGTTTTGACTGTGCCGGCCTGGGCGAGGAGAGGGAAGAGAGCGAGGAAATACGGGATAGCGCGCATGGCGGATGAAACCAGAGCCGGGCAAAGTAGTTGCGGCTTTAGCCGCACGGCGGAGCCAAGGCATTCCTGGGCTGAAGCCCAAGCTACTTTTTCTCTTTGAAAGATCGTTCCATGACTCCGTTGCGTTTTCTCTTCCTGCTCCTCGCTCTTCCCACCCTCGCCTCAGCCGGGCTCGTCCGCGTCGAGGTGAAGGAGCACGTCCCTTTCGCGGACGGCATTTCCTTCGGGCGGAGCGGGACTTATGAACTCGTCGAGGGCCGTCTTCATTTCGAGGCCGATCCGAAGGATCCCGCAAATGCCCGCATCGCCGACCTCGCCCTTGCTCCCGTCAACGACCGCGGCCGGATCGAATATTGGGCCGACTTCACCCTGCTGTATCCGACCGATCCGGCGAAGGGCAACGGCACCCTCCTCTACGACGTCCACAACCGCGGCAACAAGCTCGCCCTCTGGACCTTCAACGACGGCGTCCGGACCAACACGCCGCGCGATGCGGACCACGCCGGTCATGGCTTCCTCATGCGCGAGGGGTACACCGTGCTCTGGACCGGGTGGAGCGGCGAGATTCAGGACGACGACACCGGACGCCTCCTCGGCGGACTGCCCGTCGCCAAAAGCGCCGACGGTTCCCCCGTGACCGGACTGAACCACGTCGAGATCACCGTCGATGATCCGGTGAAAAGCCGCGCCTTTTTCCAAAGTCCTTGGGGCATCTCCGCCGCCTATCCCGCCGTCTCGTTCGACACGAAGGAAGCCACCCTGACAAAACGAAAAGATCGCAACTCGCCCGCCGAGCCGATCGCCTCCGCCGCCTGGGCCTTCGCCCGCTGGGAAAACGACACCGTCGTGCCTGATCCGACGAGCCTTTATCTGAAGGACGGTTTCGAACCCGGTGTCATCTACGACCTCGTCTACACCGCCCGCGATCCCCGCGTCTCCGGGCTCGGGCTCGCCGGACTGCGCGACGTCGTCTCCTTCCTCAAACACGGGGACGAGGCCCCTGACAAAACCGCCAATCCCCTCGCCGGTCATCTTGACCGAGCCATCATCTTCGGCGTCTCGCAGTCGGGGCGTTTCTGCCACCAGTTCCTTTCCGACGGCTTCAATGTCGATCCGGCCGGACGCCGCGTCTTCGACGGAGCCCTCATCCACGTCGCCGGGGCTGGGAAAGGGCTTTTCAACCACCGCTTCGGCATGGCCACGGTCTACGGGACGTATCGCGAGGGCAATCTCGCGCCCACCGACACCTTTCCCTTCACCCCGGTGGAGCAGGCCGATCCCGTCACCGGAAAGCGCGGCGAATCCTTCGCCCGCCTCCGCGAAAACGGCGGCGTGCCGAAGACGATGTTCGTGCAGAGTTCCACCGAATATTGGTCGCGGGCGGCCTCGCTCCTCCACACCGATGTCGAGGGAAAACGGGATCTCGAGCTCGATCCTGACATGCGCCTCTATCTGATCGCCGGGAGCCAACACCTCGACGGCAGCGACGACATCACCGCGAAGAAACCCTGCCGTTATGATCTCAATCCCATCAAACACCGCGGCCCGGTCTTGCGTGCCCTGCTCACCGGACTCGATGCCTGGATCCGCGATGGGAAGACGCCGCCCGTGAGCGTCTATCCGCGCATCGCCGAGGGCTCGCTCGTCGATCTCGAGACCTTCCGCGCCCGGTTTCCGAAAATCCCCGGAGTCGAGCCACCCGCGCAGATCTATCGGCCGCTACGGCTCGATCCGGGGCCGCGCTGGGAGGGCGAAGGCATCGCCGATGAGGTGCCGCCGAAGACGGGAGAGCCATACGTGACGCTCGTGCCTGCGGTCGACGCAAACGGCAACGAACAGGCCGCCATCACCCTGCCCGAAATCACCGCGCCCCGCGGCACCGCGACGGGTTGGAACGTGCGCGACGAGGCCTACGGCGCCGGCGGGGTCCTCGCCGGATTGCAGGGCGCATGGTTTCCCTTCGCGGAGACGAAGGCGGAACGCGAGGCCAAGAGCGATCCACGTCCGTCGCTCGAGGAATTGTATCCCGATCGCGGCGCTTACCTCGACGCCGTCGCCGCGACCCTCATCGTACTGCGGGAAGGCGGATACCTCCTCGACGAAGATGTGACGCGTTTGTTAGGGCGGGCGGTGGAGTGAATTTCCCCTCACTCTCCTTTCTCCCCCGCCTGCACCGCGCCTCCGCTCGCCCTGACGATGGCGGCCAGTTCCGGCGAGGGCTCCTGTCCGAGCGAGCGGATGTAGAATTTCACGGCACGCGCCTTGCCGCGCTCGAGCTTCAGCAGATCGCGCAAACGGGCGAGTCCGGCTTCGGTTTCACCATCCTGCAGATCCGAGAACCAATAGATCGCATCGGCCCGGCCATCACCGACGAGCATCTCGACTGCCTCGATCACGGATTTCGCTTCGCCTTTCAGTTTGACCTCGCGCGTTTCGTCGCCCTCCGCCGCCGGTTCCGTCCAATCGACCCGGCAGCCCTCCACCTCCACCGTCTTGGCATCCTTGAAAGCCCGGCGCACCTCGCGTTTCACTTTCGGCAGATGGCTCTCCATGCTGCCCGAGACATCGAGGACCAGGCCCAGAGTCTTCGCCTTCACCGTGATCTTTCCGACCTTCATCGAGGCCCCGCCCGTGTCCGCGCCTCCGGCTCCGAAACCACTCCCGAAGCTGTTCCCGATTCCTTCGAGCCCGGTCACTCCGTTGTCGAAAGAGGGCAGGTCCGAGACTGTCAGGGAGAGGGCGCTCATCACGGAAGCGGCGATGGTGATATCGGGCGCTGCTGCCGCTCCCGCACTCGAGGGGGCGGGGCGCGGATGATCGACCTTTGGCGGCTCGATCGGCGGAGTCGGCTCGGGTGGGACCGATGTCGCGAAAATCGCAGGCGGCGTGCGGCGGCTTTCGTGCACCGTCACGAAAACGAAGGAAGCAAGGATGAGCACATTCACCACCAGGGCCGTCAGCAGAGAGGAGATCATCGCCGGCCAGCGACGTTCCTTGGCTGGTTCGGTCGTGGGGAGGGGATCGGTGGCAAGAATGGGACTTTCCATGAAGTGGTCCTGGTTTCCTCATCTCTTGATCGATGATGGTCGCGTTTGTGACCGGGAATGTGGTTTCGGCTTCAGCCGAATCCCAACCATGCACTGCGGGCTGAAGCCGCAGCCACATTTCCCTATCGACATGGCCGCGCCCTTTCGATAGTCTCGCGGCCGATGAAGATCCGCGCGCTGCTTTTTGCCAGCCTCTTCGCCGCGGCGGTTTGCCTGTCAGCAGAGACGCCCGGTCCTCCCATCGTCCGGGATCTCCTCGCGCCGCCCTCCTTCTTCCGAGATCCCGTCACGAAGGCTCCGGTCGATCCGCGCGAACGGCTAGCCGCCGAGGGAATCACCTTGGGAAACGACGAGAGCATCGCCTACGATCCCGCGACTTCGCGCCTGTTCGTGCGGGCGAACGTGGAGACGATCTATCGTTTGCAGAAGCTCCTCGAAGCCGAGATGAGGAAAGGCTCCGCGCTCGTGGCTCTCACCCATGGTATCCTCGAGACGAGCGGGCCGCTGCTTTCCGACGAAGCGGCGGAGACTCCGTCGCTCGTCTCCATCCGCGTCCTGACGACGGACGAGCAACTGGAAAATCTCGTCATCCGGGCAAGGGAGGTGTCCTCGGGGACCGTTCAACCGGGCCCTACCATCACCGCCAAATCAGAGGAGACAACGGAGACACGGATCGGGGACGCGTTGACCCGGAATGTGCCGGTGATCTCCGCCGATGCCTCGACCGTCGAGATGACCCTGACCCTCTTGCATGGCCCGGCCGGAGCAGATCCGCAAATCATCGGGGAGACGAGCGTCGCCATCCCGTCCGGTGGATCGGTCGCCATCGAGGAATGGCTTGGGAAAGACTCGTGGCGCACCCGCCTCATTACCGCCCTCGTCGTCGATCCCGCCGGGAAACCGTTTCCCTCCAAGGAAACGACCGGACTGCCCGGAGAGGAACGCGAAGGTCTGGGAGGATCGCTGTTCCCAGGGCCCGTCCCCGTTCCGGCTCTCGAGAAGGTGAGGGACATCATTCTGCCCTCGGTGGTTTTCCAAGAAACGCCGCTGCTCGAAGCGATCGCGTTGCTGAAAAAAGCCAGCATCGAGCACGATCGAAGTCTGCCCGAGTCGCAGCGAGGCATCGACATCCGATATTGGTACACGAGTCCCGACTCGCTCGCGCAAAAGCCGGTCACGCTCCGGCTCTCGAACGTGCCTCTCATTGAGGCCATCCGCGAGGTCGTCAGTCTCGCCGGATGCGATTACCGCATCGAAGGTGGATCGGTGCTCATCGGTGTTTTCCCGCAGCGCCTCGATCTGAGCGGGGCCGAAGAGATCTGGTATGCCGCTTTCCTCCGCGGGACCGAGGCCGATGAGTTGGAGAAGGCCGGCGAAAGTGTTGAGGCCCGTTCGAAGCGACTCCAAGCCCTGAAACTCTACGAGGCCCTCCGCGAGCGCTATCCCGATTTCCAAACCAAGGCGGCCGCCGCGCGGATGGCGCGGCTGAAGGAGATCCTGGCAAAGGAGTAGTCCACGGGGGGAGTCGGTCCCTTACGAATTTCTGACAACTCCGCGCTCCCCATCGGCCGGGCGATCCGATAGGTTTGTCGAGGCCGGCCACGGATGCCGTCTGGAAAAAGGGTGAAAACTTTTTTCATTTTTCTTCCAAGAAACCTTTCCCCCGCGTGTCCTGCCTTTTGAGGAGAGATCCTTTCTCCCGGCCATGACCCCCTTTCACGCACAGCCGGACCCCGCCCTGCTCCCCTTCATGCCCTCGCCGACTCAGAACGAAAACGCGGGCATTTCGGTGAAGCCGGACCTGCTCGCCCTTTTCGAGAGCGAGGAGACGCCCCTGTTGCGTTACGCCTTTTCCCTCACCGGTCGCCGCGCCATCGCCGAGGAGATCGTGCAGGAGGTCTTCCTGCAACTCCACGCGAATTGGGAAGGCGTCGACAATCCGCGGGCCTGGCTCTTTCGCAGCGTGCGGAACCGGGCCTGCAACCATCACCGCGACGGTCGCCGCGAGGTCGGGGGCGACGAGGTGGCGATGGCCACGGCGGCGAGTGAGGACGACACGCCCGAGGAAGTGCTGCAGCGTCTGGAGGCGGCGGGTTTTTTGCGGCTCCTCCTCGCCGAACTCGAGGAGGCCGACCGGCGGCTCGTTCAGTTGAAGTACTTCGAAGACCTCCGCTACCGCGAGATCGCCGAGCGGACGGAGATGAGCATCGGCAACGTCGGCTACCGGCTCCACCACATCCTCAAGCAGCTCGCCGACAAGCTACGGCATTTGGGCATTGATGGAATCTCATGAACGAGAGATCGGAACCACGAATGGAACGAATCAAACGAATGAAAACCCGGACCCAGCGCCATCAACTACCTGCGGGGATTCGTGTCTTTCGTTCCATTCGTGGTTCAAACCGTTTCGCCCCGCTCCACGCGCCCCCCCCCCGGCCATGAACGACGACACCAACCTCCACCCCTGGATCGAGCCCGAGCTCGAGGCGCGTCTCACCGCCCTCGTCCTCGGCGAAGCCTCGGACTTCGAGCGCGACGAACTCGAACGCCTCGTCGCGGACCGGCCCGAACTGGGACTCTATCAAAAACGTCTCGAGGCCATGCACCGGATGCTGCGCGAGGTGGCAAAAGGGGAGAGCGCGGAAGAGCAAGGGGAGTGGAAGCTTTCGCCGGAGCGGCGGACGGTGGTGCTGGCGCGGTTGAGTGGATCAACCCGAGTGCCTGAGTCGAAGAACGCTACTGCCACCAAGAGGAGTCCTTGGACCATCTCACCGCGGTTTCTCGCCGTTGCGGCGACGATCGTGTTCGTCGGTTTGATGTTGGGTTTGATGTTTCCCGCGTCAACAGGGGCGCTGCGATCCAAGGGCGCGAAGATTCAGTGGGACGACGATGCCTATGCGAATGAAACGTACGGTCACGATCGTGAGCGGATGAGGCGGGCATTGGATGAGGGCTGGGAGTCACCAGTTCCGGCGGATGCCTTTGTCACGGTCGGCGAAGAAGCTCAGGAACTCGCCCTCGCCGACCGCGCCACTCGTCTACCCGCCCCGACGAGCGCGACTCCTGCGCCTCCCGCCGAGCCGATGGTGGTGACGCGATCCGGCCAAATCGCAGCATCGACTGGAACGGCGGCCATCGGAGCCGGTGGTGACATCGCTTTGGGTGTAGATCCAAACTCACCGGCCATGGTATCCGTTACCACCTCAGGAAGTGGTTCGACGAATGTTCGCGTTGGCGGAGACTTCGAAGGACGCGATGCCGGAAGCCGCTCCTTCGCAGCGGAGCCGGTCACTTCCACCTTGGGCGGCGAGAATACCTACACCGGCGGCACGGAAATCAGCGCTGGCGGTGGTGCCCTCGCGATTACCAGCCCCAAGCCTGTCGCCGCCGCTCCAGACTCCGGCCCACCTGTCGCGAACCTGGAAACGCGGTTGAAGAAACAGGGTGCCGGCACGCTCGCGCTCAACGGAGGAACCGTCGATCTCGGTTTAAGCAACGAGGTGGTCGAGGTCGATGGCTTCTTCGATCACAAACAGAAAACCGACGCTCCGCAGAGCGCACCCAGTGCCGGAGAAAATCTGAATTTCACCGGCGACCTGCAGGTCACTGCAGGCGTCGAAGCCAAGGTCAACGCTGCGAAGGAGGCCGTAACGCTCGGAAGCGGGGGAATGATTGCCGGAGTCAGCGGTCAGGAAGGACGCGAAGGGTTTGGCAATGAATCTCCCGCCGAACTGGACTCCCTGAGCCGCTCGGCCGGCAGCGGCGTCACGGCGGGGCAGGAAGGTGACGTGTCGAGGATGGGACGCTCGGTGGCGGTGGAGAAGTCGATGTCTCAGCAAATCGAATCAGAGGTGAAACGAGAAAGCACCGGAGATTGGGGGAAGGCGTCACCTCGCAAAGCCCCGATCGATGAAACGGTTGATTTGGGCGGGGAGATCAGCGCGGGATACATGTCTGACTACATCTTTTATGGGACTCGGTTTCAGGCGGATGGAAAAAACGGGGCAGTTAATAACGAGGGAACCGTCAACTTTGGTACTGCTGTTTCGCAGATCGAGAATCTGGGGGAGCTTCAAAAAACCGGCGATGCGAATGTTGTGCTGCCCGGACTCCAGTCCGACAAACAACGGTTCCGCTTTACCGTGCGGGCGGGATCTGAGCGGAAGGATGCGGAGGTGGAGATCGATGAACCGTGGACGTTTGGTCGTGCCGGGGAGGTGGATCCGTCGGTGACGGACATCATGGCGCTGACACCTCAGGTGGAGAAGGACCTATCGCAAGATAGGGATAAGATGGAGATGCTTTATCAAGTGGTGCCGAGGATCGTCGGCGGAGGATCGGAGTCGGGAACAAGGATCGTTGACTCGGATTCTCCGGAAAGTAAGAACGGGCAATTTCCATCATTGGACGATGTGGTGATGCGGGAAGGCCGAGAGAAGGAGAAGATCCGTTCCGCCACATTTTATGATGTTGGTGAGGTTACAGACGGTCCAACTGCAGCGAATAGTGATTTCGGTATTGGAACGAAACTCTTTATTCTCGGGAGCGCCCCAGTAAGGCTGGACTATGGCGTTCCGATTGGTGACGGGAGTGAGACGAGTGAGACATTCAAATTCAGGCTAGGTGCCACAATGGATGCACCTGCGTCAACTAAACCGAGTGAACGCCCCGCCCTCCGCAAACCCACCCCCGCCGCCCTCGACGAAACCTCTCCCTCCGCGGAACCCTTTTCGACCTTCTCGCTCCACGTCAGCGATGTCTCCTTCCAACTCGCGAAGAGCTCCCTCGCCTCCGGCAAATGGCCCGAGGCGGAGAAGATCCGCATCGAGGAGTTCGTCAATGCCTTCGACTACGGGGATCCGGTGCCTTCGATGGGCGAGCGCGTCGCCTGCCGCATCGACCAGGGCGCGCATCCCTTCCTGCAGCAGCGCAATCTCGTTCGCATCGCCTTGCGCACCGCCGAAGCGGGACGTTCCTCGGGCACGCCCCTGCGCCTGACCCTGCTCCTCGACAGTTCGGGCTCGATGGAGCGTCCCGACCGCCGCGCCACGCTGACCCGCGCGGTGGCGACCTTGGCGGGTTTGTTGGGCGAGAACGACCGCATCAACCTCGTCTCCTTCGCCCGCCAGCCGCGCCTCGTCGCTGATGCGGTGGCGGGGAACGAAGCGATGAAACTCGCCGAGACTGTCGCGGCCTTGCCGAGCGAGGGAGGCACCAACCTCGAAGCGGCCCTGGAACTCGCCTTTGAAAAAGCCCGCGAGCACCAGGAAGCGAACGCACAGAACCGCATCGTCCTCCTCACCGACGGTGCCGCCAATCTCGGCGACGCCAAGGCCGAGAGCCTCGGCGCCCGTGTCGAATTGATGCGCGATGCCGGGATCGCCTTCGACGCGGCCGGCTTCGGAGCCGAGGGGCTCAACGACGAGATCCTCGAGGCACTCACCCGCAAGGGCGACGGACGGTATTACCTGCTCGACCGTCCCGAAGATGCGGGCGAGGCCTTTGCCGAACAAATCGCCGGAGCCCTGCGTCCCGCCGCGAAGAATGTGAAGGTGCAGGTCGAGTTCAATCCCGATCGGGTGAAATCCTACAAGCTGCTGGGCTTCGAGAAACACCGCCTCGCCACCGAGGACTTCCGCAACGACGCCGTCGATGCCGCCGAACTCGCCGCGGCCGAGGCGGGCGTGGCCGTCTATCAGGTGGAGCCGGATCCGGCCGGCGAAGGCGACCTCGGCTCCGCCTCGGTGCGTTTCCGCGATCTGGAAAGCGGCGAGATGATCGAGCGCCGCTGGTCCCTGCCGCATTTGGCTGCTGCGCCGGCACCCGAGCAGGGCGGCGAGGCGATCCTCCTCGCGACGGTGGCCTCGCAATTCGCCGCGAAGCTGGCGGGTGGTCCGCTCGGCGATGTCGTGGATCTCGGCGAACTCGCGAGACTCGCCGCGACCTTGCCCGAGAGCGAGCGCGTGAAGGAACTGCGCACGATGATCGAGCAGGCGCGAAACCTCGAAGGACTTTCGGTGAGTTTTTAACCACGAATGATCGCGAATTTTCACGAATTGGCAGTGGCTCCGACGGTGGCGACGTGGACGTCACCACTACTTCTTCATCCCGTAGTGGTGACCTCCAGGTCGCCACAACCAACGACCGAAACACGTTTGACCCAACCCTCATGAATCCCCGACTCCACCCTCTTTGGTCCCTCATCCTGCTCCTCTTCCCGGCGTTGCAGGCCCAGGAACCCCAGCCCGCCGTCACCGCCGATGCCTCGGGCAAGATCATCATCGACACGCGGGGCGAACGACCGAAGCCGGCCCTTTTTTACCGCGTCGTCGTCGATGGCACCGCGACGATCCAGCGGGACCGGGTCGTCACCGAGGCGGCGATCGACGTCACGCGGATCCAGGGAGAGGGCGCGTCCTACCGTATCGGCATGCGCGGGACGGACAAGGTCGCCGCGGTGACGGGGGACTCGGTCGGATCGTGGGCGGTTCGTCAGGAGGGCGACGGGACGCGGTTGCTCGAGGTGACGGTGAAGACGCCCGAGGTGGACACCCATCGGTTCGGCATCCGGCTCGAGTCCGAGCCCTTCGCCTCGCTCCCGGCCTCGTCCGAACTGACCCATTTCGCCCCGGGAGGCAAGGAGACGGCCTCCTTCCATTCCGTGCTCGCCCTCGCCTTCGCCGGAGGCACGACCGGGCGCGTCACGACGGCGGAGGGATTCCTCCCGCTCGGAAACCCTGACGGAAACACCAGGACGGTTCGTTATCAGACGACGACGGGCGGGAAACTCGTCGTGCAGGTGAAGCGGTCCGGCCTCGCGCCCGAGCCGGTCGAGTTTTACGGTCTCGGTCTCAGGGGCTCGGTTGACGCCACGGGCAAGACGGCCGTTTTCAATCTCAGCGGGAACGTGAAGGTGAGCGAGCCGGGCGCGTCGGTCACGATCCTGGGCGGCAACGCGGCCCTGACCAACGCTCCCGAGGAATCGGGGGGACGCATCGTCCTGGGCCAGGAAAACGGAGCCCCGGTGCTGCGGCTCGTCTTTCCGAACGCGGGGGATTTCCCCCTCGATCTCGACTTTGTCGCCGCCATCACCGAGGACGGGCCCTGGCGCCGGCTCGACTTCACGGTCGGGTCGTCCGCGGTCATGCCCCTCTGTCTCACGGCCCTGGAAGAGGGAACGGAATTCACCAATACGGGCGGCGAACTGCTGCCGGAACACGAGAGCGGCAATTGGCTCGGCTTCCTGCCCGCCGGTGGCCGCGCGCGTCTCGCGTGGAAGCCGGGTCGTCCCGCGACCGAGGGGAAACTCTTTTTCACGACCAGCGCCCTCGTCGAGGCGACGCTCGGGGCGGGATTGCTGCGCCAGGATCACCGGATCGACTACCGCATACTCCAGGGCGAGATCGAGAGCCTCGTCCTCGACCTCGCGGGCGAGGGGGAAGTCGTCGCGGTCGAGGGAGCCGGCCTCACCTCGTGGCAGGTCGTCGCCGGTGAAGGCGGCGCGCGGCGTTTGGAGGTTTCGTTAGGCAAGTCCCTCACCGGTGAAACCTCGCTCTCGGTCCGCACCCAGACGCCGCTCGATGCCTTCCCGGTGAAGGCCCAGCTCGTGCGGCTGACGCCACGGAACGCGGTGCGGCACTCGGGTTACCTGCGGCTCGCCAATGTCGGGTCGGTGCGCCTCGATCCCGCGACGACCGAGGGCCTCGCCCAGCTCTCGCCGGAGCAGTTTCCCGGCAACGCGCTGGAGGCCCGCCAGGTCTTCGTCTATCGCTTTCCCTCGGCCGACTACGATCTCGCCGTCGCGGCCGACCGGGTCCAGCCCGAGGTGGGCGTCTCGCAGCTCGTCACCTACGAGGTCACCGAGACCGAGCGCCGTCTCTCGGCCGATCTCGAGCTCGACATCCGCGAGGCGCCGATCCGCGAATGG